>CAVATM010000007.1:0-133327 GCA_963591775.1 bacterium
TGCCTCCTCCGGATTGGGGAAGGCGTATGTAGAAGCCACTACTAGAGTATTCCCCAAGGTTGAAGAGATTTGGGTAGTCGCCCGCCGACAAGAGCGATTGCAGCAGTTGGCAGCCACCTTCCCCGAGAAACACATCGTACCCGTCGTAGCTGACCTGAGCAAGACAGCGGACATCGCCAAGATAGAAGAGAAATTAGCCCAAGAGAAGCCGCAGATTGAACTGCTGGTTGGTGCGGCAGGCGTAGCAGGCTGCAACCTGTTTGCCGACGACACAGCGGCACATATCGAGCAGATTATCAACCTCAACTGCTTAGGCACCACGCTGCTCACACGGGCGTGCATACCTTATATGCAAGCGGGTAGCACCATACTGCTTGTGTCCTCCACCTCTGCCTTTGTGCCGAACACGAATTTGGTGGTCTATTCGGCATCCAAGTCATATGTGACCGCCCTCTGTTTGGGCATACGCGAGGAATTGAAACCCAAGCACATCCATGTATGCAGCGTACACCCGGGTGTGATGTTCACCGAGATGGCTGCCACCTTCGATGAGAAGCAAAAGCGATTGCCCGCTGTAGATGTTCCCAAGCACGCCGTTCTCTCGCTCCGTGCTGCCAAGCGAGGAGCAGACAGTTACACCACGGGCTGGTTCTACAAATCCTATCGCCTTCTTGCCAAACTACTGCCCAACAAATGGCTGGTGAAATTCGTCGGACTATAGAAAGCAATTAGGAATTAGAAATTAAGAAAGGTTGGAGTCTTGTGCCGAGCAAGTATATCGAGTTTATCGACCACGATTTGAATATTGACCATTCCACAAAGATGGCGCATATCCAAGGTGAGATGCAACTACTCCTTAACGACGAACGCAAGAGTCTGGAAGAACTGCTGTCCGCTTTCTGCGCCATCGGATATGCGATAGAGTGAGGCAGTTGTTGAACTATCCGAAAAATTCAGATAGTTCAAATTTGCGGGGATAACAGGAAATTAGCCATGCAAAAACGCGGGAATCATAGATAAAACACCAAATAAAAATGCGGGAACTCCAGAAATACTTGCGTAGTTCGATAATAATCAGTACCTTTGCCGCAGATCAAACATAAGGACTATGAGTGAGCATATTTTTAGGCGAAAATTGTACCAACGAATGTTGGAGTGGAAGCAGGAAAGTCAGGGGCATACCGCCCTTTTGATAGAGGGAGCACGCCGTGTCGGCAAGTCCACATTGGTGCAGCAGTTTGCCGAACAAGAATATAAATCCTGCATATTGATAGACTTCAATAGAGTGTCGGACGAAGTACGCGAGTTATTCAACAACCTGATGGATATGGACTTTTTGTTCTTCCAATTGCAGCGTATCTTCAATGTACAACTCGTGGAGCGACAATCGGTTATCGTCTTCGACGAGGTGCAGCGTTGTCCTATGGCACGACAGGCAATCAAGTACCTTGTGGCAGACAGAAGATATGACTATATCGAAACGGGTTCGCTTATCAGCATTCGGCAGAACACCAAAGATATTACCATTCCGAGCGAGGAACGACATTTGGAATTATTGCCGATGGACTATGAGGAGTTCCGTTGGGCATTGGGTGACGAACAGACAATTCCTCTCTTGCGCACCGCCTTTCAGCACCACTATCCGTCCGGTGCAGCACACCGTGAGAGTATGCGAAACCTGCGATTGTATATGTTGGTGGGCGGAATGCCGCAAGCCGTATGCTCCTATTTGGTTACCAATAACCTGCAGCGTGTGGACAAGACCAAACGCGATATTCTTCGGCTCTATGCTGACGACCTGCTTAAGGTGGACGGCTCGAAACAGTTGTCTCGTTTGTTTATGGCTATTCCGGCCCAATTGAGCAAAAACGGTTCGCGCTACGCCCCTACATCCATATTGGAAGGGGTTGCTGCAGAGCGCATACAAGAACTATTGCACGATTTGGAAGATAGTAAAACCATTTATATGGCGTATCACGCCGATGACCCGAATGTGGGTATGTCGCTCAATGCGGACTATAGGCGGTTTAAGATATTCTTGTGCGATACGGGATTGTTTATCACGCTTGCTTTCTGGGACAAAGACTACACCGAGAATGAGATTTACAACAAGTTGCTGAGCGATAAGTTGGCGACCAACCTCGGCTATGTGTATGAGAATCTGGTGGCGCAGATGTTGCGCGCTTCGGGCAATCGATTGTTCTACTATACCTTCCCAAAAGACCCGAAACATAACTACGAGGTGGACTTCCTGCTTTCGCGTGGTAACAAGGTATGTCCCATTGAGGTCAAGTCGTCGGGCTACAACACACATGCTTCATTGAACGCTTTCTGTGAAAAGTATGCTTCCCGCATTGGCGACCGCTACTTGATATATACCAAAGACCTTCAGCACGATGGCGCCACATGGCTGCTGCCGGTGTATATGACTGGACTGATATAAATATCTGACTTTTGTCCAAAAACGGCAAACCAAAACCTTGTATCTTGTCCGATATCCACATTAACAGATTGATTATGAATGAGAATAAGCATATCGGACCAATAGGCAATGCCACCCCTACGACAAGCAATTATTACTGTCCGGTAAAACTTATTTTCTTTCGGTCAGCATAGGGGCAAAAACGGCTGATTCTTTTGGTAGAATCAGCCGCTCGTTGTAATTTTGTATTATCTAACTAAAAACCTACGACGATGGGCAAAATGACAACTTTTTCCGGACAGCCACAATACCTTCAGATACTTAATCTGGCAAACCGTTCCAAAATTCAATCACTCGGCAAACAAAAAGGATACGACCATTATGTGAAGAAATTAGATGGTTACACCCACTTTGTAACCTTACTATTTGCTGTCCTTATGCGGTATGATTCTTTGCGTGAGACGGTTATTGGGCTTATGGCAGAGGCACAAAAACTGCAGCATTTAGGTATCAACTATTTAGTACGACGCAGTACGCTATCCGAAGCCAATATTGTTTCCATTTAGAAACGCAATTTTTTAGTACTCAAAAATCTCTCTAATCTCCTTGTAAAGGATACTGGAACAGGGGGGAGAGAGGGCTTCCAAGGACAAATGCAACACAAAAAGTTGAAGGGAACGCGAATGTTCCTTCGCTCAAAGTATGCGAACAGAAAATGGAACCTATTTGGTGGGAATATGGGTGCTTCAAGAGGGCTATAAAACCCTTATAAGAGTCATGAGTGGTAAGGGAGTGCTATGGGAGTGCTATGGGTGTGGTAAGGGGATACGACCGAGATTCGAGGCTAATTGTCCTATACTTTTCCTACGTATGAATCAAGGCAAATTTTATGGATAAATCTGCCGATCGTGGGGCATTTTGTGTGCAGCAGGAGACGGAAAGATACAGAAGAAATGAAACCGTCGCCCACGAGAAAAATGGAACATCCTCACACCGCTTGGGTGCTTCTCCAAATATCTTTGCTAACTTTGCAGGAAAATTGTATTTGTGATTGGACAGTACATACGACCGCCGATGGCAGATTGAGATACTTTTCAAACAATTGAAGCAGAATTTTCCGCTAAAGTACTTTTACGGTGATAGCGTGAATGCTATAGAGTCGCAAATAGGGGTTACAATGATAGCCAACCTGTTGCTAACGGTCATTCATAGGCGGATAAAGCGGGAATGGGCTTTTTCCAATATGGTTACGATGATACGACAAATGCTGATGCATTATGTGGATTTGTATGCCTTCTCAGAAGACCCCGAGGGAGTATGGAAGAGGATCATTCAAGAAGAGAACTTAGCACCTCTAGCACCCACCCCGCAACTCTCACTTTTTGTGTAGGGGGCTCGTCAAAGAAAAAATGTGTTTCCTGTCCCATTTTTACGATAGTATTTAGCCCTCCTTCGGAACATACCCACTTTTACCGGACAGCAATAAAAAATAATATATTGTTGTACACCACGGATACGGAAAGTGTCAGACCATAGCCCCCCTCATAACAGACAACGAACCTGCAAAAAACAGCAAAAGGCTGCCAGACATATCGTCAGGCAGCCTTTTGCTTTCGTATAGGTAATTCCTTCTTTAGTTCTTAAAGTGCAGTTCTCCGTCACGGAGTTCCACTATCACAGGGCGTTTGTTGTCCACCTTGCCGGCGATAATCTGCTTACTCAGTTCGTTAAGCACCAAGCGTTGCAATGCACGCTTGACAGGACGCGCACCGAACTGCGGGTCGTACCCCTCGCGGGCAATATAGTCCACCGCATCGTCCGTAACCCGCAAATCGACACCGTTCTCCAACAACATCTTGTGGATCGAGGCAATCTGCAAGCCCACAATGTCGCGTATCTGTTTCTCGTCCAACGGGCGGAACATAATTATCTCATCGATACGGTTCAAGAACTCAGGGCGAATAGTCTGCCGCAGCATCTCCATTACCTGCGTACGGGTTGTTTCCTGGTCTACACCCTTCTCCTCGTTCTCCCGAATCAGTTGCGAACCGAGATTGGAGGTGAAGATAATCAGCGTATTCTTAAAGTTGACCGTACGCCCCTTGTTGTCCGTCAGACGCCCATCGTCCAATACCTGCAGCAGGACATTGAATACATCGGGGTGCGCTTTCTCTATCTCATCGAACAAGACCACGCTGTACGGTTTGCGGCGAATAGCCTCCGTCAGTTGACCGCCCTCGTCATAGCCCACATATCCCGGAGGTGCACCGATAAGTCGAGTGGCAGAAAACTTCTCTTGGTACTCCGACATATCGATACGGGTCATCATATTCTCATCGTCGAACAGATAGTCGGCGAGGGCTTTTGCCAACTCAGTCTTACCAACACCCGTCGTACCGAGGAATATAAACGAACCGATCGGTCGCTTCGGGTCTTGAAGCCCTGCACGGCTACGGCGAATCGCATCACTGACCGCCTCGATAGCCTCATCTTGACCGACTACTCGCTTGTGCAACTCTTCCTCCAAGTGCAGCAGTTTATCCCGCTCGGATTGCATCATCTTTGTTACGGGTATTCCCGTCCAGCGGGCTACTACCTCGGCGATATCGTCCTCGTCGACCTCCTCTTTTATCATACTGTCGCCCGACATGGAGTGCAGTGCATCTTGGGCAGCCTTGATGTTCGCCTCTGCCTGCTGAATCTTGCCGTACCGAATCTCGGCCACCTTTCCGTAATTGCCCTCACGCTCAGCCACTTCCGCCTCGTGCTTCATCTCTTCGATATGGGCTTTCTCGTTTTGGATCGTGGCTACATAGCCTTTCTCCTTGTTCCAACGGGCTTCCATCTCGGCGGACTGTGCTTTGAGGGTCTTCAGTTGCTCCTCAATGCCTTTCAGTTTGTCGGCATCGTTCTCCCGTTTTATTGCCTCCCGCTCAATCTCCAACTGCTTGATTTGGCGGTCGAGGTTGTCGAGTTCATCGGGTTTAGAATCAACCTCCAAACGCAGTTTAGCGGCTGCCTCATCGACAAGGTCTATCGCCTTATCGGGCAAGTAACGGTCGGTGATATACCGAGTCGAGAGCGTGACGGCGGCTATCAGAGCATCATCTTTGATACGCACCTTGTGGTGGGTCTCGTACCGTTCTTTCAATCCACGCAGAATCGAGATAGTGGCTGCCTCGTCCGGCTCATCCACCATAACAACTTGGAAACGACGCTCCAGTGCCTTATCTTCCTCGAAATACTTTTGGTACTCGTCCAGCGTGGTCGCACCAATGGCACGCAGTTCGCCACGCGCCAAAGCTGGCTTCAGGATGTTGGCAGCATCCATTGCACCGCTCGACTTACCCGCACCGACAAGGGTATGTATCTCATCTATAAATAGGATAATCTCGCCTGCAGCGGCTACTACCTCATTGATAACGCCTTTCAGACGCTCCTCGAACTCGCCTTGGTACTTCGCACCCGCAATCAGGGCACCCATATCGAGGGAGTAAATCTGTTTCTTCTTCAGGTTCTCGGGTACATCGCCCCGCACAATACGATGGGCAAGCCCCTCGACAATAGCGGTTTTCCCTACACCAGGTTCGCCAATGAGTATGGGGTTGTTTTTAGTACGACGGCTCAGTATCTGCAGTACCCTTCGTATTTCGTCGTCTCTTCCGATAACGGGGTCGAGTTTGCCGGCTTGCGCCCGCTCGCATAGGTTGATGGCAAACTTCTGCAAGTTCTCGTTCTTGGGCTGCTGGTTGTTGTAGTTGTTGTTTGTATTCATAGTTTTGTTCTCCTTTCGTAGTTTAGTTAACGGCATTCCGTTTCACCTATTCTGTGCTATGGATTTCTTTGTAACGATTCCATATTGTAGGTTCTTGTTTTCATAGAATGCCGTACACCCCATTATAGACAAAGTATGTACCAAAGACCGATATACTGACATTTTGGCAGGTCGCACGCAAAAACGACCGGTATTGTCTTTTTTCATAGAGAGAAAATCAAGCCCTCAAAAAGGGAATTTATAAGAGCCTTACAAGAGCATAAAATGGTAGGGTAATGGTAGGGCGATACATCCGACATTAGTCGCTAATCGAAAAACAGGGTGTTTTTTATCCGAAAAAAGCATTCGTCACACACTCCTTTGCTCCTTCGTAGTGGTAATGAAGTGGTAGTAGTAATGAAGTAGTTGTAAATAGGTGTGTATTCTTTATCCGAAAAAAGTATACATCACACCTCCTTTGCTCCTTCGTAGTGGTAATGAAGTGATAGTAAATATGTATGCACCATACATCAAAACCGGCATGAAACAGCCCCCAAAAAATTGCTTCCCACCCCACCCTTTCCCGAACCACTTCCGAATCAACTCTTGCAAAACGACCCAAGACCTACTACTCGAATGCCCAACGCCTCTTGCAAGATTGCCAAAAAAACCGTAACTTTGTGCGCTTGTTTTGTTGTGATATACTTATCACTCTTGTTGTGGTGTACTTATCACACATCTAGCACTCCTTTATCATTATCCTATTATGATCCTATTATGAAGAATATAGCCTTTATCATCAACCCAATTTCGGGTACACAAAATAAGAAGAAACTGCCTAAACTCATCCAGCAAACGCTCGACCCGGAGCAGTGGCTGCCCAATATCGTCTTCACGGAGCGCCCCGGGCACGCCACAGAACTCGCCTCGCAGTTCGCTCGCATGGGCTTTGACGCCGTAGTGTCGGTGGGCGGTGACGGCACACTCAACGAAGTGGCACGCGGTTTGCACGATACAGAGACGGCACTCGGTATCCTCCCCATGGGTAGCGGCAACGGCTTTGCACGCCATCTTGGCATTCCCGTACATGCGGCGAAAGCCATCGAGATGCTCAACCACTGCGAGCCGATCCGTGTAGATTATGGGTTGGCAGAAGACCGCCTTTTTGTCAGCACCTGCGGCACCGGTTTCGACGCACAAGTGGCAGATCGCTTCGCAGGCTCCACCAAGCGTGGACTGAAGACCTATGTAGTTGATATTCTGAAGGATGTACTGACCTACAAAGCCCAGACCTATCATATCACAGGCGATGGGCTCGACATCACGCACAAAGCGTTCCTGATTACTTTTGCCAACGCCAGCCAGTGGGGCTACGAGGCTTGTATCGCCCCCAAAGCCAGCGTGCAGGACGGCAAACTGGACATCTGCATTATGAGCAGTTCCGCACTGATTGGAGCAGCTGGGCTGGCAGTACGGCTCTTCACCAAGAGCATCGACGGCAGCCTTTTTATGGACACCGTGCGGGCAAGAGACATTCTGCTTGAACGAGAAGAAATCGCCCCGTTCCATATCGACGGCGATCCCGTAGAAATGCCGAAGGATATCCATATCCGCATCGTACCGGACGGCCTCAAAGTGCTGGTAGAGAAGCGATTCTAAGCCCCCAACCAACAGAAGGGACTACAGCGCATAGGAATTACGCAAATTTACAAAGTATAGAGGAAAATTGTAAGATAGAAATATGACCATAAAATTCATCAACAAGAGCAATAATCCGCTGCCGAAATACGAGAGCGAGCAGGCAGCAGGTATGGATATTCGGTGCTACCTCCCTACCCCCGTCACGTTGCATCCCCTAGAGCGGAAACTACTGCCTACAGGGCTGTATATGGAGTTGCCTGCAGGCTATGAGGCACAGATTCGCCCCCGCAGCGGCTTGGCACTGAAGCGCGGACTGACTGTGCTCAACTCCCCGGGGACTATAGATGCGGACTACCGTGGCGAAATAGGCATCATCCTCATCAACCTCAGCCAAGAGCCGCAAACCATTGAGTCAGGCGAGCGTATCTGCCAGATGGTCATCGCCCGCCACGAGCAGCCTGCTATCGAAGAGGTTACCGTTCTCACCGACACCGAGCGTGGAGCAGGAGGATTTGGTCATAGCGGGGTGAAATAAGCCGACCTAACCGAATCGGAATGGTATTTGTAGGTATCCTTTGCAAAATGAAGAAGCAGGTCGCATTCATATTGGCTATGCTCGTGTCCACCTTTGCATGGAGCAAAAAAGGGGTGAAACAGCCTCTAAGCCTGGAACGTGAACAACAGTTCACCTACTATTGGTTTGCCGCTCGCCAAAGTTTGGAGCAAGAACAATACGCAAAGGCATTGCAGCAATTTCAATTCTGCGAGCAACTCAACCCGAAGGATGCCCTTACCAAAGAATATATAGGAATACTCAACGAAGTGCTTGGGCACGACTCGACCGCATTAGACTGCTACCAAAAAGCCTATCAGCTCGACCCTTCGGAACGATGGTACCGATATGCGGTAACCTTGTCAAAACTCAAGACCGAGCAAGCGGACAAGACCCTGCTGCAAATACATCGCCAAGTGGTGAAAATGCACCCCGATGATGCCGGATGCTGGGAAAATTTATATGTAGCTGCAGTCAATCAAGGCGAATATAAAGAGGCACTGAATGCCGTCAACAAGGCTACGGAAATAGAGGGCTATAACGCGCTGAATGCCTATCATCGCTATCATGTCTATCTTTGTTTGGGTAAAAAGAAAAAAGCACTGCAGGCCTTAGACGACTATCTCGTAGCCGAGCCGTACGACCTGCGTATTCTGCTGCTGAAAGTACAGTTCCTGACCATTATCCATGCCCCCGTTTCGCAACAGATTGAGGCCTTGCAAGCGGTACTTCGTGTAGATCCTAGCAATCTAATGACGCTCAACAATTACGCTTACTTGCTCGCAACATCGGGTGGCGACCTACGCCAAGCGGAACAGATGAGTCTGCAAACCATTCGGGAGCAACCAGAAAATGCCATATTCTTAGATACCTACGCATGGATTCTTCATCTGCAGGGGCAAGACGCGCTCGCCGGATTTTACATCCGCAAGGCACTGCAAAATGCGCAAGAAGATGACAAAAAGGAAATAGAGGAACACTACAAAGTGATTATAAAATAAGATGAACATACGCATACTACGATATATCGTACGAGAGATACGCCGAGCCCTCGACAGAGCCTTTTCCCGAACCACTGCCTTAGCTAGCAAGGTGGCGATAAGCAGCGCAGTGGAAGGACTGGGCATGATAGCCCTGGTCATCGGCTTCAGTATTGGTTTGAGTGCTTGCCATACCCAAAAGCATCTCACAAAAACCGAACCCATTACGGAAGAAGAAACCCGAACAGAACCCGAACAATGGCATACCTGCCTTGTGCAGAACGCCCAAGGCGTACTGACCCTCGGCGGACAGACCCTCAGTGCCAACTGCACGATGCAGGCGGTGCGCGATTCGCTTGTTGTATTGAGCATTATGCCCATGCTCGGAATAGAACTAATGCGCATTGAGGCAACACCAACCTACATAATAGGAATAGACAAAATGAATCGGCAATATGCCAAAGTAACATACGAGGAGATAAACAAAATTGTAACGCCTACCCTTCAGTGGGATGATTTTCAGCAGCTTGCTGCCGGCGAACTACCTACAGATACACCGAACGAAGCGATAATAGGATATAGTGCATTGGGATATAGTTTGGTGCTTCGCGTCATTTACCCGACCATACAGAAGGATGTACCCGTACGAGCAACACATATCGATCTCAGCCGCTACCAACAAAAGACTTTCTCCGAACTACTTCAATGAAACGATTTTCTCTATATATCACATTGCTGTTCATCGCATTGAGTGTATCTGCCGAGTCTGTCAAGAGTCTGCAAAAAAAACAGCAAGATTTGCAAAAGCAGATAGAGCAAACCAACCAAATGCTACAGCAAACCAAAAAGGACGAGACTTCGACGCTCAACAAATTGCAGTTGCTCAGCAAAAACATCAAGACCCAAAAGCAGCTTATCAACACATTGGGCAGCGAAATCAACGCACTTGATGGAGAGATGGCTCGATTAGGCAAAACACGCGACTCGCTGCAGACCAACCTCGAGGCCTACAAGGCTGACTACGCCCGTATGGTGTGCGAGAGCCACTATGCGCAAATGCAGCAGTCCCCGCTTCTTTTTATTCTTTCGGCTGAGAGTTTTCAACAGATGGTGCGACGAGCCTTCTATATGCAGGAGGTAGCACACTACCGCCAAGAGCAAGTGGCACGCATTGAGCGCACACAGACGGAAATAGACATTCAAAACACCGCCTTACAGGAGCACCGCAAAGACAAAGAACAGACCCTGCAGACCCGCAAGCGCCAGCAGGAAAATCTTGCTCGTGATGAGAAAAAGCATAAGAATATGCTTTCACAACTCAAGAAACAAGAAAAAGACCTCGGAGCAAAACTAAAGAAACAGCAACAGCAAGTCGCACAACTCAATAAGAAAATTGACGAAATAGTGCGCAAGCAGACAGC
Organism: bacterium; assembly: GCA_963591775.1. Lineage (GTDB taxonomy): Bacteria > Bacteroidota > Bacteroidia > Bacteroidales > Paludibacteraceae > Colicola. The sequence goes on from CAVATM010000007.1 coordinate 10,772, forward strand.
TACCAAGACGACCCTGACCAAAGAACAGAAACTCGTCGCTGGCGGTTTTGAACAGAATAAAGGCAAACTGCCGTGGCCGGTGGAGAAAGGTTTTATCAGCGGTTATTTTGGCAAACAGCAGCACCCCGTCTATGAACATGTTGTGACCGACAACAAGGGTATCTACCTGCAAACCACGGCTGGCGCAGCGGCTCGGGCAGTGTACAAGGGTGAAGTAACCAGTTGCTTCCTCGTGGGTAACACCTACGCTGTGATTATCCAGCATGGTAACTACCGCACCGTTTATTCCAACCTGAGCAAACTCAATGTAAAACAAGGCGATAAGGTAGAAACCAAGCAAAAGATCGGCACTATCTACTCCGACCCGGAACAAGACAACAAGACGGAACTCTACTTCCAGGTTTATAAAGACCGTACTATACTCGACCCAAGCCAATGGATTAGTCATTAATCGCTATCATACAAACCAACACTGCAATAGTTCACCATAAATATATTCAAATACACAAATATAACCAGATTACTCAACAACCAATATGAAAAAGAACACTCTATACATACTGATAGCTCTCATCGGGTTGCTTGCCGGTTGCAAGGAAAATAAATGGATGGATTGGAAAGCGCAGAACGACCTCTGGCTGGAGCAGAACCGCGAGACCTACAAAAACGACTCCAATTTCCATGAATTATCCGATGGGTTGCAATACCGAATCATTGCCGACCCAGGTAAAGAAAACGGCGAGACTAGTCCTCGAAGCACCAGTACCGTTATATGTGACTATACCGGAAAACTTATCAATGGCTATCAGTTTGATGGCGGCACCGCCTCATTTAGTATGTCCTCCGTGGTGAGCGGTTTTGCCGAAGGATTGTACAAGATACACCAACACGGCGACATCGAAATCTATGTCCCCTATAGTTTGGGCTACGACGAGGAAAATATCAGCAACGGCAAGACAGGCAGTGCAGAAGGCAGCGGCACCGAGGGCACAAGCAGTTACATTCCACCCTATTCGGTCTTGATTTTCAGGGTTCATGTTTCCTCTATAAGCAACTGATATGCAGCAGGGGTCACGCTACATATTACCGCTGCTGTTATGCATTCTGTTATGGGGTTGCACGGACACGACCTTCATCAGTTCTGTGCCATCCTACCCTGTCAGTTTGCGTATCGACACTCGTACGGGCGAATATGTCAACTTTGTCCCAACCAACATCTACACCTATTTGATTGTTGACAAAGACGGATACCACTTCAACGGTGTCACCTATCCTCGTCAGGCACTAAACGATGCGTATGGGTATACAGGCGTTGTAGTTTATATAGCCGGCGATGGACAATACTATTCGTTCGACCTGTGTTGCCCCGGATGTATCAATCGGGCTAAACCTATCGAGATGGATGGCATGTTCGGAACTTGTCCTATTTGCGGCGAAGTATATGATCTGAGTAACGGACTCGGTGTACCAACCAAAGGGACTATACGAGAAGCACTTCGACGCTACACTACCATCGTTTCCGGCGGCGTCATCACTATTCGAAATTAAGCACTATGATTCAACCACAAGAAGTATTTCCTATTGGTGTTATGCGCCGTCCCCACGGGAGTAAGGGTGAAATACAATGTCAGACCGATAATACCTATTGGGATGATTCCGAGGCAGAATTTCTCATTTTGGAAATTGACGGGATTCTCGTTCCTTTCCGTGTGCTTGATTGGCGCGGTAAAGGTTCAGACTCGCTGCTTTTCCAACTAGCCGGCATCGATACAGAAGCGAAGGCGCTACGCCTATCCGGTTGCAGGGTCTATATGTTACGCTGCGACCTGAATGAAGAGGACGAAACAGCCATGACTTGGCAAGACTTAGTCGGCTATACGCTTGTGGATGATACCCAAGGATGTTTAGGAAAAATAGCATATATTGATGAAAGCACGGCTAACACATTGATAGAAAATGAAGAGGGGCGTCTATTCCCTATACACGAGGACCTAATTCGTGCTATTGATACCGAGCAACACATTCTCTCTGTTTCGCTCCCCGAAGGGCTATAACCATCCCCGAAGGAAGAAGTCCACAAGACAACAACCTATCCTCTCAACAAACAAGAAAAATCCATTATCCCGCCCAAGTAGAGCGGTCCAGCGAGCGATACCCGATAGCCTCCAATAAGTGTTTCGCTGCTATTTGTTCCTCGCCCGCCATGTCGGCAATCGTTCTCGCCACTTTCAATATTCTGTCGTACGCACGAGCCGACAATCCTAAATGGTTCATTGAGTACGCCAACAGGTTATCTCCCTCTTTGTCCACTTGACAATACCGACGCAACAATTGTGGCGTCATCTGCGCATTGCAGTGAATTCCTGTTCCTTGAAAACGCTCCGATTGCACGCGCCGAGCCGACACTACCCGTTCGCGTATCGTTGCAGACGATTCCCCAGGCTGTGCCGTTCGCAGTTGCTCGTACGAAACTGCTTGAATCTCACATTGAATATCTATTCGGTCAAGCAGCGGCCCGGAAATCCGGCTTAAATATCGATGCACTTGCGCCGGGGTACATGTACACGGATGAGCGGGATTATTTTCTCCGTAGTGCCCACAAGGACACGGATTCATCGCTGCCACTAACATAAACGAAGCAGGATATTCTATGGATAGTTTGTTGCGGGCTACTGTTATCTTTCTATCTTCCAGCGGCTGCCGCATCACCTCCAGTGCCGAGCGCTTATACTCTGGCAACTCATCCAAAAACAGCACTCCGTTGTGCGCCAAACTTATCTCACCGGGCTGCGGATTCACTCCTCCACCCACTAATGCCACATCGGTTATTGTATGATGTGGGCTACGAAAAGGTCGCTCCACTATCAGTGATTCACCGGGGACATTGCTTTTACGGTTCATCAGCCCCGCCACCGAGTGTATTTTGGTTGTTTCGAGTGCTTCTGCCAATGTCAGCGGAGGCAGTATCGACGGTAGTCGCTTTGCCATCATCGATTTTCCGGCACCCGGAGGTCCAACCATCAGCATATTATGTCCACCCGCTGCCGCCACTTCCATGGCACGCCGTACATTCTCTTGTCCTCGCACATCCGAAAAATCCAATTCCGAGTGCAACGCCACTTCCTGAAACAGTGCATTAGTATCTATACGGATGGGGTCTATTTGTTGTTCTCCATTTAGGAAACGCACTACATCCAACAGGCTGTCCATCCCATACACATCCAATCCATCCGTTACGGCAGCCTCAGCGGCATTAGCACGCGGCAGTATGATTCCCTTGAAACCTTCCGTTCTTGCACAAAGAGCTATCGGCAAAGCCCCTCGAATCGGTTGCAGCGACCCATCCAAACTCAACTCTCCCATTATCATAAACCGTTCCAGCCCCCCCGATTTCACCTTTTCCTCCCCTGCCAACATTCCTATAGCCAACGGTAAATCATAAGCAGCCCCGGCCTTCTTAATGTCTGCAGGTGCCATATTTATCGTGAAGGAACGCTTCGGAGCATTAAATCCATTGACCGTCATAGCCGCCACGATTCGCTCGTGCGCTTCTTTTACCGCATTATCGGGCAACCCGACCAGGGTAAAATCAAATCCTGGAACGGCATGAACTTCTATGGTCACTGGCACAGCATCGATTCCTACCGGAGCAGCGCCGTATGTTTTAATCAACATAATCTAATGAATCTGTAATGTATCTTGCGGGATACTATCTTGTTTTTGCTTTTTAGCCTCTTTTGCGGCTTGTTTTTCGGCCTTGCGCTGTGCCCGTTGTTCTTTTTGCAACGCTCGTTCCTCTTTGGTCGGCACATTGAAGTCATATTTCCACACTAGACCTATTCCTTGAATAGTATTCGCCTGCCGCAGCGAATACTTATCTACGGTATGTGTATAGCCTTTCAGCCGCAGTTTGCCGTCATCGGTCAGCAACACCTCCACATCCAAGTCGCCAAAGAATGGTTGTTTGGCAATATCATTATATCGATACCCCACATTTCCGTTTATCAGCAACCTATCCACCGGTTGCAATTGGAATTGAGCCTCATATTCTTGTGCCGCATCTTTTCCTTCGCCATCGGTGCGGATATTTACGCCCATTGTAAACACATTGGTCAACTTGCTGAGCCATGTATTGATTTGTCCCGTTATGGTGGACGACAAGAACGAATAGGTCTCGTTTAGTCCAGCATATTGTGTATTGGTCATATATTCGGGCGTGAAGAACCGACCAAATACCAATAGATAAATCACCTGTCTCATCAACATCTCATCCGTATTGATAATCGAGCGCACTTGGCTCTGTATGGCCTCGTCAGACAGCGGCAACTCAATACCAAATTGCAGTATGGGTTGCTGCAAATTGCCCGTCATGGTCAAGCATGTATTCACGGGAACACTCGTTCGCGTGGTAGCGAGCTGACTGATATCGCTACCAAAAAGATCTTTCAGGCTGGCCGTTACCCGATATTTCGCCGTTGCATTGATTTGCGGATTGGCAGGGTCACCCGACCACATTATCGTTCCTCCCTCAGACAGTGTAAATTGTCGATGTATCATATTGGCCACCGTAAAATCAAATGTACCTTGTTGTATCAAATAGGTACCCAATAGTTTCACATCCTCGGTCTGCGAGTCGTAAGCAAATCGGATGTTTCCATCGCCACGCCCCTGCAACATATCACCATTTTGCGAGCCCAGAACCAACTGAAACAGCAAATGCGGATTGGCTTCTATGTTCATATTCATTTGGAATCGCAGCTTTATTTTTTCTTCCTCCGGCTCAGCATTCACAATATCCTCCTCTTCCGTATGCGTAGGAATCACCACATTATGATTCACAAAGGTGATAAAGTTGTTATCCACTGCCGACGAAGCATAATCAATTCCAAAACGGAATCTCGATTTGCCCACCGTTTTTGCATTGACATCTATTTTCAGTTCCTCCTGCGTGCCATCTATTGTCACACCACCGTCCGCATACACCTTTCCTTGCAACATCTCGCCCGCCTTGTCAGGAATGTCATACACCAGTGCATGATTTGTTGTTACATCAAAATGATACGACCAATCCTTAAAGCAGGTATGATGCAATCCACCATTGAAGTGTATTTTGTGTCCTTCCTCGTCAAACAAGTCCAATTCACGGAACTGTATCGAGGTAGAATCCATATAGGCATCGCCGTCAAAATGGTAGCGGCAACCGGTATACGGAATGGTCAGTGCTGCATTTTTAGCTTTTGCCTGTGTGGTTACATACACATGTTTCTCTCCCCCGTTTTTGTCTCCAAATATACGCACATCGCCCACCGCATAGCCACTGATGTTTTCCAGTATTCCATCCGTCCAGTGGTCAATAAAGTTCAGTGGCACCGAATCGGAATGCACATTGATTTCCCATTGATGCTGTTTTGCCCGCACCGTTCCGTCCACCGAGGCTATCTGCTTGTCGTCCAGCACCACACGCCCGTCTATCAACACATTTTTGGTCTGTTTGTCCAGTCCCACTTTCGCAATGGCGGTTCCCGTGTACATATCGTTCATTCGAGCCGAATCCAAACGCACATCCGCCTCAAACACCGGTGTTAAGAATAGACCGTATAGAGTAGCCCAACCCGTTAGGTTTCCCCCCAACTTGAAACTTTTCTCAGGCAGCACAAAGGGCAGCACATACCCTGCGTCTATATTTCCGAGTTCGATATGAAGCGAATCTTCAATGTGCGACGAGGCCATACCGTCTGCTCGGATGTATTGATTCGAAGCATGCATATCAAAATTATGTATTCCCAGCGTTGTATCCGCCACGCAATACGCAATACGACTATCGCCTAATGTATAAACCGAATCCTTCAGTTGGAATACGGATGGCAACACATGCATATCTATCAGTGGTTTGCCGGCGTACTGCAAGAAGTGAGTACATAGTTCTATTTCCCCACCGTATTTATGTTCCGCCGAGTCAGTCTGTTGGAGTGCCAATAGTGTATAAATCGAGTCGCCCCCTGCCGTTGCAAATAGTTTTCCACCCATATTCATAGCCTCAGCCGATAGCAGCAGATTGATTTGCCCACCCACATTGTCCATCGATAGCGTAATGTCCCGAATCGGTTGATTTCCAACTCGTACTCCGGGGGCAGAAACCATCAGTCCCAATTTATCCTCCGTCTCATTGAAGAATCCTTTTGCCACCGGGTGGTCACTCAGTTTTGTAGATAGGCGAAGCACTTTTTGCAGCGCACGCAATTTGTGTCCATAGACATAGAAATCCATCCGCGTGTCCGTCATCGAAATGGTTTCTATTTTTTTCCGTTTCTCGGCAGAGAAAGCGTGCGGCAAATATAGCAATGCTTGTCGTAGAAACGCATTCGGCACATCTTTATATCGAAAATCGCCGTTCACTCCCATCGTCAAGAAATCGCTTGTCAAGTGTATCTGTTTATGTTTTTCGCCGTCGGCACGCACTTGCACCTCCATCTGTCGCATCCGTACCGAGTCCGTCCCGTTGTACAAATGTGCGGTGTCTATTCGCATATATCCGCTCATTCGGTCCGGATTCACCCCACGCAGGTCCACTGCAAGAACGCCGCCTGTCTCCATCTCTGCCAGTTTGTCCGAAAGCCCCAATATGCCCAGTCTAAATTTGTCAAGCCGTAGGTTGCAGGCTATCTCCGGACGCTCTTGCGCCAAATTCACCAGACCGTCAAAGTACATCTGCAGATTCTCATCTTCTATACTCAGCGTTCCGTTGTAGTGTTTGTGACGATAGGTTCCGTCGGCATGTATCTCGTTATATACATAGTCGTTATAGGTCAAATTCCGTATGTGCGCACACACTTTTCCGCTCGGTTGCTTATCCACCAATTTTCCGTCTAATGTCACATCCACATTGATGGCACCGATATTTTTCTGTCCGAGCAACCGTCCCAACTGGAATCGCCGTGTCACCACTCGCATATCGTACCGCAATTTTTGGAACACCGAGTCCGACACCAGTTGTCCGTCAGTCGTAATCGTTCCCAGTCCGGTACGGAAGGCACCGTGCAGCACGATGTCATGCAATTGTCCGTCTATCTGTCCCCGATAATGCACATTTCCCAATCGGTGTACCACGGCGGGCAATCGATACGGTTTATCAATCAGGTCGCTCAACAAATCCTGCAACAGCCGCGCATTCACATACAAGTCCTCGCATTGCAGTCGCAGATACGGATTGCTCAGGTCGGGCAGTCCCACAGCCGAAGCATTGCCCAAGAACAACCTATCTTTGTGATAATACAATGCCAAATTCCACGCTTGTATACTGTCCACCGTACCGGACACATCGCCTGTGATACGCACATGCTTATCCAATCGCCCAACAGCCGGTGCCACCAGTGCCAAATCTTTGGGCAATATGTCCGCTTTGGTAATGTGTAGGCTTAGTCGGTTTTGCTTGGCGAGCAATCGGGTCTGCGCCTCGTTGTCGCCGGGGTGCAGCGTATAGCGAACACCACTTGCGTCCAATTCCGATTGCGGCAACCGAACATAGAGTTTGGGCATGCACATCAGCGTATCATTGTAGACAAAATGCGCCTGCAGGTCTTCTATTTTCAGGCTGTCTTTTCCTCTGCGTGCCACCCCGCACAGCCCCCGTATCTCTGCGTCCAACGAATCCGCAGTCAGGTGATACAGATCCATATAGGCATAGTCCAATCGTGCCTGCAAGTCATTTATCTCCGCGGTCATGCGTTCTATCCGCACATCTCGCACCGACAAGAAAGCATGAAAACCCTTTTTCGGTTTGTCCGTACGGAACGCATCCACCAGAAAATCATAGTTATACTGTTCCTCGTCTATTCGATGAATATACGCTTTTGCGCCAATCAGGTCTGCTTTCGAGAAACAAATCTCACGATTCCGCAACGGCATCAATTTCATTTGTGCATACAGTTCCTCCACATATAGCAGCGTATCGCCCTGTTGGTCTTCTATATACACATCTTTCACCCGCAGTCGTGCCGGGAAATGATACGACACCGTACCTATTGTAGCCTGTGTACCAAGCCCTCGGCTCAACTCCTCCGTCGCTAATTGCACCACCGCAGTCTCCACCCTATCGCTCATCAGCACACACACCAGCATTCCCAGCACCAATAGCAGTGCAGTCAGGAATACACCGAGTATGTATAGTAAGCGTTTCATCTTTGGCTCTCTATGCGATTTTATCTAAGTAAACTTTGCTTGCCCCGCCCCATTTTTCTTACCCCTGAGTATACAATTCCCCTAATTAAATTAAGCGCGCAAAGTTACTACTTTTTTCCTACATATACAATACTCCGCCCGTTTCCGGTAGTTTTCAGCCTGTTTTGCCTTGTTTTGAATGGCTCGAATCATTTTTACCGTGCGTCATCTATTTGCACATCTCGACAAAAAGTAGTACCTTTGTGCATTCTTTTGCGGAGCTATTGTTTTTCCTCCGCTGTTGATTTATCAATTTATCTATAAAAACTGAAAACAATGCGTACTTCTACCGAATTAGAAGGCGTGAGTCTGCTTGGGGAGAACAAGACCAAATACCCCACCGACTATGCGCCTGAAATGCTTGAAACTTTTGTCAACAAGCACCCCGAAAACGAGTATCTCGTCACATTCCATTGTCCCGAGTTCACCTCCCTTTGTCCGAAAACCGGGCAGCCCGATTTTGCCACTATCGTCATTTCCTATATTCCTCGAGAGCGCATGGTCGAGTCCAAATCGCTCAAACTCTATCTTTTCTCTTTCCGCAACCATGGCGATTTTCACGAAGACTGTGTCAATATCATTCTCAACGATTTAGTTCGCTTGATGGATCCAAAATACATCGAGGTAACAGGTATTTTCACCCCACGCGGTGGTATCAGTATCTACCCCTTTGCCAATTTTGCCGACGCCGACCACCAGTCTCTCAAGCAACAACGCCTCGCTTCCCGTTTCAGTGAGGTTATTACCAATGCATAATTCACCCATTCCTAATTCTTAATTCGTAATTCATAATTATATGAAAGATAGCATTATCGTTCTTTCGGGTGGTTTAGACTCCACCACCCTGCTCTACGAATATAAAGACCAAATTGCTCTTGCCCTGAGTTTCAACTACGGAAGCAATCACAACGAGCGCGAACTCTATTTTGCCCGCCTTCATTGCGACCGCCTTGATATTCCGCATATCACCATTCCGCTCGATTTCATGCATCAGTATTTTCATAGTTCGTTGCTCGAAGGTGCCGAAGCAATCCCGGAGGGAAACTACGATGACGAGAACATGCGCTCCACGGTCGTTCCTTTCCGCAATGGTATCATGCTTGCTGTGGCAGCCGGTATGGCCGAGAGTCGTGGCCTCAAGCGTATCATGATGGCGAACCACGCAGGCGACCACGCCATCTACCCCGATTGCCGCCCCGCTTTTGCAGAAGCAATGAATGCCGCCATTCAGGCAGGCACCTACGATGGCATCGAATTGTTCACGCCCTATACCAATATCACCAAAGCCGACATTGCTCGCCGAGGCAAGGCGTTAGGAATAGACTATTCCGAGACCTGGAGTTGCTATAAGGGCGGCGAGAAGCACTGCGGCAAGTGCGGTACCTGCACCGAGCGCCGCGAGGCACTGCGCGAAGCAGGCATTGACGACCCTACCGAGTACGAAGATTAATATACCGAAGAGTACCAATTCATAATTTCTAATTCATCATTAGCAATCGTGTATTACGTAGAAAAACGCTTAGAGATTTCCGCAGCGCACAACTTGCATCTCAGTTATGAGAGCAAGTGCGAAGCGCTGCACGGCCACAACTGGATAATTGTGGTCTATTGCAAGTCGCGTGAACTGAACCAAGATGGTATGGTCACCGACTTCACCCATATCAAACAAGTCGTCAAGGACACTTTTGACCACAAGTACATCAACGATGTGCTTGAGGTCAACCCATCAGCCGAAAATATCGCCCGCTGGATTTGCGACCATGTGGAGAACTGCTACAAGGTCAGCGTGCACGAGTCCGAGAACAACTGTGCCATCTACGAGCGCGACGAATAGTTTTTCTAGAGAATAGTTCTTTTTGTCAAGAATAATTCGTTTAACACATTACATTATATACCATGGCCGAATCCAAAACCTATCGTATCAACGAGATTTTCTATTCCCTGCAGGGCGAAGGGTATTTCACAGGCTGCCCTTCTGTGTTCATCCGTTTCAGCGGATGCAACTTGCATTGCTCGTTCTGTGACACCGATTTTACGTCCTACACAGAGATGACTGCGAGCGAGATTTTGTCTGCCGTGCAGGCGCTCACTTCCGACCAGCGTGTCCATATTGTACTTACGGGTGGCGAGCCTACCCTGCAACTCGACGAGCCGCTGCTCGATGTGCTCCACGAGACGGGCAAGATGATTTGCCTCGAATCTAATGGCACAAAAAATCCCCCACTGGGCATCGATTGGCTCACCTGTTCCCCGAAGCAGGACGCTACCATCTCCATACCTTACTGCGACGAACTCAAGGTAGTCTTCACGGGGCATGATGTTGAATCTTGGCATACGCTTATCCCCTCCACTCACTGCTATCTGCAACCCTGTTCGCAGCAGAACACAGCCGAGGTCGTTGCCTATATCAAGCAGCATCCATGGTGGAGTCTGTCGCTACAGACGCACAAGTACATCAACATTCCATAAGACTATTCTTTAAGCCTTCTTCCAACTGCACCTTTACTCGTTGGTTCAACCGTATGAGACTTGCCATAGAGAAAGACATAACCATAACCGTCAACACTCACTGCAAACTCATCCCCCAAAATGTAGTCAAATGAGTCTACGTCAAGTATTGTATCGAAGTTTCCAAACCAGTAGCAATGAGATTCCTTGCGTACTTCCCGAAAATTTATGTAGGCCTAAACGACCTACAATCCTATCGGACTTATTAGTCATATCCGACTTATAGGTTATATCACAAAAACAACGCAAACTACAATTGCGAAAACTACGATCAATACAACATTGCGAAAACAACTTGTATTATTCTCATTGATATTCTACAATCATATCTTCCCAAGGTTCTAAGTTAATACTACAAGTCGTATTCATACCTTTTGGCACTCGGATAGTCTGCAAATTCACGCAATTGCAGAATATATTTTCTCCAATGTATGTTACGCTGTTGCCGATAGTAACAGATACAAGACTGCTGCAGCCTTCAAAAGCACTTTCTCCAATACTCGTTACACTATCAGGGATTATAATAGCACCTTTCGCAACACTACTGCAAGCCAATAGAGTGGTCTTTGTTGCATCTGCATAGACTAAATAGTCTTCTAAATAACCATTTATACTTTTTGCGCCCCATGGAGAGCCTTCAGCAATACCATTATACACAATATTAAGCACATTGTTAAAAGCCTCATCTCCAATACTTGTTACGCTATCGGGGATAGTGATAGATGTAAGACCGGTGCACGAATCAAAGGCTTTATTTCCAATACTCGTTACACTATCTGGAATAGAGATAGAAGTAAGGCCCTCACACATCCAAAATGCACTATCTCCAATGCTCGTTACACTATCTGGAATAGAGATAGAAGTAAGGCCCTCACACATCCCAAATGCACCATTTCCAATGCTCGTTACACGATTAGGAATAGAGATCGAAGTAAGACCCTCACAACCATCGAAAGCCCTGTCTCCGATGCTTGTTACACTATTTGGAATAGTAATCGAAGTAAGACCTTTACACCACAGGAAAGCAGACTCTCCAATGCTCGTTACACTATCTGGAATAGAGATAGAAGTAAGGCCCGTACACATCCAAAACACAGCCTTTCCAATACTCGTTACACTATTTGGAATAGTGAGTGAAGTAAGTCCCTTACAACCATCGAAAGCCTTGTCTCCGATGCTTGTTACACTGTTGGGGATAATCGTCGTGTTACACCCTCTTACAAGAGTATGCGTTGTGGTTTCTATAATCGCATTACAATTCTCACGGCTATCATACATGTTATTACCACTTTCAACCAAAATAGATGTAAGCGCCTCACAACACCCGAATGCGTCTTCTCCAATGCTCGTTACACCATTAGGAATAGTGACAGAAGTAAGACCTGTACACCAGTGGAAAGCCCTTTTTCCAATACTCGTTACACTATCGGGGATAGTGATAGATGTAAGACTCGTACAACCATCGAAAGCCCTGTCTCCGATACTCGTTACACCATCAGGGATTATAATAACACCTTTCGCGACACTGCTGCAAGCCAATAGAGTGGTCTTAGTTGCATCTGCATAGACTAAATTGTCGTCCACATAGCCATTCACACTTCTCGCACATAATGATGTTTCAGAACCGCTATACACAATATTGGGGACATTTAAGAAAGCAAAATTACCAATGCTCGTCACACTTTCGGGAATAGTAATAGAGACAAGACCCGTACAATAACGGAAAGCCTCCTTACCAATGTACATTTTGTTATTGGGAATAATGACAGATGTAAGACCTGTGCACGAATCAAAGGCATTATTCCCAATTCTCGTTACACTATTTGGGATAGTAACAGAGGTAAGACCCTTACATGCAAAGAAAGCATAATTTTCAATACTCGTTACACTGTTAGGAATGACAACAGATGTAAGACCCGTGCAACTACCGAAAGCATTGTTTCCTATATTCGTTACACTATTAGGAATGACAACAGATGTAAGCGCCTCACACCACCAAAAAGCATAACTTCCAATTCTCGTTACACTATTAGGAATGATTACAGATGTAAGCGCCTCACACGACAAGAAAGCAGAACTTCCAATACTGGTTACAAAATAACCAACGCCCTCATACACAACGGTAGAAGGGATTGCAACAGCGCCATTATATTTACCCTTACTGGGCAATTTGCATACTTCAGCAGTTCGCTCTGCTTCATTCAACTTGTAGTTGATACCATCAATAAGTACTAACATAGAAAATTCTCTGCTCCGAAGTTAGATGTTTATACATTGCAATACTAAACTAATTTCTTGGGATACTTCGGTCTCCCTTTTCATTTTAGCATCACTTATTAGATTTTATGCCTGCAAAGGTATACAATTTATTTTATTTATCCAATACCAATTAACCATATTTACCATACAACAACAATATATTCAATATAATAAAACAAATATACATATTGAACCATAAAAACAGAACCTTTATGGAATATCTATACCCTAATGTTCCACCATGTATCGTCTCCATACACAAACCGCCACACAAACAATACATTTTTATACCAAAAACATTCTTATTTTTACATATTGCATAATTATACAATATATTACTACCATTATGGCATATTTCTTGTGGCAAAAATAATCCAATAACAACTATATTTCAGAACCCATCAAAAACGATTATGGTATGAAAAAGGTATTATTTTTAGCAACACTGGTCGTGGCACTCGTGGGGTGCAAGACCAACACACCGGAAGAAAACAGCAGTGAATCGGGAGGAGGCACTTTCCCGAGTGGCGGCGAAGTAAGTAGCGACACGGTCATCGGCAGCACCGACCTTGCCGATTTTGACATCGCATGGAGCAATGTGCCCCTCACCGACGAGCCTTCCGACCTCGCCATACTGCCCGACGACGGCGGCGACTTCCTCGAGAACTGGGACGCATACAACGAAGGCGACCTGACCCAAATTGCCCTCGAGTGGAGCGAGAGCGGCGTTACGCAGACCGGTACGGCGAAGAATGTAACGGTCACCATCGACGGCACGGATGTCGTCATCGTAAGCACCAAAAAGAAGATACAGTATGTTCTCTCGGGCGAGTGCACGGACGGCAGTATCAAAATCTACTCGGACTACAAGTTCCTGCTCACGCTCTCGGGGTTAACACTGACCAACCCGACAGGCCCTGCCATCGACATCGAGAAAGGCACCACGGCTGACGAGGACGGCTCCTACCCGCATAAGACGGCGTATATTCAACTCACGGACGGCACGACGAACACCCTCGTAGACGGCACGACCTACACCACGACCGACGGCGAGAAGCCCAAAGCCTGCCTGTTCAGCGAGGGACAACTCGTCTTCTCGGGCAGCGGCACGCTCAACATCACGGGCAACTACAAGCACGCCATCTGCAGCAACGACTATGTGCGTATCCGTCCGGGCGTACAACTGAACCTCACCACCTCGGCGGGCAACGGTATCCACGGCGGCGACTACATTATTGTGGGCGGTGGCCTGACCAATATCGAAGTAACTTCGGCGTCGGGCAAGGGCTTGAAGGCAGATAGTATTTACATTGCCGGCGGCAAGACTACGGTGCTGACTTCTGGTACGGGCGAATACGACAGCGACGATGCGGATGTGTCGGCATGCGCAGGTGTCAAAGCCGATGGGCTGACTATCGATGCAGGCGAACTCTATCTGAAGTCCACAGGCGCAGGCGGCAAAGGTATATCCGTGGATGGCGACCTCACTATCAACGGCGGTACGGTACAGATTATCACCTCGGGTGCTGTCTATCAATACGGCAGCCTCGACACCAAACCCAAAGGCATCAAAGCCGACAGCAGTATCGTCATCAATGGCGGCAATATCAAGGTGCGTGCCACGGGTGCGAAAGAGGGCAGCGAGGGTATCGAGTCGAAGAATACGCTTGCTATCCACGGCGGCGTGGTCGAGGTCTATACCACTGACGATGCTCTCAATGCGACCAACGACATCACCATCGACGGCGGCTATGTCTATGCTTACGGCTCAGACAACGACGGTATCGACTCCAACGGCACGCTCCATATCGGCGGCGGTGTGGTCATCGCATCGGGCACAAGCACACCCGAGTCGGGCTTCGACTGCGACGAGAACACTTTTGCCATTACGGGCGGCATCGCAGTAGGTATCGGCGGCGACAGCAGCACACCTACCGCCAACAGTTGCTCGCAGAACTCCGTGCTCTATAAGGGCAGTTGCGCACAAGGCGCACTCATCACGCTTACCCAAGACGATGCCCCCGTGCTCTCCTACACGCCCGAGAAGCCCCTCTCGCAGTTGACGCTCCTGCTCACCACACCGAGCCTCACCACAGGCACCTCGTACGCACTCGTTTCGGGCGGCACGCTGAGCGGTGCGACCACCTTCCACGGTTTGAGCATTGGCGGCACGCTGAGCGGCACCACCACTTCGGTTACGACCTTTACACCGACCTCGGTAGTAACGCAAATCGGCACGAGCGGACAAGGCGGTAACCCAGGCGGTCAAGGCGGTGGCAACAACCCCGGAGGTAATCCGGGCGGCAACCCCGGCGGCAGACCCTAATATAATCCTACCCAACACATAATACACA
Organism: bacterium; assembly: GCA_963591775.1. Classification (GTDB taxonomy): domain Bacteria; phylum Bacteroidota; class Bacteroidia; order Bacteroidales; family Paludibacteraceae; genus Colicola. The sequence continues at coordinate 26,110 of CAVATM010000007.1, forward strand.
AGAAAGGCTGTCTAACTCCATCGTTAGACAGCCTTTTTGTTTTATAGCCTTCTCGTTATGATAAATAAAGCAACAACTCTCCTTAAATTACAGACGCCTCTTTCTCTATTGCCGACTGTATTGTTCTATTATCTCTTTCCAGAACGAGTCATATTCATATTTTCGCCATGCGTGACACCCCGTCGGCAATTGTCCGATGCGTTCGTACAATTCTTTCGGGAAGCGGTCAAAGGCAAAATACATAGCCTCTTCCGGTGTCGGTCGTCGCAGCGCATACTCGCTCAGCCCCAACAGACTTCCCCACATATCGTCCTCGTTTCCCTGCCAACTTGACAACACATCCGCAGGTTTTGCCCCCTTTGCCCAATACCGTACCGCTTTCACGGCGAGCCACCAATAGTTTCGTTTCCATGTCAGCGGCGAGCGCAGAATATGCCCCAGCCGAAATACACGGTCTGTTCCGTCAAAAAATCGCAGCGTTGCCTTCACGCTCCGCAGGCTGAATCCTCCGTTTCCCACTCTCAGCGGCATGTTCGGGCTATATACCTGCTGCCTTGCTTTTCCTACATTGGGCGCACCGATATACTCAAACCCCTTTGCGCACCACGCCTCCAAATCATCCTTAAAAACAAATGCATCCGTTTGATATATAAGAATGTGCGAATACCCCCCCCTATCAAACGAATCGTATAATTCGCGCGACAAACAGAGTCGATTATACCCTTTCAGCCCCCTAAAATACGCAGCCGCAAATCGCAGTTCGTTTAGCCGTAGTCCCCGTTCCGCCCATAGCGAGTGAAATACATCTGTATCGAGTCCTTCCGGAGCCACTAGAAAAGTATCATAGTGCCCCAGCACCTTGCAGCACTGCCGCAACGACACCATTTCCGGTTCCGTTGGGGTTCGATACACAGGTATGGCAATAGCAATGCTCATCGTTTTTTGTGGGTTGATTTTTATATCTTGCATTTCACGCCTTCGAGTTTGCAAAGTTACGACAAAATATCCACATTGCCAAATCCATTTTTCCCTGCATTAGCCCATCCGACCCTTCCCTGTTCCCTGCTCTTTTGTTCTATGGCTTTTCCTGCCGTGTTCTACTAAGCATCGTGTAAATTCTGCCACATTTTATAGTCTAATTCGACCGAACGTTTTTGGGAACATTTTTTGGCATACTACTTGCACAACAAAGCAGAAAAGAGTATCTTTGCAGACAAATAGAACGCATAGGCAAAAACGGAACACTTTTTCATTGCCACAAGCGTGCAAAATACTCTATTAGACCATTAACCCCTAATCCATATTCTCATCGTGAAACCAATTATCTATCAACTGCTTCCCCGCACTTTCACCAACTACAATACGACACGCAAGCCCAATGGCACCCGCGAGGAGAACGGTTGCGGTCATTTCTCCGACATCAACACCAAGGCTCTTCGAGCCATTGCCGATTTAGGTGTCACCCATGTTTGGTACACCGGTGTCTTGCGCCATGCCACGGCCGAGTTGAACACCGCATCCATCGTCAAGGGAAAGGCAGGCAGTCCGTATGCCATCACCGACTATTATGACCTCGATCCGGACCTTGCTTCCCCGAAGGAGGACCGAAGCAAGGAGTTCGATTTGCTGGTTGCCCGCACTCACAAAGCCGGTCTCAAGGTAGTGCTCGACTTTGTCCCCAACCATGTTGCCCGTGAGTACCACTCCACCTGCGCCCCGGCTGGTGTTCGCAGCCTCGGAGAGGACGACCACACCGAGTGGGCATTCTCCCCGCTCAACAACTTCTATTACCTGCCGGGTGAGCCCTTTGCCCCTAATTTCGACATTGCAGGCTACCACGAGTCCCCTGCCAAAGCCACAGGCAACAACTGTTTCTCCGCTCATCCCACCCGCAACGACTGGTACGAGACCATCAAACTCAACTACGGCGTCTTCTATCAGGGCGGTGGCGAAAAGCAATTCAACCCTGTTCCCAATACATGGTTCAAGATGCGTGACATCTTGCTCTATTGGGCAGGCCGTCATATTGATGCTTTCCGTGTCGATATGGCCGAGATGGTGCCCGTCGAGTTCTTTGCGTGGGCCATCGAGCAAGTCAAGAACGCTTACCCACAGGTACAGTTCATCGGCGAGTGTTACAATCCGGCGCTCTACCGTCCCTACCTGCACGCAGGTTTCGACTATCTCTACGACAAGGTAGGTATGTACGACTACCTTCGTGGTATCACCAGCCGCAACTGGGCGGCAGAGGGCATCACGGGTCAATGGATGGCAAATAGCGACATCCACGACCATCTGCTCTATTTCTTGGAGAACCACGACGAGCAGCGTATCGCCAGCGGCTTCTTCTGTGGGCGTGGTGCTTGTGCCGAGCCGGCTATGATTGTCGCAGCCACCCTCTATAAGAACCCTGTTATGATTTATGCGGGGCAGGAATTAGGCGAAAAAGGCATGGATATTGAGGGCTTTTCCGGTATGGACGGCCGCACCACCATTTTCGATTATTGGGGTGTCAAATCGCTGCAAGCATGGGCCAACAAGGGCAAGTTCGATGGCGCAGGGCTGGACGACGAGCAGAAGCAACTGCGCATGTTCTACCAGCGTCTGCTCTGTTTGGCGCGTGATTCGAAGGCCATCAACGAGGGCAAAATGTACGATCTCGAATATGTACAGGGCGAGGGCTTCAACAAGCACGAGCAGTTTGCTTACCTCCGCAAGTCTGGTGACGAAACCTTGCTCATTGCCGTCAATTTCGACGACAAGCCCGTTGACCTGCAGGTGCGCATTCCTTCCGATGCCTTCGTCTATCTCGAGCAGGACGAACTTCCCGACGCCACGGGTATCGACCTTCTCACCAGCATCGAATACGAGCACCTCAGTTTCACCTCCGATACCCCTATCTGCCTGACTATTCCGGCATGGAAGGGCGTCATCATCAAGATACAATAACCCGACAGACAATCTTTCGCTATTGTCTTTCCACACACTATGCATATCGACACAGAGAAGATAGCCGCCTACGGGCGGCTTATTCGCATTGGCAATTTAGCCTTCATCGGAATCCTTATTTGGGTAATGGAGAAATGGGTAGCCGTCCCCGTGCTTAACCAACTTCGTTTTGGGGAACAACTCCCATGGTATGTTCTTTTGCTGCTTATGGCAGGCGCTGTGGGTGTGGCTGCCGGCGGCTATGTCATCAACGACTATTTTGATGTCAAAATCGACCGTATCAATCGCCCCGACCGAGTCGTCGTCACCCAACATATCAGCAAGCCTGCCGCCATGCGCTTGAGCCTTATCTTGAGCGGCGTGGGAGCAGTATGCGGTTTTGCTGCCGCATGGATTGTTCGCAGTTGGTCGTTGGCTATTGTCTTCTTTGCCGTTCCGGGGCTGCTATGGTTCTATTCTTCCAGCTACAAGCGCCTCTTTTTGATTGGCAATCTGACCATTGCGCTCATCAGTGCGCTCACGCCTATGGTCGTAGCGTTTGCCAATGTCGGTCTGTTGCGTTTGCGCTATGGCAGCATTATGGGCTATACCACGCTCATCCCAGACCTATATCACTGGTTAGGCGGCTTTGCCCTTTTTGCATTCCTTTGCACATGGATTCGTGAAATTATCAAAGATATGCAAGACCAGATGGGGGACCGTGAATTAGAGTGCCACACCCTGCCTATCCGTTGGGGCGACCGATGGACAAAAATCATCACAACTGTCCTTCTTCTGCTCACCATTGGGCTCGTGGTTTATATTTGGCTTTGTGTGCTGCCTTTCCCGCACGCATGGAATACGCTCTGCACCCGTTATGTCGTTTTCGGTCTGCTTGTTCCGATGGCGTGCGAACTTTGGCTGCTTTGGGCGGCTAAAATCCCGTCAGACTATCGTTCTGCCCAGCAACTCATGAAACTTGTCATGTTTCTTGGTATGCTTTTCAGTATTGTCATTCTCCGCAGTCTATGAAACTTCTCTTAGGTTCTCAATCTCCCCGACGCCGCGAATTACTATCCGGATTAGATATTCCTTTTGAATGTGTCCGCATCGATGCGGACGAATCATTTCCCGCCGACTTGCAAGCCGGCGACATTCCTTTGTATATAGCCAAGCAGAAGGCGCAATCCTATCTCGACCACCTGCACGAGGGGGAATTACTCTTGACGGCAGACACCATCGTTTGGGTCGATGGTCGTATGCTTGGCAAGCCCAAAGATACGGAAGAGGCGACTGCAATGCTTCACCTTTTGAGCGGCAAGACGCACCAAGTTTTTACGGGTGTTTCTCTCACTTTTCCCGAACCACTCCCGAACCAACCCCGAACCAACTCCGAGGATTTCCTGCCTTTCCCGAACCAATTCCGAACCAACACCCTAGAAACCCCAACCATCATCCAATGGCACACCCGAGCATTCCGGCAGGAGTCCTTTGTTGACCGCACAGATGTCACTTTTCGCACCTTAACCGATGCCGAGATTGCCTACTACATCGACCGTTACCGCCCCTTCGACAAGGCCGGCTCATACGGTGTTCAAGAGTATATCGGCTATATCGGCGTCGAGGCAATCGTCGGCAGTTTCTACAATGTCATGGGTCTCCCCATCGACCGCGTCTATTGCGCTCTAGAGCGTATACGCAACTAACCCTATCATAGTGCGTAAACTTAGTGGCATAAATAACGGTATCCTTACCCTGTCCCAAGAGAAGTCTTTATTCGCACGAAAAACCTCCCTTATTTACAGGAAAGGCCTCCCCTATTTGCGTAAAGGTCTTCCTTATTTGCGTGAAAGGAATCCTTTTTTTGTGTGCAAGGATTGAGTGGTGTCTATGTGTATCGAAATAGTTCTTGTGTTGACACTATTCTTGAAGGTTTGCTGAACCGAGATATTATCCCCATCAATGGCAATACTATTGCCATTGGTAGAGATGACAATACTGTCTTTCTGTTTCGTTTTCTGTTTCGTGGCAGACTTTGTATCTATCTTCTTGGGAGAAGACTTCGTATCTGCTTTCGTGGTGGCAGATTGTTTTTTGCATTTCCGGTAACAGCCTTTTTCTTTACTTTCCCAGGCTTCCCAACAGTTTGCATTACTTGGCCGAAAAACGAGTCTGCACCATAAAAAGACTGAGCCATCGTAAAAGGGGGACTCCCCTCAAGGAGAGGAGATGGGTCGTCGTCATCGATATATATCACACGCGGCCGCTTACCTTTCTTTCACTGCCCACCAAGACGAGATACCTACGAACCGTCTCACGCGGATGCCAATTACAGATGATGGCATGTGCCCGCCGCTCATCGTCAAGGATATCATTCCCATAATTCATCACCAGTCGTTGTATATCATCCAATGTAACCATATTCTATTGTATGTCTGTTCTGTATCCGTCTGTTATCTATCCTTTTTCTATTCCTCCTATATCTTTCTTCTATCCTTATTGTTACCCTATCTGTATGCCGGCTATGGAAATGTCATCCGTAGAACCTTCCTGCGTCATTTGCGGGAGATAGGCACGCAAGGCTTCTACGGCAGCGTCAAAGTCCGCAGACAATTGGTTGTTCAAAATACGATAGAAGTCGTACAATCCGTTCATATCTCAAAGCAATCCTCCGCACCATCGGTACTGACAAAGACTGCACGCAACGACTTTATGTTCCGGAAACAGAAGCGGAACTCATTGAGTGCGTCACGGTCACATAGCGACGTGGTACGATTCAGGGAACAGCGTTTGTCCCACGGTATGGGGTGTTCGACGGTATTGCGGTTGCCAATGGCTACAGCCACGCGAATAGCGTATTGGAACCATTTATTATCTTTCAAACATTTGAGTGCCGCTTTGTATTCGTCAGTGGGATAGCCATCGGACATCAGAAAGAGGACCAGGGCAAAACAACTCACGAAATGCCAGCGTGATCAGGAACGCTCCGTTGAGCATAGCAGACCACGAAGCAAAGCGTGCCTTTGCCACAAGGAAGCGGGAAAAGTCCACATAGTCTTTCGGGCGGAGCGCCATGAGATAGCCTGCATATTCCAGCGTATTGACGAGAGCCAGAGGCCAGAGAAAATGCTCGGTAGGAGCCCCTTGACGAATATTCTCGGCAAGGTTGTCCATAAACTCTTCGGACGGATGACGAGCATAGATTTTAAGGGCATACTGTTTGCCGTTGACCTCGCAACGATAAACCGCCCCCTGCCCTCCTTCACCCAAGAAAGCACGAATAATGGCACTTGTACCATTGGAAAGCGGAATGTATTAGCCGTTTGCAATATGTTTCATATTCATATAGGGTTAGATTGGTATAAAATCCGATAGACGGAAATAGGGTTTTGATAGGACTCTGATGGCTTAATCACATAAGAATCACATAAGAATCACATAAGAATTTCATAAGAATGACATAGGCTTACTAAAAGGAAAGCAATGGGAATTAAGCGTCTTTCGGCTTGGGTAATACGCCACGAACAACCAAACAGTGCTCACGGCTATACTCTTGTATTTTAGGTGCCCTGTCTAAAAATAAGAGGCTATAGGCAAACAAGTTGTTCTCGAACAGCGACGATGTCCATATATCGACCTGCGGCAACATGACAGAATTGCCGTTGCCGGCACTAATACGATAGGCACGGATAGTACGATTGATAAGCAATGCCTGCCAATGGCATTTTTTACGCAATTCTTCCATCTCATCCATCGTAGGCATACGCCAATCCCCCCCCCCATACGCTGATGTGCTGCATCGTCTTGCGGCAAGAGTGTAGTTTGGTAATCAATATGCACTCCATTTGAAGGCTCGGTGAGATAGCGTGATAGTTTGTAACTGCTGCCTCGTCTTAAAAACTTATACTGCTTACCCTCTTTAGCCTGCCTGATTTCACCCCAACGAAAAGAATCGCCGTACTCGTAATCGAAATGCACACCGACATTCATTGTCGCCCAATAGACCCTCAAGCCCAAGTCCACATAGGGATGACGGTTGCTTTTGAGTGCATCGGAAGGAGAAAAAAGAAAATCAAAAAGACCCATAATACAATCTATTAGAACAATTTATATTTCAAAAAATCTGGCTACAGAAAAGTTAATGCCAATTTTGCATACCGCATGCTTGAGGTTCTTCGGCATATCATAGAATGTCCAATTCTATGTAGATAGATATTCTCGGGGAAGTTCCTTTGGGGACGTTGGCGTTAACAATCTATCTCAATCATACGGGGTATTTATCTTTAGAAAGGGTTGTCCTTCGACAGGGACTCCTCGACAAGAGCAATCAACTGCGACATAGTGGCGCCTTCGACTTGAGCGTCTGTGAAACCACCGATAGGCGTCTCCAGGTCCGCTGCATCGAAAAGCAAGTAACCGCAACGGCTGTCCCAAACAAGGTTGAATTCTCCATAACGGCAAGTAATACGGATTGGGAGGTGTTTCATATTGTGTGTTGATTAAATGTAGTTTAGTGGGGGCGGGCTATTGGGGGAAGAACACTGTACGATACCTATAGAAATTCTTCTGCGAACCACGATGCAAATAGTTCGGGAGAATTATCTCCATATCGGTCTGCTCCCTCTCCTGCATTCAATTCTGTGATTTGCGTTTCCGTAGCATCGATGGCATAATACATATTTCCGATGGAAGCAAGACGATGCACTGCCTCTCGCACCACATTAGGGATATCGGGCTTACGATAATGAATATGATTGTTGATTATCCAATATCTGTCCTCTTGTAAGTCAATAAGTTGCGGTTCTATATATTGTCGTATAGCAAATATCCCCGTAGGTGGATAGTGCTCTGCGAAAAGTTGCGTCATCGTACTAAAAGAATTATCCGGCCATACCGAAGCCCCTATTTGTATTGCTTCCAACGACTTAATATCATTTTTGATAAAGGCTTTCTGCCAACCGCGGCGATGAATTTCTTTTTCTACCTCTTCGTTGAGTTCCCTTGCGAAAAATGTGGGAATACATAAGTCTGCTATCAAGGGATAGTACATCGACAGACGGCGCATTGTAATGCACTTTTCCCAAGTGTTGATATAGCGGGGGTCTTTGGGATATTTCTCCTCACTCCAGATGGGGGAACCCTTGTAAATCAAGTTTGTGGCTTCGGGAATAGGAGTTTCACCTACAACAAATCCCACATTTCGCAGAGCCTCTACATCTACCGGGTTATCGTACCCTTTCGGGATTACAAATTGTATCAGTTTTTTCATACATCAATCGTTTCTAAATAGTGCATGTAACCATGCGGCGATGGACACTTGTACACAAAAAGCGCAATATGCCTTATAGTCGAAATTAAAGACATTCGTATTCAATAATGTTTCCGTGTTTTTCTCGGAGAATATGGGGTGCGGTAGCAGAGTTCGTGCTTCTTCAAATAAATTCGCTATGTCTGGCTTGTTTTGTTCTAATCCACTCATAGACAATCCAAAAAAATCAGCGCAATAATGAAACTCAGACAACTCCCGAGGTAGAAAGTCCTTGAAGAACTGCCTTGCCCAAATCTTGTATGCATCCTCCTTTTGCCCTCTGCGCAGATTATGTATCTGTTCAATGAGCAACGGATAAGCATAAAATGATTGCAAGTCTATTCCATAAGGAGCATAAATCAAATCGTGTTCGAAAGGTATATCAAACTCATTGCCGATATTGTAACTATTGGCTCCTGTTTTGGGTACAGCATCAACAAACAAAGTATCTGCGCCTTGTCCCGATAACACGACATTTACTCCACGCTTGGCAAACTCTTGTGCTAATTTTCTTGAGGATGTATTTGATTTGATATAAGAACCCGGTATTTGATGTTTGGGCATATCAAGCAGCCCACCATAAAATGGATAATCTTCTGCCTCTATCAAAAACACATCTTCTCCATAATCACTCAAGAGTTGCTGAATGTGGCGTTCGGTGCGAAATTCGTATCGGGTAGTGGTCAGTCCGCCCAACACAAATGGAATATGATAATAATGCAGCAAACAGATGATAAGGCTGGAATCCAACCCTCCACTGAGGTGGACACCTATCTTTTTTCCTTCAAACTGCGAAAAATACTGATGTGCAATGTCCAAAAATGTATTTAGATTGACATTCTCTATGTATTGCGGAACAAAACGCTTTTCTACCAACTGATTGGAACACAGATCCCAATCATACCCCGGATAAATGGGGTGTACATTAGGGAATACTGGTTTCCATTCGCCTATACGCATCTCGCCCAAGGCATCATTGTATAAGCGATTATCTATTTGATATTCACGCCAAAGTCCTTTCTGCAACAAATCCCATATCGAATCGGAAATAGTATGCGTAGTAGCATCATAGAACCTAATAGAGGGTTGGAAATACATATATTTATTCTCGCTCATTTGTGATACAGCATATACACCGGGTTATAACATATCCATTCATTATCCCACATATCGGGTTGTTGATTGTCCTCTATTATCCAAGCATGCATTTGTGTAGAAGGCAGAAATGTCCCTATATACATAACACCCTGTTTTTTGAATTTACGAGAAGTGGTTGCTGCAAAGATAGCGCGTGGCAGGCACAAACGGCGTTGTTCTTCGGCAGATGGATAAACACGGCGGTAGAACAGAATCGCTTGCTGGGCATCCGCAAACACATTCAGAGAAACAACTTTGCTTATCCAATATGCAATAGGATAACAATGGCAACACAGCCAAGTAAGAGACTTGGCGTACATCGTCAGCATTCGTTTATGATAGATAGGTTGCAGAGATGTGTATAATATAGGATGTAGCATAAACGGATTCAACACCTTCTGCATAAGTGTCTCGTTTTGTTGCATAATACTTTGCTTTCCATCATTATCCAATTCACCGTACAGCAAGCAACCACGCATTTTATCAAAACAAAAAACTTTGTTTTGAAATTTCACATTGAGAGTAATGGCCTGATTCATAGAAAGGAGAAAATGGGTGGCGGCACATACCGCCACCCACAAACAATGAAATTAGTCCGTTTCAATATGCCAGTTGCCACCTTCCTCAAAGCCCCTGAGTGCTTTCCAATGTGAGTAACCGGAGTAATCTTCGCAACCACTTGACTTTTTACCGTTGATGTTCGCAACGGTAGCATAAACATTTAACTTTTTCATAAAACTAAAAGTTTTGATTTGTGCTATGTGCGCTCGCACGTTATAATTTAATCATACACATATCCGCACACAATACGCTGTAGATGTTGTTTGACTTTAAATATCCATAATCATAAATCTGAAGTATGTCTCGCCTTTGTTATCTTGTCGTATGTCGTATAAGTTTGCTTTTGCAAGAATGCACACGAATTTCCGTTATGATCTTTTTTGTTATTCCTGATTTCATGTTTGAACTCTTTTCCCAATTTCAACTTCATATATTTGCGCATTTCCCCGTTATAGTTCGGCTCGACTTTAGTGAAATAATCAGTATTGCTCACAGCGTCAATAGATTTTATATCTACTTCTTCTATTGGTTCCCCTACGATTTCAAAAAGGTACTTTATACGATTTTGATGATAAAAGGCAATATACTTCGCCGGGAGGAAAAAACGATGGGGTTGACATACATAAAATTCATATTCTTTAGCAACACTTTCTCCTTTATGTCCTCCAACAATGATTACTCTTTTAGAGGCCTCTTCTTGTAGAATTTTTTCAAGATTTGGCTCTTGTAATTCGCTCACTGGTATTCGATTCTTAGCTGCTATAAGAATATGTTCGAGAAGAATCTTAAATTCACCAATCAAAAATAGCAACACCGCATCGACAGCTTGACTTGAAGCAATTTCTAACAACCGTGAAAGAACCTCACTCCAACTAATCCATGAAACGCCATAAGAACTAAGGGCTTCGGGACATGTTGTATCTGGAGTAATATAGACTAAATAGGAACTTACAGAGCAAGAATAACTACGATGTGCCTCTAACTGGTTTTGTCGAATAGCATTTTGCACAACCTTACTTTCAATAATAATCTCATAATTGCAATTGCAAGAAATTTTCCCATCAGGACGACTATTTCCAGCAAAATACTGACTTATAATAGTAGATTCAGACGATGGCAAATCTAAAATATTACTAAAGACGGCATGAATTACTGGCGATCCTCCTACTTGGAAAATTTTCAAAAGAGCCGCAGTAACTCTATCTTCTGCATTTTTGTATTCTCCGAAAACGGAAATATTTGTAATAGGCTGACTCATAATCAAAAAAGTATTTTTTCTTATTTTATAAGATAGTAATTTATTCTATCGTTTATGTGGCTCATTCAACTACCACATTATCATATTCATTTATCGTATATATGGCTATCGTATGACTCAAATGTCAGAAAACAAGGAACTTTTCAAGTAACATTATTACTTCATTGAATCTCCGAACTTCGCCAATTAGTTATAATTTGCATGAATTAAACCCAAGACAACGGCTACCACAATTGTTCCTATAACTGCAAACAAATAGTGCCACCACTCTTCGCAAACGAAGAAAACAACAACTACGGCAACCAAGAATACACCCCACATAATAAGGAAACGGTTGTTATGAATAGTTGACTTTCGTAAATAGGTCTTCACTTCCGGATCATTTGCATATTTATGTTTTGCATATTCTGTGAGAAGTTTTGCACGACTTTCATACGCCTCTCGTTCTTCATAGGAGAAACTATGATTATCAGACTTCTGCACACAAGTCATTATCTCCATGACAATATCCTTCGCATCCGGCATAGGAGCATTATTGATTTCATCTATCTTCCTTTGCATTTCTTTCTTTTGCTCCCTCGATTCCTCTTCCTCTCTTCTTTCTCTTTCTCGTTCTTCCTCTCTTTCTTGTTCCGAGTATTCTTCCTCATCGTCGTCATCATCGTCAAAATCAGAACTATAGGCACCCACACTACTACTTATAGAACCATTACCACCCGTGTATCCTTAATAGAAAAAAGAGACGATGGTGCATTTCCAACATATTGTACATAAAATAAATACGATAGACACCTGCATCCACATAGGCACCATTGTCATCGTGTCTAAGTTTTTCAACAATGTCATTAGCACGACTCTCGACTCCTACCTCGTCAGTTCCAATTAGTTTCCAACACCCCCTATCACATGCTGCGACAATCTCATCGGCATGCTGTGATATGTACAAATAGAATTTGTGAGCGTCGTTTTCGACCTGCATTTTTTTGTCAAGAGCATCATTCAATTGCTTTTTTGCGAAATCATATAGTCCCATAATATAGTGTTTATTTTTTTTGCCTACTCTTTATGGGATTTTCGGCATACTCCCTATAATAATCTGATAATTTTGCGATTGCAAACATATAGACACAAAAAAAGCGCAGACCTCGTGTTGCTTATTCGCTAAACGAGGCCTTCGCATTGCCCAAAGAGTCAAACAAACAACAGGAAACCTACGCTGATATGACTATACACTACACCCCTACGAGTGTAGCGGCATGAATGTCATACCCATAGGCATCTACTGCTTACTTTGATTGTGACTCTTTAGAAAGTTGCGAAGTTTCGTTTAGCCCAAGCAAAGCGTCAATAAACGCTATTCAATATGTCTAAATCTACCCTAAAACGAGGACATATCCCCCACCGGCATAGATTCGACCGCAAAGATACAACTTTTTTTTAGTACTAACAAGTCTTTATGCTTTTGTATGCCACAATTTTTAGTACCGACTGATCTTTTATTTTCATATAAGAAGTACCTACAATCATAGACTACAGAAAAATTGAACTTCTCAATGCTTTTTGATTGTTTTTCCAAACATTTTTACTAACTTTGCCACAGAATTACATTTGTTATTGGACAATATAAACCAAATCATTATGATCCACAGCGCAAAATTTGTCATCTCTAGTCCGGATGTGGCTTCGTGCCCACAAAGTACATTGCCCGAATATGCTTTTATAGGTCGTTCCAATGTGGGCAAATCCAGCCTCATCAATATGCTTGCTCACAATCCCAAATTGGCAAAAACGAGCCAGAAGCCGGGCAAAACACTGCTTATCAATCACTTTCTTATCGATGACCAGTGGCATTTAGTGGACCTTCCGGGCTACGGCTATGCTCAAGCAGGGCAGAAGCAACGGGAACAACTCAAACAGATGATTGAGCGCTATTGTTTGCTGCGAGAGCCGCTCTGTAGCCTGTTCGTGTTAATCGATAGTCGCCACGAGCCGCAAGCCATCGATATGTCTTTCATGGAGTGGCTTGGTGAAAATGAAGTGCCATTTGCCATCGTATTCACCAAAGCGGACAAATTGGGCAAAGGTCGCCTACAAGAGAATATTGAGAACTACAAAAATAAGTTGCTCGAGACCTGGGTGGAACTTCCGCCGATTTTTATCACCAGTGCAGAGAAAGGTATGGGAGAAACAGAACTGCTTGCCTATATTGATAGCATTAACGAACAGATCCAACAGACTGACAACCAATAAGATACTTTTTCTATTATGGCTCATATTCGAAAAACTTTCCGTCTTTTCGTTTTTGCTTTCTTGACGGTATTCTTTGTGTCTTGCAAACCTACCCCGTCGCCACAAGTAGCCTCCGAGCAACCACAATATCTACGCCTTACCGACACTTTAGGAATACACCAGGCGGAGGTATACGACCCGTTTAACCGCAACGAGGTTCTTGCTCGCTACTATTTGGTGACCGACTCCACCCAAGTAACTCCTGCTGATGGTATCCGTTTGCAAGTTCCCCTGCGTCGTATTGCCACCACCTCTGCCACCCATATCGGTTTCCTGCAAGCCTTGGAGCGCACCGACCGCATCGTTGCCATTGCGACGCCTCACCTTGTCTATAACTTGCCCGCTCAGCCCACCACCGATATAGGTGAGGACATCAATCTCCGTATCGAGTCGCTTCTCTTGTCGCAACCCGATGCATTGTTTATCAGTGCATACGGTCAGAATATGCAGAGCCTTAGCCATGTAACGGAGGCCGGTGTTCCGGTAGTTTATTTCACCGAGTGGCGAGAAGAAAGCCCTCTTGCCCGCATGGCATGGATACGCTTTATGGGGCTACTGTTGGGCGAAACCGACCGAGCCGACTCACTCGTGTCTGCTGTCACCGAGGCTTACCATCAAGAAGTGGAACAAGCCGCTCACATTTCCCATCGCCGCTCCATTATGTCAGGGGCATCATTCCGTGGCACATGGTATGTCCCCAGCGGGCATACCTATATGGGGCAACTATTCCGTGACGCAGGTGCCGACTATGTCTATGCAGACAACACAAGTGATAGTTCTATCCCGCTGACCATGGAGCAAGCCCTGCAAGTGTTCAGCCATGCGGATGTGTGGGTTGGCTGCAACGCACGCAGCCTGCAGGAGTTGCGCCAACTCGACGAGAAGCAGTCATGGCTGACGCCCTACCAGACGGGGGAAGTTTACAATTTCTATCATCGCCAAAATGCCACAGGTGGCAACGATTTTTGGGAAACGGGTGTGGTTCATCCGGAATACATCTTGCGCGACCTTCGTTGGGCTCTCTATCCCGAAGCAATGCCGAACTATGAGCCTGTATTTATCGAGAAACTGACCGTTTCGTCCGATTCTGCCCGCACCACATACTGCTCACCCAAAACAGATTCTGCTACAACAGACACCACATATACTGTTTCTCCTAAAACAGAAAAGCACACCGCCAAACTCGAAATTCCTATATTGGAAAATGGTCGTCCGGAACAAGTCATTGAGCATGTGGGCTATACCGTCAGCTACAATCCTCGTTGGTATATTGCCAACTGGGTGGCATACGAACTGACTGACACCGAAGTAGACGGCACAGAAGAGCGCAGCAAACATTTTCGCCCCGACCCGGATGTGAAAGGTTACGCCGTTGTTACGAGCGACTATTCCAATTCCGGCTACGACCGAGGCCACTTAGCCCCCGCTGCCGATATGAAATGGTCTGCACAGGCTATGGAGGAATCGTTCTACATGACCAATATCTGTCCGCAGAATCATAACCTGAACGCCGGTGATTGGAAACGGTTGGAAGAATTTGTACGCACCATGGCGCAAGAGTACGAGCATATCTACATCTGTACCGGCCCCATTGTTTCCGATTCCACGCTGACAATCGGTTCTGCGCATCCCATTGTGGTGCCAACCGCTTTCTACAAGGTCATTTTGCGTGAGAAACAGGGTAGCTGGACCGGTATCGGTTTTGTTATGCAAAACCGTCCTCGTGACGGCAAGTGGTCATTGAGCCACTATGCGCAATCCATAGAGCAGGTCGAAAAACAAACAGGAATCGACTTTTTTGTCAATCTCCCCGACTCCATCGAGGAGCAAATCGAGTGTCGCTATACCCTTTCCGATTGGAATCTATAGCGCTGCACACTGTTTTGTGCAATGCCTAAAGCATCCACAAACACAGACCTATAGACACAAAAAAAGGGTAAGCTTACTATATCGCACCGCTACAACCTCCTACCCTTGCTTCGGTCAAGACCTGGGGGAATTCAGAGGGAGCTGGTCGTATAGGACTTACCCTGTAGTTTGTAAATGGACTGCAAAGGTACGCAAACTTTTTGACATTGCCAAATTTATAGCGAAAATATATGCTTACCCACTTCATTATATCACGCATCAAAGCAGAATTGCCCTTTGTACCCAATGCCGAGAAAGAATCTCTTTTCGATGTTTTGGGGCAATTTCTGGTCTCCAACGACCCGCAGAAAGCGTTTGTGCTGCGAGGCTATGCGGGTACGGGTAAGACAAGCGTAGTCAGTGCCTTGGTGCGTGCGTTGGAAAAGTTGCAATATCCTTGCGTCCTGCTAGCGCCTACAGGTCGTGCCGCCAAAGTCATTGCTCGGTATGCCCACCACAATGCCTTTACAATACACAAGTTTATCTATCGCCAGCAGCAATTGGGCGTTGAAGCTTTCTCGCTCTCCGACAATCGCCATAGGAATACCCTATTTATTGTCGATGAGGCATCCATGATTTCCTCACAGCGGGACAACCCGACCTTTGGCACGGGTAACCTGCTCGACGATTTGGTTCGTTATGTCTATATGGGTGAGGGCTGCAGCTTGTTGCTATTGGGTGACGACGCTCAGCTTCCACCGGTCGGTTCATTGGAGAGCCCGGCACTCAACGCCGACTATCTAAGCGGTTACGGACTTCATGTCAGTGGTTTTGCCCTTACTCAGGTTGCTAGACAAACGTTGGATTCAGGCATTTTGGATAATGCCACTCGCCTCCGTTCACTTTTGGAGCAAGGCGGAACAGGCACAGATGGCCTCAGCATTGAGGAAGGCTCGGATGTAATCAATTTGTCAGGCACCGATGTGGTAGAACAACTCGAACGAAGTTACCAAGAGGTGGGTGCCGAAGAAACCCTTATCATCACCCGAAGCAACAAGCGCACCAATCTCTACAACCAAGGTATCCGTGCGCGCATTCTATGGAAAGAGGATAGTATTTCCTCCGGTGATCGCTTGATGATTAGTAAAAACAACTATTTCTGGGCAAAAGACTACGACCATCTCTCGTTTCTTGCCAATGGCGACACGCTCGATGTGGTGCGCTTGCGCAACGAGCGTGAGTTGTATGGATTTCATTTTGCGGATGCCAGTCTGCGCTCTGTGGATTACGATTGGGAGATTGATTGTGTCTTGTGGTTAGATACACTGACTACCGACACACCGGAGCAGAACTATACATTGCAGAAATCTCTTTTCGAGCAAATTGCCCACGACTATCCGGAAATACGCAATCGCAAAGAATTAGTCAAGCAAGTATATGAATCGCCTTACTATAATGCACTGCAAGTCCGTTTTGCGTATGCCGTCACTTGTCACAAGGCGCAAGGCGGGCAATGGAAACATGTCTATATTGATACAGGCAACATCGCACAAGATACGGAGCGTATGGCAGACCCGCAAGAGCGCCGAGAATACCTTCGTTGGCTCTATACCGCCATCACCCGTGCCACGGAGAAAGTATTCATCATCCAATAGCGCTACTATCATACGCCAACAAGCATACACAAAAAAAGCGTGAAGTTTTCTTCACGCCTTTCTTGTTTTATTCTACTTATTGTTACCGGTCCTTTTGTTTTTCCAATTGTCTTTCTATTGCCTCCAAAGCCTCATCAACCGCTTGTTCAAATGTGTCGCAGGTCTTTTCGGCAAATACCTCACTGCCTATTCCTATTACACGGATGGTAGCTTGTTTATTTAGATTCGTTTCACGCTTGATTACGGTCATTCGGATATCCAATTCTGCGGTCTCCGGCAACAATTTCTCGAAACGATGGGTTTTCTTTGCAATGTGTTCTTCCAATCGAGTAGCCATCTCGAAATTCACGGCTTGTGTGTTTAGCTTCATAGTAACTCCTTTCGTTTTTAGGTGTCAGTCCGACACCCATTTTATTCTATTGTAAAAAAGCACAAATTATATGCCATTTTTGCGTTGTATGCTAGATACACCGAACCTACTTTTTTATGAGGATACGGAATGCGTCGGTCACCTTTTTCACAGGTATCACCTCTATGCGATAGTTTGCGCTGACTATTTTCTGGTCAGCAGGAATGATAATCCGCTTAAAACCAAGTTTTTGAGCCTCGCTGATACGCTGCTCTATTCGGTTCACAGGGCGTATCTCTCCGGCCAGTCCCACCTCGCCTGTCAGACAAGTATCTGCGTCTAATGCCACATCCATATTCGATGACAGCACGGCTGCCAACACTGCCAAATCTATGGCAGGGTCATTCACACGCAATCCGCCTGCTATGTTGAGGAACACATCTTTTTGCAGTAGTTTGAATCCCACGCGTTTTTCCAACACAGCGAGCAACATATTCAGCCGTCGAGTATCAAATCCGGTCGAAGAGCGTTGGGGTGTGCCGTACGCAGCCGAAGATACTAAAGCCTGCACCTCTATCAAGAACGGACGCACACCTTCTACAGCTGCTGCAATAGAGATACCCGATAGCCCTTCCCGAGCGGTCGATAGCAACAGTTCGCTCGGATTCGCCACCTCTCGCAAGCCGTCTTGCCGCATCTCATAGATACCCAGTTCAGAAGTAGAGCCAAAGCGATTCTTCTGTGCCCGCAAGATTCGATACATATAGTGTTGGTCTCCCTCAAACTGCAGCACCGTATCTACAATATGCTCCAGTACCTTGGGTCCTGCCAGCGAACCTTCTTTGTTGATGTGTCCGATGATAAAAAACGGTATATTTTTCTCTTTGGCATATTGCAGTATGCGAGCCGCACACTCACGCACTTGGCTTAGGCTTCCTATTGTCGATTCTATTCCCTCACAACCAATCGTTTGTATCGAATCGACGACCACCACTTCCGGTTGTATCTCTGTCACATCCTCCAAAATACGCTCCATGCTGGTTTCGCTCACAATAAACAGATTGTCCGGATTTCCCGCCAACCGTTCTGCACGCAGTTTCAGTTGTCTCACACTCTCCTCACCGCTCGCATATAGGGTGCGCTTGTCGCCCAACTGCATCAACACCTGCAGCGCCAATGTCGATTTTCCGATGCCGGGCTCGCCACCCAGTAGCACCAGGCTGCCAGGAACCAGTCCTCCGCCCAACACTCGATTCAGTTCTCCGTTGTGCATATCGATGCGCATCTCCTCGGTTGCGGTTATCTCTTGTATGCGTTGCGGTTTTGCGCCGCTCCCCACCGATGTTAACGATCGTTTTCCTACGGGTGCGGAAACCGTTATATTCTCTTCATAGGTTCCCCACTCGCCGCAGACAGGGCAGCGTCCCAACATCTGCGGAGCCTTGGCACCGCAATTCGAGCAAATATATTCCGTCGTCTGTTTGGGCATAATTTAGATCGTATAGGTCTCTTTTTCTTCCGATAGGATGGTATTCTCGAATACAGGTTTGGCCTCTTTCAAGAACACATCGTGGTTCTCTATCCGAGCTGAGTAGTGCCCCAGCATGAGTTGCCTTACCTGCGCCTTAGCAGCTATCATTGCCGCCTGTCGCGCCGTCGAGTGCATCACTTGTGGGCAACGATCAGCAAACTCTTCTATATAGGTCGATTCGTGGTAGAGCATATCCACCCCTTCTATTATCGGGACTATTTTCTCCGTATATTGCGTATCCGAGCAGTAGGCATAGCGCTTACACAAGTTGTACGATATTTCTCCGTTCTCTATCTGCCGATGCCGTTCCGTGAATAGGAATCCGCAGCATGGCACGGTGTGCTTCAGCGGAATAGTTTCCACTATCACGGTGCGATCTTCGTATATCACCTCGTGTTTGCGTGGGTTGATCGCATGGAATACTACCTCATAAGGCATATCGGCGCAGTAGTAGTCGAGCCACGGACGCATCAGTCGTTCCAGGTCAGCATGGGCATAGATATGCATCGGTTGCGTGCGGTGCTGCATGCCAAGCGTCGATAACAGACCTATCAGTCCGAAACAATGGTCGCCATGCAGATGCGATATGAATATGTTGTATAGCCGGGCTGTATGCACACCAAGGCGCTGCATCGTTATCTGCACACCTTCTCCGCAGTCAATCAAGAACGATTTGTCACAAAGCGAGAGTATCTGCCCCGCGGGTGAGTTCGTCTTGGTTGGCTTTGCGCTTCCGCAGCCTAAAATAGTGAGTGTCGCCTCCATATCGTGTCTTATTCTGCTATTTGTCCCAGTTTGGTGCGTATTTGGTCGGCGAGTGCTGATTTGCGGTCAATGTGTTCCAGCACGGCTTGTACAAACGAGTTGCTCTCAAAATTACCACGCACCGACTCAAAATCCGCCTCTTGTTGCGAGCGGTTGCCATCCACGCCAAATCCCGTTTGACTGTTCAGGTTAAACTCTTTGCGAGCATCATCATACACCAGTCGGTCCAGTTTCACCACAGCGTCTTGCCAACTATTGACCGTATCATATATCTGTTGCAAATTTACTTCGTTCACGCTGCAGCCCCATAATTGTTCCAATTTGTCCACCGCCCAAGTCCATTCGTACGAGTAGTAATTCTCGTGCATCTCACGGAATCGCTCTTGTATCTGTTCAAAGTTCATGCCACCCGCTTCTATGTCATTCATCAGTCGAGTAACCTCCGTGCGAGGCGTAATCAGTCCCGCCAGGTCTACCCAGTCGCCTGAGCCGATATGTGTATCGGGCAGCAGTGCATTCCGCAGCTCTTCCATATTGTGAATATCTGCTTTTTCGATGCGTGATACCAGCGAGTTACCCAGAAATTTGGTGATACCTATCGTGTATAGTTCTTTGCCGTGACGCAGCGACGAGTTGCGTATCTTGCAGTTATGGTAACCATATAGTTCCGTATTCTCCCCACTCAGTTCCTGCAGTTCAGCCAATACCTCCCGCCCTCTCCACATTTTCTGCACCGTGTAAGGCGACAGCAGGTTGAAGTTGATAAAGTCAAGTTTGTTCGGGTCTGTTCGGTTGTCACGCTTCGGCCATTTTTGTGCATCACGAATCGTTCCCACCGTGCGCAAATTTGCCCCTGGCACAAGATACGATTCCGATTGATTCTCTATCAAATATGAGAACGGCAATTCGCTTGTGTCTGCATGGTTTGTGTGTCGTCCCATCACGAGCGAGAATGCCCCTATCTTCGAGGGCCATAACAGATAGCTGTCCGAGGTGGTCTTTGCCCCTCGCTCTGCCACTCCCTGATGAATAGGTCCCAATTTGTACATGTGGTTCGACTGATTGCTCCCCGAGCCTGCATTCAGGAACGAGAACATACCTGCAATCAACAGCGTCGATTTGTGGTGCGTTACAGTATATGGTCCTGCAAATATAGCGCATGCCTCGCCGTGCATTCCCTGACAATTGCTAAAGAACAGTGATTCACCCGCCGAGTAGTGCTTGTCGAATAGACATCCTTGCCCCACAAAACACTTATCCACCAGCGTCGAGTCGCCTATCTCTACCCCCGATGCAATGATAAAATCGGTACATTTCACCCCCGATCCCAATTTCACCGGTGCATACTTATTCGAATTGATGCTACCGTTCTTCAGTCGCGACACACCGGCTAATTGTGCATAGTCGCCTATGCGTACATTCTTGATACTTCCGCAGTTCAGTATGCGCACATTTTCGCCTATTTCGCCCATATCGCTACTATGCTTCGCCGCATAGTCATCCACCATCTGTTCCAATACATGAATCAACTGCGGGCGGTGTCGATAGAGCGTCATCACATAGGCAAGGCTGGCGCTCAGATGGTCAAAAATCGGAATCTCACGCCCTCCCCCTTCATTCATCACGGGCACACGCACCCCATTACCGAATGCGCTGCGCCCATCTACCAATATCGCATTCACATTTTCGATACAGGTGTCAGCCCCAATGCGATAGTTGGCAATATAGTTGTGGATGTTGTATAGATGCACATTGTCGCCTATCTCGCAGTTGTGCAGTTTGGCGTGCGATATTCCCGAATGTACCGACAGCCCTCCCGGCAGGTCAAATTCCCGCTCAAAAACGCCCAATTTTATTTTTCCCGAGAATTGCACATCACGCACATAGTGAGGGTCAAACCCGTCCTTTACTTCTATGTCGTTCCATTGTTTTGCGGCACATCCTTGTTGGGTAAGCAGGTCTATCTCTTTTGCGGTTAAGGGTCTGTAATTCATGTCTTTCGGTGTGTTTATAGTCGGTTATATTATTTTGTGCTTAGATACACGCGGGTACATACTTGTTTGGTGTAGGCAGGGAAATCGCCTCCGAGTATCCATCCATAGTAGCCATAGTCGCGTCGGAACACATCCGCCAGCCGTTGTCCTTTGTGTAGTCCAAAGTTGAATATCTCGTATCCGTCTTTATCGTATGCAATCCGCCCCGCAAAGTCCGCAAACCGTACCTGTCCCGCTGTATATTGAGCCAATCCTTCGATGGTGTCAGGCAAGTCATATCGTTCCAGTTGTGCCGCAAACACCTCGTAGGTCGCCATCGTGTCAGCATTTGCCGAGTGTGCATTTTGCAGGTCTTTTCCGCAATAAAATCTGTAGGCTGCCGACAGGTTGCGTTGCTCGTTTTTGGTGAATATCACATAAGCATCCACCATATTCTTCTTTTTTAGGTCGATTGTCACACCTGACCGCAGAAATTCCTCCGCCAGCAGCGGAATATCAAAGTGGTTGCTGTTGTATCCGGCCAAATCGCTCCCCTCCAATACATTGGCTATGTCGTGCGCCACTTGTCGGAAGGTAGGGCATTCTGCCACATCCTCATCGGTTATACCATGTATGGCCGTCGATTCAGCAGGAATGTGCATCGGTGTTTCCTCCACTTGTGGCCGTCCAAATGGGTCAGTCATGTGCCGAATCACGGTCGGTTTAATGCGCAAGGTCTTCCCTTCGGCATTGCCGTTAGGAAAGACCTTGTAATAGCTTATTTCGACAATTCTATCGGTTGCTATATTCAGCCCGGTTGCTTCCAAGTCGAAGAATACAAGCGGGCGTGTCAGTTTCAACTTCATGCAGCAGTCGTTCTCCTTACTTACTCACTCAGCAGCATCGGCATGAGCAACATCAGTATTTCTCGATTTTCCTCATTCTCAGTCGGGAGAATCAGTCCGGCACGAGCGGGGTCAGCCAACTGCAGTTTCACATCTGCCGACTCCACTGCACCCAGGATCTCAATCAAGAACGGTGCCTTAAATCCGATAGCCATAGGCATGCCTTGGTATTCGCATTGTATGGTCTCTTCTGCGCTGGTCGAGAAGTCAATATCTTGTGCCGACACCTTGATTTGATTCTCGCTGAGTGCCAATTTCAGCAGAGCCGTGCCCGTGTTGGCAAATACAGCCACACGCTTGCAGACATTTATCAGCGACTGCCGATCTACAATCACTGTATTCGTATTGTTCTGCGGAATCACAGCATTGTAGTTCGGAAATCGACCGTCGATCAGTCGGGTTACCACAATCGTCTGTCCAAATTCAAAGCGTACATTTTTTGCGCCGAATGTAACTTTTACCTCCGAGTCATCTTTCGTCAGCACATTCTTCAACAGATTAGCCGGTTTCTTGGGCAGAATAAATCCACCTGCGGTCTCTCCGTGAACAGCGTTGTTCGTGTAGCGAACCAGTCGGTGTGCATCGGTAGCCACCATGGTTAGTTTGTCGGTCGCAATATCAAAGAATATACCGTTCATCACAGGGCGGAGTTCGTCGTTTGCCGAGCAGAAAATTGTCTTCCCGATAGCGTCCAACAATGCAGACGATGGAATAGTCAGGCTATGTACTTCGCCTTCGTTCTCCGGCATTTCAGGATATTCATTGCCATTGGTGCCAATAAACGAGTATGTACCGTTTTGGCTAACCATCGTAATGCTGAAGTTCTGATCATCAATCGTAAATCCCAACGGTTGCTCCGGGAATTCTTTGAGTGTATCCACCAGCAGTTTTGCACCGCTTGCCACCTTTCCTGTTCCCTCTGCGCTTTCCACTTCCAGCGAGGTACGAGCGGTTGTCTCACCGTCGGACGCAGTCAGTGTCAGCGTATTTCCCTCCAAGTCAAAAAGTACATTATCCAATATGGCTAAGGAGTTTTTGGTTCCAATCACTCGGTTAATGGTTTGCAGTTGTGCAAACAGCGTTGAGCTCGATACATTAAATTTCATATAGGTCTATATTTTATTTTCGGTTACTATTTATCGTGTGCAAAGATACGATTTTTTATAGGCTTATGCAAATTTTTTGCCAAAAACTCCCCACTTTTCCCGATTTTCTTTTATGGTTGAATAAAAAACTGTAATTTTGCAGCCGATAATCGTTCCCAAACACTTGTGCCATGCGTTTTGTCGCCCGCACAAACGACCCTGATAATATGAAAATCGGCGTTTTTGATAGTGGCTATGGTGGCCTTACCATACTCGACGGAATCCGCCGAGTGTTGCCACAATACGACTATATCTATTTGGGCGACAATGCGCGGGCGCCTTATGGTTCCCACTCGTTCGAGATTATCTATCAATACACCCGTCAGGCAGTGCAATATCTGCTCTCGCAGGGGTGTTCACTTATCATTTTGGCGTGCAACACTGCCAGTGCCAAGGCCTTGCGCACCATCCAGCAGCACGACCTTCCTTCGCTACGGCAAGGCGGCGAGATTCCCAATGTGTTGGGGGTTATCCGTCCCACCGTCGAGCAAGTCGTCCGCCTCACGCATAATGGCCATATCGGCATTGTCGGCACGCAAGGCACGGTCAATAGCGAGAGTTATCCGCTCGAGCTGACCCACCTGTGGCAGACAGAGTCCTCGTGCATCCCCTTGCATATTTCCCAGTTGGCGTGTCCGATGTGGGTGCCGCTCATCGAGTCGGGCGAGCATCTCGATGCAGGTGCCGACTATTTTGTCAACAAGTATCTGGATACGCTTTTTGCGCACGACCCCAAGATCGATACACTCGTGCTTGGGTGCACCCACTATCCGCTTCTGTTGCCGAAAATCTCCGCTTGGATTGCCTCCAGCCATGCACAGGTTCAGGTGGTTTTGCAGGGGCATATTGTGGCGCAATCTCTGCAAGACTATTTGTCCCGCCACACGGCTATCCGTCGGTCCCTTTCCGAGGGAGGCACTTGCCGCTATCTGACCACCGAATCGGCAGACAAGTTTTCTTCCTCGGCGGGGGTCTTTCTTTCCTCTCCGGTCACAGCAGAACATATTGTTCTATGAGCGAACCTATTCCCTAAACGATTCTATTTCAAAAAAACGCACCGACAATTCTCTGTACATTTTTTCGTTCTCTGTTTTTTAGGTTAGAATCGTATCGCCACTCCCAGTCCTTCAGGTGACGCAAACAGGTGCAATTCTGTCGCCATATCTATCTGTGCGTTGTATATAGTTATCGCTTTATCCATGCGTTTCACACAGCCCAAGACCAATCCCGAACCAACTTCTCCAAATCACTCTCCTCCTTTCCGCCCATTACGCCCATTACGAGCCACTAACCAACAAGCCGCAGTTACCAGCCAATCAATAAAAAACCGACAAGACACCATCCCCTCCCCATACCAACCGGCACAACCCCTGCGACCTATCCCATACGACACCATACAAAACACGCTAGCCGATTGCTCAGTTGAGCAATCGGCTAGCGTATTTTTCCTAAGAAATTTCTCTTAGTTAGAGCCAACGAACATAGCAGAAGTCCATACGGTGCGGCAGGAGATCATTCTGCGGATACATACGCAGACCGAACTTCATACCACCGGCATAGTCAAACTGGTAGGTGGTCTCGAAATAGAGGTGGCTTCCCTCTGCCTTAACCAACTTCAGCGGCTCCACCTCGTACAACTTATCGTTGTTGTGGGTCGATGTACGAATAGCCACCAGTTCCACGCCAATGCCTTTGTCGTTCAGGTTGTGGGTATCCAGTTCAACAGTAACGAGTGCTTTCTCGCCCACATTGGGTGTGCCGAGTTCAGGTAAGTCTGCCTTCAGCACTTCAATCTCGTCCCAGTGTGCTACGATATTCTCTTTCCAAGCCGTGATGTCCTTTGCCACTTTGTAGTTGTCAGCCACGAGCAAGTTGTGGCGTTTTGCCAACTTGTTGTAGAACTTGTCGAAGTAGTCGTCCATCATACGCTTCGTCGTAAAACGCGGTGTAATCTTGGTTACAGAGTTCTTGATGGTCTGAATCCAATCAGGTGAGTAGCCTTTGGAGTTCTTTGCATAGTAGAGCGGAATAATCTCGTCCTCCAGCATCTGATAGATCGTAGCGGCATCCAGTTGGTCTTGGTGCGACTGATTCTCGTAGGTGCGCTTGTCGGTCAGTGCCCAACCCGCACCTTTCACATAACCTTCGTACCACCAGCCGTCGAGCACGGAGAAGTTGAGTACGCCGTTCATCTGTGCTTTCTCACCGCTCGTACCACTTGCCTCCAGCGGACGGGTCGGCGTGTTGAGCCAAATATCCACACCGCTAATCAGGCGTTTTGCAAGACGCATATCGTAGTTCTCGAGGAAGATAATCTTGCCCAAGAACTGCGGCATACGGCTAATTTCGATGATACGACGGATCAGGTCTTGTCCGGCACCGTCAGCGGGGTGTGCCTTACCCGTGAATAGGAACTGCACAGGATAGTTGGGGTTGTTCACCAACTTGTCGAGACGGTCGAGGTCGGTAAAGAGCAGGTGCGCACGCTTGTAGGTAGCAAAACGGCGACCAAATCCGATGATTAGGTTGTTGGAGTTCATCTCGTTGAGCGCACGAACGATACGCGCAGGGTCGCCCTGGCTCTTCATCCAGTCGTCACGGAACTTCTCCTTGATATACTCAATCAGTTTATTCTTCAGGAACACACGGGTTGCCCAAATCTCCTCGTCGGGTATGTCGTTGTAGGCTTTCCACATCTCCGGGTCAGACTGATGATCCCACCACTCCAACGGGAAGTACTTTTTATAGACCGCCTTCCATTCGCTGGCTGCCCATGTCGGCATGTGTACACCGTTCGTTACATAGTCCACATGCAGTTCTTCGGGGAAGTAGCCCGGCCATACGGGGGCGAACATTTTCTTGCTTACCTCGCCGTGCAGCCAACTAACACCGTTAGCCTCTTGGCAGGTGTTGAGGGCGAATACCGACATCGAGAATTTCTCGTTGTTGTCGTCGGGGTTCTGGCGACCCATACCAATCAGGTCATGCCATTCTATTCCGAGTTTGCCGGCGTATTCGTTCATATATTTGTAGAACAGCCCCTCCTCAAAATAGTCGTGTCCTGCAGGCACCGGTGTATGGCAGGTGTAGAGTCCGCTTGCACGAACCACCTCTTTTGCCTGATTGAAAGTTAGTCCTTCGCCCTGTACGAGGTCCACCATGCGTTGCAGCCCCATCAGTGCGGCGTGTCCCTCGTTGCAGTGATATACATCTTTCTTGATGCCCAGTTTGTTGAGGGCGAGCACACCACCGATACCGAGCAGAATCTCCTGTTTGATACGGTTTTCCCAGTCGCCACCATAGAGTTGGTGCGTAATCTGACGATCCCAATCGGAGTTGAGTTCGTTGTCTGTATCGAGCAGGTAGAGATTGATACGCCCTACTGCCACTTTCCAGAGATACGAATAGACAATATGTCCGGGATAAGGCACCTCCACTACAAGCGGCGAGCCGTCCTCGTTCTTCAGTTGCGTGATAGGCAGGTTGCTGAAGTTTTGTGCTTCATAGTTGGCAATCTGCTGTCCTTCCGGCGAGAGAGTCTGTGTGAAATAGCCATAGCGATAGAGGAAACCGATAGCCGTCATATCGACATTGCAATCAGAAGCCTCTTTCAGGTAGTCGCCGGCGAGTACGCCCAGACCGCCCGAATAAATCTTGAGTACATGGCTCAAGCCATACTCCATAGAGAAATAGGCAACCGATGGTTTCTTGCTGTCCTTTGGTGTGTCCATATACTTGCGGAAATCCGCATAGATACGGTCGAGTTGCGCCATGAATTCTTTGTCGTTGCTCAACTCAACCATTCGCTCGTAGCTAATGATATTGAGCAGTACGATAGGGTTCGACTGTGCACGATGCCAAGCCTCGTTGTCGATGTAGCGAAAGATGTTCTTTGCGTCTGCATTCCATACCCACCATAGATTATAGGCAATCTCCTGCAGCTTGTTCAAGTTCTCAGGGAGATTAGCACGGACATTGACTTCCTTCCACTGAGGCTGATTTACGTTGCTTACTTTGATATTCATCTTTGTATTTAATTAGTGAATGCTATTGTTGAATCGTACTTTTCCCACCCTAAGCGATACCGAATGTACCCCTTGCAGGCGACAAAGCCTGCCCTTCACAAGCGATTTTCAGAAGGGGACTCTATCGAAAAAGCGCACAAAGTTACAAAAAAAGTTGGAGATACAAAAACTTTCGGACGATTGTTAGGAAAAAGGCGTTTGAGGCCGCAGGCGGATTTTTCAACGATTGTCCATGAAAACAAAAAAATCTCCCGTTCGTCATGGAGCGGGAGATTTTTTTGATATGTTTCGGTTCTATTCCGTCGGAATATCCGTATTCACATTCTTATAGCCTCTCAGCGCATAGAACAAGATATACACGGCACAGAGAACCACTACGATATAACTCAGTTGGAAACTTCCAAACACATCCACCAGACGACCCTGCAACGGAATCAAAATACCTGCGCCGAACACCATCGTCATAAATGCGCCGGAAGCGATCGAGGTATATCGTCCCAGTCCTTCCACAGCCATATTGAAAATGCCGCCCCACATCACAGAGGTGCATAGACCCACCAAAATCAATGGTACAATACCTACCGGCACTTTTGCCTCTATCAGTTCCATCTTGTCCCATTCAATGCCGAAGAAAGAAACCTGCACGTCTTGCGGCAAGAACATTCCCAGCAGCACCAATACGATCGCCAACGAAGACACCACCAGTATCTGGTCACGGCTTGATACTTTTCCGCCGACAAGTCCACCAATCAAGCGCCCAATCAACATCAAGAACCAGTAGAGTGCGACAATACCGCCGGCAATATCAGGGTCTATACCGAGTCCCGGGATTTCTGCCGTGGGGAGCGTCGTCAGATACTGCAGCACATAAGTCGGCACGCCCACCTCAATACCCATATAGAGGAAAATGGCAAGAATACCCAAGTTGAAGTGACGGAACGAGAAAGCCGAATAGCCCTTTCCCCTTGTGCCGTGTTTCGCTGCGCTCTCTTCTGCCTCCAATATCGGCTCCGGAATTTTAACCAGCAGCAATACAATGAACGCAAAAGCAAACACGCCGAGTGCTATCATCAGTGCGGGTGTAGCATCCGAAATTTGTGCTTTGGCAGTATCGGCAATCAGGTGCCCCATAATGATGGTTACAAGCACGGCACCGAGCGAGTTAAGCACGCCGCCGAATTGCACCAATTGGTTACCTTTTTTGCCGCCCCCACCGAGCGTATTCAACATCGGGTTCACCACCGTATTGAGCATACACATACAGAATCCTGCGATGAATGCACCTGCCAGATAGACCCAAAAACTCTGCACACTGTCAAATCCGGATATCCATTGCAGCAGCACGCCGACAAAACCGGTCATCACGGCCAACAGTGCCGTTTTGCGATAGCCAATCTTTTTGAGCAACAGACCCGACGGAATACCCATCAGTGCGTAGGCAATAAAATTGGCGGCATTTCCCAGCTGGGAAGCAAAATTTGAAATCGTAAAGTGGTTTTTCACAATGACTGCCATTGGGTTGCATAGATTTGTCACAAAGGCAATCATGAAAAACAGCAGAAACATCACTACAATCGGTAGTGTGCTTCGGATTTTTTTTGTACTCATGGTATTAAAATTATGTTTTGTTTTGAATGATTTTCAGGTTAATGTGTTTGTATCGAGACCCTTATAGGTTTTCCGACAAGAAATGCAGAAGGCGATTGTGTAGATGGTAATAGTTATTGCGTTTCTTCAGGAAGTGGTTGTCGTCGGGATAGATTTGCATCTCAAATTGTTTCCCTGCTTCTACCAGCGATTCCACATAGAGATAGGTATTCTGTGCGTGCACATTGTCGTCCGCCATGCCGTGTACAATCAGCAGTTTTCCGTTCAGCCGTTCTCCCTTGTCAGTCAAGCAACAATTTTTATACCCGCCTTCATTCACTTGCGGACGACGCATATAGCGTTCCGTGTAGGCCGAATCATACAGTCTCCAGTCGGTCACCGGTGCGATAGCAATACCACAGCGGAACGGGCTGTCTGTTTGCGAGAGGGTCGTTATGGTTTGGAATCCGCCGTAGCTCCATCCGCACAGGCAAAGACGCTCTTTGTCCACATTTTCCTGCGCTTGCAAATAGTGTGCCGTACTGATTAGGTCTTGTGCCTCCACATAGCCCAATTGCATATACGATGCTTGTCGGAACGCACGCCCACGGCAGTCGGTACCACGGCTGTCCACGCATACCACCCAATAGCCTTGCGCTGCCAGATAATGATATTGCCAACGCTTATACCATTGGTTGAGCACCCGCTGACTCTGCGGCCCCGAGTACTGAATCATCACGACGGGATACTTCTTCGATGCGTCAAAATCTTTGGGACGAATCATAAACCCATTCAGTTCATCGCCACGCTCTGTCTTGAACGAGAAGTATTGTTTTTCGGGTAGTCCCAGTGCCTTCCAATCGGCAGCCACCTGAGCATTGTCTAGCAGCACCTTCACCTGCTTTTTCGTTCCGTCTTTTGCCAACGAGTAGAGCGTGTAGCGGTTCGGTTGTATGTCCGATTGGAAATTATCGATTACTTTCCGATAGTCTTTTGCGAACACCAGCGCATGCGTACCTTCTCCTTCCGTTATGCGAACAGGCGTCCCTTTTTTGAGCGATACCATATAGCCGTCCCGTGTCATCGGAGTGGTTGCAGCCTGATAGTAGAGGTTTTGTGTTGCCTCATCCAATCCGTATATTTCCGTCAGGTCTATTCCGTTAGGGGTCAGTTGTTTTTGTCGAAGGCCCTGTGCCGAGTAGAGATACGCCGAACGCCAGCCGTTCTGCTCGCTGAGTACCACGATACGATTGTCCGCCAGCCATTGCCATTGGTCGAACAACTCATAATCCACATACCCATTCTTGTTTTCCTCCTTATAAAGCATCTTTGCCACCGTCGAGCGGGCGTTGCATTGCATCACTTCCATTCGGTTTTGGTCGCGATTCAGTTTCAGCACCAACAGGTCTGCAGCCACCTGATTTTTCCCCTGTCCTGTCGGATTTGTCCAGCGCAAACGGGGCAAATAGATGTCCTCTCCGGCTTGATGTGTCTGCATCGTGCGAATGGTTTTAGTCTGAATATCATACACACGGGCCGACACCGTCGCATTTTTCTCCCCTGCTTTCGGATAGCGAAGCGCTTCTGCCTTCGGGTAGGTTACGCCCAGGTATTCCTGCCATACAAAGGTCGGCACTTCGGTTTCATCGAACCGCACAAAAGCCAACTGTTTCGAATCGGGCGAGAATTCGAATAGTGCCGTCGTGCCAAATTCCTCCTCGTAGAGCCAGTCCGTGCAACCGTTCAGTATTTCCGGATTTTCATCGTTTGTCACGGCCACTTCCGTGCCAAAATCCAATTTATGCAGATAGAGGTTATTTCCACGTACAAAGGCAATATATCGTCCGTTGGGCGATAGTTTTGCATCCCGAACCGGCGTATCGCTCAGCTGCTTTCTCGTTCCTTTTTGTGTATCTACGATATAGTACTCTGCCACAAACGAATGGCGGAACAGTTGTTGCTTGTTTTCATATTCCAACCGATACCGCCCCGTATTTGCTGCAGCGCCGTTTTGCACCGTTTCCGTATTTCCCAAGATGCTGTCTTGCTGCTCTTGTGTCAGCGTCTGTGCATTGTATTTTCGGTCCAATAGATCTGTCTGCAAGTCCGCAAACATTGCCATCGGGCATATCATCATCCCCAGCAATGCCAATTTCAATTGTTTCATATTCACTCGCTTTATATCCGATTGATGTATATCCATTCGTTTTATATTCTCCAATTTTGCAGACTATATTGCGATATCGCTTTTATATTTTTTAGACTTTTTACACCCACACTCTCATACATTAATAGTCCAATTCTGCAGAAAATGCGCATTCGGCGCCATAGTCCACTAAACCGTGCAAAGGTACAAAAAAAAAGCCAACCGAGCAACACCGCTCCCCATTTTGTCCCTTTCTCCGTCTGTTTTGCCCGCATTTCTCAGTATCGATAAAATCAACAATCGGAACTCGCTATGCGTATTTTCCGCAGTACCTGTTTGAGAACCGCTTTCTGCAGCGCTCCTACCCGTTGTTCGGCGGCAAAGCGCAGACAATTATTAAACTCCACCATCAGGTGCCAACGGTGTCCTTCGAGCATTTCACGAGGTGCCGCTTTCGGCAGAAACACGCCCAACCGCACCACCAAATCATCCCCTTTGTCCTTAAACTGGTGCATGCCTATCAGTTTCGTGTCGCTCCCGTCATGCATCAAGTGCGTATAGCCCGTCATCGCAAAAGTGGTATCTGCGTCCAACGCCATGGGGCGATAGCCGTCGTTGGCAGGAATAAGGCGCAAGTAGGCAGGATATTTGTACTGTCCGAAGGTCTCCACAATGATTTGCTGCCCATTGTGCGCATAGAAATAGTAATGTTCGGGGTGAACCATAGAAGGGAAGTACAAGTTATTTTTGCGCATCAAGCGACGATTCGTCAGCAGGAATTGGTATATCGAGATATTCTTTGCATACACATCGACGAACGCAGATTGCAGTTCTGCCTTGGCGGGAGAGAGGTCTGCTATCTCATGCCACATTTGATCGCCGAGCAACAGTTCGTCGTGGTAGAGATCCAACATCCGTTCTCGTCCTATTTGCTCTTTCGTTTCGGCGAGCAGCACCCGCATTTGTTCCAAGTTCAGCCCTGCGGTTTGCTGCGAGCAGAGGACGCCTTTCTGCACCAACTCGCCCAATACTTTCTCATACCGCTGTTTCTCCACTGCAGCTATCTGTTCCGGGGGAACCGCTTTCCCGTCCACCGAAAAGGAGAATTGTTGATTTGCTTTCATACACTTAATTTATTTGCTTATAATCTATTGATTTTTAGGCTATTATTTATTTCTCCCATAATCCCAGCCCATTTATATCAAGATACGGATTTTTACAAATCCCCGCTTCTCATTACACGCTGCAAAGGTACGCCTCCTGCGGCATATACTACGACCCTATTACGGGCATAAATGGTCGTTTTACAGGAAAATGTTTGTCTATACACCTAAAAAGAGGTATCTTTGCGGCATAAATAAGTCATACTATGATTCACGACCCATTGCACAGAGCCGATCTGCGTATGGTCGGACAAGCCGTCCGACAAGGCTCGGAACAGGCGTATTCCTACACTTGCGACGACTTTGCCCTATCGTTGTTGCACCACTCACCGTTCCATACGGCTCCGTTGGACGTGGCAGTGCCCTATCGCACGGAGTACTTGCACATTCTCTATATCACACAAGGCACGGCGGAGGTGCAACTGAATATGCAGCCCTACGCTCTCTCGGCAGGTACATTCTTGGTCGTCGGCGCACAGTCTATCTATCAAGTCCGTCACTATTCTGCCGACCTGCTCGGTGCTGCCTTAATCGTCCGTCCCACCCTATTTCCCCATTTGTTTCCACAAGCCATGCCCGCTTTTTTGTGCGATATGCCGATAGGATGGCTGCAGGTGCTTACACCGGACGAGCAAGACCTCTACCTCTCCCTACTCTCTTCGTTGCTCAAAGCCACGCAAGCAAAATCGGTTCAACAGACACTCACCGACAGTCTGCTATCCGCCGCCCTTCATTTTACGGATGGTTTATATCAAGGCAAATCCGCCCAACCGACAGACCGTCGTCAGACCATTACGCTGCAATTCCTGCATCTCGTACAACAGCAATGCCTATCGCACAAACGCCTTGCCTACTATGCGTCCCAAATGGCGCTCAGCAAAGACCACCTCAGCGAGGTCGTGCGCACCTATAGCGACACGACGGCGCAAGAATGGATAGAGCAAGCCGTCCTGTTAGAGGCCCAAGTGCGTCTGCGCCATACCGACAAGTCCATCGGAGCAATCGCCTACGAGTTAGGTTTTCCCAACGACAGTTTCTTCTGCAAATACTTCCGCCGCCTCACCGGCCTCACTCCCCGCACCTACCGTACACAGTTCAACACTTCCCCCGTCACTGCCCCCTACGCTCCTGCCGCTTCACCCCCCCCACCATACACAACCAAATCTGCCCCACCTACCCCGACAAACCATACCCCATAAAAAACACATATAAAACACATACCCCATAACACACACCATAAAAAGCTTAACCCATAAAAAGCTTAACCCATAAAAAAAACAACACGGGAAGCCATCTTATGATGACTTCCCGTGTCCATTTTCCCGAACCACTCCCGAAGGTAGCCGCTCAGAATGCTATCTGTCTGTATCTATTCCAGACCTATTGCTCTTTATTGAATCGTTATCACCTTGATACCATCCCGCTCGAGCAGCGCATTAATGGTAGGCTCACCGCCACGGAAACGCTTATACAGATCCATAGCAGGCTCTGTACCGCCACGTTCAAGAATGTTCTTGCGGAATAGTTCCGCCGACTTCTTGTCGAATATCGAGCCGCCTTTCTTCGCTGCAGCCGCCTTGAACACCGAGAATGCGTCTGCGTCCAGCAACTCCGACCACTTATAACTATAGTAGCCTGCTGCATAGCCGCCGGAGAAGATGTGCGTGAAAGCCGTCTCCATCTGCGTACCTGGCACATTGGGTACCACACGCACCTGCTCCATAGCGTCGTTACCAAAGCGAATCACAGCTTCTTCTGCGGTCAAGTCTGCGGGTACCTCAAACGGCGCCGTCAGGCTGTGCCATGCCATATCCAAATAGCCGAACGAGAGTTGACGCACACAAGCATAAGCAGCATGATAGTTGTTCGAGGCTTTGATTTTATCAATCAATTCCTGCGGCATCTTTTCGCCCGTCTGATAGTGCTTGGCGAATGTATCAAGGAACTCTTTCTCACCCAAGAAATTCTCGTTGAACTGGCTCGGCAATTCCACAAAGTCACGCGGCACATTCGTACCCGACAGAGCCGAGTATTGGCAGCGAGTCAGCATACCGTGCAAGCCGTGTCCGAACTCGTGCAAGAAAGTCTCCACCTCATCGTAGGTGAACAGTGCAGGTTTGTCCGCCGTCGGGCGAGTGAAATTCATCACATTGACGATATGCGGACGATGGTCGGTCTTGCCGTCCTTGTATTGCGGTTGGAAATCGTTCATCCATGCACCGCCGCGCTTGCCGTCCCGCGGATGAAAATCAGCGTAGTACACAGCCAAGAATTTGCCTTTCTCGTCGAACACCTCGTAGGCTTTCACCTCGGGGTGATATACCTGTATATTCTTGTTCTCCTTAAAGGTGATACCGTACAAGCGCTTTGCCAAGCCGAATACGCCCTCGATAACCGCCTCTTTCTCAAAGTACGGGCGCAAGTCATCGTCCGAAATAGCATACTTCTCATTCTTGAGTTTCTTGGAGTAGTAACTCCAGTCCCACGGCTGTATCGTAGCGTAGAAACCATGGTCGGTCGCAAACTGCTGCAGTTCTTCTACCTCCTGACGGGCAGCGGGCATATAACTGTCACACAACTGGTCAAGCAGTTGATATACTTTCTCCGGTGTCTCAGCCATCGTCTTGTGGAGCGATTTCTCTGCATAGTTCTTCTTACCGAACAACTGTGCCAATGCCAAGCGAGTATTCACAATGTCTATGATAACCTGCGTGTTATCAAACTCGCCACCTACGCAGCGAGCATTGTATGCCGTGTAGAGTTCGCGGCGAATATCACGGTTGTCCAGGTCTTGCATGACGGGAATATAGGTTGTCGGCTTCAGGTTCAGCAACCATCCGTCGAGACCCTTCTTTTCTGCATTTTCCCGAAGCAGCGCCTTAGTATCCTCGTTGAGACCGGCCAGCAATGCAGAGTCAGTCAGCAACATCGTCCATGCATTGGTGGCTTTCAGCACATTCTGCCCGTAGGTAAGCGTCAGTTTGCTCAGTTTCGCTGACAACTCACGGTAGGTCTGCTTGTCTTCGGGGCTCAGGTTGGCTCCGTTGTTCGCGAACGACTCGTAGATATCGTCCAACAACTTCGACTGCTCTTTATTCAGTTTCAGGTTGTCTTTCCCGTCGTACACCGCCTTGATACGCTTGAACAGTCCCTCGTTGAGGCGTATGTTCGAAGCATATTCCGACATCTTGGGCGACAACTCCATCTCAATACTATCCAGAATATCATTGGTTTCTGCAGATGTCAGGTTGTAGAAGCAGCCGGACACTATGCTCAGCATTTCGCCCGATTTCTCGTACGCCTCAATGGTGTTCTTGTAGGTCGGTGCAGCGGGATTGTTTACTATATCGTCTATCTCCGCCAAGCCCTGACGCATACCCTCCTCGAAAGCAGGCATATAGTGTTCGGGGCGTATCTCGTTGAACGGATAGGTCTGGTGGGGAGTCTTCCACTCCTTGTAGTGGAAGAACGGGTTATCTGCATTTGCAGACTTGCTCTCGGCAGCCGATGCCGACAGCGTCACACTGGCAAGTGCCATAGCACACATCGTTGTTTTTAGTTTCATTGGTTATCTGTATTGCGGGAACGCCGTTGTTCCCAATGAGTAAATTCCTATCGCAGCAGGTTGATATCACCCGAGAGTTGATATACGCCAATCATCGCAGTGGCATCTTTGCTCTTGGCCTTATCGTATTTTATCTTCGTTGTGTAGCCGCTCGTGGCGTCTGTACCCAGCGCACGAATCACATAGAAGTACGCCCCCTCAGCAGCAGGCTTTCCATTAATCGTACCATCCCATCCCTTAGCAGGGTCTGTCCACTCGTACACCAACTTTCCCCATCGGTTATATACCCAACAGTGGAACTCCTTTAGCGAGCGATAGAGTACCCGGAACTCATCGTTTTTGCCGTCTCCGTTGGGCGTAAACACATTCGGCACCAGCAGTTGCGACTCGCTGACGGCTATGGTTATCTCTGCCGAATCCCGCTGACAGTCCGGGTCTTCGGTATCACCGCACGGGCAAGTCGCATTGCTCACATAGAGCACCGCCCGATAACTGCCCGGCTCCAAGAAAGTGTAGCGGTGTTGATCATCGGTGCGCTGCACAATGAGTTGTGTGCCTTTGTAGATATACCATTGGTAGTAATCCACGGCAGGCGTGGCGTATGCACGGAACAGCACATCCAACGGCGCAGAACCCTGTATGGGGTTCATTGTCTCGTCGGTCGGTCTATCAACCTCGTTGCTCTGTTCGCCCGTTATGCCGCGTGTGGTGGTAGTGGTTGTTGCAACGGCTTTCACCGCCACTGGTAGCATCAGCGTCGTGGTAACGGAGTCCGTGGTGAGTCCGATATTCGTTATCCATTGGTCGTAGCAGAGAGCGATGTCAGCCTTGTCGTAGATAGCGGGCAATGTGTATGAGCCGATATGCAGCGTCTCGCCTTGTAGCGTGGTGTCTGCCTGTTGCCATGCCTTGTCCTCGTTGTTCCACTGCAGGTTGGTGTAAGTAATCGTGCAGGTACGGGGTACATAGCGGGTTTGTCCGCCCGCTGACAGATATTGCATTTCTGGCAGTGTCCCCTGCAGCCGAATACGGGTGTCCTTGCAGTTCACCGCCTCTACTTCCAGCGTCAAATCTGTCGGCTTGTAGTTCGGGTAACTGAATAGGTAGAAGTATTCACGCTGCCCATCTACCTCTATGTAATAGCCACCGTCCTCGGGATATATCTCTGCGCTGTTGGACTGCGCCAGTGTGCCATCGGTCTTGTACCAATCTACAAGGCTGCCATCTGCCGTGCGCACATCGATATCTCCGGAGAAAATAAATATCGTATCGCCCTGGTTGGTACATAAATACGGACTACCTACACACTCGATATGAAGAGCCCATAGCGGTGTGGGAGCCAGCAGAGCAAGCACCAAACATAGATATATCAGTCGTTTTTTCCTTTTACCTAGCATCCTCCTTCGGGAATTTAGCGTGCAAAGATACAGAAAGTGTCGCACATACGCAAATCCTACAATATTATTTAAGATAGGATTTCTTGTTCTATTGAGATAAGTTTTCTTATTCTATTTGAGATGGGTTTTCTTGTTCTATCTTAGATATGCTTTCTTATTCTATTTGAGATAAGTTTTCCTATTCTATTTAAGATAGGCTCTTTTGTTCATCCACCAATAGGCTCCTATGCATATTAGGCACGACAACACCGACCCCATACAGGTGCTCAATCCCATTGGGTAAAGGGTATCAGGATATAAATTGGAAGATAACCACGCAAGAGGAATACGGGCACAGACGATAGAAACACTATTATGCACAAACGATATAATAGAATACCCACACGCTGTAAAGAACCCGCTAAAACAGAAATGTACACCGGCAAAGATACAGTCCCAAACATACCCGCGAAGATAATCCGCCCCTTGTGCCAGTACTTGCGGGTTGTCGGTAAATATACCGACGGCTGCTTGCGGGACAAACTGCAACACGACGGCACAAATCAAACCATAGCCGGTGGTTATCATCATCGCCGTGCGCATAGTCTGCTTGGCGCGTGCCATATTCCCCGCCCCGATATTTTGTGCAGAGATAGCCGATACCGTAGAGAGCATTGCCGAAGGAACAATAAATACCAAGCCGATAAATTTCTCCACTATACCCACTGCTGCAGCATCAATCAGACCGCGTTGGTTCGCAATGACGGTAATGACGAGAAACGATACCTGTATGAATCCGTCCTGCATGGCTATCGGTACGCCTATTTTGAGAATGCTTTGCATAATGTCTTTTTTGGGGAGCAGGTCGGAGCGAGATACATCTACCACACCACGATGACGGCGTATTGCCACGATAGCAAACAGTACACTCGCCATTTGTGACAGGGTCGTACCCAGAGCCGCACCCATTGCCCCTAAGCCATAGTAGCCGATGAAAAGATAATCGAGGGCGATATTGACCACACACGCCACAGCAACAAAATACATCGGGCTGCGCGAATCCCCCAATCCACGAAATATCGATGCGAGAATGTTATAGGCAACGATGAATGGTATGCCGATGAAACATACCGTGAGGTAGTGATTCATACCTTCTACAGCCTCGGCAGGTATGTCCATGATGTTCACTATCCAACCACGGATACATAACAGGACAGCCATCAGGACAATGGCAATGGTTGCAAACAGGGTTATCGTATTACCAACAATGACGCGTGCTTTTGCACTATCGTTGGCACCTACGGCGCGTGCGGTCAAGACAGTCGTTCCCATAGCCAGCCCAATAAGCACGACCGTAACCATATACATTACTTGCGCGCCATTGGATACGGCAGTGGTACTGTCCACACCGCAATACTGCCCGATGACATAGAGGTCTGCCAATCCATACAGGATCTGCAGGAAATAGGCAAGCATATACGGCAATGAGAAGGTCATAATGTTGCCGAGAATGCTTCCTTTTGTAAGGCCTTTTGCGTTCATCACTTTTCTTTTTTGTAACTTTATTGTTTTTCTCAATGTAGTGTCTATGTGTATAGCCAGCCTTGGAGGGTTCTTCTCACACAAAAAAAGAACCAGATAAGTATGAATGGTTTTACCCAGTCATCTTATCCGGTCATATCCTTAAGACCCTCCGATGAGGATTACAAAACTCCTATTTTGGATTTCCGCTGCAAAGGTACGACTATTTTTCGAAACAAGCAAGACTTTTGCGATTCGCAACGCAAGAAAGTACCCTCTGTCTTGGCGTGTATGAGCAGACGAAGCGTATCTACGATATGTGTAGGAATACCTTGCTACAAAAGATAGGCGAAGGAAAAATTCGCTATTCTCCCTACATTATGCAGAAAAACCGCTACTATCTCGTCGGCACACGTACCCATCAGCCCAACCGCCAACGGATGCAAGATAACCGGTTTGCCATCCAAATCCAATTGTCCCCGATGCGCACAAGTGGCTATCTCCAAGGCTTTTTCTATCAGTCCCGAATCAGTCATAATGCTTTCCCCTATTTAGTAAATACTTTTAAGGAAATAGACATATACAAAGAGATAACCTACTTAATAATAAAAAATCACCTGTTCAATTCTAAGGTTCTATATTCATTACCAATCGTCATCTGAAGCATTTTGTTCGGTCTCCACAGAAATCAGAATATCTCCATATTTTAACTGAAATGCGTCTTGTCCTTTTTTTATTCTATTAGCAATATCGTTGGTGTTAGACCTATAAGAATTTAAATTCCCCTCTGGTTCTATGGCTAAATCTGCAAGTGCATTTACATCTGTAACATAATCAATAAAGTCATTATAAGCATTTTTTCTATCTTTAGGAAAATCTGCCATTCCCTTAGCATAGTCATTCAATTCTTTCTTTTCTACTCTAATTTTTTCCAAAGTTCCATCTTCTTCCAATGCATTACTTAAACGATATAGAGCAATATTAAAATCGCTTACATAATTACCCTCATGATCAATATCATCGTAAATAGCCTTGTACCATGTACGTGCTGTTTTATCACAAACATATGCACTCAATATAGTTACTTCTTGAGCCTTTTGGAAAGCAACGCTCATTTTCTTGTCAAATTCCTTTGTTCCATTACAACTTGTCAGTATTAGCAATACCGACAAAAAGCAAAATAAGATCTTTTTCATATTGTATTTTTTAATTATATTCTATCTCTCTTTCTATATATTCATAAGAATCATCATTTTTTCGTAACGATGTAATCCAATTTCCATATCTATCATAAGTGTATTTATATTTGTATTCCCACCAATTATTAAACTTATAGTACACTTTATCTCCATTCTCATTATAACGCTGAATAATTATATTTTCTCGATAATAAGGTCCTGCTCCTAACCGAACACTTGTTTTAAGATGACGACCTTTTTCATCGTTTTCGTACTTGTAGGATGTAAAACTATATTTTGCATCTTCATCATAAACATCAAGACTTACAAGAAAGCCTTTTTCATCGTAAACATATTGAGTGAAAGATAAAGAGTACATAGAATCATAACGTCGATCAATTTTTCCATCTTTATAGGTGTATTTTTTCCAATTTTCTTTCTTGCCCGAAATACGATTAATTGAATACTCTTCTATCTTTTGCTTATTACCATTAAGAATGATGTAGTCTATATTGTCTTCTAATTCCCCCCATTGATATATGTCAGTAATCAATGTGTCACCATTAATAGTAGTTTTTTCTTCTCGATAAATGCCATTTTCAGGAGATGAATATGTCTTCGAAATTAATATACCTTCTTCATTATATATATCGGTAATACTACGTTCTACGTTATGCTTTATTATTTCTTTATTGACATATTCAATATTAAAATATATTTCAGTTACCTTAGTTATGTCCCCTTTCAGATTCTTTTCCTCTAAAAAAGAACTCTTATAATCTATAGTGGAAGAACAAGATCCCAATAGGAACCCAGTACTTAATAGCATAAAGAATGATTTTCTAAAACAAAATGTGCTATTCATAATAATTCCGATTAAATACAACAAATAGTGGGAGAATTCTAAATTTAGAATCCTCCCACACATAAAAAACTTACTTGTTTACTTGGAAGCGGGTGTTGCCGGTGGTTAGGTAGTCCACGATTTGGTTGGCGGCGGCGATACCTGCGTTGATATTCGCCTCGGCGGTCTGTGCGCCCATCTTCTTCGGCGTAGCAAAGTAGCGTCCCTCGAAGAGTGTCTTAAACTTGGCGTCTGCTGCGGGCATGATGTCCGTTACATACTTCAGGTCGGTACGCTCCTGCATGAGTTGTATCAGCTCATCCTCGTTGATGACTTCCTTACGAGCCGTATTGACAAGCAGGGCTCCCTTCGGCATAAGGCTGAGCAGGGCGTGGTTGATACTGTTTTTGGTCTCGGCGGTAGCGGGGATATGGAGTGACACGACATTGCATGTGCTATAGAGTTCCTTCGGGGATGCTACGGGAATCACACCTGCTTCGGTCATTGCCTCAGCGGAACAAAATGCATCGTACGCATAGATTTCCATTCCAAAGCCCTTGGCAATACGAGCCACATTGCGCCCCACATTGCCGAACGCATGGATACCGAGTTTTTTACCCTGCAACTCCGTGCCACTCGTTCCGTTGTAGAAATTACGCACAGCATATACCATCAAACCTAACGCCAACTCGGCAACAGCGTTGGAGTTCTGCCCCGGTGTATTCATGGCAACGACTCCGTGTGCCGTGGCTGCGGCAAGGTCGATATTGTCGTAGCCTGCGCCGGCACGAACCACAATCTTGAGTTGTTTGGCGGCGTCCAGCACCTCTGCGTCCACGATGTC
Source organism: bacterium (assembly GCA_963591775.1). Lineage (GTDB taxonomy): Bacteria > Bacteroidota > Bacteroidia > Bacteroidales > Paludibacteraceae > Colicola. The sequence goes on from CAVATM010000007.1 coordinate 68,011, forward strand.
GGAGCGGATGATGAGAGCGTCTGAATCCGCAACGGCATCGAGCAACTGCTGTTTGTCGGTATATTTCTCGAGCAGAGCCAGTTCGTACCCTGCCTTCTCGACCACTTCACGAATGCCATCCACGGCTACTTTCGCAAAGGGTTTCTCGGTTGCTACTAAAACTTTCATATTCTTAACTAATGTGGTATAAAAAACGGCTGTTTTTTTCTCTTCCTGTTTGGGATATTGGTACCAATACTCCATAGGACAAGAAAATTAGAGTTTCTGCTCGTAGTCGTGAATACAGTTGACCAGCGCTTGTACGCCCTCGAGATCCATTGCGTTGTAGCACGATGCACGGAAGCCACCCACGGATCGGTGCCCCTTGATGCCGACCATGCCACGCTCGGTAGCGAAACGCAGGAAGTCGTCTTGCAACTCTTGGTACTCCGGCTTCAAGACAAAGCAGATGTTCATGCGTGAACGGTCTTCCTCCTTAGCCGTGCCCACGAAGATACGGCTGTGGTCGATACAATCGTAGAGCAGGTTTGCCTTCTCGATATTGCGCTTCTCTATCCACTGAACGCCACCGTTCGCTTTGAGCCAACGCAGCGTCAGCATAGCGGTGTAGATAGGCAGCACAGGCGGGGTATTAAACATCGAGCCGCCATCGATATGGGTCTTGTAGTTGAGCATGGTAGGGATATAACGACTCACATGCCCCAGGAAGTCCTCTTTGACGATGACAAAGGTAACGCCCGCAGGAGCAAGGTTCTTTTGTGCACCACCGTAGATAATGCTATATTGCGCTACATCGATGGGGCGCGAAAGAATATCAGAGGACATATCAGCAATCAAAGGCACATTGCCGCGCTTTTGGTAGATGTCTGCCAATTTAGCGTCGGACAATTCCGTGCCGTAGATGGTGTTGTTGGTCGTGATATGGAAATAGTCGGCGTCTTGGGGGACTGTGTAGTCCATCGGAATGAAGGTAAAGTTGGCGTCCGCGCTCGATGCGACCTCGACTGCCTCGCCGAAACCCTTTGCCTCTTTGAGCGCTTTCTTTGCCCAAACACCCGTATTGAGATAGGCTGCCTTATGCTCCAGGCAGTTATACGGCACCATACAGAATTGCAGGCTTGCACCGCCGCCCAAGAACAGCACGCGATAGCCTTCGGGCACACCGAGCAGTTCTTTCATCAGCGCTTCTGCCTCATCGACAACGGGTTGGAAGTACTTGGCACGGTGCGAAATCTCAAGGATACTCAAGCCTTCTCCTTGGAAATCGAGCACAGCCTCTGCCGTTTGTTTAATTACTTCTTGCGGCAGGATACTCGGTCCTGCATTGAAATTGTACTTTTTCATACAGATATTCGTTTTGTAGGTTATTCGATCTGGTTTGTTTGTGTTTGCACCTGCCAGAGCAAAGAGTTGCTTCGGGGTTGCTTCGGCAATGGTAAGGCAATGGCAGGGCAACAGCAAGGCATCTTTACTTGTTGGCGTTCATGCTATCTTTCCACTTGCTCTTGGTGGGAGGGACAACGGTGGTGTCGGGCTGACGGACAGCGTCTTGAATGGTTTCTTTTACTTTGTCGGCTATTTTTTTTGCCGTGGTCTTCACTGTATCGACGATGTCGGCTTTCTCGACCCAACAGATGGCGTCGCCCTTGGTGGCTACTGCGCCCTGCTCCTTATCTACAGCCACCAAACGGCAGTTGTCGGCAGCAACGATCGGCTCTATACCGTGCTGCGTTTGCAGATAGCAGACGACTGCGCCTTTCGCAAAGAGCGTACCGAATGCAGGAGCGTGGCTGTCCTCGTTGTAGTCCAGCTCCCACAGTACCTTACCGGCTGCAGTTGCCTCCACCGGCTCGCTTGACGGGTGCAGAATAGCACGCTTGTCAGCAGCGGAGATAAAGGTAACCTGCTGTCCGCCCTTGGCTGCTTTCTCCATACGCTCGAGGAGGTCTTTATTAAACTGCTCCTTTGCCTGGCCGGACTTATACTCACGGTATTGTTTCTCGTGCATTGCGAACTCGAACAACTCCTCGTCGTCCTGCCCGCGATCCCAGCCAAGACGCTCCATTTCGGCGAGATAGTTCGGGAGTGCTTCGGGATAGAGGGCTTGCGGGTCGCCCGTATAGAACTCCATACCCTTCTCTTTGGCAAGTTCGATAATTTCGGGTGCCAACTCTCCCGGCAGTTTGCCCGACTTGCCAAGAATCATACCCCACATGGCGGGATCCATACGGGTGAACGGTTTTTCGCCCATTGAGCGAGAGAAAAGGTTCATCAGAGCGGCATTCTTGACATATTGCGAGAACGGCGTTACAAGGCACGGCGTACCCAACATCGGCCATATTCGTTGCACTTCGTTGAACAATTCGACGAGCAGTTCGTCCTCGTTGAGGGTCTTCTCGCCCCGCTTCGTAAGGTTGGCGTTGATAGCAGCGTGCATCCCCTTGAGGTCTGCCATGAGCGAACCCATCATACCGCCCGGCAAGCCGCAGCCCACGAGCAACGAAGTCATCTTGGAGTTGCGCGGGTCGATCCAGTAGCCCAAGAAGTCGTCGATAAACGACTGGGTCAGGCTGCGTGCCTCCATGTAAGCATTCATATTGATGTCCTTAACGAGGAAGCCCGCGTCACGCAACATGGCCTGGATGGTGATGACATCGGGGTGTACCATACCCCAACTAAGCGGCTCCATGGCAACATCCAACACATCGATACCGGCCTTGGCCACCTCGAGCATAGACGCTACGGCGAAACCAGGTCCCGAGTGTCCGTGATACTGCAGGACGATGTCGGGGTGCTTCTCCTTGATGGCTGCAACAATGGTGCCGAGCATCGCCGGCCGCCCGATACCCGCCATATCTTTGAGGCAGATTTCTTGTGCGCCGGCGGCTATCAGTTCTTCAGCAAGATTGATATAGTACTCCGCCGTATGCACCTGCGAATAGGTAATACACATGGTGGCCTGCGCCGTCATGCCCGCCTCTTTTGCCCAACGGATGGAGGGGATGATATTGCGAGGGTCGTTCAGACCGCAAAAGATACGCGTGATGTCCACACCCTGTGCATGCTTCACCTTGTACATCAATCGGCGCACATCGGCGGGCACCGGATTCATACGCAGGCCATTCAGACCACGGTCGAGCATGTGAGTCTTGATGCCTACTTCGTTGAACGGTTTGGTAAAGGTGCGTACGGCTTGGTTCGGGTTTTCACCATACAAGAGATTGACTTGCTCCATGGCACCACCGTTGGTCTCCACACGGTCGAAGCACCCCATGTCGATGATAACAGGAGCTATTTTAGCCAATTGGTCTTTGCGGGGCACATACTTGCCGCTACTCTGCCACATGTCGCGATAGACAAGCGAGAACTGAATTTCTTTTTTCATTATATTCGATTTCTATTTTTACGGTTGTTTGTTTCTTTTTGTCAGCCGAACAGGCCTCGGAGGTCTGTTTCCAACGCTGCAAAGTTACTGTTTTTTTTCTGTTCTCACAAACAAACAGCAAAAATAAAATCTCGCACTGTTTATCGGACTTGGCAAAACAAGTCTATCGGGCAGCACTGAACTACTCTATCGCCTTATACGCCCGCTCCAAGAACAAGATACAAGCGGCGGCGTGCGTCCCATACGGGGAAAAATCGAAAGTTACTTGGGTGCTGTCCGAAATCGAACCGCGCAAGTGTTCGCTATTGACAAACGGCACCATATCATCCTCCGTGCTATGAAACAGGTAAGTCTGGCATTGCGGCACATAACCAAGCAGGCTGCTCCGCTGCAGGGCGCTGTAGAATCGGGCGGTTTCCGGCTGCGTCTTGTCACGCCCCTCTACGGTCATGACACGACTTAGGCGATTGCTCTGCAGCAAGGCATCGATTTGATTGACTGTATATTGCTTGGACTCCACCCACTCCTCGTAGTGGCTCGCAAGCGGCTCGCTGAAAAAGTCCTCTTTGCAAAGATTCAGCCCATAGCCAGCACTCGTGCCCATCACAAGCATCGGGATGGCACAAGGGATACCCGTTGAGTCCTGCCCCACGCAATAGTCGTAGGTGGCAGCGACATCGTAAGGGCCTGCTCCGGCATAGACCGCACGGAGTTGCCAGTCCGGCATGGTCTGTTCTACCCGTTCTGCCACGCCCAAGGCGACAGGTGCGCCCTCGGAATAGCCGTAACTGATGATTTCGCGGGGGTAAGAATAGCCGTAATAGGCGAGTAGGTTCGGGAGTGCTTCGGCAAAGTCGGTCATTGTCCCGGCTGCACTCCGCCAAACGAGATAGGGATGCGTGCGCTCCACAGAGATGCCAAATCCGACATAATCCGCCATCGCTACCGCATACCCTTTGGTGGCAAAAATACTCTCGTACGGACAACTCTCGCTTGGTGCTTCCTGATTGCTGCCTATTGTGAAATGGCTCGCCAACACGATGCCTTTCAGTTCTCTGCCGTAAGGCAAAATAACCTTACCTGACACCCACACGGTATCCCCACCGGGCTGCACGCTCAGATAACGGCATGGCAACTGAATTGTTTTTCCTTTCAATACATTATTCAGGGTCTGTTGTATCTCCTGTGTGCATTGGTCAGAATAGTGATGGCGCCTCAGCGTTCGGCGCAACACACTCCACACCATTTCCCCATCCAACAAATTTTCAAGCAACGACATATTGCTTTTCTTTTTTGTCAACACGGGCAAAGCCGTCGTGTCCAACGGCGACAGACAGATATACCCACCTGGCTGACCGGATTTATTCTGTGTCGTATCGCACTGAGATTTTTGCACGGCCGCAGAGGATACCAAGCAAAAACACAATAGAAAAAACAACATACTAAATCGTAAATTACCTCGCTTCATACCTATTGTCAGATTATTCTAAATGATTCACCTATATTTTCAAAACCAAGCACTATTCCTCTACAGGATCATCCAATATCTGAACGATGCAATTTGGTTCCATCATAAAGAGAGAGTACTCTCCATTTCCGTAAATCTTAAAATAATAATAGCCTGCCGGAACCGAATCAGGAATATCAAGTTGAATTTCAAATGGACCGTTGTACCTTACACTGTTTCTATAAGTCTCGTCGCAAGCATAAAAATAGGGAGAAAGACTATCTTTTCTTGACAATGCACGCATAGAATAACCATTTACATAGACAAGACCATTATCATTTCTCACACTTATTACTTGTTTTCGCGTGAATGATTTCGGTTCTATCACTAAACTAGGATACTCGTCTAAATATATCTCCATATTTTCGAGACGATTAATATCTTTCTCATAAGCATGGTCATAAAATTTACGCGTTTCCAAAAAACAAGAGTCTTCTCCAAAAAAAAGATTATATCGCCGTTTATCCAACATTACCGAATCCGTAACAATGCTATCAGCACGTATGTCATAGGCAGCAGATGTAGATACCTCAACATAGATTTTACTACTGTTAAGTTCTAATGAAAAGTATCCATTCTCATCTGTGCGAACATAATGTTTATCAGAAAGGGTAGAAGTACCATACGTATATTCATTATATCTCACATCCGTTATACCGACTGTCTTATTAGGCAATGGTTTTTTAGTTTGTCTATCAGCATAAATAGTCCCTGATATAGTATATTTATACTTCTTATACGAACGAGGTCCGCAAGAACAAAAAACAACACATGTAAGTATCAAAAACGATTGTAATATTATATTTTTCATTGTCTTGCTGTATTAAAGTATCAATAATAAGGGGTTAGTGGATGAATTATCCAAAACTGGGGTTGCGATATACATACCATGAAGTGACATCACATTATCTCTATTATACTCTCCTATGTATCTACCTTCTATGGTATACAAGTAGAAGTATTCCCATTGAATTTGTTCAAGTTGATTTTGTGCTTGATCTTCTTGTTTAATAGGACTATTTTGAACAGATTTTACAATTTTATTAATACATTCATTCACTGCCTCACTTTTTTCCTCATACAGAAATGAATTGTCATCCAACCACAATTTTTCAAAATATCTAAATACTGGAATTACACTCGCATCACAATTCCATATGTCCTCACGAGCATACGCCCCCTTTACATTATAAATATGTAAGTCATTATGATAATCCTCTAATTTTCCATTATAATTAACCGTTAGATAATACGGATTTCGTGTTTCATCATTTGCAAAAACTCGTTGGACATAAATTGCTAATGCTGCATCATACGTTACATTATATTTATCATTATAGTATGGTAAATAGAAATTATTTAAATACAATTCTTCATCTCCAACCTCTCTAGCAAGCATACGACTAACAGAGTCGGTTACAATATAATGAGATGCTTTTTCTTTATCATATTCGTCATCTTCAATATATGCAATTCTACGATTGGGGATGGGTTGGTTATTAATGTCTTCATGATTGAAATTAGTGAAATTATAGGCCTCACTGCCATCTCTTCCCACACCAGGCATTCGGCCAATTAATGCATCAAACTTCGTATTTTGAAACATTTCCGCTATATCCAAAGTTGTATAATCAACATTCACCGCATCTTTACCCCTATAGTCGAATGCTGATTGGGTCGGCACAAATCCGAATCCAAGACCATCAGAATAAAATCCTAATCCACCATGTATATTAAAACTCCATGGTGCACCAATGCGGGTCTCCAAGTCAAAATAACCCGGGCTTTGCCCCAAAGTAAATTCCAAAGCAGGAAATATATCTGCCCAAATGTTCAAAGGCTGGAAATTAACATCCAACCCGAAATTATAGACATACTCATTACCCGCTGCAGAGGTGCAATAGGGCAACAAAGATGTATTATTCGGATAATCTGTATAGGAAGTAGTTTTCTTAGAGCGGAAATATATTCTACCAGAAAATAGGCCAACCAACCCAAAACTTGATTCCGCTTTCACATATCCAAGTGAATGAGTTGAATTATTACTTAATAAATCGATCGTATAAGTATGGTCGAAACGCATTCCGAGAATAGTCACCCCAACTTCTGCATTGGCTAACAACAAATGGTCCCCCTCTTGACGGAATGCTCCTGCATCAGATGTACTATAATAGTTTTGCTGTTTATATCCTTGCATTGAGCCATTGGACAATGCCACTAATTTGCAGTATTCTGGATAGTCTCCTAATTGTTCTATATCGTTCAAAAACTGCGTATGCAGTGTGTGCGCCGAATAGATTCCCTTATAAAGAGAATCCGTTGAGTAATGATAATAAAGCATCTGCTTAACAGAATTACCACGCAGTAGTGTAGTGGATAGATTTAGACGACCACGAGTCAATGCACTTAAGTTCTCGGTAACACTCTTTATAACAGGGGTATCCTCTAAGATATCACGATAAAAACACTGGAGAGAAAGAGGAATGTTCACTCCCTGGTGCGGACCATCATTCGATATAAAAAGACGCGTATTATGTAGTTTCTCGTACTTACAATCGGAATAAGCCCCAGGATGTTTTTCCAAAAATGTCAATGCATAACGACCAACTAAACACCCCATACTATGTCCAATAACCACAAATTGTTCATCACCGCGCTGATGACAACGATAATAACTCAATAGTTTTGCTACATACTTTGCATTTTGTTCAATATAATCGTTATGGTCAACATAATCCACAATAATAAAAGAATAACCAAAATCCCGCAATGGTTCTAAATGCCCATCAACAATATACTTTTTGTATAGTTCCGCTGGAGTGCGTTTTCCATAATTCACGAACGATTTCGGATTATAGCCCGCTAAGACAAAAATCAATTTATCTTCAGTCACCTCACATTCTGGGTCGAAACGAAACACACGAAGTTTTTCAATGTCTGCCTCATTTTCTGTATAAGATGGTATATATTTATCATCAGAGTCATATACTTGCAAAGAAGATATCGAATACTTTTCTACTCCATCTTGCATAGTATGCACCTGAATTTTATATTCACCAGCATGGGGATAATCAATAGTAATAGCCATATTGGCTGTGACACGACGCCAACCTAAACCGTCACCAAAATCAACTTCTCCATCCCAACAACTTTGATTCTGTGTAATATATGAGTCAGTAAAAAAGAAACGATAATCGATCAAAAATGTGGGGTGTAGAGTCCTAGTTGTTAGTTGCAGGGGACATGCCATAAACACCTCCGATGTTTTAAGCAAGGACATATCATCATCCAATCCATACAATTTCCCTACATTTTCATCACAGATGTAATGTTTATCTAATTGAATAGAAAGAATATCTGCAGGGAAATGTACATATCGCCAATCAATGACTCCTATCGGAATCGTATCACAAAAGTATTGATTTGAATAAGCGACAACCGAATCGGCAATAACGAGTTGAGTTGTATCAAATGCGGCATTATACATCTCTTCATAAAGATAATACCACACATCTGTATTCGTTTCTGTTTTACATTCAACATCGTAGTAAACACTATCAATATAGTGACAAGCCATATCGTAGCAAAAATTGACATTACTCGGATGTGGGATTGATTCAAAAAGCGCTCTAAGTTGTTGGTTTACTGTTGCAGTAGGCGTTTGTGCAGAAACACAAGTCATTGCCAAAGATAGCAAAAATAATAGCCAAAATTTCTGTCTCGTGAACATATCTTATTTTATTTCGTGATGTAATCTCCAGATATATCAACAACAAGCGCCACAAAAGTATGCATTTTCTATGAATTATGCAATTTTTAGACGATTATTTCTGATTTTTCGACAAATAAAGCGAATTATTACACTACATATTGAAAATCGCACACCTACATTGAACGCACCCTATTCCATGCCACTAATTTAATAAATCGAATATCTATCAACATCAAAAGACTAATAGAACAAAAAAGAGCATTGCATTACTGTAAAGTAATACAATGTCTAAAACAAAAAGAAACGGTGCTTCGTCAGAAAGACTCAATGGCTACATAGCCGATTCGAGCGAAGACAGGTCGGGGTAAGTACGCCATCCGAAAGCCTCAGCCGCTTTTCTGTTGGCTTCCAAATCATCCACAAAATGATACGGTTCTGCGCAACCATGCTCTTTCAGATACTGTTCCGCGATTCGATAAATCTCCGGCTCCGGTTTGCTGCAGTGGAGCAGGTGCGAGGCAAAGCAGTGGCTGAACATCGACATATCATAATGCTCCTGAATATCCGTCCAGTGCAAATCATTATTGTTGCTCAGCAAGAATAATTGATGTCCAGCACCCTTCCAGCGGCGAATCTGCGCCAAACGCTCGACAGGAATACCTCCATGCATCATCAGCCACGCCTGCCGCAAGTCCTCTCGGGTCGTAGCAGGAAGTGCATAGCGCATCAATGTATCGAGAAAATAATCGGTTGTAATTTCGCCACGCTCGTACTGCATCATCAGGCTATGCGCAGTCCCTTCCGCATTCGCGCCCAACCCTAGCACATCCGTCATCGTCTGTTCGTCCAGAAGTTCACGAAAGCGTGCGATACACCCCGGCATATTGTGCTCCATCAGCACCCCGCCCATATCTAAAATAATGGTCATCGTTTGACTATCTAATTATTACATTCGTAGTTTGAAGCCGCTGAGCAGCGTGTCGGGGCAGAAATGGAACACCGACGCCATCTCGCCCGCCATGCAGAAGCCACACTGGCGGCACTGCTCCGTACCATAGCCCACGCACAATCCTCGGCTGCCGTCAGGATAGATAAAATTCGTCACGAAGCACTCCTTGCCGAGCGTAATCTGCCCGAGTGCGTTCTGTTTCATCTTGCGCAAGCCCGAATAACTGTTCATTATCGGATAGCCCTTGCGCTTGTATGCCAGCACCTTGTCTATCAGCTCCGCTTTCTTTTCCGGCGGCAACATCAGGTACTCCGTGCCGGGATAGGGGGTGTGAAAATTGACGGAAATCTGCTCAATGGCGGGGTTCTGCCGCACATAGTCCATCGCAGCGTCCAGCGACTCGCAGTTCAGGCTGTTGACCACCATATTGACGCAGATATGCTTCTGCCCCGAGCGGCGGATGTTCTCCTCCAAGCGGGCAAAAGTACCCTCGCCGCGTATGTTATCGTGGTACGCCCCCACTCCGTCCATCGATACCCAAATCGAGTGCGGATGTATCCACGAGAAGTCCTGTTGTGCATTGGTTGTGACGGTTATCGAGAAGAAACCGATCGCCCGAGCCTTGTCTATCAGGTCGTTAATCGTCTTGTCCCCTTCTTTCCACAATGTCGGTTCACCGCCCTCAAGGTCGATAAAACGCGACCCTTGCTTGTAGGCATAATGCATATCCGCCACTATCTCGTCGTAGGTACGCTGCCTATACCCTGCACTACCATAGACTGAGCAGTGCTTGCAGCGCAGATTGCACTTGTCGGTGATAAACAGCACCGTCTGCAGCGGGGCTTTGCGTCCCAAGAAACGCGCCCGCACAAACCATTGTGCCAAGTAGAAGTATTGTCGGAGCATTTTTTGTCGAGAGTTTAGCTGTTTAGAGTATCGAGAGTACAATATGTACCACAATGAGTATCAAGCAGAAAAAGGTACAGATATTGCGAGCAAGCAGCCAGCGAATCAAGAACCAGTCAATCCCCGCCTGTACATAGTCGTCCCATTTTCCCATCGGTCCCATCCACCAGCGGGGGCTTGTCAGGCACGGCAGATTATGCACAAAACGATAGGTGGAATAAATCAGATACAGCGACATCGGCAGTGTGGCAAGCGTCAACAGATACCACGCACTCCACCAGCCGAGTGCTATCCCCACGCCGAGCAACACAAAGGGCAGCAAGGCGAACACCGCCACAAAGGCAAGCATCACGGCAGGGCTATGCAGCAGGCGGGCAAAAGTCATCTTCCCCAAGGCCGCATCCGCATTCACCTCCATTACGGAATGAACAAACAGAATGTTCGTCACGAGGCTGCCTACCGCCAACCCCATAAACAGCATCTGCCACGAGAACAGCGTCCCCGTCATGGCTGCCTGCACGCCAAGCATATTCAGCGGGCCGAACATCAATCCGATAACCAACTCGCCCAATCCGTGGTAGCCCAATTCGAGCGGTTTCCCCGAGTAACTCAACCCCAGCAGCAGCCCCAGCACCGCATACAACACAATGCCAAGCGTAGCCTGCCAGCCATGCAGCAATCCCTGCGAGAGGAACGCCACCAGCCCCATCGAGGCGGCAAAGCAGAGGAACCACGCCACCGCCCGGCCCAGGGCATGCAAGGTCGTCGACCCGTTGCGGATATAGCTGCATTTGTCCGTCCTTGCCCGAATACTCTCGGAGCATAGTTCGGAGCGTATGCGCGAGTCGTGGCGATAGTCGAAATAGTCATCGGCGAGGTTCATGCCGAGGTGCGCTGCACACACGCCCAACAACACGGGCAGCGCCAGCCACCATACAAACCCCTCTTGCCCTATACAAAGCACCATAGCCGTCAGGCAGGGCAGTGCCGACTGCGGCAGCGCAATATCACGGCTGTTCTTCAGCCAAAAACGAAGCGAATGCACTATAATTATGAATTTTGAATTAAGAATTATTACCTTGTGTAATCTGTAAGGGGGTACAAAGATACGCAAACTATTTGGTATGGACAAATCACATATACCCAAACCCCACAAACCCTAAATCCTAACCAGCCTCGTTGCGTTTTGCCGGCGAGCCATGCCGTCCCATAAAAAAACGGAGCGTTACGAAATCGCATCTCGTCGGTCTTCCATGGCCAACATCTCATCTCTGAGCCGAGCCGCCATATCAAAATCCAGTTCTTTGGCAGCGGCCAACATCGCACGCCGCTTCTGCTCGATGGCTTTCTCCAATGCTTTGCGGTCCATCTTCTGCCAATCTGCCGTTTTCCACGATTGCCGGATGGCTTGTTCCACTTTTTCTTTTTCCTCCTCTTGATTTTTGTAGAGTGATGCCAGCGCCGAAGTATTGATTTCCTTTTTGATAGCCGTCGGCGTAATGTGGTGTGCCTCGTTGTACGCCATCTGTATACGGCGGCGACGATAGGTCTCGTCGATGGTGGCCTGCATCGCCTCCGTAATGCTGTCGCCGTACATGATCACCTTTCCGTTCACATGCCGTGCCGCACGCCCGGCAGTCTGTGTCAGACTTCGCTTGTCCCGCAAGAATCCCTGCTTGTCCGCATCCAATATCGCCACAAGGCTCACCTCCGGCAGGTCGAGTCCCTCACGCAGCAGATTGACGCCCACCAGCACATCGTATAGTCCTTTGCGCAGATCTTCCAGTATCTTCACCCGCTCTATCGTATCAATATCCGAGTGAATATACGCTGAGCGGATGTCATACTGCCGCAGATAGTCATCCAGCTCCTCCGCCATGCGTTTGGTCAACGTCGTCACCAACACACGCTCATCCTTCCGTATGCGCTGTTGTATCTCTTCCATCAGATCATCCACCTGATGTTCCGTCGGCCGCACATCTATCTCCGGATCAAGCAGTCCCGTCGGGCGAATCACTTGGTCTATCACTATGCCGTCGGCTTTCTGCAATTCGTAGTCATCCGGTGTGGCCGACACATAGATAGTCTGTCCCGTTTTTGCCTCAAACTCGTCGAATTTGAGGGGGCGGTTATCTCGAGCCGCCGGCAGTCGGAAACCAAAGTTCACCAGGTTGTCTTTTCTCGACTTATCGCCGCCGTACATACCCCGAATCTGTGGCACCGTCACATGGCTCTCGTCTATCATGAGCAGCATGTCTTTCGGGAAATAGTCCAGCAGACAATAGGGCGGCGAACCTTCCTCCCGCCCGTCAAAGTAGCGGCTATAATTCTCCACACCCGAACAGTAGCCCAATTCCTGAATCATTTCCAAGTCATACTTCACCCGTTCCTCAATGCGTTTGGCATAGAGCGGCTCCCCTATCTCTTGAAAATGGTTCACCTGATTGGCAAGGTCCAATTTTATCTGCGCCATAGCCTGCTGAATATGCTCGCTGCTCGTGCAGAATATGGTCGCCGGCGATATGTTATAGTTGTCAAACTCTTCCAATATGACATGGTTTATCGGGTCAACGGTCGATATGCTGTCTATCTCATTGCCAAAGAACTCCACCCGCACCACATAATCTGCATACGCCAGTGCCAGATCCACCGTATCGCCTTTCACACGGAATCGTCCGCGCGTCAGTTCTATATCGTTTCGTATGTATTGCGCTGCCACCAGTTGTTTCAGGAATTCATCCATCGGCAGATAGTCCCCTCGCCGCAGATTGATACAGTTCAGCGAGAAGTCTTGCGGCGAACCCAATCCGTAGATACAACTCACCGACGACACCACAATCACATCTTTCCGTCCGCTGAGCAGGGCAGCCACCGCCGATAGTCGCAGTCGGTCTATTTCCTCATTGATACTCAGGTCTTTGTCTATATAGGTATCCGTCGAAGGAATATAGGCTTCCGGTTGGTAGTAGTCGTAATACGACACAAAATACTCCACGGCGTTGTGCGGAAAGAACGCCTTCATCTCCGAGTACAACTGTGCCGCAAGGGTCTTGTTGTGACTCATCAGCAGCGTCGGACGGTTCAGCTGTGCGATCACATTGGCCATCGTAAAGGTCTTGCCGCTGCCCGTCACACCGAGCAGCACCTGCGCCGGTGCCCCCGCACGCACACCATTCACCAACGCTTCTATGGCTTGCGGTTGGTCGCCAGTCGGTTTATATGGACTCTCTAATTGAAACACAGGAGGACTATACTATAAACTCAGTTAGAAATATAATTACAAAGAAGTATAATGTATATACAAATAGGACACAATTTACACATTGAATCCATTGGCTCATTTACCATATTGAATTACTAATGTTGCGGAAAACCACTGCGATGCAACCATAAATAGTTGATATTCACTTTGACTTTTCGATTCGAATGGATGTTTTCTCGATTTTTCGTGAGCATAGCGAGCAGGACTTCTCCTATACCGCAAAGTAGCCAAGAAAAATGGAAGAAAACAGACACATATAAAAAGACAAAATGATTTCTCCACACATATTGCAACAGTAATAATACAGAATAAAAAAAAGAGCCTTGCGGCTCTTCTTTTCTCTCTTACTTAACTCGGCGTTCAGGAATACGAGCCTTCTTACCTGTAAGGTTACGGAGGTAGTAGATTTTCGAACGACGAACTTTACCGTACTTGTTCACAACGATGCTCTCGATAAAGGGGCTGTCCATCGGGAAGATACGCTCTACGCCTACGTTGCCCGACATTTTGCGAACGGTAAAACGCTTTTTGTCCTCGCTTCCGTGAATAGCGATTACATCGCCACGGAACTCTTGGATACGCTCTTTGTTACCCTCTTTGATACGGTAAGCCACAGTGATTTGGTCACCGGCTTTGAATGCCGGGAACTCTTTTTTCTCACCGGCGAATGCCTCTTCGGCAATTTTCATCAAATCCATTTCTGATTGATAATTAAATGGTTATGTGCGTAGGGTATTCACTACTATTCGGCAGGCTGTTACCTCACGGTCAGTCCTCCTACTGCAATCGCCAGAGACTCTACGCGAAAATCGGCTGCAAAGTTACTACTTTTTTTTCGCTCCCACAAGCCCCCATTCCATTTCCCATCATTTTTGCTTCACTTACTCCGTATTCATTCTATTTTTACACCCTCATTCTACAGAAACCGACACTATAGACTACTCGTTGACGGAGTGGCCTATACTGTCTTAAGTTTGTTGGGCTTACATTACATATAGCAAGCGTAATGCGGTTAGCCCACAGTGAGGAGGTGCTGTATCTGCTTGGCATCGGAGCGGGTAAAACCATCGGCTACCGTCACCTGCCCGCCCTTGGTCTCTATGATAATGTCCGCAAAGAACAGTCCCGCTTTAATCGAAACGCTGCCAATACCACTGCGTTGGATAACCGTGGTAGTATAGCCGATAAGGTGCGCCTTGTAGAATGTAACTTTCTCGTCGTCTATCTCCAACTTGTCGGGAAAAGCCATATTGCCGAATGTAATACGGCTGGCAGAAAAATTATAATGCATAATTTATTGCGTAATAACAGGTTGCAGCATAAGTGATACGGTCACCGCATCGTGCCTCATCTGCAGTCCTAATTTGGTTAACAAAGTATTAGGAACAAAATGGCTGACGAGGTTGGAACACGCACACATCATTTATGGCTGCAAAGATATGAAATTGTATTGAAATAACCAAAAATAACAGAACACAACCGTTACAGAAAAACATATTGTCCCATTGTACCGTCCAATAACAATGCAATTTACACATACTGTCCAATCGCCCCGCATCCTCGCATCCGGAATTATACAACATTTTCCCCACATTTCCCGAAGGACTCCCGAACCAACTCCATAGAAAAACCGAACATTTCCCCTATTTCCGACAAATCACACCCATTCTTTGTCCATGTACCGGAAATTTCGTATCTTTGCAGTCGCAAAACAAATCCATTAACAATCGGCGTATTGCAGCGTACAATCCATATAACTTTGCGCGTGCTGCCCGCCTACAAAAGGAGAGAATCACTTTGGGACAAGAAGAGAAAATAGAAGTCATCGGCGCACGGGTGCATAACCTGAAGAATATCAGCGTCAGCATACCCCGCCACGCGCTCACCGTCATCACCGGACTATCGGGCAGCGGCAAGTCGTCGCTTGCTTTCGACACCATCTTTGCCGAAGGACAACGGCGCTATATCGACACTTTCTCCTCCTACGCACGAGGCTACATCGGCAATATGCAACGCCCCGATGTGGACAAGATAACGGGTCTGAGCCCCGTCATCTCCATTGATCAAAAGACAACAGGCAAGAATCCCCGCTCTACAGTCGGCACCATCACCGAGATCTACGACTTTCTGCGCCTGCTCTATGCTCGTGCGGGTGTCGCCTACTCTTACCTGACCGGCGAGAAAATGGTGCACTATACCGACAACCAAATCATATCCCTAATCCAACACGACTATGCGGGCAAAAAGATCGTCCTGCTCGCCCCTCTTGTCAACAACCGCAAAGGGCATTATAAGGAACTCTTTGAGACCATTCGCAAGAAAGGCTTTGTCTATGTGCGTGTGGACGGCACCGTGCAGGAGGTTACGCTCGGCATGAAAGTCGACCGCTACAAGAATCACACCATCGAGGTGGTGATCGACCGCCTTGTGCCGCCCGCTGATGCCGAGCAGGCTGACGACACCGACATCCGACGGTTAAGGCAATCGGTAGACAAGGCCATGACGCAAGGGCAAGGCATTATGCTGATAGCCGAATGGAAAGGAAACGGTACGACCTCTGCGCCCCGCTATTTCTCCCGCAACCTGATGTGTCCCACCACGGGGCTCAGTTACCAAGACCCCGCCCCGCACTCTTTCTCCTTCAACAGCCCGCAAGGCTGGTGCCCCTGCTGCAAAGGTTTGGGCAAGATCAGCAAAGATGCCGCTGCCGACGCCGAACAGTTGGACGACATCGTACACGACGACACCGACTGGTACAAGCGTATGTTGGAGTATGTGCAACAGCAAGAGGAACAGGCCGATACCGAGGAGAGCGAAACCATCGAATGTCCCGAGTGCCATGGCAAGCGACTGAATCGTGAGGCGCTGAGTTACCGCATTGCGGACAAGACCATTGCCGACCTTTCGGACATGGACATCGACAAGTTGCTGCTTTTCCTGACGGACGCTCAGGGCGGAATTCTCGCCGACCTCACTACCCAGCAGCGTGCCGTCGCCGAACCGATACTCAAAGAGATTGTCTCCCGCTTGCAGTTCATGCAGAGCGTGGGGCTGAGTTACCTGAGCCTCGGGCGCAATGCCGACAGTCTATCGGGCGGCGAGAGCCAACGCATACGCCTTGCCACGCAGATTGGTTCACGGCTTGTCAACGTGCTCTATATCCTCGACGAACCGAGTATCGGCTTGCACCAGCGGGACAACGACCGCCTGATACGCTCGCTCAAAGAACTACGCGACATGGGCAATTCCGTCATCGTGGTAGAGCACGACGAGCAGATGATGCGTGAGGCAGACTATATCGTCGATATAGGCCCCAAAGCAGGGCGGCTTGGCGGACAAGTGGTATTCGCGGGCACACCTGCCGAGATGCTGCAAGCCGACACCCTGACGGCACGCTACCTACGGGGCGAGTGCCGCGTGCAAGACATAGACCATACCATTGACCCCGCTACGGAGAATGGAGTCGATGTAAGGGACATACTTGACGAAGAACAACTAAAGGAAGGATTCGAGACGAAACAGAGTACCGCGAAACCACAAATTCCCTTACTACTCCAGAACCAACTTCCTGGTCAGCCCCTCGAAATGCAATGGCTGACCCTAAGCGGCTGCCGAGGCAACAACTTGCAGAATGTGACCGTTCGCATACCGCTCGGGCAGATGGTGTGTGTCACGGGCGTGAGCGGCAGCGGCAAATCCACGCTTATCAACCAGACGCTCTACCCCATCCTCTCGCAGCGTTTCTACCGCAGCCTACAGAAACCCTTGGCGTACGACAACATCGAGGGGGTAGAGGCGATAGACAAGGTCATCAATGTCGACCAATCGCCTATCGGACGCACCCCCCGCTCGAATCCCGCCACCTATACGAATGTATTCAACGACATCCGCGAACTCTTTGCGCAGTTGCCGGAGTCGAAGATACGCGGATGGAAAGCAGGGCGCTTCAGTTTCAACTCCAAGGGCGGCCGCTGCGAAGAGTGCGCCGGCAACGGATACAAAACTATTCAGATGCATTTCATGCCCGATGTGTATGTGCCCTGCGAGGTATGTGGCGGCCAACGCTACAACAAGGAGACGCTCGAGGTGCGCTTCAAGGGCAAGACTATTTCCGATGTGCTGGATATGACTGTCAATCAGGCGGTTGAGTTCTTCGAGAGCCAGCCGTATATCCTGCGCAAGATAAAGACCATACAGGATGTAGGGCTTGGGTATATCAAACTCGGACAATCGTCCACCTCGCTCTCAGGCGGCGAGAGCCAGCGTATCAAGTTGGCAACCGAACTGGCACGCCCCTCGACGGGCAACACACTCTACATACTCGACGAGCCCACCACAGGACTGCATTTCGAGGACATCCGAATCCTGCTTGGGGTATTGCGGCGATTGGTGAATCGGGGCAACACGGTGCTGATTATCGAGCATAACCTCGATGTCATTCGTGCCTGCGACTACCTTATCGATATGGGTCCCGAGGGCGGACGCAACGGTGGCCAAGTCGTCTGCGCCGGCACGATAGAGGAAGTGAAGCAATGCAAAGAAAGCATTACGGGGAAGTTTCTCTAATTAGGAATTAGAAATTGAGAATTAGGAATTATATGCTCTAATGGCATAACGCGCAGCAAACATACGCGCAGCCGAAGTTTCCTATGCCGCAGAGTGGCAAGAAAAATAGAAGAAAATTAAAAAGACAATATTTTTTCTCCATTTTTCGCTCGCATTAGCGAGCAGGAAACAATACAAATACGGCGCCAGCCGAAAATACGCGCAGCGAACAATGATAAGCAACTCTTTGGCAATAATAGCAATTGTGTTGGGGATTATCCTCCTCATTCCTGCCGTGTGCCAACGCGTGCATATCCCGAGCATTGTGGGCTTTATCGTGGTGGGTATTCTTATCGGACCGCACGGACTGAACCTCATCCCGCAGAGCGACACCATCCGCATTCTCGGGCAAATGGGTATGCTCTATATCATGCTACAGGCAGGTATTGAGGTGGATATCAACGACTTCAGCCAGTACAAACGCAGCGCACTCGTTTTCGGACTCTACTCTTTCACCATTCCTTTTTTGTTGGGTATGCTCACCAGTTGGCTGATGGGCTTCGAACTCTCTACCTGCGCCCTACTGGGTGCCATGTACGGCAGCCACACGCTGATGACCTACCCCATCGTGAGCCGCTATGGCGTGCAGAAAACGCCTGCCGTCAATATCGTCGTGGGCGGAACGATGGTGGCTATCACGCTGTCGCTCTTGGTCTTAGCCGTTATCAAGAGCCACCTTTCGGGCAACGAGAGTGCGCTTTTCTGGTGGGCGTTGGCAGGCAAAATCGTCCTCTTTGTGGTTACCACACTTTGGCTTTTCCCGTGGCTTGCACAGAAGATATTCAAGCGACAGCAGGACTCCGTGTTCTGTTTCTTGCTCGTGATGACCATGCTCACCCTCTCCGCTTTTCTGGCAGACTGGGCAGGATTGGAGGGCATTCTCGGGGCGTTCGTCTGTGGCGTGGCGCTCAACCGATTGGTGCCGAACCGCTCGCCGCTGATGGACAGAATCAACTTTGTGGGTAACAGCATTTTCGTGCCGCTATTTCTTCTCGATGTAGGCATGATGATCGACATCAGCCTCTGCTGGCATGGTTGGACAACACTGCTGATTGCGGGCGTGATGATAGCCACCAAATTGGTTGGAAAATGGCTTGCTGCATGGGCGGCAAAAATCTCATTTTCCCTTACCAGTACCGAAGGAACTCTTATATTTGGCCTTACTCACGCCACCGCTGCCGGCACCCTCGCCATTGTCACCATCGGCTACCAAATAGGGCTGTTCAATTCCGAGATCCTCAACGGTGCCGTATTGATGATACTTGTCCTCTGCACTCTCTCTTCGTTCGTCACAGAGTACGCCGCCAAGCGCATTGCTCTGCAGGAGGAAGCCAAGCTGGAGAGCGAGCGCACGCAGGACGAATGGATAATGCTTTCCATTGGCGAAGACATACATCCGTCGCTAAAAGAGTTAAGCCACCTGAGCAGTCTGCACGAGACCGAGATGGTGCAGGCAGACGACTGGCAGGAGGCGTACCAACTCATCGAGCATAGCGGCAAGTCCGCCGCCATCTACCACGAGCAGCAGCCTCTCAACACCATCAGCCGCCTACTTGTAGCTGTACCACGCTACGCCGAGAAAGAATACGACTTCATCTCCTGCTTTGGGCAAATACGCCGCTTGAGCAGCCAGATAGGAGTGAAGGTGGTGTTCTTTGCCAACGAGGACACGCAGCAGGTGCTGAAAGCACTCTGCCAACGCAAGGGGAAGTACCTACGTGCGTCGTACCGAGAGATGGGCGACTGGGAAGAGGTGCTTATGCTCGCCAAAGAGGCACAAAAGGACGACATGATAGTCATGGTCTCCTCGCGGCACGCCACGGCAAGTTACAACCCGCTTTTTGAGCAGATTCCCAGTATATTGAAGCAGTTCTTTGCTCCGTATAGTTACCTTATTCTCTACCCCGAGCAACACACGGGTGGAGAGGTGCGTGATGTGTTCTTGACCGACACACCGCAACCCACCCGCACATGGCACTTGCTCACCCGTCTGCGCAGCCGAGTGGTTCGCCTCATCCGCCGCCGCCAAACACGGAAATAGGCTAAAAACACACCGATAAATGCAAATAGTTGCAACAAAAAGTACCAAAGTCTTGCATAAGTCAAAGAAAAGCAGTACTTTTGCACGCTTTTTCGGGTCTGGGCTCAGAAAGTCGCCATAGGCAACGCATGAGATTTGGGGAGTAATCGCAGACAAGGTTTGGGAGCAATCCCACCAAGCCAAAGATTAGAAACCTATCAGCAGCGTCAAAGTCCTATCCAGCCGCCCAACACGACGTAATTATAATAAAATTGTGATAATGTACGCAATTGTAGAAATGAAAGGTCAGCAGTTCAAAGTAGAAGCTGGCAAAAAACTGTTCATCAACCGTATGGACACCGAGAAGGGTGCAGAGGTTGTATTTGACAATGTGTTGCTCGTAGACAACGATGGCAACATCACCGTAGGAGCGCCTTATGTAGAAGGAGCAAAAGTAGTATGCGAAGTGCTCGACAACGAGTGCCGCGCAGAGAAGATCCTTGTCTTCCACAAGAAGCGTCGCAAAGGCTACAAGAAATTGAACGGTCATCGTCAGGACTTGACGAACATCGTAGTAAAAGAAATCGTTATCGCTTAAGTTACCGCTTAAGACAACCACTTAAAAGAAAGGACATTTAGTATGGCACATAAGAAAGGTGTCGGTAGTTCTAAGAACGGCCGTGAATCAGAAAGCAAACGACTTGGCGTTAAAATTTGGGGCGGACAATTTGCCAAAGCAGGCAATATCATCGTTCGTCAACGCGGTACAGTACACAATCCTGGTGAGAACATGGGTATTGGTAGCGACCACACTCTCTACGCTCTCGTAGATGGTATCGTTTCTTTCCGTAAGAAAAAGAACAACAAATCGTATGTCTCTATCGAGCCGATAGCTGAAGCTTAATCGGCGAGAGAAATCAACGTAATAACTTTCTCCTACCGATTGCTTTGGCAATTCGGTGGGAGATTGTTGTTTTTAGGACAAATCTCCCCTCCCTTCTCCGAAGGAAACGAATACAGACAATCAAAAACACGCAGTGAATTATGCTGACACTCAAACAAATCTACGACGATAAAGAGAAAGTAATCGCCGGACTCGAAAAGAAACATTTTGCTGGTGCTCGCGAAGCCATCGAGCAGGTACTGACCCTCGATGCTGAGCGCAAATCCGCACAACAGAAGAAAGATACGGTTTCTGCCGAGATGAACAAGATATCAAAGTCTATCGGTATGCTGATGGGGCAGGGTAAGAAAGACGAAGCCGAAGCCGCCAAGGCGCAGACAGGCGCTTTGAAACAGAATATCGCTACTTACGAGGAGCAGATGGCTGCCGCAGAGCAAGCGCAACGCGACCTGCTCTTGACCATACCGAATGTACCATACGATATTGTGCCTGAAGGCAATGGCGCAGAAGACAACCTGGCCGTTAAGATGGGCAACTGGCCAAACCAGTCCGTTATCAACAGTCTGGCAGCAGGCAAAACCGTTGCGCTGAAAGACTGGCCAACCGAAGTCGACGAGGCGATCGCTGCCGAGCGTATTAAGGAGAGCGAGAAACTCCCGCACTGGGAACTCGCGAAGAAGTACAACCTCATCGATTTCGACCTCGGTGTGAAGATTTCGGGTGCCGGCTTTCCTGTCTATATCGGGCAGGGTGCACGCCTCCAACGCGCACTGATTAACTTCTTCTTGGCCGAGGCAGCCAAGTCCGGCTACACCGAGATTATGCCGCCAACGGTAGTTAACGCTGCCAGTGGATACGGAACGGGACAACTTCCTGACAAGGAGGGGCAGATGTACCACTGCGAGGTGGACGATCTCTATCTTATCCCAACGGCCGAAGTACCTGTCACGAATCTCTATCGTGATGAGATTCTCGAGGAGAGCCAACTGCCTATTAAGAACTGCGCCTATACCGAGTGTTTCCGCCGCGAGGCAGGTTCTTATGGAAAGGATGTCCGTGGCTTGAACCGTCTGCATGAATTCAGCAAGATAGAAATCGTGCGTATCGATACGCCTGAACATTCGGCTCAATCACACCAGGAGATGCTCGACCATGTAGAGGGATTGCTTAAGAAACTCGAACTTCCGTACCGTATTCTGCGTCTGTGTGGCGGCGACATCAGTTTCACGGCATCGCTCTGCTACGACTTCGAGGTCTATTCCGAGGCGCAGCACCGCTGGCTCGAGGTATCATCTACATCGAATTTTGACACCTACCAAGCCAACCGTTTGCATTGCCGTTACCGTCGCAGCGAGGACAAGAAAGTTACGCTTTGCCACACGCTCAACGGCTCTGCACTCGCTCTGCCGCGTATCGTAGCCGCTCTCTTGGAGAACAATCAGACCGAAGAAGGTATCCGTATCCCCGCCGCTCTCCAACCCTACATGGGCTGCGACATGATACGCTAAGACATTTAATATAGCATCAACTAATAGGAGGCCATAGTTTCACACCTCCATACCAGATAAAAAAGCCATCGCTTATGCGATGGCTTTTTTATCTTCAACTCTATACAATTTAGTCCTATAGGTTATACCTCCGTTTTGTTAGATACACCCCATAATAGTACATCAAGAAATAAATACATTGTCACAGGAATAACGAGACATACTTCACGCCCACCCTCAAAATACTCAATATGCGTACAACAAACAGCTATTAGAAAACAAAAATCGGAGACATACAGCCTCCGATTTCTTGCTTATCAATCAAACTAAAAGTATGCTTAGTTTAGAAAGAAGTGCGTTGCGTAGCAGCATAACTAATCTTCAAAGCAGATACGCGACGCAATTCTTGCTTGATATCTGTAATGACACCCATGCGCGTTTCTTTGTCTGCCTTAATAGATACTGTCATCAAGCCTTGCTCCTGCTCTTTCATAGAAGAACGCTCATTGGCGATATACTCACCAATTTCACGGGTTTCTGCAAAAGCGTCATCCAATTGGATACGGGTCTCCGCACCATATTGTTTACGAAACTCTGCGGTCGGAGTACCAACATAAATGTAGCGAACCAGCGATTTCTTCTCCAATTTTGTCAACTCAGTCGCCTGAGGGACAATAAATTGAACCTTGTAGGAAACCTCTTTCATCGAGGTAACCGACATAAAGAAGAACAAAAGCATGAAGATAATATCCGGAAGCGAAGATGTATTCAAAGCCGGCATCTCGCGCTTTTCATTTCTACGTATCTTTGCCATATTATTCTCCTCCGTAGTTTTTAGGTTCAGCCTCCGAAATCTTCTGAGGATAAACTTTCTGCACTTGCTTCTGTTGATCCTCGTTCAGTTCGCTATAAGGTGTGTTGTTAAAATACTTACGAGCACACTCGTCACGCAATTCATTGTACGCAGCAACCAACTCATTCTGCACATCAAGATATGCCTGATATTGCGTGTCCACATCGTTCTGAACAGAGATAACATGCTCCTTGGTATAACGCTGTACACCGATAGGCGCACCGAAATCCTCCTCATACAATTTGGGCAGATTTGCTTCGTCATCCTCGTTCTTTATGAACCGCTTGGCTTCTTCTCTTAATTGCTTGACATCCATCAACTGTCCCTGTACCATCAATTGGTTCGCAGAGTTAATTTTCACAATCATCAAGTTACGCTTGTTGATATTTGTGTCCTCTACTTTCTGATCGGGTGGAACGGGAGCTGGTAAACGGCGTGACAATCCCTGATTGACATCCATACTGGTCGTGACCAAGAAGAATATCAACAGCAAGAAAGAGATATCTGCCATTGAGCTAGCATTTATCTGTGGGATTTTCTTTGCCATAATTTAACTTCAAATTAACAATGCACTGATGTGCAATTATTTTTTATTGCTACGATTGGAACGGATATTAAGAACACCGAATAACCATACACAGATAGTAGCTGCAATCAAACAGATAGTAGCTGCAATCAAAATGTAGGTCAAATACAGCAATGCATCCGTCATTTGGGCCATTGCTCCCACATTCTCGGTTCCTTCATAACCAATAATCTCCAATTTCTCAGGGCTGCCCAAAAACCAGCATACAACAGCCAACAAGACAAAACCGACAACCGTTACCAGCGAGCGAATTGCCTTTGGCTTATTATATTTGCAGTTTTTGATAAATTCCCCAAGAACGACACCAATGGTTACAAGGCAAACAATACCTACCAACACATACGTCCAATCGAGCAAAAGCTCCGTAAAGCGGGGAATATCCAAGAAATCACCCGCAACCTCCAACGAACCATTCGAGCCGCCGGCAAAGAACATAACCGTAAAGACTACGCTCACTGCCAACAATACCCAAAGGGTTATCTTCGGTATCAATTTATAGTTCTTCATAATGCAATCCAATTAAAAGATTTGTAACAGATATAGTATGCTACAAAACCAGATTACTTATTTTTCTGCTCAGCGTCATACTTAACAACAATGTCAAGCAGGCTGATCGAACTATCTTCCATTTGGTTTACCAAACCCTCAACCAAAGTCAAAATATAGTTGTAGAACAACTGAAGGATAATTGCAATAACCAAACCGAGGAGAGTAGTCAACAGAGCGACCTTAATACCACCGGCAACGACAGTAGCCGAGATATCACCTACCTGTTGAATCTTATCGAAAGCCTCGATCATACCGATAATGGTTCCCAAGAATCCCAACGACGGAGAAAGAGAAATGAACAACGAAATCCAAGTCAGGTTTTTCTCGAGCAAACCAAGTTGAACGCCGCCGTAGCTGGAAACAGTCTTCTCTACTACATCGATTCCCTCATCGTAGTGGAGCAGACCCTGATAGAAAATACTTGCAATAGGGCCACGAGTGTTACGGCAAACTTCCATAGCAGCCTCAATACCCTTCTCGTTCAATGCTTTTTCTACCTTCTCGAGCAGAACTTTTGTATTCGTCTTAGACAGAGACAGGTAGATAATACGCTCAATACAAATAGCCAAACCGAAAATCAAGCAGAGCAAGGTTGCAGCCATAAAGCCGGCACCACCTTCAATAAACTTGGTCTTCATATACTTGTGGAGTGCTACGACGCCACTTTCCTCAGCAGGAGCTTCCACTGCTGTGTTTTCATCTTGAGCAGGTTGCTCTACAACTGCTTCAGTTGTTGCCTCTGCAGCAGCTGCTGCAGTTTCATCTTGTGCCATAGCAGCCGTGCCGAATGAAAGCATAGCCAATACGGTAAGGGTTGCAAATACTTTTTTCATGAGAATAGTGTTTATATAATTTATTGTTTTTCACTTCTTACGCAGCGGTTCGTTCTGCGACTTTTGCGGAGAGACGGGGATTCGAACCCCGGAAACCCTTTTGGAGTTTACACGCTTTCCAGGCGTGCCTCTTCAACCACTCGAGCATCTCTCCTTCTACATTATTTGCTCTGATTCGTTCGAGCAATAAAAGCCTTTAGCAAGCGACAATAGGCTTCTAAACATTCCCACTATCCTATAGCAATCAAACACCCAAATTGCCTCGTCGATAGCGTATAAGCCCAATCCATCGTGCAAAAGCGCTGCAAAATTACAAAATTTATTTGATACCACAATACACCTTCGTCGTTTTTTTGCAATTTTCGCCCTATTTTGTCAATTAATTGGGTGCATACACCTTACAAAACAACATCCTCGCAGATTCGACACACACGATATTCCAACTTCTATTCTATAGAAAAAGCAGCCATAGACACTCTAAAGCTGCTCTTTCCATTATCTTGAAATATAAGTTATCCCAAATAAGTTTGAAGCACTTGGCTACGCTGCCCGCTATACAACTTTCGGATAGCTTTCTCCTTTATTTGGCGCACACGCTCACGGGTCAGATGCAGTTCTTCGCCTATCTCCTCAAGCGTTTTCTCCGGCGTACCAATACCAAAAAATTTACGCAAAATATCAGCCTCACGCGGCGTCAGTGTATTCAGCGCACGCGCTATCTCTGTTGACAAGGATTCATTGATCAGTCCGCGGTCTGCATTAGGCGAATCCTCATTTTGCATCACATCGATCAAGCAATTGTCCTCACCCTCCACAAAAGGAGCATCCATGCTCACATGGCGGCCAGACATTTTCAGCGTATCCGCAATTTTATCTACCGGTATATCCAATTCCTCTGCCAATTCTTCTGCCGAAGGCTTGCGCTCATGTTCTTGCTCAAAACGCTGAAAAGCCTTATTTATTTTATTGAGCGAGCCCACCTGATTCAGCGGCAAACGCACAATACGCGATTGTTCCGCCAGAGCCTGTAGGATCGACTGACGAATCCACCATACTGCATAAGAAATAAACTTAAAGCCACGGGTTTCATCAAATTTCTCAGCCGCCTTAATCAGTCCCAAGTTACCCTCATTAATCAGGTCAGGCAAACTAAGTCCTTGGTTTTGATATTGTTTTGCTACCGAAACCACGAAACGGAGATTCGAACGAGTCAATTTTTCCAGCGCTGCGCGATCCCCATTGCGGATACGACCGGCCAGTTCCACTTCTTCCTCTACCGAGATAAGCGGCTCTCGACCTATCTCCTGCAAATACTTATCCAACGACGCCGATTCACGGCTCGTAATAGATTTTGTAATTTTTAATTGACGCATGATATTTACCAACAAGCACACATCAAAAGCCATTAGCATTATTGCAAATGACCTGGATGCTACTTTTCTAATGATTTAGTGATTCGGTCGGGATTCGAACCCGAGACCCACAGCTTAGAAGGCTGTTGCTCTATCCAACTGAGCTACCGAACCATCTTCAAAACTTGCCCATTACCTAAACTCGTCCAAACGAGTTATCGTTATTATTCTGCCACCATTTGCCACCGTTCGATACCAAATCCGCAGAATCGGCAAGTTTTTCCGTCATATATTCACTTTTTGCCCAACCAGCCGAAGATAGGCCGACAAAAAGTGTGCAAAGTTACACTATTATTCCGAAAAATCCAAATAAAAGTGTCAAATTGGCATATTTTTAGAGCAAATCCGTAAACAATTTCTCCAATTCTGCTTTTCGGCACGCCCCGATATGGCGATTTACCAACTCACCGTTCTTAAAAAACAGCATTGTTGGAATATTCATAATACCATATTGCTCGCACACATCCGGATTCTCATCCACATTGAGTTTGCCCACACGAACACGCCCCTCATAGTCAGCTGCCAATTCATCAACTATCGGCAACATCATCTTACAAGGGCCGCACCAAGGTGCCCAAAAATCAATTACAAGGGGAGTACCCTCTGCCAACAACTCTTTGAAGTTGGCGTCTGTTACTTCTAATGCCATAACTTGATATGTTTAATATGTTAATTCTACAAATAATCGCCTACCCCACTCACGCCTTCTCACGAAGTTGCTTAATGGTAATGCGCTTCTGCGTAGGTTTAGCCAACAAAATATCCGTCAGCGGGTCTTCCAAATAGGTCTGAATAGCCCTGCGAATCGGGCGTGCTCCATTCTGCGGGTCGTATGAGCGTTCCAAGAGAGCCGTTTCGGCCTCCGGTGCAAGTACCAACTGATGTCCTGTCTTGCGCAAGCGTTCCTGTAAGAGTGCCACTTCTATATTGACAATACGAGCCAACGCATCACGCGAGAGCGGTTGGAAAGTAATCACATTGTCTATTCGATTGACGAACTCAGGTGGAAACGACTTTTGCAATGCCTTGAGTAGCATTTGATTACTGGTTTTTGCATCCAATTCCGTCACACCGAAGCCGATACCTGCTCCAAAATCTTTCAGTTGGCGTGTTCCGACATTCGAGGTCAAAATAATTATTGTATTGCGGAAATCCACTACATGCCCCTGTCTATCCGTCAGCCGCCCCTCATCCAAAACCTGTAACAGAATATTAAATATGTCCGGATGCGCTTTTTCTATCTCATCAAACAGTACAATCGAGTACGGTTTGCGTCGTACGGCTTCCGTCAGTTTACCGCCATCCTCATGAGCCACATACCCCGGAGGCGCCCCCACCAACAGCGAAACAGCGTGCTTCTCCATATACTCCGACATATCGAAACGAATTATCGCATCACGGCTACCAAACATTTCCTCTGCAAGACACTGCGCCAAGTAGGTTTTCCCCACGCCCGTAGGACCGAGGAAGAAGAATGTCCCTATCGGGCGATGCGGGTCACGCAGTCCCAAGCGGGAACGACGAATCGCCCGAACTATTGTCTCGACGGCCTCATCTTGCCCTATGACACGCTGCCGCAGCACTTCATCCATCGTGCGCAATCGTTCCGTTTCTGCTTTTTGCACACGCTGAACAGGCACCCCGGACATCATCGACACCACAGCCGCAATATCATCCACCGTAATCGGATACACCTCTTCCGTTTCCCGAACCTTCGCCTTATCTACTCCGGCCAACGCCTCTTGCCGCGTATGCGCCCGTGCCCCGGCCTCGTCCATCACATCGATAGCTTTATCCGGGAAAGCGCGGTCGGTCAGATAGCGTTCCGCCAGATCCACCGCAGCCCGCAGCACTTCATCAGAATAGGACACATGGTGATATTCCGCATAGCGGGTACTCAAACGCTGCAGAATCGACAGTGTTTCCTCCTTGGTCGTAGGACGCACCACCACCTTTTGGAATCTGCGCTCCAGCGCCCCGTCTTTTTCTATCGATGTGCGATACTCATTCGTTGTCGTAGCGCCAATGCATTGCACTTCGCCACGCGCCAACGCAGGCTTCAGTATATTCGCTGCATCCAACGACCCTTGCGCATTGCCTGCCCCGATAATCGTATGAATCTCATCGATAAACAATATCACCTCCGGATGGCGTTGCAGTTCTTGTATCACGCTTTTCATACGCTCCTCAAACTGTCCTCTATAGGTAGTCCCTGCCACCATGGCTGCCACATCCAGCGTTATGATTCGCTTCCCTTGCAGCACCCCGGCAGTTCCTTCCACAATTCGCAACGCCAGCCCTTCCATGATAGCCGATTTACCCACACCGGGTTCGCCTATCAGGATTGGATTATTCTTTTTTCGGCGCGAGAGTATCTGCACCACCCGTTCTATCTCTACCTCACGCCCTACGACAGGGTCCAGTTTGCCCAGTTGGGCTTGTTTTGTCAGGTCGTGTCCGTACTTATCGAGTGCTGTGGTCGTCCCTACTTTACTCGAATTGGTCTGCGAGCGTTGCGGACGCCCATCTGCCAGATCACTTCCCTGCCCCATACCGGCAGTAGGCGCAGAGATAGTAGTATGCGGTTTTGCATAGAGTTCCACCATCTGCTCGTAGGAAATGTTCCAATTCGATACCAAGTATATCGAGGCCCGATTGATTCGCTGACGCAGAATCGCCAACAGCAAATGGGCGCTTCCAACGGCCTCAGCGTGGTATTCACGGCTGATTCCTTCTGCTATTCGCAGAATACTCTCCACCAGGCTGCTGCGTGTCACAGGCGCTACCATCTCTTGTGCCTCTTCCGACAGAGCAGAGTCGAGGCTTTGCTTTACCATCTCCGGTTGCACCCCTGCCTTGAGCAGCAAATCATACGCATCGCCCTCCGCAAGACGCAGAATGGCGAGCAACAGGTGCTCCGGCAATATCTGTTGATTTTGCAATCGCTCCGCCTCATCGCGGGCAAATATCAATATCTTATTAAGTCGTATAGTTAAAGGCATATTTTTCTGACTGCTTTTCTTTATTGCGTTGTTTCAAAAAACTTCTTTATGAATTTTATTTATAAAAGTGCCATGCCAATCCTGCACGGAACACATCCGGATTCATGGGGTAGTTCGGCATTGCAAAATAGTTATTGTTCGACTTCATGAACAGGTGATTAAAATGTGTGTAGTGCGCAAAGAACCGCAGGTGCAGCGAACGCACATAGAAGTTCGCATACACATTGAGTATCGGGTAGTTACCCACTTTCGTTTCTTGCTGCACACAAAACTGTGCCGTGGCGGGGTTCAGTACAGGCGCATAGTACGAAGTAAAATACCGCATATCTACTCCTATCTGTGCATCCAGCGCGCGAAACCAGGTGCCGTGGTAATACAAATTATGATAGAGCGTCACCGTTGGCAGCGGCAGATACTCCGAACTCGTGTGCTGATACACCACATGGTTTTCCAAGTTCACCCACGGCGTTGTGATGTCGCACTGCATATCGGCAGACAGCACCTGTATATTCCCGTCGTGTTGTTGCGGCAACCCGTCCGAACCGAAATAGATATAGCGTGTCAGGTTCTCGAAACCCACATTCACTCTCGGCTTCACCCACTGCGTCGGATAGGCTATCTCGCCCCCTACATAGAAACGATAGGTCTTGTTAAACGCATTGTCCCATTCATAGTGGTTGGAGCGGAAATGATAGTAATAGTACGATGGCGTCTCGTTCTTCACAAACGCTTTTGCGCTGATATACATCGTATCTTTCCCTATTCGGAAATCGCCATCAATATGTCCATTCACCTTAAACTCGCCCAATTTATACCCCAGCACGCACACATCGCCATCAAATCCGTAATGTACCCACTTACCTCTGTTTTTGTACAGCGCACCGCCCACAAAAGTATTGTTCAGCCACTGATAGGAGAACCTGTCCGTCGGCTGTATCTCCAGTGCCACATTCTGATACGGCGAGGCGAAAGGCTCCAGACTCTCGTAGTCGTTGGGCGTATAACCGTCCGTATTCAAAAACCGCTGGCATTCGTTCACGGCATACACCGTTGCGCCAAACTTCAAGATACGGTTAAACTCCTCCTCAAAGGTAACGCTCAGTGTATTGCGAATCGTCAACACATCGGTTGAGTCGTTGGTCGTATTCGGATTGCGATAGTAATTCTTATAGAATCCCTGCTGCGCCTCCTGCTCCACATAGCGTCGATTACTGTTTGTCGTCTCAAAGGTATGCGCAAAAGTCGTCACCGGCACATAATTAATTTTTACCGTATCTTTCTGCACACGCTTCCCGTTTTCCACCACTTCTATCGTATCGTGATACGGGCGCTCCACCGTTATGCTATAATACTGATTCAAATACCCCGCCAAATACCGATAGCCCGACATGGCATTCAGATTCACCGGTATATCCTCCGCATTGAGTGTTCCGCCCACCTCCGAGGGGTCTGTCACACCGCCGTTCTCAAAGTTGCTCCAGTTCGCAAAAGTGAACGCCGCATGGAGCGAATAGTGATTACCGTTGTACGAACCAAACACATTGCCATTGAACACCTTACCTGCCTGATTTCCATAGTGTCCCACTGCATTTAGGTAGTTGAGTTGTGTGCCGAGATTGAAGCGCTTATTTAGATTTCCCGTAAAGAGGAAATATATTTCGTTTTCTTCTCGGTAGGTGGTAAAACCCTTGTTGTACGCAATGCTCGAATAGGGTGTCGTCGTATTAAAATACCGCACATCCTGCGGCGTGTAGATATAGGGTTGATAGGCTGCGGCAAAAATATCATCTATTTTCTCTTGTCGGCTAAAATAGATTCTCGATTGCAGGGGCGACACGAGACAGTTGCCATTGTACGCTGAGGAGAGCGAATAATCGTTCTGCACTCCACGCATCGGGTAGTTCAGCCAAGCCGTATCGGCAAAGTGGATGGTATCGGCAATAGCGGTTGGCGACGGCAACTGCCAAGAACGGATAACCGTCTTGACCGCCTTTTGTTTTGCTGCTGTTGCTGTCAGTGCCACCAACAGCAGACCTACCACTACGCTTATTTTCTGTACCTTAACCACGATCCGTACCGTAACCACGAATTATCTGCGTATATCGACACCTACAGCCGCTCACTACATGCCCGGAGGAGGATGCTAGCAAGTGGTCTGTGTATCTACTCGTCATCTTTTTTCGTACAATCCTACCACAATAATTGTGCCGATAGGGGGCACTGACAAATTGTCATACCTTCTATCGGCACAAAAGTCCTCAGCAGCGAATTATTTCTTTTTCGCCTTCAGTTCTTTTTTGAGTTTCTGAATTTCCTTCTCTTGATTGTTGATTGTCTTGAGCAACTCATTCAGTTCCTCGTTCTCAATGGTCGTAGGATACTGTTCCTCAACCGATTGCAAGAAATCGGACAACACATTCATATAATTTATAAATGCATCATAAGCCGACTCATAGTTGGTTGCGCCTTGGTCGATGTGATTCATGTAATGGAAGTTGTTCACATCCTGCAAGCGCATCCAGTTGGCTTTCAGTCCCTTGTCTTGGCATAGGTGTACACGCTCTGCCACAGCATAGAGTTTATTCAGTGCCTCTTGCTGCAAGTCGTTGCCCACATATACGCTCAAGTCTTTTGCCTCGCCGGCCCAGGTCAAAGGATATGGTGCCGAAATCGTATCTCCGGCCGTCATATTCTTGGCTGCTTCCGTAGGCGTGCAGAATCCCATGCCACGCTCCAGCACAAAGAATGGCAAAGCCTTCAAAAATTCAAAGATTCCGGTACCGGCTGCCTGACGAACGCCGAAGGTATCCGCTCCCAACCATATATTTATCAGGTCCTCGCCCTCCGGTAAGGTCTGCAGTTGGTTGGCGTATTTCTCTGCGTCCATCGGATAGTTATACCACCCCGGGTCAGAGAAGTGGAAACTCAACTCATCGCTCAGGCTCATATTGCGCACCAGCATCTTCATTTTTGGCGCACCTGCCGAGGTGTAGAGGTAGTTTGGCGACTTCCAACTCAGCACATGCTTGGCTCCTTCTGCCAGCATAACACGATAGCCCTGCTTGTAGAGGTTGTATGCCAACTCATCGGAATAGAGCAACTCCGTGTTCCACACCGCAGTCGGCTTCACGCCCAGCACATCGTTCACCACCAGTGCCTGCTTCTCCAATTGGTCGAAGAACTCGTTCATGTTGTACTCCGACGCCAGCGAATAAGCAAACGGCGTTGCCAAGAACTCCACGCACTTGCTCGCTGCCAAGTCCTTGAGCACATCAATAATCTCAGGCGTGTACTGTTCGAATAGTTCCAGCATCGTACCCGATATAGACAGGGCGCAGTGGAACTTACCTTTCGATAGGTTCACCATCTCGCGCAGCGTCTGACAAAGTGGTAGATATGAGTTCTGCACGAGCCATATAACATGGTCCTCGGTCTGCATATCGTCGTAATAGTAGTGGTCTTGCCCAATATC
The DNA here is from genome assembly GCA_963591775.1 of bacterium. GTDB lineage: Bacteria > Bacteroidota > Bacteroidia > Bacteroidales > Paludibacteraceae > Colicola. The sequence continues at coordinate 101,455 of CAVATM010000007.1, forward strand.
AAAGAAACGATAGCGTTTCAACCGATACGGCGCATGCATCTGAAAGCAAAAGCATATATTTTTCATGTCTTCTATATTTAATTCGTTGTTATTTATTCATTTTACGGTCTCCTCCATCTGTAGAGAGTTGGCTATTTACAGCGTATGGTTAATCACCCCGTCGTAGATATGGCGCACCTTTAGCCCTGCATCGTACCAGCGGATGTTGTTGACCTCGCGCTGACCTTCTTCGTGCAATGATTTGTACATAGCGGGATATTTGACGATGGCATAGATAGCGTCTGCCATAGCGTCGATGTCCCAGTAGTCGGTTTTGATAGCGTGGCTCAGGATCTCGGCACACCCCGACTGCTTCGAGATAATGGCAGGGCAGCCCACCTGCATGGCCTCAAGCGGTGAGATACCAAACGGTTCACTCACACTCGGCATGATATATACATCGGAGTCTGCCAAAATCTCTTGCACCTGCCGCCCCCGCATAAAGCCTGGGAAGTGGAACTTGTCGGCTATGCCTCGTTGTGCCACGAGTTCTATCATCTTGGCCATCATATCGCCGCTGCCCGCCATCACAAAGCGCACGCCGTCGGTCTTCTGCAGCACGCGCGCCGCCGCCTCCACAAAGTACTCGGGACCTTTCTGCATCGTGATACGCCCAAGGAAAGTAACCAATTTGTCCTTTCGGGGATGCTTCTGGAACTCATCGGGATTTGCCAGCGGCTCTACGGCGTTATGCACCGTCGATACCTTGCGTGAGTCGATTCCGTATTTTTCTATCACCGTCTGGCGAGTCAGGTTGCTCACGCACATAATATGGTCGGCCTCATCCATACCCCTTTTCTCAATGGCATAGACAGTAGGATTAACATTGCCACGGCTACGGTCAAAGTCCGTGGCGTGTACATGGATAACCAGCGGCTTGCCCGATATATGCTTAGCAAACACACCGGCAGGATAGGTCAACCAGTCGTGCGAGTGGATAATATCGAAATCCAGCGAGTGCGCCAACACCGATGCCACAGCCTCGTAGTTGCCAATCTCCTCAATCAGGTTGTCCGGATAGCGTCCCGAGAAACCCACACAGCCCAAAACATCCGTACCGATACGCCGATAGTCGTATTTGATGCCGTCCCGCAAGTGGAAATACTCCTCGGGCGACATCTTGCCCTCCATGCGCTGGCGCACATAGTCGTAACTATTCTCTTTCCATACGATAGGCACGCTGTTGGCGCCTATGATACGCAAGAACGATTGGTCTTCGTCGCCCCACGGTTTGGGAATGACAAAGGTGATATGCATATCGGGCTGCTGCGCCATGCCGCGCGTCAATCCGTAACTGGCTGTGCCTAAACCTCCTAAGATATGGGGCGGGAATTCCCACCCAAACATGAGTGCTTTCATTGTATCGTCGTTGTCCTATCTAATTTATAAGGTATTGCCCTCTTCGGGAGCTTCTTTGTATCGTTTCAGCGTATCCATTACCGAGATGACGGACGCCACGCTGGGGGCGAAACTGATACCGCCGTGTCCACGGTAAGGCGGGTTGCCGTCGTATAGTTCGTTGAGCGTACCAATACACAGTTCGCTCATCTCCCGCTCATAGCCTACCAGCAGCCGTTCCATAAAACTCAAGCCGCTATGTTTATAGACCCGCATATACGCCCGAGCGTAGGCAGCAATCGATGCCGGCCATATCGGTCCGTTGTGCAGGTTACGGTCGCGCTCCAACTGTCCGCCCACATAGAACGGACGATAGTTCCCGCTCTTGGGTGACAAGGTACGCAAGCCCCGTGGCGCCAGCAGTTCTTTGGTGCAAATATCCACCACGGCTTTCATCTGTTTCTTATCCAGCGGCGAATAGGGCAAGCCAGCACTCCAAATTTGGTTGGGGCGCACCTCTTTGTCTTGGTAATCATTCACCACATAATCATACAGATAGAGTCCGTTCCAGAAGGTATGCACAAACGAGTCGCGCACTATCTCGGCTTGGTATTCCATCAGGTCGGCTTGTGCCTCTTTGCCCATTTCGCGCAGCAGTTCTTCTGTGAATTTCAGTGCGTTATACCATAGTGAGTTAATCTCCACTACATAGCCCGTACGAGGTGTAATGGGTCGCCCGTTTTCGATGGCAGACATCCATGTAGCCGGTCGCTCCGTACCGTCCACCCAAATCAACCCGTTCTGGTGTACCCATGCACGAGGATGGTTCTGTTTCTTGTAGAAGTTCACCACCTCCATGCATATATCTGTGTACTTCCCCGCTGCCTCGTGTACCGTATATTTGTGTGCATATTTCTGCAGCGCACGCACAAACCACAGCAGCGCATCGGGGTCGTCCATGCCCGTCATTTTCACTTTGTCCGTCTCACCTGCCATGAATGCCCGCACCTCGTCAATAGCCGTTTGGTCGATAATTGCCTCCCAGTATTCGGGGCGGTCGATATCGAGCGTACAACTCGGCGTTGAGAAGAATGCTGCCCGTGCCGAAGTGTGATACCAAGGATAGCCCTCCAGCATATAGCACTTGTCGCCCTCACGCTTGTAGAATTGTGCCGCCGAGTTCTTCAGGCAGGCAAACATATCCGTGCGTGCATTGCGTCGTGTCAGTTCCTTAGTCCAGACACTCTTCAGTTTCTTGGTGTCCGTCTCGGTGATTCCTGCGGCAAAAATCACGCTCTCGCCTTTGCGCATCGGCAGTTCGAAATAGCCGGGCACCATCAGGTCTTCCTTGTAGTCATAGCCCCGCTCCTGCTCCTTCTGATACTCTATGCCCTTATACCAAGTCGGCTCGTGGTGATACTCCACGGCTTTCGAGAACTGCATATAGAGATTGGGGAACTCCGCATACATCTTGTTGTAGCGTCCGTTCTCGCACTCGTCCATATTCGTATTCGCACGATTGTTCTCGTGGGTCAGTTCGTTGACGGAGCGGAACGCCAAGAAAGGCTTGAAGCGCAGCACGGTAGGCGAGCCTGCCTCAAGCAGCGTATAGCGAATCAGCACGCGCGGCTCAAAACTGACCAGCATACGCTCTTTGGTCAGTATCACGCCGCCCACGCGGTAGGTAGTCTTCGAGATCACCTCGCAGTCAAACTCACGGATATATTTGTGTCCATTGGGCGAATAAGTATTCTCGCCGTATTTATGCAGCCCGAGGTTAAACTCCGCCCCGTGTTGAATCACCGTCTCATCGAGCGAACTGAGCAGCACATAGTTGTCGTTGCTCAGTTCGGGCAGTGGCAATACGAGTTGCCCGTGGTATTTGCGCGTATTGCAGTCCACCAGCGTCGTGGCGTTATAGACTCCCGAACGGTTGGTGCGTATCATCTCTTTCTGCAACGAGCGTTCGAGATTCGTCAGTACCGTTTTGTCAAAATTCAAGTATCCCATCGTGTATTTCGTCTTATTAGATTACAGTTTTCCAGCGTCTTAGTTGTATTTCCCTCGAAAACGCTCGGTGGTGTCATTCACTATTTGGCGGATTTGTTGCTCTTGTGCTTTAGGGCAGATGAGCAGTACATTCCCCTGTTCGGCAACTATCATATCGTGCATACCGTGCAACACTGCTAGTTTGCCCGGCTCGAGCGTAACGATATTGCCCTCGCTCTCGTAAAACGCCGAGTCGCAATGCAGCGTCACATTCTGGTGCTCGTCTTTCTCGCTCAGTTCGTAGAGCGAACCCCATGTGCCAAGGTCGCTCCAGCCGAAGTCGGCCGGCTTGACATACACATTCGTGGCTTTCTCCAGCACACCGTAGTCGATACTGATATTCGGGCAGGTAGGGAATTTCTCTTGGATAAAATCGTCCTCTTTCGCCGTACCCATATACTGCTCTCCGCTTTGGAATATCTCCACCAGTTCGGGCAAGAAAGCACGCAGGGCGGAGCAAATCGTGCGCAGGTTCCACACAAAGATACCCGAGTTCCACAAGAACTCCCCGCTCTCGAGGAAGACCTTCGCCAAGTCGAGGTTCGGTTTCTCCGTAAAAGTCTTCACTTTGCAGATAGCGTCCTCGGGCAGCGGTGCTTTCGGGTCTTTGTCCATCTGAATATAGCCGTAGCCCGTCTCGGGGCGGGTAGGCTTCATACCGAGCGTCAAGATAGCGTCATGGGCGGTCACAAAATCCAGCCCGTCTTGCATCACCGCACGGAAGCCCTCTTCGTTCAGTATCAAGTGGTCGCTCGGAGCAACGATGATATTTGCCTCGAACGCCTCGTGGCTCAAGTCCTGTATCTCCCATTTCTCCATTGTACCTGCCGCCATGGCCTTACGAATCTGCAAGCCACGGATATGCGACACAGCGTAGGCGATACACGGTGCCGTATTGCGGCGTGCCGGCTCGCACAGTACCTGGCTCGGCTTCATGTCGGGAATTTGCTCCAGCACGATGTCTTTGTACTGCACATTGGTTACAATCAGGATATTCTCTATCGGCACCAACGGACGAAAACGATCGACCGTCATCTGAATAAGACTGCGCCCCGTACCAAAGAAATCGAGGAATTGTTTGGGTTTATTGTTACGACTGAACGGCCAAAAGCGGCTTCCTACCCCGCCTGCCATAATCACGCAATAGGTATTTTCTTTCATGTTGATGGTATTATTTTCTGTCTGACCCTTGGCACATTTTTATTCCACGAAAACGGTTCTTCCGACGCACATTGCTGTCTATTTTCCCCGCCCTAACAATGGATTTATTCCGTATGCAAAAGGTCACTTAAACTTTCGCACAAAGATAGTCTATTTTTCTTATTCTTGCAAACATTACATATTGTTTATTTTACTTTTTGTTTTTCCAAATTTTACGCGCCCTTTTTCTTGTGTTTTTCAGCATTATTTTGTACCTTTGCGCCCTGTTTTGGGGATTTTAGAAAATGAAGCCGTATTCTTTCTTTCTCGTATTGCCGTTTTTGCTTTGGTCGTGTTCTCACGCCACAGCACCCAAGCCGTATGGCTATGTGCGTATCACGCCTCCCGACACGGCGTATAGTTCATTTTCTGCCGCCCGTCCCGACTTTGTTTCCTATCCCTACAATTTTGCTTTGTCCCGCAATGCGGTGGTGCAGCCTCGTGCCACGAAGGACGACCGCTATTGGATCAATATCCAGTACCCGTCGCTCAACGCCACCATCCATTGTTCCTATAAGCCCGTCGAGGGCAACCTGCGAGAACTGACCAACGATGCATTGGAGTTTGTTTACAAAAACGCCTCGCACGCCACCTCCATTCCCGAACGCTCCTTTACCAATCCCGAACATCGGGTCTATGGTGTTCTGTTCAATCTCGAGGGCAACACGGCCTCAGCCTGTCAGTTTTTCCTGACCGACTCGGTGCATCACTTCTTCCGCGGCTCGGTTTATTGCAATTGTCGCCCCAATGCCGACTCGTTAGCCCCCATCAACCAATATCTCCAAACCGATGTCATCCGTTTGGTCGAGAGTTTTCAATGGCAGTACTAAGCGACATACAATGTGCATACAGGGCACACCGCAAACTCTTTGCCCTTTTGTTAGACCCGGAGAAAGCTGACCTTAGTCGTTTTCCTTTGTCCGATTCTTTGCGGTCTGCTCCTGCTCATTCCGCTTCTTCCATACCCGATTATATCTTTGTCGGTGGCAGCACAGGCGACGGTTGCGATGCGTTTGTACGTCGGCTTCGTGCGCTAACCTCGCTCCCTATCATACTCTTTCCGGGTTCGGCCACACAGTTCACTCCTGCCGCCGATGCGTTGCTTTTCTTATCGCTGCTTTCGGGCAGCAATCCCGATTTTTTGAACGGGCAGCAAATCCAAGCCGCCCTTGCCGTGCAGCAGTCGGGGATCGAAACCATCCCTATGGGCTATATTTTGGTGGATGGCGGGGTCGAAACTTCCGTCATGCGAGTCACCCAAACGCGCCCTATTTCCCGAACCGACACCGAAGCTACTGTTGCCACAGCCGTTGCTGCCCAACTCATGGGCAAGGCGTTGGTCTATCTCGAGGCAGGTAGTGGCGCCATTGCCCCCGTTCCTCCCGATATCATCCGTGCCGTACGCTCCCATCTGCAGATTCCGCTCATCGTAGGCGGCGGCATCCGTACCCCGGAGCAAATGCAGGCGGCCTATCGGGCCGGTGCAGACATTGTCGTTATCGGCAACCATTTCGAGTCGCACCCCGAGCAGTTGTCCTTGTTCTGTCAGGCTCGAGACGCCTTTCACGCATAGCGTTCTTCCGCCCCGCGCCTTTCTTTCCCTTAGATACTATTTTTCGATTTTATAATCCAACCCAACCAATATGGAATTTATCCATTCTACCACCTCCTCTGCCCCCGCAGAGCAGAACCAATCCTTTCAGATGATAGCCAAGACCTTCAAGGGTCTTGAAGATGTGTTGGCACAAGAACTCACCGAGTTGGGTGCCAACGATATCCAGAAGGAACGCCGAGCCGTCTCCTTCACCGGCGACCTATCCGTTCTCTATCGTGCCAATTTCTGCCTCCGCACCGCTTCTCGCATTTTGGTGCCTATCGCAGTTTTCCATGCCTCCAATGCCGATGCGGTCTACGAGCAGGTCAAACGCATCGATTGGTCGCTTTTCATGAATGTGCATACCACATTCTCCATCGACACCACCGCTTTTTCCGATACTTTCCGCAATTCGCTTTTTGTCACCTATCGTGTCAAGGACGCCATTGCCGACTATTGGATGGAGCGTGAGCAGAAGCGCCCCAGCATCAAACTCACCGCACCGGACTTGTATCTTAATGTGCATATCGCCAACGAGACGGTTACCATTTCGCTCGATAGTTCCGGCGAGAGCCTCCACAAGCGTGGCTATCGTGAAGCGAACACAGAGGCACCCATCAACGAGGCTCTGGCTGCAGGTATGCTCTTGTTGGCGGGTTGGCATGGTCAGTCCAACTTCTTCGACCCCATGTGCGGTTCGGGTACGCTCCTTATCGAGGCTGCGCTCATTGCCCAAAACATTGCGCCGGGTATCTTCCGCAAGAGTTTTGCCTTCGAGAAGTGGGCAAATTTCGACAAAGACTTGTTCGAGAGTATCTACAACGACGACTCGCACGAGCGGGTCTTCACACACAAAATTTACGGTTCCGATGCGGGCTACTATGCCGTGCAGACAGCGCTCAAGAATATCAAGAGTGCAGGTATGCAAAATGTCATCGAGGTGCACCAGATTCGCCTCGAAGAAATTCGCCTGCAGGGGGTAGCCGATGCTCCGTCCACCGAAGGGGCTATGGTTATGATTAACCCGCCTTACGGCGAGCGTTTGGCGCAGAACAAAGACATTCTCCGTCTCTACGAAGATATGGGCAAGGCACTCAAATTCCAATTTACCGGTGCCACGGCATGGATTATCTCCTCCAACGATGAGGCGCTCCATTGCTTGGGGCTCAAGCCGACCGAAAAGATACGCTTGCTCAACGGCGATCTTGATTGCCAATTCAACCGCTACGACCTCTTTGCAGGCGAGCATAAGGATTGGAAAAAAGACCACCCGAAAGAGAAACGCACAGAGACCGCTCCCGCTCGTGCCAAGAAGTCCGGCTCCGACCGCCGCTCATCGCATGACGACCATCGCTCATCGCAGAGCGACCGCCGTTCCGACAGTCGCCCTTACAAGCGCCGAACCAACTCTGACGAGCGCCCCGATTTCAAACGTTCCGACCGTTCTTTCGAGAAGCGCGACCGCAAACCTTTCGAGCGTACAGAACACAAAGACCGCAAACCATTCGACCGCACAGAGCGCACCGAACGCAAACCATTCAACCACGACCGTAGTGAGCGTAAGCCCTTCGACCGTACCGACAGTAGCGAACGCAAATCGTTTGACAGAAACGACCGTACTGACCGCAAGCCATTCCGTCGCAGCGAACACGCCGACGACCGTCGCGGCTCATTCCACAAGTCGCCTCGCAAACCCTTTAATTCTCATCGCAATGACTCCGATTCTCATAGCCGACTATAATTATCCGCTCCCCGACGAGCGTATCGCCAAATACCCGCTCCCCGAGCGTGACCACTCCAAACTGCTTGTCTATAAGGATGGCCAAGTCAGCGAGGATGTGTTCTACCATGTGGGCGACTACATCCCTGCTCATTCCTTGTTGGTGTACAACAACACGCGTGTCATTCAGGCACGCTTGGTGTTCCATAAGGTCAGCGGTGCCCGTATCGAGGTATTCTGCCTGGAGCCTATTGCTCCCCACGACTACCAACTCTCGCTGAGCAGCACCGCCGGTTGTACCTGGAAGTGTATGATTGGCAATGCCAAGAAGTTCCGTGACGCTTTTGTCGAGATGCCCATTACGCTGCGTAGCGGCGAGATCGTTACCCTGCGTGCCACGAAGGGCGAACAGACGGGCAACACCTTTGCCGTCCATTTCTCGTGGGACAATACGACCCTGTCGTTTGCCGAGATTCTCGATGCCGTGGGCGAACTGCCCATTCCGCCCTATCTCAATCGTAAAACCGAGGAGAGCGACAGGACCACCTACCAGACCGTCTATTCTCGTATCAAAGGCTCTGTAGCCGCTCCCACGGCAGGTCTTCACTTCACCACAGCTGTGCTGGACGATTTGCGCCAACGGGGAATCCGGACCACAGAACTCACGCTGCATGTCGGAGCAGGCACTTTCCAACCGGTCAAGACCGACGATGCCAACCAACATACCATGCATACCGAGATCATTGCCGTTCCTCGTCAGGCGATAGCCGATATTTTGGCAAATCTGGGACATATCGTTGCCGTCGGCACCACCAGTATGCGTACTCTTGAGAGCCTCTATTTCTTAGGTGAGATGGTACAGCGCCACGAGACCGACCTGCATGTGCCGCAGTTTGCGCCCTATACGGGTGAGCATACCCTGACCACAGCAGAATCCATGCAGTCTTTGCTCGACTATCTCGACCGGACTGGACAAGACACGCTCCACGCCGAAACACAAATAATGATTGAGCCGGGCTATACTTTCCATGTCGTTAATCAATTGATTACCAACTTCCACCAGCCAAAATCGACGCTCCTTTTGTTGGTCAGCGCCTTTGTCGGTGGCGATTGGCATACTATCTACGACTATGCGCTGTCCCACGACTTCCGTTTCTTGAGTTACGGCGACAGCAGCATCCTCTTCCGCCACTAGCCCATTTTCTTCCCCGAAGCACTCCCGAACCAACTCCGTAAAAATCACACATGATAGATACCCATTGCCATATTGACGACCCGCAATACGCCGACCATCTCGATACCTTCCTTGCTACCCAGAAGCAAGATGGTGTGGAGTGTATGCTTGTCCCGGGCGTAGATGCCTCTTCCATTGCCTCTGTAGGTGCCGTAGCCGACCGCTACCCCGCCTATCTCTACCCCGCATTAGGGCTACATCCGGAGAATATCCAAGCCGATTGGCAACAGCACCTCGATGCTATCCAAGCCGAACTATTCCACCCGCACCGCCGTTACATCGCCGTGGGTGAGATAGGACTAGACTATCATTTCGATACCACCTACAAGACGGAGCAGCACACCGTCCTGCATACCCAACTCGATTGGGCAGAGCAGCTCGGCCTACCTGTCATGATACATTGCCGCGATGCAGTGGAAGACTGCCTGCAGATTCTCCGTGCTCACCCTCGTGTACACGGTGTATTCCATTGTTTCAGCGGCAGTCGCGAGGTCGCAGAGCAAGTGATCGGAATGGGCTATTACCTTGGTATCGGGGGTGTGCTGACCTTCAAGAACTGCAAGTTATCCGACACACTGGCTCACATTCCCGTTCAACACCTCCTGCTCGAGACCGACTCGCCTTATATGGCCCCCATTCCTCACCGCGGTGAGCGCAACGAGAGCCGTTGGATGTCGTTCGTAGCGGAGCGCCTAGCCGACATCTACCTGCTCAGTCCTGCAGACATCGACCGCATCACCACCGCCAATGCCCGCCACCTCTTCTCTCTTTCCTAATTCTACCCCATCCTAACTTTGCGTTCTCTGCTTCCTCCCCCAAAAAGACACACTCCCCCGAAAAAAAACTAAACACTCATCCCCCTCCAGCCCCCCAAAAAAGGAATCGCGAATACAAGGTCTTTGCTGTCTATATTCTGGAGTTCAAGACTTTTTATTTCGGATGGCGTTTATACATTACAAAAACGCTTTCATCTCAAGACATAGACCATTTATTCCTTTATGTAGGTTACGAAAAATGGTTTGCAACGGCGATTCTCCTGGCTGGCAGTTTGGAGGCTATTTCGCAGGTTGATATATTCGAAGCGTGCAGGTTCTGTACTAAAAGTTTCGTCTATCTTATAGAGTTGGTCTTTGACACGCTTTCGTCCTTCAGCGGCAAAGTTAACCAGTTCAAAGGCTTCTTCGTTGGTGATCTTGCCGTCAGGATATATGAGTTTGAACATACCGGAGAAGGTCTTACGGATAGCGAGATGGTCCCGCTCAGAAAGAGAACCATCAAACTTAGCATAGGTGGCTAATTTGGCAGTCCAGTCGCTATTACGCAACTCATGCAGAACGGCAGCAATATAGTCAGTGATCAGCCCATATCCTGTGCTGAAACTTGATTTCTTGAGGATCCGCACCTCCCAACCTGGGTTATAAAGGTGAATACGGTCAAGGAATGCACCCTTGATAAAAGATGTAGGGATGGACTCAAACAGATGGGAATTCTTCAGCATATAAGGCACAGCATGTTTGGTGTTTCCCACAAAACACATTGAGGCAGATGCCTCGTGCGTACCCTTGCCTCGGTTGAATGATTTATTAGCAAGATAGTTCTGCATGGTGTCAATCAGAACGGCATCCACTGCACGCCCCTTTTGCTGCTCAAATTTGTCCCTAGCGACGACATCCCAATAGCCAACTAATCCGAGAATCTCTTTATTGCCTTGCATCTTCACGAATAGTCGTGCAGATGTTACATCACCGCCACTGACAAGCACGCCATAAGGCGATAATTCTTGGAACACATGTGATTTACCGGTTCCCTTAGGTCCCAACTCGATGAAGTTGAAATTGTTTTCTACATGCGGAAGCAACCGAGCAAGAGCAATAAACTTCTCTCGTCTATTCATATCCTCAGGGTTAAGCCCTATTGTATGTACAAGGAAATCGATCCACTCTTCTGTTGTGAACTGACTGCGTTGCGAAAAATTAAACAAGCCCCGCTCATTTTTTCTCTACAAAACAGTCAAGTCACATTCCGTCAAATACGATAAAAATCAACCATTTACGCAATACAACCCATTTGTAGCCCTTTGTTCCCCCATTCCCAAAGTACTTCCCAACCAATTTTCCTAACCACCTCCAAACGATTTCCCAAGCCATTTCCGAACTACCTCCAAACGATTTCCCGAACCACTCCCGAACCAACTCCATTCCTTCCCATGTCCGTTATTTAGAAAGCCCACAAATAGCGCCCGAAAAAAACCTTCCGAAAGCGTTGGCAGTATGCCGAAAAATGCCTACCTTTGCATTCCAATCGTTGGTTCTCCATACTGGTTTTGTCGAGCGCCAACGCTACACAGGCCTGTCAATCCCATAAACAAATCCCAACCACACCCCTATTAATCCCTTTACACACCTTACACCCCCTAAACAATCCCTTTTATGCAATTTACACACCTACATGTACACTCCCATTACTCGATTCTCGACGGTATGTCGAAGGTTCCCGATATTGTAGATAAGTGCCTTCGAACCGGTATGACTGCCGTAGCACTCACCGACCATGGCAATATGTATGGCATCAAAGAGTTGCTCGACTACTGCAAGAAAGTCAACGGCAAGAACAAAGAAAAGTGGGAGACCCAAGAAGAAGAGGCCTTCCAAGCCGCTCAGGAGCGTGGAGAAGCCTACGAGAAAAAGCCTTTTGTCCCCTTTAAGCCTATCGTAGGCTGCGAGGTCTATTGCGCTCGTCGCGGCCGCCACTCCATGACCGACGAGACAGCAGTCAACGGGGAGGGCCGTCAATATATCATCGACCGCTCCGGGTGGCACCTGATTCTCCTCGCCAAGAACCAAATCGGTTACCACAATCTCTGCAAGATAGTCAGTGCCGGATTCATGGCCGATGCTTTCAACTATACGGCTCGAATCGACAAAGAATTGTTGGAGCAGTATCACGAGGGAATCGTATGTTCCTCAGCCTGCCTTGGTGGCGAGCTGTCGCAGCGCATCATGTCCGGTGACATTGCCGGTGCTGAGGCCTCTATCGAGTGGTTCAAATCTATTTTTGGGGAAGATTACTATATCGAAATTCAGCGTCATCAGACCGACAAGCCCGGAGGAGACCCGAACGTATTCCAACGCCAGCGCGAGGTAAACCCTATCCTCATCGACTTAGCCCACAAGCATGGCGTCAAGATTATCTGCACCAACGACGCACACTTTGTAGACGAGGAGAACGCCGAAGCCCACGACCGCCTTATCTGCCTAAGCACAAACAAGAATGTGGACGATGTCAATCGTATGCACTATACCAAGCAGGAGTGGTTGAAGACCCCTGACGAGATGGCTGCCATATTCTCCGACATCCCGGAAGCGCTTGCCAATACGCAAGAGATCGCCGACAAGGTCGTGATATACGACATCGATTCCGGCCCTATCATGCCTAAGTTCCCCATCCCCGAGTCGTTTGGCACGGAGGAGGAATACCACAACAAGTTCACAGAGCAAGACCTATTCGAGGAGTTCACGCGCGACGAGCATGGCAACGAAATACTCAGTAAGGAGGACGCAGACAAGAAGATAAAGAAGCTCGGCGGCTACGAGAAACTATACCGTATCAAGCTGGAGGCTGACTACTTGGCTTACCTCACCTACGAGGGGGCGAAGAAGCGCTATGGCGAGACGCTGAATGAGGAGCAGGCCGAGCGCATCCGCTTTGAGCTGCACGTTATGAAAACGATGGGTTTTCCGGGCTACTTCTTGATAGTGATGGACTTCATTCGGGCGGCTCGTGAGGAACTTGGCGTCAGCGTTGGTCCGGGGCGTGGTTCGGCAGCCGGCTCGGTGGTAGCATACTGCTTGCACATAACCGACCTCGACCCGCTGAAGTACGACTTGCTGTTTGAGCGTTTCTTGAACCCCGACCGTATCTCACTGCCGGATATTGATACAGACTTCGACGATGCAGGCCGCCCAAAAGTGCTGGACTGGGTGAGTCAGAAGTATGGCGAGACCCATGTGGCTCACATCATTACATACGGAAAGATGGCGACCAAATCGGCCATCGCCGATGTAGGGCGTGTGCAGCGAATGCCGCTATCGAAGGTGGCGGAGCTGAAGGCTCTCGTTCCTGCTAAGGACTTCCCGGAGAATATAAAGGACGAAAAAGGGAAGTCTCCTAAAGTGAATCTGAAGAACTGCTTCAAATATGTACCGGAACTAAAGAGAGAATATGAGCAGGGAGAGCCCATCATACGCGAAACGCTGAACTATGCAGCGCAATTGGAGGACACAGTGCGGCAAGTGGGCGTGCACGCCTGCGGTGTGATTATTGGTGCAGACGACCTGACGAAGTTCGCTCCGCTATCGAGCGTATACGACAACAAACTCCATAAGCGGGTGTTGGTAACGCAATACGACGGGCATGTAGTGGAGTCGGTCGGGCTTATCAAGATGGACTTCTTGGGACTGATAACGCTGACCATCATCAAAGAATGCTTAAAGAATATAGAGAAGGTTCGGGGGGAGAAGGTGGACATAGACCACATCCCTATTGATGATGCGGAGACCTATAAGCTGTTCCAAGAGGGACGGACGGTGGCGGTATTCCAATTTGAGTCGGCCGGTATGCGAAAGTATATGCGAGAACTCAAGCCGACCGTGATGGGCGACCTGATAGCCATGAATGCGCTATACCGCCCGGGGCCGATGGACTATATACCGCAGTTCATTCGACGCAAGCAGGGACTCGAACCGGTGAGCTATGATATACCCGTAATGGAAAAGTACCTTCGGGACACCTACGGGGTTACGGTATATCAGGAGCAAGTCATGCTCCTCTCCAGACTGCTGGCAAACTTCACGCGAGGCGAGAGCGACAAGCTGCGTAAAGCGATGGGTAAGAAGCAGATGGCCATCCTGCAAGAACTGAAAGGAAAATTCATGGCCGGCGGCAAAGCCAACGGGCATGATGAGAAGGTGCTGAACAAAATTTGGGCTGACTGGGAAAAATTCGCTTCGTACGCATTCAATAAATCGCACGCTGCCTGCTACTCGTGGGTGGCCTATCAGACCGCCTACCTGAAAGCGCACTACCCCGCCGAATTTATGGCCGCCAACCTGACCGTCTCGAAAGACGACATCAAGGAAGTGACCGTACTGATGGAGGAATGCAAAGCCATGGGTATCAAGATATTGGAACCCGATGTGAACGAATCGGACCTGAACTTCACCGTAAACAAAGAAGGCAACATTCGATTTGGTTTGGGCGGTGTGAAAGGTGTCGGCGAAGGTGCTGTGGATGCCATTGTGCGGGAACGCGAGCAGAACGGGAAATATAAAAACATTTTCGATTTTGTGGAGCGTGTGAATCTGTCGGCCTGCAACAAGAAAACGATAGAAAGCCTTGCGATGGCGGGCGCATTCGACTGCTTCGAGGATATGTACCGAGAACAACTGTTTGCCGAAAACAGCAAGCATGAGAATGTGATGGAGAGCCTCGTACGCTATGGGAACCTCTACCAACAAGACCGTGCCATGCAACAGAACTCGCTATTCGGCGACATGGGTATGAGCGTGTCTGTGCAGCACCCCGAAATGCCCAAAGTGGAGCGTTGGTCGAACATAGAGCGACTGAACCACGAGAAGCAATACATCGGTATCTACCTATCGGCGCACCCGCTGGACGAATACAAATTCGAGATAGAAAACATAGGGACTATCACAACGAAGGAACTGAACCAGTTTGAGGCATGGCGCACCCCCGACGGGCGAAATGCGGCAAACCAAGCGGAAAGCCCGGACAGCGAGAACGGCGAAGGCGCGGAAATGGAGGATGCAAACAACGAGGAAGGCAAACTGTCGCCCATAGAATTTATTCAACGACACAAGAACACGACACTACGACTGGGCGGAATCATAACCGAATCGGACAGCACACGCTTATCGAAAAAAGGAAATCCATGGGGAAAATACACCATTGAGGACTACACGGGCAGCTATGAGTTCGCCCTATTCGGCAACAACTTCCAACAATTTGCGGCTATTCTGCAAAAAGGGCTGTTTGTGATGATATCCGGAAAGATTCAACAACGGGGCGCTGACTTCCAATACTTCAAGGAAAAGAAGGACGAGGAGGCGGAATTTGAATTTGTGGTCAATAAGGTGGAGATGCTCAACGAAGTGCAAGAGCGATACATGAGACGACTGAACATTCGTGTCCCGCTGGATGCGTTGGACGCAAACCTGATAGAAGACATCAAGGGGCAATGCACTGAGAATCATGGCAAAGCGGCTCTGCAAATACAAGTGTACGACCCCGTACATCGCTACAAGATTCAGCTGGCATCGAACAAGTATGCCGTGCATGTGTCGCCAAAGTTCTACGAGTGGCTGCTGGAGCGAAGCACGGAGAATATCCGCACGGAAGAGATCGGTGACGAGGAGGACAGCGCAAACGAAAGCACGGAGAAAGAGAGCGTATCGGCCGGATTTACATTTGATGTTGTGTTGAACTAAGGCGGGACACGGGACAGACAAGACAACAGATAGAATTCACAATGGACTATAAGGAAGCAATCGAATACCTATATGCCTCTACCCCTGCATTTCATATTGTGGGGGCTGAGGCGTATAAGCCGGGGCTGGAGAACACCTATCGGCTGATGGAGCATCTGGGTAACCCGCACCTACGGTTTCGGTCGGTGCATATAGCCGGCACCAACGGGAAAGGCAGCACATCGCACCTGATAGCGGCGGCACTGCAAGCGGCCGGCCTGCGGGTAGGTCTGTACACGAGCCCGCACTTGCAGGACTTCAGAGAGCGAATCAGAGTGAATGGCGAGCGAGTTGGTTCGGGAGTGGTTCGGGATTTTGTGGAAAAACACCGCGATTTCTTGGAAGAAATTCACCCCTCGTTTTTTGAGACCACGATGGCGCTGGCGTTCGACTATTTTGCCCAACAAGAAGTGGATGTGGCCGTGATAGAAGTGGGACTCGGCGGACGGCTGGACTCCACGAACATCATCACCCCTATGCTGTCGGTGATAACCAACATCGGACTCGACCACACGGAGTTCTTGGGCGACACTCGGGCAAAAATCGCGTACGAGAAAGCGGGAATCATCAAACCCGATGTGCCCTGCGTGATAGGTGAGAGCGACGAAGAAGTGGAGCCGGTATTCCTCGCCAAAGCGGCGGAATGCGGCATCTTGGGAGACGGACTCGAGACCTCGAACTGCCGGATCTGGTTTGCCGACCAATGCGGCTATATGCGGCGCTGTCGGCTGCGGGAGATAACGGAATCGGAACTGCACGGAATCTATCAAGACAAAAACTTGCAGACCGCTTACGTGGCGCTGCGGGTGCTGCAAAACTACAGCCCGATAGGCAAGGCGATAACGACACAAGCCATTCGGGAAGGATTTGCCCATGTATGCACAATGACGGGGCTGAGAGGACGATGGGAAACACTATCGACCGACCCGCTGACGCTCTGCGACACCGGACACAACTCGCACGGACTGAAATATGTGGCAGAGCAACTGACCGCCCTGCAACGGGAGCGAAAATGTACGCTGCACATCGTATTCGGCATGGTGTCGGACAAAGATGTGGAAGTGGTGCTGCGACTCATGCCAAGCGGACAGGAAATAGACGGGAAATGGCACGGGGTTTGTTACTATTTTACGCAAGCGACCACACACAGAGCCATAGCCGCCGACACGATGGCAGCCCTCTGGGAAAAAGCCCACCCCGCCTACCCGACCGCCGTGACCATAAAAGACATAGCCGAAGCCGTCGAGACCGCACGAAAAGCGATGCAGACAGGCGATGTGCTATTCATAGGCGGAAGCAATTATGTGGTGGGAGAGGCGCTGAACCAATGCTTTGAACCCTCCGAAAAAAACACATAAACACGATGACAAGTATGACAAAACTGACAAAAATGACAGGGGCACTCCTGCTGGCTCTGCTGGCTGTAGGCTGCACCCCACAAAAACAAGGAAACACTATGAGTCCGATTGAAAACATTATGACGCGTACTTCGGTACGAGCATTTACGGGCGAGGCTATCTCGCAAGAACAAATAGACACCCTGCTGCGCTGCGCCATGGCCGCTCCGTCTGCCCTCAACAAACAGCCGTGGGCGTTTGTGGTGGTGACCGACTCGGCTCTGCTGCAACGCATCGGCGAGGAGATGCCGAACACACGCTGCCAAAACCACCCCGCCTGCGCATTTGTGCCCTGCGGCGACCTGACAAAGGCTATGGAACACCAACCCGACTTCTGGATAAACGATGTGTCGGCTGCCACCGAGAACCTGCTGCTGGCGGCTCACGCCATGGGACTGGGCGGCGTATGGACCGGCATACATCCCAATGCAGACCGTGTGAAACAAGCACAAGCACTGCTGGGACTGCCCGAACATATTGTGCCGCTCTGCATTGTACCTGTAGGCGTGCCGGCAGAAAATCCTGCACCGAAAGACAAATACAACGCCGAGAGCGTGCATTATAACCAATGGTAGGATGAAGTATTCGTGCGCTACATTTCGATTCGATTTTGCGGAGCCGTGGCAGGAGGATGTGTTTGCACAAAGCCTGTTCGACCTCGGATTTGACACGATAGACGGCACCACCGCCTACATACCCACCGACCTGCTGGAACAGAATCGGCAAGCGATAGAGGAGGCGATCCGTACGACGGAAGGCGTGGAGATGGTGGAGATAGCAGACTGCCCCGACCAAAACTGGAACGAGGCGTGGGAAGCCGAACACCCGATGGAGGAATTGCCGCTGGGGGTGCAGATTGTACCCCACTGCGCTTTCGGGGCGGGACACCACGAGACGACCGCCATGATGATTGACGCTCTGCTGGAAGCCGACCTGCACGGGAAGACGGTATTGGACAACGGGTGCGGCACGGGCGTGCTGGGGATAATGGCGGCAAAATGCGGTGCGAAAAGCGTACAAGCCGTTGATATAGACGAGAATAGCGTACGAAACACGCAAGAGAATGCGACTCGGAACGGGGTGGCGATTTCGGTAGCACTGGGGAGCAGCCCCACCGAAGGACAGTACGACTTGATACTCGCCAACATACACCGCAACATCCTGCTGGAGCAGATGCCGCTCTACGCCCGATACCTGAACGACGGCGGGCAACTATGGCTGAGCGGGTTCTACGAGGACGATTGCAGCGTGTTGACCCAAGCAGCGGAAAAAGCGGGGCTGCACACACTATTCTGCCACAAAAACGGCGAATGGCGTATGCTCGGACTGGGGAAAGAGTAAATTGGTGCTCGGCTAGATACGATACAACTGCGTCGGAAGACGGCTGACGCAAGGGCAAAAATAGAGAAAAAGTGGCCATTATTTGTGTATTTCGCAAATAATGGCTACTTTTGCAATGTGCGGGGAGAGTATGATTTCTCCGCACGCGACATAATAGAAAAAGGCGTTTACTTCGTCGTAATCTGGTCTTCTGAAACTTAGGAACTTTCAAGACTCTTCAGAGAACGAACTATAGTAGATGTCTACGGAGTGTATATTCCCTCCGCCGCACGACAATGGGTTCTGCCCTTGTCGTGTATGGCGTGGCATATATGCGCGTGGGCTAACTATATCGAACTTGAGAGTATTGGTTCCCTAAGACCGCAGAAGACAAGTTCGCAAGGTATAGTTGTCCACGCGTTTTTTGTTGCACAGCCATGAGGACACCATGGCGCAGGAGAGAAGAACATGCCTACATTCAACTGGATTGGAAAAGAGAAAGTAATTACCCACCACGAACATGTCCCCTATCGGGTATTAGACCACCAATACGACTATGGCACACCCACCGACGAGGGGGAAAACATGATTATACATGGCGACAATCTGGAGGCATTGAAAGCCCTGCTGCCCCAATACGAGGGGGCTGTGGACTGTATCTATATCGACCCTCCGTACAACACCGGCAACGAGAAATGGGTGTACAACGACAATGTGAACGACCCACATATACGAAAATGGCTGAATAAGGTAGTCGGTACAGAGGCCGAAGACTTGACTCGCCACGACAAATGGCTCTGCATGATGTACCCCAGACTGGTACTGCTGCAGAAACTGCTTTCGTCCACAGGGGCTATATTCATCTCCATTGACGACAACGAACAAGCCAACCTCAAACTAATTTGCGACGAGATATTCGGGGCGGGAAATTTTGTGAGTTGCTTCATTTGGCACAAAAAAACTAGACCTTCAAATAAATTAGTCAATAAAGAACTCGGTATTTCAAAAGGAGTTTCATTAAACACCGAATATATACTATGCTACGCACTTGATAAAAGCAAAGTGATATTCAAAACCGACGAGTTATCCGTTGTAAATGCATCCGCTTATAAGAATCCTGATAATGACCCTCGTGGTCCTTGGATTACTGCTCCTTTATGGGCAGAGTCTAATTCTAATAAGAAGAAAATTCTATACCTCCCAGATGGAACGCCATTGGAAAAGCAATGGTTTGTAAATCAAGACACACTTGATGAATTATTTGCTAACGACATGATTCATATCGGCAAAAACACTATGAGGAAGAAAGTGTTTTTAGCAGACACAAATGGGCAGGCTCTAATGAATTTCTTACCAGCAACCAGATATGGGACCTCAGAAAGCGGCACAAATGAATATAAAGTAATCATGGGGAAGGCAAATTTTACCAATCCGAAACCCATAGAATTGATAGAACATTTATTGACCATCTTATATAGCAACAAGGATGCCATCATCCTCGACTCCTTTGCAGGCAGTGGGACGACGGCACATGCGGTGCTGAACCTAAACAAGCAAGATGGCGGGCACCGCCGCTTTATCCTATGCGAGATGTGCGACTATGCCGAGACCATCACTGCCGAGCGGGTGCGACGGGTGATAGACGGCTACGGCGAGGGAAACAAAAGTGTAGAGGGCACGGGCGGCTCGTTCTCCTACTACGAACTCGGCACAACGATATTCGACCCCGCCACGGGGCTACTCAACAACCACGCCGACCCCGAACAGATACGCAACTATGTTTGGTACAGCGAGACACATACACCCTACCGAGAACGCACACCCGTATCTGCTCGGACAACACGACCGCACCAACTACTATTTCTACTACCTACCCGACCAAGAGACCTGCCTCGACTGGACATTCCTCAACACCATGACAGAGCGGGACAGAGCCGAGATGTATATCATCTACGCCGACCGCTGCCTGCTGACCGAACAAGAAATGGCGCAATACCATATCCGATACAAGAAAATTCCCCGCGACATAAAACGCGTATAGACCATGGAACTGAAAGACTATCAGCAGGCACACCTGCACGCACTCGACCGTTTTCTCACCTGCGTTGTGACTACAGCCACCATTGGCTTGCACACAGGATACTTCTTTCCCTCTGCTTTGTAAGTAAAAATGGTGATTTTCATTAGATTTTGTCTAAATAATGGGTAAAGGTGTATCTATTTCGTTATTTTGTTTCATTTTCTTTCTTTGGTTTGACGGAATAGTTGTACCTTTGCGATTGGATGGATGCATTACGATAGAAGAAGTCTGATATTATCTATATTTCATGGATTTCTGGTATGATTCCAAAAGAAAGATGACAGGTTCGCAGCATTTTGTATGCAGGTGCCAATAGTAGGTATTCTTCAGAACCGATTCTTAAAAATGAACTATCTAAACATTGGGCTAACAAAACTATAATCTGGTTAAATAACATGGATTTCTTTGATTATTTTGGAACCAACGGTTCCAGAGATGGACTTAAAGCATATGTTGACAAAGCAATTTCTACCTTCGAATCAGGTGATATTGCTCAGTTGCAGAATGATTTATATCAGTTTGCTTCGCAATTGAATAAGCCTGGAAGCGGACAACTAATAATAAAATTTTCGCAGAAAGACAGACTTTGTGAAGTTTTCAATCTTTGTCTTGAATACGACTGGATGAACGACTCTGATATTCGCGAGGTTTGGTCAGAGAATGCATTCTATTGCATTGTCGAATATTTAAAGGTTGCACAGACGAAACAAGATTTTTTTGCTGCGGCTTTGGATCTTTTTCTGACATGCTGTTACGGAAGAGAAAGTCTCAAAACCAAATTTAACGACATTCTGCATAAGGCAAGAATACATCCAAGACATTGTATCCTTTTTTCTCAAGAAGAATATAATGGCGGGGCAGAGTATTTGATTAAAGAATTTGCATTTTTTAGTGCTACACTTATATCGCCTATAGTAAAATCGCATCCCAATATTATTTCAACACGCTTAAAGCCAATGTATGAGTCGGCAAAAACAGATTTTGAATTTGCGACAGTGCCGCCAGATTGTATTACGGCCAAGATGCAATTTCTCGCTACTATAATAGGCTCCATCATTAAGGATGTATAAATGAATTGATATGGCAAATTGGACAAAGGTAGAAAGGGCAATAGAGAATGGAACTATTGTGCCAATGCAAGCCCCTATAATAGTTTCCGCAAGTAGAAGCACAGATATTCCAGCTTTCTATGCGGACTGGTTCTTCCATCGTTTACAAATGGGGTATTCGGCATGGACTAATCCTTTTAACGGTGTAAAATCGTATGTTTCATATGAAAACACTCGCTTTATTGTGTTTTGGTCAAAAAATCCGCGTCCACTGCTGCCTTATCTATCTATACTCAAAGAACGGAATATCAAGTGTTATGTCCAATATACATTGAATGACTATGAGCAAGAGAAGTTGGAAAAGGTACCATCCCTTGCTAATCGTATAGAAACGTTTAAGTTATTGGTAGAACGATTAGGTAAGGGTGCCGTAATATGGCGGTTCGACCCGATGATATTGACAGATGACATTTCTGTGAATGACCTTCTGAGTAAGGTGCAAAATATTGGTGACCATTTGAAGGGATATACCGAAAAATTAGTATTCAGCTATGCTGATATTGCCATGTATAAAAAGGTCAAGTACAACCTTGAGGTTAATGGCATTCCTTACCATGAGTGGGAAACAGAACAGATGGAAGAGTTTGCAGATAAACTGTCTATAATGAATCGTGAACATGGTTGGAACTTCCAACTGGCAACATGTGGCGAGAAAATCGATATCGAGAAATATGGTATCAGACACAACCGGTGCATTGACGGCGACCTAATCACTCGCCTTGCATGGGATGACAAAGAACTGATGGACTTCATGAAGGTAAAGGTAGAAACGGTTCCACCTCCAACGCTGTTTGGAGAATCAGAACTTCCAAATGGCGCAATACTCTTACCAAACAACCGCTACTTTATAAGTACCCATAAGAAAGATACTGGTCAACGTCAGTTTTGTGAGTGCATGGCTTCCAAGGATATCGGTGAGTACAATACCTGTCCGCATCTCTGCGAATACTGCTATGCCAATACCACTAAACAATTGGCCTTGCAAAATTGGAAGCGTCATCAAAAAAATAATTTATCAGAAACAATAACAGGGAAATAGCCTATGTCTGATTTTTTACAAAATATTGAGCAGTATGACAACATAACTCTTGAAAGCATTAGAGATGCTGCAAAAAATGCGTTGCCATATCAATATCGCAGCCGCCCTTGGAGTATCACAAATCAAGGAGGCTCAGACCCAAACAACACCATATATACTGAAGAACTTCAGTTAGATGCGTATTTGGCTTCCTACGTTGATTGGCATAAAGGTAAATTAACTCGGGCTTTTGAGTTATTGAACGAACCGTTACCGCGTCAGATCAACATTATTGACTGGGCATGTGGTCAAGGAATAGCCACGTTATTTCTGTTAGATTACATTAGGAAACATAATGCGGTATGCTCTATCAGAGAGGTTGTTTTGATTGAACCATCGTCTATTGCTTTGCACCGCGCAGAGTATCTCATACATCTGGCCAATCCTAATATTGAAATCAGAACAGTCAATAAGAGGCTTGATGATGTTGTGGCTTCTGACTTAAAATTCAACCATCAATTTTCCGTATTCCATATGTTTTCAAACATATTGGATATTGGAGGCATTGACCATAAGCATCTCAGCCAAATTATATATACTAATTCAGCTTCATTAAACACCATAGTATGTGTAAGTCCATACTATTACAGTGGAAATGTCCGCATTAATTCATTCTTTAATTATTTTCAACGTCCTCTATCGTTAGAGCGGTCAGAAGAACTTTCTGACAAAACACAGAGAGGGTATACCTATAATGTTAGACTCGCCAAATTACTGCCAAATTCCGAACAACAGATAATTAAATACCAGTTCTATCCTGCCGTACAGTTTAGAGCTGCCTACGAGTTATCGGCGATTACCAATATGGTTGAGTTCGATAATCGACTTACTTATTTTGACGTTTACGCTCCGTTTGATTTAGGTGCTAGCGTCAGTGATGATATACATCCCATATTAGCGGTTATCAATAATATTACTACCCGAGGACTGGCTACTATGCCATCTCCTTACGTAGAAAGAGCTTTCTGTAAGGCTAGCGAATTTATAAATGAGACATCTGATAATGGTGTCATAAGTTTTGATTTATTGGGGCAACATGCAACAGAATGTGTGGTAAGGAATCTTAAAGAGGTATTAAAAGGAAGACAGGACTTGTTGTTTAGTGACTATATACCACAAAATGAGGTGGCATATTCGCCATTAGCTATATCACGCATACAGAAATTACTTGTTGAGGTATTGATAACTGGGCGTTTGAGCATGGATATGCAAGAATGGAATGTATTGGTTGAAGAAAAAGATGTTCCATGTGCAGCATTGGCATTTGAAGACTTCAGGCAAATGTTCGATACTTTGACCAGCATGACTGAAGAGTATGCCTCATTGAAATTGCCAAAGATTAACCTAACTATCATTAGTAACAAATCATATGTAGATTCTCCTCTACATATGGGGGAATACCGTGTTGATGAAGTTACGGACGATATTAAGAATACGGTTTATGATTTGGTGATACACTATTCCACAAACGAAAAAAAGTCTGACTATAATTTCAGCACATTCAAGGCAAAGAGCGATTGCTACTTCGCTATTTTCTCTGCAAATAAAAAACAATTGATAGCGGAACGATATATTTATACAACAAATAGAATCACATACAAACCGTTTGTAGGAAGGGATTCACAAGGAAGTTATACAGAAATATGTGAACAGTCTGACAGGTTGACATATTTCCTGAATCTGCTATTCAGAAAGGAAAAATTCAGAAATGGTCAGTTGCCTATTCTTACAAGGGCCATGGCTAATCTTCCTGTAATAGGGCTGCTTCCGACAGGTAGTGGTAAGTCTTTGACTTATCAGCTTGCTGCTATGCTCCAACCTGGCATAACAATAATCATTGATCCGCTAATTTCATTAATGAAAGATCAATACAATGGATTAAGGAAAGCTAAAATTGATAGTTGTACATTTATTAATGCAACAGTCGAAGACAAAGCCCAAAGAGAGGAGCTAATGGAAAGGTCTAAAATACAATTCATTTTTCTATCCCCTGAGAGGCTTTGTATTCGTAGCTTCAGAAATCGATTGCGTAATATGTATGATCTGCATGTGTATTTTGCTTATGGCGTAATTGATGAAGTACATTGCGTGTCAGAATGGGGGCATGATTTCAGGTTTACTTATCTGCATTTAGGCAGGAACTTATACAATTATGTCCTTCCCAAACAAATTGAAGGAAAAAACAGGAATCTTACGTTATTTGGCCTGACTGCTACTGCATCATTTGATGTGCTTGCTGATGTAGAAAGAGAATTGTCTGGAAATGGAGCTTTTCCAATCGACAGCGATGCCATCATAAGATACGAAAACACGAATCGGTTGGAACTCCAATATCATGTTGTTCCAATCGACGGAACATCATGTGACAACAAATGGGATGTATATCGCAAAAAGAACGACTCGCTTCCTGCAATTATACAGGAAAGCAGTTCTTTACTTGTTGAATTGCAAGAACCACTGAACATAGAGCGAATAAAGAAACGTTTTATCGAGAGAGAATCTATTACAAACAATGTCATTTTGAAAGAAATTGAAAGGGCATCATTGGGAATAGAAATTGCAGAAAATTGGTATGGAGAAGAACCTAATCAGTCTGCGGCCATTGTGTTTTGTCCTCATCGGAGAGGTAGTATAGGCGTTAATGATACTCAAGCAAATGTGGGAATTGCTTCTACGTTACGCTCTTGTCTGGAAAATGCTCGAGTCAGCACATATATTGGTGGTGGCATATTGACTGAGCAAGACAAATTTATATCCGGGAAAACCTCTGTGATGGTTGCTACAAAGGCTTTCGGGATGGGTATAGACAAGCCTAATGTGCGATTTACTTACAACGTCAATTTCTCTGGCTCATTAGAGGCTTTTGTTCAAGAGGCAGGACGAGCTGGGCGAGATAGAAAAATGGCTTTAGCAACTATTCTGTATTGCCCCAAGCAATGTCTTGAGCAAAATCCGAGGACAATGTTAAAGGAATCCGTCCCAGTTGATTATGGAGTACATAAATTTTTCTTCGATAACAACTTTATCGGTGAAGATTTTGAGAAGAGGATTATGTATTATCTTCTAACACAATCTGTTATATATGTAACAGACGAAGAACTCTCAGATAATAATGTCCAAATCAATTACAAGCAGGTCGCAGGTTTTATGAATAAACTGCTTACCGCTAACGAGGGGGACAAGCTCGTCTTTTATATATCATACTCTCCTGTTGTAAATGCTGCATCTGTAAACAGAATCAACAATTGGTTAAGGGCTAGACACTATCCAGTATTAGTCTTTAAGAATGCAAGAGACTTGCGTGATGGCGAAGTGGAATTTGTGGCAACAATAGAAAAGGCTATTTACAGAATGTGTTGTGTGGGAATTATTGATGATTACACAAGAGACTATGTAAATCAGCAATTCCGAATAGTTGCTGAGCGTAGAAGTGACAAGGATTACTTTGAACACTTGAAAGTATTCCTTATGCGATATTATACAGAGGAGCGTGCGGAAATAGAAATGCATAATGCGTATTCATATCGAGGTAATAACGCTATGCAGAAATGTTTAGGCTATATAACGGAATTCGTATATAAGAAGATTGCAACAAAACGTGAGAGAGCTATACGTGACATTGAAACATTTTGTGAACAAGCCATTAATTCACAGGCTGATTGGTTGGAAACCAATGAGGACTTAAAGGATTTCATTTACTATTATTTCAACTCTAAATTTGCACGCGAAGATTACGTTACAGAAAGTGGTTTACCATACAGTTTAACTATAGATACAGAACATGGGAAGAAATCGTCATATGAGATTCTTTTCAAATACCTAGAAGTTGTGGATGATGATATTGTCGGGGCATCTGGTTCTCCTAAAGATAATATAAAGCATTTGCAAGGTGCCATTCGCTTGATACGACGGTCTTTAACAGACAGTAATCCGGCATTGGACTTTCTTAATGTGTTCTGCCTCTTGTATCTTAATATTCAGGGCAATGATAATTTGAAGCGCGAACTACGCGATAGCTATGTGAATGGGTATAAAGAGTTCAAAAAAAGGTCAAGGGATTATGATGACTTCTATCAAAAGATGGCGCTGTTTATCCAAACCCTAAAAGATAAAAATGCGCTTACGGAAGAACAACAAACTCAAATGGAAGAATGGCAGCAAGTAAGTGAGATTGAATACCAACTTGATTGGTTGAATAAATTTAAAAAACAATATATCAATGACTAAATGATTAATGATATGGAGAATAATGAGTTATTTCAAACTATTGAGCAGTTGAAAGAAACCCTTTCTGAAGTAGCAACAGCTCGAGAACAGGTGAGTGAAACGGTTAAGGCTTACGGACAAACCCAAATTCAGATTCACTCTTATATAGATAATTTGAATCAGATTGAAGCTGCCATATCTTCGTTAATGACCTTACTTCAAAAGAACAAGGTCGTTGTGGATCAGCAGTCAAACACAGCTATTAATAGCCTAAAGACATCGTGTGACACTATTCTTGATCATGTGAAAAACGAATTTGCTACTACTTCGCAGCGTTTTTCAGATGATACTGGCAAAAATCTTAGAACCATGTCTGCTCAGATTGAAAAACTTGACCATTCTGTAGATAAAGCCAACACGCTCACTAATAAAGTCGAGGCTATTTCAAAAGAAGTATCAGACCTTATTAACTCCGTTAAGATTCTGCAAGTAAGCCTTGTCGATTCTCAGAGGACTCAGGATGATGCTATAGAAATCATTAGTAACAAGCAAGATGATACTAAAGTGTCTTTGTCGAAACAAGATGAAATATTAGAGAGACACACTAATGCTTTGGAATCTTTAATGACGAACGTTTCTGAAAATAGAGACTCCATAAGACAAGATTTGGTAATGTTGTCTTCTGCAATTGCAGCATCGACAGACTCCCTTAATAAAGCTATTGAAGAGTTAAATACATCGCTGAATAGCGCATCTGCAGAAACAATCAAGGGGATAAAAATAAACCGTTGGCTTATTATAGCTGTATTTATAATTTTGGCTATATTACAATACCTATTCAAGTAGTTAGTTGCTTAATGTGTTAGGACGTCAAAAATTTACCTCTTCACCTGTTGACCAAAATGTTACACACCAAAGAGGAAGAAGTGAATGGATTTAAGGCTGAGGTAATAAACGATGTAGCCAACATAGACAGCGTGGAATGGTGGACACGAAACATCGAGCGGCAAGGGTTCTACATAAACGGCTATATCAACCACTACCCGGATTTTATTATCAAGACGAAAAAAGGGAAGATTGTATTGCTGGAGACCAAAGGCGACCATCTCGACGCAGAACAGAAAATAAAACTCGGCAACCTATGGGCAAGCAAGGCCGGCAACGACTACCGCTACTGTCTCGTATATAACACCCGCAAAGTGGATGGTGCCTACACCTGCGCGCGTTTCCTCGAATTGCTTCGGCAATGGTAAGGGAAAGAAAGAAATGCTCCTATTACAAAATGGAAGAACAGACGCTACTGCTTTTCGTTACACAAGGGATGGAAGATGTCCATGCCGAAGGCGGCGGTGAAGGCGTCTGTGGCACGAAGGGCAGCGGGGGTATCTAAGGTAATACCTTTCTGCGGGGTCATGAGAAGAATGCGGTCGGAAAGCGCAAGCGCCAAATCCAACTCGTGGGTGGAGATAAGCACCGTCTTCTGCTGCTCGTGCGCCAAGCGGCGAAGCAACTGCAAAATTCGGATTCGGTTCGGCAAGTCGAGGTGCGCCGTGGGCTCGTCGAGCAATACAACAGGCGTCTGCTGCGCTATGGCTTTGGCGATCAAGACCCGCTGTTTCTCACCGTCGGAGTGGCTGTTGAAATAGGTATGCAACTCGCCGAGCAACCCGACCGACTCCAACGAGTCGGCGACAATGCGCTCATCCTCCGCCGTCAGCCCGCCCATGAACGAAGTATAAGGGTATCGCCCCAACGCCACGACATCGTGCACCGTGGTATTCTCCAGACTCAACTTTTCGGTCAGCACCAAGGCTACCTGCCGCGAGGGCGGGAGCGAGTCGGTGTGCGCAATAGAATACGAACCCGAGAGCGGCGGCAACAATCCCGCCAAGGTATGCAGCAGCGTCGATTTGCCGCAACCGTTCTGCCCCAACATACAGACCATCTCGCCCGCCAAGAGCGAGAAAGAGAGGTCGGACTGCACCGCCTTGGTGCTGTAGCCGATGGTCAGATGTGTACACGATATTGCCAAGGACATAGGGGCGATTGATAAATGGGTAAATGGAATAATGTAGAAGTCTTACTTCCTAATTCTTCACTCATAATTCCTCATTATAATATACTCTCTGCACGCGGCGGGAGACGGAAGTCAGCACCTCGTAGGGAATGGTACCCAACTTGTCGGACAACTCCTCCAAGCGTATATGCTCGCCGAATATCTCGACGGCATCGCCTACCTGGGCGTCCGTGCCCGTGATGTCCACCATAGCCTGGTCCATGCAGACATTACCAACGATGGGACAACGCTGCCCGCGCACCAGCACCTCGCCGCCATAGTTCGAGAAACGGCGGTCGAAGCCGTCGGCATAGCCGATCGGTATCACCGCAATGCGACGGGGCTCGGAGAGGGTGGTATGCCGCCCGTAACCTATCGTCTCGCCCGCCTGCACGGTCTTCACGCTCAGGAGCGTGGTGCGCAGGGTGCAAACCGTATGCAGGTGTGCGCCCGCAAAGGAGATACCGTACAGACCAATACCCAAGCGGCACATATCGTATTGATATTCAGGGAAACGCTCTATACCCGCCGAGTTGCAGATATGCTTCATCACGGGATAACCCAAGCCCGCCTGCAGCACCTCGGCACAATCGTGGAAGTAGGTTGCCTGGTGGCGGGTAAAGTCGTCGAACTGCGCCTCGTCGCTGCCCGCAAAATGGGAGAAGACGCTCTGTACCCGCACGGCTTTCTGCCCCTGCAAGCGGGTAATAAGTTCGGGTATCTCCTCGCGGTAAAAGCCCAAGCGGTGCATGCCCGAATCGATTTTGATGTGCACAGGATAATTCTCCAATCCCTTTGCCGATGCGGCCTCCACGATGTTCTCCAACGACTGGAAAGAATAGACATTCGGCTGCAGATTGTTCTCCAAGATAAGGTCGAGCGCTGCTACCTCTGGATCCATAATAATGATGGGGAGCGTAATGCCCTCGCGGCGCAATTCAAGCCCCTCGTCCGCCACGGCAACGGCGAGATAGTCCACCTGCCCGCTCTGCTGCAAGGCACGGCTGACCTCGATACTGCCTGCACCGTAGGCAAACGCCTTGACCATGCAGGTCAGTTTGGTGGAGGGACGGAGCAGTGAACGGAAGTGCCGCACATTGTCGGTCAGCGCCGTGAGGTTGATTTGCAGCACCGTCTCGTGGGTCTGGTGAAGAATACGGTGCGCTATGGTGTCTTCATCGTAGCCCAACGCACGCATGACGGCTGCACAAGTGCGCACATTCTGGTGCGTAGGGTCTTCGACCACCACGGGGCAGTGGCGGAAGAGGCGCATTTTCTCCTCCCGCTTCGCCTCCAACGAGGGGAAGTTCTCGCCATGCTCCGTGCCGATATAGGTAACAACGCCTATCGTCGGGCGGATAATGCGTTCGAGACGCTCCATCTCACCCGGCTCGGAGATACCTGCCTCGAAGATGGCAAGGTCGGTCTTCTCGTTCATCTGCCAAACGGACAGAGGGACACCGATTTGCGAGTTGTAGGACTTGGGCGAGCGGGTGATAGTATAGTCGTGGCGCAACAGTTCGTAGAGCCATTCCTTGACGATGGTTTTGCCGTTGGAACCCGTAATGCCGATAACGGGGCAATGATAGAGCGAACGCTTGTAGGCAGCAAGGTCTTGGAGCGATGTCAGCGGGTCGGCAACAAGGAGAAAGCAGAGCGCAGCGGCGTGAGAAACGGAAACCTTAAGGGTATCGGCTATCGAGGCAAACTGCTGCTCGGTCAGCACAAAGGCGCACACTCCTTTCTCGATAAGGGAGGGTATATAGCGAGCCCCGTCATCCTTCGGGGTATGTAAGGCAAAGAACAGGGTTGCCGCCGGCCGGCTGCCCAGCTGACGGCTATCGGTGAGCAAAAAATCGATGCATAATTCGGTATGATTCTCCTGCGAGCCGATTTGGGGCGTTGCGACAGGAAATTCCTCTACACGGAGAGGATGAACGGCGGAAATAATCTCTGAGAGTTGCATATTCTTAACCCAGGAAAAAGCGGATTGAATAAAAAGCGGATTGAATAAATTAATCGTGTGTATGTTGCACTGCATAAACCGATTACGCATTGCACAAACTGATTGCGCACTGCACAAACGGGCTACGCATTGCATTTACACGACAAAGGTACTGCTATTTTGGGAAATATGCAAAAAAGGTTTTATGCAGAAAGGTGTCTTGGGTATGCGGACACGACAGAGGAGCAATGCATTTTGGCGTGATATTTGCGCTGTTGCTATCGACGAACTATAAAAATAGTGCCTACCCGTGCGCTTCGGCGTGCATGAGAGGCGACAAAAACATTACAAAACAGAGTGATACATTATGCGTAAAATGGTTGCATTGGCAGCGGCACTACTCGTGTGCGCACTGTCGTTTGGGCAAGTAAATCAAATTGTTGGCGACTGGAAAACGGTGGACGACAAGACCGGCGAGAGCTATTCGATTATTCACATCTTTAAGGCCACCGACGGCTTGTACTACGGCAAGATAGCAAAAATGCTGGTCGGGCCGGCGGATGTGGTATGCGAGGCATGCACCGGCGCTGACAAAGACAAACCGCTGGTAGGACTGATTATCATTCGAGGCATGCACGAAGAAAATGGCGAGTTGCGGGGCGGGAAAGTGCTTGACCCGGAAAACGGCAAGTTCTACTACGGGAAAATTTACTTGCAAGACGGCAAGTTGGTGCTGCGAGGGAGCCTCGACAAGCGGGGACTGCTCGGGCGCAATCAGACCTGGCTCCGTGCAAATTAAGCAGATTGGCTCGGAAATAGATACTGAAAAAAAACGCTTATCTCGTTGAGAGATAGGCGTTTTTTTTGACAACAGCAAGTTACACTAAGACAAAAAGATGCTAATTTTCGGGGGGGTATTGGTGAAGTTAAATTAAATGTGTAACTTTGCAGCGCAAAATGGAC
>CAVATM010000008.1:0-130611 GCA_963591775.1 bacterium
ACCTCGACGACAGAGTTTAATGTAATCATTAAGCCGGAATTTGACGGGGAAGATACAGTATATGTATGGGACGGCGCAGAGAAAATTGAGCCACAAGAGGTAGATGGTGCATACATCATTACCAATGCAGCAGAATGGGCTTGGCTCGGTGAGCAAAGAATCAACAAGAACATTACGCTGACAAAGGATATTGATTTTGGTGGCCATGCAGTTAAGGCCATTGGTCTGACAGATCAATCGGGTTCCGGTGTTACGCCGGTAATTGACGGACAAAACCACACCCTGTCGAACATGGTGATGACGGCAGCAGAGGCTCTAAGTCTTCCCGGTACGAACGCAGGCAATCATTATGCAAGCGCCCTCTTTGTAGGTGGCAACTATGCACCGCAACTGACTATCAAAGACTTGACCGTTAAGAACATTAAGGTGGATTGCCCGAACAGCGACCATAATGGCAACATCTGCGGTTATGCTGCGGCTATTCTCGCCGATGCACAGGCTCAGAATACAACCATATCGAATGTGCATGTGGATGGCGCAGATATTAAGGGCGTTCAAGGCGTCGGCGGTATCATAGGTATCAATCCGACAAACAGAAAAGTAACGGTAACGAATTGCTCGGTGAAGAATGCTGCGCTGTCGAACTACGCAGTGGCAGAGGAGTCCGGCTATGTGGCAAGTATCATCGGTCGTGTAGTGGCTCCGGCAACCATTAGCGATTGTGTTGTGGGAAACAATACGATTACTGCTTACTGGACTATCAAGCGCGGCGAGGCTTCAATTGACGCTATCGCCGGTGTAGATACGGCTAAGGGTGGCTCGCTGACGAAAACGGATGTGGAAGGAGATGATACCGTAACGATTACAAAAAAACTGGTGAGCGAATAAGCAGACAGACGGCTCGGCACTCAGACAATGAGCCAAACAGAATACTTAACAGAGGCTGTCGGAGAAATCCGGCGGCCTCTGTTATTGGTATTGAGAGGATTGGTTATAGTCGCTTCGCAAGCGAATGCAGACAAATACGGCGACCCGATTGGGTCGCCGTATTTGTTAATGGGGTGCCTATATGGATAGGTAGGGATTACTAAGGGAATAATGCGCAGGGATGGGGCCTCGACTGAGGGGGCTTAGCCATTGACAGCGGGGACTTATCTCTTGGCAACGGGGGATTACTCCTCGACGATGACGGCGGATTTGAGGTCCTCGTAGAAATGTGCACGGGCTGTGTTGACATATGGAGTAAGCCACAACAGGCCGATACCGAGCGTGAAGATGGATAGGAAATACCAACCAATGAATGTCAAGTCGAGAACAAAGAGATCCCACTTGTGGCCACGCATCATCTCACGGCTGGTGCGGCAGGCTTCCTTCGGGGTTAGTTCGGGATAGTCGTTGAGAAGGAACGGAATCATGGCATACGCATAGTTCAAAATAATGGTTCCGATAAAGAGGGTGATGATACCCAAACCTATCTCAGCGAGAAAAGCCAAAAGGCCGGCTTGCACATAACGAGAATAGTCCTTGCGGAAATTGGAGAGCATGCTCTCGAAAGGTGCGGTGGGGGCTTCGCCGAAAGGTGCGTCTATATCGGCGCGGCTGAGGGTAAGCAGGCCTGCACATAGCCCATACTGCAACGGCATGAGGAGCAGAATGGCAACAACCAACTCGAAACCGCCCAATGTGTTGGAAAGAAAAAGATTGTCGCCAGCGAAAACAGAACCGGAACTAAATACACCGGCGATAAGGAAAATGACAAAACAAGCCAATGCGGCGTTGTTCCATTGCCCCTGAAGGGTTTGGCGTGCCATAGCACGATACTCAGAAGAGGATTTCATATTTGTAGTGTTTTGAAGTTGTTTGCTGTTTTTGGGGTAGTAGATATACGGGCGGCTGCGAGCAGCCGGATGAGTCCGGCTCACGCTTCGGGAAAGGTGAGTTTGGCGAGCGCAAGATTTTCCTTGCGGGTCATCTCTGCCTTGGTCTCCGGCGTCTTGTCGCCCTGACCCGTGAGATGGAGTAGACCATGAATAAGGATACGGCACAACTCCTGCTCGTAGGGTACGCCAACCTGCTCGGCATTGGAACGAACGGTGTCGGTAGAGATAAAAATGTCGCCATTGAGGCTACCGGGCGTAGTGTAGTCGAACGTGATGACATCGGTATAGTAGTCGTGCCCCAAAAAATCTTGATTGACTTGCAGTTCTCGCTCGTCGGAGCAAAGGATGTAGGTAAGGTTGCCAACCGAATAGGCGTAATCGGCACCCACCGAGCGCAGCCAACGCTCAACGGCTCGACGGCTGAGGGCGACGGGAAGGAACGTAGATTCGATATCAAAATCAATCAGTTCATTCTCAGTGGAATAGGTGAGGAAACGAATCATAGAATCAATGGAAGAAAAGGTAACCTAACAAGAACGCCGCCAGCAGGCCGCAGAAGTCGGCAATAAGGCCGCAGACGACGGCATAGCGGGTGTCACGGATATTGACACTGCCAAAATAGACCGCCAAAATATAGAAAGTGGTGTCGGTACTGCCCTGCACGATGCTGACCAGGCGGCCGACAAAACTGTCTGCACCATATTGCACCATGGCATCGACCATCAAGCCGCGCGCACCGCTACCAGACAGGGGACGCATGAGCGCCGTGGGCAAGGCAGGCACAAAATCGGTATTCAGCCCCATGGCTGCCACTGCCCACCCGATGGCGGACACCAACATATCCATGGCGCCGCTGGCACGAAACATGCCGACTGCCACCAAAATAGCGATAAGGTATGGAATGATGCCGACTGCCGTCTTGAAGCCGTCCTTGGCACCATCGATGAAGGCGTCATAGACATTGATGCGATGGACAATGCCGGCAATGATAAACCAACAGATGACACCCAACAGCAACACGGCGGCTAACACCGCTGACCAACGGCTCACAACCTCTTGCGGAAAAGACAAGGCTGCCCACAAAACCAAACCGACAAAGAGTGTCAAGCCCCCCAGCGTGCCAAGCACGACCCGATTGAAGAGATTGATCTTCTGCGCCACGGCGACGGAAATGATACCTGCGATGGCGGCAAAATAGGTGGAAAGCAAAATAGGCAGGAAAACATCGGCCGGATTGGCTGCCCCCAACTGCGCACGATAGGTCATAATACTGACCGGCACGAGGGTAAGACCGCTGGTGACCAAGACGAGAAACATGATCATGGAGTTGCTGGCACGGCTCTTGTCGGGGTTGCTCTCCTGCAACTCACGCATAGCCTGCAGACCCAACGGGGTGGCCGCGTTGTCAATGCCCAACATGGTGGCACTGATATTCATCAACATGCTGCCGTAGGCAGGGTGCTGCTTCGGCAACTCGGGAAAAATACGGCAAAAAAACGGCGAAACCAAACGGGACATTTGACGGATGACACCCGCCTGCTCGCCGATCTTCATTATACCCATCCACAAAGACAGGACACCCGTCAAACCGATGGAAATCTCGAAACCCGTCTTGGCACTGGAAAAAGTGGAATTGAGTATCTCGGAAAAAATATCGACATTGCCATAGACTGCCGCCTGCACGATGCCCATCAGCACCGCCACCAAAATAAGAACAATCCAAATCCAATTGAGAACCATAATAAATAGGAGCGTCGCTTCGCTGTTGTTTGATATGCCGAGCGGACATTCGGACAGAAACGCTCGCATAGTGGCAACAAAATTAGTCTTTTTTTTCGGAATAGTCAAACAATATGCTTAAAAGGGGGTGTTTTTTTGCATATTCGATCAAAAAGGTGTAACTTTGTCGGAGATATGGAGATGAAAAACACGATATTCCGCACGATGGCCTATCTGCGCCATCAATTCACGGCTTGGAACACGGGCGGTGAAGGAATACACTCGCCCTATCTTTTCTATATGGTGCGTGTGCTGTTCTATGACGCGAACAGTTACTACTGCTTTGCGCCCATAGAACACCAACGGAGGACTTGGCTTGCGACCCAAAAACCGATAGAAGTGGAGGATTTGGGCTCGGGAGCGGAACGGAAGGGAACACACTACACCCGCACGATAGCCGACATAGCACAGACGAGCCTCGAAAGTCCGCAGGTGGGGCAGCTGCTGTTCCGACTGGTTCTGCACCTGACTCACGAGGCGGGACGACCGCTGCAGATAGTGGAACTGGGCACCTCGCTCGGTATCACGACGGCGTATCTGGCACTGCCGGACTCGAAAAACCATATCACTACTTTTGAAGGTTGCGGAGCGGTGGCGGCGTTGGCACACAAAACATGGGAAAGGGTAGGGGCGAAAAATGTGCGGCTGACAGAAGGAAACATAGACGATACGCTGCCGACATTTCTGGGCGAACAGAGCGGAACGATAGACATAGCCTACATAGACGCCAATCATACGGAGGAGGCGACACTGCGATACTTCCGACTGCTGCGGCCACGAATGGCGGAGAAAAGTATTGTGGTGGTGGATGATATTCACCACTCCAAAGAAATGGAGCGAGCGTGGCACAAAATAGAACAAGAAGCGGGCGTGACCAGCACAATGGACCTATTCCACATAGGTATCGTGCTGTTTGACCCACACTATATGCACAAAAACTACCGACTGCGAATATAGTCGGAGAAAGGAGACCCTATGCCTATCTATACCAAAACAGGCGATGCGGGGACGACCTCGCTTGCCAACATGCAACGCACCTCGAAAGCCGATGAACGGCTGCAGATGTACGGGACGGCGGACGAACTGAATAGTTTTGTGGGACTGCTGCGGGCTGCATTGCCTGCCACAAGCACAGACACCGATAAAGAACTGGCTGAGATACAGAGCCGACTGTTTGACCTCGGCGCTGCACTGGCCTTGGCCGACGGCGAGTGGATAAGTGAAAACGATACGCACCACTTGGAACAACGAATCGATGCGATGCAGGCGACACTGCAACCGCTGCGGGCGTTTGTGTTGCCCGCCGGGAACGAGGTGGTGGCACGGTGTCATATATGCCGAACCGTGACAAGACGCTTGGAGCGTACCATGGTGGCCTTCACGGAACAAAACGAGACCGCCAAAACAGACCCGAAAATGGCGGAATACCTGCGGTATGTGAACCGACTGAGCGACTATTTCTTTGTGCTTTCCCGCTATCTGGGCGAACAGACCGGTGCGGAAGTGTGCGTGTGGAAAGGAAAGGGGAAGTGAGAGTTTAGAGTTGGGGGGTGAGATTTTAGTGTTTAGAGTTGAGCGTTTTTTTGTGTTGGTGTGCGTTGGGGAAGTGAGGAATGCTTTTCGGAGTTTTTGGGAACGGACTATTTTTTCTTTATAAATATGGAAACTGGATTGAAACATACCACCACGATTGTGGTGACGGAAAATGATACAGCCATTGCTTTAGGCTCCGGCGATATGCCTGTGCTGGCAACACCTCGCATGATGGCACTGATGGAAAATGCGGCGATGTTGGCGGTGCAACCCGAACTTCCGGAGGGCTCGACCACCGTTGGCGGACAGATAGAAAGCAGCCACCTGCGACCCACTGCAGTAGGACAAGCGGTGCGGGCTGAGGCTACGCTGACCGAGATAGACGGACGAAAACTGTATTTCCATGTGGCTGCCTATCAAGGCGATACGCTGATAGGCAAGGGAAAACACCTGCGTTTTGTGGTGGATAGAGAGAAATTTATGAGCAAGATGGCGGCACAATAAAAGTTGCTTCGGGAATGGTAGGGTTGCAAAAGTCCGAAAAAATTGGTATCTTTGCACCCGCT
This sequence comes from bacterium, assembly GCA_963591775.1. Lineage (GTDB taxonomy): Bacteria > Bacteroidota > Bacteroidia > Bacteroidales > Paludibacteraceae > Colicola. Next base: position 5,759 of record CAVATM010000008.1, read on the forward strand.
TTTGAGAAAACAGATGTTACCACCGGATTTTATAGATAGTATGTGTGAGCAGTTGGGCACGGAAGCCGATGGGCTTTTCCGTGCGCTGCAGTCGGAACCTCCTACCAGTATTCGGCTGAATACGAAACTGGATGTGCTGACTTTTGACTGCGACACCGATGAGGTGCCGTGGCATGAGGACGGATACTATCTGTCGGAACGGCCGCAGTTTACACTCGACCCGCTGTTCCACGCCGGGTGCTACTATGTGCAGGAAGCCAGTTCGATGTTTGTACAACAAGCATTGGAACAATATGTAGAGAAAGACAGCGTGGTGCTGGATCTGTGTGCTGCGCCGGGTGGAAAATCGACCCTGATAAGCGAGTACTTGGGACACGAAGGGCTACTGCTGAGCAACGAAGTGGTGCGGCAGCGGGTATTCATCCTATCGGAAAATATACAGAAATGGGGAAACGGCAACACCGTAGTGACGCACAACACGGCGGCAGAATACGGGGAACGGTGCGAGAACCTGTTTGACTGTGTGCTGGTGGATGCACCTTGCTCGGGCGAAGGCATGTTCCGAAAAGATATGCAGGCACGGGAAGAATGGAGCCTGCAGAATGTGACGATGTGCGCCGAACGGCAACGAAGCATACTGAGCGATGTGTGGTCTGCCCTGAAACCCGGTGGAATACTGATCTATTCGACTTGCACCTTTAACCGCAAAGAGGACGAACAAAATGCACAATGGATAGCGAGTGAGTTGGGGGCTGAGATACTGCCGCTGGACTACGACCCGTCGTGGGGAATCGTGGAAAGCGGGGTGGGGTATCATTTCTACCCGCACAAGGCCAAAGGTGAAGGATTCTATATCTGTGTATTGCGGAAACGAGAGGCGAACTTTGCTCCCTTCAAGATACGGCCCGCAAAACGAGCCTCGGTGTCTGTCGTGGGCGAAAAAGAGATACGCCAATGGCTACAACACCCGGAACGCTGGGCCATACGGCAAAACGACCGCTTCACAACTGCCTACCCTGCAAAATACAAAGAACTGATAGATTTCCTATCGACGCAACTGACTTGTATCTCGACAGGATTTGGACTAAGCGAGGAGCGGGGAAAAAATATCGTGCCACAGCATAGCCTAAGTATGGCGAAAGACTTCCGTAGGGAAGCCTTTCAGAGTATGCCATTGACGCGGGAACAAGCCCTGTCGTATCTGCGCACGGAGGCACTGGGGGCGGTGGAAAATATGCCTATCGGCGTGGTGCTTTTGAGGTATGAGAATGTCCCCCTCGGTTTCGCGAAGAATGTCGGGAACCGCCTGAACAACCTTTACCCGAACGAGTGGCGTATTCGCTTTCTTTAGGCGTCTCGCCCAATGCGGCGGGCACCTCGATACGCTCAATCTTCTTTTTCAAAAACTGCTCGATGCGGCCAAAATAGCGGGCATCATCGGGATTGACAAGCGTGATGGCCTCACCCTTGTTCTCGGCGCGTGCCGTACGGCCGATACGATGGACATAGTCCTCGGCATCGTGAGGAACATCGTAGTTGATGACAAGCGGCACATCGTCCACATCGATACCACGGGAGATGATGTCGGTGGCTACCAACACATCCACTTTGCCGTTGCGGAAATCGAGCATAACCTCGTCACGCTCCTTCTGCTCCAAATCGGAGAACATGGCGCGGGCATCGATGTGCTTGGCACGGAGCGCACGGGTAAGGTCACGCACCTTCTGCTTCTTGCCAACGAAAAGAATGACTTTCTTGAGCCCACGACCCTCTAAGATATGCTGCACCATAGCGGTTTTCTGCGCATCATAGAGGTACGCCGCCATCTGGTGGATGGTTTCGGGCGGACGGGACACGGCGATTTGTACCTCGACAGGCGACTGCATGATGGCCTTGGCCATGCGGCGAATCTTGTCGGGCATGGTGGCGGAGAACATGATGGTTTGGCGCTCCTTCGGCAAACGACGCACGATATTAAGAATGTCGTCGTAAAAACCCATGTCGAGCATACGGTCGGCCTCGTCTAAAATGAAGTATTTGACACCGGAGAAATCGATATTGTATATATTCAGTTGGCTCAGAAGACGACCCGGCGTGGCGATGACGATGTCTGCTCCCTTCTGCAAGCCTGCGACCTGCGTGCCCCACGCACCGCTTTCGCCACCATAGATGGCAACGGAAGAGAACGGCACATAGAAACCGAACCCCTCCATTTGTTGGTCGATCTGCTGCGCCAACTCGCGCGTGGGAGCCATAATGATGGCGTTGAGTTTGGCAGGGTCGTGGTGGTCGTATTGCAGGTTGGTGAGCAACGGAAGAATATAGGCGGCCGTCTTGCCCGTGCCCGTCTGCGCACAAGCGATGACATCGTGACCCTCTAAAATAACGGGAATGGTTTTTTCTTGGACAGGGGTGCAGGTATCAAAATGCATATCCCAAAGCGCATCCAACACCTCGTCCGACAGAGCTAATTCGTCAAAATACATAGTAAAATCAATCTTTTTTGCGTCGATTCTATCGTTTTCGCGCCACAAAGGTACAAAGAAATTATGAGATGAGCAAAAATGATAGTTGCGAGGGCGTAGGTGGCGGGGCGAGAAGGGGAATTTGTCAAATGCATATAGCGGAATGGAAATAATCGGAAAGCGTTTTTGCCCACCTCAAAAAAATATCGTACCTTTGTGCCTGTTACGACAAAAAATGAAGAAGTCGCTATCAGAAATGGATGAAAAAACACAAGATAGCGACGAAACGGCAAGTAGAAATTAGGCAATACATTCTGTACATATAAAAGGTACAGAAAAACACATTCTGTTTATGGCGACAAACACGGACGCAAAAAAGGTGCAACAAGAGAAAGTGCAACTCCCCGAAAATGCAAATCGACCCCTTAAACCGGGGGAGAAATATACTCCGATACTCCAACCGACGGAAAACTACCCGGAAGTGACACCGTACAGCGTGCTGATAGGCGTGCTGATGGCAGTGATTTTTTCGGCTGCGGCTGCCTATCTTGGACTGAAAGTGGGGCAAGTGTTTGAGGCGGCTATACCGATTGCTATCATTGCCGTGGGGTTGTCAACTGCTTTCAACCGCAAAAATGCGCTGGGCGAGAATGTGATTATTCAATCGATTGGCGCATCGTCGGGCGTGATTGTGGCGGGAGCGATTTTTACGCTGCCTGCGCTCTATATTCTGCAAGCAAAGTACCCCGACATAACGGTGAACTTTATGCAGATTTTCATGTCGTCGCTGCTCGGCGGGTGCTTGGGAATCCTGTTTTTGATACCGTTCCGCAAGTATTTCGTGCAGGAAAAGCATGGTGAGTATCCCTTCCCTGAGGCTACGGCAACAACGCAAGTGCTGGTGTCGGGCGAACAGGGTGGTAACCAAGCCAAACCGCTGATTTGGGCGGCAGGTATTGGTGGTCTGTACGATTTTGTGGTTTCTACCTTCGGGCTTTGGACGGAGAGCCTATCGACCCGCATGACCGGATGGGGCGAGACGCTGGCGGAAAAATGCAAGTTGGTGTTCTCGATAAACACGAGCGCTGCCGTTCTCGGATTGGGCTACATCATCGGACTGAAGTATGCGGCCGTGATATGTGCCGGCTCGTTCTTCGTATGGTGGGTGCTGCTACCGATGCTTGGCACGCTGCCCGGCATGGAGAGCGTGGACGCGCAGGTGCTATTTACGGACTATGGACGAAATATAGGTATCGGCGCTATCGCCATGGCCGGTATGATAGGTATCGTGAAAAGTTGGGGCGTGATAAAATCGGCGGTAGGACTGGCCGGCAAAGAATTGGGCGGAAAAGGCAAGGCTGTGGCTGAGGCTTCGCTGCGCACGGAAAAAGACCTGAGCATGCGATTCTTGGTGATTGCGATTGCAGCTGCACTGCTTATTACACTGGTATTCTTTTGGTTAGGCGTACTGCATAACCTGTGGCAAGCGATAGTGGCGTTTGTGGTGGTGGCTGTGATAGCGTTCCTGTTTACGACGGTGGCGGCTAATGCGATTGCTATTGTGGGCAGCAACCCCGTGAGCGGAATGACGCTGATGACGCTGATAATTGCATCGGTGATATTTGTGGCTATCGGCATGAAAGGGTCGAGCGGAATGGTGGGCGCGATGGTGATTGGCGGTGTGGTCTGCACGGCACTTTCGATGGCCGGTGGATTTATCACTGACCTGAAAATCGGATACTGGATTGGTACGACGCCCAAAAAACAAGAGACTTGGAAATTCCTCGGTACGCTCGTTTCGGCGGCAACCGTGGGCGGTGTGATGATAATACTGAACAAGACCTACGGATTCACGGGCGATAATGCGCTGGTCGCTCCGCAAGCCAATGCGATGGCGGCCGTGATTGAACCGCTGATGTCGGGGCAAGGCGCTCCGTGGATGCTCTATCTGGCAGGTGCGATATTGGCACTGATACTCAATCAGATGGGTGTGCCCGTGCTGGCGTTTGCGCTGGGTATGTTCATCCCGCTGAGTCTGAATACGCCGCTGCTGGTAGGTGGGGCTATCTCGTGGTGGGTGAGCCGCAAACGCAGCAAAGACGGAGAGGAGGCTGAAGCGATGGCGCAGAAGCGACAAGACAAGGGCACACTGATTGCGAGCGGATTCATTGCCGGCGGTGCACTGATGGGCGTGGTGAGCGCTGTGATTAAGTTTTGCGGAGTTGAGTGCTTTATGACGGCTTGGGCCGAATCGAACGGGGCGGCTGTAGTAGGCATCGTCGCTTATTTGGCGCTGATTGTGTACTTCGTGTTGGCAAGTCGTAAGACAGAATAACGGAGTTGGTTCGGGAGTCCTAAGGCAAAACGGGCGAAAAGGGGAAGATTTTAAGATTAAAAAGCCTCGTAGAATAAAGGTATTAGGGGAGAAGGATTGAAAAATGGGAAGATGCAAAATATAAAAAGGCAAAGTATAAAAACAATGTACAAAAAGCAAAATATAAAAGCAAAATATAAACATAATAATACCCATTAAATCAAAACACAGTATGGTAAGTTACAAAGAATTAGGTCTGGTAAACACCCGTGAGATGTTTGCGAAGGCTATCAAAGGCGGATACGCAATTCCTGCCTTCAACTTCAACAACATGGAACAACTGCAGGCCATCGTAAAGGCTTCGGCTGAGACGAAAAGCCCGGTTATCCTGCAAGTATCGAAAGGCGCACGCAACTACGCAAACCAAACATTGCTCCGCTATATGGCTCAAGGCGCAGTGGAATATGCGAAAGAATTGGGCTGGGAGAAGCCGCAAATTGTGCTTCACCTCGATCACGGAGACAGCTTTGAACTCTGCAAGAGCTGCGTTGATTTCGGCTTTTCGAGCGTGATGATTGACGGCTCGGCTCTTCCCTATGAGGAGAACATTGCACTGACCCGCAAGGTGGTAGAATACGCTCACCAATACGATGTAACCGTTGAGGCTGAACTCGGTGTGCTCGCCGGCGTTGAGGACGAAGTAGCTGCGGAAGAGAGCCACTACACCAAGCCCGAAGAGGTAATCGACTTCGCTACCCGCACGGGCTGCGACTCGCTGGCTATCTCGATTGGTACCAGCCACGGCGCATACAAGTTCAAACCCGAACAGTGCACCGTTGATCCGCAAACAGGTCGCTTGGTTCCTCCTCCATTGGCATTCGATGTACTCGACGCTGTTATGGAGAAATTGCCGGGCTTCCCCATCGTACTCCACGGCTCGTCGTCGGTTCCGCAGGAGTATGTAGATATGATTAACCAATATGGTGGTAAACTGCAGGCTGCTGTAGGTATTCCTGAGGAGCAACTCCGTAAGGCTGCCAAGAGCGCTGTATGCAAGATTAACATCGACTCAGACAGCCGTCTGGCATTTACGGCAGCTGTTCGTAAGGTATTCTGGGAGAAACCCGCTGAGTTTGACCCGCGTAAGTACTGCGGACCTGCTCGCGACCTGATGGAGGAACTCTACAAACACAAGATTATCAATGTGCTGGGCTCGGACGGAAAGGCTGAGTAAATAGGCATTACAATACGAAAAATGGGGTAAGGATTAAGTCCTTACCCCATTTTTTTGTGGGAGATGTGTGAGAAATAAAGGGGAGATATTGAAGAAATGGAGCGAGTTGGTTCGGGAGTGGTTCGGGATTTTGTCGGAAAAGTGGAAAAATAGTCGGAATGGAAAATGGGAAGAATAGTCGGAAAATGGGAAGAATAGTCGGAATGGGAAAGTTAGTCGGAAAAGGGGAGGAATAGTCGGAATGGAAAAGTTAGTCGGATGGGGGAAGGATGAGATGGTGGGAAAGGTTAGTTGAAAAGGATTAGTTGGAGGGGGAAAGGTTATTCGGAAAGGGTGAGGGTGAGGCGACCGATGTTGGTGCCGCTCTTGCCCATTTGAACGACGGGGATCTCCTTGCCATCGAGGTTGGCAATGCGGAGCGTGTCGTACAACTTGTGCGTGTGGCCACCGATGATGGCATCGATGTCACGCGTTTGAGCAGCCATCGCTACATCGCAACGGTCGCCTGCAGCAGCGTAGGTGCCCAAATGACTCAGGCAGATAACAACATCGCATTTCTTTTTCTCACGCAGCAGGGTTGCCATCTCTTGGGCTATGGGGTAGGGCTCAAGGTATTGGATGGGCAGAAAATTCTTGTCGGCAATCAGCCCCTTGGGCTGTACGCCCAGTCCGAAAATACCAATCTTTAGGCCTGCACGGCGGATGATGGTATAGGGGCGAACGATGCCTTCGAGCGGCGTGCCATCGACATTGTAGTTGGCACAGACAATCGGAAACTTAGCCAAACGCAGCACGGCGGCTAAGGTATCCAGACCGTTGTCGAACTCGTGATTGCCCAGTGTGGCGGCATCGTAGCCCATGCGATTGAGCGCATCGATCTCGACCCGGCCATGGAAAAAATTGAAGTAGGGCGTACCCTGACAGAAGTCGCCTGCATCGAGCAAAAGCAGGTTGGGATCTGCTTGTCGCTGCTGCTCGATAAAGCCCATACGGCGAGCATAACCGCCCTTCCCGTTGGATTTCGGCTCGACCTGCGAGTGGGTATCGTTGGTGTGGAGAATGGTGAGCGTGGTGGCTTTCTGTTGGCAGCCGGCAAGAAGCACAAGGGCCGCAAAGGCGAAAAAGAGTCGTTTCATATTGATGGGATGGATATATGTCGTAGGGATTGTTGTACTTGAGGAATTGTTTCGACGGGGGAACGAACAAGCGGGGCGGAAGTTAGAAGTGTTTGCTCAGTTCCTCGTCGGAGAAGACAGCAATGATACGCTTGACGTCCGGCGTGTGGCGGTACTCGGGGAGAGCGAACAGACGCACCAACAGGTCGCGCATTTCCGCCTCGCCAAGCGTCTTGTTATACGGAATGGCCGTGTCGCCCGACAAGGACAAAGCGATACGCTTGCGCCACTCTGCAGCGGCGTTGGCTCCTGTCTCGCGAACGGACTGCAGGATGTGCTGCAGCACCGGCAGGGGATTTTGATCGCCTAAAAGGGAAGGAACGGCATTGACACTATAGGAAGTCTTGCCAAACTGCTCCAAATCGAAGCCAATGGTGCGTAGGTCGGGCAGCAGAGTTCCGATAAGCACCATGTCGTCGGCACTCAAGTCGAGGATCTCCGGAAAGAGAAGTTGCTGCATGCTGCCACGGGACGAGGTCAGTTGCTCGATATACTGCGCATACAACACGGCGGCATGCGCACGGTGCTGATGGATGAGCAATAGCCCAATCGGGGAAGGGGTAAGGATGTATTTGCCCGCATATTGCCACGGGGACACGGACGACCAGTCGTAATCGAACAGGGAGGCAGTGTCCATCAAGGGAGTTGGTTCGGGAGTGGTTCGGGAATCGCCATATCGGTTGCCCGAAAATGGAGATACCGAATAGGGGGATGTCGAAAATGAGGAAGCTGAATTGGGGCTTGTGGGGTCTTGGCTCGACGAAGCGTCGGTACCGGACGGGGCGGGCGTGTAGAGGCGATCCCAACCTGACGGAGCCGTTCGGGAAAAGTCCTGCGCCGAATAGGAGGAACGGGACTTGAACGGATTGTAGGAGGAGTCAATGGATATGGTGGGCGCAGCAGAAGAACCGGAGGTGCGGGCAGGCATCTCTATCTCACCGCTGCGGTTGAAGTCGATAGTGGGCGCAAGCGTGAACTTGCCGATGGCCTCGCGCACGGAAGCCATGAGTATCTGGAAAACGGTTTGCTCGTCGGCAAACTTGATTTCGGTTTTGGTGGGGTGGATATTGACATCGATAGATTCGGGGGCAATATCGAAATAGATGAAGAAAGAGGGCTGGTAGTCGGTGGCAAGCATACCCGAATAGGCTGCCAACACGGCTTTCTGAAAATAGGGATGGCGCATGTACCGCCCATTGACAAAAAAGTATTGCTGGGCGTTGCGGGTGGCCGACTCGGGTTTGCTGACAAAACCACGAATGGAAACAAGGTCTGTATCGGTATGAATATCGACAAACGATGCGGTATAGGCACGGCCCGTACCCTTGCCAAAGACGCTCTCGATGCGCTGCTTCTCGGTGCCTGCCGGCAACTCGAGAAGAATCTCGTCGTTGTGGACAAAAGTGAACTGTACCTTAGGATAGACCAATACGATATGGTAGAACTCGGTCAGCAGGTTGCGCAATTCGGTTTGGTCGGTCTTGAGAAACTTGCGGCGTACGGGAACATTATAGAAAAGGTTCTTGACCTTGATATTCGTACCGACGGGACACGGGTACGGCTCTTGCAAAACCACGGTAGAACCATCGATTTCGAGGTGAGTGCCGACCTCATCCTCGGCACGGCGAGTAAGCACCTCGACCTGCGCCACGGCACATATACTGGCTAACGCCTCGCCACGGAAACCCATCGTGCGCAACGAGAAAAGATCTTGCGCCGTGCGAATTTTGGAGGTAGCGTGACGCTCAAACGCCATGCGAGCATCGGTCTCACTCATGCCCGAACCATTGTCCACCACCTGAAAAAGGGTGCGGCCTGCATCACGAACGATGACTTGGATGCGGGTGGCACCAGCATCGAGGCTGTTCTCAACCAACTCCTTGAGGCACGAGGCGGGGCGCTGTATGACCTCGCCGGCTGCAATCTGGTTGGCGACACTATCGGGTAGGAGATGAATGATGTCCACGGTGTGGGGGAGTTTGTTTTGTGGTTCTTGTAGTTCCCGTATGATCGTATGGATTAACTCAAGAAATAGAATAATACAGCGGCTAAGGTAAGCAGAGCCAACCAAAAGCCGAGTTTGGAACGATTGCGGCGGCGTATCTCGCCCATGTTTTTCTCATGCTCCTCACGGAACGAACCGCGATGCAGCGTGGTCTTGCGCTCCTCACGCTTCTCCTTGTCCTTATCGTAATAGATAGGGCGGTAGTCCCACTCGGGCAACTTAGGCGTCTTGGGAAATAAAACAGACATAGATTTTGACAGGTAAAAGGGTATAGAAAAAGAGGGTTTGCCCAAAGTGTGCGGCAAACCCTCTTATCTGATGAAAAATTACTTAACGATAGCCTGGAACGTAGCGTCCTCTGCATACTTGGAGAACTCGATGTCGTTCTGTGCTTTTGCCTTCAACTTAGCGTCCTTGGCAACTGCGGTCTTCATGTTGCTGTAAACAGCGTCACGATCGTTGGTGCGAGCGGCAACCACTGCGGTAAGATAAGCGGTGGTAGCGTTCGGCTCCTTGACATTAGCCAAGGTCTGGCGAGCAGCTGCATAGTCCTCGTTGAGGATCTGCTGAACAGCGGCGTTGTTGGTAGCAGCATTGCCGTAAGCCGACTTAGCCGACTTGTAGTCACCCTTCATGGTGTAGAGGGTACCCATAGCAGCCGAGAGATTGCCGTTGGTGCCTGCAGCCTTGCCAAGATATTCCTCAGCCTTAGCCAGGTCGCCATCAGCCATGGCAGCCAAACCTGCGTTGTAGTTGACATCAGCGTTGTTAGCCTCGATATCAAGCGCCTTGCTGTATGCACGACGAGCCTCTGCGATGTTGCCTTGCTCGAAGTAGATAAGACCCATGTTGTTGTAAGCACGGTAGTCGCCGAACCGGTCAGCAACCTTTTGATAGATAGCCAACTTCTCTGCGTTGTCGTTGGTGAGAGTAGCCGCATAGAGCAACTCCTCTACAGAAAGTTGCGCAGGATCGTTCTTAGCCAACTCCTTGATTTCGTCATCCGACTTACCGATAAGGTCGGTGGTGAGGATAAGACGGCTGCGACGGAGCTCCGGAAGAATCTCGTCAGCAATGGTCTTATAAACACTGCTCAAGTTCTTGATTTGTGCCTCGCGCTCCTCAGGATCGCTATACATGCTCAACACACGCAAAACAAGTTCTTTGTCCTGCATATTGCTGTTCTCCATAGCAGCCTGGAAACCTGCCCAGTCCTCTGCGGTGATTTCGGAAGCAACAGCCGACTTAACCTTGTCCTTCTTGAGTTGGTTCTGTAAGAACTTCTGTGCGTTCTTCTGACGATCGGTAGCCAACTTGGTGTTCAGATCAAGACCACCCTCGGGGCTGGCGTAACCGCTAACCTCCAACTTGTTGATGGCTTTCTTCTCGTTCGAGTTAGCCTCCTTGATGGCAGCACGAAGATCCTTGACAGCCTGCGAGCCGGTCTCGGAACTACGGAGATTGGACTGCTGAATCAAGAACTTGATGTCAGCCTCCTGCACCTCTTGGATGACACGCTGGAACTTGTCGGGAGTAACAACCGACTTGTTGTCACCTGCTTGAGCCAACTTAGCGGTGGCTACCAAACCATCGGCAATTTTGAGATCAGGAATCTCGATCTCCTTCTTGCCTACCTTAGCGGTGAAGCGAAGGTACAACTCCGACTTGTCCATAGCGGGAACATAGTCGAAACTGCAAGACTGCGAGTATTGACCACCCTGCTTGTAGTTGACCTGCTTGCCGTTGTCCTTAACCTTCTCGCCAATGTAGGTGACAGGCTCGCCAACAGACTCTTGACCCGCATATTTCAACACCGGAGTGACGGTGAGAACACCTTTCTTAGCGAATTTTTTAGCAGGGAATGTACCGGTGATATCAGCATTAACCTTATTGCCAACTACTGCGAGCGGGTTCGGGTTAACGGTAATCTCTTCCGGTTTCGGCAGTGTCTTGCTGCACGATGCCAACATTGCTGCTGCAATGATAGACAGAAATAAACCTTTTTTCATACTATAAAATTTGTGTTTTTTTTGAATTATCAAGGCAATGGAATGGGTGCAAGATGTTGCTATACTATTCATTTCCACACGATTACACCTATAATATGCTGCCTTGCCCAAAATGAAACGGAGATTGCCAAAGGCAACACATTTCGAGCCTGTAGGGGCGAGCGGCTTGGACAGTCTCCGACTATCTTAGACGGTCTTCGCATTTTTCCGCTGCAAAATTACCCATTTTTTTTTGCCCGTACAACTTTTCAACGTTTTTTTTCGTTTTTCGTAAAAAATGCGTACCTTTGCAGGCAATTGAAAAAGCAGAACGAAATGAGGAAAATTTGGATAATGGTACTTGTAGGTTCGGCGTTGGTAGGGACGGCCTGCTCGCCGAAACAGAAAACCGCCGCTGAACGACAGGCGGAAAAACGCCAACAAGACAGCGTGGCACTGACCGAACAAGAACGGTCGTGGATGTATTACGACTCCGTGAAACAGACCTTGCTGCCGCAAGCAGACTCGCTGATGCGGGAGTTTGCGTACGACAAGAACGAGAAATACGAAAATAACGGCCGCTATACGCACAAACTGCTGCGAACGAGCAATAATACCGCCCGCAACTATCTGCAGGCCATTGTATGGGACAACGGAAAAATAGAGGTGAAGTGTTTCTACTATGGGGCAAAAGCCATCGGACTGAATGAGGTGGTGCTGACTGCTGTACAGGGCGAAGCGGGGTCGGAGAATATGGAAAACCGATTTCGCGGCACGCAACATGCCTTTGAGGCCGAGGGGTGGCACGAGACACTGACGCTGACGGGCGAGGAGGCAGTGCAATTCCTGCATTTCGTGGATGTGTACGGTGCAGGGCGAATACGGGTGGCCTACGAAGGCACAAAATCGCGCGAGATATTCTATCTGTCGCAAAACGACAAAAAAGCGCTGATGACTACCTATCAATTCGGGGTGGTGGTGCAAGACATTCAGAAATTGGATACCCAACTGAAAATGACGCAACTGCAGATAGAAAAGTATCAAAAACGATTGGAAAAGAAAGCGAAAAACGAGTAGGGGCGACGAGGGGGCTTGCATATTCGAAAAAAAAGCAGTACCTTTGCCTGCTTAAAAGTGTGGAAAAACCTAAATAACGATATATTGAAAATCGACCTCCCGTATGGAAACACAAGAACTTTTGGTGGCAAAAAAGCTGCTGCAACTGAAAACTTTTCGCGTACAGGCGAATAACCCTTTTGTGTGGGTAAATGGTTGGAAATCACCGGTTTACTTTGATGATAGAAAGATATTCTCATACACCTATATGCGCAACTTTATCAAACTGGAGTTGGCACGAACGGTGGCGGAACGATTCCCGGATGCGGATGTAATAGCGGGCGTGGCGATAAATGCCATTGCGCACGGCGTACTGGTGGCAGAACAACTGGCTCTGCCGTATATCTATGTGCATCCGACCCCGAAAGACCACGGACTGGAAAACCAAATAGAAGGCGACTTGCGCCCTCGCCAACGCGTGGTAATTATTGAAAATCAGGTGAATCTGGGACATAATATACAAAAAGTGATAGACGCGGTTCGCAGCAACGGCTGCACCGTGGAGGCCGTGGTGGCACTGTTTGACTACCAAATGGCCGCCTCGAAGCGCATGCTGACCGAAGAGGATGTGCCTCTGGTGGCGCTGACGGACTTTGAGTCGGTGGTGGCACAGGCAGAAACGGACAATGTGTTCTCGGAAGAGGATATTGCGACCCTGCGTGCATGGCACAAGAACCCTGCAAAATGGAAAAAATAAGACTATGTCGGAAGTGAAATACGAAAGCAAAATTTGCTCGGCTGCCGCATCGGCAGAACAGATATACAAGGTGCTCGGCAACCTTGAAAACATAGAAAAGGTGCGTGACCTGATACCGCAAGACAAGGTGCAAGAACTGGAAATCAGTGCAGACCGTGTGCGGATGAAGGTGGACGGACTGGGACAGAAAATATCCATTGCGATTGTTGATAGAATCGAAAATGATACGCTGAAATTCGGGGCAGAGAATATACCCGTGGAGGCGAATTTCTGGATTCAGATGAAAGAGGTGAGCCCAACCGATACGCGCCTGAAACTGACGCTGAAGGCCGACCTGCCGATGATGTTCAAAATGATGTTGGACAAGAAACTGCAGACCGGACTGGACCAAGCAGCGGAGATGTTGAGTAAATTTCCTTACACCCAATGGCAATGAAACGGAGACCCATTAAGCGCCTGCATATACACAGAGAAGGACGCAACACGATAATCGGATTGGTGCTGGCGCTGTTTATCATCAATGTGCTGGTGTATATGTTCTCGCCGCACTGGATTTTTGCCGTTATACTGATACTGACGGCGGTGCTGCTGACCTTTGTGACCTACTTCTTTCGTAACCCGATTCGGGTGATGGAAGTGGATGACCCGAATTTCTTGATAGCACCGGCAGACGGGCGTGTGGTGGTGGTAGAACCCACCATGGAAAACGAGTATTTCCACGAGGAGCGGCTGCAGGTGAGCATATTTATGTCACCATTCAATGTGCACGCAAACTGGTACCCCATAGAAGGCACGATACTGGTGTCGGAGCATCAGAAAGGACGGCACAAGGGAGCCTGGCTTCCCAAATCGAGCACGGAGAATGAACGCTCGCTGGTGGTGATAGAGACCCCGTCGAAAGTGCAAGTGGCGGTGCGCCAGATAGCCGGAGCCATGGCTCGACGCATTGTGACCTATGCAAAAGCAGGCAAACAATCGCACCGAAACACCCATCTCGGATTTATCAAATTGGGTTCTCGAGTGGATATGTATCTGCCTCTGGACACGGAAATGTTTGTGGAAGTGGGCGATTTGGTATGTGGAAACGAAACCATCATAGGTCGCCTGCAAGACACGGAAGAAACGAAATAACAATACGAAAACATAAAAAACGATAATGGAAAAATTTGAGGAACTATTTGCGCAATACAATTGCAATCAGGATGATGCGCAAGTGAAGGCTGCAACGGCAAAGATACTGGAGGAACACTTTGCGGAAAACAATAATGTGGAGGTTTGGAAGGAGTGCCTGCACCAAATAGACCTGACAACACTGAACGGCGATGATACGACTGCCAAAGTGGCAGGCATGGCGGAGAAAGTGAATGCATTCAACAAAAACTTTCCGAATATCCCCAATGTGGCTGCCATGTGCGTATATCCTGCACTGGTGGAAACAGCACACGACACGCTGACCGAACCGATTGGCATTGCAGCAGTGGCCGGCGGATTCCCCGCTTCGCAGACCTTTATTGAGGTGAAAGTGGCTGAGGCTGCCATGGCTGTGGCTGCAGGTGCAACGGAGATAGATATTGTGATCTCGATTGGCAAATTCCTCGAAGGCAAATACCAAGAGGTGTTTGACGAGATCAGCGAGATAAAGGCTGCCATCAAGTCGGCGCACCTGAAAGTGATTCTGGAAACCGGCGCACTGAAGACGGCGGAGAATATCTACAAAGCATCGATTCTGGCGATGGCTGCAGGCGCAGACTTTATCAAGACCTCGACGGGAAAAATTGCGGTGAATGCTACCCCGGAGGCTACCTATGTGATGTGCCACGCCATCAAAGACTGGAAAGAGAAAACAGGCGAGAAGGTTTGCTACAAGCCTGCCGGCGGGGTTTCGACCACTGAAGAGGCGGTACAACACTACACCCTCGTGAAAGAGATATTGGGCGAGGACTGGCTCAACAACCAAAGTTTCCGCTTCGGCGCTAGCCGACTGGCCAATAATCTGCTCTCCTCGATTGTAGGCACAGAAACAAAATACTTCTAAGATATTGATAATCAAACGAAAATAGGATGACAGCGGACGGGGTTTGAACAGACAAACTCCGTCTGTCTATTCTAAACGAAAGGGGAAAACACCCCGCAAAAACAAGAGAAACGAACGATGAAAGAGATTTCGAACAAGAAACTGGTGGAGACGATTGTGGAAGGGATTCGCAACCGCAAGGGACAACGCATTGTGACCATCGACCTGAAAAAAATCAAAGAGGCTCCGGCGGAGTTTATGGTGATAGCGGAAGGCAACAGTGCAACACAGGTGAGCGCCATTGCAGACGAGGTGGATGACTATGTACGCACCCAGACGCATGTGCACCCGATGAGCGTGGCAGGACAAGAAAACGCCGAATGGATAGCCATGGACTATGGCACGGTATTTGTCCACATCATGCAGCGCGAGCCGCGCGAGTTCTACGATATAGAACACCTGTGGGCAGACGGCAAGGTGACGGAACTGCCTGATGAATAAACAAAATATCCCCTTAACAGAATGAAAAACGAGAAAAATTCGAATCAGCCCAAACCGGAAGGACAAAAACCGCAAAAACCCCGCTTCCGCTGGGTGAGTTGGCTACTATATACGGCAGCATTTCTGTTGCTGGCACTATGGCTGTTCGGTGATTCGGTGGTGGAAAACAAAGGGTTGAGTTATACTAAATTCACGGCATATATAGAAAACGATGCCGTAAAGTCGCTGACTGTGTATGACGACAATCATGCAGAGGCGATCATCAAACCGCAGAACTATGTGCTGGTGTTTGGCGAACAAGCCAAAGGGGAGGCCGTGAAGGGTAAATTGACGGCACAGATTCCGAGCGTGGAGGAGTTCGCCAAGTATATGGATGCGACCAACCAAAAACGCAAGGATGCGGGGTTGATGGCCATTGATGTGAGTTATAAGCAGACTAAGAACTATTGGTATCTGATCATTGCGAACTTATTCCCGATACTGCTGCTGGTATTCTTCTTTGTGTGGATGACTCGTGGAATCTCCGGCGGTGGCGCTTCGGGTGGCATGAGCGGTATATTCGGCGTTGGTAAGGCAAAAGCACAAGTGACCGACAAAGACAACGCCAGCAAGGTGACCTTCAAAGATGTTGCCGGACTGGAAGGAGCAAAGCAAGAAGTGCAAGAGATAGTGGAGTTTCTGAAGAACCCCAAGAAATACACCGTACTCGGCGGAAAAATTCCGAAGGGCGCACTGTTGGTAGGTCCTCCGGGTACGGGTAAGACCCTACTCGCAAAGGCAGTGGCCGGCGAGGCCGGGGTGCCATTCTTCTCGATGTCGGGTAGCGACTTTGTGGAGATGTTTGTCGGCGTGGGTGCCAGCCGTGTGCGTGACTTATTCCGGCAAGCCAAAGAGAAAGCACCTGCGATTATCTTTATCGACGAGATTGATGCCGTGGGGCGTGCGCGTGGAAAGAACGCCATGACGGGCGGCAACGATGAACGGGAATCGACCCTGAATCAGTTGCTGACGGAGATGGACGGATTTGGCACGAACACGGGCGTAATTATACTGGCCGCCACGAACCGTGCCGATGTGCTGGACCCCGCACTGCTGCGTGCAGGACGATTTGACCGACAAATACATGTGGAACTGCCCGACCTGCAGGAACGCAAAGAGATATTTGGTGTACATCTGCGTCCACTGAAATTGGACGATACCGTAGATGTGGATTTTCTCGCCAAACAGACGCCCGGATTCTCGGGAGCAGATATAGCCAATGTGTGCAACGAGGCAGCATTGATAGCGGCTCGCTATGACCACAAGAAAGTCGGCAAACAGGATTTTATGGATGCAGTGGACCGTATCGTGGGCGGATTGGAGCGAAAGACGAAGGTGATGACGGAGGACGAAAAACGCTCGATAGCCTACCACGAGGCCGGGCATGCAACCATATCGTGGATGCTGGAATATGCCAATCCGCTGGTGAAAGTGACCATTGTGCCGCGTGGTGTGGCGCTGGGTGCGGCGTGGTATCTGCCCGAGGAACGACAACTGACCAACGAGGGACACATACTGGACGAACTCTGCTCGCTGCTAGGCGGGCGGGCTGCAGAACAATTGTTCCTGCATCAGACCTCGACGGGTGCACTGAACGACCTGGAGCGTGCAACCAAACAGGCGTATGCCATGGTGGCCTACTACGGTATGAGCGAGAAACTGAAAGATGTCAGCTACTACGACTCGACGGGACAATATGGGTATGGATTCTCGAAACCCTACTCGGACAAGACGGCAGAACTGATAGACAAAGAAACGGCTGCGATAATTGCCAAACAGATGGCACGGGCTCGCCAGATACTGGAGGAGAACAAAGAAGGACACCACCGGATGGCGGAACTGCTGATAGAAAAAGAGGTGATTACCTCGGAGGATGTGGAGCGTATCTTGGGTCCTCGTCCGTGGAAAAGCCGTGGCGACGAAATAATCGAAGCCAACGAGAAAGCCTCTGAACAGAAAGAAGCGGTAGCCGAATCGGCTGAGGCGGCTCCTAAAAAGAAGCGTGCGCCTCGTAAGAAAACGGAAACAGCAAAAGAAGAGGCTGCTGAGGCGGTAGAAACGGCTGAACAGAAACCCGTGGAAGGTGAGCAACCAACGGAAACGACTGACATTACAGACAATAACTAAAAAACGATGAAGAAAAGATTGCTTGGTATGGCGTTGCTTCTGGCAACGCTGACAGTAGTGGCACAAGAGCCCGAAAAACTTCCCATGGACCCCAACGTGCGGTACGGGCAGTTGGAAAACGGATTGACATACTACATCCGCCACAATGAACAACCCAAACAGCGGTGTGAGTTCCATATCGCACAGGCGGTTGGGGCTGTACTGGAGGAGGACGACCAAAACGGTTTGGCGCACTTCTTGGAGCACATGGCGTTCAACGGAACGGAACACTTCCCCGGAAAAGGTATCATCAACTACTTTGAGTCGGTGGGGGTGAACTTCGGCGGAAATATTAATGCCTACACCTCGATAGACGAGACCGTTTATCGTCTGTCGGATGTGCCGACCTATCGGGAAGGTATTGTGGATTCGGCGCTGCTCGTGCTCCACGACTGGGCGTGCGGACTGCTGCTGTTGCCTGAGGAAATAGACGACGAGCGTGGCGTGATTCGTGAGGAATGGCGCACAGGACGCACCGCAGAACGCAGACTGTGGAAAGAGATTCGGGCACTGAAATATCCGGGAAGCCAGTACGCAAAGCGTGATGTGATTGGCGACACGGCGGTGATCAATAACTTTGCGTACGATGCGCTGCGCAGCTACTACGAGAAATGGTATGGCCCTGACAATCAGGCTATAATTGTGGTTGGTGACATCGATGTAGATCAAATAGAGAAGAAAATCAAAGCATTGTGGGCCGATGTGCCTGCTCGTAAGAATCGTGGCGAACGCCCCCTCTACACGGTGGAGGACAATAAGGAGCCACTGGTGGCGATCGCACTTGACCCCGAGGCACAAAACACGCGAATCGAGCTGGAATACAAACATGAACAGTTGCCCGATGCACTGCAAAATACCGATCAAGCGTATTTGCTATCGATACTCTATCAGTTGATAAACAATATGTTGGAGAATCGGTTCTCGGAACTGTCGCTTGACCCGAATGCTTCGTTTATGGGGGCGGGTTCGTACTACGGCGAGATTGTGAAACTGAAGGATGCGTTTGTAGCAATTTCTATCCCCAAAGAGGGACACGAGACCGAAGCACTGAACGACCTGCTGGTGCAGATGGAGAAAATGCAACGCTACGGATTTACGAATGCGGAACTGGAGCGTGCAAAAAGCGACTACCTGAGCAGCATGGAAAAATCGTACAACGAGCGGGATACACGTCGCAACATTTCGATTGCGCAAGAATGCATCCGAAACTTTGAGGACCATGAGTCGATGCCCGGCATAGAATGGGAATATCAGTTCGCAAAGACCGTCCTGCCATTGATTCAGGTGGATATGGTCAATGAGGTAGCCAAACAGATGGTGCATGAGAATCCGACCGTGGCTATCACGGGACCGAAAAAAGAGGGCGTGAAAATTCCGTCGGAGGAAGAAATTCGTGCGATGCTGAAGACTGTAAATGAGGAAGAGATTGAGGCTCCGAAAGAGGAAAAGATTGATACACAACTGGTTAAGAAAACCCCGAAAGCAGGCAAGATAAAGAAAACGGCCCACAACGAGGCATTCGGCGTGACGGAATGGACACTGTCGAACGGCGTGCGTGTGCTGGTGAAACCGACTACCTTTAAGCAAGATGAGATCCGTCTGTATGCATACTCGAAGGGTGGTGAGTCGTTGATAGCCACCGAAGACCTGTATGCGGCAGACTTGGCTACGAGTGCGGTGAGCATGATGGGACTGGGTGATTTCTCGGCTAACAACCTGCAAAAAGCGTTGGCCGGCAAGACAGCAAGCGCAAGCGCTTCGGTAAATGCGTACACGGAAACGGTATCGGGTAGCTCCTCGATAAAGGATTTTGAAACGATGCTGCAGTTGGTTTATCTGCAATTCACGGCACCGCGTCGGGACGAGGAGGCATTCAGCACGCTGATGAGTCTGATGCATAATCAACTGATAAACAAAGACAAAAACCCAAAATCGGCGTTCGCGGATTCGGTACAGGTATTTACATCGAACCACTCGGAGCGGACGACGATATGGTCGGCAGAGAGTTTGGAGAAGGTGACACTGGACAAGTGCTTGGCAGTCTATAAGGCTCGTTTTGCCAATCCTGCAGACTTCACCTTTATTCTGGTGGGCAACATAGACCCGAAGGATAAGGCAACACAGAAGTTGGTAGGGCAATGGCTCGGCGGACTGAAGACCACCAAAGACCGTGAGGAGATTCGTGATAACGGCGTACGGGCTCCGTTAGGCGTACAACGCAACTATTTCACACGCCAAATGGAAACGACCACGGCTAGCAACCGTATTCAATACACCTCGTACGACATCCCGTACTCGCTTGATAATGACTTGAATATGGAAATGATTGGGCGAATACTGAGTACGCGCTACTTGGAATCGATTCGTGAGCGTGAGGGTGGCTCGTACGGCGTGGGCTGCGCAGGTCGTTTGGATATTAATCCGGTTTCGTGCGCAAGACTGATTATGCAGTTTGATACCGACCCTGCAAAACAGACCAAACTGATGCAGATTATTCACGAAGAGGTGAAAACCATCATCGAAAACGGACCGTTGGCACAAGACCTCGGCAAAGAAAAAGAGAGTATGCTGAAGGATTTCCAAGAAGACTTGGAGAAAAACAGTTACTGGGAGACGATGATTTATATGTATTACCGCTACGGAATCAATTATCCGGCGGACTACCAGAAGGCTGTGAATAACATCACGGCGGAGAGCGTGCAGAACACGCTGCGCAAGTTGGTAGAAGCCGGGAATATGTTCGAAGTGGTGATGAGCCCGGCGGAGTAATTCCACGGAAACGAGATAAAAAAAGGCTGCCTGACGAAAGCGTTAGGCAGCCTTTTTGGGTGGGATGTTGTTACTTGAAGGTTGGTTTTTGGTGGAGAGTTGGACGGCGCTGGTGTGCGGACTATTGGCGGCGGAAGGAGCGGACAATTTTGCCCATGTACATAGAGTGAATACCTGCTTGGGCGGTGGAGTAGAAAGTGGCGGGTATGTCGCCGAAGCCTGCCGGGTCGAAGGGAGCATGGTAGATCATTTCACATTCGTAAACGATTCTTGCTTCGGCGAAGTAAGGCGTGCCGTGATCCGTATAGAGTGTATGAAGGCCTAACGCTGCTGCCTTGTTGCCATCTCGGCCGCTATGACTGCCCATGTAGGCGAGGATGTCCTTGTCGGCATCGTCGAATTCCATGACGGTGAAGTAGTGGGCACTGTCCATATAGTGGTGGGTATAACGCTTCTCGGCGACAAAGACCGTCATCAGCGACATACCACGCTCCCATATATTGCCCAAAGCTCCCCAACCGATAGTCATCTCGTTGTAGTCGGTGGAGTCGCCCACCGCCAAGAGTAAGCCCTTGCCCTTGAAGTAGGTAAAGGGATTGTTCGGGAAATTGTGGGTGACATCAAATTCTTCGAACTGAGCGAGGAGGGGGTGCGTTGTATTTTGTGTTGTATGTTGTGCTGTGTTTTGCGCTGTGCCCGGTGTTGTATTTTGTGTAGTGCTTTGTGTTGTTTTTTGTGCAGCGTGTTGTGCAGTGTTGGGGGAATGGGCGGAAGTAGTGCCCGCGGGGAGGTGGTGCTGCACATAGACCAAACGAGCAGAAAGAACGACCACGGCAAGCGCCAAGACGATATTCAAAAGAGTTGATTTCATAAGGAATGGGTATTTTGAGAGTTTAGCGTTGAGAGTTCCGTGTTAAAAGTTGATTGCAGTTTTTTTGTTCAGTGTTGAGTGTGGGGAGGATTTAGTTGGGCGATTGGCCGATTTTGAAGAGTGTGCCGAGCGGGCAGACAAAGCGACAGTAAGGACGGGTAACCACAAATGACAATGCAACGAAAACGGCGGCAATGGTTAGCGTTACCCACGAGGCAGAGCGGAAAAGGAAAGCCGAGAAGGGTTCCCATTCGAGCCATTGGCTCCAAACACCGCTCCAGATACAAAGCATCAAGACTGCCCATAGGACTTGACGGAACAAATTCAGACCTCGTAGCGTCTTGGCAGACAAAGGAATTGTGTAACGGCAGCAACGACCTGCTACCTGCTGCAAGGCTCCGAATGGGCAGATATAGGCACAATAGTAGGATTTCTTGCCGAATAGCGGATAGACGAAGGCCGTGATAAGCATAATGGCCGGAACGGCAAAAGTGATCCAATTGACACCATGGGCAACATACCCCAACAATGAGGAATAGGACAACGCCATGCCGCACCAAAAGCCAAGCACGACGATATCGAGCAGTTGCTGAATCAGCAGATAGGTCTTGTTGTGCACAAAAAGCGGCAAAATGGCTGCCGCAAGGACTACGATAAGCCCGCAAAGAAGTTTGATGGGAGAGGCGTGCGGCACAGAGGGCACAATGGGCTGCTGCTGAATATACACTAAGCCTCGTGACATATTGCCGATGAGTGCATTGGAGGTGTAGGTAGCACCCGAAACGGCATCGACTTGTATTGCAGCCGCCTCGCGAATGGTTTTCCCACGATACGCATCCAAGATAGGTAGTGCTTCGGTTAGGAAATCGGGCGTTTCGCTGTTGGGGAGAGGCTGTATGTCGGTGATGACTGAGTCCTTGACGGTGATTTCGAGCGGAACACGACCACCGAAACCGCGAATATCTTGGGCCAGCGGGGTGGTATTGACAACGACACGTCCGTCCCAAAGGGTGCGAAGGGTGTCTGTCGAAGCGGTGGGTTTGGATTCGAAAGAATGGCCGAACAACTCGCCGTACTGCGCAAGGGCAAGCGACACGATAACAAGCACGCAGGTGAGCAGACGGCAGACCTGTTGGATGATAGGTATAAAACGGGTAGGCATGGGGCGAGGGTTGGATGAGGATTGGTCGTTATTGGGACTATGATAAGCCATGATTCGGAGGATAATGGGTTATAGTTCGGACAATGAAATGCGGGAGTGGGGCTGTTGGTCGCGGAACGCTTTGGGCGACATACCCGTAACTTGCTTGAACTGAGCCGACAAATGGGCGGGCGAACTATAGCCGAGAGTGTAGGCTATCTCGCTTATGGTCAGTTGTTGATAGCAGAGCAATTCTTTGGCATACTCAATGCGATGGAGAATGGCAAAGCGCTCGATGGTGATGCCACACACCTCACTGAACAATTTGCTCAGCGCACTATAGTCTTTGGCAAAGCGCTGCGGCAGGTAGTCGGCAAGATTCGGGCGCTCTCCCTCCATGCGTACATACTCGAGCACCGCAATTCGTACCTGTTCGACTAGGCGGGCACGAGGTTCATTCAGGAGTTCGAAACCGGACGCTTGTAGGGCTGCTGACAGGTTGGCTTTGAGTTGCTTCGGAAGTGGTTCGGGAATTTCGACTTCACCCAATCGAACCGATAGGGCAGAAATGCCTGCGTCGGACAAAATTTGTCGTACCGCTGTCACACAACGAGGGCAAACCATGTTCTTGATGATAAGTTTCATAGGGTGTGTCGCAAGGGGAAAAGTTATATAGGGTGTGTCGCAAGGGGATTTTTTATAGGGCGATTGGTAGGGAAAAACTTATAGAGTGCATGAATAGCCTGCTTTCTCGACGGCTTGGCATATCGCCTCGTCGGTGGCGGTGCCTTCAATATAGGCTTCCTTGCGCTGCAAGTCAACATGGGCCTCTGTAACCCCATCGACTGCAAGAATCGCTTTTTCGACAAACATACGGCAATGATTACAACTCATGCCTTCAATGTGATAGGTTTTCATATTCTTTGTTTGATTTTGTTTGTTTCGTAGGCGTTGTAGCACAAGAGCATTCAAGAGCAGAACGAACAGAAGAATACTCGAGGCTACGCTAAACCAAGAAAGTGAGGCCGAACAACATGTGTCCTGCTGCGTTAACTGCGCCAAGAAATCAACAATTCCATTGTATTGTAAGCAATCAACAATCGAGCCAAAGAAGATAGCTCCCGTGATAATGGACGCCAAATAGATATACATGGTCTTGTGACCGAGCATCTTGCGGACAACAAGTATCGAGGCTATGTTGCAAGCAGGACCCGCCATAAGTAATACAAGTGCTGCACCCGGGGTAAGCCCCTTGAGCATGAGGGCGACCGCAATGGGGATGCTGCCGGTAGCGCAAATATACATAGGAATGGCGATGGCAAGAACCAGCAACATGGAGGCAAAGGTGTTGCCCTCGAAAAGGGTGAACCACTCGGTGGGTACACACAAGGTGATGACGGCTGCCACCACTAACCCAACGATAAGACGAGGACCGATATCTTGTATCATTTCGACAAAACCATAGTGCAGTGCCTGCTTGAGACGGGCGAAAAATCCGATTTTAGCGGTTGAACGAGGATCTTCTTGGGGTTTCGGTTCGCATGGCTCTTGGCTCCCTAATAAGGAAATGCCCCCGCCCACCAAGGCCGTGCAAAAGGCTGCAACAGGCCGCACGATAGCAAATGGAATCCCCATCAAACCATAGGTGGCGATGATGCTGTCGATGCCCGTTTGTGGGGTAGCGATGAGGAACGAGACAACCGCCCCGCGAGAAGCCCCCTCCCTGTGGAACGATGCGGCTGTAGGAACGACCCCACAGGAACAAAGCGGTAAGGGAATACCGAACAGAGCGGCATTGAAGACAGAACGAAACCGATTCGCCGAGAAAAAACGGCTATAGAAATGCGCCGGGATGAAGGTGTGCATCAAACCGGACAGAAGGAAACCGAGCAGCAGGTACGGCGCCATGCCGCAGAAAATGTGAAGAACGGAAAGCATGTGTGTGAGAAAGAAGCGTTTTTAGGCGTGTTTTGTTTGTTTTTGGGAAAAAGATTGAATTTGGGTGCAAAGGTACAGTCATTTTGTCGCTTGAATCTTATATAATTACGGAAAAGAATTAATGATGATCCTTCTGAAAGGAGAAGCAGACCCGTTTGAAAAGGATGGAATGGGGCAAAAGACGGCTTATGTGGGCAGAAAAACGCCCCAAAAACGCTTGACGGATAACAGCCGATATTTGCAACTTTCCTTTGGCAAAATAGAGAAATATTTGCGGAGTATCGAAAAAAGCAGTACTTTTGCAGTAGAAAACAGGGCTGACTGTATTGCTACGGGCAAGGTTGGGGGGGGGAAAATATAGGAGAACCAGAAGGACTAGAAGAATTAGATGTTCTAGGAGAACTAGGAAATCTAGAAGGTTTGGAATATCTAGGAAAGATAGAACCTATAGAGATGGGGCTCTCCATGGCAAGCATATAAAGCATATAAGTATAACTTTAATATAAGGAACAAAACTATGTCAAAAGTAACCGTTGTAGGTGCCGGTAATGTAGGTGCTACATGTGCGAATGTATTGGCTGTCAATGAAGTAGCCAACGAAGTATGTCTTATAGACATCAAAGAAGGCTTTGCTGAAGGCAAGGCTATGGATATTATGCAAACCGCTCAACTGATGGGTTTTGACACCGTAGTTGAGGGTGTTACCAACGACTATAGCAAGACTGCCAACTCGGATGTAGTAATCATCACGAGCGGTCTGCCCCGTAAGCCGGGTATGACCCGTGAGGAGTTGATTGGCGTAAACGCAGGTATCGTAAAGTCGGTTGTAAATCAGATCCTTACCTACTCGCCGAACGCTATCCTCGTTGTGGTTTCTAACCCGATGGATACGATGGCATACCTCACCTTGCACGCACTGGGCTTGCCACGCAACCGCGTCATCGGTATGGGTGGCGCACTGGATAGCGCACGCTTCAAGTATTTCTTGAGCCAGGCTCTCCACTGCAACGCAAACGATGTAGAGGGCTTCGTAATCGGCGGTCACGGCGATACGACCATGATTCCTGTCGTTTCGTACGCTAAATACAAGGGTATGCCTGTATGCGATTTCCTCTCGGCAGAAGAGATTGAGCAGGTTGTGAAATCAACCATGGTAGGCGGTGCTACCCTGACTGGTCTGCTCGGCACGAGCGCATGGATGGCTCCGGGTGCTGCTGCTGCCAGCGTAGCAGAGTCGATCATCAAAGACCAGAAGAAGATGATCCCTTGCTCGGCTGCATTAGAAGGCGAGTACGGTATGAAGGACATCACCATCGGTGTTCCTTGTATCATCGGCAAGAACGGTATCGAGAAAGTGCTTGAGATCAAGCTCAACGAGGCCGAGACCGCTAAACTGCACGAGAGCGAGGCTGCAGTACGCAAGACTACGGGCGTGCTGAAAGAACTGAATGTTCTCTAAACGAACCGCCCTGCGGGTCGGATAGACAGTAAAGCGCCACGCTGTTAGATACTACAGCGTGGCGCTTTTCTCAAAACCATACATTTGAACGGCACAAGCGGTCTAATTCCTACATTTATGAAAGGTATTCTTTTTGCCGTCTTGTCGGCGGTGTTTGCTGCGGCAACGGCGATACTGGCGAAGATAGGTATCGACGGTGTGAACAGCAATCTGGCAACTGCTATCCGCACTATCGTGGTACTGGCGATGGCGTGGGTGGTGGTGTTTGTTACCTATCACTACGGACACCCCACGGAGGGACTCTCGGAGGCGATACACACTATCTCGCCCCGTAGTTGGCTGTTCCTTGTTTTGTCGGGTCTGGCGACGGGCGCATCGTGGCTGTGCTATTTCTACGCCATCAAGGTGGGCGATGTGAGCAAAGTGGTGCCTATCGACAAGTGCAGCCTAGTGCTGACGCTGGTCTTTGCCGTGGTCTTCCTCGGCGAAGCCTGCACATGGAAGACCGTTGTCGGCTGTGTGCTCCTGCTGGCGGGTACACTGATTATGGTGTTATAGGCGCACATTTTTTCTCCAAATACGGAAACCTCGCAAAGGCAAAATATACAATAGGTATTATAGGCGCACATTTTTCCAAATACACGAAAAATTATTCAAATACAGACAACTATATTTTTCGTGGGCTGTATTTGGAACGATCTGTTTCCCTGCTCATATTGGGTGATAGTTGTCCACAAAAACATACGACCATCCATATATAGACAGCAAACCGCCCACCTATCACAAAAGTCTATACGCGTACCTGTATCCTTAGTGTATCCCTCTTACATCCCTATTATATCTCTCTTACACCCATAGTATATCCCTATTATATCCCTATTATATCCCTCTTACACCCATAGTGTATCCCTATTACATCCCTATTATATCTCTATTATATCTCTATTATATCTCTCTTATATCCCTCTTACATCCCTATTATATCCCTCTTATATCCCTATTATATCCCTATCACATCCCTATTATATCCCTATCATATCCCTATTATATCCCTATTATATCCCTATTATATCCCTATTGCGAAATTCGTTACCAACTCGTTACCAACTCGTTAGGAACTCGTTAGGAACTCTATCATAAAAAACAGATGAAAACTTTAGTACTTACCGGCGGGTCGTCGGGTATCGGGCGGGCTACTTGTGTGCTGTTTGCACAGCAAGGGTGGCAGGTGTTTGAACTAAGCCGCAGCGGAAAGAGCGAACCACACATCACACACCTATACTGCGATGTATGCAACGAAGAGAGCGTCCGTGAGGCTATCTCGGCAGTGCTGGAGCAGACCGACCACATCGATGTCGTTATTGCCAATGCGGGCTTTGGTATATCGGGGGCGATAGAGTTCACCGCCACCGAAGAAGCCAAGCGGCAGTTTGAGGTCAACTTCTTCGGGACACTCCGTACCGTACAGGCAGTATTGCCGCAGTTGCGCCGTCAGCAGCAAGGACGCATCATCTTCACGAGCAGTGTGGCTGCGTTTCTGAGTATTCCCTACCAGAGTTTCTACTCAGCAAGCAAAGCAGCGGTCAATGCATTGGCACTGGCACTGCAAAACGAGGTGCGTGGGTTCGGTATCTCGGTCAGTGTGCTGATGCCAGGGGATGTACGCACAGGCTTCACCGACGCACGCCGCAAGAGCGAACGGGGCGAACAGGTCTATCAGCACGCACACAAGGCGGTGGCAGCCATGGAGCGGGACGAGCGCGGCGGTATGACACCCGAGCAGATGGCGCGCGACCTCTATCGCATCGCCACGGCACGCCACCCCCGCCCGCAATACATCGGCGGGGCAATGTATCGGCTATTCGCCGTGCTGGATTGGCTGCTTCCCAAACGGCTGGTGAACTACATCGTCGGGAAACTGTACTCGTAACTTACGACAATTAGGCTACTGACGACCAAATGAATTATCCGTCCTGCTGACTATAATGGTCTGCGGGACGGAGTAATCCGTTTATAGAAAGGGTAGGGATTGACAACTATAGACAATTATAGACAACTATAGACCCAAAAAGACAACTATAGGTCAAAATTGACGGGGTTATAGGTTGAAACCTATGGTCGTATAGGGAAAAAGGTAGCGGAGTATGGGGGAAATCTACTCGGCGGGGCGGAGGGTGATGGCGTAGCCACCCGAACCGGCTTCGGGAATGGTAAGGGAAGTACGGGAAATTACACGGCGAGTGGTGATGGTATACGCCTGCGGATTGGTACGGTAGTCTGCATCCTTGGCGTCCGCATAGATGGTGGCAATATACTTCTTCCCCTTGGGCAGGAACGAGAGCGAAATGGTAGAAGTGCGTGCCTGCTCGCCATTGGTGCCGCCCACGAAATACTCATCTTTTCCCTTGGTCTTGCGGGCAATGGTCACATACTCCATCGGCTCGGCTTCCAGATACCACGATTCATCCCAGTCGAGCGCAACCTCCTCGATAAAGCGGAAGGCGTCGGGGAAACGCTCGTAGTTCTCAATAAGGTCGGCTGCCATCTGCAGGGGACTGTACATGGTCACATAGAGCGAGAGTTGGTTTGCCAGTGTGGTCAGGCAGTGGTTGTGGTTGTTGGGGTTCATCTTGGACATATCCATCTCGAAGATACCCGGCGTGTAGTCCATGGGGCCACCGTTGAGGCGCGTGAAGGGCAAGATACAGGTATGACCCGGGCGAATGCCCATCATGGCTTGGTACTCTGACCCCATGGCGGACTCATTGCCTATCCAGTTGGGGTAGGTACGGCAGATACCTGTCGGGCGGGTTGCCTCGTGCGCATTGACCATGATACGATGTTTCGCCGCCTCGGTGATGCAATAGAGGTAGTGGTTGTTGAGCCACTGCGAGTAGTGGGTCTCGCCCACAGGCACGATATTGCCCACATAGCCGGATTTGACGGCGGGGTAGTCGTAACGGTTCATGAAGGTGTAGGCTGTGTCGAGATGGCGCTCGTAGTTGCGGATAGAGCCGGAAGTCTCGTGGTGCATAATCATCTTCACACCGTGTTCTTGGGCGTATTGGTGCACTGCCTCGACATCAAAATCGGGGTAGGGGGTTACGAAATCGAAGACATAGTCTTTCTGGTGGCCGAACCAGTCTTCCCAGCCGATGTCCCAGCCTTCAACTAACACGCCATCGATGCCATGACGGGCGGCAAAATCGATGTAGCGGCAGACATTGGCGGTGGTAGCACCGTGGTTGCCGTGCGGGTGAGCGTGGGCGTAGTCGGTCTCGCCGAGATGAATGGAGGGAAAGTCGTTGGTATAAGACCAACTGTGCATGCCGTTAATCATCTCGAGCCATACGCCGACATACTTCATGGGGCGAATCCACGAGGTGTCTTCTATCTTGCAGGGGTCGTTGAGGTTGAGCGTCATGCGGTTGGCGAGGATGTCACGGGCGTTGATAGCGACTTGCACGGTGCGCCAAGGGCTGTGGCAAGGGGTTTGCATATAGCCTTTCTTGCCCTGGCTGTCAGGCGTGAGGAACGAGGTGAAGGTGAGCGTCGTGTCGTTGAGCAATAGGTGCATGCACGAGTAGTCGATGAGGGCTGCTTCGTGCAAGGTGAGCCATACGCCCTTGTCGGTATGGAGCAGGAGAGCGGTCTGCACACCTGTATCGGAGAACCCGCGTTGGCTGAGGTTGTCCACCCGCTGCGACGCATTGAGGCGGCGTATCTCGCTCAGACGGGAACGGGTGTACATATATTCCTGTGTATCGAAGTCACCGGGGATCCAGTAGGCGGTGTGGTCGCCCGTCATGGCGAACTCCGTGCGCTCGTCGAGGATAGTAAAGTAGCCCAAGCCTAATTGCGGGAACTCGTAGCGGAATGCCAAGCCTTCGTCAAAGAGGCGGAAACGGACATATAGATAGCGGTCTTGGGGCTGCTGATGCAGAAAGACGAGCATCTCGTTGTAGTGGTTGCGGATAGCGTTCTCTTCACCCCAGACGGGTGCCCAGGTTTCGTCGAGGGAGGTGTGCTCCGTGTTAATGATTTCAAAACCGTTGAGCAACTGATCGTTCTCAAGAACCAAGCCCAAACGAGAGGGACGGATAAGGGTATCACCGTCGAAAGTAAGGTCGTAATAAAGAGTTCCTTCGGGAGTGGTTCGGCAAGACATCTGCAAACGACCGTTTGGAGAGGTGAATTGCTCCGCCGCCGACAACGAGGTTGCCAGCCATAAACAGGTGAGGAGGATGATTATTTTTCTCATGATTTCTAATTTAAGATATACAATTTTAAGTTGCGTGGATAGAAGCGCTAGACATTCTAGACGCTCTAGACTTACTAGATTAGCTAGACTTACTAGATTAGCTAGACTTACTAGACTTACTAGAAGCACTAGATGCTCTAGACATTCTAGACAATCTAGATTTGCTAGACATTCTAGATTTACCAGACTTACTAGGCTGGATAGTACTTGTAATTTCTAAT
Organism: bacterium; assembly: GCA_963591775.1. Taxonomy (GTDB): domain Bacteria; phylum Bacteroidota; class Bacteroidia; order Bacteroidales; family Paludibacteraceae; genus Colicola. The sequence continues at coordinate 36,133 of CAVATM010000008.1, forward strand.
TCTTAATTTCTGATTCGTAATCCCTAATTATTAATCGTGCTGAGGCGGAAGACTTTGCAGCCGTGGGCGGGGAGAGTGTAACTGAGGGTGCGCTGGCGACCCAGATCCTTATGCTCCCAAAGGTCACGCACCTGCATGGACTCTTCGCCCAAAGTGCTGACCGCAAACGAGCGGGTTTGCTCCAAGTCCTCACGGTTGAAGAATGCTACAATCCAGTCGCCGTTGGACATTTGCCCCGTCCAAATCTGGCTGTCACTGCTGCTAAGGTCACGCGAGAGCGGTTTGCCCACAAAGCCATCCTTGTTGAGCGCCAACATCTCCTCGTTCTGATAGAAAGTAACGAGATGGTCGATATTGGTCTCGTTGTACTGGTCGGCACATGCCACAGGACCTCCTGCCACCAATTGCAGGCTGATGACTGAGCGGCACTCATCGTCGTTGCTGAGCGTGTTGAGGCGGGTGAAATCGCCATCGAGTATCAACTTGCCCCGTCCCGACAGGTCGGAGAAATAGACCATGCCATCGAACATATTGTAACAAGTGGGCCATTTGTCTTGGTCTATCTGCCCACGGCGACGGTAATAAGTGGAGTTGCCATAATGCTCCATATAGGGGTTGGAATCGTTGTCGGTCGTGCCGGAGAAGGAACTCCAACGCCCGCAGAAGACATCGGCATTGATACGCATCATATTCATGTAGCGGGCTTCGAGTTCGGCGTAGTTCTTTTGGTTGGGCATGACGATAGAGGTGAAGACACCGTACTTGGTGGCGGACTCGTTGATGTATTGCAGAGCGAGTTCGTATTCCTCACGCCCATAGCCACGACCCGGGTCGCCGCCCATACCCGTGCCCGTTTCGAATAGGCACATAAAGTCCATGCGGATGAAATTGACGCCGATGGAACTGTAGTACTTGAAGAAACCGTCGATATACTCCTTGGCACCCGGGTGAGAGGGAACAAGCCAGTAGAATATCTCGTTCTCACGGGCGGCATCAGGGTGCTCCACTTGGTCGATGGCGGGGTCGTAGAGCAGGCTGCCGAGGCGGATGTTGGTGCCCTCGATGATGATGTCGTCGCTGCCGTGCTTCCAGAGCGGGTTGTCATATACCCCGAGTTTCAGTCCGTGCTGCTTGCAAAGGGCAACCAACTCTTTGAGCGAGTAGGCGCCATAGTGCGTCATATAGCCCTGTGCATTGTCCTCGGGGAGATTGTACATCGCCTGAAAACCGTCGGTGACAATCATGTCGTAGCCGTAGGGCAGCAGGTTGTCTGCCACCCACGCCACATTGGCCTCCATGGTGGCACGCGGCATAAGAATAGGGTTGGTGCCGGCATGTTCGGCCTCGTAGCAGAACTCATAGACCGTCCAGTAGAGTGGGGCTTTTGCCTCGGTCTTGACGGGGTCAACCACAGGGTCGTCGGGTACTTGGTCTATACTCCAACCGGTGTCGATGCGCTGCTCACAGGCAGCGAGAGAAAGGGCAGCCACGGCTGCAAGTAGAATATGCATAGGTCGTTTCATTGTTGTACGAATTGAACGGTGAGGTCAAGGACATTGATTGTGATTTTGTATTTGCCCGAAGCGGAGACTTGCCACTTCTGGTCGGGTTGGTCGTTGGCGGTATAGACAACGCTAGTAGGTTCGGCAGAGATAGGCGTGCCTGCCTCGGGAGCAATGAAGAAGGCACCCTCGTAGCTGCTTGGATTGAGCGGGAACTTGATTTCGCCCGCCGCCAGATAGCCTGTCCAAACGAACGAACCGTTGCGTGCCTCCGTGTCGTAAGAGAACTGCTCGGAGAAAGGCGTGTTCCACCCGCTCGGCGTGGCATCGCCGCAAAGCCAGATTTGCTTGTAGGGCAACTTATCGAAATCCTCGTCACGGGAGAAAGTTACTTCGGGAATGGTAAGGTCAACCCGAATGGTGTACAACCCCGTGGAGGGAACGCTCCATTTGGTGTCGGGGGTGCCGTTGGGCGCAAAGAGCATGGATGTGGTGCCTTCGGCTGCCGTACCGTCGTCGGGGGCTAACCAGAACGCTCCGTCGAAGCGACGGCTGCTGACGGTGGGCTCGCAAAGGAATTTGAGTTCGCCCTCGCTGAGCAGTCCGCTCCACGAAAGGGTATGCTCCGAGATTTGCTCCATGGCGATGGCACTGCCCAAATCCCACCCGCCGGCGGCACTGCCGAAGAGGTAGAGTGGCTCGGTTTGGGTGACGGTCAGTCCGTCGATGTCGGCCTCGACAATATAGAAGCCTGCGTGGGCAACCGCAATGGGTGTGGCGTCGGCAAGCGTGGTGTAGGTGAGGCTACCCTCGGTGGTGCCTTGTCCATAGACCGCCGCCGAATCGGAACGCTCGGTGAGGAACAGCAGGTCACCCTTGCTGAGCGTACCCACATACCGATAGGCGTTGCGTCCCGCTACCTTGCTCATCTCGAGGGCTTCGGTGTAGGTTGTGCCTGCGGTGGTGGCACTGCCCGCCAGATAGAGTACGCTGGCATAGCCGACCACCTCGAAGGTGACGGTGCTGAGCATGGGTTTTACATACGTAGAAAGCCCTTTGGGGTGGGCGATGATTTCCGCCTCAAGAGGGCAGACCGTACCTGCCGTGATGCCCCAGTTCTCGAGCAAGTCGTTGAGGGCGGCGTGCGTGAAACTGACCGAGTTGCCGCCATCTACGAGCATAGGTGTGATAGAAGTGGCGAATTCGTTGTCGGCGATGTCCATCTTGAAATAGTACTCATAGCCCGTGATGCCGTCGGTCAGGGCGGGAATGTCCCACGAGAAGGTAATCGCCGTGTCGGCACTCTGCGCATGCGAGAGGCGAATGCTGCTCGCCGAGGCACGCAGGTGCATGGCATCGTCGAGGCGGGGTATGGTATAGTGTTCGCTCTCCGGCTTGCATGCGAAGAGAACGCCCGCAAGAGCCAAAAGGAAAAGAATGTGCTTTCGCATAGTAGGGGAAAATGAGAGGTTCAACAATTAGTTCCAATACGGCAGTTGGCGCAACTTCTGGTTCCGCTCTATCTGACTTTGGTGGATAGGGAACCAATAGTACTGCTTGCGATAGATGCGGGTCTGGTAGGCGGTGAGCGTGAAGAAAGTGGCTTCGTCCTTGCCGCTGAAATTCATACCGTACTGGGGTCCGTTGAGGGTAGTTTCGGCTTCTTTCCACCGGCGCAGGTCGTCGTAGCGCAGACCCTCGCAGCAGAGTTCGACACGACGCTCACGGTGTATCGCCTCACGCAGTGCGTCTTGTGTCTGGTCGAGGTGAATGGCTGTCGAGGAAGTAGCGCCTGTGGTGTAGGGACGAATGCCCGCACGGGTGCGAATCTTGTTGAGATAGACCAAGATGTCCGGGTTGGTCGGGTCACATTCGCAGAGCGCCTCCGCATAGTTGAGATACGCCTCACCCAACCGATAGAGCACGCCCGGACGGTATTGGAAGTTCTCCTCCTTGACATGGGTCTTGGGGTGCACTTTCTTGCGGATGAGATAGCCGTTCTGCGGTGCATCGTGGGTGTGGATGTTGTCGCTGCCGCCGTTCAGGAAATTGAAGGTGCGCTCCTCCTGCGTGAAATAGGAGTTGTGGAACGACACGGCGGTATAGAAACGCGGCTCGCGATGGCAGTACATCTTGTAGGTGTGCGGGAAAGTGATATAGCCGCCGTTGACGGTCTCGTCCCACGAGGTGACATCGGAGGTGATACCGCTCTCCTCGTAGCCGGACGATTCGTAGCCGGACTCGGAGTCGGTGATAGGCAGGCCGTTCTCCATGAAGAACGCATCCACCAGCGACTGGGTGACACCCCAACCGCCCGAGCCGCCCGAATTGGCGGGGGTGATATGCTTCTCGTACTCCGTATAGTCGCAGCCGCCCGGACGGGCAAATAGAATCTCGGTGTTTCCCTCGTCGTATTGGCGGAACAGCACATTCTGCACAGAGAGGTACGGGTCGATGTCGCCGTTGGCGTTGGTCTCCACATAGAGCGTATGCCCTGCTGCCTCGGCGGTCTCGATAAGCAGACGGCAGGCCTCGGCGGCACGCTGCCAACGCTCGGGGGCGTAGGTCTGCGAGAAAATGGCTTCGCCTTGGTCGTTGGTGTAGCCTGCATAGTCGGTGTTGCCGTTGACAAGCGGCGAGGCTGCATAGAGCAGCATACGGGCACGGACTGCCAGCGCCATGACCGAAGTGGCACGCCCGTATTTCTGCGCACTGGTGTATTTGGCGGGCAGTTTGTCCGCTACGGCGAGCAGCGTCGAATCGCACCAGTCGATGACGGTGTAGTAGGGCGATTGACCTATCTGCAGTTCCTCGGTGGTGGCATCGGTGTCGTAGAGTACATCGGGCGTGAACGGAATGGCACCGTAGGTGTTGGCGAGCAGCCAATAGTAGTAGGCGATGAGGAACTCGCACTCCGCTTTCATATATTCCACCTCTTGTGAGCCGATACCCTGGTCTGGCAGGGCGTGGACATTTTGGATGAAGATTTGCGCTTCGCGAATACGCTGTGGCAGCGTGGCCCAGTAGTTACCGTCCCAGTCGCTGGTAGGGGTCCATTCGCCCAAGATAAAGGGGATGACTTTCCAGTTCCACTGACGCCAACGCTCACTGGGGGTCATATCGTCGCCGAGTACTTCCCAGCCGAGAAAACGACCGTAGCCCATGTAGGGGTCGGGTATGTCGGAATAGACACCTGCCAGCCAGCCCATGGTGCGCGTCTTGTCGTTGAATACCATCTCGAGCGTGAGTTCCGTGTCGGGCTCTTTGTCGAGAAAACTACACGATGCGGCGGGCAAAAGGAGCAGCAGTGTGAATAGTATATGAGAAATTCGTTTCATGATGTGTTGCAATGGTTGTTCTACTTGTCTTATACACTTGTCAACAGAACGGTCTGTCAGAATCCGATCTCGATGCTGGCCATACCTGAACGCATGGAGGGGTAACGCAAGCCATCGTTGGTGTCTAACTCGGGGTCCCAGAGTTTGAATGACGAGAAACAAAATAGGTTGTTGCCCGAAATGGCAATGCGGAACTTCTTGGCATGCATGGCTTCGAGGGCTTTCTTGGGCAGCGAGTAGCCTATTTCAATGGTCTTGAGACGCAAGAAAGACATGTCCTTTTTCCACCATGTGGAGGCAACATTGTTGTTGGTGTTGGTCGATTCGCTCAGGCGTGGCCAGAATACATTCTGCGATGGGTTCTCCTCCGTCCAGCGGTCGTTGTAATTGGTGAATACATTGCCCAGTACGCCTTGCCCCGAGCCGGGGATGAAATAGTCGCTGCCGCCGATGATGCGCCAGGTGTCGCCCGTGCCTTGGAAGAAGATATTGAAGTCAAACCCTTTGTATTCGAGGTTGCCGCCAAAACCATAGACGATGCGGGGCGTATTGGTGCCGCCGATATAGCCTTGGTCCTCGTCGGTTATCTTGCCGTCGCCGTTCTTATCAACATACTTGATGTCGCCAGGGCGCACCGTAGTGCCCAGTTGCGGGATAGGCAGACCCTCCACCAGGTTGCCGTCGGCGTCGAAGTCCTCTGCCGTGTACAGCCCGTCAGCGGTATAGCCCCAGAGCGTGTTGATAGACTGCCCCGTCTGGCTGCGATAGGTGCCCTTGACCACCTCCGGCTCGTCTATCTCGAGAATGGTGTTCTTGGCGTAGGTGAAGGTGCCGCGTGCGGCTATCTGCAGCCCGTTGTGGAACCGATGGCTGTAGGTCAGCGACAGGTCCACACCACGGTTGTCCACCTTGCCATAGTTGGCGTACGGCGTGCTGATGAAGCCCGCTTGCGAGGGGATGGTGTTGCGCTGCATGAAGATATTGCTGCGCAGTTCTTGGAAGAAATCGACCTGCAAGTCGAGGTCGTTGTACAGTCCTAACTCCAGACCGACATTTGCCTTGCGGGCAGTCTCCCAGGTCAGGTTCTCGACGCCAATCTCGCCCTCTTGCACACCTGTGTAATAGACATCGCCCGTGTATCCCCAGTTGTAGCCGTTGGCGTTGTGGTTGATGGTGGTGATGTAGGCAAAGCGGCGGGAGCCTCCGATGTTGTCGTTGCCGACCAGACCGATAGAGCCGCGCAGTTTGAGTTTGGACAGTACCGTGCGGGCTTGCTCCATCCAGTGTTCCTCCGAGATAAGCCAACCGATAGCGCCTGACGGGAAGAATCCGTAGCGATGGCCTTTGGCAAAGTTCTCCGAGCCGTTGTAGCCGAAGTTGAATTCTGCCACATAGCGGCGGTCGTAGGTGTAGGACGCACGCCCGGCAATACCCTGATTGCGGTAGGGCTGGTAGTCGCCGTTGTCGTACGAGCGCAGGTTGTAGAGGAATAGCGCATCGACGGCGTGCTTGGAGGCAAAGGTGCGGTTGTAGGTCAGTGCTGCCTCGAAGTAGATACTGTTGTTGCCGTATTCGGCGTTGTTGCTATGGTCGAGGAACTCCGAGCCGTATTTCAGAATCGAATGTACCAGTTCGCCCTCGTCGTTGCGCGATTTTGCCACACTGTAGTAGTCGGGGGTTTTGCCGCGCGTCATATAGGTACGGGCGAAATAGTCGAACGAGAAGGTCGCCTTGGCACGCAGGCCGGGGGTGATGAACTTCAGATCCTGCTCGATGGCAAAGAGCGACTCGAGTTTGCTGCTTGTGCTGCGGTAGTAGCCGTTCTGCGTACACATCGCCCACGGGTTGTAGCGGTTGGCGGAAGCCAAGGGTATCGTGCCGTCGGAGTAGACCGCAGGGTGTACAAAAGGCGGGGTCTCGAACGCCTTGGCAAAGACCTCGTCGGTCGATGAGTTCGACTTGCGCAACATCTGTAGATAGCCGCCGATGTTGAAGCGCAGCAGGGTGGTCTTGGTCACATCAAGATCCACATTGGCGCGCAGGTTGAAACGGTTGAGTTTCGAGCCTGTGTCGTAGGAGAGGGTCTCGTCGGTCGCCATGATGCCCTTCTCGTGGTAGTACGAGCCGGTGAGCGAGTAGCGCAGACGCTCCGAGCCGCCCGCCACGGACAGGTTGGCACGGGTGGAGTAGGCTACATCGTCGGTGATGGCGTCCACCCAATCCACATCGGGGTATAGGTCACGGTCGTAGCCGTAGTAGGTCTTGAGTATCTGGTCTTTGGTGAATAGCCGCTTGTTTGGGTCGGATTGCAGGCTGTTGAGCAGGTCCATATATTCTGCCGCACCAATGAATTGCGGCAGTTTGGTGGGGGTAGATACCGACTGCTCGAGGCGCAGCGATACCGATGGCGGGGCCACGCTGCCTCGCTTGGTATTGATCAGGATGACACCGTTGGCCCCTCGCACACCATACATGGCGGAGGCCGACGCATCTTTCAGCACAGAGAACGCCTCTATCTCGGCGGGGTCGATGTCGTTGAGCGAGCGCTCCACACCGTCCACCAGCACGAGCGGCGAGGTGTTGCCCGAGAAAGACGCAATACCGCGAATCCAGAAGTCGGAGTTGTCGTAGCCCGGCTCGCCCGAGGGCTGCACGGCAATGACGCCCGCCAGTTGTCCGGCGAGGTTGTTGCTCATCGATCGGGTAGAGCCGACTTGCAGTTTCTTCGGCTCGAGGGCTTGGATAGAGCCGATGACGGAGAGTTTTTTCTGGTTGCCGTAGCCGACTACCACCACTTCGTCCAGGTTCTCGGTGTCCTCCTCCATAGTGATGAAGAAACTGATGTCGCTGCCGACGGGGATGGTCTGCGTCTTGTAGCCCACATAACTGACCTCGAGCCGCGACTGCTTACCGGGCACATCCAGATAGAAGTGTCCGTCCAGGTCGGTTACCGTTCCGAGCGAAGTGCCCTGCACCTGAATCGTGACGCCGATGAGGGGCTCACGCTGCTTATCGACCACCGTACCGCTAATGCGTATCGTGGCGGCATATATATGCAGCGGCAGCAATAGGCACAGCAGCAACAGGGAATACGGTATCAATCGTATCGCACGCATAGAGAAAGGAATTTTTTAGAGTGAAATATAGACGGCTGCTCTTGCACTAAACAGAAAGAGCAACCGCCGAGAATGTTAGCGACGAGCGCCGAGTATATCGTACTCAGCCTCGCCACGAATAATGCGAATTTGCCCGTCGCGAAGCACTTTGGATGCATCGCTCAATTCCAGTTGCAGGCATTTGCAGTCGGTCGGCGTCTTGCCCGTTACCACCAGCGTCATAGCCTTGAGGTCCAGCGTCAGCGAGTAGGTATCCGCTGTCGTAACATTGAATTTTTTGTCGTCGCCGTCAATGGCTTGGATGTCGTGCTTGCCTGTCGTCAGTTCGGTGTTGGCAACGGTAGCACCAAAGGCATCGTTGGAGTAGTTCCCCTTGTTGCCGCAGAATTTCAAATCACCTGCTTGCAGGTCACCCGTCCAGGTAAATACGCTGTCTTCCGTTGCGCTGAGGCTCATCTCAATGCCGTTCTTGTCAAAGTTCCAGCCTCCGACGGCATCGCCTATCATCCACATCGTGGTCAGTTTGTAGGGGGTGAGCGTCAGCGTGCCGGCTGCAATATCAATCGCCACGCTGAATTTGGTATCCTCTGTGAGCGTAGTGTGGTATTTCGGGTCGCCGCTTGCGGGTTTCACGAGCGAGAATGTGCCGGCTGTGGTGATTGCCTCGCCGTCGGTCGTGGGGCCATACTGTGTGCCCCAATTTTTTTGTGCCAAGAATTTCAGTTCGAGGTCGGTGCCTTCCTTGAGCGTCAGTGTGCCGGCGTACTTGCCGTATTCCATCTCGGCTATCTCGATAGCGTCCTCTGTTGTCCAACCGGCAGCAGTTGCAGTGCCGATGGCGTAGAGTGCTACCTCGGGGCAGACATCCGTTGCCGCGATACCTTCGTCGGGCAGGTCGGTGCCGTCAGCCACGGTGAGCGTCGGATGGTCGCCGAGTGTGAGGGTCAGGCTGTAGCGTCCGGCGGTAACAACGAACTGATTATCTATGGTGTCTTTGTTGGTGCCAAGTTGCACCGTACCAATAGCAAGAGCGTCTCCATTAGTCTTGGGACCATACGAATCGCCGAAATAGCGGTTGGTTATAGCAAATTTAAGGTTCCCGTCCTGCAGGTCGCCCACCCAGGTATAGGTGTCGCCGTTCTGAATCATCATCGGCATGCTGAGGCTATAGTCGCCCGTCACGGCAGGCCCCATCAGATAGATACGCGCAGCGTTGGCCACAGATACATTGCATACCACGAGGGCAGCCAGCAATAATTGGTAAAATTTCGTTTTCATGTGTAGTAGATATTGGTTAATAGTGTGTTTTTCGTCAGGGTTTTTCCCTTTCGGTACTACAAAAGTAGTATGTATCGCGTGAGTATGCAAGTGTTGGGAGTGTTTTGGGAGTGTTATTTGAATATATAATTACAGAATATCAATATATTACGAATTTTCGAATACATAATTTTGGGAGTTGTATTGGTGTGTAATTTTTCTGCTATATTTGTGTATTTCGGAATAATATGCTACCTTTGTGCCTGTTAACCGATTGAATGCCATGATTTTGCTATTTTCTATTCTGTTGCGCTTGGATACGGCGTTGGTCAACCGCCCGCAGTATATCGCAGCCCGTGAGCAACACATCGCCAACACCACAGCCCTCTATCGGGTGTCTGAGCGGGAAACGAAGTATCGTTTTGCCCGGCAACTCTACTCCGAGTACGAGGGCTTTGACAACGATTCCGCCTTGTTCTATGCCGAGCAGAGCCTTCTGCTGGCGCGTCAGTATATGGATGCGGCGGCGGTTCAACGCTCGACGGTCTATTGTGCGCAGTGTTTGGCGATGGCGGGGAATTATAGTGCGGCGCTCGAGCTGTTGTTGCCGCTGAAAGACCAAATCCTGCCCGAGGCGGCCAATCTGTTCTATAAGGTGCTTAGCCTGACCTATATCTGGCAGGCGGAATTTACCACCATTCAGGCGGAGCAAGATTCGGCTCGTCGGCAAATTTTGCCGTTGCGGGCACATATTTTGGAGACGGAGGAAGACCCGGTGTTCTATGCGCAGGAGGAAGCACTTGTGTTGATCGAGGAGTCCCCTGTCGAGGCCATCCGCCTCTTGCAGCCCGTCTATGCAGGCCTGCCCGAGAATTCCGACAGCATCCGCTATCTTGCCAATACGCTCGGTTCGTGCTACCAGCGCCTCTACTGGCAGACCAATAATAGGGCAATGCAGGACACGGCGTTGTTCTATTTTGCTCAGTCGGCGCTTTGCGATATGCAGCACGGGGTGTTGGAGCATGCCTCGCTCCGGGAGGTGGCACTCATCTTGTTTCAGAGGGGCGATGTCGAGCGAGCCTATCAGTATATGAACTGTTGTATCGAGGACGCCGACCGTAGCAAGGCGCGCTTGCGTACCATCGAGATGGCGGGCGATATGCCGTTGATTCTCAATACCTATCGGCAGATGATTCGAGAGCAGCAGCACAAGCAGTACATCCTGATTCTTTCGCTGGGTATTTCGGCAGGTATATTGGTGCTGGTGTCGTTGGGATTGGTGCTGCTCTTGCACCGTCGGCGTGTGCTCAATCAACAACTCTCGCTGCTGAACGGGCAGTTGCAGCATATCAACCAACAGTTGTCGATTACCAATGCGCAACTCAAGGATTCCAATCGTATTCGGGATGCGTATGTGATGCGGTATATGAGCGAGTGTTCGCATATCATCGAGGCGATGTCGCAGTACCACAAGACGCTCTTGCGGGCGTCGCTTTCCGACAAGCCGAAGGACTTGTTCCAACTCGTCAAATCCACCGAGGTCATCGACCGCACCTTGCGGGAGTTTTATAACCACTTCGATGAGACCTTCCTATCGCTTTTCCCGCATTTTGTGGCCGATTTCAATACCCTTTTGCGTCCCGACGAGCAGTTTGCGTTTCCGCAGCAGGGGCATCTCTCCACCGAGTTGCGTATTTTTGCGTTGATTCGTTTGGGCATTACCGATTCGGAGGATATTGCTCATTTCCTTCGCTTGTCGGTCAAGACGGTCTATAACTACCGCACCCAGACTCGCAACCGTGCCCTCTCCGACCGCGACCACTTGGAGGAGCGTATCCTCCAACTCGGGCTCTAATTTTTCCAAAAATTCCCTGCTTTTCCCGAACCACTCCCGAACCAACTCCCAAAATTTACCCTTCCATTCCGCTCTTTGCCCTCTAATTTGGCAGTATCGTTTTTTTGTCGTACCTTTGTGCGCAAATAGTATAGATGCCGTTTGCGTGCTGTCTGTGTGCAGTCTCTCGGCATTAGTCCCTATACAATCGTTAGCGATACGCACAGTATTCTATCCGTATAACTTATATAAGAATCGATGAAGAACTTTGTAGAAGAACTACGCTGGAGAGGCATGCTCCAAGATATCATGCCGGGTACCGAAGAACAACTCAACAAAGAAGTTACCGCAGCCTATGTGGGCATCGACCCAACGGCGGACAGCCTTCATATCGGCCACCTCTGCGGTATTATGATGCTGCGTCACTTGCAGCGTTGCGGGCATAAGCCTATCGCTTTGATAGGCGGTGCTACGGGTATGATTGGCGACCCTAGCGGCAAATCGGCTGAGCGTAACCTGCTCGACGAGCCCACTCTTCGCCACAATCAGGAATGTATCCGGCGCCAGTTGGAGAAGTTCCTCGATTTCCACTCCACGGCAGCCAATGCGGCAGAGTTGGTCAACAACTACGACTGGATGAAGGACTACACTTTCCTCGATTTCGCCCGCAATGTGGGCAAACTCATCACCGTCAACTATATGATGGCGAAAGACTCGGTCAAGAAGCGCTTCAACGGCGAGTTCTCGCAGGGTATGTCCTTTACGGAGTTTACCTACCAGTTGCTGCAGGGCTACGACTATGTCTATCTCAACAAGAACAAGGGCTGCAAACTCCAGATGGGCGGTAGCGACCAATGGGGCAACATCACGACGGGTACCGAACTCATCAAGAAGATGGGCGGTGGCGAGGCGTATGCGCTCACTTGTCCGCTGATTACCAAGGCCGATGGCGGCAAGTTCGGCAAGACGGAGAGCGGCAACATCTGGCTTGACCGTCGCTATACCTCGCCCTACAAGTTCTACCAGTTCTGGCTCAATGTGGGCGACGAGGACGCCAAGCGGTATATCAAAATTTTCACCTCGCTCGAGAAGGACGAAATCGATGCTCTGATAGCCGAGCACGACCAAGCACCCCACTTGCGTGTGTTGCAGAAGCGGCTTGCGCATGAGGTTACCATTATGGTGCATAGCGAGGAGGACTACAACGCAGCCGTTGAGGCCAGCAACATCCTTTTCGGTAACGCCACGGCGGAGGCTCTGCATAAGTTGGATGAGGAGACTTTCTTGCAGGTCTTCGAGGGTGTGGAGCGTTTCGAGGTGAGCCGCGATGAGTTGGCAGCGGGTATTGCCCCGCTCGATTTGCTTGCCGAGAAAACACCTATCTTCCCCAGCAAGGGCGAGGCGCGCAAGACCATCCAATCGAATGGTTTCTCGATGAACAAAGAGAAACTGACCGACCCGCAGACGCCGATTACTACGGCTGCTCTGCTCAACGATAAGTACATCCTTTTCCAGCGTGGCAAGAAAAATTACTATCTTGTTATCGCCAAATAGTTTTGGGCGAATTGTCGAATCTTGCATCTCGGCAGTTCGCCTTTTTTAGTATTAGTATTCACCGAAAAATTCATGAACAATATGATGAAACGACTTCTTTTACTCGGCTCGTTGGTTGTGCTCAACTTGTCGGCGTGGGCTTGCACCAATTTTATCGCCGGCAAGGACGCTACCACCGACGGCTCTACGCTCATATCCTATGCGGCGGATAGTTATTCGCTCTATGGTTTCCTCCATTTCTCGCCTGCTGCGGACTATCCGAAAGGGGCTATGCGTGCCATCACCGATTGGGACAGCGGCAAGCCGCTCGGTGAGATCCCGCAGGTGGAGCATACCTATAGCGTCGTGGGCAATATGAACGAGCACCAACTCACCATCGGCGAGACCACTTGGGGCGGCCGTGAGGAGTTGTGGGACACGACGGGTATCGACTACGGAAGCCTCATCTATATTGCTCTTGAGCGTTGCAAGACGGCTCGTGAGGCGATAGCCTGCATGACGAGTCTGGTTGAGCAGTACGGTTATGCCAGCGAGGGTGAGACCTTTTCCATAGGAGACCCGAACGAAGTCTGGATTATGGACATGATAGGCAAGGGTGTCGGTCAGAAGGGGGCAGTTTGGGTGGCTACCCGTGTGCCGGATGATTGCATCTGCGCCCACGCCAATCAGGCTCGTATTACCACCATCGATTTCAAGGACAAGGCCAACTGGCTCTATTCCAAGGATGTGGTCAAGTTTGCCCGCCAGAAGGGTTATTTCACGAGCAAGAAGGACGCTGAGTTCTCTTTCCAGGCGGCTTATGCTCCGTTCGATTTTTCGGGGCTGTATGTCTGCGAGGCACGCGTGTGGAGTTTCTTCCGCCATTTCTCCGACGACATGGAGCAGTATTTCGATTATGCTACGGGCAAGACCTTCCTCGCCACAGGCGGCAAGGACGCCGGCACCCCGATGCCGCTCTATATTCGCCCCAACCACAAGGTCAGCGTGCAGGAGTTCAAGGAGTGCATGCGCGACCAGTACGAGGGCACACCGCTCGACATCACGCAGGGCACCGATGCCGGTGCGTGGAACACCAAGTTGCGTTACGGATCGCTTACTTTTAAGTTAGACAGTGTTTCCTATTGGTACGAGCGTCCGACGGCCACGCAGCAGACGGCTTGGTCGTTTGTGGCACAGATGCGTGGCTATGCCGACCCCAAGGCAGGCGGTATTTTCTGGTTTGGTGTGGATGACGCTGCCACCAATGTCTATGTCCCGATGTATTGCCGAATCAACCATGTCCCCGCATGCTTCGAGGAGGGTAATGGCGACCTCTATACCTATTCCCCCACTTCGGCGTGGTGGACATTCAATATCGTGGCTAACTGGGCTTATACCAAGTATTCTCGCATGCGCCCCGATATCCAAAAGGTGCAGTCCGCTTTGGAGGATAAGTTCAATACCCAAATCGCAGGCGTGGATGCCAAAGCGGCGCAGTTGGATGATGCAGCAGCGCGCGAGTTCTTGACTAACTACAGTTGTGCCCAGGCGGACAACACGATGATAGAGTGGCAACGGTTGGGTATCTATCTGATTACGAAGTATTTGGACGGACAGGAGCGCAAAGAGGAGAACGGTCAGTTCAAGCGCAATGCCTATGGCGAGCCGACGGGCCCGAATCGTCCGGCGTTCCCCGAACCGTATTTACGAACCATCAAAAACGAAGTAGCTCATGAATAATCTCAATCCGCGCGAGGTCTTCGACATCTTTGCGCAAATCAATCAAGTGCCGCGCCCGTCCAAGCACGAGGAGCGTATGTCCCAATGGTTGCAGGATTTTGCCCGCCGGCACGGCATCGAATGCGTGGTCGATGAGGCAATGAATGTCATTATGCGCAAGCCCGCCACGGCAGGCTATGAGGATCACGAGGGGGTTATTCTGCAAGCCCACCAAGACATGGTCTGCGAGAAAAACGGCGATGTAGAGCACGATTTCCTGCACGACCCTATCGAGACCTGTGTCGATGGCGATTGGCTGCGGGCGAAGGGTACCACGCTGGGCGCAGACGATGGCATCGGTGTGGCAATGGCGTTGGCTATCATGACCGATCCCGACCTGAAACACCCCGCTCTGGAGTGCCTCTTTACGGTGGACGAGGAGACTGGGCTTACGGGTGCGTTCAAACTCAAGGACGGCTATCTGCAGGGCAAGCGGCTCATCAATATCGATTCCGAGGACGACGGCCAGATTTTCATCGGTTGTGCCGGCGGTATCGATACGCTCGCCAAGATGCACTACGAGCCGCAATCGATTCCCAATCCAGAACAGTGGCAGGCAGTGCGTTTGACGGTAAACGGCTTGCTGGGCGGCCATTCGGGCGACGACATCAACAAGGGGCGTGGCAATGCCAACAAAATTATTGTCAATTTTTTGTACGGTTTGCAGGCCAAAACCGACTTCTTGCTCGCCTCTATCGAGGGCGGCAACTTGCGCAACGCCATTGCTCGCGAGGCGGAGGCGGTGATTTGTATTCCTAAGTCCTATTCCGACAAAATTGCAGCCGATTGGGCGGCTTTTGCCGAAGCAGTCCCGAAGGAACTCGCCGATAACGAGACGGGATTGAATATGGAATTGCACGAGATGGCTCTGCCTACATCGGTTCTGCCCGATAAGCAGGCGCACCAGTTGATTTTGGCACTTTTCAACTGCCCCCACGGCATGATTGCCATGTGCAAGGATATGCCCGGTTTGGTTGAGACCAGCACCAATCTTGCCAGCATCAAGATGAAGTGCGAGCCTGCCACCACCACTTCTTCCGAGGGCTCTTCTCGTCTTCAAAATCCCGCTTTCCCCGCAGGAACGCCTTATGTCGAAATCAATACGAGCCAGCGTTCTTCTGTCGAGGCCGAGAAGCACCACATCAAGAATCGTGTGGAGCATAGTTTGGCGATGGCTTGCGATGAGGTCACGCACGGCGATGGCTATCCGGGATGGGCGCCCAATGTCCATTCGGCATTGTTGGAAATCACGAAGAAGGCTTATACCGACCTCTTTGACGCCGAGCCGCAGGTGTTGGCGATTCATGCGGGTTTGGAGTGTGGTTTGTTCTTGGAGAAGTATCCGTACCTTGATATGGTCAGTGTAGGTCCTCAGATGTATGGTGTGCATTCCCCGCAGGAGCGCCTTAGCATCTCTTCCACCGAGCGCTGCTATCGTTGGCTCCGCCACATCCTCGAACTCTCCTGATTCCCCGATTCATAGATTTATAGTTTATAGATTTATAATTTATAGATTTATAGAAGGAGTACCTTAGCATCTATTCAACAGAGTGCTGCTATGGTTGGAACAAACACACCCTCCTACGACAAAAGCAAAGACTCCTCAGTGGAATATTCAATAGAGTGCTGCTATGGTTGGAACAAACACCTCCTCTCCTTCTTCTAATTTTCCTACCCCCGGAGTTTTCCCCAAAAAAATCCCATAATTCCCGAACCACTCCCGAACCAACTCCGAATCAAACACGGGTCACCTACGGGTCAGCTACGGGTGAGTGTCGAGTTAAACACGAATCACCTACAATTAAGAATACAGACACTCCCACACAAGTATATAGATACTCTCACGCAAGAAAACATATATTATCGGGTGAAAGTTTGGGAACGAACCTAATAAAAGGCGGCTAAGAGCAATCTTAGTCGCCTTTTATGTAAAGAAGGGAGGCTAAAAACGGGGAGAGAATCCCGCGTCACCACCAACATTAAGACCTGCATTATTACTAACCGACATAAATACAGACTCTGCCTCCCTATTTGTTATCCGTTTTGGTTGTTGTTATAAGTCACCTACGCAGATAAACCACAGCTTAACTTGGATAATTCCTTCTGTGTGGAGAATCCCCCTATCGTTGTGCCCAGCCATTTGCTGTCAGCGCGAGTGATTGCTTTCTGTCAGTGCGAGCGATCGTCTTCAGTAGCGTAAGCGGCTGTCTTTTGTAGCGCAGAACAACTCCTGTAGCGCAGAACATTTGTCTTCTGTAGTGCAAGCGGCTGTCTTTTGGCATTGGTAAGGGATGTCCTCCCTTAGATTTGACGATGCAAAGGTAGAGTTTTATTCCTAAATGCAAGTTGCATTACGGCAATAATGTTCGATTTGTACAGGTTTATAGCGTACTTTGTATTTGTTGCAATAAAAACACTACTCAAAAGTACGCTGTGCAAGAAGAATATCTTCGGGAAATGTAGAAAAAATGGGAAGAGATAGGGGTAGGGGAAAATGAGAGTGAGAAGGAGAGGTTAGGAAGGGAAAAGAGAGGAGAGAGAATAAAGAGAGAGGAAAATTAGAAGGAGAAGTTGAGAAGGACGAGGGCAGACATTGCCTCGACGACGGGTACGGCACGGACAGCGACGCAAGGGTCGTGGCGACCGGGTACGGTGCGGGCAATACTCGGCGTGGGTTTGAATACGCAACGGAATACAATAGGGCTACCATCGGCAATGCCTCCCGCAATACCCCCGGAAATGGCATTCGATTCGCTTCCTGTCAGACCTACTCCGGCGAAGCCCGTCCCATAGTCGAAGCCTTTGCAGGCGTTGATACTCATGACGGCAAAGGCAAGGTGGGCTTGCAACTTATCGAAGATAGGTTCGCCTACCCCTGCGGGTATGCCCGTGATGGTGCAGCGAACAATGCCCCCAATGGAGTCGCCTGCAGCCTGCACGGCTCGTATGGTGTCGGCAAACTGTGCAGGGTCGGTGTACATGCCCACCTGAACGAGTTCTGCCTCAATCGTAATACCTCGACGGCGGAGAAGTTGCTTGGCTATACAGCCTGCCACGACACGACCTGCGGTCTCACGAGCAGAGGCACGGCCGCCACCTCGCCAGTCGCGAATGCCGTACTTCTGCATATATACGCGGTCGGCATGGCCGGGGCGGTAGTGATCCTTCAGCCAGGCATAGTCCTCCGGGCGGGCATCTCGGTTGCGAATAAGGAAAGCAATGGGAGTGCCCAGGGTGACCCCATCGAGAACACCGCTCAACCACTCGACTTGGTTCGGCTCTCCTTCGGCACGCTTCGACACCGGAGCGTCTGTCAAACGACCTGCACGACGGTCTAATTCGTGGCGAATCAGATCCATGTCGATGTGCAAACCGGCGGGCACGCCATCCAGTACGCCCCCGATGGCGGCACCGTGCGACTCGCCAAAACTGGTGAAAGTGAATGTATCTCCAAAGGTATTCATTATATATAGGGTGTTGAGGCTATGGGAAAAAAGCGTTGTAGATATAGTGTGTTGTAAATAAGTGTAAGTGTATTGCGGCGATATGAGAAATGTGTTGAAAGGTGCTTATCGGAGGACAAAGGTACGGACTTTTTGGGGATTATACAACTGCATGCGGGGTAAATACTGACAAAATGGCAGAGAAAAGACTTTGGCAAAGTTTTTGACTACACAAGGTCGTGTGGGGCGTGATGCCGAAACCATCCACAGATCGCCACATAGCAAGAACAACCACAAATAGGAACGCTCTATGCGTTGGGCAGATAGGAACGCTATGCGTGTTGGGCAGGCCGTAAAAACAGAAACGAATAAACACATATACTATGAGCAAAGGAAACATTGGGGTAACATCGAACAACATTTTCCCCGTTATCAAGAAATTCTTGTACAGTGACCACGAGATCTTTCTTCGTGAGATAATATCGAACGCAGTGGATGCCACGCAGAAACTGAAAACCCTCGCAAGTGTGGGCGAATTCAAAGGCGAACTGGGTGACACCCGTGTGCGTGTGGTGATTGATAAAGACAAACACACGCTGACCGTACAAGACCACGGTATCGGTATGACCGCCGAGGAAGTGGATAAATACATCAATCAAATCGCTTTTTCGGGCGCTGAGGAGTTTGTCAATAAGTACAAAGACAAGGCAGAGGCCATCATCGGACACTTCGGATTGGGCTTCTACAGTTCGTTCATGGTATCGGACAAGGTGGAAATCTACTCGCAGTCGTACAAAGAGGATGCAAAGGCCGTACATTGGAGTTGTGACGGTACGCCGGAGTATGTGATGGAAGACACCATCAAATCGGAGCGGGGTACGGACATCGTGCTGCACATCAACGACGAATTCAAGCAGTACTTGGAGGACGCCACCATTGAAGGACTGCTGAAAAAGTACTGCAAGTTCTTGCCTGTAGAGATAGCCTTCGGCAAAAAGAAGGAGTGGAAAGACGGCAAGCAGGTGGAGACAGAAGAAGACAATGTGATAAACGACACAAATCCTGCTTGGATGCGCCAACCCGCAGACTTGACCGACGAGGACTACGACAAGTTCTACCACGAACTCTACCCCATGCAGATGGAGGAACCGCTGTTCCATATTCATCTGAATGTGGACTATCCGTTCCACTTGACGGGTATTCTGTACTTCCCGAAGATAAAGAACAACCTCGATGTACATCGCAACAAGATACAACTCTACTGCAATCAGGTGTATGTGACCGATGAGGTGGAGAACATTGTGCCGGAGTACTTGACACTGCTGCATGGTGTAATCGACTCGCCGGACATCCCGCTGAATGTGAGCCGTTCGTACCTGCAAAGCGATAACAATGTGAAGAAGATAAGCGGCTACATTACAAAGAAGGTGGCTGACAAATTGGCAGAACTCTACAAGAACGACCGCGAAAACTTTGAAAAGAAGTGGGACGATGTGAAGATGTTTATCCAATTCGGTATGCTCAGCGACGAGAAATTCTACGAGCGTGCCATCGGATTTGCACTCCTCAAGAACTTGGAGGGCAAGTATTTCACACTGGAGGAGTACAAAGCCCAAGTGAAAGAGGCACAGACCGACAAGAACGGTGACGAGATACTGCTCTACACACAAGACCCAGACGCTTCGTACTCGTACATCGAGCGTGCGAAAGAGAAAGGCTACGATGTGCTGCTGATGGACGGCGAACTGGATGTACATGCCATGTCGCAAATGGAACAAAAGAGCATGGGCGACGGCGAGGATAAGAAAGATGCCATCCGCTTTGTGCGCATAGACTCCGATGTGATAGAGAACCTGATTCTCAAAGAGGACAAGCAGGCGGTATCGATCACGGCGGAACAAGAGGATGCGCTGCGCTATAGTTTTGAAAGCCAGTTGCCGAAGGGCGAGAAAACACAATACTCGGTTAGTTTTGAGTCGGTGGCGAAAGATGCGCTGCCCGTATTCCTGACACAAAACGAGTGGATGCGCCGTATGAAAGAGATGTCGGCACACCAACAGGGAATGTCGTTCTACGGACAAATGCCTGACCAATACAATATGGTGGTAAATACCGCCAACGAGAAGGTGACGGGGCTGATGGAAACACTGGTGGCTGCGGCTGCCGAGGAGGTGAAACCGCTCTACGAGCAGATTGCCGCCAAACAGAAAGAGGAGGACGACCTGCGTGCCGCTCAAAAAGACAAGAAGGACGCCGACTTGACCCAAGAGGAGAAAGATGCCGTGACGAATGTGACCAAAGAGTTGGGTGCGCTCCGTCAGCAAGTGAAAGAAGTGTATGCAAAGCACGCCGCCGGCGACGAGAAGATACATCAACTTATCGACATTGCCCTGCTGGCAAGCGGACTGCTGAAAGGCGAGGCATTGGCGAAGTTTGTGAACCGCTCGGTGGAGTTGCTCTAAAAAACAGACGAAAATAAAGAATGGGGCTGTCATAGCGGAACTACGGCAGCCCCATTTGTAAAACTAAATTGGCAAAATATAGAATAATTTCGGTATATGGTGGATTTTCTGTAATTTTGCACTCCGAAAAAGAAGGTCTGCTCGAAAGAGCGCCGAAGAAAAACGTGGGGGCAGGAAAAAGACTGACAAAAAGTAGGCTGAAAAAAGGCCTGAAAAGTGAACCCCACGGATAAGGTACTAAAAAGGTATTTTCATTAACACTTTTAATTCAAAATAATTATGACAAAAGTAGGTATTAACGGCTTTGGCCGTATCGGACGCTTTGTGTTCCGTGCTGCTCAAACTCGCAACGACATTGAGATTGTAGGTATCAACGACCTCTGCCCTGCAACGTATCTGGCATACATGCTGAAATACGACACCATGCACGGCCAGTTCGAAGGAACTATCGAAGGTGAGGACTACAAGGACGCAGAAGGCAACCTGATCGGTGGTAAGCTCATCGTTAACGGCAAAGAAATCCGCGTTACTGCATGCAAGAATCCCGCTGACCTGAAGTGGAACGAGGTAGCTGCAGAGTACGTTGTAGAGTCGACCGGTCTTTTCTTGACCAAAGAGAAGGCTCAGGCTCACATCGCTGCCGGTGCTAAATATGTTGTTATGTCGGCTCCTTCGAAGGATGACACCCCAATGTTCGTTTGCGGTGTAAACGAGAAGAGCTATGTAAAGGGTACACAGTTCGTTTCGAACGCAAGCTGCACCACCAACTGCTTGGCTCCTATCGCTAAGGTGCTGAACGACAAGTTCGGTATCGTAAACGGTTTGATGACCACCGTTCACTCTACCACCGCTACGCAGAAGACTGTTGACGGTCCTTCGCTCAAAGACTGGCGTGGTGGCCGTGCTGCTAGCGGCAACATCATCCCGTCGTCGACCGGTGCTGCTAAGGCTGTAGGTAAGGTTATTCCTGAACTGAACGGCAAACTGACCGGTATCTCGATGCGTGTTCCGACTCTGGATGTATCGGTTGTTGACCTGACTGCAAACTTGGCTAAGCCTGCTACCAAAGAGGCTATCTGCGCTGCAATGAAAGAGGCTAGCGAAGGCGAACTGAAGGGCGTACTCGGTTACACTGAGGATGCAGTGGTATCGAGCGACTTCCTTGGCTGCACGCTGACTTCTATCTTCGACGCTAACGCCGGTGTTTATCTGACCGATACCTTCGTAAAGGTTATCTCTTGGTACGACAACGAGATCGGCTACTCGAACAAGGTTCTTGACCTGATCGCTCACATGGCAAAGGTTAATGGCTAAATTTAACCTGCCATGTGGAGAACAAGTACTCCTAAACATGGCAAAGGTTAATGGCTAATTAGTCATATAACTCTATGAAAAAGAGATTCTCGAAAGGGAGTCTCTTTTTTTTGTAGCGGTTTTTTGAGCAAAAATTTTGCGATATGGAATAAATGTTGTACTTTTGCAGTGCATTTAGTCTGAATACTTACGATTTGCATAAATATACAACTTATGTAGTGCAAATTGCAGGTTGTAAATGGTATAATTATTCATTTAATAAAATAAGGTATGAAAAAAATTTTATCTCTTTTCTGCGCTGCAGCGTTGGTGCTGAGCGCTAGTGCGGCTCCTGTGTTGCCTTTGCGGAGTGCAAAGACTGCAACGAAAACGGCTGAGGTTCCTGTTGTTAAGGCAAACCTCGGGTTGGAGCGTCTGACCCCTGCCAAAGCAAACGGCATCAAGAAGGCTCCGGCTACGGTGAAGAACGACTCAATAGTGGCTGATTATGTTCAGGGATGGTTTTATGAAGGAGAATGGTTGGATAGTGGTATTTCGACCTATGAAATAGACTTCTTTAATGGAGAAGATTTTTCTGCTTGGGTGGCGTTCGCAGCACCGGTAGATAGCAGCAAAATTGCCGGCACATACACTTTGACTGGCGGTGAAGTGGTAGTGGCAGAGGGTGATACCACAACGATAGCATCCGGCTCGCTTACTATTTCATATGAGGCAGCATCGAAAAACTATCACTTTGTGCTGAAGGCTATCTGCGCAAATGGCAACACCTACAACTGTGATGTACTCTATGCGGCTGATGAATTATATGTATTTGACTATGAGCTATATATGTACTATCAATATGGATATGCAGATAGTTATTTGATCGAGTTGAATGACGCTCCGTTTGTACCTACGGGTGAAACCATTGAAGTGGTTGTGGAGAACGCAAGTACGCTTTCGGATGGAACCAGCAGCAGCTCGGATCCGTATTTCCAGATCATTGGTGAGGACGATAACTATTATGCAAGCATTTGCGTGAATACATCGAAACTGATTGGTACATTTGCCAATGCAGCTATTGATTATGACTACACGGGTCTGTATCTCTTGAGTGGGGATAGCGAAACGGAAGTGACTTTCAAATCGTACGACAGCAACACCGTAACCTCTTATACAAAGAGCGACACAACGGTAGTAGAGGCATCGCTGATGGCAAAAGACGGTAACATCTACCATATCGTTCTGAAAAATTATGTGCCGACTCCGACCTCGACGGTAAACATTAACTTTACCGACGGTGAGGTGGATGCAGATACCTATTCGGATTATGGCGTTATTTCATTTGCGGCAGAAACCGATGCATATGCACTGAGTCTGTTAGTCTATACAAACGGAGCCGGAACTTACACGACGGATGATATTGTGGGACTGAACAGCAGCTCCTATAGCTATCTGGGCGACTATTCGACCTCGAGTATTATTACGATTGTGGATGTGAAACTGACGCTGGCTGCTGACAACTCGTTTACCGCTACGCTGATTTCGAGCGCCGCATGCCAATACAACATTACCTTTGTGCCGGCAAAGACCGCTGTGGAGAACACAGAGGCTGCACAAGTGAAGGCAACGAAGGTGATCCGTGACGGACAAATCGTAATCAACAAGAATGGTGTAGAGTACAACGCACTGGGCGTACAACTCTAATCGGTTGCTGCTCGACTGAGCATAGACAAATAAGGAATTGGGCTGTTGGCGATTGCGCCGACAGCCCAATTTTGTTTGGTGCAATGGAGGAGATGGTAAGAGAGTGGTTCGGGTGTGTGTGGGGGGGGGATATGGAGGCGTTGATGAGCCGAGTAGTGGGTAGGTAGAAAGTTTTTTCGGTCTTTTTTGCGAAAAATTTGTGTAATCAAAAGTTTTGTTGTACCTTTGCAAGCGCTTTTCGGCAGAGTGCATTTGCAAGGTGTCCTTTTGTGGAGTGTTCGCAAGAAAAGGGGACGATAAGAGGTGGAGGAAAAGGGAAATAGGGGGGGAAGGAGATAAGGGGTGAGAAGGATGATAAGAGGAGAGTGAAGTGTGAAGCTGAAAAGAAAATAACATAATGGTCGGTTGCCCGAGTGGTTAGGGACCGGTCTGCAAAACCGGGGACAGCGGTTCGAATCTGCTACCGACCTCCACAAGAACCGTCAATTTTGGCGGTTCTTCTTGGTATTTTATACGGGAAATAGCGTGCGCCGGATAGTATGCGTAGGGGGGGGAGAGACAGGGTGTTGGTTTTGTGTATGTAGAGAGATGGAAGTGTCAGGGGCGTGTCTGTAGAGAGAGGTGGAGGTGCCAGGGTGTGTAGGGAGAAATGGCTGCATGGTATAATTGAGAAACAGGGCAGCGTTGGTTGGTAGCGCAAAAATAGACATGGAATAAGCAAACATGGAAAAAGAAAACGAGATATTAGAAGATATTACGCACGGCGAATATAAGTACGGCTTCACGACCGATGTGGAGACCGATATTCTCTCGCGCGGACTGAATGAACAGGTGATTCGTACCATTTCGGCCAAGAAAAATGAACCGGAATGGCTGCTCGAATTTCGACTGAAAGCGTACCGTAAATGGCTGACTATGAAGGTGCCGACTTGGGCGCATTTGGACATTCCGGAGATAGATTTTCAAGCCATATCGTACTATGCTGCCCCAAAAGCGCATAATGCAGAGGACATGAAAGAGATAGACCCTGAAGTGGCAAAGACCTTCGATAAATTGGGCATCCCCTTGGAGGAACGGGCTGCGCTCGCCGGAAACATGGCAGTGGATGCTGTGATGGACTCGGTGTCGGTGAAGACGACTTTCCGTGAGACACTGGCGGAAAAAGGAATTATTTTCTGCTCGATCTCGGAAGCGGTGCGAGAATACCCCGACCTGGTGCGTCAATACTTAGGCTCGGTGGTGCCGTACTCAGATAACTTCTATGCGGCACTGAACTCGGCGGTGTTCTCCGACGGCTCGTTCGTCTATATTCCCAAAGGGGTGCGCTGCCCGATGGAACTGAGCACCTACTTCCGTATCAATGCGGGCAACACGGGGCAATTTGAGCGTACGCTGCTTGTGGCGGATGAAGGAGCCTACTTGAGTTACTTGGAGGGCTGCACCGCTCCGATGCGTGACGAGAACCAGTTGCACGCTGCCATTGTGGAGATAGTGGTACACAAAGACGCCGAAGTGAAGTACTCGACGGTGCAGAACTGGTACCCCGGCGACAAAGACGGGAAGGGCGGTATCTATAACTTTGTGACCAAACGAGGCATAACGCACGAAAACGCACGACTGAGTTGGACACAGGTAGAGACGGGGTCTGCCATCACCTGGAAGTACCCGAGTTGCATCCTGAAAGGGGACAACTCGACGGCAGAGTTCTACTCGGTGGCGGTGACCAACAACTACCAACAGGCCGACACGGGAACGAAGATGATACACATTGGGCGGAACACACGCTCGAGAATCGTAAGCAAGGGTATCAGTGCCGGACACAGCCAGAATTCGTACAGAGGACTTGTGAAAGTGGGACAAAATGCGGATAATGCACGAAACTTCAGCCAGTGCGACTCGTTGCTCTTGGGCGACAAGTGCGGCGCACACACCTTCCCCGATATGCAAATAGCCAATCCGACAGCGACCGTAGAACACGAGGCCACGACGGGAAAGATAAGCGAGGAACAACTGTTCTACTGCCAACAGCGAGGTATTAGCGTGGAGGACGCTGTGGGACTGATCGTGAACGGATACGCCAAAGAGGTGATGGACAAACTACCTATGGAATTTGCCGTAGAGGCACAAAAACTGCTACAAGTGTCGCTGGAGGGCACGGTAGGATAATCCGAGAAGTTGAAAATTCACGGAGTTTGAGTATAAAGAATGGATACAGAGTGGTCTCTGTGTCCATTTTTTTGGCGTGTTTTTTACGAAAAAGATAGCCGTTCTTTCGTTAAATTTGGGTCGTCGCAAAGAAAATGAGTATCTTTGCGTGTTTTTTTCGGTAAATGGATGGCGTAGTTCCGTTGGTTTACCGTTGATATTAAAATTGAATCATAAGGTATTATGGCTGATTTATTTAAGAAGTGTCATTTTAACCTCTTGGAAGAGGTGAAGCGTCGGGATGTGTATCCATATTTCCATACATTGCAGTCGTGCCAGGCTCCGGTAGTGAACATGGAAGGGCATCGTGTGATTATGTTGGGAAGCAATAACTATCTGGGTTTTACGGAAGATCCTGCGGTGATAGAGGCGGGGCATAAGGCGCTGGATAAGTACGGAACGGGCGTGTCAGGCAGCCGATTCCTGAATGGGACATTGGATTTGCACCTGCAACTGGAGCAAGAATTGGCTGCGTTTACCGGTTACGAAGCAGCAATGACTTGCAGCACGGGTTTTCAAACCAATTTGGCGATTATATCGGCGATATGCGGAAAGGATGATTATATTCTGAACGACCGTGAGAATCACGCAAGTATCTACGATGCGTGTCGGCTGTCGTATGCTCAGGTGGTTCGCTATAAACATTCGGATATGGCGGACTTGGAAGCTAAACTGCAACGGATACCGGAGACGGCAGGAAAACTGATTGTGACGGATGGTGTATTCTCCATGCGGGGTGATATTTGCAAATTGCCGGAGATAGTGGCACTGGCAGAGAAATATGGTGCACGGATCATGGTGGATGATGCGCATGGCTTTGGAGTACTGGGCCCCGGTGGCCGTGGAACGGCAGCGCACTTTGGGTTGACGGATAAGGTGGATATCACGATGCTGACTTTCTCTAAGTCGCTGGCCTCGATAGGTGGATGTATGTTGTCGAGCAAGGCGGTGCATGAGTATGTATGCCATGTGTCTCGTCCGTTTATCTTTTCGGCTTCGATTACGCCATGCAGTACGGCGACCGCATTGGAGGCTCTGCATCAATTGATTAAAGACCCGGAGCGTCCTCAACGACTGATGAATATAGCCTCTTATTTTCGTAAGGGACTGCTAGCGGCAGGGGTGGATATTATTGAAGCGCCGACGCCTATTGTGCCGATATTTACTTATAATACACTGGATACCTTGTGGTACGGCAAACGCATGTTTGAGGAAGGCGTGTATGTGAATCCGGTGATTGCTCCTGCCTGTGTAGAGGGGGAATGCTTGCAGCGTACCACGCTGATGGCAACCCATACAGAACCTGTTGTGGATGAGGCGGTAGAGATTATTGCGCGTGTATTGAAAATGAAGCCGCAATATTAGGTTTGCATATTTACGATAAAATTTGTACCTTTGCAGCGTATATATTGAAGTAAGAAAAAAGGATGGATAAGATACGCAACTTCTGCATCATTGCTCATATCGACCACGGTAAAAGTACCTTGGCAGACCGCATGTTGGAACTCACGGGAACGGTGGACAAAAAAGACATGGAGAACCAGGTGCTGGACGATATGGAACTCGAGAAAGAGCGGGGCATCACCATTAAGAGCCACGCCATACAGATGCAGCACAAAGGCTATACGCTGAACTTGATTGACACCCCGGGGCATGTCGATTTCTCGTACGAGGTGAGCCGCTCCATAGCCGCCTGCGAGGGTGCGCTGCTGGTAGTAGATGCATCGCAAGGTGTTCAAGCACAGACGATTAGCAACCTATACATGGCACTGGAGCATGACTTGGAAATCATTCCCGTGATGAACAAGTGCGATATGGATTCTGCCATGCCCGACAAGGTGGAGGACGAGATAATCGACCTGATTGGTTGCAAGCGGGAGGAGATACTGCGCTGCTCGGCAAAGACGGGCGACGGCGTACCGGAGATACTCGATGCGATCATTGAGCGTATTCCTGCCCCCAAAGGCGACCCAAATGCGCCCCTGCAGTGCCTCGTGTTTGACTCGATATTCAACAGTTTCCGAGGCATTATTGCGTACTACAAGGTACTGAACGGCACGCTCCACTCGGGCGACCGCGTGCGTTTTGTGAACACGGGCAAGGAATACGACGCCGACGAGATAGGCGTGCTGAAACTCGATATGCAGCCGAGAGAGACCATCTCGGCAGGCAATGTGGGCTATATCATATCGGGCATTAAGACCTCGAGCGAGGTGCGAGTGGGCGACACAATTACCCATGTGGCACGCCCATGCGAACGGGCAATAGACGGATTCGAGGAAGTAAAGTCCATGGTGTTTGCGGGCGTTTATCCCATTGAGGCAGAGGACTATGAAGACCTGCGGGCAAGTCTGGAGAAACTGCAACTGAAC
This sequence comes from bacterium, assembly GCA_963591775.1. Classification (GTDB taxonomy): domain Bacteria; phylum Bacteroidota; class Bacteroidia; order Bacteroidales; family Paludibacteraceae; genus Colicola. The sequence goes on from CAVATM010000008.1 coordinate 63,974, forward strand.
GATGCAAGCCTGACCTTTCAGCCCGAGTCGTCCATAGCATTGGGCTTCGGCTTTCGTTGCGGATTCCTCGGGCTGCTGCATATGGAGATCGTGCAGGAGCGTTTGAACAGAGAGTTCAACATGGATGTGATAACTACCGTGCCGAATGTGAGTTATAATGTGTATCGCAAGGACGGCACGATGGTGGAGGTGCATAACCCCGCCGGTATGCCCGACCTGACGGAGATAGACCGCATAGAAGAGCCGTATATCCGTGCGAGCGTTATCACGACGAGTAACTTTATAGGGCCCATCATGACGCTGTGCCTCTCGAAACGAGGTGAGTTGGTCAAGCAAGAATATATCTCTGGCGACCGTATGGAATTGCTATTTGATATGCCGCTGGGAGAGATAGTCATCGACTTTTACGACAAACTGAAAAGTATCTCCAAAGGCTATGCATCATTTGACTGGCATCAGAACGGTTTCCGTCCGTCGAACCTTGTGAAACTCGACATTTTACTCAATGGGGAACAAGTGGATGCGCTCTCGACGCTGACGCACCGAGACAATGCGGTAGATTTTGGCAGAAAAATGTGCGAGAAGTTGAAAGAACTGCTGCCACGCCAACAATTCGATATTGCTATTCAGGCAGCGATAGGGGCGAAAATTATTGCCCGAGAGACAGTGAAGCAGGTGCGCAAAGATGTGCTGGCGAAGTGCTACGGCGGCGATGTGAGCCGTAAGCGCAAACTGCTCGAAAAACAGAAAAAAGGAAAGAAGCGCATGAAGCAGATAGGCAATGTGGAAGTACCGCAAAAGGCCTTCCTTGCCGTGCTGAAATTAGACTGATTTGGCACAGAATTTGCTATCTAACGGCGAGATTTGTAACCTGTCCAGGGGGGGGCTAATATCTGGAGGAACTAGATAGTCTAGAATTTCTAGAGATTAAAATGGACAAACGACAACCAAATATAAACTAACAAAATTAACTGACAAAATTTCTTTTTATGGAACAATTTGTGCATAGCGCGTGGAGTATGATACCGTTCGGTATTATGCTGCTTGCGATTGCTATCGGTCCGATAGTGGCAGAGAAGTTCTGGGAAAAGAACGTCAACAAACTGATTGTTTCACTCGTGCTGGGTATCCCCACTGCTGTCTGCCTTGTAATGGGCGGTATGGCACACGACTTGGAACATCAGGTAGTGTTTGACTATGTTCCCTTTATTATTCTGTTGTTGGCGCTCTTTGTTATCACGGGTGGTATTCATATCAGCGGTGATATAAAGGCAAAGCCGATTGTAAATACCGGTCTTCTGGCTTTGGGCTGGGTGCTGGCGAGTGTGATGGGTACGACGGGTGCTGCGATGTTGATGATTCGTCCGTTGATTACGACGAACCAACAGCGTAAACATACTGTACATACCATTCTGTTCTTTATTGCTCTTGTAGCAAACTGCGGCGGTTTGCTGACCCCGCTCGGAGACCCCCCATTGTTTATGCTCTTCCTGCGTGGAGCAAGTTTCACCTGGTTCTTGCACCTGCTGCCTGAGTGGGCATTTGTAGGCGGACTGCTGCTGATTATCTACTTCTGCATGGATACCTATTTCTACAAGAAAGAGGACTGGACAGCGCTGAGTGCCGACGCACGCGAGAAAGTGCCCATGCAACTGAAAGGTAGTATCAACTTCCTTTATCTGCTGGGCGTTATCCTGAGCGTGGCTTTCATCAACGAGGGCTTTATTCCGCAAATGGGCGAAGAGGATGCTCCGATATGGGTGAAATTCCTGCGTGAGATTGTGCTGGTAGCACTGACGCTGCTGAGCTATTTCACCACCAAAAAAGAGGTGCGTTTCGATCTCAACAAGTATTCGTGGGACCCGATTATCGAGGTGGCAGTGCTCTTCCTCGGTATATTCACAACAATGACGCCTGCTTTGGCCTACTTGAAAGCCAATGCAGCGAGCCTCGGACTGACCGAGCCGTGGCAGTTCTACTACGCTACGGGTGCGCTCTCGTCGTTCTTGGATAACACTCCGACGGCGGTTGCCTTCCACGGTGTGGCAAGCGGTCTGCCCGAAGCTATGGCGGCTGCCGGTGCAGGCGTGGTGAGCGGCGTATTCGAGGGGACGAGTTTCGTAGCGGGCGTACCGGAGATACTGCTGAAGGCTATCTCGCTGGGTGCTGTGATGTTCGGCTCGATGACTTATATCGGCAATGGACCTAACTTTATGGTCAAGGCAATTGCCGAGGAGAACAATATCAAGATGCCGTCGTTCTTCGGCTATATGTACAAGTTCTCGCTGATTATCCTGCTGCCTGTTTATATACTTGCACAACTGATATTCTTGCACTAAAACAAAGCAGCGGCGGCTATGGGAATACCTTGCCGCCGCTGTTGTTACTACCAAAACATACGTGATAGCGAAACATACGCACCAGCGAGAAAACGCATAAGCAAACATACGCAATAGCGAAAAAATATGAATCTATTTGACCAAGTGAGCGAGGACATCAAGAAAGCGATGCTCGCCAAAGATAAGGTGGCGCTCGATGCGCTGCGCGGTATTAAGAAAGAATTCCTCGAGGCAAAGACCGCCAAAGGCGGCGACGGCGAACTGCACGACGACAAAGCACTGCAGATACTTCAGAAGATGGTGAAGCAGCGCAAGGAGTCGGCTCAGATGTATATTGATGCCAACCGTGCGGAACTTGCCGAGGACGAGCTGGCACAGTGCAAAATAATTGAGCAGTACCTGCCCGCTATGTTGAGTGAGGAGGAACTGACCAAGGAGATTGCTGCCATTATTGCCGAAGTGGGCGCTGCAGGCCCGCAAGATATGGGTAAGGTAATGGGCGTGGCAACCAAGAAACTGGCAGGGCGTGCCGAGGGTAAAGCCATCAGTACCAAAGTGCGTGAACTGCTCGCCAAATAAGCCTGCCCTACTATGACTTTGGTTGAGAGCGTAACGGCGTGGTATGCTGCACACATGAACTATGCGTCTATCACGGCGTTGATGACGATAGAGTCGTCCTTTATCCCTTTCCCTAGCGAGGTGGTGATTCCGCCCGCTGTGTATGTGGCAGCCGACCCGACGAGCCCGCTTCATGTGAGTGGAAACTACTTGGTGGATGTGCTGCTGATAGTGCTGTTCGGCACAATCGGCGCTATACTTGGGGCAATTATTAATTATGGGCTGTCCGTCTGGCTAGGGCGACTGATTATCTATAAGTTTGCTGACAGCCGCTTGGGACACTTCTGTCTGCTGAGCAGCGAGAAAGTGCAGAAAGCGGAGCAGTACTTCAACGACCACGGCAAGGTGAGCACCTTTGTAGGGCGACTGATACCGGGTATTCGGCAGTTAATCAGTATTCCTGCGGGCTTGGCTCGTATGCATTTCGGTTGGTTCTTGTTCTACACCTTCTTGGGCGCGTTTGCGTGGAACTGCGTGTTGGCGCTCTTGGGTTACATTGCTCACGGACAGGCCGATCTTATCAATCAATACAGCCACGAGTTGAGTGTGATTATTCTCGCATTGCTGGGAGTCGCGATAGCCTATTTCGTGGGAAAGAAGGTCAGGGCAAGATATAAGGCAAAGAAAGCGTAATCTATTCGCTGAAAGATTAGGATGTGCGAAATATAGCGAGTTGCGGCTCGTGGAACTATACGCAAAGCGGTTGCTTACATTCCCGTAAGCAACCGCTTTGCGTATGTATGCCGTATGGTTAGTTTATGTGTATTGGAGTATTTGGCAATATGCGGCGTTAGAACTAGATTGGACTACTTGAGCCATGCGACGATGGCCTTGCGCTGCTCGAGGATAAGAGCAATGAATGCGCCCAAAAGCCAACCTGCCAAACCAAACAAGAGCACGCATTTGAGAGGGCTATTGACGGGCTTAGGGTCGATGACAAAGTTGTTGACTAAGACTACCGGTGCGGTGGCAAGTTGCTTGCGCTGGTCAACAACGCCTGTGTGGGCGATGTGGGCGTAGATGTTGTTGAGGAACAAATGAATACGGCGCTCGCCCAAGAATATGCCTTCACCGTCTTTGGTGTTCTTGTAGAACAACTGCTCGGAGGGGTTGTTGTTGAAATAGAAAGCCGAGGTAAGACTGTCCAACTTCTCAATTTGGTCGTGGTTGAAACGAACCTCACGGTCCAGTGTGGGCAGATAAGCCTCGTAGGCAGACTGAAGGGTGGGGTTGGAATTGAGATAGGTCATGAGCGCCTCGCTGACTTCGGGGAGCTTGTGGATGTTGCGGCGCTTGATGCGGAACTGCATGGCAATGTGGTCGTGCATAATGGTGGTGTCGCCTACGGCTATCTTGCGCTCGTAGTCCACCATATCGATAGTGGAATCGCAGTTATAGTCGATGACGGAGAAGGTGCAGGGACGGCTGATGGTCTTGTCGGATATATAGCGCATGATGGGCTCATCGGGGCGAACTTGCATATAGACAAAGAGCGTATCGTCGGTGCTATACAGCGGGCTGAAGACTTGCTCGAACTGCGAGGTGGTGAAACCATTGAGGACTGCTATGGCGTTGACCTTGTAGGTGCGGTTGTCGAGACGGCTGTAGTAGAGCGCTGCTCCTACCGACAAAAGGATGAGGGGAAGCACTATCCACCACTTGCGAACGCAAAGGCGTAGGAATCCTTGGATGAAGCGTACGACGGCATTGCAGAATCGTTTGGCAAAGCGAGTGCAACCCTGCATAATTTCGTAGAGATCGATTTCGTTGTTGTCGGACATAAGTAATGTAGTGTAAAAGGGTTTTGTATGGGCCTATATAGGACTGTATAGGTTGTGTGAATGGTTTTTGAGTGCGTTGCGTGCGTGCTGCTTGGGCGCTGCTTCGGCACTGTATAGGTGCTGCGAGGACGACGTTTTGGGACTGCGAGAGGGTTAGCGGCGCCAACCTCCGCGGAAGGGAGAGGTGGGGCGGGGAGCAGCGTCGGGAGTGGTAGACGACGGGGCGGGTGTCCCATCCTCGATGGTAATGCCTCCCGATGGGGAAGTTTGGGGAGTACTACGGTCTTGCTTCGGGAGTGGTTCGGGAGTAGTAGGGGTCTCCTTCGGGGTTGGTTCGGGAGTGATTCGGGAATCCTCAGAAATAGAACCTGTTTTTTCGGAGGTAGAATTTGTTTTTTCGGAAGTGGAACCTGTTGCATTTTCGGCTGCAGTGGGTTGCTGGGCAGAGCCGAAAAGAGTGTCGGGACCGAAGATAAGGATGGGGCTGCCCTCGTCTGGGCGGGGATGGTCTGCATCCTCGCGTGTGAATGAAGTACCCTCGTAGGCGCGGTCAATAGCCTCGTTGATGCTGATACCCGTGGTATCGGTTTCGTCCAGTACGGGTATGCCCGAACGGCCATAGCCTGCCGTGACGATGGTGACACGCATATCGTCTCCCAACTCATCGTCGTATCCCCAGCCCCATTGTACCTCTACACGCTTGCTCATCTGGCTGACAAATTCGTTGATTTGTCGAGTCTCCTTGATTTTGAGCGTTCGCTCGTGGGAACAATAGATGTGGAACAAAAGGCGAGTGGCGAATTGCGTATTGACGGAACTCATAAGAGGCGAGTGAATTGCTTGGTCAACGGCATCGGAGAAACGGTTGTCACCGCCGGCAACGCCTTCGCCGATGATGGCGATACCACTCTTGACAAGCGTCTTCTTGACATCGTTGAAGTCGGTATTGATGACGCCCACACGGGTGATGATGTCGGAGATGGATTTTGCCGCCTTGCCAATCAAGTCGTTCGAGCATAGGAAAGCGGTCGCCATATCCATATCCTCGTCAACCATGATGTACTTCTCGTTGTTCATCATAAGCAACGCATCGACATGCTCTGCCAACTTGGCCGCTCCCGTCATCGCCTTGCGGATCTTAATCTCGCCCTCAAAGGCAAAAGGAAGCGTAATGATACCCACGGTGAGAATATCGAGTTCTTGCGCTATCTCGGCAATAATAGGCGAGGCGCCGGTACCTGTACCACCGCCCATTCCGGCGATGATAAAGACCATCTTGGTGCCATCACTCAATGCTCTTTTGATATCCTCGCGGCTCTCTTCTGCCAAATTGCGCGCCTTGTCAGGGTCTCCACCTGCTCCCAATCCCTCGAAGCCGATTTGCAACTTGTTGGGAACATTGAGTTTGGTCATCGCCTGCAAATCGGTATTGCAGACCACAAACGAGACATCCTGCAGGCTGCCCCGCTCGTATAACTCATTGACGGCATTGCCGCCACCCCCACCAACACCGATGATTTTGATGATGCTATTGGTGGTAATCTCTAACGGGATGGAGATGATTTCGTTATCGCTCATATAGAAAAATATTTAATAATCGTTACCGGTTCCACTGAATATATCCACGGCGGTATCTACGGTGGTACGCACGGTGTTGCGGAGTTTGCTGCGCCAATTCTCATCGGAATAGGTGTCTGTGCCGCGAAGGGTACGCTCGTCCTGACCCAACATAAGCGTGCCAATCAGCGCCGAATAGGTGGGGTGGTAGTATTCGTCATCGCTATCGGGCACTAATACGGCTTCGTGGCTGCCATAAAGGACTTGCAGCGATGTGCCTGCCTGTAGGTATTGGTCGAGCCCTCTCAACATACTGCCGCCGCCTGTGATATAAAGGCGGGTGATTTTGTCCTCGTGGGACATCAAACACTTGCTGATTGGGGCGAGCGTGGTTTTCAGAACCACCTCGATTTGCTCTGCAATGTCGGTGCTGGTGATACGCCGCTGAGAGCCATCGGCATAGTTGATGGTGAAGGTCTTGTTGCCCTCTATATAGTCGGGGCAGGCTACGCCATGCTTGCACTTCATCCACTCTGCATCCTTGAGCGGAATATCAAAATGGGCGGAGAGGTGTTCTGTGATGTCTGCACCGCCCTGCTCGAATACTTGGTAGAAAAGATAGGAAGAGCCCTTGTAGATGAAAAGCGTGGTGGTCTCTGCCCCAAAATCCAACACGGCACAGCCTTCATCCAAAATGATTTCGCTGTCGGTGGCGACAAAGGCGGAAAGCAAAGCCTCGCTGCGAAGGAAAGCGTTCTCTACCTGAACGGACTTGGTGGTATTGAAACTGGTATAGGTATTCTCCTGTATCTGCTTGGGTCCCATGAAAGTGTGATACAAAATACGCAAGTCATTGCACCGAGCGCCTAACTCAGGCTCGCCATAGCAAAGAGGCTCCTTGTCGTTGATGAAATAGTGCGGAACGGCGCCAAACCCCGTCAGACGGCTGTTGCAGCATTTTTCGATACACTCCTGGTTCCAATCGTCCAGATCATGCTGCGTAATGGCTCGGTTCTGCAACTTGCGGCGAATGGTGACATCGGTGAAAGTAATCCCCTGACATCCCCAAGAGATGAGGACACGAGGCAGTTCTTCGACACCGATGCGATGGGACAGAAGTTTGATAATTTTCTTGATTTGAAACGCCATACCGGAAGGTTGCGTGACGACACCCCGCTCGACGCAACGACTATCGTATGGCAATGATTCGACACCCAAAATGCGGAAGCGACCGTCTGCAGTCGGCTCCGCAGCAATGGCACGGAGCGTGCCACTACCCATATCCATGGCAACCAAAGGGAGAGAACGGTTGCTATGCTTGTTCGATGACTTTTTCCAAAAACTCATTTCCGTCCTATTACTTGTCCTGTATAGCGTACATCTATCTCACGGTAGGGCTTGCTGCCCAGCGTGTCGCCTCCCTGCTCGTAGAAGGTGCGAGCCTTGTTGAGTTTGTGGGCATAGTTGTCCATATTGCCCAACAGAATATCGCCCTGCCGGTGTGACTGGATGATATATATTTCTTGCGGATTCTTGACCTGAACATAACTCACCCGCTCACGCCAATAGCGATGGTCCTGCAACCACTCGGCAAAGTCGGCAAGCGTAGTGGTTGCCATCTGTCGGCCTACATTGCCCCGCACATTGAGAACGGGGGTGGTGATGGTTGAACGAACCGGCATAGGCTTACGGTCGGTGTCAATATAATAGCTGTCGGTGGCCGTGGTGACACGAAGGAGAGGTATGCGTTGGGTGAGGGTGATACGCACTACACTGCGGGGCGTGAGATAGCACTCTGCCGTGCGAACCATAGGGTGGGTACGAACCGTATTCTCGATAGCCTGCAAATCCACCTCCTCGATAGGCACATTGACCGTATGCAACCCGTGCTGCTGTAGCCAATCGGCTAACTCCGGCGTGCTGACATATTGGCGGTCGTCCATATCGGAGATACGGATATCAAGGGCTTGCGTACGGGGATAGGATATGTGATGTCGACCGCATATAACGCCACAGACAAGCACCGCTACGGAGAAAGTAGCGAAGACCGAGAGCAATATGATACGGACGATACGGGGCATGTAGGGAGTTGGTTCGGGAGTGGTCCAGTTTTTATTGTTTTGTGGTTTAGCCTTGTTTTTCGGACTCCTTGGCGGCGGAGGAGAGAAGGGTGGAAAGACCCGACTTGACGGCCGGAACAAGGCGGTCGATGTCGCCTGCACCGATGGTCATAACTACTACGGGACGACCCGCTTCGCCAATTTTGGTCTTCAAGAAATCAACCAACTCCTCTTTCTCAACCAGGCTCTTGCGCTCACAGGTAATCTTCTGCAGCAACATACCCGAACTGACGCCCTCAATAGGCAACTCACGAGCGGGATAGATAGGCAACAGGATGACCTCGTCGAGTGTGGACAACACACGGGCAAAATCGTCAGCGAAATCACGCGTGCGAGAATAGAGGTGTGGCTGGAAAATGCCGATAAAATGGCGGTCCGGATAGATACGACGCACGGAATCGATGGAGGTCTGAATCTCTGTCGGGTGGTGCGCATAGTCGTCGATATAGACAATCTCCGGCGTATTGAGATGGCGGTTGAAACGACGCCAAACTCCGGCAAACGAGAGCAGGCCGTGCCGCAACTCGTCTCGGTTGACCCCATTGAGCCATGCCACCGCCATGGCGGCTACGCTGTTCTCTATATTGACCCAAACCGGTACACCCAATCGCATATCGGCGATGGTGTCGTTGGGAGTATGAAAATCGAAATAGATGTCGCCCTTTTTGTCCACACGGATGTTGTCGGCAAAGAAGTCTGCCGGCTCGGTGGCACTATAGGTATAGAGTTTTGCACCCTTCTGCAAACGAGGGGTAATGGGCAGGCCTTTTTTGATGATAAGCGCTGCCTGGATGAGCGAGGTATAATGCTCGAAGCTTTCCCGATACGCCTCCTCGGTGCCATAGATGTCGAGGTGGTCGGGGTCTACCGCCGTGATGATGGACATATAGGGCGTGAGGTGGTGGAACGAACGGTCGTACTCGTCCGCCTCGACGACAGCATAGTTGCTATCGCGCTGGATAAGCACATTGGTGCCGTAATTGTTGCTAATACCACCCAAAAAAGCGTTCGTGCCAATCTCGGACTGGTACAGGAAATGCGCCAACATGGTGGATGTGGTGGTTTTGCCGTGCGTGCCGGCGACACACAATGCCTTCATCTGCCGTGTGACAAAACCCAAGACCTCGGAGCGCTTCTGAATCTCGAAACCATGCTCGCGGAGATAGGTATAGACCTGAGTATCTTCGGGAATGGCAGGGGTGCGCACGACCAAAGTGTGGCGAGAATCGATGCCCGTCTCGATGAGCGTCTGTACATTGTCCTCGTAGGAAATGGTCATACCCTCCGACTCCAACTCACGCGTGAGCTGCGAAGGGGTGTGATCGTAGCCGAAAATGCGGTAACCGCGCGAGAGAAAATAGCGTGCAAGGGCACTCATTCCGATGCCCCCTATACCCAAAAAATAAAGCGATTGTATGTCTTTAATATCCATAGTCCTGTTGCCCTTTGTACCTTTGAATTGGATTTGGGGCATATATTGCAAATAGGGTGCAAAGTTACGGAAAGAAAATGAATTTCGCAAATGAAAATAAAAAAAGCAGACACCTAACAGGGTCTGCTTTTAAGAATGATAGTACCGCTTCGGGAACAAAAATCAGATTGACAAAATCTTGATGGCGTTCCACTTGTCGGCTTTGACATCTTTCTTCTCCTTGATGGCCTTGATGAGCGGCACATAGACAATCTCATCGTTCTGGATGCCCACCATAATGCTTCGCTGCTCCTCCAATAGGGCTTGCACGGCGGCGATACCCATACGGGAAGCCAAAATACGGTCGTCGGCAGTAGGCGAACCTCCACGCTGCAGGTGCCCCAAAATGGTGACACGAGGACTGTATTCGGGGTGAGCGTCGGCAATCAACTTGGCCACTGCATTGGCACCACCTTCGATGGCGTGCTCCTGCACTAGGACAATACTGGAATTCTTGCTCTTGCGGCGACCCTGCCCGATGGCGGCCTCGATTTGCTCCATGATGGTGGCACGCTCCGGAATGATGGCAGCCTCTGCTCCCGCTGCAATAGCGGCATTGAGCGTCAGGAAGCCGGCATCACGCCCCATGACCTCGACCAAGAAGACCCGCTCGTGCGACGATGCGGTATCACGAAGAATATCCACGCAGTGCATGATGGTATTGAGCGCCGTATCGTAGCCGATGGTGGTATCAGTTCCCCACAAATCGTTGTCGATGGTGCCCGGAATACCGATAATAGGCACATTGTACTCTTGGGCAAAAATACGAGCCCCCGTGAAAGTGCCGTCACCACCGATGGCGATGAGGGCATCAATCTCTTCCTTGACGAGATTGTCGTATGCCTGCTTGCGGCCTTCGGGGGTCTTGAACTCCATGCAACGAGCCGACTTGATGATGGTGCCGCCACGTTGGATGATATCGCTCACATCCTGCGTGGTAAACTCCTTGATGTCGTCGTCGATGAGGCCTTTGTAGCCACGATAGATGGCTTTGACACGAATGCCATTGCTGATAGCGGCGCGCGTAACGGCACGAACCGCAGCGTTCATACCCGGTGCATCACCACCCGAAGTGAAGACACCGATAGTGTTAATCTTGTACTCCATTGTTATAGTTTAGTGTTATGGTTCTTTTTGTATATTGATAAACTTACGACTCGGTCGGGCATGCGGCAGCGTACTGCTCAATGCGTAGGCGGCAACGCTCCATCAACCACATAGGCGTGGAAGTGGCCCCGCAGATGCCTAGACGATCAACGGCGGAACACGCCTGCAACACGGCCTCGGTAAGTTCCTCCTCACTACTTACAAAAACCGTGCGAGGGTTCGCCGATAGGCAATGTTGGAATAAAACTTTGGCGTTTGAAGACTTGTGACCGCCCACGAATACGACCATGTCGTTGGATTGTGCGAACTGACAAAGGCTGCTGACACGGTTGGCTACATTGCGACATATCGTGTCATGCCACTCAAACAGGACACCCTCCCCTATCCGGGATTGGATAAGTTCGACCAAACGATGGAAATCCTCTACGGATTTAGTGGTTTGGGAAAAGAGAAATATCGGCTTCTGGAAGTCGATGATAGGGAGTTGGTTCGGGAGTGCTTCGGGATTTTTAGTATTTTTAAGTGTCAGAGATTGGGTACTGGGCGTTGTTGAAGGGTGAGCGATGAGGGGAGTTGAAGATTGGGTACTGGGTGTTGTTGAAGGGTGAGGGGGAAGGGTTGCTGAGGGGTGAGTACTGAGGGGTGAAGGGGGGAGGAGGGCGTCGGGGGACTCGATGACGATGGCGGTGTCGTTGGTCTGGCCTTGCAGGCCGATGACCTCGGCGTGACCCACCTTGCCGAAAATGACAATCTGCGCCCCACTGTCGGGCATGGTCTCACGAATCCGACGATAGGTCTCACGAATACGCTTCTGCAAATTCAAAACCACCGGACAACTGGCATCGATAATATCGATATGATTCTGCTCGGCGATATGGTAGGTGCTGGGCGGCTCACCGTGCGCACGGAGCAAGACACGGACATTGTGCAATGTGCGGAGGTCGTCGTAGTCGATGGTCTCCAACCCTAAGCGTGCCAATCGCTCCACCTCTTGCCCATTGTGGACAATGTCGCCCAAACAGAAGAGAGGACCTCGTTGCAGTTCCTCCTCTGCCTTGCGGATGGCGGATGTGACACCAAAGCAAAAGCCGGAATGGGTATCGATGGTGACGGTCATAGTAGTTAGCACGAAACGGCCTGCGTGAAGAGCGACTCGATGAGTGTCATTTGCTCGGCGGGGGTGAGGTGGGTGTTATCCACGACTTGTGCATCAGGCGCTTGACGCAACGGACTCTCGGCACGATGGGTGTCGCGATAGTCGCGGTCGGTGACATCCGCCAAAACGGCCTCGTAGTCGGGGTTCTCGCCCTTGGCTCGCAATTCCTCGAAACGACGGCGGGCACGCTCCTCCGGCGCTGCGGTCAAAAACAGTTTGAGTTCGGCGTTGGGGAAAACGACCGTGCCGATGTCACGACCGTCCATAACGATACCTTTCTCCACGCCCATGGCTTGCTGTTGTGCCACAAGAAACTGACGCACTTCGCGAATCTGCGACACCTCTGACGCACGATTGCCAACCGCCAAAGTGCGGATTTCACGCTCGACATCCACCCCGTTGAGCAGGGTGTGCTGCGTGCCGTCGGGCTGCAAGGCAAAACGAATCTCGACCTGATGGAGCAAGGAAAGAATCTGCTCGGGCGTGTCGGCGTGGTGCTGCAGCATAAAAAGCGCCGTGGCACGATACATGGCACCCGTATCGACATACATATAGCCGGCAAATTTCGCCAACGCCTTAGCAATGGTGGATTTGCCACACGAAGAATAGCCGTCGATGGCTACGATAATTTTTTTCATTTGAGCATACTGTTTATATCTAAACTAAGCCCGACTTGGTAGGAAAAATTGCTCTTGGTCATCTGCGACATGGCAAAACCCAAACGGAACTTATAGATGCGCACGCCCGCACCAAAGGCGAAACCGGCTATGGAACGCTGGTCGCTGAGATTCATCTCGGCACGGCGGCGGTGGTTGTAACTGACGGTGAGATAGAAGCGCTCGGAACGAGGCACTACATCGATGGCAAACACGGTATGACGGAACATCATGTCGTACCACTCGATATTCTTGGTCTCGCCCGTGAGGTCAGAAATATTGACATTGTTGGTCTGCTCGTAGCCCAAATTCCACTGCTGCATATTGTGGACGGTCATCGAAAAACGAATCGGCGCATGGGCAAAACGATAGGAGAAACCTAACTGCAGATTCAGGGGCAACATCTCGTGGTTGCTGCCGCCCTCCTCACTATAGAAACCTACGACTTGCCAACCGATGTTTTGCAGCGAGAGACCCAACTGGAAGGTAGAGTCACGCGTCTGGAAATGGGCGCCCACATCGGCTCCCAACGCAAAAGAATGGTAGGACTCGTAGATGGAATAGACCGGCTTGAGCGTGACACCCACGGAGAACATCTCGCCCAACTGGCGGGCATAGATGGCGTCGATAAGGATGTCCTTGGCTGTGAAGGTGCCACCCGTGAGATTACCCGTGTTGTCGGCATACTGCATACGGCCGTAGTCGAGGTAATGGACACCGACGGCAAAGTAGTTGGGCTTGTCCGGTTCACCCTCGCCTGTGTAGGGCTTCTCTATTTTGGAACGACCGAAATTGTGCCCGTACAGCACACTGCCGAACATAGTGCCGGGCAGATAGTAGGAATAGTTGAGCTGAAGCACATTGTCGGTGAGTGCGCCCAACAGAGCGGGGTTGTTCATCGCCATGGAAATGTCGCCGTCACGCACGCTGACGTTGTAGGTACCTAAGGCGTTGATTCGGGACGATACGGGCAACCCCAAGAATGTGAACACACTGCTGCCGCTGCCTGTATATTGGGCGGAGGCGGGCATAGCTGCACAGACTATGAGCAGAACCCATAGCCAGCGGCGGGAAATATGTGAAACAGCGTGTGGCAAGCGAAACTTTTCGGGTGGTTTTCGGCAGCGTGCGTCCCGACAATAAAAGCAGCGGGAACACAGGCGCACATTCGGCGACAAAGGTACTGCTTTTCGCCGAAATATGCAAATACGAAGCGAAGACCGTCAAAAAACGGCAGAAAAAGTCAAGACCGCTCCGAAATGGTTCGGAACGGTCTGCATAAGAGAAAGAAGTCGTACCTTTGTCCCCGAAAAAAGACGAGGCAATTATTGCTTGGAAAGCAGATACTTGCGGTACTCCGACGGTGTGCAGGAATAGCGTGCGGAAAAAGCACGGTAGAAGGTGGATTTGGAGCCGACCTTGTAGCCGATACGCTCCGGAATCTTGTCGATGGGAATGGACGGGTCGTGGAGCAACTGCTCGGCATAGTCGAGGCGCAAATCGTTGATATACTGATGGAAAGTCTTGCCCGTGGTGCGATTGAGCAGCGTGGTGAACTGCGTGGTGCCGATGTGCATCTTCTCGCACAAGACAAGGCGCGTGATGTCCTCGTTGGTATAGAGGCGGGTGTCCTCGCAAATGGCTTTGAGGTTGCCCGCAAAACGATCGGCGGCAGAGGGCGTGGGCTGCTCGGGCTCAGGAACGGGGTGGAGCAAGTCGGGTTTGGGCTCGGAGAGCAGAATCTGCATGTCCTCACGATCGTCGGTATGAGCCGTCTCGTAGGTTAAAATGATGGAATAGACCCGATAGAAAAACGAGTTTTCAATCAGGATGACCAGCAGCGTGGTGCCCACCCATACCCATGGAGAGATATTGGGAATATAGCAGATACACCAGCAAGCAAGAATCAAGAGCAACTCGACCGCTACATGGCGCAACCAATGGATGTCGTGCCCCTCGATGGTGCCGAAATGGTCCTGCACAAAATGGTTGAAGCGAAGCCATGCCCGAATGAGCAGGAACGAGAAAACCAAGATATAGAGCACCAGAATACCCGACTCGACAGCGAGCAAAATACGACTCTCGACAAAAAGACCGACGATGGCAAAAAGGACGAACGGCGTGACATGCGCCAAAAAGACCCAAGGGGTAACGATACGGCGATGGGTGACCTCCGTAAGCACCAAAATGCACAAAATAGTAGTGATGGCATCCATCTGCGCCATGATTTGGCGTACATGGAATTGAGCAAAGAGGTCGGGCCACCACGGAATAGTGGCATAGAAACAGCCTACGATTTGCCAGCCGAGAAGAATGGCCATCAGCGTACGACGACGAATGGCCGTACGGCTCTTGAATGCTTCCTCGGAGCGGACAAAACGATAGAACCAGTAAACAAGCAGGCACAAAAAGGCACCACGAAAGACATCATAAAGATGCAGCGGAAGTACGGTAGTCATAGTTGGTGAAGTCGTCTGTAAATGCGGTTAGGGCGCAAAGGTACTGCTTTTTTGTTTGTAGCACAAGAAAATGACAGAAAAATTGCCGGGGAAGTGCAAATTTTGACGAAATGAGATTTCAATATGACAAAACAGAAATAATTAGGAATTTTGAATTAGGAATGATTAGTGGAGTATGACCTTATGTAGTACGGATTTTTCTCTGTATAGAACAAAAACAAAGATGACTGCCTAACGAATAGACAGCCATCTTTCAACAAAAAACAAAACAGAATTATTATCTTGACGAACGGAGATTCGCTTCGGCGCAAGGCTTTTCAGCCGGTGGGCTACCGCTCTCTCGAAATGCTCACAGAACAAAACAATACTACGATAGGCAACAAAGAAAACCTGCCATCCGACAAAATAATAAGGGAAAAATCACTTCAAAGCAATGGTGAGCGTAGAGCCAAAAGCGGTGGTCGCCTCGAACGAGAGCGATGTCAGATTGCCGTCGGCATCGAAGGCTACCGTGAGCGGGGTGGTCGGCGTTAGATAGTAGTAATGACCGTCCGCCGTGAGAATATAACTGGTCTCCGCCGAACCCGAGCGATAGAAGCCCGTGAACGGACTGCTCAGCGACCAATAGCCGGCATAGACATCTGTCCACTCGCCGGAAGGCAACGACTCGAGAGCGTTCTCATCGGCTGCCTCCAGTTGGATGACGACCGTATTGCCCACAGAATCGGTCAGTGTGACGGTATGGAGCGTGGTCTGGTAGTAGTACCAATAGAGTTCGTTCTGTGCGTCTGCCTCGAAGGTGATGTCCTCGACCGCGTTGATGACAAACGCCACGGAGTCGGTAGGCTCGCTATACGCCGTATAGGGCTTGAAAGAGAGCGTGCCTGTATAGGTGCCGTAGAGTTTGGCACCCCACGAGTTGGTGAAGTTGATGTCAATGGTATAGATGTCGCCCGACTTGGTGACATCCACATCGATACCCTCGGGCAGTTGTGCCGTCGGCGTGGAGTTGTTGACCGATGCTGCCGACGTGTTGGCAAGATTGATATGCCAAGGTGCGATGTCGCCGCCTGTGTAATGGCCTACCGCCAGCGACTGGCTGTCAACGGGTACGCAAAACTCAATCTCGAAGTACTGCCCCTCGCCGGAGAAAGCAGCCGCAGAAAAGTCGTAGGACAAATTGGCAGAAGCGAAAGCAACAGTCAGTTTGCGCACATCGGCAGATGCACCGTAGGCGATAGAACCGTCCTCGTCCGCCTCTGCGTAGTAGTAAGCGTCGGCAGAGGTGAGCGTTTGGCGCGAAAGCAGAATTTCGTCGAGCGTGCCGTTGTCCTCTTTGGTGCAGCCCACCAGAGCGGCGGCTGCAAGCAAAGAAGCGATATAGATATTCTTATTCATACAAAATACGCATTATGAGTTATACATTATTCTTCTGTACCCTCGCTGTCCGTGCTGTCGGTACTATCGGTGTCCGTACTGTCGGATGGATTCAATGCCTCGGGGCAGCCTTCGGTCCATGTCCATTGCTCGGTGTAGGCACCAAAATTGCCGGCGTCAACAATGAAATAGGTACTCAACGAGAAAACATTTCCGCTGTTGCTGAAAGTACAATCTGCGGCTTCTTCCGATGTCCAGTAGAGATAAATATCACCATACGAACCATCCACAAGACCCGTAAAATTGGAATACACAAATGCACCATCGCTCTCTGCACCGTCAAGGCTTACCACATTGTAGTCGGCGTCGAGGATGAACTTGAGGTGTTGCCCACTGAGAATGGAATAGCCGTCACCTGCTTTCTCGCCACTGCCTTCTTCGGTTTCCTCGGCAGGGTCTATCTCAAAATATGGATTTACAAGACGGAAAAGCGAGTCGGTAGCTTCGACGGCTTTCTCGATTTCGACATCTCCCTCCTCGTTCCAGAAACCGGAAACGAAGTGCACCGTACCACGACTCTCCCAGTTGTAGTCCTTGGTATAGGAAATGGTAATGGCGTTGCGACCATAGTAGGTAGCATCCTCCTTCGGGATAGAGATGCTGATGGAAGCCGACGAACCGATAGGCAGCGCCGAAGCGTCGATAGCCACCGTGTCGAACTGCTGCCCTGCAGCAAAATGGAGCGTGGTCGGGAGCGTGATTGTGCCATCTTCAGGCACCTCGACCGTGAGCGTCAGGTCGGCTGCCTCAAGCGAGGAGGTGCGCCCGATAAGAATACTATCCACGGCTGCATCATCCGGGGTGTAGGTAACGATGGTGTGAGTCGTTTCGTAGATAAAGAAGCCCTCCGAAGCAGGCGACTCATCGCGGGTAGGAAAATCGTTCCCGCAGCTTGCCAACGCCAATGCGGCAAAGGCTATAGAGATATATTTCGTTTTCATACTGAAATGCTTGTTTTTAAGAAATTATGGCAGGGAAAATACACCGTATGGATCTACCTCTCTGCCAAAAATAAGTTAGACGGTAGGAGGAGCTACTTGCTCGTTGTTGTCGCTGATGCTGATGCCTTGGTTGGCCTCGATCTCTACGCTCGGGATGAGGTAAAGCAGCACGGGGTCGTTGGGCTGGATGGTATATTGCCAAGCCGCAGGCCAGTTGCTGGTAGCGAGGTTGGTACTCTTGCGGTTGATGGTCTTCTGGAGGCGCAGGATGTCGAAGAAAGCAAAGCCCTCGCCCCACAACTCGATACGACGCTGATACCAAATCTCGTCCAAGAGGCTGTTTTCGGTCTGTGTCTGTCTGTTGTTGGGGTCACGCTGGTCGGTCAGCACCTTGAGCGCGGCGCGTGCACCGGCCTCGTCGCCTGTGCGGGCAAGACCCTCGGCCTTGATGAGCAACATCTCCTCGGCACGCATCAGAATCCAATCCGCCGCAGCAGACATAACAGTGGCATTGTCGTTGGGCAGACCCCACTTGACATTGACATACTCCATGCCATCGCCGGAAGCCGTCTCTTTCCACCACGAATAGTTGGCGTTGTCGAGCAGCGGCGAGGTCTTGTCCTCGTTGAGCCACCAGCCCTTGCGCACATCTGTATTGGAGATTTTGGCGTAGAGCGTAGAGGAGATAGAACTATAGGCCCCCACACTGGTGTAGCCCGAGGTATAGAACGAGCCGACATGACCTAACCAGTTGACAATACCCGAAGTGACGACCTCGTTGCTCTCGGTGAGAATGTTTGCCCACAGCACCGAAGCTGCATCCGCCGAGCAAAAAGTAGGTTTTGACACCTCCTCGAGGGTATAGACGGTAGCACCCGAAACGATGAGGGCACTATCGGCATCGGAAGCCGCAGCCGCCCACTGTTGGGTAGCGAGGTTGGCACGGGCACGCAGACCATAGGCAACTGCCCGGTTGATATAGCCCTTGTCGGAACGCACAAAGCCATCGAGCGCAGAGATAGCGAAATTGAGGTCGCTATAGACGAGGTCGTAAACGGCCTGCACCGTGGCGCGGGGGTTGTTGGTCTGCTGCTCTGCTGTAAGGCTCTCCGTTACGATGGGTACGCAGGGCTTGTTCTTGGTCTGGTCGCTATAGGCGAACTGGTAGAGTTGCGCCATCTCGAGGTAACAGAACGCACGCACGGCACGCGCCTGACCCAGGTTGGAGAGCAAAGTAGCGTCGGTAGTGGTAGAGTCGATACCGCCGATGACATTGTTCGCCGCACGGATAATCTTGTAGTACTCACGCCATTGCATACGCATCTCTTGCGAGGTATAGACACGGTCGGAGTACTCGGCAGGGCTGGCGAACCAGTTATAGCCGATATTGGGGCGCACATAGTCCTGACCCATGCAATCGCGCATGATGCACATGGCGGCATAGCCGAAATCGAAGTGACGCTCAAGGCCGTCTTCGCCCAGACCTGACCAGAGTTGAATCATCTGCGAGTACATGGCGGCTACATCGGCTGATGAGGTAGTGGGGTTCTTGCTGAATGCATCCTGTTTTTGTTCTTCGGTCTTGGTAGCACCTTCGGGGGCGGTATTGAGCAGACTATCGCAAGCCGACAACCCGAATGCCAATCCGAAGATGGCTGTATATCTTGCTATTTTATTCATTGTAGTCTATATTTTAGTGGGGCGGAAGTGCCGAGACACTTAGAAAAGCCCCAAGAAGTGAATGATTAGAATGTGATGCTGATACCTCCGGAGATACTACGCATAGCGGCGTAGGTGTTCATACTCGAAGTGGAGTAACTCTGGCGAGGATCAAGACCCTTGCGGGCAGCAAAGAGCGCTACATTGTCTGCCACACCGTAGATACGCAACTTCTCGATTTTTGCCTTGCGGGTCCATTTGGAGGGCAGCGTATAGCCCAGCGTGATGTTCTGCAGGCTCAGATAGTTGGACGAGATAAGCCAACGGTCGGAGGTGGCATTGGTATAGAGGTCGGCTGCGTCAACACGAGGCACATTGGTGTCGGTATTGCTCGGTGTCCATGCATCGAGAATGTCGGTGTGCCAGTTCTGACCGGCGTAGGACGAGTTGCCAGAGTGCATCAACGACTGGTAGCCTGCGTCGAAGACACGACCGCCGAGTTGGTAAGCAAAACCGATAGAGAAATCTACGCCGTAAGCATCGAGTGTGGTGCCGAAACCACCATAGACCTTAGGCAGAATGTCGCCGGACTCGTACTGCGTACCGTCTGCCCAGACATCGGTAACGGTCTGTCCCGTCATATTGCCCTCGTCGTCGGTTACATCCTTGTACCACAGCGACTTACCCGTGCTTGGGTCAACGCCTGCGTACTTACGGATATAGAAGTTGTAGAGGCTCTCGCCCTCCTTGTAGATATAGTTGCCGCTAATCCACTGACCATTCAACTCCGGCGAGAGTTCGAGAATTTTGTTCTTGAAATAGGTCATGTTGGCGTAGATAGTCCAAGTGACATTGCGGGTTTTGACGGGCGTGCCGTGTAACTCGAGGTCAAGACCGGCGTTGCTGACAGAACCGATATTGACAGGCAGGCTGCTGTAGCCCAAGGACGAAGGTACGGGCTTGTAGTAGAGCATGTCCACCGTGCGGCGCCAGAAGCCCTCGATCGTACCACTCAGTCGCTCATCGAAGAAGGCGAAATCGATACCGCCGTTGAGGTTGTAGGAAGTTTCCCAAGTAATGTCTTCGTTGCCCTTGTAGGTGAGCGCCGTAGCGAAACTACCGTTGTTCTCGCTGACCTCGTATTGGTCGGTGTAGAGGTAGTAGTTGACCGCACCGTCACTGGTGAGCAGGTTGTCGTTACCTTGCGCACCGTAACTGATTTTGAGTTTGAGCAGGTTGACTACATCTTGTGCAGACTCCATAAACGGCTCGGCGTTGATATCCCAAGCAGCACCTACAGACCAGAAGTTACCCCAACGGTTCTTCTTGGCGAAACGCGAAGAAGCATCACGACGATAGGAAGCGGAGATATAGTACTTGCTGTCGTAGTCGTATTTGGCTTGCGCCAAGATACCTTGGGTAGCATAGTGGTGGGTATAAGAACCTGTCTGCGGGTTGAGAATGGCGTTGCTGATTTCGGCAATGTCGGACGAGAAGAGTTTGGTCTTCTGCCCATAGTTGGTCGAGAGAGTGTAGTTGTAGTTCTCATAACCGAGCAAGAGGTCCACATTGTGCAGGCCGGCAAAGCGGTTGTTGTAGGTCAAGAGGTATTGCTGGTTAACCGTCAGGTAACGGTCGCTCTCTACAAACACCGAACCGCCCGAGGTAGCATACTGCCCGTAGAAAGGGTTCATGGTCTGCTGATAGCGGCTGCCGAAATAGTTGACACCGATGTTGGCAGTAGCCTTAAGCCCCTTGTAGAACTCGATGGCGGCGTACCACTTGCCCGTGAACATATCGTTGGTGTATTTTGACACATCGAGCGCAATGGCTGACGCAGGGTTAGACTGACTCATGAAAGGACGCTTGGTGCCTGCACCCAATGCTGCACCGTCTCCATAGTCATAAACTGTGTAGCCGTTGTTGTCCACAGCGATAGAACCGTCGGCGTTGCGCACATAAAGCGGATAGATAGGCGCCATGAAGTTGCTGACAAAGAATAGGTTTCCCGACGAGGTGGCCGCATCGTCGCTAGTCTGGTCGGTCGGGTACTTCTGATCGGCATGAGCGTAACTCATCGAAGTACCGAGTTTGAGCCATTTCTTCGCCTGATAATCCACATTGACACGGCTCGTGAAACGTCGGTAATTCGAGTTCTCGATAATACCTGAATCATCGAGGTAACTTGCCGAAGCGAAGTAGTTGATCTTGTCGGTAGAGCCGGATACATTGAGGTTGTATTCCTGACGCAGGTTGTTAGACTTGAAGAGTTCGTTGTACCAACTGTCTGGCGTGTAGTAGTTGACACCGTCGTTGTAGCCGAGCGTGGCGTTAGGATTGAGTTTACCGTTGGTACCGATGAGGCGTTGCCCCGTAGGCACGGTATAGACCTGATAGCCCAGACCACCGTTGTTCGGGTCGAGCAGATAGGTGTTGGCATACTCGTGGGCGTAGGCTGCGGACTGACCGGCAAGGAACTGGCTGTTGAACAGACCCTGATAGAAGGTCTCGTAGTACATAGCCGGGTCAGTCATGACAGAGTAGGTAGGTACCTCACGCGAGTTAGAACCCCATTTGGCATCGATAGTGATTTGCGCATCTTTGGTGTTGCCTCGGCGGGTAGTGATAAGCACGACACCGTTGGCTCCACGCGCACCGTAGAGGGCGTTGCTGGCAGCGTCTTTGAGGACGGTAATCGACTCAATATCATTGTTGTTGAGCGTGGCAATCGTGTTGTCGTCGGCAGGCACACCATCCACTACATAGAGCGGGGCGTTGCTGGCGTTGATAGAGCCGATACCACGGATACGAATCTTGGCAACCGAGCCCGGTGCACCATCGACGCTGATACCCTGCACGCCGGCTACCTGACCCGAAAGGGCGTTGCTGACATTACTGGTCTGGCGCTTGACGATGTCATCGGTCTTGACTACTGAAGCCGAACCTGTGAACGACTTCTTGGTGGTCGTACCGAAGGCTACGACCATGACCTCGTCTATCTCTTGGCTGTTCTCGGAAAGGGTAATCTTCAGCCCGTCGGCTACGGGAAGTTCCACCGTCTTCATACCAATGAAGGAAATTACGAGCGTTTGTCCCGGCTCGGCGGTGATTGAATACTTACCATCAAAATCTGTAATGGTACCGGAAGTCGTACCCTTGACTTGCACGGAAGCACCTATCACAGGCTCGCCGTCACTCTCACTCAGTACGACTCCGCTGAATGTCTGTGCCTGCGCAAAGGCGAGACCAATGCTCACATAGCAGGCTGACAAGAGGAGTAGAAATCTTTTCATACCGTAAAATATAATTAGTTAATATCGTGTTGATTGCACCTTAAAAAATGGATGTTCTTGTTATGGCGTTCGTAATCGCTACAACGCACATACTGTGTGGTATGAATTAGATTAACATCGGAAAAGTGGGCGCAAAGGTATAGTATAAAATTGAATTGTGCAAATGAAATATATCAAAATGATGATTTTTTCTGTGTAAAAGTGTGCATAATGTGTATTTTAATACTAAAAAGCATGCAATATGTTGCATAATTATTCGGAATATACATGGCAATATGCAATAAATGAATAGATATTCAGTGTACTTCTGCATGGGAAACGGACTGAATAATTTGCATAATTATTGAAAACGGGTGAGAAATAGACAAAGTGTAAGATGGTATGGGGAAGGTTCAGGAGGGGTGTGGGGAGGAAAGGGCAGGGAGAAGTGTGAGAGTGAGATTTTTAGGATACATTGTCCTAGTCAGCCATAATGTATTTCTCGCGGTTCATTATGAGTTGATGTGTGGGGAGAATTGGAAAAGAAAAATGGAAAGAAAAAAGAGAAATAAAGGGAAAGGAATAGAAAAAAGGGGGGGGAGATAGGAAAAACGGAGATAGGAATAGGTGTATATGTGTGTGGACAAAAAAAGAAGTCACGAATTTCGTGACTTCTTGGTGGGCGTTTACGGATTCGAACCGCAGACCCTCTGCTTGTAAGGCAGATGCTCTAAACCAGCTGAGCTAAACGCCCTTTTCGAAAACCTTCTCTGTGGCTCACCCTGCACTGCTGTGCAGCGTCTTTTCGAGCCTCGTGGGTAGATCGTTCCCGAAAGCGAGTGCAAAGGTACTGCTTTTTTTGAAACTGACAAAATATTGGCGCATTTTTTTTTGAAAAAGTGCATTTTTCTTGATTTTTACGGGTTGGAGTAGAAATAAACAACTAATGAGGTTTGAAATAGAACATTGATATGAGTAGTTTGGTACAAAGAGTGTCGGGAAAAATGAAGGAGGAAAAACTAGTTTGCGTGTAGTTTTTACTTATACAATGCGTTTTTTTTGACAAGGAGGGTGTTGTGTGGATTGTATCCTGCAATCTATATGCTTTATTCCATTGATGCTTTTTCCATAAAACACACTTGTGTGCTTTTCTGTAAACGCACGTATAGGCTTTCCATAAAACACACTTATGTGCTTTTTTATAATAACGCAAAAAAAGAGTTACCTCGCGGTAACTCTCCCCTCTAAAAACTAGAAAATTATGAAAACATTATTCGAATGCTGTGCGCAGGATGAGACTCGAACTCACACGATCTTGCGACCACTACCCCCTCAAAGTAGCGTGTATACCAATTTCACCACCTGCGCTTCGTCGGAACTTGCTACGCAGCAGAAATTCACTATGTGAATTTTATGCTCCGCAAATTCCTCCTCCTTAACCCGACAAAACTTTCGTTTTCTCGTTGGTTGTTAAAGACCACTTTCTCTTGTGCCCAGAACAGGACTCGAACCTGCACGCCTCGCGACATACGCACCTGAAACGTACGCGTCTACCAATTCCGCCACCTGGGCTTTTAGAGTAAAAAAGCAGGAACAATGTCCTGCTCTTTGAGCGGCAAACGAGACTCGAACTCGCGACCCCGACCTTGGCAAGGTCGTGCTCTACCAACTGAGCTATTGCCGCATAATGTAGAAGACCACATACTTCCTATCCGAAAGCGGGTGCAAAAGTACTGCTTTTTTTTGATATACCAAAATATATTCGAAAAAAAATCGCGAAAAAGTGATTTTTCTGCGTTTTTTTGTACCTTTGCACCCAAAAAGGGGCGGAAAGTGATAGGGAACACCCGAAGAAAGGGTATCGGAATGCGATTGTCGGGCAATGACGAGCATAGGATAAGGAATAGTAAAAAATAGAAAGATATATAAGAGAATAGTGAGGGAGTGGTAAGTAGGTAACGGGTAGGTAACAAGTAAGTAGTAAGGAGATGGTTCGGGAGTGCTTCGGGAATTGCTTCGGAAATTGGGTCGGAAATGGCAAAGGTATGGTAGGTAACTTGTGAGGAGATAGTAAGGTAATACAAGGAAATATAAGGAAGTATAAGGAAATAATAAGGAATAGAAAGGAAATGGTAAAGAAGGAAAAAAGTCCGCAGGAGATAGAATGCGGGCGGCTGCAGAGCAAACTCACAAAACAATTTCATAAAGCGTGCGCCGACTATGGGCTGATAGCCGACGGCGACAAGATACTGATAGGACTGAGCGGAGGGAAAGACAGCCTCGCACTGGTGGAACTGCTCGGGCGACGAGCGCAAATCTATGTGCCACGATTCGAGGTGGTGGCGGTGCATGTACGCGTGAAGGAAAGGGATTATCAGTCGGATCTGAGTTATCTGGAGCAGTTCTGTGCGGAATATAAGGTGCCTTTCGTGGTGAGAGATACGGAAATAAGCGTGCCTAATGATGGAGAGGGTTCGAGAGTCGGTTCGGGAGCGGTTCGGGAAAAAGACCCGTGCTTCCTCTGCTCGTGGTATCGACGAAAGGCTCTCTTCGGCGTGGCGCAAGAATTGGGCTGCAACAAAATTGCACTGGGACACCACAAAGATGATATGGTGGAAACGATGTTGATGAATCTGGTTTTTCAGGGTACTTTCTGCACGATACCGCCGCGGCTGAAAATGGAAAGAATGCCCATTGAGATGGTGCGGCCGCTATGCCTATGCGAGGAGAAAGACTTGCGGCGCTATGCGGAACTGCGGGACTACAAAAAGCAACAGAAACTCTGCCCCTTCGAGAAAGAAAGCAGCCGTGCGCGCGTCAAAGAACTGGTTACAGAACTGGAACGGCTGAATCCAAATGTGCGGGATTCGATGTGGAGCGCCATGGAAAACATAAAAACAGACTACTTGCCGCACAAAATGGCAGAGAGCAAAAACGAAAGAGAAATAAAATAATATATAGTGTAATATATAGTGTAAAAATGATTGATTATGAATGGATTATATGCAATTTTGCTGCTGATTTGTTCGAATGTGTTTATGACACTGGCATGGTACGGACACTTGAAAATGGGCGAGGTGAGTTGGTTCAGACAGTTGCCCGTGATAGCGGTGATAGCCATCTCGTGGGGAATTGCGTTCTTTGAATACTGTCTGCAGGTACCGGCGAACCGAATTGGATTTGAGGGGAACGGAGGCCCGTTTAGCCTAATGCAACTGAAAGTGATTCAGGAAGTGATTACACTGACGGTATTCGTGTTGTTCAGCATGGTGGCATTTCACACTACGCTGCGGTGGAATCACATTGTGGCTGCATTGTGCCTTGTGGCAGCGGTGTATTTTGTGTTTGGGTTCAAATAAGCGGGCAAGGGACTATTAGAAGTATAATATGCCCTTAAACAGACTTAGGTAAAAAAAGATGTCTGTGAGGGCCGGTATATACACAAAAAAGCCGTCGGCGTTCCCGACGGCTTTTTTGTGCGTGTATAAAAGGGGCGAATCATTTTTTGAAGTGCATGACTTCTTTGTAAGTTCCATCTTCTTCTTTTGTGGTAGAGGTAAGGACCAGGTCTTTTTTGGTCAGCGTGCCGATGACGGCATATTCTGTCTCGCCATCTGCAGTGAGCACCAAACGCTTCTCATCGCCTACGGTCTCGATGGAGTAGGTGTAGGAAACACGCTCGGCGCCGTCTTCGTCGTATTGGGTCATGTCGCAGGTCTTGTCATCATTGACGGTGAATGTTATGGACAATGTAGGGTCGTTGATGGTGTCGGTTTCGACCAGTTGGCCACCATCATAATACCCGATGACGCGCGTATCAAAGTTTACGGTCGTGACAAGTGCATCGTCAAAGTAGGTTTCGCCGGCGTTGAGTGTCCATGTGCCAAGGATGAGTTCTTCCGGGTTCTTATTGTCATCCGGGTCGCAGGAGGTCAGACCAAAGCCGAATGCAAAGACGGTGACGAGGCTCATGAGAGCCGTGCGGAAAAATTTAGAGTAGTTCATTGGAGTAAAAATTTGGTTGTTAGTAGAATGGATAATGTAGAATAGGCTTTATAATAGGAATGGTCAGTTGTGAATTCGACGGCAAATGTACAAACATTTTAGCAAACGGACAAATAATTTTGAAAAATAAAAGCATAAGTGTATGCGTTTGGGGCTGAAATGGATACAAAAAGCCCTGCTGTGATTTGCGGCGCAGCAGGGCTTCTCGTGTCAAGAATATAGATTTATGTCTGTTTTTTAGGAACGCTGTAGCAGTGGTTTTATAGCATTTTATTGCGTTTTTATTGTGCTGTAGCAGCGTTGCTAGGCGATGAGTAGGGCGCAAAGCGGATTATTGTACCTTCTCGCCAAGGACGGTGTAGCGGTCTGCACCACGCACGATGACGATTTGTCCGTTCTCGATACGCTTGTAGGTGCGGTCGGCAACGGTGGTCGTGCGGTCGATAGCGGTCGGACGCTCGCCCTCAACGGCCTTGACACCGAAGCCACCACGAGCGTTGGCGGCACGAACGGTTTCGCCCTCTTGGAGTTGGTTCGGGAGTGCTTCGGTAATGGCAAACGCATCACCGTTCTCAATCAAGAACAAAGTAGGTTCGGCGATGTCCTCTGTATCCCACTCGAGGGTGCCGTCTTCGTTCACAGTATAGTAGAGCAAAACTTGCTTGGTGTCTTCTTTCGGATTCCACTCGCCGAAGAACGAAGCATACTCGTAGTCGGCAATTTGGTCTGCTTTCAGCACGGTCTCGATGTCCCACGAGAGGTCCTTGCGGAAGAAATTGACGATATTGCTCTCCGGGGTCAGCACATTGCCGTCGGTATCACGGGTGTCGTACTCGCCAAAGAGAGTCGGTTTGACACCATCGTTCATGGTCTCACGCGTCCAACGGACAATTTTTCCTTCGTCATAGAGCGAGAAATTGCCCTTGCTATAGTCAAGCGTGGTATGCAGATAGACGGTCTTGGGGGCGTTGTTCCATGCACGGCCGAGCGATACGATAGAGCACTCGGATTGCACGGTGCAGCCATTGAAGACATAGCCCTTGTCGCCGGCATCGGCGTTGCTGGCTGTGATGGCGTCGCTACCCGTGCTTGTGGTGTTGCGCTTCTCGCAGTAGAGCAGTACATTCTGGAAATAGGCACTGCCGTCGCCACAGATATAATCCACCGTGCCGTGAATCTCGCCATCCTCGAAATAGTGAGCCGCACCAATTTTGTTTGAATAGTAGGTGTCCTGATAGGAGAGCAGGCGCACATTCTTGCAAACGGTGTGGTTACCCTTGTCCCACAGGGCTACGGCACGACCATTGTTGGCCTTGTAGTAGTCAAGGGCGTTTTGGAGGGTGAGGTCTTGGAGATAGATATGGTTACCTGTCAGGTAGAGCGTGGCGGTGTTGTCGATAGACTCGGTGGAAGCGTCCGGCGCATTGCGGATGATGGTGCCCTCCATGGATTGGCCGATAAGGCTGATGCTATCAACAGAAATCTGGGTAAGCACTTTCTCGCCGAGGTCGTAGGTGCCATCGGGCAAGAAGATATGGTCGCCCTTCTGCACTTGCAACAGCGTCAGAATCAGCGAAGACGCATCGCCGGCGGGAACGATATAGAGCCCGCTCTCGTCGCGAACCACCTCATCGGCTACATTATATATAGCGATGTTGTGGATGTACGCCTCGTTGGCGAAGGTCAGCACAAGGGTATCGGCGGCACCATTGTAGAAGAAAGTGGTTACGGCACCATCGGATGCAGCTGCAGGGGAGAACGTGGTGACGGAGTCCTGGCTCTCCTTGGCGATAACACGCACGCTATCGGTCTTGGAATACTGGCAGTTGCCGATTTGGATATAAGCCTTGCCGCCTACTGCGAGACGGACTGTGCCGCCTGCCTTGATACGCCAGCCGTGGTTGTTGTAGTAAGCACCGTTGGTGATGTCGATACACTCGTGGTCCTCGAGGTACCAAGCGGTCTGCGTGAGGTCGTAGGTGTAGTACTTGCCTTCTTTCGCCTCCTCGATAGGGGTAACCAAAGCATAGAGTTTGAGGTCTTTCTCGACCGCTGTGCCTTCGGCTACCTTGGTGCCGAGGTTGGTTGCCCAGCCACGGAATGCGCTACCTTCGGGAATGGTAAGGTCGGCCGTGGTGTAGGCAGGGGTGAACGGGCTGCCGTGCGCAACGGTTTTCTTGCCGAGCAGGTTGTCGTTCTGGTCGAAATAGGTGATGGTGTGATCCTCCTCGTAGTCGCACGCCTCAACCTTGATATAGGGGCAGTACTGACCGCAATAGACGATCAGCGAGTCGGCTGCCTCCACATTGTAGGTCCAAGTGGCCGTGCCGCCGTTGTGATAGCAGCCGCAAGACTTGGTGTCCACCGTGGCGAGGAGAGTGCCTGTGGTGCCGGAGGTGACGGTGGCGTTCTTGTTGGCATACTGGCAGCCACCGAAGGTGATACGCACGGGGCCGTCGGTCTTGAAACCGATCTGGTAATCGATCCAACCGTGTTGCGCTCCATTATACGACGCACCTGCACCCTGTACGCCCTCGGGCAGAACGGGAGGATCCTGGGTAAGGTCGATTTCAAAATCGGTGAAGGTGCGGGGCGCAACCTCTACATTGCCGAAGACTGTGAATTCGGTCATAAAAGCGTATTGGGGGGCAAGGTTGTACCAACGCAACTGCACATTCTCGCGGTTCACATCTACGGAAACGAGCGTACCTGCCTGTTCGCAATAGGCGCTGTGGAGAGTGTCCCATTTGGTGGCGTCTGCGGTCTTGCAGAGCAGCCCCCAACCACGGCTACTACCCGTAGCGGCATGCACATAGGTTACCTTGGTGACGCTACGGAGAACAGAGGTCTCGATATACGCCGTGAGGGATTTGACAGCTTTGGCAAAGCCCGGGGTGATGACCTCGGTGTTGGTGAATTTGCTTTCCGTGCCTGTGGGGTCAACGCCGACCTCGGAGAATGAGAGTGTGAGACTCTGCTTGTCCGTGGTGGTGACGGTTTTGTCAACAGTGGCGCCTGCGGCAGAGGCCGAGAAAGCGTCCCAGTCTTGGAAATCGGTGGTGTAGAGTTTCTTCTCTACCGGCTCGGCCTGCAGCGAAACGGCTGTAAGCAGAACCAAACCCAATGTAGTGAGTGTCTTCATTTTGTTATGTGTTGTGTTTTATGTAGTTTTTGTATGTTTGCGTATTTTGTTCTTGCGGGGATTAGCGACGCCAGTTGCGAGGACGGATGCGGGTGCCGTCGGGGAGCGTGGGGCGGGAAAGCACCTGCACCCACTCGGGACGGCCTATGGATCGGTCCTGCGAGCGGTATTCGTAACTATTGGGGCAGGGAGCGCCCTTGGTAAGACCCGTGTGCCATGCCGTGGCGTTCAGCACCGCATTGTCCCATGTGGTGTATGCCCAAACGGTCTCGCCCCACCAACGCCATGGGCGAGCGAGATAGACGGGAACGCTGCCAGGGCGGGCTAACTCGTCGGTAGTAGCGAAACGAATGTGGCAGCGATAGAACAGCATACCGCGCGGCTGAGCCCCGGGCGCAGGCTCACCGTATTTGCCTGCCCCCTCGTGGGTGCCGTCCGGGTCGTTGCGGGAGGCGGAGATATAGCATTGGTCGCCGTGGTCGGTGCTGATGTTGGCAACGATAGTGGCTTGATTGACTGCTAATTGCAGACCGCCGAAAATGAAATCGACACCGCCCTGCAATACACCGCCATCGATATAGACGGAAGCGCCCTGGTCGCCATAGAGCACATCTTGATGGCCGACACAGCGGCAATTGCGCAGGGTGGCGTGGTGAGCGGTAGAGGTGAACGAGATGGCAGCGGCACGCTCGATATAGTGCTTGTGCTGCACCTCGGTGGAACCGACTTGCTTCGGCCGCACGGGCATTTGGCGCTTGGGGCGTTCTTTCTCCGTCCAGTCGGCTTTGGCTTGGCTGATATCGACAAGCGAGTCTGCCGCTTCTGCCGCCGATACATACTGGTTGAAAGAGTTCTCGAAGATGATATCCTCGGCATAGAAATAGGGAGCAGTGACCAAAACAGAGGCATTCCAACAGCGAGTGCGCTTGCCGCCATAGTTGAAACAATCGCCCATAGAACGGTATTGATAGCCGTGCCCGTAGTACCATGTGATGCGGACCGCATTGGGGTCGATGTGAACACCGCCGTCGCAAAGGGAAATGGAGGGGTGACGTGAAGAGTTGATAAGGCGCAGGTTCGGGAAATCGATGGTCAGCTCCTCGGAATAATCACCCGGGGCAATGTAGATAGTAGTGGATTCGCCCGACCGATTGTACACCGCCCGAGCGGAGTCAATGGCCGTACTTATTTTATCGGTAGGACCGACATGGAGCGTGAGCAGAAGAATATAGAGAAAGGTATGCATAAGGTTTGTTCTCTCAAGAAAATAAGGTTAGTTCTATGAAAATGTGGTATTAGAAAAGAACGAGAATTCCAATAAATGCGTGCAAGGGAATAATAAATGCGTGCAAAGATATGTATTTTTCGGCTATGGTGCAAGAAAAGCGCCGCTTTGCGCCAAAAATGGCACGAAAAGCGGCGTTTTTTTTACATTTTAGTAGGGAGGTAGAATAATTTACCGAGAGAAAATAGGCAATGGCAGCGGGAAAAATGGGTGGTGACAGCGGGGAGGAACGGCGATTAGGCCTTGTAGATAAGCATTTGGCAGTGGGCACAATCGAAACGCAAAGAGAGTAGCGTGCCGTTGTGCAGGCGCAAATAACGGGGTTCCTTCGGGAGTGGTTCGGCACGACGGCAGTGACCCATCTCAAAAAGCAGGCAATAGCGGCAGGTCATGAGCGGGGTGATGGAGAGGTCGGGGTGCTGATTGAATTCCTCGGAGAGATTGGGAAGGGGAGTATGGGGTGTTGTGTGTGGGTGTGTATGGGGGAGTGTATCGGTGGGGGAATGGGGCGTATCTGTAGGTTTGTAGTGTGTTTGAAGGGATTGGGTGAGGTCGGCGACGACGAGACGACGCCACTCGTTGAGTACGCGGATGGGGATGAAATAGGGAGCGGTATGAATCTCGACCGCTTCTGCCGTGAAAGGGGTGTCGCCCAACTTGCCCAGTTGGGTGCGGATGGTTTCCTCTACCCGCTCGGGACGGGTGGCGGGCTGGTGCGGGTAGGCGAAATCTCGCTCTGTGCCGTCTATGCGGAGGCTAAATCCTGTTGCGGTCTCGAAAAAAACGACACGGACGGGAATGCGGCGTTCGGCGTGTAAAGAACGCAGAAAAACACTGTCAGAATTGCGGAAAAGCGGCGTGCCTGCCTGCACATTGGGGCAATGGTTGGGGTAGAGCCAAACACCGTCGATTCGATTGACGGAGAACCCTTGGTCGCTTGCGGAAATGCCATCGCCGTTGTGCAACTCGATACCTGGTAACAGCTTGACCAACAAGGCATTGCGCTCGATACGAACGATAGTGCCGATAGGCTCGCCTGTTGATTTTGGGGTCTGCCAGTTTGCCATGCGGGGCGTGCGGTCGTGCAGGAAATAGTCGATTCCGCCTCGATGGAAGGTTTTCTGCGGGTCGGGTGTAAAGGAATAGGTATAGCAATGGCGGCGCTCGGCGGGGTATAGCGCATCGATACGCTGACGATAGTAGGCGGTGAGGTTGGTGACATAGTCGGCATCCTTGAGCCGTCCCTCGATTTTGAAAGTGGTGATACCCGCCTCGACTAGTTCCTGAATATAGGCGGAACGGTCCATGTCCTGCAAGGAAAGCAGGTAACGCCGGTGAATGAGGCGGCCTTGCGGGTCGGTGAGTTCGCGGCCGTCGGCATCCAACAGGTCGTACTGCATACGGCACATCTGGGCGCAACAACCTCGATTGGCGCTGCGGCCGAGAACGACCTCGCTCAGATAGCAACGACCCGAATAGGACACGCAAAGCGCTCCCTGCACAAACGCCTCTAACTCAATGGGTTCCTCGTGGCGGGCGGCGGAATAGGCCACTACGGCATCGTGGATGGCGCGAATCTCGTCCACCCCCAACTCACGCGCCAAAACGGCACGCCGAAAGCCCAACTGCTGCAAACGAATGACCTGCTCGGCGGTGCGGTTGTCGCACTGGGTGGAGGCATGGAGGCGAATGGGCGGGAGAGAGTAGGAAAGCAGACGCATATCTTGCATGATAAGCGCATCGACACCGATACGATAGAGGTCGTGAATCAGTGCAACGGCATCGGCAAACTCGTCGTCGTGGAGCAGCGTATTGAGCGTGACCAACACTTGCACCCTATAGAGATGGGCATAGGCGACCAATTCACGGAGCGAGTCGAGGCTGTTGGAAGCGGCCTGGCGGGCCCCGAAACGAGGCGCACCAATATAGACGGCATCGGCACCCGCCTGAATGGCGGCACGAGCCACCTCGGTATCTCTTGCCGGAGCGAGCAGGGTCAGAGACCGGCTCGAAGAAGTATGAAAAGAAGCGTTAGTAGGCATAAAAAGATAGATAATTTCCGTAAAAAACAGGAAAAGCAGACAAAGGTACGGCTTTTCGAGCAGATAGCCAAATTTTTGTGCCGTGAAGATGCGATAGAATGAGGGTGAAATGGCGAAATTTGGTCTGTATGTGGCAAAATGGTATTAAAATTGGTATCAAATAGGACAATACGCAAGCGGAATGTATAGAAAAGTATGGAAGCGGCGTTGAAAAACTGACAAAAAGTGTTTGCGTTTTGAGTGTATAAGGTGTATAAATATAGGCAAAATGATTGATATTTTTTTTTTGCGTAACTTTTTGCGTGGTTTTGTTGCGAGTTTGGTGTCTTTTTTGTAACTTTGTGCGCTGTTTCGTTATGATAGGTATTGCACAATGATTTACACAGCAC
The DNA here is from genome assembly GCA_963591775.1 of bacterium. GTDB lineage: Bacteria > Bacteroidota > Bacteroidia > Bacteroidales > Paludibacteraceae > Colicola. The sequence continues at coordinate 97,410 of CAVATM010000008.1, forward strand.
GATGTAGGACGGCGTGCGACGGCAAAACGGAACGGAAATGAAAAGGTATTATACAATAATCCTTGTTGGCTAATAATTTTATAGGTATTGCTTATGAAGGTACAAAATTACTTGTTTTTCTTAGTTATGGTATGCTTTGGTGCAGTGGCACAAGCGCAAAATGTAGCGATTCCCTACGAGATGAGTTTTGAGGCGACGGGGGCAGACGCTACGGAGATGACGAACTGGGTGCTCAATACGGGTGCGCAGGCATCAGCATGCAATGATCTGTGGGGTGTGGGTACATCGGTGCACAGTGACGGAAAGCAGGCGCTGTATGTGACCAGTACGGATACGACGACCACTCCGTCGTATGGCGCACAAGCGAATCTGCAGTTTGCGTATCGTGATTTTAAGTTGCCTGCCGGCTCGTACTACTTGTCGTTTGACTGGATGAACGGGGGCGATGTGAATGCGGCACTCTATGTGGGCTATGTGGCTTACACGAATGCGACGCAGGGAAGTGTGACCTATATCAACGCCAATTCGGCAAGCGGCGTGATGCCCGCAGTGTTGGCGAACGCAAACTGCTCGGGCGCACTATACGGAAAATCGACCTGGCAAGCGTTTACCTTCACAAATAAAATAAATGTGTCTACTACATCGACGCAGACCTATCGTTTCTATGTGGCATGGGCCAACAAGGGCGGCTCGACGGCCGGAGCGACGAACTTCGGTGCCTGCGTGGACAATATACAGATAGTGGATTCGCGCGTGACGCCGGTGAAAAACATAGCGGTGACGGAGATTACATGCGACTCGCTGCAACTCACTTGGACGGGAACTTCGGATACCTACATTGTGCAGTACCGTCAGGAAGGCACCAGCACATGGCTGACGGCAAACTATGACGATGCGGACGGATGCTCGGCCGTGATAGAGAATTTGGATGAAGGAAACTATAATTTCCGTGTACGAGGCATAATGTATGATGCGCAGGGAACGGCGCTCTATAGCGCATATAGTTACTACGACGGCGAATACTTGGTATTCTGCGACGACCGCCACTGTCTGACCTATTTTGATCTAGACGCACCGAATGTGGTTTGCTCGTACGGAACGATAAAGGGCTCTTCGACGGATGAAAGTTCGCCTTATCAGAATGTGGGAAAAGTAGACTATGGAGCAGAATCGAAACTATCGCGCCACACGGTATGCTGGGACCAAACCGCAACAGACCCGCGCACCGGAGATAAACTGAAAGTGGTGCCAACGGGGGCTAAAGCCTCGGTGCGTTTGGGTAACTGGGAAGACGGTGCTGAGGCAGAGGCTATCACCTACACCATGACGGTGGATTCGGCATCGTGTATATTGATGCTGCGCTATGCGGTGGTGATGGAAGACCCGAACCATACTACGGATGCACAACCTCGATTCACAATAGAGATATGCGACTCGGCCGGGCAAAAGATTGACCCGACTTGCGGCTATATCGACTTTACAGCGGATGCGAATCGGGCAGGTTGGAATACCTATAAAAAAACAGGAAGTGAAATTGTGGCATGGAAAGACTGGTCGACGATAGGTCTGCACCTTGGCGCATATACAGGACAGACGATAACGGTGCGGCTGGCAACATACGATTGCGCATGGGGTGCACACTACGGATATGCGTACTTCCTATTGGACTGCGCCGGCGCTACCATAGAATCGTCAAGTTGCGGGGCGGACACACGATTTGTGGCAGAGGCACCGTCGGGATTCAATTATCGCTGGACTACACAAGACAGCACGGTGGTTTCGACCTCAAGCACGCTGGATGTGGTGTCGTCAGACTCGATAGAATATACCTGCCGACTGACCAACCTGGAACAAGCAGACTGCTGGTTTGAACTGAAAGTGCTGGCACTGCCGCGCTTCCCGATATCGGACGGAAAATGGTCGTATCAGCCCGTGGACTGCAAAAACCGTGTGAAATTTACAAACACAAGTTATGTGCAGACCCGTTACCACGGCGATGTGCAAAATAACTATAACTCGAACCTGACGGGACTGAAATGGGAGTTCGGCGATGGTACGGAATCGGAGCAGCCAAACTGCACACACGACTATCCCGCAACGGGCGGTACCTATACCGTGACGCTATCGACATGGCTCGCTGACCAATCGAGCGACTGCCAAGACGATACGACCTTTGTGGTGACGGTGCCCGCTATCGGCGACACCACGGTGCGTGACACGGTGGATATATGCAACGGGTCGTACTATGACTTCGGCGGCAATAAGTACACTACCAGCGGCGACTATGAATACGACGGCAAGAGCGAGGCAGGGTGTAATGTACACTATATGTGCAAGTTGCGGGTACATGAGACAAATGAGACGCTGCTCGGCGACGCAAAAATCTGCTTCGGCGACATCTATTGCCTGAACGACAGCGTATGCTATCAATCGGACAAGTCGGGTATATTCCGCCATGTGTTTGCTAACCAATACGGCTGCGACAGTGTGGTGATAGTGAATGTGGATTACGCCGACCCGATACTGCCGACACTGGATATTACACAGATGTCCGCCGAGGTGATGGAGGCAGAAGTGAAAATTGGCGGAACGGGATACGAATACTACACCATCGACCACGGAGAACACCTGACGGCAGACCGTTTTGTGACCGATGAGCCCGACGACTATTGGTTCTACTTCTACAACGAGATAGAGTGCGTGGACAGCGTGCTGGTATCGCTTGCATCGCCTTGCTTGCGCAACCGATTGTTCCAACGGTGGAATGATATTGTTGCTATATATAATAAGGAGTATATGGGCGACAGCCTGGAGTTTGTGGCCTATCAGTGGTTTGAGGATGAGAGCCCGATAGACGGAGCAACACAGTCGTACTATTGCGCACCGACCGGACTGACCATTGGTGCGGAATACAGTTGCCAGGTGACCTTTGCGGACGGCTCGACGAAGATGATTTGTCCGCTCGTGGCAGAAGATGTGGTGGGCGAGAAAACGGTATCGGTGGCACCCACGGCGGTTCCGCAAGGCGGACAGACCAACATATATGTGCCAAAGGAGGGAAAAGCCGTGGTATATAACGCATTGGGACACGCGATCCTGTCGGAGACCTTGGGCGAAGGCAACAACAGTCTGACGCTGCAATCGATGGACAAAGGCGTTTATATGCTGCAAGTACAGCAACCCGACGGCAACAAAGTATTCCGAGTAACGGTACAATAAGACTAGGTTCGGGATTGGTTACGGAAAACTATAGGACTGACAGCAGAAAACGATAGGATTGGTAACCGAAACAAAACGATTGGTTAAGTGAAACAATACAAAAAATGAGGCGGATGAAACACTATTTACACATTCTCACTATATCTCTGGTAACGATTTCGTTGGGGTTGGCTATGATGGCTCAGGCCGCTCCGGCACCCAAGAAAAGGACAGTTAGCAGCCCGCAAAAGAAAAAAGATAAGGCTTGGTACACCACAGGACCGGATCTCCACTTCATCAGTATGTGGGGCGGGGCGGGGTACTCCGGATTGGTAGGAAACTACAAGGGGGCTTCGTTCGGTCTGGAAGGGAGTTCCTTCGGGATTGGTTCGGGAATGACGGGGAATTTTGACCAAAAATTCATCGGCGGCGGAGGCGGACTTTTCGGGTTCGGCTATGAACTGCACCATAACGATTTTATTTTCTCGATAGGGCCGGAACTGCGCTTCTTCTCCTCACGAAACAACATTGACTACGCATTCGACAAAGTGCGGGACGACTACTCGTCCATCACACAACACTATCAGTTTGACGACCTGCACGAGACACAGACCGTGGGGCAAGTGATGGTGCCGATACTTTTCGGTGGAAACTTTGAGCGGTACTACTTCCTCGCCGGCGCGAAAGTGGGCTATTCGTTCCTCGGCAACTATAAGCAAAAGGGCAGCCTGACGACCTCGGTGACGGAAGACATGGCCATAGACGACTGGATTGACCAAAGTTCGCACCAATGGGTGGCCGAAGACATGACCAAACACCCGCTCTACACAGGTGGCTACAAGGGCAAAAACAAATGGGGATTGGATGTGACGCTGTCGGCGGAGTTCGGCGTGAACCTGAACGAGTTCTTCTCGGAGCAATGGAACAAACAAAACGAGGCGTCGGCTCACCCGTGGCGTATGCGTGTGGGAGCATTTATCGATTATGGTATGCCGATACTCTCCTCGTCACTCAAGGAAAACGGAACACTGCTTGCCAATGTGCCGGAAATCAACGAATTGGGCGGGGTTGCCAACCCGGGCTACCTGACGACCCGCTCGCTACACCAAACGGATTTTGCCAACAAGAAACTCAGTTCGCTGCTGGTGGGCGTGAAATTTACTGCGCTTTTCCAACTCAACAAGATAAAGCAACCGAATCCGCGTATCGTATTTGTATGCACGGATACGGAGGGCAACCCGCTCAAGACGGTGGCGCAAGTGACCATCAAGAACGAGGACAAGCCCAAACAGAAACCGAAAGTACGCTCGCTGGGCAAGAAGAACATAGCAACGGCTCGCTACCCGAAGGCAAACTACATGATGTTGGCTCAAGCAGTGGGCTATCTGCCATCGAATTTTGCGGGCGACACACTGCGACTGGACCACGAAGTGGATTTGGACACTGTATATTTCCGCTTGATACCGCAACCCCGCTTGGTTTGCTATGTGCATGACGCAGAGAGCGAGGTGCAGATAGCCGGACAAGTGGCCTTCAAGAGCCGCAATGCCGAAGGGCATAATCAGCAGACGACAACCGCCGTGGAGCAACCGTCGGTGGTATCGCTGCACTACGGAGACAGTTTTGATGTGGAAGTGTCGGCAGCCGGCTATCACCCGACAACGGGATTTGTATCGAACCTAACGGACACCGTACACTACTACCTGAAGCCGATTCACCGAGTACGCCACGTGTTGCTGCTCAAGCACATGTATTTCGCCACGGACAAGACGGATATTCTGCCTATGTCGGATGACGACCTGAATACACTCTACAACTTCTTGAACGACAACCCGAAGATACGCGTGCTGATAACGGGACACACTGACTCGCAAGGCTCTGTATCGCACAACCAAACCCTGTCGGAAGGCCGCTCGGCAAGCGTGAAGAAGGCCATGGTGGATAAGGGTATAGACCCCGCTCGAATAGAAACAGACGGTAAGGGCGAGAGCGAACCGATCGACACGAACGACACGGAGGCAGGACGCCAAAACAACCGTCGTGTGCAAGTGACGGTACTGAATGCAGACGAAGCAGAGGAGGATGTATGGTAATAAAGACAATGCAGAAAATGAACATAAATAACACAGCAATAGCACGGCAATGGGGTCGTGCGTTGCTGCTATGTGTAGCCCTCGTCGCTCTATGCGGGACGGCACAAGCACAAGCCGTATTCAGTTGCGATTTTGAAAGCACCACGGAGCAGAGCGCATGGACGCTGAACCCAGGTGTCAAGGCGTCACAACTGGAAAACAAATGGTATATCGGAGCCGCCGGACAATTCGGCGCACAAGGAACGAACGGCCTCTTTATCTCGGCAGACGGGCAGAATGCAACCTATACCGCCAAAGGCACGATGTTTACCTTGGCATATCGGGACTTGCCTGCAACAATGAGCGGCGACTATACGATACTGCTGGACTATCGTGTGTTGGGATCGGAAAACGCAAAACTGAGTATCTGGTGGCTGCCACAGTCGGTAACGATTGCCGTGAATACGGGTGTGCAGGCTCCTACGAATTGGCCGTCGAAAGGGGGCGTACAGATTGCGCAAAACCTGCGCAATGTGAGCATATGGCAATCGCTGAAGCAATCGTTCAACATCCCGCAAGGTACGCCCGGGCGACTGGTATTTGTATGGGAAAACTCACAAAGCACCCCGAAAGCACCGTCTGCCTGCATTGACAATATCGAAATCTATCAAGGTAAGACGATGTGTGCTACGGCTCCGAGCGGCCTGAAATATACGGGAGGTGTGCTGAAATGGAACGGCAATGCCACTGACTATGAGGTGTGCCTATACAACGCCTACACGAATCAGTTTACGGCAGTCCAAACCGTGACGGGAAACAGTTGGGCTCCCACACCCAGCGGCGAAGGCGTGCAGTATATGTACGTGCGCTCGACCTGCGCAGATGGAGGACACTCGGAGTGGACCTCGATATGGGCGTTTGTCTATCAAAAAGGCGTGCGCTGTATAGAGTATTTTGACATTTCGGATGACCCGACAGCCACCGGCGTATGCTATACGGGAAGGTTCCAGGAATTCTTTGTAAATAAGGCTCAAGGTACGCGTGAGAAAGTGGATTATGGCTATGAGTCGGCTGAGAGTATGCATACCATCCACTATGTGAATGAGATAGACCCCAACACGGCAGATATAGACGGCGGACTGAAGACCATCCCAGATGGGGAAGTGGCTTCGGTGCGATTGGGCGCCTACACAAGCAGCGGACAATCGGCTCGAGTGGAGTATAAATATACCGTGCAGAAAGGTATGTCGGATCTGCTGGAATTTAAGTATGCGGCGGTATTGGAATCGGGCGGACACCCTACAGAATACAGGCCGGGTGGCGATTATCAGCCTACATTACAGTTGGAGGTGCTTGACGCAAATGGAGTTCCGTTGTCTTCGAGTTGTACGCAGTTCCTCTTTGTAACCGGAGATAATGCAACTTCCAGGTGGCATTATGACAAGAGTTCCCAGTACAACGCAGTGTATTGGTGCGACTGGTCAAAGGTGACCGTGTCGCTGCGACCATATGTAGGACAGACACTGACCGTGCGGCTGACTGCCACCCGCTGCTCGTACGATACGCACTATGCGTACGCCTATTTTACCCTCGGGTGTCGTTCGGGAGATATAGAAGGTATTGCCTGCGGCGACTTCTCGACAGACCGATTTGTTGCCCCGAAGGGATTTACCTACCGTTGGTATAAGGAGGACGATGCAACGAGAACCTCAATAACGCAGGACGGAAAAACGAATTTCGACACGCTGCATATCAGCAAGTCGGATGCATCGATTTATATGCTGGAATGCCATAATACGGATGATTATGACTGCTACTATACGCTGACCTGTAACCCGAACCCGCGTTTCCCAAGAGCGGTGGCGACTGCAACAGCGGCTGCGCAAGATTGCCAAAACATGGTCCAGTTTACGAACGCATCGCATATAGTATATATCAACCGTGAGACGCTGGATTCGGTCTATACGGACGAAAGCCCGCAAGAGGTAATTTGGCATTTCGGCGATGGGCAGACTGAGGTGAACAACGGAACGGAACTGACGCACCTATACCCCGAAGAGGGCGGCGAGTTTGTGCCGTATGTGGTCGCTTCGATGAGCGACGGCGTTTGTACGGATACGCTGTATCTGGACACACTGCGACTGCCGAACATAAAGGCCGCCGACACGGACACAACCTATCACTTGTGCGAAGGCGACAGTTACACGCTGCCGACGGGAAAAGTGGTGTATAACGACACAACCTATACATGGGTAAGCACCAATAAATACGGCTGCGAGGCGACCAACGCAATACGGGTACAATTCCACAAACCCTCGAAATCGGTTCGCACGGAGGAATTGTGCGAAGGCGGATATGTGGATTTTGAGGGGAAACGATACACCGAGACGGGCGTATATGATGTGCACCTGAAGACCGTATATGGCTGCGACAGCCTGCTGCAACTGAATCTGACCATCCTGCCGCGACTGGTGGTGGATGTACCCGATACGATGATAATGTGCGCCGACGACCCCGTGCTGAACATACCGTATCGTCCGTTGGCAGGGCGTCTGTCGGGCGTGGCGGTGTATTTCCCCATCAGCGCCGTGGAGCAAGGTATGCACGAAGTGTATGAGTATCTGCCAGGCGAAGAGGTTGTCATTCCGATGCCCAAAGAGGGCATGCTGCGGGCCGACACTTATCCGCTGGTGTTGGACTTTGGCGCACCCGATTGCCCCGCTGACCCTGTGCAGATGGTGCTGCAAGTGTATTATTCGTCGCTTATCATTGAACAGAAAAACGACTTGATAGCCCTGCTGAACACGGAATACAACGGCGGCTACACATGGACGCAATATCAATGGTACTGTAACGGGCGGCCGATGGAGAACGCTCAGACCTCGTACATCGTGATGGATGACAGCCAAATAGGCAACGAGTTCTACTGCGTGCTGATGCGCCCCGACGGAGTGGAGATGCCGACTTGCCCGATCGTATATTGGGGCGGCAAGACACCGATAGACAATGCCACGGCTGACGGTATGGTTTATCCGACGTTGCTCGAGGCAGGTGAGGCTATTCATATACGGAATGCGAAAACCATTCGGGTGGTGGACACGATGGGCAATGTGATTTGCCGAAAGACAACGGACGGCGTGACGGAAACGACCCTCGCCGCACCCGCACAAACAGGCGTATATTTTGTGCAAACCGACGCATACATCGCAAAAATAGTGGTGAAATAGTCGGTCGGGCTACAAGATATACAGAAACAGCCTAAACGATAAGGCTGTGTATTTTCGGGGAAGAAAAAGGGGAAAGATTAGGTATTAGATAAGGTATAAGGTATAAATATGGTAAAAAGACAGAATGATAATCGGTGGAGTGTGTCGGCAGCGGTGCTGTGCGTGGTGATGCTCTGTTGGGCAATGCCAAGCCATGCGCAATACGGTCTGCACACCCGCGCGGGGGTAGAACACGGACTCAACATTTCGCTGGGCGGAGGTATGGCGATGACGCACAGTTACTGGCAACAGGATGGGCTGATGAAAGACAAAATGGGGGCTGAGGCCGGGGTGCAGTTGACCTACGAGTTGCGAAAAGATTGGTTTATCTTCGGCATTGGTTCGGGAATAGAATATGATTACACCAGACAAGGGGCTGACTCGCTGACCGACCTTTTTGAGCGGATGGACCGTGAAGGCGACGAGATAACCTACGCCTACCGCTACACCAACTATCAAGATGCACAACAGCGCATGCTGGTGTCGGTGCCCGTATATGTGGGCGCATGCATAGGACCGTACTTCTATATGCTGCTGGGCGTGAAGGCTACCTTCCCCGTGGAGATGTATCACAAGACAGAAACAACGCTGGAGACGGACGGAACCTATCATCGGTTTATCCACACCATCAAGAATGCGCCGACCTACGGATACTACTCGCCCGACACCTACACGAGCAAGAACCGCTACGACGATGCGCAATGGTATATTGCTCCGACCATAGAACTGGGCAGCAATTTTACGCTGAGCGACAAAGTGGCCATGCGGGTGGGGGTATATGCCGCCTACAACTTCCCCTTCAACGGTTCGCAGAAACTGAGCCAGATAGACTACTCGGCGGTGGATTTGAATCCTGCCACACAGAACAAAGCCAACCTGCAGGAGAATCTCGTATTCAACTCGGTGACCGCCTCGCAATCGATTCGAAAAGCCTCGGAATACTGGTCGGTGGGCATCCGATGGACCTGTCGGTTTATTTTCCCAAAACGCGCCATTCCGTGCCGCTGCTTGGAGATTTGACGAGAAACAGAAAAAACAACAAAGGTACAAACAGAAATAATTAACTCAGGTTTTCCTATTCTTAATTGGTCGTAATCCATGAAATAGGAAAATGATTATTAACCCAACTAAAACAACAATCCCTATGAGAAGAAAACTACTACTTTTTCTCAGCGTGCTCTGCTTGTTGTGTACAGCCAAAGCCGATGTGCGGTATGCGCTCAATCCGGAAGGATTTGAGAGCGGCGCTATCCCGTCGGGCTGGACGCAAGAAAGCGTAGAGGGCACAGGTAATTGGCTGGTGGAAGGTGGCGAAGGGGTAACCCTGAGCAGCCCTACCGGGGCAAAATCGGGAAACTGGCGTGCGGCCGTTCGCTGTGCAAACGGTTCGACAGACCACTCGGTGACCCGACTGATTACACCGGCAGTGGATTTGACGGGGTATAGCACTCCGCAACTCCATTTTGCCTATGCACAAGCAGCAGTGTACACCTATTTCGACACGCTGTGTGTGTATTATCGTACTTCGGCAACGGCCGCATGGACGCTGCTGCAAACCTATGACAAGGCAGCCGAAACATGGCAAACGGCTGTGCTTGACCTGCCGGGCTATCTGCAAGGCTCTGCCTATCAGATTGCTTTTGAGGCATCGGACCATGCCGGTAAGGGCGTGGTGCTGGACGATATCTCGATTCGGCAACCTTCGCTGTGCGCTGCACCGCAAATCATTCTGATTCAGCCCGCTTCGTCGACGGCATATATTGAGTATGCGGCCGGAGGTACGGGTTACGACAGCCCGGGTGACTATTTTGACATCGTGGTGTCGGACAGCGCACTGGCTGACCCCGCTGCAGCCACCGCCGATGAGGTGGTGTATCTGCAGAAAGCCACGACGGAGACATCGCTGACGCTGACGGGACTGACGACCTACACGGACTATTATGTGTATCTGCGCACCAACTGCTCGGACAACGAAAGCGGCTACACCGACTGGGTGAGCGGAACATTTAAGACAACGATGCTGAAATCGTTGCCTTTCAGCGAGAAATTCAACTACTCGAGAACCACATCCGACTACTATTCGCCGGCAGGATGGACATTCGCCAATAACTTTTCGGCGACAAATGTACCATACGTATTTGTGGGTAGCAGTTCGAGTTACAAACAATTCTACTCGGTGGACAGCACCTCGTATCTTGCATTCTCGAAATCGGCGACCCAAGCAACGGTCATCGACTCGGGGCTGTATGCGTATGCTGCCACTCCGGAACTGGATGGCAACCTGCAGGAATGCGAGGTATCGTTCTGGGGAACCGCCTGTAAATATGTCTATAACGGCGTAGTGGATTACGCTTCGGAACTGACGGTGGGTGTGATGACCGACCCGACGGACTTTACAACCTTTACGGCTATCAAGACCGTACAGGTGGAGACTGCCTATCAGTTCAAGCACTTCACGGTGTCGCTGAGCGGCTACACGGGAACGGGACGCTATGTGGCTCTCGTATCGGATGCGAAAAGCCCGAACCTGTTCTTTGTGGACAACCTGGAAGTGAAGCAAGCCACGGTGGCAGTGCCGGAAGATGTGCGTGCATACAATGCCCTGCCGACCGGATTTGATATTGCTGCCAATATTTTGGGCGCTGACACATGGAATGTGAAAGTTTCGACCAAATATGTACGGGACGCAAGCACGCTGGAAGCAGCAGACTGTCTGCTGAACCTGACGGGGCTGACAGGGGCAACCTATCATGTGAACAGCACAGACATTGCCGGCAAGACGGTGGTGATATATGTGCAGGCGGTGAAGAACGGCGTAGCTTCGGATTGGGCGTTCCCCGTGACACTGCGTGTGCCGACCGTAGGCGTACTGCCTATTGAACTGACCATGAACACCGGTGCATATCAGGGAATAAAGGTCTATACGCTGAATAATGAGATTCACTACAAGACCACCACTGATGCACTGGGTTCGGTTTATTTTGCACCGCGTGGATGTGACGGATACTCAAACACTTATTTCTATCCTGTGGTTTCGAGCAGCGCCCCGATCTACGAAGGCGGACACTTGGATCTGAACGGTATAGATAACTATGTTGCATTCCCCTATATCGAGGATATTGACACACTCGTGCTGTCCTTCCGCTTGTCGGTAGGGACAGCCTCTACAACTTATGCGGGACAGAGCCGTGTGGCAGTGGGCGTGATGACCGACCCATACGACCTGACGACCTTCGAGGAACTCGGTCAGTTTGAGGGTGGCGCCGGCACCTACGAGAAGTGCGAGCAATATCTGTTGGACTACAAGGGCACGGGACACTATGTGGCAATTCGTGCCTTGAAGCCGGCGTCCTCTTCGTCGTACGGCAGCTACAATGCATTGGACAACATCGTGCTGAAAACAGTTCCATCGTGCCGTCAGGCTACGAATGTGGAAGCAACAGCCTCCGTGGACGATGCAACGATTTCGTGGACCGCTAACGGCATGAGCAAATGGCTCGTGAGCCTATATAGCAATAGCACTTACACGACATTGCTGCGCGATACGGCCGTGACGACCAATTCTGTGGTACTGGGTGGCTTGACGGCAAACACCACCTATTACTACACGGTGCGCACAATGTGCGGCACGGACACGCTGAAAATAGAAGATGAAGACCAGAAGTATGCGTTCACAACGGCTCTGGGTGTTCCTTTCTTGGAGAAATTTACCAGCAATTCGATTCCTGACGGATGGACCAAAGACTCCTGCTTGCTGTCAAGAGCCTTTGCTGGTGCAACGCCTGTGGTGTATTCAAACAGTTGGTATTTTACGAACAGTTTAGGCTCCTATACGGGTACAGCGGATGGATATTACGCATGCATTAATAATTATAGTACGAGTAAAAAAGATTGGTTGATTACTCCGGACATTACCATTAAAGTCGCAGCAGATGCAAGCGTTCAGCTTACCTTTGATGTCGCATTGACTCCGTACAAAAACAGCATTGCTGATCGTGATAAGGGTGTAGATGACCAATTTGCTGTGCTAATCAGCACCGATGGCGGCAACACATGGACTCGCAGCAATGCGACGGTATGGAATAACCTCGGCGATGGTTCGGCAGACTATGTGTATAACGACCTGCCGGAAAAACTGCAGACCGTATCGATTGATATGACAAAGTATATCGGTCAGACGGTGCGTGTGGCTTTCTATGCAGAATCCACCGTATCGAATGCGGACAACTATATCCTCGTTGACAATGTAAAGATAGCTACATACGATGCGAACTGTGCCGGGATCAAGACGCTGTCGGCAACGGCAACGGGCGAAAGCACGGCAACGGTGGTTTGGACCGTGGGCGGCGAGCAATCGGCACACATCGATGTGATTGCTGACGGAGAGAAAACCGCATTCTTCTCGGGCGATGTGACCACCTCACCGTATCAGTTGTCGGGGCTTAGTTCGAACACTTCGTACACGGTGTACGCTTACCAGAGTTGCAACGCCGCAGGCGACACCCTGACAAGTTCGTTCCGCACCGATTGCGGCAAGAGCAGCGTGGACGACCTCGGCACGATTACCTTCAACGACCAGAATAGCCTGGCTTGCTGGACGGTGGGCATCGGCGACACGACGGGCGTGGGCAAGACTACGCTGACTGCACCGTCTCGCACGAGCGTATCGAAGTTTGGCGATGTGCTCTATATGAACAAGCCTAAAAAGACGAGTTCGTACTACTACGGCAACAACTACTACGCGATCATGCCGCCGCTAGATATTGACAGCATTGCCAAATACCAAGTAGTGTTTGACGCTGCAACGACGACTGCGGCTTCGGATACAGTCAATGTGAAGAAACTGTACGTGGGCGTGATAACCGACCCGACCGACCTCTCAACGATAGAGATAACGGATACGCTGACGCTGCAATACGCTGCCGACTCGACGGGTATGAAGACCTACGCCATCGGATTCGACAACTACGCAGGCGACTACCTCGGCGAATTCGGTACGAATGTGATCTTCATGGTATCGGCACCGGAGGCTTACAACGACATTGCCCTGATTGATAATGTGCGTCTGGAGCCGGTTTCGGGCTGCCACCAAGTGATTGACTTGACCGCTAGCGATGTAAAGGTGAACGCAGTGAGCCTGAAATGGAGCAGCGAAGCAGATAACTTCCGACTGGTAGTGACAGACAAACTGTGCGATCCCGACACGGTGAGCCAATTTGTATTCGACCAAGTGGTGAACGGCAAGACGGTTACGGTGAACGATCTGAGTGCCAGCACGAACTACTATGCGTATATCAAGGCGATATGCGGGGTAGGTGACAGCGCACGCTGGTCGGGCAATACCGCATTCCGAACCGCTTATGGTGTGCCTTTCTTGGAACCGTTTGCAGCCAATTCGCTGACGGACGGAATATGGAACGGCTATAAAACGACATTTGGCAAGGCGGATATATTGGATATAACGGGTGTATCTACCTCCACCAGTACCACCGCATGGTATATGACCAAAGTTCCTTCGGGAGTGGTAGGGCAGAAAGACTATGCCGCTCGTGTCGAAGTATATGGAACGGGCAGCTATGACGCACTGCTGGTATCGCCGCAAATCTCGTTGCCGGAAGCAAGTGAGTCGGAAGACCCGCTGGCCGTAAGTTTTGTGGTAGCGAAGACCAAATACTCCTCGTCTTCTGCTTCGAAAGTAGATGATTCGTCGGATGACAAGTTCTCCGTATTTGTGTCGGAGGACGGCAAGAAATGGGCTCGCTCGGCAAGCACCGTATGGGCTTCGGACGGATCAGGCGACTACGACTACAACGAAATTCCGCTGACCGGTAAGAAATATCGGGTGGATTTGTCTGCCTACAAGGGCAAGGCTATCTATCTCGGATTCTTTACGGAATCGACACTAAGTGCTCCGGATACCTATCTGTATGTGGATAGCGTCAAGGTGGATTACTATCAGCCTACTTGCGACGGCATAACGAGTTTTACGGTACTGACCGATAAAGTTACCGCCAATACGGCTGCGCTGAAAGTGAAGAGTGCAAACGCATCGGATACGATAGAGTATGTATTGGGTGTTGACAGTGTGAACTGGGCAACGGCTGTGGCTCATCATGCAGACTCGACGCTCGTCTACCTGAATGGTCTGACGCCTTCGACTACCTATTGTGTGTATGCTCGTTCGCTCTGTGCAACGGGGGATACCTCGGCATGGGCAGGCCCGATAACATTCACAACGGGTTGCATGGAAACGATTCCGGTAAGTTACAACTTTGACGACAAGAACAGTCGGTATATTGTTGAATCGGGTGCATCAGAAGATTTCTCGGTTGAGAATTGTTGGAATATACGCTATAGCTATTATTACTATGCACCGACACTGAAGGATAATAGCAGTTATTATACATACTCCTATAGCGGTACTTCGGCATGGGCGTTCTACAAGAGCTCCGGCTATTATATGCTGCTGGCTATGCCGGAAGTGGATGCTGATCTCGACGGATTGCAACTGAGCTTTATGGCTCGTGCAGGCTATGAGTACAACGGTACTCTGTCTAATTGTTCCAGCTCGTACGCTCACTCGGTTGAGGTAGGTACGATGGACAACCTCGGCGATACGACCACATTCCATCTCATCAAAGAAGTTGTGCTGGACCCGGTTGAGTACGGAACGGCAGTAAGTGAGGATGCGGATGGGTTCTGGCGCCAACAGATTATCTCGCTGGAAGGCGCTACGGGAAAATACATTGTATTCCTGCAGCGAGAGAGCAGCCTGAGCAACTACATCTATATCGATGATGTGAATTTGTCGAAGCGTCTCGATTGCGAAATGGTGGAAAAAGTGACCGTGGACAGCATTCGCACGACCTCGGCTCTTGCACACTGGACCTCGGAGGGCGACAACTTCTATGTAACGCTTGTCAGCGACAAGGATACGACAAGTTTCGCCACCACGGATACCGTTTGCACGCTGACAGGTCTTACGGCTCACACTGTCTACACGCTGGAAGTGGCTTCTGTCTGCGGAACGGATACGACTATGGCAGTGAAGAAAAACTTCACTACACTGTATACGTTGCCTTTGATTGAAGACTTTACGAACGGTATGCCGTCGGATTGGAGTGCGCTGGATGGCGATGTGCTAGCCGGCGAAAAGGCTGAAAAGCCTGAGTATTCTTCTTACTGCTGGACATACACAGGCAGCGACTCGTATGGTATCAATGCACCGAAAGTGCGTTGGAATTTGGGTAGCACCTCGTCGTATGAGCGCAACTCGTTGCTCATCACACCGCAGGTAGAATTGAATGCGGCTGCCACGAATCAGGTTCTGCTGAGTTTCGACATGGCACTGACGGGTAGCTATAGCAGTAGTTCGCCTTCGGCATCCTATATGAAGGACCGTAAGTTTGCGATACTCGTATCGGAAGACGATGGCACTACATGGAGCAAGATTGATTCGTTGGTTTGGGGTACGGATACCACCTACGCCCGTCGTTTCGATTCGATTCCTGCCACCTCGACGCACTACACATTCGACTTCTCGGCATATAAGGATAAGACCATCCGCTTGGCATTCTATGCGTATGCTCCGGCTACTTACGGGTATAGTTATCTGCACCTGACCAACATAGCCCTCAAGGAGTTCAACCCGAACTGCCTTGCTCCGGAGAACCTGACGGCTACGAATGTGAGCCTGAAGGGTGCTACATTGGCTTGGGAAAGCACGGCGGCTAAATTTGAGTTGCAAGTGGCAACCGATAAGGCATGCACGAATGTAGTGCTGGATAGTGTCGTAACCGACACGACTTTGGTTGTCAAGACACTGAATTCGGGAGCATTGTACTATGCGCGTGTACGCTCACTGTGCGGTACGAACGAGTACAGCGACTGGTCGAGTGTCTGCACATTTACGACGAGCTACGGTTTGCCGTTTGTGGAGGAATTCACCTCGGTTGCATCCTATATTCCGAATGATTGGACTCAATATAAGTCGCTGCCGTTGGCTACGCTGTTGAACACCACTGATCCGTTTACATTGGCAACTTCTTCGACGAACTGGAGTTGTACAAGCACTACCTACAACAAGTATGCGATGAGCGATGCGAACCATGTGGGTATTGAAGTATATCACAGCTCAGCATACAAGGATAGTTGGTTGCTGACACCGGTTATTGACTTGACGGAAAATGATAAGGATTATATCATCTTCTCGTTCGACGCTGCATTGACTTATTGGAGTTCTACTGCGGCAGCAACAACCGAAAATCAACAATTCTATGTGGCAGTATCGGAAGATGCGGGCCAGACATGGAACAAGGCGAATGTGATTACATGGAGCGATGCGGCTACCGACTCGGCAACCTACACAATGGCTTCGATTCCGAACGGCGCCGGAAAGACCTATAAGTTCGATTTCTCGCAGTATGCAGGCAAATCGATACAGATAGCGTTTGGCGTAACTGCAACGGCCAACGACAACCGTCTGCACATCGACAATGTTTATTTGGTAGGAGCCGATAATGTTTGCTTCGGCCCGAAAGAGGTTTCTGTAACAGCAACTACAGCCACCACGGCTACGGTCGAAATTACGCCTGCTGCTTCGGATTCGGTATGGCAATATGCTTACCTGCCAAGCGGTTCGACGCTGACAGACGAGACGGAGCGCATCGACCTCAAGACGACCAAGTTTACGCTGACGAACCTGAATGCTTTCACTGCTTACGATGTATATATACGCTCGATTTGCGGTGGGGGTGATACTTCGGAATGGATAAGCACCTCGCTTATAACGGCAATGGTTCCGCCGATGGCAGAGGAATTCTCGAACATCAGCACGACCGAGTCGCTGTCTAAGGGTTGGGAACAATACAAGGCTGTTTCGTTGGAAACCTTGCTTGGCACAACCAATCCGTTTGGCACGGCGGCTGCTTCGACCGATTGGGGCTATAGCTCCTATTACAATGAGAATGCATTGACGGACGAAGAACATGTGTCGATTCAGTGGTACTATTCCTACACGAATAACTGGATGCTTTCGCCGGTGATTGATTTGACCAACGCCGATGCAGATAAGTTCTTGAAGTTCTCGTTTGATGCAGCAGCAACGATTAACAGTTCTGATTTGTCTCCCTCTAGCACTGAGAACCATAAGTTCTATGTGGCTGTGTCGGAAGATGCAGGTATGACTTGGACCAAGGCAAATCTCATCTCGTGGAGCGATGTGGCTGCTGACTCGGCAGACTATACAACGGCTTCGATACCCAACGGCTTGGGTCATAACTATAAGTTTGACTTCTCGCAGTATTCGGGTAAGGTAATTCGGGTAGCCTTTGGCGTTTATGCAGCGTCGACCAATTTTGTTTCGAACCGTCTGCATCTCGACAATATCCGTTTGGAGGAAGTGGAGAACGCTTGCTTCGGTGTGAAGGGCTTGACGGCAACAGATGCTACTTCGACGACGGCTACTCTCGAGATTACGCCGGCTGAGTCGGACAAGCGTTGGCAATATGCTTATGTGCGCAGCGATTCGACCCTGCAGAACACGACCAAGCATTTCGATACGGACACGACGGTATTTACCGTTGCCGGCCTCAAACCGAACACGGAATACAGCGTGTATGTACGCTCGATTTGCGGCGTAGGCGATACATCGGAGTGGGCTTCTACAACGGTTCTCACCGCTTATGCGGTTCCGTTTGCGGAAGATTTCGACGATGTGGCTTCGGAATATCCTACCGGATGGACACGCTACAGTTCAATTACCCCGAGCCAGTTGTTCAGTACTACCGATCCGTTCGCTTCTGCTTCGGAAATCACCTCGACCTCTTCTTACTGGGGCTATAGTACTTCGTATAATGCGAATGCGTTCAACGACGACCCGCACATTAGTATCAGTGTTTCAATTTCCGGCTACAACTATTGGGCTGTTACGCCTAAGATTGAGTTGGTGGTTGCTGATACGCTGAATGCAGTGTTGACATTCGATGCTGCACTGACGAGCAGTTACGGCTCAACTGCAGTCACCTCGGCTGACCAGTATTTCTATGTGGCTGTCTCGGCCGATGGCGGACACACATGGAAAGAGAGCGATGCTACTATTTGGAGCGACAATTTGAGCGAGGCGGACCATAAACTGACCTCCATTCCGAATGGTACGGGTGCGAACTACACCATCAACCTGACCCAATATGCCGGCAAGACCGTGCAGGTTGCGTTTGGCTTCGGCTTGAGTAGTTCGTCAAGTAGCGCTCGTCTGCACCTCGACAACATCCATATCAATGCATCGAAAGAGTGCTTTGATGTAGAGAATGTGGAATTGGCTGCTTCGACGACCTCTTCGCTGAGCCTGCAAGTTGCAAACACCAACAAGTTGGCAACGGAATGGCAGTATGTATCGGGCAAGAATGGCTTCAATCGTGCCGACTCGCTCGTTCACTCCATCGCAACGCCGGACTTCACGCTGACAGGCTTGCAGACCGGTACGCTGTACGATGTATATGTTCGTTCGATATGCAGCGGCACCGATACTTCGGCTTGGGTAGGTCCGTTCACCTTCTCAACCAGTTATGGTATTCCGTTCTCGGAGCCTTTCGACGATATGTCAACGGTTCTGTTCCCTGCTAATTGGAAACGCTACAACTCCATTGCTGCGGCCGACCTCTTTGCAGGTACCAAGTCGTTTGCTACGGCAACGGAATACACTACGGAATCAGCATCAAGCTATTATTGGAGCTATAGTGCCTATACTTCCCTTGCGTTGAACGACGAGAACCATATCAGTGCCTATATGGCGTCTTACTATACAGGCTCATGGGCAGTAACGCCGGTTATCGACTTGTCTGCCGCAGAGGAAGATGAGATGCTTCTGTTCAGCTTCGATGCAGCACTTTCCCAGTTTAGCACTTCGAACGCACCGTCAAGTACGGACAATCAGAAGTTCTATGTCTTGGTTTCTGAGGATGCAGGCAACACATGGAGCCGCGAGAATGCTATCCTGTGGAGCAATGCAGCGGCCGATTCTGCAGACTATGTGTTGAGTGCTATTCCGAACACTGCCGGTCAAGAGTATGTGCTCAACTTCACGAAGTATGCAGGCAAGAACATTCAGATTGCGTTTGGTGTAGAGGCTACATCCAACTATACTCGTCTGCATATCGACAATGTCAATCTGTATGCGGCTAGTGGTTTCTGCTTTGCTCCTGCCAATGTCACCCGGACCGAATCGACTGTTTCTTCGTTGAAGTTGACCATTACGGACACCAACAACGAGTCCGGTTGGCAATATGCATACGGTGAGGAGGGCTTTACACTGTCCGGCACGGCTGCGCATCCTGCTAACGGCAACGAAATCGAGTTGACGGGCTTGACGGCAAGTACCTATTACGATGTATATGTTCGCACCGTCTGCGGTGTAGGCGATACCTCGGCTTGGGTAGGTCCGTTCACCTTCTCGACCAGCTATGGTGTTCCGTTCTCGGAGCCTTTCGATGGTGTAACATCCTACGCTCCGGAGAATTGGACGCAATACAAGTCGGTTCCGTTGGCTACGCTGTTGAGCACAACCGATCCGTTTGCCTCGGCAACTGCTTCGACGCAATGGAGTTGCCCAAGTTCGTACAATAGCAATGCATTGAGCGATGCAAACCATATCGGTGTAGAAGTATATTATGCTTCAAGTTTCCAGAATAGTTGGTTGCTGACACCGGTTATTGACTTGACGGAAAATGATAAGGATTATATCATCTTCTCGTTCGATGTAGCATTGACTTATTGGAACTCTACTTCGGCAGCAACAACCAATGGCCAGCAGTTCTATGTGGCTGTGTCGGAAGATGCAGGCCATACTTGGACAAAGGCGAATGTGATCACATGGAGCGATGCGGCTGCTGATTCGGCAGACTATACAATGGCTTCGATTCCGAATGGTGCGGGCGACAACTATAAGTTTGATTTCTCGCAATATACCGGCAAATCGATACAGATAGCCTTTGGTGTAAATGCAACGGCCAATGACAGCCGTCTGCACATCGACAATGTGAACCTCTATGCAACCAATTCGTTGTGCTTCGGCGTCAATGGCATTCAGCAAAAGACTGCTACGGGTACGACGGCTACCGTTTCGTTTACCGAAATAAGCACGGCTGCTAAGTGGCAATATGCGTATGGCGCAGCCGGATTTATGCTGACCGACCAGACGGCAGTACATCGGATTGATTCTACGGCATTCACCATCACGGGTCTGCAGCAGGATACTTACTACGATGTCTATGTTCGTTCGATTTGCTCGGAGGGCGATACCTCTGCATGGGCAGGTCCGTGCGTTGTCAAGACGGCACTGGGTGTTCCGTACAAGGAGACCTTCGACGACATAGCAACGGTTTCGTACCCTGCAGATTGGAAACGCTACCGTTCGATTACACCGGCCGACCTCTTTGCAGGTACCAAGTCGTTTGTACCGGACAACGAATCGACAACCGGCTGGAATAACAGCTATGGTAGCAATGCGTTTGCCGATGAGAACCATATCGGTGTAGAAATCTATTCTACATATTCGGGTAGTTGGACCGTAACACCTGTTATCGATTTGTCAACGGGCATTGAGGCCGACAAGACGACTGTCTTGACCTTCGATGCGGCACTCACCAAGTGGAGTTCGTCTGCAGAACCGGGAAGCACGGCGACGCAGTCCTTCTATGTGGTTATATCGGAAGATGGTGGCCAGACATGGTCGAAGAGCAACGCCACTGTATGGGGCGAGTCGTTGGCAAGTGCCGATTATCTGCTTTCGTCTATCCCGAATGGCATGGGTGCTACCTACGAGATCAACCTCTCGAAGTATGTTGGCAAGTGCATCCAAGTAGCTTTGGGTGTGACGGCTTCCAGCAATGACAACCGTCTGCACATCGACAACTTCTCGATTCACCAGATTGACACGGTGGCTTACACGGCTTCTGTCTGCAACTCGGCTGACTACCAGGATGACCACTTCTCGATTGCCCGTACCGACCTCAAGGTAGGTGAGACCACCTACACCAATACGGTTGCAGGGCAGGGTAGTGCGCCCGATACGGCTTATGTGCTGACGCTGACGGTTTATCCGGCAGTTCAGGTGGCTCTCTACGACACCATCTGCCAGGGCTACACCTACGACCAGTATGGCTTCAACTTCGTGGCTAAATCGACGGCTGTCGTTCCGATGGTATTCACTTCGGTCAACGGTTGCGATAGTCTGGTAGAACTCCATCTGGAGGTCATCCCGACGCAGTATGTCGATACTACGATTCGTGCATGCCAGAGCTACACCTACAAGGGCGTTACCTACTACTCGGATAAGATCTTTACCGATACGCTGGCTTCTTCCTTGGGTTGCGATAGCATCGTTCGTACCTTCTTGCGCATCTCCTCCACGGGCGATAGCGAGACCGAGTGGCGTACATCTATCTGCTCGGGTGACACCTATGACGATGAGGTATTTGCCGGCCTGACCAAGGCTGGTGTCTATACGCAAACCGTTCAGACGGCATTTGGATGCGATTCGACCGTAACGCTCTACTTGTTGGTGGCTGACGAGTCGAACGCTATCTACGACACCATCCAGCAAGCCGACCTGCCGTATGTGTTCGAGGGCGAGATATTCCTCGGCGTGAATACCAAGGTAGGCGACTACACCCACGACATCCAGTCTTCGTGTGGTCAGGTTACGCTCAATATGCATGTCACTACGGGTACGGGTATCGATAATACATCCGTTCACACGCTGCAGTTGACGCCGAACCCGGCTCGTATTGGTGAGCCTGTTCAGATTGTCACCGACCTGCACAATGCGAGTGAATATGCGTTGTCGGTTATCAGCTCGACAGGTCAGTTGGTTTACGAGTCGCATACGCCGGCTCTCACCCTGCCGGGTCTGCCTATCGCAGGTATCTACACGGTACGCTTGGTAGCGGACGGTAAGGTATATCAGGCTCGTCTGTTGGTTAAGTAACCTCTCGGTGAGATAATTTCGGAGAGCGACTGTGGCTTCATGCTGCAGTCGCTCTTTTTTTGTCCCGTGAGGGGCGTTGGCTTGTTCGCCGATGGTTCGCTTGTTTTATATATGGATGTGGGAGCGAATACATACCCCCCTTGTGGAGACTGTATTCCATGCCGTCTATGCCTAATATATCCCCCCCCCGAAACAAAATACCCAGAAATCGTAAAAAACGGCTCTTTTTCCGCCCGTAAATAGGGGCTGTTCGTTTTTTGTTGCTTAAAAATCGTATCGTTTTTCCTAATGTGGGGTCTTGTGGGTGTTGCAAAAACGCTGTACTTTTGCACCCGTTAATAAATAGACCTATTTTGCGTCTAAATCAAGAATAATTTTCCTGCTTATCTTAATATGAGTACATTTTTACACAAACGAATGAATACAAAACATCAAAATTGGGTGGCAAAGGCCTTTCGGCTCGCAGTCGGATGCGCGCTTTGGGCGATGCCGCTACATGCACAGCAGTTGCCGAATGCGGGCTTTGAGGATTGGAGCGGTACAGCATTCGATGGCAACGCCCAACCGGCAAGTTGGAATGCCAGCAATGTGACGCAGTTCGGTTTCAAGTTCAATTTTGCCCACAAGGAGGCAGGCCACACGGGTAGTGCCTCGATGATGGTGCAAGACCAGAGCGTGGGTGCTGCGGGTATCACGGAGGTCTCGCCGGGTTATTTCTCGCTGGGTCAGCCGTGGGTCTATGTCAAGAGCCTTACCTCGGTCAGTGAGGCAAGTGCCGGCACCGAGGGCGGTGTCAGTTGGACCTATCGCCCCGATACCATGTCGGTGTGGATTCGTCGCACGGGCAGCAATGTTGCCAAGGAGGACTTCTACCTATTGTATTACGCATGGTCGGGCACGGCCAAGGGTAGCAAGTACAAGGGCAAGAACGGTAGTTGTACCAGCACGGGTCGCACCAACGAGGAGAGCGATATTCGCCAGGCGTTGGACGGCAACGAGTGCGGTACCGACCAGAAGGTGACGCAGATAGCCGAGGGTATGTGGCGCGAGAAGAAGGAGTATAACGATTGGGTCAATATCCGTGTGCCTATCTACTATTTCAACAACGATGTGCCGACCATGATGAATATCATCTTCTCGGCGAGCAACTACCCGAATTTCCGTGCCAATAGCGGCCTCTATGCGGGCAACTCGCTCTATGTCGATGATATAGAACTCATCTATTCGACTGATATTCAGAAGATTTATATCGACGATAAGGAGTGGAAGGGCTTCGACCCTACCAGCAGCGACGAGCAGACCTATTCGCTCGGTCGTAATGCGACGCAGTTGCCCAAAATCGAGGCGCGCCGTGGGGCGGGTACGCTGACCAATGCGCGCGGTACGACGGCCACTTTTGCGGGTCGTGTCTTATCGGGCAGCGAAATCACCATCACCGATGGCGTCATCGATGGTGCCTCCACGGTCATCACCGTCAAGTCGGAGGATGGCAAGAGTCAGAAGACCTATAAGATTAAGTTCGTGCGCGAGCCGAGCAAGAACGCCAAGTTGTCGAGCATTAGCATCAATGGCGAGAAGTTGAGCGGCTTCACAGCCTCGACCTATACTTATAATGTAGCCCTGCCGTATGGCACGACGGCCACCCCGGTTGTTACGGCCGAGGGGCAGGAGGACGAGCAGACGGTGCAGATCACGCAGCCCACGAGTACGACGGGGCGCTCCACGATCAAGGTCACGGCGGCCGACGGAACAACCGTTTCTACCTATACACTCAATTTCAGTGTAGCGTTGTTGGCGGACAATACGCTGCAGAATATCCTGGTTAATGGCAAGGGTATCACGGGCTACACCCCGTCGCAGACCATCTATCGTGTGTCGTTGCCCACCAGCACGACCACTATGCCCTCGGTGCAGGCAGTGTCTGCCTATCCCGCAGGCGCACAGACCATTACCTATACCGCTCCGTCGCAGATCGACGGCGGCAGTTATCTCGTCTCGGTCACCACGCCGGGCAATCAGGTGCCAAAGACGTATAAGCTGAATTTTAAGTTAGAAAAATCTTCCTATTCCTATCTGAGCGATTTGCAGGTTGAGGGCGGCTATGTGCAGGACTTCGACCCGATGACCCTTACCTACTATGTCAATCTGCCGATGGGTACCACGGCCGTTCCGACCATCACCTATACCAAGGGCGAGGACGAGCAGACGGTCGAGATTACCGATGGCGGTATCGATGGTACCACGCGTATCACCGTCACGGCAGCCAATGGCGACTATACAGTCTATAAGATTGTATGTTCCACTCCGAAATCAGAAATTTCCACTTTGTCGGGCATCCGTATCGGCGGCGTCGAGCTGTCAGACTTTGCGGCCGACAAGACCGAATATACATACATTTTGCCTATCGGTACGACTGAGTTGCCCACCATTGAGCCTATCAAGGGCGATGAGTTCGAGACCGTTTCGGTGCTTACGGGCGGTATCGACGGCCAGACGCGTATTACCGTGACCGCCGGCAATGGCAACGCCACGGTCTATCTTATCACATTCTCCGTCGAGCAGGCCACCAATGCCACGCTCCGTATGATTTACCTCGATGGTGAGGAATTGGAGGGCTATCAGACTTCGCAACTCGAATACACCATCCGTTTGCCCAAGGGTACGACGCGTCAGCCGACGGTTACCTATACGCCGAACGATGCGTATCAGACCATTACCGCTCGTGCGGGCAGTGGCATCGAGGACGATTACAAAATTACGGTTCGCCCCCAGAGCGGTGCCAGCCAGACCTATATTTTGCATTTTGTGGTCGAGACTTCCGATAATACCGCTCTCTCGATGATTTATGTCGGCGGTGAGGCGTTAGAGGGCTTCTCGTCCGACAAGGCCGACTACACCTATACGCTGCCCGTCGGGGTCAGCACCATTCCTGCCGTCACGTACGACAAGGCGGAGGCTTCGCAGAAGGTGCTCAGTATGTGCGAGAACAATGTACAGCGCATCACGGTTACGGCGGAGAGCGGTGCCAAGCAGACCTATACCATTGTCTTCGTCATCCAAAAGTCCGAGAACGCTTTCCTCGATATGATTTATCTCGATGGTGTAGCGTTGGCAGGCTTCGAGCGCACGACGCTGACCTATACTGTTGCGCTGACGGGCTCTTCTTGCCCTGTCATCACGGTCGCTAAGGAGGATGGCCAGCAGGTAACCATCACCACGCCCTACAAGGCAGGTGTTGCTTCCATTCGTGTCACGCCGGAGAGTGGGGCAGCCAATACCTATACCATTACCTTCGTTGAGCAGACTTCCACGGCGGTTCAGTTGCTGGGAATTGCTATCGATGGGGTCGCTTTGGAGGGCTTTTCCCGAACCACTCCCGAATATACGCTTACCTACTATTCGGGGACTTTGCCCACGGTCACCTATACGGCCGACGAGGGGCAAACCGTACAGCAACTTCGTCAGGGCAACGACATCACGCTCTATGTTGAGAAGGATGGCGAGACGGCTTCCTATACGCTCCATTTTGTGCAGCAGTTGTCGTCCGATTGTGCCCTTTCGGCGATCCTTGTTGATGGCGTGGAGTTGGCAGACTTTGTTCCGACGACCACTGATTATACCATTTCGCTCCCCGCAGGCAGCACGCTGCCGACCCTTACCTATCGCAAGGGCGCATCGAGTCAGGTCGTATTCTTCGGCCAGACCGACCGCAACCGTAGTGCTATCACCGTTGTCGCCGAGTCAGGTGCGCAGGCCACCTATACCGTTGCTTTCGACATCGCCAAGTATTCCGACGCCACGCTGCTGGATTTGCAGGTCGTTGAGCGTGCCGTAGTCGATGGTGAGACGGCTGTTGCATCCCGTTCCACTCGTTCGGGCTTGTCTATCGCCTTCGATCCGGCTGTCACGGACTATACGCTGACCCTTGATAATGGAGCAGACTTGCCTTCTGTGGTTTATGTTCCTCGTGAGGGGCAGAATGTGGTGCTTACCGAGACGGGTCGTAACGAACAGCAAGTGCTTGTCGTGGCAGAGAGCGGGGCAACCACTACCTATACGATTCACTATAATCGTGTCTTGTCCGCCAATGCGTTGTTGTCCAATATCTTGTTGGATGGCGTAGCGTTGGAAGGTTTCGATCCGGAGGTGTTCGACTATGTCGATACTTTGGCTTGGCGTACCCGCATTGCGCCGTGCGTCTTTGCCGTGGCTCAGTTGCCCACGCAAGAAATCACTACCTATTACAGTGCAGTCAATGGCACCACGCGTATCCATGTCGTGGCGGCCGACGGGGTGACGAGCAACGACTATACCATCGCTTTCCCGGTGCGCAAATCGAGCACCGTCACGCTCGAAGATTTGTATTTGAGCGATAGCGAATTGGAGTTCTCCTATAGCCCTGAGCAGACCGATTATGTGGTTAAAATTCCTTATCATCCCGAAGCACTCCCGAAGGTACTCTATACCAAGAAGGAGGATGAGCAGAACATCACCTATATCTCTCGCCCGCTTGGACAGAAGAGCGACCTTATCGTCACCGCCGAGAACGGCGACCAACGCACTTATTCCATCTTGTTCCAAGAGACCCTGTCCGATAAGTCGAACTTGCTTGCCTCTTTGACGGTCCGTGAGACGGGCGAAGCACTCGATGTGACGAAGGATAGTTTGACCATTTCTCTCCCTTATGGCACCACATCGCTCAACTTCGATTACACCAAGTCGTACGATGAGCAGACCGTCTTTGTGCAGCCGGGCAGCCTCTATCGCCCCACGGTTATCACGGTGCGTGCCAATCGTGGCAACGAGGCAGACAAGGTCTATACCCTTACTCCCGTCCTCGACACCCAGAATCCCGCCATCCTCACCGGTTTGTCGGTTCTTGGGCAGACCTTAGCTTTCGACAAGAATCAGTTTAGTTATGTAGTCGATTTTACAGGTGACGGACACACGCCGTATGTTACTTATACCAAAGACGACAATGTCGCTGTAACAGTAAAGGCAAACGACGCATGGCACTGGTCTGCAGAGGTGAGTGCTGATATAGCATCGGGTAGTGAAACGACTACTTATACGAATATCTACACCATATACTACCACTACCCCAAGGAGGTAATCCCGAATGCGGACTTTACGGAGTGGACAACGGCAGTATATAATGGTGCCACCAAGCCGACCGGTTGGAAAGTCCCTGCAGACATCACCAGCGGTATTTCCAGTTGGGGGGTTACCAACTACACAACCGACGCTGTCCAAAAAGCCTCTGACACCGAAGTGTTTATGAAAACTTGGTACGGTTCTTCGGTGGGGTATAATCCTATTGCCGCTACACCTCGTTCCATTCCGTCTATTATGACGATTGGCGACTTGGCGATACGCCTTGTTACTTGGAACGACAGCAAGGGAACGACAGGTAGTTTCTCGGGATATATTCCGTTCTATAATACTCCCGATGCGGTATCCGTAAACTACAACCTCGCTTCCAAATCCGATGAGAACGATGATGCGCTCTTTGCATATCGTTTCTTCGATACGGCAGAAAACGAGTTGAATTTCGACTATGTCGTCAGCAATACGACTTCCGGTTACACGGTTTATACGCAGGCACTTAACTTGTATGGAAAAAATATCAAGGGTATGAATGTGGCTGTGAATGCTACCAATCAGGCCAAAAACTACAACCCGGGAGCAAAACTCTATATCGATTGGTTCCGCCTTTCCTACAACAGTGCTTTGTCGGCTTTGTCGGTCAATGGCATCGCCGCTGCCAAGAGTGGCAACACCTTCACGGCGACGCTGACCGATTGCGAGTCTGTAGCCGTTCCGACATTGGTCTTTACGGGTGAGGTTCCCGACCAAGCCCCGAAGGTAGAATGGAGCGACGAGGTCGTTGAGGGCGAGTTTGCCGTTCGCACCGCCTCTATTGCCAACTATGCCGAGGATGGTTCCAAGACGGACTACACGCTTCGTGTCCTCCGTCCGCTTGACACCCGCAATACATTGAGCGACCTTCTCGTGGATGGCCGGCGTATCGATGGCTTCGATGCCGCCACCACCGACTATACCGTTCATCTGGCTTCCTCTGTGCACCACTTGCCTTGTGTCGAGCCGGTTGCTGTCAGCACTTTGGAGCAGGTCTCGCTTTCCTATGCCGATTCCCTGCTGCAAATCAAGGTAGTGTCCGAGACGGGTGCCGAGAACATCTATTCCGTCCGTTTTGTCACCGACTTGTCGGACGATACCACCCTCTCGCTCATCTCCGATGTGGCTGATTTCGCACCTGCCACGCGTGATTATATCTATACCGCCGAGAGTATGCCGAGTGTTATCACCTTCGCTAAGCAGTCCGATGGTCAGACGGTCGTTTGCCGTCAGACGCAGACCGAGTGTGTGCTGACTGTCACGGCGGAGAACGGTGCTACAGGTACTTATACCGTCACACTGCAGCAGCCCGTCGTTTCCACCACTGGCCAACTGCAGACCCTCGAGCTGAACGGTGATGTCTATGCTGCTTTCCAGAGCGACAAGTACGACTACACCGCTGCCCGCCCCGAGCTGATGTCTTTCGAGCGTATGGCAGCCTCCGATTCGGTCGTCTTCGTGCAGAATAGTGCCCATTTCCAGTGGCAAGTCTATGGCACCGAGCAGCATACCTATACGCTGACCTATCCGACGGCATTGTCCAACAACACCAAGTTGGCAAGCGTCACGCTCAATGGCGAGAACTATGCCGATTTCAATGCAGCGCTCTATACCTATACCATCACGACCGACACTTTTGTCAATTTGGCGGTCGAGAAGGCCGAGACGGCGCAGCAGTTGGCTTTGTCCTACGACCATGCTACAACTACTTATACCGTCACCGTTACGGCGGAGGATGGCACCGTGGGTCGCCCCTATTCGTTCCGTATTGCGCCGAGCCTGTCGGCAGACAAGACCTTAAAGGGTATCGCTTTGGATGACGAGCCGCTTGCTTCGTTCGACCCTGCTACGCTGACTTATATTGTTACCTTGCCCGTCGGTTCGGTCAAGATTGTCGAGCCGCAGATGCCGTCGGTTACCTACACCGCAGGCCATGCGGGTCAGCATATCGAACTTACACCGGGCAAGTTGGGCACCACAACTGATATCGTCGTCACTTCCGAGGACGGCAAGCAACTCAATACCTACAGCCTGCTTGTGCAGGCCGAGCCGAGCCATAATGCCGACCTCACGGGTATCGTGGTCGATGGTGTTCCCGTATCTCGCTTCGAGTCAGGCCGCCACTACTATTCTGTACGCACCACCAACGAGAATATGACCATCGCATGGACTTCTGAGGACAATTTCCAGACCGTCACCCGCACCGATGTGTCTTCCACCGAGCATGTGTTGCATGTCGTGGCGCAGGATGGCACGACCACGCAAGATTATACCATCGAGGTATTTGTCGATAAGCAATCGAACGATGCTACCCTCGCCAATATCTTGCTCAACGGACAGAGTTTTGTCGATTTCGAGCGTGCGCTGAATCCGAAACTCACCTTCTCGCCGCAGCAGAATACCTATACCATCTATCTCCCGACGGGTACGACCATTCTGCCCGAGGTAGCAGCCTCGCTCAATGCCGATGGCCAAGCGGTGGCTATCTCGTCGGCAGATCAAACGGTCTATCTTGATGTCTCGGCGCAGGACGGCACCACGACCAACCGCTATTCGTTGGAGTTCGTCGTTCCGTTGTCGAGCAATGCCGAGTTGCAGATGCTCTATGTGGATGGCGATTCGATAGCCGATTTTGTCTCTTCCTACTATTTCTACCAGATGTCCTTGCCTGTTGGGCAACACAGTCTGCCAGAAGTAGTTGCGCAGAAGGCTGAGGTTGCCCAGACGGTTACCACTTCGTTGGATGCGGCCACCCGTCGTGCCACGATCGAGGTCTTGGCAGAGGACGGCACCACGAAGGCTACCTATGTCATAGCGTTCAGTTATACCTATTCTGCAGCCGATACGCTGCAAATGATTTATGCCGACGGCTTGCAAGTCAATGGCTTTGCTCCGCACCAGTACTACTATTCACTTTTGTTGCCGGTTGGTACATCTGCTTTCCCCGAGTTGAGTTGGGATGCTGCCGACGCTTGGCAAACCATCCACGAGGATACCGTCGAGCAGTTGGCTACCCGCATGGTGCGCCAAGTGGTGGTTACCTCCGAGAGCGGCCGAAGCAACACCTATACCATTGCTCACGACATTCTCTTGTCGTCTGTCGATACGATACAGATGCTCTATCTCGACGACAAACCGTTGGCTGCCTTTGCCGGCACCACCAACGAGTATTGGTACGCGCTGCCGGCTTCGGCTACCGAGGTTCCCGCTGTCTTTGCACAGGCAGGCGACCGTTACCAGACGCTGACCTATTCCACCGAGCCGGACGCAGGCGAGGGCAAGATTCTCGGTCAGAAGAGTGTCGTCAATGTGGTTGCCGCTAACGGCAAACAACGCACCTATACCATCCACTATCCGTTGTCGCTTTCGTCTGAGACGGAGCTGAGCCTCATCTATGTGGCAGGCAGCCCGTTGGCAGATTTCGATGCCGAGCGTCTGACCTATCGTGTGTCGCTCGATATGAATGTTACGGATATCCCGATGGTCACGGTGGTCAAGAAGGAAGAAGTCCAGAGTGTTGATGTCCAGATTTCGGGCGATGTTGTTCGTATCAAGGTCACGGCAGAGGACAAATCCACGCAGACCTATACGCTCACCTTCGTGCGTGTGAAATCGTCGAATACCGATCTGAAAGATATTCAGTTGGGCGACAATTTGGATATTGATTTTGAATCGTCGCATTACGATTATACAGTCACCATTCCGTATGGTCACACCGCTCTGCCGTCCATCATGGCGGTCAAGAGCGAGGACGACCAGCAAGTCGAGGTGTCCGATCCGTTGGTGCTCTCCACGGGCGAGCAGATTGTGACCATCACGGTTACGGCAGCCAACGAGGAGGATCAGGCCGCCTATACGCTTACTTTTGTGTTCGCCAAGAATAACGATGCTTCTCTGTCGGCTATCTATGTGCGCAACGAGTTGTTGGCAGGCTTTGCTCCCGATAGCACGGAATACACCATTTCCTACCCGGCAGGTTCCACGACGGACGACTTTGCAACGGCTTCGGATATTACCTATTCCCTTAGCAGTCCCGAAGCAACTTGCTCTGTTGCCGCTACCGACGACGGCACTATCCTTCTCGATGTCATGGCAGCCGACGGCACCATCCGTACCTATATCATTCGTCAGACCATCCTCAAAGACGAGGAGAACCGTCTGAGTATGATATATCTCAACGATGTTGAGTATGGCGACTTCGACGCAGATACCGAGTTCTACACCTATTTCATCGTAGCCGGTATGACAGCGCCCAAGGTTACTGCTACGGCTCAATCCGAGTTGGCGGATATCAGCATCAAGGAGGTCGCAGTGGGTGATACTTGTATCATCATCTGTACCTCTGAGTCGGGCGACTCCCGCCGCTATTATATCTACTTCGCCGAGTCAGAAATCAACGATGCACTGACACCAACCGACCACGATGTGCTTATCAAGCGCATTCCGGGCTCTACGCAGATATTTGTAGCCACCACGCGCAAGGATGTCACCTTCGGGTTGTACGATACGGCAGGTCGCCGTGTCCGCCTGGAGAGTATCGCCACTGCCGACCCGAATGATGTGGTTATTGTCCATGAGGCGGATGGCCGTGAGCGTCTGTTGGATGTCACGAATTATGGCTCAGGAACGATTATCTCGCTCGATCCGAATACAGTGTACTTCTATGTGTTCTTCGTGCAGGAGAAGAAGCGTTTTGCCTCCGGCAAACTCTCCATCGCTCAGTAACATAATGCGATATACAAATGAAATAGAGTACATACAAATGGAATATGTACAAACAAGATAGAATCATACAAATGTGCGAATAGAAAAAGTGTGCAAATAGAAAACAAATGTGCAAATAGAACACACACAAGTGTATAATAAGACACATACACAAGTGTATAATAACACACACACATTCATTTTTATACAATAGACTAAAAACGAAAGCCGGCCGCTGTGACAGCGCCCGGCTTTTTTATTATAATCCTTTCAATAAATCAATCAATTCGCTCACTCATCCCATTATTCTCTTTCTTTCTTCCTACATACCTACATACATACCATCCATCCATCCATCCTTCCTTCCGTTCCATCCCTTTCTATCCCTTTCTTTCCTGCTCAGCGTATTTCTCCGAAATGTAGGATAGGTATGAATTATAGTGGTAGGTATGAATTATAGTGATATGTATAGAATCATAGTGATAGGTATGAATTATAGTGATAGGTATGAATTATAGTGATATGTATAGAATCATAGTGATAGGTATGAATTATAGTGATAGGTATGAATTATAGTGATATGTATAGAATCATAGTGATAGGTATGAATTATAGTGATAGGTATGAATTATAGTGATATGTATAGAATCATAGTGATAGGTATGAATTATAGTGATAGGTATGAATTATAGTGATATGTATAGAATCATAGTGATAGGTATGAATTATAGTGATATGTATAGAGTCATAGTGATAGGTATGAATTATAGTGATATGTATAGAGTCATAGTGATAGGTATGAATTATAGTGATATGTATAGAGTCATAGTGATAGGTAT
>CAVATM010000009.1:0-119529 GCA_963591775.1 bacterium
TATCCGACGAGGCAAAGTCGCAGACCGTGTGCTCTTGCTGCACAAAAACGCTCAAATTCTTTACGCTGTCTTTGTTCTGCTTGTTGGTGACGGCACAAATGGTATGGTGTTGGTTTGCCGCCTTGGCGAACAAAAGGATATTGGTATCGACCGTAGCCGATTCAAATATCTTGACTCCGGCAAAATCGATAAGCAATTGCGGGTCGGTACGATTGGCAAAGAAGGCCCGTGTTCTCTCGCCATAGCCTGCTCGCATCCATTTGTTGGATGAAATATAGCAGAGGTGTCCGCCCTCACGGAGCAACTGCCACCCACGCTCATAAAACAAGCAATAGATGTCGCCCGTAGAAGCAAAGGTTTCGAAACCGCAGTCCTTATACAACTTGCCTAATGCTCCCTGATTGTCTTGCAGTTGGATATACGGCGGATTGCCGATGACGATGTCGAAGCCGTCCGTGATACCAAACATCCACTCGGGGTCGAAGAACGGCGATACAGCGTTTTGGTCATAGGGATTCCACGAAGCCAGTTGCTTGGCATCTGCCGGTGCGAAGTCGCGATTATCTTCTAAAAGTTTGGCTAACTGAACACGCAGTAGTTGGTCTTTCTCTCGTAAACGACGCTTTTGAGAAGCTGATTTGGCGAGGAAATGCTGATGGCGCACCTCGTGCAGTGCCTTTTTGATTTCTTCGATACGCTCGTCTTCAAAGAGATTGGTTTGCTGTTCACGCTTATGCTTTGCGATAAGCGAGTTGGCTGTCACAAACTTGGTTTCGAGGTTCGGCAAAGTAGGGATACCGAAATTCAGTTTATTGTTGTCTTTTTCGCAATCGCAGATGATGGAGATGAAGAATCGCAATTTGGTTATCTGTGCTGCAATAGGCTGAATATCGCCGCCATAGATACAGTTTTCTATGATAGAGAGTTTGAGGTCATAAGTGGACTGTGTAGGGTCTATCTTCTCCAAGATATTGACAATACGATTGAGCAGTCCCATGGGAAAGGCACCCGAACCGCAGGCCGGGTCGAGAATACGAATGTGCTTCAGTTGGTCTGCGATACGATTGTATTGGGTTTCTTTGCTCGGGTCTTTCTCGAAATTGTCGCTAAAAAGTGCTTCCGCCTCGGGCGTATGGTTGAGATACGCAAGCAGGCTCTCGTCGACCATATAGTTGACTATCTCGCGCGGAGTATAGAACGAACCACTCTCGTTGCGGGCTGTCTCCTGTGTTTCGGGATTGAAAGCACCCAACAAGTTCTCAAACACCTTACCCAACAATTCCGGGTCGAGTGCTACCTGTTGTTCGGTGGGCGAGTTCTCCTCTATGGTGAAGTTGTAGCGATTAAGCAACGGGAACAGTCCCCTCTCCGGATCGAAGAAAAGAACATTGGGCACTACAGCCCGATACTTGGGCGTACCATCGGCAAAAGTATCGGCATTACGGCTAAAACCATCGTTGTAGTAGGCAACCAGCACACCATCTTGGGTGCCGTCCTTGTCTTGACACTCGAACAACCCGCCATTCAGGAAAGGTACGGAGGCAAACAATTTGATTACCTCCTGCTCGGAGATAGAGAACATCTCCTTATACCGGTAGAGCGATGTAAGGTCTGCGCTTTTGTTCTCAGCGAAGCGTCGTCCATTGCCTTCCTCATCGACAATGGCACGATTGAGCGTAGCGAAGAACAGGTTTTGCAAAATAGCATTATAATAGTTACCATTGTGCGTGGCAAGCGGGTCGAAATCGCACAGAATGGTTTGCAGATAGTCGGCATCGAACAAATGACCGGGCACCAAGTCTTTCTGCTTAATGAACCAAACGAACATCAGACGCGTAATAAGACGGATAATCTTGATGTCGATTTGCTCGCGGTCGTCTTCGGGTATCTTCGGATTATTCGGGAAGGTAACACCCGCCTCGGGACTGACTGCCCACTGATACCACGCAAAGAGTTGCTGATAGAACTCTTTAGTGAGGGCTTCGACGGAGAAAGCGGACAGAAGAGTTTGCTCGTCGATTACAGGGGTTGCTTGCAGTACCTGCAAGCGCTTGATGAGCGTATGGGATGTGTAGTTCTTACCTAACAGATAGGTATAACGACGAGCCGGTGTCATACCGGTCAGACTTTTGTCCTTACAAGCATACGACAAACGCCATGTACGCCCTGCCGGATTGGCATAATGGAACACCATCAAGGCATTGCTATAAACCTGCATCTCGCTGCGCACAATGCTTTGGATATTCACTCGCGCCTGCTGAATACGACAATTGTCCTCAAGGATTATCTCGTATAACTCCAAAGAATAGGTGCCCAACGGAATCTGCTGACTATACCGATACGCCGCTTGGATATGTGCCGATTTGGCTTTTTCGGAGTAGGTATCACATATATCTACGGGGGCTCCCATATCATAATCGGACAAATGGAGCACAGGTGCCAACACCTCGTTTACCAAAGTTTGCATACCGGGGAAATCGCCCTTAAGAACAGATGGATTCATACCAAATGGAGTCATATTGTTTTTCCTATTAGTTAGTTGTTATTTGTTTTCCCAAAACGCCACGGAAGCCGGGCCTCTTTTGGTCACTGTAGTGCGTGTCATGTGGTCGAAAGTGGTATGGAGCCATTGGCTGAAATCAACCGCCTCCATACTATTATCAAACAAAGTACCCGACTTTCGCATATCATTGAACCGACGTATCGCATTAGCCGCAGAGATATTGCCATTGCGGATAATCTGCGAGATTTTTCCGATAAGGTCTCTATCTGCCGGCGTACAGAACTGCTGTATCTCACGGAGTGCTTCTAATGCCAGCCTCGTCCGATTATTAGCTACTCCATAGCGCTTGTTGCAATGTTGTACATAGACATTCTGAGCCGCCTTTTTCACATCCTCAGATAGCAAAATATCTTTGCAGAATACGGCATCCGGCGTACAATGCAAGTACTCCATCGTCTCTAAAGAGGAAATGACTTTCCAGCGAGAATCGGGTGCACATACATCCGGATTATAGATAGGCAAAACGCCTTGCGTTTGTTGATCGGTATAAGCGACCAAGGTTCCGCAATTGGCATTAATCTGCCCACCTATTGTCTCACCCCACTCTACCGTCAAAAGGCGTTGGTAATCGGCGGGATGAGCCTGTCGGAACGAGCGTAACTCCTTGATATACTCACAAAATGGCGAGGTATCTCCATCGAGAGCATGGCTAAGATCGACCTGTATCACTTGTTCGGCTTGACTAAATATCTTGCTGTCCTCTCCAAACAAGATATGGAAGGACTGCAATTTGGCATACGCTTTCTCTACCAAATGAATAGTGGCATTGCCTTGCCCAGTAGGGAAGAAATTGAATACATAGACCTTATCCTCCTTCGAACCAATACGATTGACACGCCCGATACGCTGCATAAGACGCGTAGAGTTCCATGGTGCATCGTAGTTGAGAATCACATTGGCACGATGCAAATTGACACCTTCTGCCAAGACCTCAGTCGTAACCAAGATATCGTAATCATCTCGCTGCTCGTCCTTGTAATTGGCATCGAAATTGGCGGCTATCACCGAGGATTTTTCATCCCGATTCTTCGCCGATATAGTCAAAACACGATGCCCCTTACTCTTAGCATAGCGTGCGATATCGTTCTGCGTTGCCAATGCCTCGGTAAATATAACCAAACGAGGCTTATCATAGCCATGCGGATTGTTGATGGACGCATCGAACAATCGGGAACTGAGTACCTGCTTGAAAGTATCGTACTTGGGGTCTAGATTATTCTTATCCCAACGGCGGCAAAGGTTCTCTATCAAAGCGATGTCGCGCAAAAGATCATCACGATACTGCGGTGCAAAATCGGCTGCCACAAACTCCCGATTGTTGCCACCACGACGCGCCATCTTGGTACGGATATTCCCTGCAGCGATATCAAATGGCAACAATGTATTCGGGTCATCCTTATCTCGGAACTCGGCATTGATGTCCAAATCGGGGCAGACAAAGACTTGGTTATGGTCTAACATCTCGACCATAATACGGGTATTCTGCAACAAATGTTCGAGGGATGCCTTGAAGGCAGAGAAACTGCTCTCCAATCGCTTGACTAACATAATACGCATCATCTTTTCGAGGTCATGCGTAATGCTCTCGACGGTGAGGTTATGTTTCTCGTACAACTTTCGGTCTGCCGGATCGATAAGATAGGCGATGGCTGCATATCGATAAAATCCGATATTGCTCGAGGTGACAGGCAACATCTGTCCCAGGTCGTCCATCGGACAAATACAATCCATCGTGTCGGCGAACAGTTGTGCTAACTGGTCGTCCATCGTATAGTCTATTCGATTGGGGCCGACAATCGTCGGGAAATGGAGGTTGCGGCTATCCTCCGGATAATTTGCCTTGATATCCGACCGAGTACGGCGTACCACCAAATCGTTGAGAACGACATCGCGTATGGCTTCGGACAGCCGAGCTATGGCTTGCGCTTGAACAGCCGCATCGGTATTATTGCGCTGCTCGTCGAACTGACGCTCCATCTCGGCAAAGAACTTAATCATATCGCCTCCCGGCACCTTAGCCAACGGACAATGCTTCGGCTCTCGAATAAACAAACACAACTGATTACGAAGGTCTTTTGGCGAGTTGTTCTGCGGAGTAGCCGAAAGCAACCCAACATACGGTGTAGGAACCGTTTTGCCTATCAGCGTATTCAATGCCCTATACTTCTTGGTCTGGTCGTTTCGAAAACCATGGCTCTCGTCAATAAGAATCAGCCCATACTGCTTGCTATCCAACTTGATATCCGTATCCGCACTATCTTGGAACAAGTCGTCTGCCGCATCTATATCATCGGAAACACTCTGTATCTTACCGGTGGTAACAAAATCGACATAAGGCTGTATCTGCGCCACACGATTGAGATCAAAATCACGAATCGTATCCTCCCACCCTTTGCGTATAGCCGGCGGAGTAATCAACAAAACCCGTGCAGGACGACCTAACACAGCAGCCTCATCGATGAAACGGCGTATAATAAGCGTACCGACAACCGTCTTACCAAGCCCAACCACATCGCCCAACAGAAAACCGCCATAGCGTTTCATAATACTGTAACACTGCTTGACGGCATCTATCTGGAATTGATACGAATCGTAAACAGCAGGCAAGTAACTCCGGATAAGATTATCGTACGAATCATCTACCACATCGTTGAACTGATCCTGCAGATAGCGAATATACAATTCATACGGAGTGAGGGGTTGCACCTGCGGCGGTTGTTGGGGGTATTTTTCTTCTTTCTGGTGCCCCAACTCGACACGGAGTTCGGCACTCCAATCGGTGGCAATGGCCCATTTCTCGTCGAACCACTGGATATGCCCTTTGCAGGGGTTGCCCGGCTTCACCTCTGCCGTGACATTCTGCGGGTTGGACTCTAAGTAATTCAACTCGGCATTGTCCTCCAACCCCTTCTGCGTCAAGTTGCTACTGCCGATAATGCCTACCGAACTACTCCCCGAAAAGATATAACACTTGGCATGCAGGAACTGTGCATTGCCATCGGCATCCTGTTTGCAAAGGCAAATCTGCACCTTTGCATTATCGGACTTCTTCCCCAAATAGGCAAGCAGCAAATCAATCACTCGCCGATATTCCTCCTTGACCGACAAATCACGGATGTCGCGGAGAATATAATCGCCCGGGAAATGCCCATTCTCGATAACACCCTCCTTCAACTGAGACGCACGGACCACAGGGTCGGTGCCGACAAGCAACTGAAAAGTAGTACCCTCGCGCGAGAGGAAGGCAGACAACTCGTCGCAGATAAGCGACAAACCAGGCAAATCCCAATAGCCAGTAGCAATTTTAATCGTATGAAAATCAGTGTCTTTCAGGTAGTCT
This sequence comes from bacterium, assembly GCA_963591775.1. Taxonomy (GTDB): domain Bacteria; phylum Bacteroidota; class Bacteroidia; order Bacteroidales; family Paludibacteraceae; genus Colicola. The sequence goes on from CAVATM010000009.1 coordinate 5,904, forward strand.
TTCAACACTTCACGCAGGGAAAGACTGTCCTCGGAATTATCAATAATGGCAATGTGCTTGTGGGACATGGCAATGTTTGAGTTTTTTTGATTAGTAGCGTGCAAAGATACATCTTTTTTCCCGGATAGGCAAGGGAGGAGCAATTAAAAATTAACAGACGGGGGAGTGGTTGCTATTTTCAGAAGAGGGACGGGGCTATGTGGTGGGATAGAGGAGGTGGAAAAGCAGGGTGCGAGGAGAGGAAAAAGGAGTGCGGCGGGAACGGAGGGAGGAGACTTCCACTTCTGAAAGGGGGGATTGGTTGGTGATTGGGGCGGGAACTTGGTTACTTTGAGTAGTTGTTGGAATATTTTGGGCTTGGAGCGTTGTTTGGGTGGTGGAGGAGAGAGAGTCTGGAACGGGAATGGCGACAATGGCGGATTGGGAAAGAGGACGATGGTGGCGGCAGGCTGCCGTATGCGCCTGCCACAAAGCCGTATAGTAGGTGCGGGCGGCGGGGTCGGACAAAATGGTATCTACCTTTTGCCATGTGGCACGGAACGCCTCACGCGACTGCTGTTGGGCCGGTGTTGGACCGGACTGAGGGTTCGGGCGGGTCAATGCGACACCATAGGTCTTGCCCGTCGTACGATTGGCACGAGAATGAATGCGGTCGGTAGCGGAATAACGACCCGAAATAGAAGAAATGGGGAAAGATGTATCGAGAATGGACATTTGCCTTAATTATGAATTTGGAATTAGAAATTTATCCTAATATAGGGACTTATTCTAATTAGGAATTTGGAATTGCACGAGAGGATTTTATCATTGTTCCTTGGTTTGCTCGTAGAGGGTGTGGAAAATGTAGCCGTAAAGGGTCGTGATCGGGGGCTTACGAGTGGAGTTATACACGGGGATGTCGTTCGACAACAAAGGGCGTTTGTGGGCGGGATTGTGGGACTTGGTATAGGCTGCGAACTCGTTTTCCCAATAGGTGCGGCGAGCCGGGTCGGACATCTCGGAACGCACCTGCTTGGCAATCTCGCCAAAACGCGTGGTGTGCGCTTTCTGCTTTTCGTTGTGCGGAATGGTACTTGGGTGCTTGATGACATAAGCGTGCGTGCGACCGTTACGGGTGCGGAAGACTATCTTTTCGTCCGCTGCTACACGGCCACTCAAAGCCGCTACGGGATCGGTTAGAACTATTTTCGCCATTGCTTCAAAGTATTTAGAAAGTATATGTATCTTCTGCTTATCCTCTGCTTATCGTCTGCATATCCTATACGCAGATATAAAGGAAATTGCGGCAAAGTTACGGAGATTTTTCGAAATAAACAAGAGGGGAATTGGAGGTCGGTGTTGAGAGGGGAGGATTGGTTGGAGGTAAGCATAGGGAGTGGAGAGGGAAGGGCGGTTTAGAGTATAGTTTGGGGGAGTGTAGCGTAGAGTTTTGGGGTATATGGCATAGAGTTTGGGGGTGTTTGGCGTAGAGAGTTGTTGGGCGTGGAGGGCGGGGCGAGAAATTTATTTGGTAGAATCGATATTTTTGTGTACCTTTGCGGGTCTTTTTGAGAAAGTGGGCGAAAGACGGCTCGCTACAAGACTGCAAGCCCGACGCTGACAGGAGAAGGACGGCACGCTACAAGACGACAAGCACTACTCTGACAGGAGAAGGACGGCTGTCGGGGAAGAGATAGACGGCAGTCGGGAAAAAGATAAGACCTACCTGAACAGGCAACGGAACAAGCATAGTGAAAGAGACGGAATACATATTTCGGTGTTTTGCAAGCGGGAGCAGCGGAAACTGCTACTACTTGGGCACTCGACAGCAAGGCATACTGATTGACGCAGGCGTGTCTGCCCGCACCATCCACAAAGGTCTGCGGGAGATGGGACTCGACTTCGGCAACATAATGGGCGTGCTTATCACACACGACCACGCCGACCACATTCGCGCCGTCGGCACACTCGGAGAGCGCGTCCATCTGCCCATCTACACCACCCAACTCATTCACGAAGGCATTGACCGCAACTACGGCGTGCGGGAGAAACTGCGTACCGCACGACGATACTTCGAGAAAGGACAGGCATGGGAACTCGCCGGCATGCAGATAAACAGCTTCGGCATCAGCCACGATTCGACCGACTGTCTGGGCTACGCCATCGACTTTGCGGGACAACGATTTGTCATCATCACCGACTGCGGAGAGCCCAACGAGCAGATGGAGGAAGCCGTACGCACTGCCAACCACCTTGTGATAGAGGCCAACCACGACGAGCATCTGCTGCTGAACGGCCCCTACCCGACCTACCTGAAAGAGCGTATCCTGTCGCCACGAGGACACCAAAGCAACGCCACCTGCGGCGATGTGCTGGCACGCAACTACCACGAAGGACTGCAAAACATCTGGCTATGCCACCTCAGCCAAGAAAACAACGACCCGCAAGTGGCCTACGACACGGTGGCAGAGAGCCTGCGCTCGATAGGCGTCGAACCCGGACGAGATGTGTTCCTCACCCCACTGGAACGACTCACGCCAAGCCCCATATACACACTGGAGAACAACAAGCCATGCGCACTATAAACGACAGCCGCATACTGACACAGCATAACAGAAAGAACTATATCTAAGCCCTAAAAGAGTATGGAACGATTGGTTATTATCCCAACTTACAACGAGAAAGAGAACATAGAAGCCATCATATCGGCAGTGATGAACCTGCCCATCGACTTCCATGTATTAGTGATTGACGACGGGTCGCCAGACGGCACGGCCGACATCGTCAAAGCACTGATGAATGGGAAATACTCGGGACGCGTGCATATCATTGAGCGTGCCGGCAAACAAGGACTCGGAACCGCCTATATTGCAGGTTTTCAGTGGGCTATAGAGCAGAAGGCAGACTATATATTCGAGATGGACGCTGACTTCAGCCACAACCCGCAAGACCTGATGAAACTATACGACGCTTGCGCCAACGAGGGTGCGGATGTGGCCGTCGGGAGCCGCTATGTGTCGGGCGTGAATGTGGTCAACTGGCCAATGGGGCGCGTGCTGATGAGTTACTTCGCCAGCAAATATGTGCGGTTCGTACTGCACATACCCGTACACGACACCACCGCCGGGTTCGTATGCTACAAACGGCGCGTGCTCGAGACCATCGAAATGGACAAGATACGCTTCAAGGGCTATGCGTTCCAGATAGAGATGAAGTTCACCGCCTGCAAGTGCGGATTCCGCATAAAAGAAGTGCCCATCGTGTTTGTAAACCGAGTACTCGGCACTAGCAAGATGTCGGGCGGTATATTCTCGGAAGCACTGCTCGGCGTTATCCGACTGAAGATCAGTTCGTGGTTCCGTAAATACCCCACCCCAGCGAAATAATGGCGATAGGGAGGTATATACGCAACACCTTTATGCTGCTGGCAGCGGGAATGCTGTTAGTGGGTTGTGGGCAAACCACCACCGAAGAGCAAGAAGAGACGGATTCGGTGTTTGTTCGGTATGAATACGGACTACCGATAGACTCGTTCCGCATAGACACAGGCTATGTACGAGAAGGAGAGACGCTGGGCGGCATACTCACCCGACTGGGGGCCGACCGACAACAGATAGGGCAAGTAGGATGTCTGCCGCAAAGCCAACTGGATGTGCGCACGATACGGGCAGGCAAGCAATACCTGGCACTCTACCGCCCATGCGACAACGACAGCAGTCGGCAAGAGGTGTTCCAATACTGGATATACAAGACCGACGCACGCACGGCGAAAGTGCTGCACATGACGGACTCCGTGCATGTGGAGCATGTGGAGAAACCCATACACATTGTGTTGCGGCAAGCCGAAGTGGGGATCGAATCGAGCCTATGGAACGCTATGGCCGGGAACGGGCTGCCCGTGGAACTGGCACTGGAACTGAGCGAGATTTATGCGTGGACCATCGACTTCTTCGGACTGCAACAGGGCGACTCGATACGGGTGTATTACGAAGAACAATATGTAGATTCGACACGCCTCGGCATAGGACAGATATACGCCGCCGACTTCTACCACGCACGGCGGTGGCAAGGAGCGTACTGGTTTAACACGGCGGATTACGAGGAGACCGACACGCCGCTGAGAGGATATTTTGACGCCGACGGGAACAGCCTGCGCAAGGCCTTTCTGAAAGCTCCGCTGAACTACAAACGCATATCGAGCCATTTCACATACGCCCGCAAACACCCTGTATATAAAGTGGTGCGCCCACACACGGGAGTGGATTATGCTGCACCGATGGGTACGCCTGTAGTGGCGATTGGCGATGGCGTTGTGATAGAGAAAGGATACAAAGGCGGAGGCGGGAACACCGTGAAGATACGGCACAACTCCACCTACACGACCGCTTACCTGCACCTGAGCAAATATGCCACGAACATAGCCGTCGGAAAGTCCGTCAGCCAAGGGCAAGTGATTGGGTATGTGGGCAGTACGGGGGCATCGACGGGACCACACCTCGACTTCCGTGTGTGGAAAGGCGGGACACCGATTGACCCGCTCAAGATGGAGTCACCGCCAGTAGAGCCAATACCCACAGCATACAAGGCACGGTTCGACTCGGTGGTGGGAGACCTGCGGGGACGACTGGTGGAACGCCACTGATGGAGTAACGGTTCTCCACGCATGGCAGTTAAATTAACGGGGGAACAAATATGGTCAAATATGAGCTAAATATACTCCCTTAAACCACTTGGAGTTATCCGTTAAAGTCCATGCAACGCCATTAAAAACAGTTACATACGAGAAGCCGAAAATACGCAAAGCGAACATACGCGATAGCGAATATACGGCAAAGCCGAAAATACGCAATAGCAAAACATACGGCGAAGCCGAAAAGCAAATATAGAATTATGACATTAGAAAACATACTGACAGAAGCCGTACAAACGGCTGTGAAGAACCTCTACGGCATAGAGGCTACCGCACAACAAGTGCAGATACAGAAGACCCGCCCGGAGTTTGAGGGCAACCTGACCATTGTTGTCTTTCCCTTTGTGAAAGCCGCACGCAAAGCACCGGCACAGGTGGCTGCAGAGATAGGCGAAGCACTGCTCGGACACGAGATAGTGGAAAAATACAACGCCGTACAAGGCTTCCTCAACCTGAGTATTGCCCCTGCTTTCTGGCTCGGACAACTGGAGAATATCTACGCCGACGCACACTACGGCTACCTAAGTCGTCAAAAAGAAGACGGCACACAGCCACTGATGATGGTGGAGTACAGTTCGCCCAACACGAACAAGCCACTGCACCTCGGGCATGTGCGCAACAACCTGCTCGGCTACTCCATCGCCAAGATACAAGCGGCCAACGGATGGAAAGTGGTGAAGACCAACATCGTAAACGACCGTGGTATACACATCTGCAAGTCGATGCTTGCATGGCAGAAATTCGGCAACGGCGAGACCCCTGAGACAAGCGGCAAGAAAGGCGACCACCTGATAGGCGACTACTATGTGCGCTTCGATGTAGAATACAAGAAGCAGATTCACGACCTTGTAGCACAAGGTATGGACGAAGAGACCGCCAAGAAAGAGGCACCGCTCATCAAAGAGGCACAGGCTATGCTGCTGAAATGGGAACAGGGCGACCCCGAAGTGCGTGCGCTCTGGCAGAAAATGAACGGCTGGGTATATGCAGGCTTCGACGAGACCTACAAACAGATGGGCGTGTCGTTCGACAAGATATACTACGAATCGAATACCTATCTGGAGGGAAAGAAAGAGGTTGAGCGCGGACTGGCAGAAGGACTGTTCTACCGCCGCGAAGACAACTCCGTATGGGCAGACCTGACCAAAGACGGACTCGACGAGAAACTGCTGCTGCGCCAAGACGGCACTTCGGTCTATATGACACAAGACATCGGCACCGCCAAACTGCGATTCCAAGACTACCCCATTGACAAGATGGTGTATGTAGTGGGCAACGAGCAGGAGTACCACTTCAAGGTGCTGAGTATTCTGCTGGACCGACTGGGCTTCCCATTCGGCAAAGAACTGGTGCATTTCAGTTACGGTATGGTGGAACTGCCCAACGGCAAGATGAAGAGCCGTGAAGGTACGGTAGTGGATGCCGACGACCTGATGGCACAGATGATTCAAGACGCCAAAGAAATCTCGAAAGACAAGGTGAATACCCTACCCGACATCACGGCAGAGGAGGCAGAGAACATTGCCCGCATCGTGGGGCTCGGTGCACTGAAATACTTTATTCTGAAAGTCGATCCTCGCAAGAACATGCTGTTCAATCCCGCAGAGAGTATCGATTTCAACGGAAACACGGGACCTTTCATTCAATACACCTATGCCCGTATTCAGTCGGTGCTGCGCAAGGCTGATACGACCAGCATTGTCCTCAACAAAGCCACTGCGCTTAACGACAAAGAACTGTCACTGATACAGCGTCTGACGGAGTTCCCCGCTGTGGTACGCCAAGCGGGCGATGAATTCAGCCCCGCTGTGCTGTGCAACTACGCCTACTCGCTGGCGTGCGACTTCAACTCGTTCTATCACGACTATTCGATACTGAACGAACCCGACGCCGAGAAACGCAGCGTGCGCATCATACTGTCCGCCTCAGTAGCAAAGGTAATCCGCACCGCCATGGAACTGCTCGGCATTGAAGTCCCCAACCGAATGTAACAGCGGAACTCCGTACCACAATACACAATCGAGCCTACCCGACAACGGATAGACTCGATTGGTTTTTAGAAGGTTTAGATAGATAAGTATGGTACTTTCAAAAAAAATATGTACCTTTGCAGTGGTTTTAGTCGAACGAGTCGCTGACTCGAAATAAGGTATAAAGATACAAAATGAATACTACAGAAACAAGATACGAAGAGGCACACCTAAAACGAATCGCTACGATTGGATTCTTTGACGGAGTGCATGTGGGACATCGCTATGTATTTACCCAACTGAAAGAAGAGGCTGCAAAAAGAGCACTGCAACCTACCATTGTCACTTTTCGACAACATCCACGAGAGGTATTGGAAAACGGATACCATCCACTGCTACTGACAACCTTATCGGAACGAGAAGAATTGTTGTATGAGCAAATTGGGAACGATGATTCACAAGATAGGCAAAACCTCATCGTATTGGATTTTGCCAACATCTGCAATCTGTCTGCAGAACAATTTATGCGCCTACTACACGAACAATACGGAGTGGAAGCAATTGTGATGGGATATGACCACCGATTTGGCTGCGACAGACTCTATGACCGTCAAGACTATGTTAAAATTGGGAAACAAATTGGAATAGATGTGATAACACTCGGACAATACCGGCCACAAGTGTCGTTTGCCGAAGACGGACTGCCGCAACATGTAAGTTCGACAGAAATAAGGGCACTGCTACAAAACGGCAAGATAGAAGAAACCAACGAGTTATTGGGATATGACTATCGGATGACCGGGACGGTAGTACACGGCAACGAAATAGGCAAGCGAATCGGTTTTCCGACAGCAAATCTATCGGTTGCTGCAGAGAAATTGATTCCACAGGAAGGCGTATATCAAGCAAAAGTAGAAAGTATTGACAAAGAAAAGAGCCTCTATAATGCCGTAGTGAACATAGGGAACAATCCTACTATCGGGAACACGCACCAAACAATAGAAGTGCATATTCCTGCATTAGAACCGAATGCAGACCTATATGGGAAAACCGTACGACTCTCTTTCCTGAAACGATTACGCAACGAGCAACATTTTGATACACTGGAAGAGTTACAAGCGCAGATTAGGAAAGACATCGAGGCGATTCGATAAGTAGGAGCGTATGATTCCAATATCTGTATTTGAATAAGAGAGGGATTCCACCTCAATCCGACAACGGACACTGACGGGCTAAACTCTCACGATGAATCTCACGAAATATATTCTCAACCATCTCGGCAGAAAGGCCTTGCTCGTGAGCCCAAACCAATCGACGGGATAGAATCTCATCGAAGCGAGACTGCTGCAAAGCGGGCATTCCATTCGCTTGTTTCCACTGACCGATACGAGAACTTATCTCCATACGGTTGGCTATCGTAGCCCATAGTTCATCATCCAACTCGTCTATCTCAGCACGCAACCATCGCAATTCTAATTGCTCGTCTGTTGCGTGCGATAAGGGATAGGCTCGCAACACCTCTGCCAGTTGAGCAGGGGTGAGTTGTTGTTTGGCATCGGACAATGCTTTGTGCGGAAAGATATGCGTCTCGATCATAGCCCCATCGAAACACAAAGACTCTGCCTGCTGCATCAAAGGCGCTACCCTATCAGCAACCCCTCCCAAATGACTAGGGTCAAGCAACAAAGGTATATCGGGACGCAAAGTATGCAACCAGTGTGCCATACTCCAACAAGGGCGATGATTGCAGCCACGATGTATCGCCATAACCGGCACACCCGTCTGCTCTAAACGGACAATATCCCCCAACCAAAGTTGCGGGTCATTATTAACAGGATTCTTTACCTGTACAGCCTGCAAGGTAGGGTGAGGCGTAGAGACCAATGTATCGGCAAGTTGCTGCACCAAGATAGGGTTGGCTGTGGTACGAGCCCCCAACCATACATAATCGATACCCACTGCCAACGCTGCACGAATATGCTCTGATGTAGCCACCTCTGTGGCAATCGGCAAACCTGTTTCCTGCCGAACACGCAACAACCATGCAAGCGCCGGCTCACCAATTCCCTGAAATGTATCGGGACTGGTGCGGGGTTTCCAGACCCCTGCACGGAATATAACACGACGATTGGGCAACACACGGACTATCTCATGCGCTGTAGCAAGAACTTGCTCTTCGGACTCCGCAGCACAAGGCCCCACTATAAAAACCGGATGATTCATACCTAAGAAATGAACTAAGTTGCAACGATTAAAGGCGAGATGATAAGGCTGTGGTAAGGACTTGCTCCATAACTGTATAGCCTGCCGCATTGGGATGAACCCCATCATCGGAATAAGCCGGCAACAAGCCACCATCTGCATCGACCATTGCAGAATAGTAATCTACAAACAAGAATCCTTGCGACTGAGCATACGAACGCAAAAGCGAATTGAACTGACGAATAACTTCAGCAGGACGCAATTCTTCTCGCCACCCAAAACGACTTGCAGGCAGGACGGAACAAATCACCGGCCGGATATGATGATAGACAGCTAACTCACACATGGACTGCACATTATCTAGAATATAATCCAAATCGATAGGACCATTATTCTGTGCTATATCGTTGGTGCCTGCAAGAATAATCACCATATCGGGATGTAAATCAAGCACATCCGCACGAAAACGAGCTAACATCTGCGAAGACACTTGCCCACCGATACCCCTGTCTATAAAACTATTCCGAGCGAAGAAATCGGGGTGCGTTGTAATCCAAAAATCGGTGATGGAATTGCCCAGCAAAACTGCCCGAGGACGGGATTGTACCGTATCATTCAGAGCCTGATAGCGCTCATATTGAGCCCAACTATCCGAATAGGCCATTGTGGTCAATACACATAATCCAAAAAGACAAAAAAAACGACGAATTTTCATATCTTGCTGATTTCTGCACAAAGGTACAAAATAAATAAGACCTAAGCAAATAGTAAGGTACTATTTGGGTATATAAGAAAAAAGCAGTATCTTTGCAACTTTTTTGAGAGTAACTTATATGGTTTAGGTCTGTTTATGCGCATTATACTTGATGGGACGGAAGAACTCACCATCGAATACATATCTATGGGATGTGCAGATAGTGCGCAGGTACTCTAATCCATTCCACAAAATCAACCATTGGTAATGAACTGGTTTGTCGATCTATTTACGGGTACGGGAATTGCCCACTCTATTTTTGTGTTATCTTTAGCCATCGCCTGTGGCGTATTTCTCGGTAACAAGTTGAAATTTAAAGGAGTAACACTCGGCATCACATGGATTCTATTCTGCGGTATCGCCTTCTCTCACTTTGGAATGCGATTAGACCCACAAGTGGAATCGTTTGCCAAAGACTTAGGACTGATTCTATTTGTGTATTCCATTGGTCTGCAAGTAGGTCCGAGTTTCTTCTCTTCGTTCGGGAAAGGGGGACTGGCACTGAATATGCTGGCCATGGCTATTGTGCTATTGGGCTGCGTGACTGCTTTTGTGATCCATATACTCTCGGGAGTAGATATTGCCACTATGACCGGCGTACTATTCGGTGCTGTGACCAACACCCCCGGTCTGGGTGCTGCGCAACAAGCTTACGCTGACATCAAAGGCGTTTCGAATCCAGACATTGCAACAGGCTATGCAATGGCGTATCCATTGGGTGTTGTAGGTATATTGGTATCCATGATGCTGATACGACTCTGCTTCAACATCAAAATCGAAAAAGAGGAAAAACGAGTGAACGAAGAAAAAGGGGAACAAGAAGAGATAGAACATATTGATGTGCTGCTCAAAAATCCACAAGTGGAAGGCATAAAGGTGCGTGACCTACACAAACTATGCAATGTAAACTTTGTAGTATCACGATTGGTACACCCCGACGGGCACGACGAGATGCCGGACCCCGACACGGAACTGCACATAGACGACAAAGTTCGTATTGTGGTGGACAAATCGCATGAGAAGAACATTCTGTTGATAGGCGAGGCAACCACCATATCGGCTGAAAAGATAAAAGCGACCCATTTTGTATCACGCCATATTGTAGTGACCAAAAATGAACTCAACGGAAAGCGTATCGGCGAACTGAATATGCTGGCAGCCTACCATGTTACCATAACACGCATACGCCGTGCCGGTATTGAACTGTTGGCGACCAACGACTTACGGCTACAAATTGGCGACCGATTGACTGTGGTGGGCGACGAAGGCGAAGTGGAAAAAGTAGCCAAATTATTTGGCAACTCGGAAAAGCGACTTGATATGCCTAATTTGGCCTCTATATTTATCGGAATTGTGTTAGGTGTTGCATTAGGTTCTCTCCCCATTGCATTCCCTGGATTGTCTCAACCTTTCAAACTCGGATTGGCAGGCGGCTCACTGATAGTGGCTATCCTATTGGGACGCTTTGGGCCTAAACTGCATATCGTGACCTACACCACCAGTAGTGCCAACCTTATGATACGAGAAATTGGTATCTCACTATTTTTGGCAGCAGTGGGATTCGGTGCAGGAAAGTCATTCGTACCGACCCTACTTGCCGGCGGATATGTGTGGATTGGATATGGCGTAATTATCACAATGTTGCCACTATTGATAGTGGGTATTATTGGGCGCTCGTGGCTCAAATTGGACTACTTCACCCTAATGGGACTCATAGCAGGCAGCACGACAGACCCACCCGCATTGGCGTATGCAACCTCACACTCAACGACCAATGACCGTGCGGCAGTTGCCTACTCAACTGTATATCCTCTGACCATGTTCCTGCGTGTACTGACGGGACAGATGATGATATTGTTTTTCCTATAAAAATGCACGCACAATGCATATACAACAGCAACGCTACTGAAAAACGGTAGCGTTGTTTGCAATACATTATAGACTATAACGATTCTACATAATGGCTATACATCATCCAAACATTCATGCGAATCTACGCACTCCCAAGACCACCGAAGGAACCAGTTTTGCCATTCTGGTTGCGGTGGGGGTATCGCATTTCTTGAACGACACTATACAATCGGTCATTCCTGCCATATACCCAATTCTGAAAGAAAACTTTCAATTTAGTTTTGCTCAAATTGGACTGATTGTACTATTCTTTCAATTAGCCTCATCGATAGTGCAACCCGTGGTAGGGTTCTACTCCGACCGGGAACCACACCCGTATGCACTGACAACCGGTATGTGGCTCACATTAGCAGGACTCATACTTCTCGCCTTTGCAAACAATTTGATACTGATAATTATAGCCGTTACCGTATTAGGATTCGGCTCATCGATATTCCATCCCGAGGCCTCACGCGTGGCTCAGATTGCATCCGGCGGACGAAAAAGCCTTGCTCAATCCATATTCCAAGTGGGTGGTAACGCAGGGTGCGCCATCGGTCCGCTACTGGCGGCATGGATGATTCTGCCGTACGGACAGACTGCCGTATCCTGGGTGGGTGTTGTAGCCGTAATAGCCGCCATTCTTCTATTCTGGGTAGGGCAATGGTATAGCAATGAAATGGCATATCTATCGAATCGACCTCGCAAACAAAACGGTGTTGCTTCGACCTACTCAAAAAAGAAAGTGCATTGGGCAATGGCAATACTCATTACACTGATGTTCTCTAAGTATATCTACATGTCGTGCATGACAAACTACTTCACTTTCTACTTGATGGATAAATTCTCACTATCTGTACAACATGCACAATACTGCCTGTTTGCCGTATTGGCGACCTCTGCCATTGGAACACTCGTAGGCGGTGCATTGGGCGATAAAGTGGGACGAAAATATGTGATCCTAGGGTCTATCTTCGGGGCTGTGCCCTTTGCATTGTTTATGCCATACGTAGGATTAGGATGGTGTGTGGCTCTCGCCATACTGGTAAGTTTGATTATCTCTTCTGCCTTCTCTTCCATCCTTGTGTACGCAACAGACCTGTATCCGACCAAGGTGGGCATGATATCGGGATTGTTCTTCGGCCTTATGTACGGCATCGCCGGCATAAGTTCCGCCTTTTTTGGGTGGCTTGCCGACAAAACGAGCATAGAATATATTTTCCATATCAGTACCTTGCTACCACTGCTGGGAATCATTGCGGCCTTCTTGCCCAATCCGCAAAAGAAACAAAAATAATCTGTAGCAGATAAGTTTGTCGCAGGGTGTCCCAAACAACGAATACCGAACAGAGGCAAGTTATATATGGGTTTGGCATAGATGATGTGAGATATTTCGTAAACAAATAAATCTGCAAAACTAACCGTACCCCTGATTTCTTAGAGCCGATCAAGGAAGGCTCATATACATAACGAGAGCGACTTTCCGAAGTCGCTCTCGTGGTATACGGCAATCCTATTCGTATTCTTTCTCGACTAGTTCCCTATTCTATTGCTGTCAGGGAAGGGTATTTTGCTCTCCATAAGGCAGCATTTATTAACATACAATCTTTACGCTACAGAAAGGAGATAAAGAACACAAAAAGGCGTACAAAAGCCCTATAAGGGCATAAAGTGGTAGGGCAATGGTAGGGCGATACGTCCGAGATGAGTCGCTAATAGCCAAGAGACGCCCAAATAAGGTATGCAAAATAGAACATACTACAAAAATGGCATTATTGTATTTTAACATCGTAATCTAAAAGAATTGCGGCGGGGAAGGTCAATAGAAACAACAGGGGGGATAAAAAAAATAGCAATAGAGAGAACGAAAAAAACGGAATGTTCTTAGGGATATACAAAATCAACTGCTCGGTGTATTTGGCCGCATACTGGTCTATTTTTAGGCGATAAGAGGCGTTTTGCTTCGGGAGTGGTTCGGGAATTCCAAAATCAAAAAGCGAAATTTGGGCATTTAGAGGCGTTTTAAGACACGAACGGCACAAAAACATCTTACCCTATTGTGTAAAACAAAAGTTTTTTGTACCTTTGCGGTGATTTTGGCTGTTTCAAACAAAAGTCGTTTGTCGCTTTGAATAGGAGGACTGTACTCGTTCCGAACGGAATGGATATGCTCAACGGAAATATCAAACAAATAGAGAAAAAGAGGCGAATGATAATGATGAGAAAGGGCTGAATGAGTAGAAAGAAGGCGCATGAAGAGAAAGGCGCCGAATAACTACCTACAACGAAAATACAGAAGAATAAATACAAATGGAAGAACAGGAAAAGTATGATGGGTCGAGCATTCAAGTGCTCGAAGGATTGGAAGCAGTGCGCAAACGCCCTGCTATGTACATTGGCGACATTTCGCAAAAAGGTCTGCACCACTTGGTATATGAGGTAGTGGACAACTCAATAGACGAGGCACTCGCCGGATTTTGCAACCATATTGAGGTAACCATAAACGAAGACAACTCGATAACCGTACAAGATAACGGTCGTGGTATTCCTGTGGATATGCACCCCAAAGAGCATCGCAGCGCACTGGAAGTCGTTATGACAGTGCTGCACGCCGGCGGTAAGTTCAACAAGGACAGTTACAAAGTGTCCGGCGGTCTGCACGGTGTGGGTGTGAGCTGCGTAAATGCACTCTCCACCAAATTGCATGTCGAGGTATGCCGTGCCGGAAAAATCTATATGCAAGAATACGCCAAAGGCAAACCGACCTGCGAAGTACACGAGATTGGTACCTACGGCAACGAGCGTGGCACAGGTACTTGCGTACAATTCTGGCCCGACGGGAGCATATTTACCGAAACGGTATATCAGTACGATATTTTGGCAAACCGTATGCGTGAATTGGCCTACCTGAATGCAGGGGTGAAAATCACACTGACCGACAAGCGTCATCCTATTACCAAAGAACCGGATGCACTGCCCGACGGAGAAGTATCAGCCGAACAAAAAGGCATTGTGGCTGCTGACGGAAAGCGCTACACAGGAGAAGTATATTACTCGGAAAAAGGTCTGAGCGAATTCGTACGCTACATAGAAGGGACTCGTACTCCGCTGATTTCGGAAATCATACACCTCAACACTGACAAATACGGCACGCCTGTGGAGGTAGCCATGATATACAACACCGACTTCAATGAGAATGTGCACTCGTATGTGAACAATATCAACACAATAGAAGGCGGTACACATGTGGCCGGATTCCGTGCTGCGTTGACGCGTGTGATGAAAAAATACGCAGAGGACAGCAAACTACTGGAGAAGGCAAAACTGAAAGACAAAGACGGGAACTCGGCTATCGACCCGAACGATTTCCGTGAAGGACTGACAGCGGTTATCTCCGTGAAAGTGGCAGAACCACAGTTCGAGGGACAAACCAAAACCAAACTGGGTAACTCAGAAGTAGCCGGTATGGTATCATCGGCTGTAGGCGAAGCTTTAACCAACTATCTGGAAGAGCATCCGGATGACGCAAAGCGCATTGTAGAGAAGGTAATCCTTGCTGCTCAAGCCCGAATTGCCTCCCGCAACGCACGCCAAAGTGTGCTTCGTAAATCACCTCTCGGTGGCGGCGGACTGCCCGGAAAACTGGCAGACTGCTCCAGCAAAGACCCTGCAGAATGCGAACTATTCCTTGTGGAGGGAGACTCGGCAGGTGGTACTGCCAAAAAAGGTCGTGACCGTGTGCGTCAAGCTATTCTACCGCTTCGTGGTAAAATTCTGAATGTAGAAAAAGCCATGGAGCACAAAGTGTTCGAAAGCGAAGAGGTTCGTAATATATTCACGGCGCTCGGTATCACTTTCGGAACCGAGGAAGACCCTAAGGCGCTGAACCTGAGCAAGATTCGCTACCACAAAGTAATCATCATGGCCGATGCCGATGTGGATGGTGCGCATATTGCGACCCTGATTATGACCCTATTCTTCCGCCACATGAAAGAAGTAATTGAACAGGGACACCTCTACATAGCGATGGCACCACTCTATTTATGCTCAAAAGACGGCGTAAAGGAATACTGCTGGAACGATCAACAACTGAATGATTTCATTCAAAGATACGCAAACGGCAACGAAAATCAGGTGAAGGTACAGCGATACAAAGGTCTTGGTGAGATGTCGGATACACAGCTCTGGGATACGACCATGGATCCAGAGCGTCGTATGCTGAAGAAAGTAACCATCGAAAACGCTGCAGAAGCAGACCGCACCATCGCCATGCTGATGGGAGATGATGTGGCTCCGCGTCGTGAGTTTATCGAAGAAAACGCCACCTACGCAAACATTGACGCATAACTCGCAAGAGGTTTTCACAAACCATTGCGGAGCAGAAGGGACGCGAACAGGAAGCACGATTGTGGCGTACGGCGTATGCTAATTATTAATTACAAATCGTAAAATCGCAACCATGCGCATAGCAGTCTATTGTAGTGCAAAAGACCAAATAGCCGAAGAGTATCTTGCCTTGGGTGACCAACTGGGGAGATGGATTGGCGAGAAGGGGCATACACTGGTATATGGAGGAGCGACGGGCGGACTGATGACGCGCGTAAGCAACGCTACCAAAGTAGCCGGCGGGAAAGTGCTTGGCGTTATACCACAGCGTATCATTGCGGCCAACAGACAAGCCGACAACTGCGACAGTCTGTACCTTGTGACGAGCATGAACGACCGCAAAGAACAAATGAAACGATTAGCGGATTGTTTTGTTTGTCTCCCCGGAAGCTACGGAACACTGGACGAGATGATGGATGTGATAGCAAGCGGCACCGTAGGCGAACACCGGAAACCGATATATGTCCTGAACTACAACGAATTTTATCAGCCGTTGATAGAACTGGCCGAACAGATGCGCACACTGGCATTCCTACCACAGCAGGAGTCCTATAAACCGCAATATATTAACACTTTGGAGGAACTTTTCGAGATACTAACCAAATAGAAAAATACAAATGAATCTATTAGCAAATTGGAAAAGCGATACGCTGACGACCGCCCAGTTTGAGCAGCGTATAGAACAGGTAAAAAAAGACATTGTGCGCTATCACGAAGTGGAAAAATCTGCAGAATGGGCAGAGTTTTTGGCGTTACAAAAAGTAGTGGAAACTCCGGAATTCCAGAAAAATAAGAACTATTTGCTCACACGCAAATACAAAGATACAGACGAATACAAGGCTCTGAATCGTTACCGCAGTCTAAAATTGTCGCCCACACTCCATGTCTATTATTTGATACTGTCGTATCCAAACTTCAAAGAGTACTTGGAGTTTGCCAAAAGCGAACGCTATGCATTGCTAAAAGACAAAAACGCTGTAAAAGAATCGGCAGAACTGAAGAAATTTCAATTCATAGACCGTTCATGGTCGCTGCGAAACTTCCGTCGTTGCGAGAAATCGAAAGAGGTGCAAGACTACCTGCAACTGAAAGTGGAAGTAAAAAGCGAGGAATTCATCAAGCGCAATGCCTTCTGGGCTGACCCCAAGCGCTGGTATACAACAGAAGAGGGGAAGCAAGATGTTCGCTATCTCGAACTGAAAGCGAATCCGGATATTCAATTCTTCTTGGCACAAGATGCACAAAAGATTGCAGAATGGGAAAGTTATAAAACCCTATACACCGAAGATTTTGAATTGGCCAATATCTCGCAAACTGCATGGAAGACAGGATTCTACTACAGCAACAAGAATCTGAAAACCAACCACTCCTACGACAATGAGCAACAGGCTTACAATCAGGGCAAAAACAGCCATATCGGCAATAGTGCTTTGTGCGTAGAGGTAAAAAAAGAAAGCGCAACCGCTACAGCTTGGCACCCGGTCAAAGGGTTCATTACGAAAGATTTTCAGTGGACGGGCGACATTCTGCAAACGGCAGAAGCATTCCAATGTGCAGAAGGATTGTTTATGACAAAGATCCGCGTATCGGGAGCCGCTCACGCAGCTGTGTATTTGGCAAGTGGGGAACGCACTCCGCTCGTAAAGCTGATGCAATGGAACGGAAAGGAAGTTTCGACCGGACTCCGCACCGAAAAAGAGGAAGGACATACTACCATCGGGGGTATTCGTCCTGAACAATGGTACATTTATTCGGTACGCATCAACGCCAAAGAAATAGTTTGGTACATCAATAATCAAGAAGTTATGCGAGTAGCCAACACGCTGCAAGGCGTAGCACTCTACCCTGCCGTGGCAACCTATATTCCCCAAGACACCAATGCCGGCACAGGAAAAGTGGAAATTGATTGGGTTCGAGTATATCAAAACTAAAAAAAGGGATAGAGATGTTTCTAATTGCAGGACCATGCGCCATAGAGGATAGAGATACCGTGATGAAAACAGCGGATACGCTGCAACAGGAATGTAATAAGTTAGGTATTCAACTGATATTCAAGTCATCATACGATAAGGCCAACCGTACATCGAATTCACAACGAGGGGTCGGTATGGAAGAAGGGCTGCGGATTTTACAAGAAGTGAAAGACCATTTTGGGCTGCCCATCTTGACAGATGTACACGAATCATGGCAATGCGCCCCTGTGGCAGAGGTAGCAGATGTGCTGCAAATTCCCGCATTTCTTAGCCGTCAAACGGACCTAATACAATCGGCGGCCCGCACCGGAAGAATAGTAAATGTCAAGAAGGGGCAATTTATGGCCCCTTGGGACATGCAGGGTGTGGTTAGCAAAGTCGAGGCCATTCCTTCGACCAAAGGAATAGGCGAGAGGCTTTGGCTCACGGAACGAGGATCGTCATTTGGATACGGGAACTTGGTTGTAGATATGACTTCGCTCGTGGAAATGAGGAAATTTGGGTGTCCCGTGATTTTTGACGCCACACACTCGGTACAGAAACCGAGCAGTCAACAAGGCGTTACCGGAGGAAACAGAGAGATGGTACCTTACCTAATGCGAGCCGCATTGGCAGTTGGTGTAGATGGAATTTTCTTGGAAGTGCATCCCGACCCTGACCATGCAATATCAGACGCAGCAAATCAAGTGAAACTTAACAATATCCGTACGATTCTAACCGAGGCGGTCGCTATAGACCACCTTGTGCATACGATGGAATAGAATCAAAACGGTGAATGGTAACCAGATTTTATGGAAATGACATATTCCTTGCGTGCAAAAGAGATTTTTGCAGAGGAGATAGACGAATTGAGTCGATTAGGCGCATCAATAGACGAGAACTTTGATAAAGTGGTGGAGCTGATATACGCCTGTCAAGGTAAATTGGTAGTGATGGGTATCGGCAAAACTGGAATTATCGGACACAAGATAGCATCATCGCTGGCTTCTACTGGTACATCGGCGATATTTGTCAATGCCGTGGAGGCGGTACATGGGGATTTAGGTATGGTGTGTCGCAAAGATGTGGTGCTACTAATCAGCAATAGTGGTGCTACCAACGAGATACTAAATGTCATCAATCCTCTGCGTAACTTAGGATGCCCACTCATAGCAATGACCGGCAATCCAGAATCGAAGTTGGCCAAAGCTTGCGACCTTGTGTTATCGGTGCATGTAGACAAAGAGGCTTGCCCGTTAGGACTGGCACCAACGACATCTACAACTGCCGCCACATTGATGGGCGATGCATTGATCGTATGTCTAATGGAGAAACGAAAATTCAAGGCAGAGAACTTTGCACTATACCATCCGGGGGGAGCACTCGGCAGACGATTGTTGGGACGCGTACATAATTGTATGCAAACTGCTGTTCCTAAAGTGCAGATTAGCACATCGTTCCGTGATTTGGTTCGTGAGATGTCAGACAAACATCTGGGTATGACTATGGTATATGACGGACAGACCTGCATTGGCATTATCACAGATGGTGATCTTAGGCGTGCCATACAAAAATATGACGATTTGCACATCACCGCCAGAGACATTATGACCCCCTCGTATAAGCACATTCATAAAGATGCCTTACTTACTGAAGCATTGGCCATAATGGATAAATATAACATCACGACTTTGGCGGTTACAGAGACACCGGAATCGGAAGAAATTATCGGCATTCTTTCTATACACCATATCATCGATTTCAACTAATTTGTATATGGAACCAACCATCACCATCTACTGCAAGAACACACAAACTTACCACGAGGTACCACGGGGTATCTCGTTAGCGGAGCTGAAGGATATGTTGCATATCGAGCTGAAATATCCTGTCATTGCTGCGTTTGTGAATTACAAAGAGGAAAATTTGGACTTTTTGCTTTATAAGCCCAAAGATGTAGAATTTTTGGATGCTAGTTCTGCCGGTGGTATGCGGTGCTATGTGCGTACATTAAGTATGGTATTGGCGTGCGCCATCAACGAACTCTATCCACGTGCAGATTTGCGTATCGAACACCCTATTTCGAAAGGATACTACTGCACGCTACAATGGCGCAAAGCAAAAGAAAACCTTCAGGAGAGGCCCACTCTTACTCCGGAAATGGTCGAGGCTATCAAGCGCCGAATGATAACCATTATTGAGGAAGATCGTAAAATATACGAAGAGGAGAAACGAACCAAAGAGGTCATCAAAATGTTCAGTTCTCGCTCCGATGGAGAGACTACTATTTTTGAAACATTGGGCAATCCCTATTGCCGCTATTTCCGGATGGGCGACTATATCGACTACTATAGTAATGTGCTTATGCCATCGTCCGGCTATGTAAAAGTATTCGATTTGGAGCCTTATTTTGACGGTATGCTATTGCGTATCCCAAATAGAAAGAACCCTGTTGAATTAGAGGAATCTATTCCACAAGGCAAGATGTTTGCAAGTTTTAGTGAATATGGAGGGTGGAATAAACTACTGAATATCAATAATGTAAGCGATTTCAATGTGGCTTGTAAGGGTAATCGTAGTTTTATGATGATAAAGCTTGCGGAAGCTCTGCACGAGAAGAAAATAGCCCAAATTGCCGATGCTATCACCAATCGAGAAGAACGGCCAAAGTTTATTCTCATTTCGGGGCCTTCGTCATCGGGCAAAACTACCTTTTCAAAGCGTTTGCAGGTGCAACTGCTCGTCAATGGTATTAAACCGCTTGTCATCTCGATGGACAACTATTTTGTCAATCGTGTAGACACCCCGCGTGATGAAAACGGAGATTGGGATTTCGAAAATATCAATGCAATCGACCTACCCTATTTCCGTCAACAAATGAGCGACTTGATGGATGGCAAAGAAATCGAATTGCCTACCTATTCTTTTGAGAGAGGTGAGCGTATCTACGAAGGTAAACGCATAAAATTGGAGAAAGACAATGTTATCATCTTGGAAGGATTACATGCTCTAAATCCAACTCTACTACCGAACATTCCCCGCTCTGCTACTTTCAAAATTTTTGTTTCCATACTGACTACTATCAATTTGGATAATCATAATTGGATTCCGACCACAGATATTCGGTTGATACGTCGTATCGTGCGTGACTACCGCTACCGAAACTATTCCGCACGAGATACCATCGCACGTTGTCCATCGGTCCTTCGCGGCGAGCAGAAATGGATTTATCCATATCAAGAGGAGGCTGATATGATGTTCAATTCGGCTTTGTTTTTTGAGTTAGCAGTATTGAAACGGCACGCAGAACCCATACTTGCCGAGGTGCCCAAATATTGCGATGAATATACAGAGGCCCATCGTCTTATCAAATTCCTACAGTATTTTGTTCCCATCCCAGAACGCGAGATACCACCTACCTCGTTGTTGCGTGAGTTTGTCGGAGGTAGTTCTTTCAATTATTAATCTATTGCTATAACAATACAATCCCTAACTCACGGAAACAATGAAACGACTATTTTCTATACTGATAGTTGCTTTTTCGACAGCATGCATCTATGCAGGTGATAGCCTTTCGCTCAAGCAATATATTCTTGATGATATGCCTAATGTGCAAGTTCATCAAGACTCTCTGCTTGAGAAGTTGTTACATGATAAAATTTTCGGCACATCCGAGTTGATTGAGATTGACGGATATCGTGTACAAATTTATTCCTCTAATCTGCAACAAACTGCTAAAGCAGAGGCTCTTCAACTTGAAAAAGAAATTTCCGAAGAGGTGTCAGTGCCTGTATATGTTCTCTACTTACCTCCATTTTGGAAGGTTCGCTTGGGCAATTTCCGCACTTTCGACGAAGCAAACAAATACAAATCACAATTTATCACGCAGCACCCTACTCTACAAGGAGATACCTATATCGTGCGTGACAAAATACAAGTAACACAATGAATCTACAACCCTTTATTCCTAACGAGAATAGCACACAAAAAATAGCCACCAATGTACAAGATGTATTGTCACTGATCGGCGAAAATCCATACAGACAAGGATTAGTACGCACCCCTGAGCGTGTTGGCGAAGCGTTTCAATTTCTTACCAAAGGCTACCAAGAAGACCCAGAGGCGATACTGCGCTCCGCTTTGTTTGAGGAAGACTATCGACAGATGGTAGTAGTCAAGGATATTGAGTTCTATTCGCTTTGCGAACATCATTTATTACCTTTCTTTGGAAAAGCGCATGTAGCGTATATCCCCAATGGGCGCATTACGGGGCTTAGCAAGATTGCCCGAGTAGTTGATGTCTATGCTCGTCGACTACAGGTACAAGAGCGATTAACTACCGAGATTAAAGATTGTATTCAAAACACACTCAACCCGTTAGGCGTAATGGTGGTCATTGAAGCGGAACACCTCTGTATGCAGATGCGGGGTGTTCAGAAACCTCATAGTATTACCACTACTTCTGATTTCACCGGAGCTTTCACACGACAAGAAACACGCGAAGAATTTATGAATCTCATTCGAGGTTAATATTCCACATGAAATTTATGTCCTAAGTTAAACAGTAAGAACAACAAAAAAACTATCTAACAAGCTCAAATGTTAGATAGTTTTCTCGTATTTTTATAGTGCCCATTTCTCTACTATATTCTCAACTGTCGTGGTACTAAAAAAGTTGACTAAAAAAAGATTGAAAATATGAGTCAAGAACAAGTAGAGTTATCGAGTGTCTCGGCGTCAAAACCTCGAACAAGAACCATCTATTCCGCCGAGTTCCGGCAACAAACTGTGTGTATTTGAATTTGTCGCCTTTTGTAAGCAAGCAGGGTTTCCTATGGGCACTGTTCAGTATTGGATAGAGAATTTCGAGAAAGCCCATCCCACAATTGTAACAGCAGCCATTGCCCAAGAAGAAGAGACCCGTGTTTTTGAAGAGGAGAATACCCATCTTACTTGTTTACTTATCCATTACGCATTGTCATTGAGTTTTTCGCTGCTCTTTCCCTGCCCCTACCCTGAAATAGGGGCGTCAAACCTCTTTCTTTGTGTTGCGTATTCCTTTGCGCAGGATATGCCAACGCTTGGCGATATGTCCAACTGAGAGGGCGGTCGTCAACAATCCTATGCCCCAGTGCGATAAGCCGATACCCGAATTGGCTTCCTCCACAAACAGCAACGCCACACCAGTACCGACAAGCAGCAGAAACACCGCCGACAATACTATGGTAACGGGGCTCTTATGTCCGCATCCCCTGCAGAAGAGCGACCGATACCATGCCTTGTGCAGCACAATGTGCGCCACCGTCAAACCAAGAAAAACTACACTCGTCACCATGTGGCAAACCGCCCATGTATGCCATACCTCGTGGCACGAGATATGTCCCGCGATATGCATACCAATACCCGTCGCGGCAGATGAAACGAATGCGGGAACCAATGCCACATCAACTGCAAATACCTTTTTCATAAGCCTTTCGTTTTGACCTGCAAAGGTACTGCCTTTTTCCGCCTTGCCGTTTATACGTTTCCATGTATGTGTAACACTTTTCCTAGAAGGGGGGCATTGAAAACACAAATAAATTGATACGAAAATATATAACGAAACAGGCAGATTTCAATCGATTTTCGGATGCAAAGATTATGGCTATACAGAAGAAATAAAACCGTCACCAACGAGAAAAATTGAACTTCCTCCCATCGTTTGATTGCTTCTCCAAACATTTTTGCTAACTTCGCAAGAATATTGCATCTATTATTGGACTGTACAACCTGACACATTCACTTTACAAATCTACAAAAGTCCTGTTCCTATTTTCGTATTTCGGATAAAATATGTACCTTTGTGCGATTTTTGTGCGTATTAGCTATTCGCTGTCTGAGTTTCCATACTTTCCTCACAGAATAGGCACAAAACGCATCAAGGTACGTCAAAAATAACACTTAAATATTATGCAACAAATCAAACTGAACCGTGGTTTGGACATTCCGTTTGAGGGGAAAGCAGCCGAGACACTGGGTAGTGTTTCCCGCCCTGCCGTCTTCCATATCGTGCCCGACCATTTCGCCGGTATCAAGCCCAAAGTGGTGGTGAAAGAAGGCGACAGCGTGAAGGCAGGAAGCCCCTTGTTCTACGACAAGGCGAACGAGCAGATACTCTTCACCTCGCCCGTTAGCGGCAAGGTGACTGCCGTTGTGCGCGGTGAGCGTCGCAAAGTGATGTCCATCGACATTGAGGCGGACGCCACGACTGCGTACCAAGTATTCGATACCAAGCAGGACGCCAAGTCGCTCTTGCTCCAGTCTGGGTTGTGGCCGCTCATCAAACAGCGTCCCTACGACTGTATCGCTATGCCTAACAAGACCCCCAAAGCGGTCTTCGTTTCCACTTTCGATTCCGCTCCCGTAGCGCCGAATTACGAGTGGTTGCTCAAAGGACAACTCGTCTATCTGCAGGCGGCTGTCAGCGCATTGAGCACGATTGCTCCCGTCTATGTCGGGTTGCAGGGCGGTGCAAAAGCCACGGAGTTCCGTGAGTTGAAAGACTGCACGCAGTACGAGGTATTCGGGCCACACCCCGCAGGCAATGTCGGTGTACAGATTAACCATATCCTGCCTATCGCCAAGGGCGAGACGGTCTGGACAATCAATATCCAAGACCTGCTGCTTATCGGGCGTCTGTTCGTCAAGGGTATTGTGGATATGCAGAAGAAAGTGGCACTCACGGGACCTTTGGCTTATGGCGCACAGTACTACAATGTACTCCCCGGTATGCCCGTATCGGCAGTATTCAAGAGCAATGTCCATACCGAACTTCCCTGCCGCTATATTGCAGGCAATGTATTGAGCGGTCATCAGGTAGATTTGGACGAGATAATCAGCCTCTACGACAATCAGTTCACCGTGCTTGACGAAGGATCGGAGAACCACGAGTTCATGGGCTGGTTGTTGCCTCGCTTCAGCCAGTTCAACACAAGTGCTACCGACCCTGCCAAGTTCTTCGACTGCGCTTTCACGCGTTGGCTCTGCGGCAAGAGACACTACCGTTGGGATGCACGCCTCAAAGGCGGTCGCCGTGCGATTATTGTCAGCGGCGAGTACGACAAAGTATTCCCGATGGACATCTATCCCGAATACCTTATCAAGGCGATGATTGCCAGCAATATCGACAAAATGGAGGCGCTCGGTGCCTACGAGGTTGCCCCCGAAGATTTTGCGCTCTGCGAGTATGTCTGCACCAGCAAGATGCCGCTGCAAGCCATCGTCCGTACTGCATTGGATAACCTAAAAAAGGAGATTGAGTAATATGTTCAACGGATTATATAAAGTAATGGAGAAACTTCGCCCCACCTTCTCGGAGGGAGGCAAGTTGCACGCCCTTCACTCCTTGTTTGACGGGTTCGATACATTCCTATTCACGCCCAATACCACCTCGAAGCGTGTGGGCGCACAGATCCACGACGGGCGCGACTCCAAGCGCACGATGATTATCGTAGTCTTGGCATTGATGCCGGCCTTGCTGTTCGGTATGTTCAATGTGGGCTATCAGCACCTGCTCGCTACAGGCGAATTGGTGCGTGGTGCGATGACCTGCGCCCTTTGGTGGAAGGCATTCGGTTTTGGTCTGTTGGCAGTACTGCCCTATATTCTTGTTACCTACGCTGTAGGTCTGGGTATAGAGTTCACCGTAGCGCAATGGAAGCACGAAGAGATCCAAGAAGGGTTTCTCGTAACGGGTATTATTCTCCCGCTCGTATTGCCTATCAACACCCCGCTGTGGATGGTAGCGTTGGCAACCGCTTTTGCCGTAATCTTCGCCAAGGAAATCTTTGGCGGTACAGGATATAATGTATTCAATGTAGCATTGATTGCGCGTGCATTCCTTTTCTTTGCTTACCCGACACACATGACGGGTGACCACGCTTTCGTACGCGAAGGTGGCACTTGGGGTTGGGATAGCGGCAAACAACTTGTGGACGGCTTCTCGGGTGCAACGCCCTTGACACAGATTGCCACCACTGCCGATACACATCTTATCCCCGTGGACTTTTGGACTGCGTTCAACGGTCTTATTCCGGGCTCTATCGGTGAGACTTGCTGTTGGGCAATCCTGCTCGGCGCATTGCTGCTGCTCACGACAGGCATTGCTTCGTGGAAGACGATGCTCAGTATCTTTGTCGGTGGCGCACTGACCGCATGGCTATACAACGCTTGCGGACCGGATACCGCTGTGGCTCACCTGCCGTGGTATATGCACCTGGTATCGGGCGGCTTCGCTTTCGGTGCTGTCTTTATGGCTACCGACCCTGTTACTTCTGCCCGTACAGAATGTGGCAAATGGATATATGGTTTCTTGATAGGCTTTATGGCAATTACCATTCGTGTACTCAACCCCGGTTACCCCGAAGGTATGATGCTGTCTATCTTGCTGCTTAACGCCTTTGCTCCGCTGATCGACTGGTGTGTGGTACAAGTCAATATCAAGCGCCGCCTCCGCCGCGCCAATGTGGTTACTAAATAAAGGAGAACGATATGAAATTAGACACAAATAGTAATACCTACACTATTGTATATTCGATAGTGATTGTGGTTATCGTGGCAGTGCTGCTTGCACTTGCGAGCCAACTGCTCAGCCCTCGTCAGCAGGCAAATGCCCTGCTCGACAAGCAGAAACAGATTCTTGTGGCGCTCAATCAGGACTACTCACACACCAACCCCGCTGAGTTGTACCTCTCGTTGGTGAACGATACGGTCTATGTAGGCGAGGAGAAACTCCCTGTGTATGTAGCCACCATTGACGGCGAGACCAAGTATGTGTTCGAACTCAAAGGCACCGGTCTTTGGGGAGGTATCGGCGGCTATCTGGCTCTCGATGCAGATAAGAACACCATCTATGGTGTTAACTTCAACCACGAGAGCGAGACACCGGGTCTGGGCGCCGAGATTGTAACGGCTAAGTTCCGCAACCAATTCAACGGCAAACACATCCGCAATGCACAAGGCGATCTCTGCTCCGTAGCCGTACTCAAAGCAGGAAAGGCTGCAGACAATGGTGCAGAGCAGGTTGATGCCGTATCGGGTGCAACTATCACCTCGACAGGCGTAAGCGACATGCTATACAATCGTCTGCACGAGTATGAGTCGTTCCTCAACGATGGTGCTTCTACCTCAGCTGCAGAAGCAGCCCCTGTTACACTCGTGGACGGTGTGGTATTCTCGGGCGATATCAACTCGATTGATACCAACGACATCACCGCAGTGGATGTCATCAAGGATATGAATGCCATTCGCCAAATTGCAGCACTGTCCGAGTATAGCGATGCCGAATTGGCAAATGGTGTTATAGCAATCACTACAAGAAAGGAGAAATAGTCCTATGTTATCACAGAAAACAAAAGAGGTTTTACTCGGCCCGCTCAATAAGAACAACCCCGTTGTTGTTCAGATATTGGGTATCTGTTCCTCGTTGGCAGTTACCGTACAACTCAAGCCGGCTTTGGTAATGGGTATCGCCGTAACTATTATCGTTGCCCTATCGAATGTGGTCATTTCGCTTATGCGTAAGACCATCCCGATGCGTATCCGTATCATCGTACAACTGGTAGTCGTAGCCGCTTTGGTGACACTCGTCAGTGAGGTACTGAAAGCCTTTGCATACGACATCGCCATGCAGTTGAGTGTCTATATCGGACTTATCATTACCAACTGTATATTGATGGGACGCCTTGAGGCATTCGCTATGACCAACAATGTAAAGGACTCGCTTCTCGATGGTCTGGGCAATGGTTTCGGCTATGCCATCATACTGGTTATTATTGCGTTCATTCGGGAGTTGTTCGGGGCAGGTACCCTGCTCGGCTATCGTGTCATTCCCGAGAGTTGGTATGTAGCCAATGGTGGCTGCTACGAAAACTGCGGTATGATGATGATGCCCGCCATGGCACTGATTCTTGTTGGTTGTATCATCTGGGCACACCGCTCACTAAATAAGGAGGAGAAATAATATGGAACACGCATTGAGTTTGTTTATCCGCAGTATCTTTGCGGACAATATGATTTTCGCATACTTCTTGGGTATGTGCTCCTACTTGGCAGTATCAAAAGATGTCAAGACAAGTGCGGGCTTGGGAGTTGCCGTTACCTTTGTGCAGGTGCTGACCTTGCCTGTCAACTATCTACTGCAGGTATATGTGCTTAATCCGCTCGGTTTGGGTTACCTGTCTTTCATTCTCTTTATCGCCGTCATTGCCGCTATCACACAATTGGTGGAGATGATTGTGGAGAAATACTCTCCCTCACTCTACTCGTCGCTCGGTATATTTCTGCCGCTGATCGCAGTTAACTGCGCCATCATGGGTGGTTCACTCTTCATGCAGCAGCGTATTCTACTCGACCCCGCCAATACAAAAGCCATTGCCAATCTGGGCGATGCCTTTGCTTTTGCGCTGGGCTCCGGATTAGGATGGATGTTGGCTATCGTATGTATGGCAGGTATCCGCGAGAAATTGGAGTACAGCGACATTCCTAAGCACCTGCAAGGTATTGGTATTATATTCATCACCGCCGGTCTTATGGCAATGGCATTCATGTGCTTCTCAGGTCTTAATATCTAATAGGAGAGACAAACCATTTATGAAAAGGTTTCCCCTTATCATATTGACTCTATTAGCATTTACTGCATGCAAAAACACCTCTATGGACATCTCACAAAATGAGATACCCGTAGAGGAGTTTTCTGTGTCCAAAGATAGTACCAAAGCATATTCCTCAGAGACCACAAAGGAAACAGAAAGAGCAAAATCTTTCCCTTACTATTCTGTAGAAGAGTATTACGCAGAATATCCGGAAGAAATGAAATTGAGGTATCCATACACTTATATAATGAATAAGTATATGGATATTGCTTTGGACTATATGGGACAATGGTACCCTGAGTATGTAGAAATGGAAATAGCCGACAAAAAGACTGTTTTTATGGATGCTGCCGAGTGTTTTCTGCCTGAGGATAAAGAAGATATTGATTTGGAGGCAACACCTGATGATACATTTTTCTCTAAATTATATGTTGAATTGACGGAGGAACTTAACACTTTCCCAATCATTCAAAGGTATTTGGAGAAGGAAAATCCTACAGATTATGAGGATATTATTCTTCCTATGGAGGGAGGTATTGCTTATAGTAAATTGGATATCCTATATTGTTATGAAAAGGACATTCAATTAGAACATCAGCAATATAGTAGCGATGACTACTACGAAGAGGATGAGTGTGGTTATCGTGATTACAGTGTTCCTGCTCCCAAACGCCTCGTCAGATATAACTTGCTTTCAAAATGGTTGACTGATATTCGTTATCGTAACTACAAAGAAAGTTGTCCTGATATGGGAAATATGCGCGAGGCAATGGATGAATGGGAAGCGGCTTCTGAATATGCTATCCGTTTTGTCGAAATACGGGATAATGGTTGGAATCGTTTCTCTTGGGGAATAGGTTGCAACTATCACGTGTGCATTTCTGATAATTGTTCTGATGACGCATGTGGTGTGTCCTCGTTAGGGGCTGTACCTTGGGCGTACGTACATATAAGTAAAAATTGCCCTGGCAAAGGCACTTGTTTACATGAACTTGGGCATACACTCACACTGGAACATGAGCAATGCCGTCCCGATCGAGATTGCTATATCAATGTATATTTTGAGAATATGACATGTACATCAAAGATACAATTCCATAAGTTCTTGGAGACTTCAGCAACTGCCTATGGAAAATTTGATTTTGAATCAATTATGATGTATGGCAGTTATGCTTTCTCTAAAAATGGGGAACCAACGATGACAAAAAAGGACGGAGCTCTTTTTGAGGCTCAAAGAGATCATTTGAGTGATGAGGATAAAGAGCATATACGTCAAATATATTATTGATTATGAGTAGTATTCGCATTATTCTATGTCTATTGGTGTGTTGGATTGTTGTCGGTTGCAATGGTCCGGATCCTTTGGATCCGTTGAGCGAATTTCACGTTCAAAATATGACGAAGGATTCTGTGGTATGTGAGTATCATTGCGTGTCTTCTCGCAATATCGAAGCCAATAAAATAAGTTTGGCAAGCGGGGAGAAAAAGATATTGTATAAAGCAAATGAAAGTGATACCTTATCCGCTTCTGGACTTCCCCATTACAACTTTGAGGATATGCTTTTTACCGATACAAAAGGCGATACCTTACTCTATATCAGCCAAATAGTAGATAGTACATGGGTAATATACGATACTACATTTTACCATAATGTATATGGTGGTCATAAATGGATATATAAATTTTACAAACAATGAATATAACAGCAATTCTTTGGGCAGTAGGCGTCTTCTTGGGCGTGATACTGCTACTGGTTATCATCTTGCTGGTCGCTAAGAAATACTTGGTGGCATCGGGAGATGTGACAATTACGATTAATGGCGACAAGGAGTACAAAGTGCCCGCTGGAGGCACGCTGCTCTCCACGCTCGGCGAAGCAGGGGTACACCTGCCTTCTGCCTGTGGTGGAAAGGGCTCGTGCGGTCAGTGCAAATGCCAAGTACTTGAGGGAGGCGGCGAGATTCTGCCTACCGAGACTGTGCATTTCACGCGCAAGCAGCAGAAAGAGCACTGGCGTCTGGGATGCCAAGTGAAGGTAAAAGAAGACACTAAGATGAAGGTCAGCGAGTCCGTTCTGGGTGTAAAGGAATGGGAGTGCACCGTCATCTCCAACAAGAATGTCGCTACCTTTATCAAGGAGTTCAAAGTTGCACTGCCGAAGGGTGAACACATGGACTTTATTCCGGGTTCGTACGCACAGATTAAAATCCCTGCATACGACATCTACTACAAGGATTTCGACCGCTCACTGATAGGTGACCTCTATGTTCCTTCGTGGGAGAAGTTCGGTCTTTTCAACCTGCATCAGGTTAATACCGAGCCTACCATTCGTGCATACTCTATGGCAAACTATCCCGATGAGGGCGACATCATCACGCTGACCGTGCGTATCGCTACGCCTCCGTTCAAGCCGAAAGACCAGTGTCCGAATGGACCTGAGTTCCAAGATGTGCCTTGCGGTATTGCATCAACCTATATTTTCTCGCTCAAGCCGGGCGATAAGGTAACGATGTCCGGCCCTTATGGTGATTTCCACCCTGTATTTGACAGCAAGCGCGAAATGATTTGGGTCGGCGGTGGTGCCGGTATGGCTCCTCTCCGTGCACAGATTATGCACATGCTCAAGACACTGAACACGCGTGACCGCGAAATGCACTACTTCTATGGTGCGCGTGCTATTGACGAGGTATTCTTCTTGGACGACTTCCTTGCATTGGAAAAGGAGTTCCCGAACTTCCATTTCCATTTGGCACTCGACCGTCCGGATCCAAAGGCAGATTCGTTAGGCGTAAAGTACACGCCGGGCTTCATTGCACCGGTAATGGGCGATACTTATCTCAAACAACACGAAGACCCCGAGGATGTAGAATACTATCTCTGCGGTCCTCCAATGATGGCAAAGACTGTGCTTGACCTTCTCCACTCGTTGGGTGTAGAGGACGATATGATTCGCTTCGACAACTTCGGCGGATAATACAGCACACTAATTGAATATATGCTACATAAAGGAGCAAACCCGATGGGCTTGCTCCTTTTGTTTTTGATAGGATTCACAAACATAACTACACATGGGTTGCTGATATTATAGTTGTTGCATCGGTTGAGATAGGACTTTTTACCAGAGTTCCTTCGGGAATGGTAAGGCAAATAAGCCTTTCGAAACAGCAATGTAAAGAGTTCCTTCGGGAGTGGTAAGGGACACACACATATTTAGGATACGCAAATTATGGGGACGATAAGACTGGTATTTGGTTTTGGCATAAATGAGAATAAATCAGACACATATATACGGTTTCATTTCAATAAAAAAGTGAAGAAAACTCATAAAAAATAGTTTTTCAAAACAATCGGTTGCCTATTCAAAATAAAAATACTAACTTTGTCGGCTCAATACAATAACAGAAGACGACTCTATACAATAACAGCAGACGGCTTAACACAAAAAACAATTGTCGACTCAATACAAAAAACAACACAGAAGCTCATACAACCCATAAGGGGAATATAACACAATTAGGAGTCATACAACTCATAGGGAACTAAACAGCCATAAAGGGCAATACAAAATACTGAGAAGTTTTACAATGCTATGAAACACCCGGAAAATGACAAACAATACAAAGGACTGACCGTTAATTCTGGCGTGGAGAACCTGCCCAGCGTCAATCCATACAGCACCTTCCGCCGACAGAAGCGGACGCTGACTGCGGAGGAGTACTTCGAAGGTATCCGCAGCGGCAATGTATCTATCTTGGGACAGGCAGTGACACTTGTCGAGAGCCAACTGCTCGCAGACCAAGCCATAGCACAAAAAGTCATTGAACTATGCCTACCCTATTCGGGCAATTCGATTCGGCTAGGCATTACGGGTGTACCGGGCGCAGGCAAATCAACCTTCATCGAAGCCCTCGGCACCGAACTATGCCGCCAAGGCAAACGGCTCGCCGTGCTGGCTATCGACCCATCGAGCGAACGGAGCAAAGGCAGCATATTGGGCGACAAGACGCGCATGAACGAACTCTCTGCGGAGTCGAATGCATTCATACGCCCTAGCCCATCGGCAGGCTCGCTCGGCGGCGTGGCACGCAAGACGCGCGAGACCATCGTACTATGCGAAGCAGCAGGCTTCGACACCATTATGGTTGAAACCGTGGGGGTCGGGCAATCGGAGACAGCGGCACACTCGATGGTGGACTATTTCCTGCTACTACAGGTGACGGGCACGGGCGACGAGTTGCAGGGAATCAAACGGGGTATCATGGAGATGGCAGATGGTATCGCCATCAACAAGTGCGACGGTAACAATATCGAGAAAGCACAGGCCGCACGCGTCAGTTTCCGCAATGCACTGGCACTTTTCCCGCCCTCTGAATCGGGATGGAAAGCCGATGCCATTTGCTGTTCTTCCACCGAGCATACCGGCATCAAAGAAGTATGGCAGAATGTGGAGGAGTTTGTTGCCTTCACTCGCAAGAACGGCTACTTTGACCGCCACCGCACCGAGCAAGCAAAGTACTGGATGTACGAGACCATCAACCAAGCCCTGCTCGACGGCTTCTACAAAAACGAGCGCATGGAGGCACTGATAGCCCAAGCAGAAAAACAAGTATTAGGAAACGAAATAAGCAGTTTTATCGCAGCAAAGAACCTATTGGACGAATATGGCAACCACAAATAATCAGCGTTACAAAAAGAACACATCCACTCCAAAAATTGCAGAAAACGAATTAGGCAAATTGCCTCCTCAAGCCATAGAACTAGAGGAGAAGGTTCTGGGTGCGTTGATGATTGAGAAGGATGCATATTCTAATATAGCCGACTTGCTGCGCCCCGAATCATTCTACGAGCATAAAAACGGACTGATATTCGAAGCAATTCGGGCATTGGCTGTCAAAGAAGAACCTATTGATTCCTACACCGTAGCAGAGAAACTCAAAAGTCTCGGCAATTTGACTGAAATCGGTGGTATTGACACACTTACACACCTGACCCGTGATGTAGCCTCCACCGCCCACCTACGCTATCATGCACAGATTGTTGCCCAAAAAGCGACCGCTCGGGACTTGATAGCAATGGCGGCACAATTGGAGGAAGAGGGCTATGATGAAACGCAGGATGTCGAAGAGATTATGCAACATGCCGAGGCCAAGATTTTTGAAATCAGCCAACGCACGCAGAAAAGAGAGGTAACCCAAATTGACCCCGTCATCAGCGAGGCCTTACAGCGTATTGACAAAGCCGCCCAAAATGAGGGAAACATTTCGGGTATTCCTTCGGGATTTACCGAACTCGACAAAGTAACCTCCGGCTGGCAAGAATCTTCGCTCGTGATCATTGCCGCGCGTCCTGCCATGGGTAAGACGGCCTTTGTGTTGTCGATGGCGAAAAACATTGCGGTAGATTATAAAATTCCAGTGGCGTTGTTCTCACTCGAGATGTCCAATGTAGAATTGGTCAATCGATTGATAATGAATGTATGCGAAATAGAAGGTAGCAAGATAAAGACCGGTAAACTGACCGGAGAGGAACGTAAACGACTTGACACGAAGATAAACGAACTGCTGGGTGCCCCGCTCTATGTGGACGACAGCCCGTCGCTATCCGTTTTTGAATTGCAATCGAAAGCTCGAAAACTGGTACGAGAACATGATATCAAAATGATTATCATAGACTACCTGCAACTAATGAACGCACAGGGGATGAACTTCGGCAGCCGTGAGCAAGAAGTGAGTACGATATCTCGAAACCTGAAAGCATTAGCCAAAGAACTAAGCATACCTATCATTGCGCTGAGCCAGCTCAACCGTGGTGTAGAAGCCCGAACCGGAAACGAAGGTAAGAAGCCTCAACTGAGCGACCTGCGTGAGTCGGGTGCCATTGAGCAAGATGCCGATATGGTATGTTTCATTCACCGTCCTGAATACTATCACATTTATCAGGACGAAAAAACCGGACTGAATCTGCAAGGGTTGGCGGATATAATCATTGCAAAACACCGTAGCGGCGGATTAGCGGATATATATCTGCGCTTTGAGGGCAAGTTCACCAAGTTTAAAAACAATGATGGCACAGCAAATGAGGAACCCGATCAGAATATACCACAATACACCAGCAGCTCATCCAGAATAAACAGTATGAGTTCAGATGGTGCTAACTTTGACCTAAACAATAGTTTGGGAGATGACGGAGCTGCACAATTTTAGATCTACATTTCCTACCCCACTTCAGAAACTTCAAATTGTAATTTACAAAAAAACTCTATAATGCAACGAACAGTAATTATTGATGCGCTCAAGCGCACGGATTTTGGAGCAGAAATCAATGTACGCGGCTGGGTACGCAGCCGTCGTGGCAACAAGAATGTATCGTTTATTGCCCTCAACGACGGCTCGACCATCAAGAATATCCAGATAGTAGCCGACCTCACGAAGTTCTCGGAGGAGCAACTGAAGCCCGTTACCACGGGTGCCTGCATTTCGGCTACGGGTACGCTCGTCGAGAGCCAAGGCGCAGGACAAGCCGTCGAGATTCAACTCACGGCACTCGAAGTCTATGGCACGGCAGACCCTGAGAAATACCCGCTGCAAAAGAAAGGGCTCAGCATGGAATACCTGCGCACCATTGCGCACCTCCGCCCCCGCACCAATACCTTTGGTGCCGTACTGCGTATCCGCCACAATATGGCGATTGCCATCCACACCTACTTCCACCAACACGGCTATTT
The DNA here is from genome assembly GCA_963591775.1 of bacterium. Taxonomy (GTDB): domain Bacteria; phylum Bacteroidota; class Bacteroidia; order Bacteroidales; family Paludibacteraceae; genus Colicola. The sequence goes on from CAVATM010000009.1 coordinate 41,083, forward strand.
CTATTTCCATACCCCGCTCATTACGGCTTCGGACTGCGAAGGCGCAGGACAGATGTTCCAGGTAACGACCAAGAACCTCTACAACCTGAAGTACGACGAAGCGGGCAAAATAGACTACTCGGACGATTTCTTCGGCAAGCAGGCATCGCTGACCGTCAGCGGACAGTTGGAGGGCGAACTTGGTGCCATGGCACTGGGCAAGATTTACACTTTCGGCCCCACTTTCCGTGCCGAGAACTCGAATACCCCACGCCACTTGGCAGAGTTCTGGATGATAGAACCCGAAGTGGCTTTCATCGACAAGACCGAACTGATGGACTTGGAGGAGGACTTCATTAAGTTCTGCGTGCGTTGGGCACTGGAGAACTGTCAAGACGACTTGGAATTCCTCAACCAATATGTGGACAAAGGCTTGATTGCCCGCCTGCAATCGGTTATCAATACAGAATTTGTCCGTTTGCCATACACCGAGGGTATCGAGATACTCCAAGAGGCTATCCGCAACGGCAAGAAGTTTGAGTTCCCATGCAACTGGGGCGACGACCTCAGTTCGGAGCACGAGCGTTTCTTGGTAGAGGAGCATTTCGGCAAGCCTGTTATCATGACCGACTACCCGAAGGAAATCAAGGCGTTCTACATGAAGATAAACGAGGACAACAAGACCGTACAGGGCACCGATGTACTATTCCCGCAGATCGGCGAGATTATCGGCGGCTCCGTACGTGAGGAGAGCCTCGACAAACTCAATGAGGAAATCGAGCGCCGCAACATTCCGATGAAGGACATGTGGTGGTACTTGGACACCCGCCGCTTTGGTGCTGCGCCACACGCAGGCTTCGGTTTGGGCTTCGAGCGACTGATGCTCTTCGTGACGGGTATGCAGAATATCCGTGATGTCATTCCCTTCCCCCGCACCCCAAAGAGTGCTGAATTCTAATACTATACTCAACAAACATATACTTGTATGAAAAAAATCATGTCCCTGCTGTTTGGCTTGACGCTCACTCTTGGGCTAATGGCACAAACATCGCTCAAAGGAACTGTTTTGGACGGCGGTAACCAACGCCCTATTGTAGGTGCCAAGGTAACACTTGCGAACCAGAACATCTCAACTACCACCAATGCCTCCGGCGAATTTACACTGCTCTATCTGGAGCCGACCGATGAAGAAGTCATTATCGAGGCGGACGGCTACATTGCCACCATCGAGTTGGTACAACTACAGGCCGACCAACAGAATGTACTGAACGGTGTAACACTGCAACAGGACATCGCGCGTGCCACCCAAGAGGAGATACTGCTCAACCTTGCGGACGAAGACCTCAACGATGACGAAGGCAAATCGCAAGCCATGTCGTCTGCCTCATCGGCAAGCACCGATGTGTTCAACTCGCTGACCTCGTTTGCGTGGTCAACGGCTCGCTACCGCAACCGTGGCTACGACCAGACCGAGGAAAACACCTACATCAACGGCATCAACTTCAATACGGCAGAGCGGGGGACATTCAATTTCTCGGCTATGGGCGGCTTGAACGATGCCAGCCGTAACAAGGAAGTAGTCAATCCGATTGGGGCGACCAACTTCACCTTCGGCGGACTGGGCACATCGACCAACTACCTGATGGACGCCTCACGCTATGCACAAGGCTGGAAAGTGGGCTTGGCAGGCACAAACCGTAACTACAAAGGGCGTGTAAACGCAACCTACGCCAGCGGCGTGCTGAGCAATGGCTGGGCTTTTATCGGGCAACTGGCATTCCGCTTCTCGCCATACATTGACCAAAAGGGTATTATCGGTGAGGGTATCAACTACTACTCGTTCGGTTATTTCTTTGCCGCACAGAAGAAATGGGGCAACGACAAGAACCTGTCTATCGTTACCTTCGGTGCACCTACGGAGCGAGGACAAAACGCAGCCGTCACACAAGAGGTGTACGACCTGACGAATGCCTACAATAAGACCTCATGGGGACACAACAGTTACAACCCCTACTGGGGCTACCAGAACGGCAAGGTGCGCAACTCGCGTATCGTGAAGTCGTACGACCCGACGGCTATCGTCAGCTTCGACTGGAAAATAAACGACGAGAACAAAATTAAATTCGCCGTGGGCTACCACTACAGCCTGTACAGCAACTCGGCACTGAACTTCTACAATGCACCCGACCCTCGCCCCGACTACTATCGTAACCTGCCTTCCTTCCTCTGGGACGGACAGATAGCCGACGGCAACTCGGAGCAACTGTTCGACCCGAACAACGGGCAACACTTCCCATACGGTAACTTTATCGGTACGGATATGAACGGTATCGGTATGGGGACAGGGACGATTGCCCACGACGGCAATATCATCGGCCCGAGTATCAATGCCAAGCAGTACAACGACCTGGTTGACCTATGGCAGTCGCGCGACAGCAAGACCACACAGATTGACTGGGACAATATCTATGCATCGAACATAGCCAACAACTACAACAACCCTGACGGAGCGGCTCGCTATATTCTCGAGCGTCGCCACAACGACATACAAGAATCGATGGCGAATGTCAACTATGTGAATACACAGTTCGAGCACCTGAAGATAACTGCCGGCATAGAGGGCAAGTTCTCGCAGGGCGTACACTACAAGACCATGGACGACCTTCTCGGCGCCAACCAGTGGATAGATGTAGACCCGTTCGCCGACCGTGATATCAAGGAGTTGGCTACCAACGCAGGTCTGTCGCAGACGGACATTGCCAATGTGAAGAAAAACAACATTGCCTCCGACTACAACGATGTCATCCATACGGGCGATCGTTTTGGTTACGACTACCGTATCAATATAGGAACAGCCAAAATTTGGGCACAGAACGAGTGGAACTTCAACGAAGTGGACTTCTACTATGCTCTGCAACTGACCTACTCGTCGATGCAGCGTACCACGAACATGATTAACGGTCGTGCATGGTATCTGGCACAACTCAACCCGCAGGACGCTGAGTTGTATCTCGGCAGCCAAGCCCAAGACATCATCGCCCAAGCGGCAGACGGCACACTCCAGGCAGGTACGACCTATCTCGGCGAATCGCACGACTTTGTTGACCCGGGCTTCAAAATAGGGGCTACCTACAAAATCAACGGACGCAACCAACTGAAACTGAACGCACTGGCTGAAACCCGTGCACCGTTGGCACGCAATGCCTATATCTCGCAGCGTATTCACGACCGTGTGATTGCGCCTATATATACACACGACAATGCAAAATCGCTCTCCGACTTCTATGCAGCAAGCGAGAAAGTCGCAGGCGGCGATATTTCGTATGAGTTCAACTATCCGATTGTGCGTGGTCGTATCACGGGCTTCTACACCCAGTTCTGGGACGGAAGCGAACTGAACGGCTACTACGACGACGAGGCACGCACCTTTGTCAACCAAGCACTGACGGGCATTGGTCGTCGCCACTATGGTGTAGAGGCAGCCGCAGCCGTCAAACTCGGTACCTATTTCACGCTGACCGGTGCTGCCAGCGTAGGCAGTTACCGCTATACAACCAATGCGATGGCCATCACCTCGGCAGAGAACGGTATGGCACTGGCAGAGGACATCAACGGTAAATCGGTATTCGAGGTAAGCGACGAGGTACTGCTCAAGGGACTCCGTGTATCAAGCGGCCCGCAAGTGAACACCAGCCTCAAACTCTCGTTCTTCCATCCGAAGATGTGGTTTGCAGACATTACAGTTAGTTACTACGACTGGAACTACCTCGATGTAGCCCCCTCGCGCCGTATGAAAGGCCTGTTCACCGGTGTGCGTGCCGACGGTACGCCTGTCAACGGTTGGTATGGTGACTCTTACGCCAACGCTATTGAGACCACCGACGGCAAGGCAGCTGCATCGATGGGCGACGGGTCATTCCCGACCAATGCGGTGCTGGACAAGAACGGTGTGCCCGTATTGCGCTACCCATACAGCATTCTTTCGGAGCAGGAGTCGCTTGTGGCAACCAACCCGCTTAACCGTTTCTTGATTGACGCCAGCGTAGGCAAACTGATTTACCTGCAGAACCGTCAGTCGCTCTCTATCAACCTCTCTATCACCAACCTGACCAACAACACCCACTTCAAGACGGGTGGTTATCAGCAGGCGCGTCTGCCCCGCTATACGCGTCAGGGCGTAGATGACAGCGAGAACTCCGTTATATCACCCAACGCATGGAAGTTCCCGAGCAAATACTACTACGCATGGGGCATGAACTTCTTCTTGAGTGTAACCTATAAATTCTAAATCAGTATGCAACGCAAATCAATTTTCTATACAGCCATAGCAGCCGTAGCGATGAGCGGCGCATTGTCTTCCTGCTCGCCTAAGGCACTCACCGAAGACGATGTATTCAAGAAGACGACCAACATCGACAGCCTGATACAGACCCGCGAGACGGCGTACAAAGTCTATACACTCAATGAGTTTGTCGCTACCTTTATGACGGAGGTGGGCAACTTCTGGAGCGATACATCGCAATACCGCAGCCGTGCAACGAATGGTGTTGACGGTATCTACCTGTTTGCTATCGACACCATCCCAACGGACACGATAGGTATCTATATCCGTGGGCGTATCTCGACCGATGACTACGGAGGCAACTACTACAAGTCGATGGTCATCCAACAAGTAGTAGACGGCAAGCAGCAGAACCTGCGTATCTCGGTAGATATAGGTTCGGCGAGCGGTACTTACCAAATCGGTCAAGAGATACTCATTCGCTGCAACGGCCTGGGCATAGGGCGTTACGGCGACCAGCCGCAACTCTGCGTACCCGCCTACAACAACAATATCTATGCGCAAAACGCCAGCCAAAAAGTAGGCTGGGCTCCCGGGCGTATTCCGAGCAGCATATTCCGCAATGCCGTAACGCTGATAGGCGTACCCGACCAATCGAAACTGCAGTACGACACCATTAAAATCACGGACTTTATCAATCTGACAAATGAGAACGAGATGCGCATTATGGACGGGCGTCTGGTTGTTCTGAAAGATGTATGGTTCACGGGCAACTACGAGTACAACGGAACCTTTACTGCCTGCACGACGGGCGACCCCGAAGAGGATACCTACGCCAATGTGTTTGCTCCTACGACAGAGAATGTGGGCTATCCGCAGAGCCGTGTGATTACCGACGGCACCCATTACACGCTGGTGAGCAACTCGGAGTACAGCAAGTTCGCACGCTTCTATATCCCGGGTGCAGACTCGACGGGTGTAGCCAACTGCCCGAACTATGTAGGTACTATAACGGGTATTCTCGGGCAGTTCCGTGACAATGCAAGCTACGACCACGACCAATACGACTGGTCTATCACGCCGCGTAATATCTACATCGGCGGAAGCAGTATTATAGACGACATCGTGATGACCAACAAGAACGACGGTTCTGTTTGGATTCCGTTGGAATACACTACTGCCAAATAACAATCGGCTGCACGAGTACATGAATTGGTTAGACGCTTTGCTGCTGTTGCCGTTGCTCGTCGGATTGGTACGAGGACTGATGCGAGGGCTCATCACCGAACTCATTGCCATTGTGGCAGTGGTTGCGGGCGTGGTGGGTGCGCGTCTGTTGGGCGTAGGCTTCTCCGTGTGGATACTCCACCAGACACAGTGGCCAGAAGGCGTATGCGATGTGGTGGCCTATACACTGCTATTCTTGGGTATAGCCATTGTGCTGAACCTGCTCGGGCGAGGGCTGTCGAAACTGCTGAAAGCCATTCATCTCGGCTTTCTCAACCGCTTGAGCGGTGGGCTATTCGGCGTAGCCAAATGGGCATTGGTGGTGTTGGTGGTTGTGTTCCTCTGCAACCGAATCGACCAACAGTTCCATTGCATCGGACAGGCAGAGATTGTACAACATTCGTTGCTCTACAAGCCGTTCGTACAAGGGTCGAACAAGTTGTTCAATATCGTTACTTCCGCCACGGCAGAGGCAGCGGAAGAGGTAGCAGACTAACAGACTATGCCGTCCTTTGACCACATAGCACCATTCGATTTGACCGCCCCTTATGTGGGGCGGTCTTATCTTTCGTTAGGTTCGAACCTCGGCGACCGAGAGGCGTACCTGCAGCAAGCCGTGGCATCGCTCGCCGAGCGAGCGGGAAAAGTGGTGGCTTGCTCGGGCTATTACTACTCCACCCCGTGGGGGTTTGCATCAGCGAACGACTTCTGCAATATCTGTCTGGCACTCGACACGCCCTACTCGCCCACCGAACTGCTGCACACTACGCAGACGATAGAGCGAGACATGGGACGCACGCACAAGAGCGTAAACGGACACTATGCCGACCGCATCATTGACATCGACCTGCTACTCTACTACACCGCCGACGGCATAAGCGTGCATTGCGCCACCGAGGAACTGACCCTTCCCCACCCGCTTATGCAAGAGCGCGAGTTCGTGATGGTACTGTTAAGAAATGTACTTGATACTAAAAATAGCATTCCCAATGGGAACTATACTTAACAAGTTAGCAGCAATGCCCGATGTGCAGCTCCCCGCAAAAGGGTCTAGCACAATATATTCGGGGTCTGTGGCTGCCGTAATAATACGATAGAGCAACCGCAGCGGTTTCAGCGTAGGGTGCTTACCGCTCTCACACTGACACTACCGTTACTCAAATAGTGCGTATCTTATAGTCTATAAAATCATCAGCATACAATACAATCTCAGAATTGCGATATTTATTCTCTACTTGTTTTATCGCATCGCCTTCACATTCTGCTTCAATATCAACAACCTTAACAAGGGTTTCTTCTATTTCTACCTTATAAGTCCTCATAGGATAAAGTCTAATTGTTGTTTCTGTAATTCATATTGGTATTGTTTGTCCAATGACTCATAACTTAAAAAGGAAACACGATTATTTTGACGCAACATTTCAAAAGCAGCAAAACTTAACCTTCTCGAATAATCTGCCCGTCTGTGTTCATCCGCTACAATAACCATACGGGCATAGAAGTCTTGTAAATCATTGTACTTCAATAGCGAATTTTGAATATCTGTAGAATGCTCTACTTCAAAAAACGAATCGGGCATTTGGTTCTCATTAAACCATATAACATCAATCGTAGAACTGCGTTCGACAAATTTGTCATAAGAATAATGCGGAATAACCGATAGGGAACTTATATATCCCAATGTGTCAGAAATAAATTTCTTGTTTTTATCCTGATTCGGAACATAAGTATCTAAATGGCGCATATTACCAATCTCCAACAAGAGCCCTTGATAATATGTATGATTAAATGTCTGCACTTCTTTAGAATCCTTATTCTTTTCCGTTTGCACCACAACACCATCCTGTTCCAACTGCTTACGATATGTTTCAAGAGCATATAAGCCGGGCTTTATCTTATAGATACCTGCTGTTTGTTGGACAATACGACGAACACTTGCAAAATGTGTTTTGGTATTCCATTTAACATTCTCGACTTTGAAAATGTTTTGGTTAATCTGATTAAGTGTGGCTATTCCACCTAATTTATCAATCGTCTCAATTACGGCTTGTGCTTGTGTCATACAAATATATTTTTAGTTAGCATACAGTAAGGTATAGTTTCCTGTCAAAACAATTACATTCCCGGAGGGGGACCCATGGGGGGAGCGCCGGCTGGAGGACCTTGCTTGCCACCTTTGTCGTTCTCTATCATCTCTTGGATGTGGCCGCCCATACCGGAGGCTTTGAGTTTGCCCATCTTGTTGAGTTTGTAGGTAAAGGTCAGCATGAAATAGGTCGGCAGGGTGTTGTATTTGGCGTAACTGACTGAGTTCTCGCCCACCACCTGCACGATATTCTTCTTCTGGTGCAAGATGTCGTACACCTCAAGCGAGAGTGTGGCATTCGACCAAGTCTTGTCTATCGACGCATTCCATATTATCTCATTTACATCGCTGATGCCCGTATAGCCGTAGCGAGCCGTATAGCCGCAGTCGGTGGCGATATTCCACGAGCGGGGTAAGTGGAACTCAATATCGCCCGTTACGCTCCAATCGAACACATTGGTGATACTGTTCTGCACGAGGTTGTTCTGCGTGCGGCTATAGGTACCGTCTGCCCGCACGCCTATATCGACGATGTCGTGCGTGAAGCGCAGCCCGAGGTCTTCGCTCACCTGCAGGTTACCCGTCAACGAGCGGTCACCCAATATCATATTCCCCGCCTCTATCATCTGCTCTATCACATCTGCCTGCTGCTCCTTGAGTATATACGCCACACGCTGGTTGTAACTAATCGCCGTACGGGTATTGAATTGGAACAGTTTCTTGGCAAAAGGCGTGTTGTACATAAAGTCCGCCCCGATATTCCAAGGATAAGTATCGGCATTGACGGTCTGCTGATAGAGTTTGCCCGTCTGGTCGTAGATAGAGTTGTTGACAAGGGCGTCCTTGGTGAGTGTACCGCGTATGCCCGTCATAATACTCGAGAAACGCTCTTGGTTGAAGCGAGAGTACATCGCCATCAGGTTGTGGGCAAACGAAGGCTGCAGCCCGAGGTTACCTACCGTCTCGTTCATGGCGTTCGAGTTGTTGCGCACCGGCTCCATCTGCGTGATAGAGGGCTGGCTGACCGTACCCCGATAGCGGATACGAGCAAACTCTTTCTTTCCGAAGTTGTACTTGAAATTGACCGTAGGCGACCAGTTCCAGACATTGATAAGGGTATCTTGGTAGAGTACCTGCCCGTAGTAGGTCTTGCTGTGGGTCTGTGTAGCCAATGCACGCACGCCGACGGTCAAGTCGCTGCGTTTGGTAATCCATCGATAGTTGAGTTCCGCCTGCTCGGTGTAGAAATTGTTGGTCAGTTGATTGCTATACACCGAGTCGTATTGGTACGCCTCCTTTTCAGTATCCCACGAATACTGGTTCTTCTCGGAGGTACGGTTGCGCCCCGAAGCAGCGAGGGCAATCTCCAGTAAGTGGTTCGTCTTGTAGATAGGCTCCACATACGATGCCCGCAGGCTATAACTCAGTTTGTCGTTCTTGGAGTTGGTATATTGATCAACGGTTGCGGCGTCTGCCAGATTGTCGCGGGCGTAGGTATTGTTGTAGCCCGCCGTATTGCCGTATTCGATATTTCCTACAAGAGTGAGCGACCGCCCGGGATGCAGGAACTTGTGGTTATAGGTCAGTTTGACGCCCGCCGATACCTCACGCGTAGAGTCCACCTGATTCTGCGTACCGTCGTTGATAAGCGTGTCACCACGATGGTAGGTGTAGTCCTCGTGGGTAACATTGCTTTGCCCCGTATAGGAGAGCGTCGGCTGGATAAGCAACTTGTTGAGCGTATCGATTTGGTACTGCAACTCAAGGCGCAAGTTGACATCCCACACACGCGACTGCTTGTTCATCGAGTCCGTATTGAGATAAGTATAGTCGCCTGCATAGGAGGTCTTCTCGGTCTGTGCCAGTGTGTTGTTGTTGGAGTGTGTCACCGCGGCATCTCCGCCCAAAAGCAACGAGGTCTGGCTGTCTTTCTTCGTAATACGATTGTTGAAATCGACATTGGTATTGACGCCCAAGTTCTCACTGCGGGTGATACCCGAGTTAGCGTCCATACCGAAACCGCCTCGTCCACGCCCCATACGCACCTCGTTGGTGTTGTTGGCACTACCGATTATCGTAGTCTGGCTCTCGCCCAAGAGGATATTGGTAAAGAGGTTCGCATTGTAGCGGAAATCGTTCTCGAAGAAGTTCTTTGTCCGCTCGCCTGCCGTTTCGCCGTAGGCGGTGTTGCCGTAGTCGAACCAGCCACCGTTGTCCGTCACCATATCGGCGCCAATCGAACCCGTGTACTTGCCAAAGACACCCCGCTTACGGTCTTGTTTCAAGGTGAGGTTGATGATATGCTCGGAGTCGTCGTCCTCAAAGCCCGTCATCTTTGCCACATCGGACTTCTCGTCGATTACCTGAATCTTCTCTATCATATCGGCAGGTATATTCTTGGTGGCGGACTGCACATCACTACCGAAGAACTTCTTGCCGTCGATACGCACAGCGGTAATGCTCTCGCCATTAACTGTCACATTGCCCTGCTGATCGACCGTAACGCCGTTCATCTTCTTGAGCAGGTCCTCTACCATGGCGTTCTCTCCCACCTTGTAGGCAGAGGTGTTATACTCGATGGTGTCGCCTTTGACGGTCATCTCGGCGGCATGCCCCTGCACACTGACCTCTTGCAGCGCCAACACATCCTCGCTCAGACGGATGGTCTTAACCGTGACGATATGGTCTTTAGCGGTCTTGGCCGACACCGTAACCGATACGGATTGTTCCTTAAAACCGATACTCGACACAAGCAGTTTGTACTGCCCGGGCTGTATGCCATGCAGAGTGTACTGCCCCGCAGCATCCGTCTGCGCTCCTTGCACCATAGTAGAGTCGCCGCCCGCATAAGCAAAGAGACGCACCGTTGTCATCTCCACCGCCGAGCCGTCGGTATTGCTCACTACCTTACCCGTGATGCCATACTTAGAGGAAACGCTCTGTGCGCTCATAGACTGCGGCAACAGAAGCCCGCATAACAAACAAAGTGTTAGTGCTATAAGATGTATATTTTTCATACTGCTACCCACTTTGCAAATCTTGTGCCAAAGGGTAAGCACCCGTTGCACAACGCATACCGTCCCATAAAATATACAATTAGATGTATTTTTATGCAGAAAAAACTCTCATTTCTACTAAACACAAATAGAGCCACCCTATTCGGATGGCTCTACTCGGATTATGAAAATGTAATAAATTACTCTTCGTTGAGGGTTACACGGCGGAAGTCGGTAATCTGGACATTGTTCTTCTTCAAGATGTCCTTCACCAGTTCCTTCGTATCGCTCATGATGTATGCCTGCTCTACCAAGGTGTTCTCCTTCAAGAACTTACCGAGACGGCCTTGTGCAATCATCTCTACCTTCTTGAGGTTGATGGCAGCCTCTGCCTCGGCGGGAACGGTAGCACGAATAGTGCGTGCCTGCTCAGCCTGCTCAGCGGTCAACCAACCCTTAGCGGTATTGGACTCGATATGCTCCTCGCTATCTGCGTGTGCAGGGTTGATACCAGCCTTGCGCAGTGCGTTCTCGATAGCTTTGTTGACCTCGTCTTGCTTGGTTTTCTCGATAGCGACAGCCAACTCCTTGTCCTTCACTTCTTGAGCGACATGGTCTGCATCAAGGGCGATAGGCGACATAGCGGCAACCTGCATAGAGATACCGTGTACGGTCTCTTGGTCAGCATCGGTGTTAGCCACAGCCACCAGCGAAGACAACTTATTGCCAAGGTGGTTGTAAGCATCTACCTTCGGAGCAGAGAGGAAAGCATAGTCGCTCAACTCCATCTTCTCGCCCGTAACACCACTGCGCTCGGTTACTACCTGCTCTACAGTGAAATCACCGATTTTGGTAGCCTTGAGAGTCGCCAAGTCTGCGGGGCGTTGGTCGATAGCGGTGTCGAGAATCAACTTCACCATAGCCACGAAGTCTGCGTTCTTGGCAACGAAATCGGTCTCGCACTTAACGGCTACGATAGCACCAAAGCCTTCTACAGCCTTAGCCAGTACGCAACCCTCCGATGCGACACGGTCGCTACGCTTGGCAGCAATAGCCTGACCACGCTTACGGAGCAGGTCTTTTGCTACTTCGAAGTCGCCGTTAGCCTCTTCCAATGCCTTCTTGACATCCATCATACCTGCGCCGGTAATATCACGCAGTTTCTTTATATCTGCTAATGTAACAGCCATTGTTTCTAATTATGAATTAAGAATTATGAATTACTTTGCCCGTAGGCATAGCGGGATTATTCAGCGGCGGGAGCCTCTGCTGCAGCAGCCTCATCTTTGGCTGCAGCCTTGCGAACACGCTGACGGCGCTCTTTGGGAGCCGGAGCCTCGCTGTTGGCTTGTGCCTGTGCTGCCTCTTCGTCTGCCTTCTCTACCTTGCGCTCCTCGAGACCCTCTTTGATAGCCTCGCATACAGCAGCAAGAATCACATCGATAGACTTGTTTGCGTCATCGTTAGCAGGAATAACGAAGTCGATATTGTTGGGGTTCGAGTTGGTATCTACGATACCGAATACAGGAATACCCAGACGGTTTGCCTCGCTTACGGCGATTTGCTCTTTGAGTACATCCACTACGAACAATGCGCTCGGCAGACGGTTGAGGTCTGCAATAGAACCGAGGTTTTTCTCGAGTTTCTCACGCTGACGGGTAATCTGCAGTTTCTCACGCTTCGAGATGTTGTCGAATGTACCATCGGTCATCATCTTGTCGATAGTACTCATCTTCTTCACCGCCTTACGGATGGTGGGGAAGTTGGTGAGCATACCACCTGCCCAACGCTCGGTGATATACGGCATACCTACCTCTTGTGCGTGCTGTGCTACGGTCTCTTGTGCCTGTTTCTTCGTACCTACAAAGAGGATACGACGACCCGACTTGGCAATGTTCTTCAGTGCCTCAGCGGCCTCGTCAATCTTCAGTGCGGTCTTGTTCAGGTCAATGATGTGAATACCGTTGCGCTCCATATAGATATAGGGAGCCATTGCGGGATTCCATTTGCGTTTGAGGTGCCCAAAGTGGCAACCTGCTTCGAGAAGTTGATCAAAATTCGTTCTCATTTTGATGTAATGTGTTGATAGTTTGTTATTTGTTTTTATTGTCTCCGTGGCTTTTGGTGTTCGCCGTCACCTTGGGCATATCGAGTCCTTGGCAGGCGCATTCAGGCGGCTTTCACGCCGCTATGCAACCTTTGGCGTTTCCAAAAGAATCGTGTGGTAATCCCCTGCGGGAGTCCACACGATTTGGAGTTTGTTGTCTTTTTAACGCTTGCTGAATTGGAAGTGCTTGCGTGCTTTGGGCTGCCCCGGTTTCTTACGCTCAACCTCACGAGCGTCACGCGTCATAAAGCCTTCTGCCTTCAGTGCAGACTTGTCTTCGGGGTTAATCTTGACCAGTGCACGAGCGATTGCCAAACGCAATGCCTCAGCCTGACCCTTGAAACCACCACCAACAAGGTTTACCTTAATATCATACTTCTCTGCTACCTCGAGTTTGTTCAGCGGCTGGAGAACAATGTAGCGCAGAATAGAAGACGGGAAATAGGTTTCGATGTCACGACCGTTAATCGTAATCTTGCCTGCACCCTCACTCACATAAACACGAGCAACTGCCGATTTACGACGACCTAATGCATTAATTACTTCCATATTCTTCTATTATTTAAGCGTGTTGATATCAATTTGTTTGGGCTGTTGTGCTTGGAAGGTGTGCTCAGCACCGGCAAACACATGCAGGTTGGTGATTTGGCGAGCGCCCAGACGATTCTTGGGGAGCATACCTTTTACCACCTTGGTAATCAGACGGTCTGCGCCTTTCTCCAGCAACTGAGCAGGAGTCATCTCACGCTGACCACCGGGGAAACCCGTGTAGCGGATATAGATGCGGTCATTCCATTTGTTGCCCGTCAGTTTCACTTTGTCTGCGTTGATAATGATTACATTGTCGCCGCAATCCACATTCGGGGTGTACGAAGGTTTGTACTTACCACGCAGCAGTTTTGCCACCTTGGTGCACATACGACCAAGTACTTGGTCTTGCGCGTCGATAACGACCCACTCCTTTTGAGCGGTAGCCTTGTTTACCGACACGGTCTTGTAACTTAAAGTATCCATTTATAATGTTTGTTTTGGGCTGAATCGACAGACATCATTTACGCCTCGTCTGCTATGAATGCTATGCAGGACTACCGCCACTGCCCAATTCAGCGTTAATAATTATGGTTGCTTTCGCCTGTTCTGTGCTCTTCACCATCTCTCGCAACGGCTTTTCGCACCTTTCGGTACTGACCTATCGCACAAGCGGAGGACGCACAAACACTCAAAAAGCGTGCAAAGGTACGACTTTTATTTGATAGTACCAAATATATCTGCACATTTTCTACCAAATTCTGCTACATTAAAAGAAAAAAGCCAACTATTGGTTGAACGAATGTCGGTTTTTAGGTTAAAGAAATCGGAATTGGTTCGAGAATAGCACAATACTTGTGCCACTATCACAGAAATTAGTTTAGCGCATAATTGGATTCCGTCATAGGTTTGTTGTTGCTAAATTCAATTGTGTATGCGGCGTATGCTATGCATTCTCTATTGCATATTCACTGCATAATATGCATTTTTTATATCGGATGTATCTCGGACACATCTCGGACGTATCGCCCTACCATTACCCTACCATTATATGTTCTTGTAAGGGTTTTATATTCATTGTATCTGCATTATGTATGCCCCCTTTTTATCATTCATAGATATGCGAATATGTTCGCAGTTCTAATGTAAACTTGCAATGCCTGCTTTTGTTGTAACACCCATCGCCCCCCAAAAAATATACCCTAAACCTATCATGTTGATGTTAAATCATGCTTGAGTCTTAAAACAATGATTTTATGCATTTGAAGATTGCGACTATTTCAAATAATCAGACTCGTATCCCCATAATTTAGCAAATGGCTGGGTTTGCATTTCTTCCTTGAATTTAACAAGATAATCGTGCCAACTATAGTGAGGCTCGTAACCAAGTTCAAAAATAGTTTTTTGAATATCAAGGACAAATTGAGTTCCGTTTGGTTTATCCGGTCGATATATTATCGGGGAAACCTTATCCTTGGAACAAAAGACATCCACTATACCTCGTACACGCTCTTCAAGTGTTGTGCCTCCACTCCCCACATTGTATATACCTCCATTTACATCAGCAACCAATGACTTTTCCACGATTTGTAGAAAGTCATATATGGATATTGTTTCCAAAAGACGATAGGGGTCGCCCCAAATTTCAATAGGCTCACCTTTAACAGCCTTATATATAAGAAGACGGTCTGAAACCATAACCTTCTCACCATCTGTATATGTGTAAGGATTGGGATGATACAAGTAAATGCGTGATAAACGAAGGATGAAGTATTTGATGCCATACTCTTGATGGTAATGCTCTATCATTTCCACCGCTGCATTTTTGGCAATAGTATACATCCAATGGTCACCATTGGGTATCTTGCGAATGGAATCGGCAGGGATTGGAACCTTGGTTCCGAAAAGATGATGTATATCAAAAAGAGTTTGAGGAAAGACAATTCTATCCACCCCCACCCTTCTTGTATATTCTAATACATTCAAAGTACCTTGAATAATGGACTGTACATACGGTGTTGCATTAAATCCTTTCATTGTGGCAGGCAATACACCTGCGAAATGCACCACAGCATATACATCTTTCTGTGGTAAAACATTGAATTCCTCTATATGCTCTATACTCAACGAAGTATAAGTCATCCCATAGTCCGCAAAGAAACCATTATCATTCTTACGATGACCGACAGGTATTACATCGTAACCAAGATTGTGTAAATGCAATGAAATATGGACTCCCAAGTTTCCTGTCGCTCCAAATACAATTATTCGTTTACTCATTATTCTATATCATTAGAAGTTATCTTATGGTCTGCATTATAGATGAGATAGCCATTTCGCTCATAATTGGAATGACTCTCATTCAATTTGTCAGAGTAAATATTCCATTTCACACACCATGTATATGATTTCGCCTTTTTGAATAATGGTAGCAGTTCGGCGGTTTGCTCACACAAATAGTAGATGCCTGCATAACTCGAAATAGAGGCAATTGGAGGTTCTAGACAATCAAGGGCAACTTCTATCATACATCTAAGATAATCTATACCCGTACTCATTTGTACTAATGTATTGGATATTTCATCACCTCCGCCTCGCAGGTTTGCCTCTATTAGATAAATCTTATCGTTACTATACTTTAATTCTATATGTGCTGCACCATTTGTATAACCAATTTCCGTTAAAAGTTGTGGAACAACTCGCCTTATTTTTTCCTCGATTGCTCTTGTTAACATAGCAGGTTGATGATGCCCTAATTCAACAAAATGAGGAGCGCCAGAAGAATCTTTGTCCGTGATTTGGATTACAAAGTGTTTTCCATGATAAGAAATGGTTTCTACAGAGAGTTCAGTACCTTGAATAAACTCTTCGACAAGCAAATCCTCTTTGCTATTTTCTCTCGTATATTCTATTGCCCGGGCAAATTCAGCAATATTTTTTGCAAATGATACGCCAATCTTAGCACTCCCTATACTGGGTTTTACGACACAAGGATAAATTTCCAAGTCTTTTCCGTTATATTTGTAAAATCTAATATTTGAAAGTCCCTCTACCTTATCGCAAAGTTGCCGAACCCCATATTTATCATGCAACTGAACTATCTTTTCATAAGGAGTACCGTTTAATTTTAATTTTTCTGCGACATAAGAAACAACTTCTGCTGTCTGTTCTGAGGCGTTAGAAACAACTCCTTCTATTCCGATATAGCGACACAAATCAACAATGGTATCTTTTTCCGTTATGGAAATAGGATAAAAATAATCTGCAACATCTTTACACACTGCATTATGAGCCCATGCGATGCAATGTACCTCCAGCCCCATCTCTTTCGCCTTCAAACAAATAGGTAATTGTCCTGACGAGGCTCCAATGATTGCTATTTTTCGTTTTGCTGTCTCCATTATATTCGTGTATATTGTTTCAGCATTTGACGAACTTGTTCAGGAGAATTGAACATAAGTACATCGATAATAGAGAGATTCGATACAAATGGGTCGTTGAACTGCTTGTATTCAATCTTGTCCGTTTGAAGAAAATATAATGCCAGTCCTTCGGTGGCGAAGTCGATTTTATCATAGAGCGCTTGCCCACCAATGGCATTATAGTAAGTATCAGCACCTAATAGATGACAAATATGTTTCACCTTGTCTTTGCCGTGCAGGCTATTATCTTTCTGTATGGCTGACGACAAGACGAAATGCGTATGTAGGTCTAAATAAGACAGTACCACTTGAAAACTATGGAGCATAAACTCACCCAAAGAGCGTTGTGGATAAGCGCAAATGTCTTGTAATAGAGGAAAAACTTGTTGGTAATAGGGTGCCTTGCGGTACGCACTATCTATCATGCGCAGGAACTTGTGGAAATCGTCTCGGATAGTAATCTCGTTGAATAGTTTGTTGGGACTTGCGCCATTGAGAGTAATAGTAAACGAATGGCACTGTCCGTTGAGTAGGATATGATTGCGACTTACCCAACCACCTTTGATATAATTGACATCATCATACACCACATAGGTATCTACTGCGGCCATCAGTTGCCAGTAGCCAATGTAGGACATAAAATAGGGTTGCATTATTCCGAGAGTCATGATTATTTTCGTTTTGAGAAGGTAGTCTCGCTTTGAGAGCAGTTTATACTGCTTTGCTAATTGAGTAACTTGTTGCGTTATGGGTACGACAAAGCGGCTCTATTGTTAAGCAATAGAGCGATAAAAGAATATCGAATTGTATATTATTTGTAAATAAGGAGGGGTGATTGTTAATACACCTTTATTTCTCGGCTTGATAGCACGGCAGGGAATACCGGCATAGATAGTCCAAGCCACGGTAGAGACTTTGCATAGCGACATTGCCCCAAGCACACTGCCTTCTGCCATTGTCACAGCGGGGAATACCACACTACCCGCCCCCACCTGTGCATAACGGCACAGACGCACCTCACCACCTGTAACATGCGTCAGTGCTGGGTCGTGGACGGGACCGATGAGATAGTCCCCACCGAAATCGTCGATAGCACTATATATCGTTGTACGAGCCGAGAGCCCTGTATAGTCCTCCAGTACAATGCCCTTTGCCCCATACAACGCACAATAAGCAGCGATATGGATATGCGAACCCAGCGTGATATGCCCAGACAGAATACAGAAATCGTCAATGCGCACATTGTCCCCAATACGGATATGCTCGGGCGAGTAGAGCCGCGCATAGCGGCTGATAAGGACATCCTTACCATACCCGGCCAATCCAAGGGCAGCAAGTTCTTGCTCTGTATAAAAAGAGGACATAATTAGTGAGCGTAATGAGATAGATTATTTCTTGATGCAATTCAATACCCTCTCCACATTCTCGTCCGTCAGGGCATGGTGCATGGGCAGGCAGATGACTTGCGAGGCAAGGTGATTGGCTATGGGAAGATTTGCCTTATCTGCACTCAGATAGGCTTTGTAGGGTTCAAAATCGGTAATTAGCGGATAAAAATAGCGGCGTCCCAAGACATTCTGCGTTTTCATAAACTCGTATAATGCATCGCGAGTCATTCGATAGTCCTCGGTTACTTGAATGGGGAAATAGGCATAATTCCATTCAAAAGTCGGATTTACCTCATAAGGAAACAGTTCTACTCCTTTGACATCTTTCAACGCAGATACATACTTTTCCGCTACCCGTTTGCGAGCAGCAATGGCAGCATCCACTTGGCGTAGATTAAGCAGTCCGTATGCCGCACGCAATTCGTCCATTTTGGAATTAATACCCGGAGCTACCACCGTAGTCTCTCCACGGAAGCCGAAATTCTTCAGGTTGTCCACATCGTATTTCATCTCCGCACTATGGACCACCATAGCCCCTCCTTCCACGGTGTTATAGACTTTGGTTGCATGAAAACTCAATGTACTGACATCGCCCCATTCCAAGACAGAACGCCCCTTGTATGTAACACCAAATGCATGGGCGGCATCATAAATCACTTTGAGATTGTGTTTCTTGGCAATAGCGTCTATTGCTTCCACTTCACACGGACAACCATAGACATGCACAGGCATAATGGCAACCGTCCGGTCGGTAATGGCCGCCTCTATCTTAGTCGGATCCATATTCCCATTCTCGGGCAGGACATCCACAAAGACCGGTTGTAGTTTGTTCCACCAAATAGAATGGCTTGTTGCCACAAACGAATAGGGAGTAGTGATAACTTCGCCCTCAGTAATACCTAACGCCTGCAATGCCGTGATAAGCGGCAGCGTTCCATTGGTAAATAGCGAGAGATACTCCACCCCGAGATAGTCCGTCAGTGCCTGTTCCAACTGCTGATGAAAAGAGCCGTTATTGGTAATCCATTTGCTGTCCAAAATCTGTTGGAGATATGGCACAAACTCATCCAATGGTGGCAACAGAGGAGAGGTAACTGTGATTTGATTGGGTTCCATAGAAAAATTAGAATGTGACCAAAAAATAAGGATAACTCGGCCTAAAATGCGCACAAAGTTACCCTTTTTATACTAAATAAGCAAGGACTTGCCCCCAAACGGCCCACTTTTTACCACAAAATAGTCCATTTTCTACCACAAAACAGTCATTTTGTTCCCCGCCTAACGTACGCACAAGAACTTAATAAACTTTTTGAGCAGTCGCCAGCGATAGTGCATATCGGTTAAGTGTCGGTATCAAAACAGGAGCATAAATCATAGATGGATAGATTAGAAAAAATTAGATAGATGACTTACCAATTCCAAGCAACCGCAAGGCAGCCTCCGGGGTACCATACATTCGCCAATAGCGGGCAGCCCCCTGTTCCAATGTATGTCGATAGTCCGGGTGAGACAATATATAGTCCAACGCATCTCGCATGGCCGATTGAGAATTATCTACCCAATGGACATTCACACCATGTTCCAATGGACTTGGCAAGTCGTTGCTCAATGCAGTCGAAAGAATACATTTGCCCATAGCCAGGTATTCTCCCAATTTCCAACCATGGCAGTTCCAGAATGCCGGTGTGTTAAACACCACGACAGATGTTTGTGTCTTGTACAGCCATTCATTCATTTTTACTTCCCCCCAGATACAATCTTGAAATAAATTAACGGAACTGCGGTTATGGTCTTGTGGAACGAGTCCACCCTCAAATAACAAATCGGGAATTGAATGGCACGCACGAACAAAGTTGGCTCGCGTCAAGTTCACACCTTCATCATTATGATTCCACTCATCACTATACCAAAGCGTGCTGCAAAAAAACACTTTATTGTCAATGGCAGACGCTATATAGTAGTCTGTCAGCGGGCGGCGGGTTGTCAATAGACGATAGTGTTTGCCGACGAACTTCTTAAAACTACCCCACTCCTTCCGATAATCAACCAAGGCATGACACAATGTATCAGCAATGTTCCAACACAGGATACCAAAAGAAGGACAGAGCGATACCAATTTGGCATGATATTTCGGGGCGGTTCGTGCAAAGTTAGCATTCACACTACCATACACATCACACCAATCATAAGCCGTTTCTTCTACTTGATAGAAATCGTTGCATGCAATGTAGTAGCGTTTCTCCGTTTGATTTCTCCCGTCCTTTATTACAAACAACATATCCTTATTGTTGCAGATAGATAGAGGCAACTCAGCAAAAGGGGCGCACGAATAGGACACATTGTGCCGTCCAAAGAATTGTTCTAATGCATAGATATAGAAACTTTTGTAAAGGATATCTCCACCCGGGTTAATAATTACTTTTGCCATTGTCTTATCTCTTGTATAGGTTAGAATAAAGAAATTGCTTGCAACGGTTTGCCCCCAAAAGCGAAGTTTGCCACACACGCAGTATAGGAACAGGTATTCGATAGCAACGCCGGACAGACTGTGACTGCTGCGTCCAATCCACTTTTGCCAGTTCGGCTTTCGCCCTATCGTGATACTGCGGACTAAGCCAATATGCCAACAGTCCGTCCACACGAAGCCGATCGAACAGGCGTTTCCAATTCTCCGAAAGCGTCTTTTCCGGTGCTATTGTATCCAACAGGAAAAACATACTTTGTTCAGGAGCGTACAGGTTGTGCGTGGCTCGCTGCGTAGCAGGCACATCGTTGTTGTAGTAAGCCAGAGCCCTATTGAGGAACGCCACGGGATAGTGCATTGCCGTCTTTGCCCACAAGAGGAAATCTTCCCCCAAGCACACACCAACCGAAAAGCCTCCCATTTCCTCAAACACACGCCGAGGCATTGCCACAGACCCCGTCCATACAGGCATTGCCACACTATTGAGATACACCGTTGGATAGTCGATATACCCTGTAGGTATGTCCAGTGCCACATGCGTTTTACCCGGTTTATGGTACACATAGTTAGTGGCGTACAGCCCTGCATCGGGATAGTCGCATATCAGTTGCGCCATCTCCTCCAGAAAAGCAGGTTTCCACCAATCGTCCGCATCCAGAAAACAGAGATAGTCCCCCTTTGCCTCTTTGGCGGCATTATTCCGCGCCGCAGCCACTCCTGCGTTGGTTTGCGTATAGATATGAACCCGCCCCGATATCACAGCATTTTCCACACATCTGCGAGCCTCAGTCAAACTGTCATCGGTGCTTCCATCGTCCATAATGATAAGTTCCCAATCCGAATAGGTCTGCGCAAGCACCGAATCTATCGTATGGGCAATATATGGCGCTTTGTTGTATAAGGGTATGATTATCGAAAACTTCATCGGTTCACTTCGGTTGGCGGAGAATACCCCATTTTTCTAATTTGAAGCAGACCCGCTCTATAAACCATACTATCGGGTAGAGATGGTGCCGACGCAGGCGATCCATCTGCTCCATGTCAAAGGAGTGGTGGTCATAATCCCACAGCACAGCGGGCGGCAGCACCTCCTCGATAACCCGACGACGCTCGGCTTGCCGCAATGCAAGATTGGTCTCGCTGATTCCTCCACAGTCAAAAAGCGTAACATCTATATCGACATAGATAGGTGCAACATGCCCCAATCCGACGACTTGCAGATACCATTTCCAGTCGCTTACGATACGCAAACCCTCATCATATAGCCCATACTCATCAAACAATGCACGACGGATATAGGTACAGTCATGATTGAGCGTGGCAGCGTAATACTGGCGCAGCGAACACCTCACTTCTCCACTCCGGCTTATCAATTGCCATGCCTTATCTACCTTCAGCATATTCCCATAGAGAATATCCACTTGTTGTTCGGCAGCGTGTTCTGCAAGTGCTGCCAGCATACGCTCCGTCACATTGTCGGCAGCCAGGCAATCCCCCGCATTGAGTATCTGTATATACTCGCCCTGCGCTATGCGGATCCCCTTGTTCATCGCATTGTATATACCCTTGTCCGGCTCCGACACCCAGCGATTCAATTTCTCGGTATTTGCCTGCAGATATTCTGCCGAACCATCTGTCGAACCGCCGTCAACAACGATATGTTCTATCTCTTTGCGGGCTGTCTGACGCCACACCGAATCGATGGTCTTTTTCAGCCCCTCGCAATCGTTGTAATTGATGGTTATGATAGATAGTTTCATTTTCGTTTATAGAGTTTTTGTAAAGACGAACTACACCCTAATTTATTTCCTAAACACTGCAAAATTACTGCTTTTCTGGAATATATTTCGTTTGTCTGATAGTCATCCTCTTTTGCTGTATTGTGTAATTTCTTCGTACAACTCGATATATTGTTTTGCGACAATTTCTGTAGTATATTTACGCAGAACAGATTCTCGCGCTGCTGCCCCCCACTCTGTAGAATGAACAATACACTCTCTAATGCCCGTAGCTAATCCCGCACAATCAGTTTCCGCTGCCAGGTACCCATTCTTTCCATGCTCCACCATATCGCTGTTTCCACCTATATTGAAGCAACAAACGGGGGTTCCGCAACTGAGGCTTTCCATGATGGTGCAACTCAAGTTCTCTGTCAACGAAGGCACTACCATTACATCCGCCAGATTATATAATGCAACCAGTATATCCCTATCCGAAATATATCCGGCAAAGATAACATCGATGTTCTCAAAGCATAATGACAAGTCGGTTTCGTTAGCGCCAAAGACAACAAGATTGGCTCTATATCCTTGTTTATCCAAAAATTCCAATGCGGATAAAAGGCTTGAAAAGCCTTTTATCCTGTCCGTGGCAGCGTTGACAGCCCCGTATAGAACAAACGGCTTTTCAGCCTTTTCTCCTGCCGCGCGCAAAATGCGGCTAACCGCCGTATTTTGCTTTTGCGCGGCAGAAAGATTACTTATCGTCTCTTCTTCCGCTAAAGGTCTGTATATTGCAGTATCTATGCAGTTGGGTATCACCCGAATATCCACATCCGACAACAGCGAACTCTTCTGAGCACAATCAGCCAGCCATTGACTGGGGGACACAATGTGCAAATCCAATTGATTATATATTTGCTTCTTTTTCTTCCACACCTTATGGGATAGGTCATGGACATCATGGCTTTCCAACTGTGGGCAACAACCACACTGTTGTTGGTATCCCTCACATTCCAAGAAATAATGGCATACCCCGCAGAACGGCCAAGAGTCATGCAATGTCCAAACTATGGGTTTGTGCAATTTGGACAATATCGAAATAGGGATAAAGCGCTGATTTATCCAATGAAGATGAATGATGTCATAGTCGAACGCAGAAAAGGCGCCAAATACACAAGTAGAGCGCAAATCCGATTTATAATTAGCATCTCTGTTCGGATACCGACGCCACAGATAATGCTGATACTGATTTTTTAGTTTACCGGCCACCCAATCGCACACCTTATAAATAACATTGTGGGGAATATACTCCGATAGTTCATGCACGGTCGGGTCTTTCGCCCCCCGCTGCTTAACAAACATCCGACTGTCTATCTGCCGTTCTCGCACACCCGTATGAATACGGTATGCTGCACGAGCAGCCCCCCCTGCGACATCCGATGTACAGACAGAAAGAACTCGAAGCGTATGATTATTTTCCATGTTTCAGCCTCTTATAGTTCATTAGCAGCCAATGCCCCAATCCTTCGGAATACAACATATCTCTATACATACGACTAATACAATCATGCCACCAACCGATAGGTATCGCCTTTGCAAAACAGTTAGTATCTAAAGACAAATTCACTTGTTTTTCGGTGGGATGAGTCAGCGGCAATATCGGATAAACGGCTTTCTCTCCCCTGCCATCGTTGGACAATGTATGCGTGCCTGCCGCATCAAATCCTATATTCGAGATTAGATTAACCGTGGGATGAATCGTCAATGCAGAATGTTGAAAAAGAAGTATCTGCATTTGATAGTCCCAATAACTTTTTTTAAAGTGATCCGCTTGTATCTCCAACACCTTATAGTACCACCAATCAGCCTCAGCCCGATTATCGGTCAGAGCATATATCTGTTTCCGTAATAGTTTTGCATTGAAGGACTGCAAATCCAAATCAAAGCCTAGCCACGAACGCCTCCATGCTGCCCATGCACCAGTCACCATATAGTGTGAGAATCCATACGAAGCACCACATTCCCAATTGTTATCATATAATGTGGCATTGATAAATTGCACTTGCTCGTCCTCTTCGTATCTTGTCAATAATTCCTCACAATAGCCAAAGAAATCGGGATGGGGCAGACAATCATCTTCCATCACAATCCCTTTTTCTTCTTTAGAAAATAACCAACTGATGGCGATAGCCGGACCTGCCCCACATCCCAAATTTGTATCGCTATAATACCGATGTAAAGTAGGCTCCCCATCTTGAGCATTTGTAGAACGAATAGAAACATACCTGTCCCATAGTTCTTCTATTACTTGCCGCACTTCCGCACATTTCTGTATATCTCGCTCGTTCCCCTCTCGCGCCCCATCTTGGAATACATATAGGTTTTGCGGTTTCGTCTCAAGGATACGCTCCAACACACGCCGTGTATGTTCTGGACGATTGAAAGTAATTAGCAGTATTGGGGTAGTAAACATAAACATTATTCTTTTACAAAGACACAGAATACAGAATGCCTATCTCATTGAATTACACAATAATGGGAATAGTTTTGTATGCAATGAGATAGTTTTATTTGATAAATCAAAGCAGAAAAAACAGAATTTGTTTAACACTCTATCGGAAATCGATAGATAATTTCGATTTGCATACAAATAGGGACAACCTTATTCTTATTTTAGAGATCAATTTCATTTCTTCGTACCTGCCACATATAGGAAAATCTGTTTTACGTAATAAGCTGGAGAGACGCTGTTTATCCTCCCAAGTAAAATGATATCGTATCACGGCAAAATATCTTCTCAAAAAGTAAGACAACATTGTATAGTATTCGTCTTTGAAAGATCGTAAAGAACCTGCTAGCATAACACTCCACTCTTTCTCTAGAAAATTCAACATCTTAAGAGCGACTTTCTCATGGCTTTCTATTTTCTCGGATGTAGAAATGTCATATTTTACCCAATGATAAAAGGCCTTATTTAAATAACCAATCTTTTGGGTCAAACTATAAACGGTCAAATTAAACAATGTATCTTCCTCAAAAAATATATCTCTATCGAGAAAACACAAATTATGCTGTTTTATAAATTCTGTTCGATAGAGAGCATTCCAAACACTTCGCGCCAAATAATTTCGATTAAACTGGCTTTCCATTGGCAAAAGCAAAGAAGAAACAACGCCATTCCATGTGGGATCTCTAAAACTCACAATATGTGATTGATCGTCTGTTTCTATTTGCGAATCAACACGCAATATGTCATACCCCCCCCCTTCGCACGCAAACACAGCTTCTTCATAATAAGTAGAATCCACCCAGTCATCATGATCTGCAAAAGTTAAGTATTCACTATGTCTCCTAAATGCTTCTTTGATCCCCAAATTTCTGCTATAAGATATGCCTTGATTTGAACTATTGGTAAGTACCACCACTCGTTTATCCAATTGAGCATATTCATAACATACTGTGTCGGTTCCGTCCGTTGGACAATCTAAAACGCATATCACATCAATATCTTTAAGTGTCTGCGCCAACAAAGAATCCAATAATTTGCATAATCTCCCCCCTGCATTATACACAGGAACTATGATACTTACTTTTGCCATTCTAATGAGAACTTGCAAGTATAAACATAACTACACGACACTATCATTGTGCCGTGAATGATGATTTATCTTTTATTTTTTGCCACAACTTTACAGGGAAGGCCATTATATAATGTGATACTGCATATTCACGCAATACAGATGCATAATGAACATTTTCCCGTTCTAATTCATTTGCATAATGGTACACCCCAAAACCAGCCTTAAAGCAATAGTCAAAAATTTTCCTAAAGGACCAAGACTTCGTTTTACCACCAGAAATAGATGCCGAATTTTTACGGTAATAATATCCTAACACATCTATAGAAGACACTCTATTTGCATTCAAAATTGCTTTAGGGAAATATACAGTATCTTCCCAGTATTGTCCTTCAGGAAAAGATAATTTAGTTTCTATTATATATTCCCGACGAAGCAACAAACGCCATACATATCCAAGATGAAACACAAAAGCATCTCCAAATTTATATTCCATAAAATCAATACCTTTCATAACGATTGAATTGGTAAAAGTCTTCGGTTCGTATACAATTCCTTTATCATCAACATACTCACAATAGTTAAAGAGCAATACATCTACTTTTTTTTGCTCAGTTTCTCTCAATAGCCATTCCGTCACATTAGGCGCAATAAAATCATCCGAATCTATAAACCATATATATTCACCTTTAGCCACTCGTACGCCTTCATTCCTTGCTGCTGAAAGTCCCCTATTTTTTGAGAACTGCAACTCATACAAATTAGTATGCTTATCCCGATACTTCTCTATTATTTTACGGGAATTATCCTGCGAACAATCATTTATACAAACAACCTCATATTCTTCTTCTCTTAGGGACTGCGAATAAATACTATCAAGACACTGTTGTAGAAATGTTTCTACATTATAGACTGGCACAATATAAGAAAGTCGAATTGCCATAGCACATCATAAAGCATCAGCAGCAAGAATTGCATATTTCTTTAAACGGAATACATTTTTCTTAAACATGTACATATCTTCTCCAAAGGGATAAATGTGTATTTGCCATGTAACAGTAGGAAAATCCATTGATTTTTTCCATTTCAATTCATTGTTAGTACTACTCAGTAAGAATAATAAACATATTGAACGGAAAAATGTTCTACTAACACATACTCTGTTAAGAGGAAACGCAACTTGCACTCTATTTTCTAAAAATCATAGTTTCCTAAAAATACGAAAATAATTCCATTACAATATATGCCAACCTGCACAATAAATATCAGGTGTCTTCGTATTATCAAACCATAATCTAGGTGCAAATACCTCTTTTTGTGGATTATCATTTAACCATGCTCCCCACCAACTAAATGAACTATTTGCAATAATATTATGCCTACAGCAAGACATCAGATACATATCAAAGGGGCTATCGCATCCTCTGTTCCAATCTACCAAACATATATCTCCACCGATAAAATGCAAACGACACCAATCCAAATCATCAGAGAAAACATAAAATTTCACCCCTTTATATTTATTTCTAAAGTATTGAATTGCTTCATTATAGTAACTCATATCTTGAACAGGAAAACCTCCTAAATAGTCTCCACGCCGTATATGCACACTCACCGATGGTTCTGTTTTCATAATCTCCCCTATGTGCTGATTATGTGCATTTATGTTTTGAAAGCAGAAGGTTTGTCTTATAATATCTGATATTGGAGCAAAATATTTTTCACTCTGCCAATACCCATCAACAAGTCCATCTTTGAATGAAAACACCTCTGGCTTATATGCCAATGAACCGGTCCCTATTTCTGTAAATAATTTAATCCTTTTTCCGAACAACCTTCTACGCACTCTATCTATAATTCGATGTCTGTCTTCCAAGCATGTAAGATATTGTGTTTGTGTGGCTAAAGGCAACTGTATACCAAAAATGCGGGGCAAGGCCATATCGTGCGTAGGATGCGCTCCAAAATATCCTGTATAATAAGCCACACGATGTCCTATATATTTCAAATGTTCCCCCAATGCATATTGGAACATCTGATTACCCAGTTGCCCTGTTATATTGACAATTATCATTTGAACAACAATTTACAAGTTATAGAAAATACAGGACTTCCCAAATAGAGACTATTCCTTGCTATATTTTTTTTACGACCACCATATATAGTCAGTAGCCGCAATATATCCATGTTTTCCCGTAATAAATTATACAACTTTCGTTTTTCAAAAGTTGACAAGTAATTATAATCGCTAAACAACCTTCCATAACCATAAGAAATTGTTTTCTGTATCTCTATAAGATAGTCTTTACGTATATTTCCAGAATTCATCCACTTATATAATTCGTATTGAACCAAAACAGAAATCGTAAACACTTTTTCTGCCGTAAACTTTGAGTTGGTTATAGAAGAATCATTTACACGATAGATATAGCGACATATGTTTTCTGATTGCACTCTTTGGGCTGAAAATAAGGCTTTCCATGAGAAGATAGCGTCCTGCGATATTTTTAATACAGGGTATCGGAGGACGCTATCTTCTATAAATTTCCTCCGATACAACTGACACCAAACTATTGAATTCTTACTGATATTCTTACTAAAATATCTATCTAAAAATGAATATCCATCCAGAATTACAGAATCTTCGTACACATTCTCACTCACACTAAGAATGTTCGCAGATTCGTTCATTATTTTATAGTTAAATAAAATAATATCCAGATTTTTTTTATCTGCATTATCGATAAGTGTTCCTACAACATTATCCACCAATATATCATCGGGATCCACAAACCAGATATATGTCCCTTTAGCAATGTCCAAGCCTGTATTTCGAGCCCCTCCTGCAGTCTGATTAACCTTATGATCTATCAATAGAATATTGTCATATTTTTTCTGATAGGTTAGAATAATATCACGTGTCTTGTCTGTGGAACAATCATTTACGCATATCACCTCATAGTCAGACAACGGAATATCCTGTCTGAATAGACTATCAAGACATGCACCGATATATCTTTCAACATTATAACAAGGAAGAATAAAAGATAGTCTCATTTTTACTTAAACAATACCAGTCGATAAACACGACAGATTATTAACTGTTATATAATACTTTTGTGATAGATCTGATAGATCGTTTGTTAAGCAAAGGATATTTCATAAAACAGTGTGGATTCTATATAACATCTGTATATCATCCCATTCTGCTACTTCTTTTTGAGAAGTTTTATAAAAACACACATCATTCCACAACCAACTATATCCTCTTTTTAATTCAGCAATAACATTCCTACATTTTTATACGCCAATCTATTACCAACGATAGACGGGATTCCTTCAGAATCAATCTCTATGCATTGAGTTAATGAAGTATGATAAGTCACATTAGGATGTGTTAATTGAATATCCATAAAATATTTTCCAGCTGTTATGTTAGCGGGAAAATCAAATTTCTCATGAATAATAAATCTACCTACTTCATATCTATTACAACGACTTAATACATGGCATGGACAAAAAGAAGCAAGCAAGAGATGCATTTCATCAAAAATTTGTACCTCCAACTCAATAATTTGATCAGTACTAATCGAGCCTTTTATATCAATCTCTATTAAATGATGTTCATTATCTATTTTTATAAGATTTTCCTCTCTCGAATTTATCAGAAATTCGTCTATTTTCATACCAGCAGTATGCGTCTTTAGATTGTCCAAAATTCGTCCTGGTACAAAAACGCTATCTGTAATATATTGATCAATCACAGAGTTTATGCCCCCCCTAAATTTCACCGTACCATTTTCCAATAACACCCCCCGAGTACACAAAGCCCTAATGCTCCCCATATTATGACTCACAAACAGCACGGTTCTCCCTTCGCCGCGGGATATGTCGTTCATCTTGCCGATGGCTTTCTTTTGGAATTCGGCGTCGCCTACTGCCAATACCTCGTCCACTACCAGTATCTCGGGGTCAAGATGGGCGGCGACAGCAAAGCCCAACCGTACCATCATACCGCTCGAATAACGCTTCACCGGTGTATCTATGTAGCGCTCGCAGCCTGAGAAGTCCACTATCTCATCGAGTTTGCGGCTTATCTCCTGCTTAGTCATGCCGAGAATGGCGCCGTTCATATAGATATTCTCCCGCCCCGTCATCTCTTGGTGGAAGCCCGTGCCGACCTCCAAGAGCGATGCGATGCGCCCCTTAGCACGAATCGTACCCGTAGTAGGTGCCGTCACTTTGCTGAGCAATTTGAGCAATGTGGATTTGCCTGCACCGTTCTTGCCGATGATACCGACTACATCGCCTTGCTCCACCTTGAAATCAATGTCGCGCAATGCCCATACATACTCCGAATTGCCTTTCGAGGCACGGTCGTTCACCTCGCCTATCTTCAAGTACGGGTCTTCACGACGCAGGATAGTAGTCTGGAACCAACGGTCGAGGTCGTGGCTCAATGTGCGTGTGGATACCAATCCCAAGCGGTATTGTTTGCTGATATGATTGAATTCGATTGCTGTTGCCATTTGTTTCTAAATCGTTTTATTACTCGCAGCACTCCTTTTGGCTGCACTCTGTGCATTGGTGTCATGTCCCGCTTTGGTATTGCTGCCTTTACGATATGGGTTTGCAAAGGTACAAAATTTCTCGTACTCCTGCAACTGAAAGGGGCGGATTTGCACAAGAATGATTTTTTTTGTACCTTTGCGCGTTTTTTAGATGTTTTTCGGCATGTTTTCGTATCAGATTATTTGAATTTGTACCTACTCCTGCATCTCGCAAATATATCTACCCTCCCGAAAAGGTATTGCCTTCCATCCTGTAAAAACTAAATCATACCCATCGCAAATAATACATACAGACATGAAATATAATTGGACTTTTGCTAATGTGGGCGGTACTACCCGCATTAAAATTCAATCGGGCGAGGACATACGCCATCTCGGCGAACTCGACCAAAAGATGTGGACCGTTCTCTCCTGCCCCACCACCGGTCTCGAAATCGATGAGGCAAGCCTCAAACTGATGGACTTGGATGGTGATGGCAAACTGCGTGTCGTCGAAGTCGTTAAGAATGCCGAGTGGCTTTGCCAAGTGCTTCGCACCCCCGACACACTGCTTGCCGGCACCGATACGCTAGCACTTACCGATATTGCCGATGAGTCATTGCTCGCAGTTGCCAAACAGGTTGCAGGCGACAACACCTCCATTAATCTTGCAGCAGTCGATGCTGCCATTGCCGCCGTCACCATCGATGCACAAGCCGCTCCTGCTGCTCCCTACCCTGCCGACATCATTGCTGCCTACAAGGGCAAACAAGCCGAATACGCTACCTACTATGAGCAAGAGAAATTGCAAACCATCGGTCTTGCAGCCATTGCTGAGGACACGGCTAAACCGGGTATGGACAAAGAAGAATTCGACAAAATGGGTACTGCCATAGCCGAATACGAAGGTGCCGTAGCTGCTGCCAACGATGCCAATGCAGCGGCTCTCACCGCCGCACAAGCACAATACCTTCCTTTGCGCAAACTGCTCCTGCTCCACCGCGATTTCTATCGTCTGCTGCGCAATTTCATTACTTTCGAGGATTTTTACGACCGCAAGGCTACCCCCGCTATATTCCAAGTGGGAAAACTGATTATCGACCAGCGTGAATGCTCGCTTTGTATGCGTGTAAGCGACATGGCAAAACAAGACTTGCAAGCGGGGCAAAGTGGTATGTTTCTTATCTACTGCGACTGCGAGAGCAAAAAAATGGGCAAGAAGATGCAGATAGTAGTTGCCATGACCGTCGGCGACATCCGCAACTTGCGTGTCGGCAAAAACGCCCTTTTCTACGACAACGAGGGCAACGACTGGGATGCCGTTGTTACCAAAATTATCGACAACCCTATCTCTATCAGCCAGGCCTTCTGGAGCCCCTACCGCAAGTTCGGCAACTGGATAACCGACCTTATCAATAAGTCAGCTGCCGAGAAAGATACCAAGGCTTTCAGCAATGTAACGGCTAAAATACAAGAGGATACAGCCAAAACGCCAACACCGGAAGAAAAAAGCAAACCACAAGCGTTCGATATTGCCAAATTCGCAGGTATCTTTGCGGCCATCGGTATAGCACTCGGCTACATTGGCGCATTTTTTACATCGGTAATAGGCGGATTTGCAGAACTCTCCTGGTGGCAGGACATCTGCGCTGTACTTGGGCTTTTGCTTGTCATCAGCGGGCCGGCTATGATTATGGCATGGTTCAAACTCCGCAAGCGTAACCTCGCCCCAATACTGAATGCCAATGGTTGGGCTGTCAATGCCGATGCCATTGTGAGTGTGGTCTTTGGCAACACCCTTACGCAACAAGCCCAATTCCCGCTGCTCAAACTCATCGACCCCAAAGCAGCCCAAGGACTTGCGACATGGAAGAAATGGGTTATCTCGCTAAGCGCCGTGATCGTGGTACTATTGGGTCTTTGGCTCGGCAATCTGCTCAGCTGGTGCAAGTTAGAGAGCCCGCTGCCATGTTTCCACAAGGAGCAAGTAGAGCAAGTCGAACAAGTGGAAGCCTCAGCAGAGCAGCCCACAGAAGAAACCCTCCCTGTAGAACCCGTAGCAGCAGAGGAGGCAGCCCAATAATGCAACACTCATTTTCTTTCCGTGAGCGTGCGCTAACAACGACAGGCGCTTTTCACAAGCACATACTATTCGGTACGCACTCTCTCCAAAAGACAATGTTGTGTCTTTTGGTGCTATGTTTACCGTTCGCTGCATCGGCTAAACGGGTCAAAAAAAATGCCCCGATTCCACAAGATTCCCTTACCACTCCCGAAGCAACTCTCGATTTGAGCATAGATTCTCTTGAGTTGGGCGATAGCGAGGGCGACGAACTCGGCTCGTTGGATGATATCGATGTCGAAAATGTCGGCATACCGGGCTGGCTCCAATCCCATATTGTAGGCGACACGCTCTATATTGCCTGCTCGGAGGAACTGCTGCCCCCTCGCTTGGTGGTAGTAACCAACGATGGCGAGTGCCTCTACAAGCTTATGCCTGCCCAGATGGTCGGAACGGGTAACATAGAGCACCCCGCAGATAGCGTCTATCGCCATATCTGGACAAGTGCCCATGTCAACCCATATCATCTCCCTATCGATTCGATAGGCGATAGCATCCGTATCGATATGTCCGGCTATCGTATGCCTGTCCTCCTGACGCACCAAGACTCCATCTCGGAGCGCCCTATGCGTGGTTATGTTACCTCCAAGTTTGGTTTCCGCCGCTATCGTTTCCACTATGGTACAGATGTCAAGGTGCAAATCGGAGACTCCATCCACGCTTCGTGGGACGGACAAGTGCGTATTGTAGGTTGGGATCCTCGCGGCTATGGTTACTATGTCGTCATCCGCCATCCGAACGGACTTGAGACCGTCTATGGGCACCTCTCAAGACCTCTATTCGACGAAGGCGAGCCTATCTATGCCGGCGAAGTACTCGGTCTTGGTGGCAACACCGGTCGCAGCACAGGCAGCCACTTGCACTATGAGATACGCTATCTCGGCAATGCCATCAACCCCGAGTTGATTGTCGATTTTGCCGGTCACAAAATTAAATATCCGGAGGAGTACTATATCACCAAACGAGGCACTTTTGGACACAGCACCGAGTTGAAAGCCATCCAGAATGCACAATACCACCGTGTGAAACAGGGCGACACCTTAGGTGCCATCGCCAAGCGTTATCACACCTCCGTGTCAGCACTCTGCCGCTTGAATCGTATCAAGGAGACCACACTCCTCCAAATCGGTCAAAAAATCCGCGTCCGCTAACTCGTACAAAGCACATACTACAAATAAACATACTACCCAGTACTTCATAACTATCTACAATATATAAACATAGTACGAAATACGACACATAGTAAGTACAAAGTAAGTAATAAGTACAAAGTAATAGTAAGTATAAAATAAGTAGTAAGTATAAAAAAGTAGTAAGTATAAAAAAACACCCCGCTCAGTGAATAAGCGGGGCGTTTTTTATAGCCCTAAACTTAGAAAATCCCGAAGGAGTCCCGAACCAACTCTATGTATTCCTCATTACTCTACCGTAACCGACTTAGCCAAATTGCGAGGTTGGTCCACATCACAGCCTTTGACAACGGCAATATGATACGCCAGTAGCTGCAACGGTATCACCGTCAATAGCGGCGTTAAGCACTCCTCCGTCTTAGGCACAACAATCGTATAGTCGGACATATTGCTGACAAGGATGTCCCCCTCCGTCACAATACTGACCACACGCCCCTTGCGTGCCCGCACCTCTTGAATGTTCGACACCACTTTCTCGTATGTACCGCAATGTGGTGCGATAACCACCACCGGCATCTCCTGCGAAATAAGCGCAATAGGACCGTGCTTCATCTCTGCAGCAGGATAGCCCTCGGCATGGATATAACTGATTTCCTTGAGTTTCAGTGCACCCTCAAGTGCTACCGGATAATTGTACCCTCGCCCAAGATAGATGAAATTCTGCGCATAGGTGAAAGTCTTGGCAAAGTCGGCTATCTGCTTGTCCTGCTCGAGAATTTTCTCAATCTTATCGGGGATAAGTGCCAACTCGTGGGTAATTTGAAGATACCGTTCGTCTGTCAGCGTGCCTTTGGCTTTGCCAATACAGAGTGCCAACATGGTGAGCGCCGTCACCTGTGCCGTAAATGCCTTGGTAGAAGCGACACCTATCTCCGGCCCTACATGCGTATAACAACCACTATCGGACAAGCGGGGTATAGATGCTCCTACCACATTGCATATCGAGAAGATAAATGCGCCATGCTCCTTTGCCAACTGAATAGCCGCAAGCGTATCTGCCGTCTCGCCGGACTGGGAGATGGCGATGACGACATCGTCCTTGTGAATGACAGGCTTGCGATAGCGGAACTCGCTGGAGTACTCCACCTCGACAGGTATCTGCGCAAACTCCTCTATGGCATACATTGCTATCAAACCCGCATGCCACGAAGTACCGCAGGCCGTAATAATAATGCGCTGAGCATTGAGAAAACGCTCCTTGTTATCAATAAAGCCCGAGAGAGCGATATTGTTGTGCTCCACATTGACACGCCCACGCATAGAGTCGGTCAGCGTGCGGGGCTGCTCGAATATCTCCTTGAGCATAAAATGCGGGTAGCCACCCTTCTCCAACTGCGAGAGCGTGAACTCCAATCGCTTAATCTCCGGTGTCTTGCGCACATTGGCAATCGTCGTGATATCCAGCTTCTTGCCTCGCTCGATGGTTACGACCTCTTCGTCCTCGATATAGACTACCTTGTCGGTATATTCTACTATCGGGGTAGCGTCGGAAGCAAGGAAATACTCGTCTTCGCCTATACCCACCACAAGCGGACTACCCTTACGAGCAGCGACAATGATATTGGGATTGGAGCGGTCGAGCACAGCAATGGCATAGGCACCAACGACCTGATTGAGTGCAAGTTGCACCGCCGTCTTTAGGTCCACATTATCCGTCTTCTTGGTGTACTCGATGAGTTGCACCAGCACCTCGGTATCGGTAGAAGACTTGAATGTATAGCCGTGCTGCTGCAGACCCTGCTTGAGCACAGCATAGTTCTCAATAATGCCGTTGTGGATAATAGCCAACTCCTCCGACTCGGAGTAGTGGGGATGGGCATTCACCGTATTTGGTTCGCCGTGGGTAGCCCAACGGGTATGCGCAATACCTATAGTACCACGCACATCCTTATCGCTTGCAAAGGTTTCCAACTCGGCAACTTTGCCTTTTGTCTTGTACACATTGAGTTTACCTTCGGGATTGATAAGGGCGACACCCGCACTATCATACCCACGATACTCCAAACGATGAAGTCCTTTAATAAGAATCGGATACGCTTCTCGTTTACCAATATAACCTACAATGCCACACATATACTAAGATCTCTTTTTTGTTATTACAAATAGTCAATATGCCCTTACTAGTATTTATAAAGCGTCACAAAGGTACTATATATTGTGGAATTATTCAAATATATTGTAAAATTAGTCAAAT
Organism: bacterium; assembly: GCA_963591775.1. Classification (GTDB taxonomy): domain Bacteria; phylum Bacteroidota; class Bacteroidia; order Bacteroidales; family Paludibacteraceae; genus Colicola. The sequence continues at coordinate 76,917 of CAVATM010000009.1, forward strand.
ATATTTGCACTTTTAATGCGCTGCATGGCTTCGTCGATGGTTTCTGCCGATCCGAAAGCCGAGAAACGCACAAAACCAGCGCCATAGGTGCCGAAACCGACACCCGGTGTGCAAACAACCTGACACTTCTGCAACAACAAGTCGAAGAAATCCCACGAGTCCATGTTATGCGGCGCACGCACCCATACATAGGGACCGTCGATACCACCATAGACCTCCAACCCTTGCTCCAAGAAACAATTGCGGATGGTGTCGGCATTGTGCATATAAGCAGAGATCTGCTCCATGACTTGGCGATGTCCCTCATCGCATAGCACGGCTTGTGCGCCCCGCATAGAGATATAACTCGTGCCGTTGTACTTGGTACATTGGCGGCGATACCATAGAGCATTGAGCGAAACCAATTCGCCCTTGTCGTTCTGCCCCATAAGCGCCTTAGGCACAACGGTATAGCCACAGCGCACGCCTGTGAAGCCTGCCGTCTTGCTGAAACTGCGCACCTCGATAGCCACCTCTTTGGCACCCTCGCACTCATAGATACTATGCGGGACATTCTCGGAGCGGATAAACGCCTCGTAAGCAGAATCGAAGATAATCAGACTATGGTGCTTGCGGGCATAATCGACCCAGCCTTGCAGTTGCTCCCGATTGAGAGCAATGCCCGTGGGGTTATTGGGCGAGCAGAGATAGAGTATGTTCGGGACTGCTTCGGGAAAAGTAGGGCAAAAGCCATTTTCCGGTGTACAAGGAAGAAGTATCAAATCGCTCCAACGGTCGCCTTGCCACTCGCCAGCACGCCCTGCCATGACGCTGGTATCAATATAAGCGGGATAAGCAGGGTCGGCTACCGCAACACGATTGTGCGTATCGAGAATGTCGCTCAGGTTACCCAAGTCGGAGCCTGCGCCATCGGACACAAAGACCTCATCCATATCGAGCGATATGCCCCGACGGGTGTAATCATAATCGATTATGGAACGACGCATCCATTCTGCACCATTTTCCAAACCATAGCCATGAAAAGTATTGACATTTGCCTGCTCCTCTATGGCTCGCTGCATGGCTTCGACCACTGCGGGAACTAGAGGGCCCCGCACATCGCCAATGCCCAATTTGAGGACTTTGCTCCCCGGGTTAGCAGCAATATAGCGGTCGGTGCGCTGTTGTATCTCCGTGAATAAGTATCCCGCCCGCAGGCGGCAGAAATTGCTATTTACCTGTATCATATTATTCGTGATTCATCATTCTTCATTATAATTAGTTGTGCCGTCGAAGACGAAGGCCGCGGAACCGGTCATAAGGACATGGTGCGTGGGGAGAAGGGCGATAGTAAGATCACCACCGAGAAGGTGAATGGTCACTTCTTGGTCTGTCTGCCCTCGCTCTATAGCCGCTACCGCCGTAGCACAAGCCCCTGTACCGCAAGCGAGTGTTTCACCGCTGCCTCGCTCCCAGACACGCATCCGAATCTCATGGCGATTCTCAACATAAGCAAACTCGACATTGGTGCGATTTGGGAAGTGGCTGTCGGTTTCTACCTTCGGCCCTCGTTCGGGACAGAGAGACAAATCGGCTGTCGGCAAGAAGCAAACGGCATGGGGATTGCCCATATCCACTTGCTCAAAACACAGAGGTTCGCCATCGGTAGTGAGCTCCACCTTACCTAAATAGGTCGGCTCACCCATATCCACCGAGACGGACTCAACCCTACCCTCTTTCACATGCAAAAATAGTACCTTTTTGCCCGCTAAGGTTTCCAACGAGATTTCCGTCTTGTCGGTCAGCCCACGCTCATAGACATACTTGCCGATACAACGAGAGGCATTGCCACACATCTGTGCCTCCGAACCATCGGCGTTGAAGATACGCATACCAAAGTCGCAGGTATCGCTGCTCGTCAGCAAGACAATGCCATCGCCACCGATACCAAAGTGTCGGTCGCTTAGGCGTTGTGCCAAGCGAGATAAGTCGTTGGTAGGCTGACCACAGCGAGCGTCTATATAGATATAGTCGTTGCCTATACCGTGCATTTTAGTAAAAGAGAGTTTCATTATTCCGATGTGCACAACCGCTCCGCATCAGCGGCTATGCATATTAATTGTTAATTAACTAGTATATGGTATAATACACCAAATCCTATAGGGCAGAAACCCTATAGGACCGGTGTCAACACAATTCTATTTTTTGAAACCTTTTGTTCAAACAATATCAAGCGATTAGTGTACAAACAACATCTCGCGATACTTAGGCAGCGTCCAAAGTTCGTCGTCCACTACCATCTCCAAGTCATCGACATGCTTGCGGATTTCCTCCATCAGTGGCACGATCGTATCGTGGAAAGCAATGGCACGGTCGCGCTCGCTCTCGATATGGTTCGCCTGCTTGCGAGCGGCTTTCATCTTCTCAACTCCCGCAATGATAGCCGAAGAGTGCTCCTCTATCTGACGGATGATGATGTAGTCCTGCTCGTTGAGTGCAGCCACTTCTGCCTCCGGGAAGACCTGCTTGACATTGAGTACATTCTGCAAGAGCATCGTCTGGTGGCGTTTGGCTGCCGGCAGCACATGGTTGATAACCAGGTCGCCCAAGACACGGGACTCGATCTGCAACTTCATGGCGTAGTTTTCCCACTTGACCTCGCAACGGGAGAGCAACTCGGCCTTGCTGAGCACATGGGTAGCACCGAACATCTTGACCGAACTATCGCTCAGGTAGTTATCGATAATCAGAGGTACACTGGTTTCGCAATCAAGCCCACGCTTCAGTGCTTCCTCTTTCCACTCGTCGCTATAGCCGTTGCCATCGAAACGAATGGCGTGACACTCGTTGAGCAGGCGTTTGATAACAGTAAACAACGCACGCTCTTTGGCTTCGCCCTTCTCTATCAAGGCATCCACCTCCTCGCGGAACAAGGTCAACTGCTCTGCTACGGCTGCGTTGAGCGCCAACATGGCGGCACCACAGTTAGCCGATGAACCTACGGCACGGAACTCAAAGCGATTGCCCGTGAAGGCGAAAGGCGAGGTACGGTTACGGTCGGTGTTATCGAGCAAAATCTCAGGAATAGTACCGACACCAAGTTTCATTTCCTTCTTGGCATTGATGATGATACCCTTCTCTACATCGGCATGCTCAATCTGGTTGAGTGCTTCGGTAATCTGCGTACCGAGGAAGACTGATATGATAGCAGGAGGTGCCTCGTTTGCACCCAGACGGTGTGCGTTGGTAGCCGATGCAATAGAGGCTTTGAGCAAGCCATTGTGGCGTTGTACGGCAGCTAAGACATTGACCAGGAAAGTAACGAACTGGAGGTTCTGATAAGGGTTCTTACCCGGAGCAAGCAGGTTAACACCCGTGTTGGTACCGAGCGACCAGTTGCAGTGCTTACCCGAACCGTTGACACCGCCAAAAGGCTTCTCGTGCAACAAGACACGGAAATGGTGACGGCGTGCGACCTGCTCCATAAGCGACATGACAAGCAAGTTGTGGTCGGAAGCAAGGTTCGACTCCTCGTAGATAGGTGCCAACTCAAACTGGTTTGGCGCTACCTCATTGTGACGCGTCTTGACGGGGATACCGAGTTTCAACGACTCCTCCTCCAACTCCATCATAAAACGCAACACACGCTCGGGGATAATACCAAAATAATGGTCGTCCAACTGCTGGCTCTTGCTGGCGTAATGCCCCATAAGGGTACGCCCAGTCATAACCAGGTCAGGACGAGCAGCAAAGAGAGCCTCATCGACGAGGAAGTACTCCTGCTCCCAGCCGAGGTAACTATAGACACGCTTCACATTGCGGTCGAAATAGTTGGCTACTGCCACGGCTGCCTTATTGACAGCAGATATAGAGCGCAACAGCGGGGTCTTATAATCCAATGCCTCACCCGTATAAGCGACAAAGATAGTAGGAATACAAAGACGGTCTCCGATTACGAATGCAGGCGATGAAGGGTCCCATGCAGAGTAGCCGCGTGCCTCGAAGGTATTACGAATACCGCCGCTCGGGAAACTGCTTGCGTCTGGTTCCTGCTGATAAAGTACGCTGCCCGAGAACTCCTCGATAGGCACTCCATTGTCATCGAACTCAAGAAAAGAGTCATGCTTCTCTGCCGTACCACCCGTAAGAGGCTGGAACCAATGCGTGTAGTGGGTAGCCCCTTGCTCTGTAGCCCATTTTTTCATACCAATAGCCACACTATTGGCAATGTCGCGGCTCAAGGGTTTCTCGTTGTCCATGAGGCCGAAGAGTTGATCCAAGATGTTGCTTGCGATGTACTCTTTCATTTTCTCACGGGTAAATACATTTTGAGCGAACAAGACGCTCGTCTTTGCAGACGGATTCTTGCCCTCTACCGGCTCATGACTCCAAGCAGTCTTAAGTGCCTCAAATCGAATGTTACTCATACCTTATTATATATTGGTTGGTTTGCGTATTTTCGCGTTGCGTATGATTATCGTAACTTTTTGTAGAAAAGACGATTATTGAATACCGTCTATAGTGTTGCATTGTGCATTGTTGCCAGCAGCGACTTACCTCACATTATGCTTTTTATGCTTTGCACATTGTTTTCGGGTGCAAAGGTAGATATTCTACACGACATACACAAACTTTTCCATTCTTTTTCTGTGTTTTTACACAAAATACTTGGTTTTGCGCATCTTTTTCCGCCCATTTTCAATTTTTATCTGATTAACTCGCATCAATCGCACACTTTACTCAACAAACAGACTCTACAAACTCAATACGACATTAAAAAGGGACTAACCATTTTTAGATAGCAATCTGCACAGGGAGGGGAAGGGAGGATAACCACATCAAAATCAGTAAGAGAGCTAGATAGCGTATAGTGCAAATAGAAACATTTGCAAAGATACAATCCGATTCGAAAAAAACAAAACGATATTCTATGTAAATGCATGATATTTAATGACATAACTATTACTTATCTCATTGGTGGGCTATTAGTCCGGCATTGCACATTTCCCTATACCCCGCCCTCCCATACTCCACTATGATGCGATACCCTGTCTGTTACTTGCCATGGCGGGGTCTATCATCCCTGATTCATGCATATTCAAACAAAAAAGCATTGTAAATGGTCGATTTACAATGCTTACAAACGCTCATTTGCAGAGTCAGGTTATGTTGCCTATCCTATGGTAAAGTCGAGAATGCGAAAGTGGTGGTGCTTCTGTACTGCTCACCGGAGCGTAGCGTAGCAGACGGCCACTGCGGCTTGTTGGGCGTATCGGGGTATTTCTGTGTTTCCAAGCAGACTGCGTGCCGATGACCGTATATCTCACCGCGCTTGCCGTGTACCGTACCGTCCAAGAAGTTGCCAGTATAGACCTGTATCCCCGGTTCGGTAGTGTACACATCCAAACGGATTCCACTTGACCCACAACATAATGATGCAGCATGGTTCAACCCTTCTCCGCTATGGGGGAGCAAGACCCAATTGTGGTCGTAGCCGTGCCCGCAATAGAGTTGATAGTCGTCCCGGTCAATATCCCGCCCGATGGTTTTAGGGGAAGAGTACATATCAAACGGGCTACCCACAAGAATATCTGCTATTTCCCCCGTAGTCATAAAAGTAGTGTCCACAGGCGTCATCTGTGTGGCATTGATCCATAAGATGTGGTCAAGAATATCCTTATTGCCATCTCCGTGCAGATTGAAATAGGAGTGGTTGGTCATATTAATAACCGTGGTGGCATCGGTCGTGGCAAAATAGTCCATACGGAGTGTGTTGTCATCGCCAAGCGTGTAGGTACAACCGGCTACAACATTCCCCGGGAAACCATTGTCGCCATCGGGAGAGCATAGCGTGAGCCTCAGCGTATGTGTATCATTCTGTTCTGCCGTATAGACTTGGTATTGCCACCCCGTGGGACCGCCATGCAAAGTATGCCCATAGTTGTTGGTCTGCAGTTGGTAGTTGGTGCCGTCGAGAGTTATCTGCCCGTGGTAAATGCGGTTGGCATAGCGTCCGATACACGCACCAAAGTCCGTAGGTATGGTCTCGTAGTCCTTGACATTATCGAAGCCGAGGACGACATCTTGCATGTTGCCATTACGGTCAGGGACGAGGATAGAGACGATACGTCCGCCGAAATTGGTGATGCAGACCTCCATGCCGTTGCTATTGGTAAGGGTATAGAGCGCGGTCTGTTTGCCGTTGACCGTATCAGCAAAACGCTTGGGATTAAGCCCTGATTGTGTCTTACTGTTTGAGCATGCCGTGCAAGTCAAGAAGGCTACTGCACAGAGTAATTGGAATGTTCTTTTCATATCATTGAGCGATTAGAGAAAGATAGGGGCATGTCTGACACGCCCCTATTGATGATTATTTCAGTTGCGAAATGACATATTGATTGATCGCGCGGATGGAATCCTTATTCATCTTCACCACCTTGCGGTCGTAGGTAAGCAAGCCATTGACTTCGCCCTCCACATCCGTAGTCTGCGTATAGACGGCAGCCGAGAAACCTTGCGGGATATAGTCTGCAAGTTGCTTGGCGTATTGGATATACTGCTGTGTAACCGCTTCCGAGTCAGGTAGTTTGATATATCCCCAATTGCGATTCTCGCCCCAAAGGTGTCCCTCGAGCGGCAGTCCGATGCCTCCATACTCGCCGAGTACATTGACACGGTCGGGGTCATACAGATACATGGCAGGCTGCGGGTAATTGTGCAGATCGAGGATATCTCCGCACTTGCAGAAGTTGCCACCGCTGGCGGGATTGACCAAACGCGATGGGTCGTATTTCTTGGTCCATGCTGCCACCTCTGCGGTTGCGAACTGTCCCCATGCTTCGTTGAACGGTACCCACATTACGACAGACGGGTGCGACATACAGAAGTCCATGATGTCTTTCCATTCGGCGTAATAGTTTTCGATAGACGCTTGCGAGCGAGGTTGGTCCGTTCCGCCCTCGTAGGTATGTTGTGCCCACTTGTTGCCGCCAACATCGCCGCTCGGCATATCCTGCCAAACCAGCATTCCCAACTTGTCGCAGTAGTAGTACCAGCGTTCGGGTTCCACCTTGATATGTTTCCGTATCATATTGAATCCCAACTGCTTGGTCATCTCTATATCATAGCGCAGTGCTTCGTCTGACGGGGCGGTATACAGCCCGTCCGGCCACCAGCCTTGATCTAACGGACCATAGTGGAAGATGTTCTTCCCATTGAGTTGCATACGCCATATCCCCGTAGCATCTTTCGCCATACCCACAGAACGCATTGCCGTGTAGGAAGACACTTCGTCAATCGTCTTGCCATCACGGGTAAGCGTGAATTGCAGGTCATACAGATAAGGGTCGTCCAATGTCCACAGGTGCGGATTAGCCACGACAAGGTCAATGGTCTCTCCACCGACAGCCTGCGCCTGTGCTACCACTTCGCCATGGTCAATCAGCGAAATATGAACAATATCATTGATCCGATTGTCAGCAAGTGTTACCGTCGTGTGAAGTGTATTGTCCGCCATGTCAGGGATGGTCTTGATAGCCGTGATATGATTCTCTGCCACGGGTTCAAGCCATACCGTTTGCCATATTCCCGATACCGCAGTGTACCAAATGCCGTTGGGGTTAGACACTTGTTTTCCTCGCGGTTGGTAGCCGTTATCCGTGGGGTCAATCACTGCTACTTGCACGAGTTGTTCGCCTGCGGGTACGAGATAGGGTGTGATGTCCAAGGAAAATGGAGTGTAACCACCGATGTGCGTGCCAGCCAACTGCCCGTTTACATAGACCTTTGCCTGCCAATCGACTGCCCCAAAATGGAGCAAGGTATGCTGATTTTTCCAACTTGCGGGGACGCTGAATGTACGCGAATACCACAGGGTGTGGTTCTTGGGAAGTGTCTTGCCTACACCCGACAAAGCAGACTCCAGACAGAAAGGCACGAGTATATCGCCGTCCCATACCTTGGGACATGGGGCATTGTTCTCGCGAATGGCGTACTGCCACAGACCATTGAGGTTGCGCCAATCACTACGCACCATTTGAGGACGAGGGTATTCGGGCAACACCTTGTCCGGATTGATTTGTTCTCCCCAAGGGGTCATAATGTGTCCCGATACGGCTTGATAGGTCTTTTGCAGCACAGGAGTACCGCTCGGTTTGGGCAATACGGTGTCGGTAGGATACGGTTCGCCGAAGACGGGATAGCCATTGGAGTCCCATGTAAAGCGTTGCATACGCGGTGTGCGTGTATCGCCCATACCTGCCGGGTCGAACTCGGTGGAACGGGCATGGTAGAGGATATAGTATTCCTTGCCGTCCGGTGAGGTAAAGAAACTGTTATGCCCCGTACCATAAACACCGGCTTCAGGCTTTTGATGAAAGACAGGCTGCGCACTCTTTTTCCATGATACGGGATTGAGTAGGTCGGCATCAACAGGTGCCGTCAGCAGTCCGAGTGCATAGTAAGGCGTCCAGCAGCCACTGGCGGAATAGGCAATATGCACCAGTTTCCCGTCGGGACTGAGGAGCGGTTGAGGTCCTTCGTTTACATAGATGGTGTAAGTCGGCGTCCAACCGTTCTTGTTTTGCCAATGGCGTTCCCAATCGAGTTCTGGTTTGGAGATCACCACACGCTCGGAAGCAAGCGTCCACGGATTTTCCATGCGTGCAATATAAATACACTGTGTCTCGGTGGAAACACGCCGTGTCTGCCAACCCGACCACACCATATAGAGGTTACCGTTTGCCTCAAACACGGAGCCATCAATCGCCCAGTTATTGTCCGGGTCTGTAGAGATACGCCCTTTCATCTGGAATTCGCCCTCGAACGGGTCTTCGTTGGCATTCTCAAGTACATAGAGTTGGTGATTGTCGGTATTCCCGTCATCGGCAGCATAGTAAACATACCACTTACCGTCAATACGGTGAATCTCCGGAGCCCACAGGTCGAACATATTGGTCGAGTCTGTGGGAACCCAAATGGTTTTACACGGAGCATTCTTAACATCGGTAATATCGGGCGTTACCCACAACTTGAGGCAGTTCTGGCAAGTATGCATATAGTAGTAATTCCCCTTGTAGAACAATGCCCAAGGGTCAGGCCCACTCTTCGGGAATAGGGGATTCTGATACATTTGAGACGGTTTGGCACAACCGGCAAACAGAAGAATAGTGAGTAAGGATAAAAACAGTCGTTTCATTATTCTGTAATATAAGGAACATTATCAACTCGGTACAAATCAGAGAGCAGGTAGTAGCCGCTGCTCACATAGGTGGCATCCAATTCAAGGCCTGCACGGAAATACAGGTAGTCGCGATAGTTGTTAACATAGTAGGTGGAACTACGATATTTTGTCAAGTCCACACGCACCGTTACTTCGCCCTCATCTTCAATCTTCAACGGGCGCGAGCCTTTGGACAATGTGGTCGCACTGTTCACATGCCGATTGATCCCCACATACACCCATGCTTTGGTGACCATAGGCAGTGTCTCGGGAAGACGACTGTCCGGATTGCGTTTGATATGTATGGTTACCTTCAATTCTGTCGATGTGGAGTCAAGTGGATCATAACCGATACTGTCTATAAGGTAGTACGGAATCACTTCAAAATCGCGCTGACTATTGCCTGTGAGCGTGACAGGAATGGTATCATAACCAAGCCCCTGCCCAAGCGATTTGAAGTCGGCAAATAGAAACGGATACTGCTGATTGGCAAGAGTGAGATAGTAATCTCCGGCAAATAACAATTGGCTGAAAGTGCCATCTTCATTGATACGGACAGGCGTACCCGGGTCGTCTTTACCAAAGCCTTTTTGCACGGCTTTCAGCACGCTTGCATTGCCATCGAAGACAAAAGGTTTGCCTTGGTAGGTAACATTGCCCGTGAAACGGCATTCCGGTCCTTTGTAGTTGTCATATTCGCATGCAGCAAACAGAACTGCAATGCTACATAAAGTCAGAAACAGAAAATTCTTTTTCATAACAGATAGGCATTAATGGTTGGGGTTGGTTACAATGTATGGGTTGCCGTCGTCTTTTGGATAGGTGGCGTAGTACATCGTGTTGTCGAATTTTATCGGATCGTTGGTAACGGCAGAAGAACCGCGATGCTCTATCTTTACGCGCCGATACAGCCACTTGCCATTACGCTCATCACCGGGGGCATATACCCTGTATGGCCATAAACCGTAAGTCATAGACGAAGCATTGGTTGTATTGTATTCCCATACCTCATCGGCTGTGCGCCAACGCTTGAGGTCATTGTAACGGTGGTCTTCAAAAGCCAATTCCACACGACGCTCGTTCTTGATACGGTCAAGATCCAGTTCAGACTCCGAGATACAAAATTCTGCTCCACCTGCGCGTTGGCGAATTTGATTAACGAGTTGCAGAGCCGTGGCTTTCATTTGCAGACCTTCATATTCGGTTATGCCATCCTCGTTAAGATAGTAGGCGGCTTCGGCCGCATTCAGCAGCACTTCTCCATAGCGGAAAACAATATAGGGAACGGTGCTTTTACCATTGCTTTCCGAGCCGGTTGTCTCGTCCACATATTTGCGCAGAAGCAGACCGGAATGTGTCACATAATTGCTTGTATAATTAGGGCCCTCTACGCCTGTGATGGCCTCTCCATCGTAGAAATTGAGCGTTGTGGCGTTGTCCACATCCTCCATGGTAGGAGCCATCTTGAAAATCCAACCGCTACCGTTGGGTATCGCCAATCCGGCACGCATATCCAACTTTGCTCCACGGAAAGAAGCCCCCGGATATATCACCGTAGCCGCAAGACGAGGGTCGCGCCCCGCAAAGAAATCCTCAGGGTTATCGAATAGTTGGTAAGAATTGGAGGAGGTGGTTACGCCTGTGAGCGTCTCCTCTTTGTTGCTACCGGTATAGGGATTGAATGCCTCTTGTGTGTGCGTAGCGGTCAGTTCGTAGCAATCAAGCAGATTGGTAACAGGATTCACACAACTCCCGCTTTTCGTGTCCGGTCGTAGCGACCGTGGCACCGTCCAGAAAGTGAAGCTGTTCGGAAAATTCGTCCCGTCGTATGCGATAGCGAAAATGACCTCCGAATTATTACCAGCTTGGAAAACTTTTCCATAATCTTCGTTGAGCGAATAAGTATCCATTGCTTTGAGAGACAGATATGCATCCATACACTGCTTCAGGTATGCATCGGCTTTCTCGCGCGGGATACCCGTTTCGAGCCCCGGCAATACAAGCCCTTTGCTAACGCTCTTGTCGTAGTTATACGCCAATGTCCCTGCATAGAGTGCAGCACGGCACTTGAGTGCCAAAGCACTGCCCTTCGTAGCACGCGTGGTAGTACCTGCGGCAGCGAGGTTCAAGTCCTCTGCGATAGCATCCAGTTCGCTGATGATGAAGTCATATATCTCGGACTCTTTGTTGCGTGGTTTAGCGAGTGACATTGTGTTGGTAGTATATTCCTGTACCTCTGTTATCAATGGTACGCCACCCATACGGGTAACGAGTACGAAATAGGTATATGCTCGCATATATCGTGCTTCTGCCAAGAAATAGCGTTGATGGTCTGCCGATACATTCGAGCCGACAACCGTCTGTAAACACGAGATATGCTTGTTGATGTCGCGCACCAAAGTATAGTCGTAGTACTGCCGGTAATCTGCATTCTTGTTGCCGATAAGTGCCCAATAAGCGGAGTTGTTGATTGCCTCGTCCCATGAACACATATCGTAAGTTTCGTTGTCTTGCGTGAAAGACTGCTCATAACGCAAGCGGCTGTACAGATTGGCAGCAACACTATTGATGGTGGTTACCGAGGAGTAGGTCTGCTCTTCGCTCAATGATGTAGAGTCCGTGGGCGATAACCATTTGTCACATGCAGTCAATCCTATAGCCAATATAGAGCATATAATATATCTTGTTTTCATCGTTTATGTGTGATTAGAAAGTAAGATTAAATCCAAGGGTAAACACACGGCTTTGCGGGTAGTCCGTTCCGTTACAGAATGCCACCTCCGGGTCTACGCCATAGTCCTCCAACGAGTCAATGCAGAATAGATTTGTGCCTTGAAAATAAAGGCGTGCTTTCTGTATTTTCGCTTTCTGTGTCCACTTCTGCGGGAAAGTGTAACCTAATACCAGGTTGCGCAAACGGATATAGTTCACATCGCGTGTATAGAAGTCGTTTTCACCGCGCGCAGACGGGTGCGACGAACTGACTGCGGGGAATTTGCCTGCCACCCAAGGAGAAGTGGGGTCAAGAATATCCTCGTGGTGCCAGCAGTCCAACGAAGTAGAGGCATACCCTGCCATTTCGCGGCTGCAAGCCCACTTCATATACCAATCGGGTACATAGGTATTCATCGATGCACCAGAGAAATCCACCGCGAAATCAATCCCTTTCCATTCCAACCCGAAGTTGAATCCGAAACTCAAGATAGGTTGTTTGATATTGCTCTCATCCGCCGTAAACATCACAATAGACGAATAGCCTAACGGACGCTTGTCGTACTCATCTATCACGCCGTCGCCGTTCACATCTTTGAATATCAGATCACCGGGTTGGAGCGTTGTGTTGTTCTTTCCGTCAATGATGACGGGGTAATTATCTATCTCTTCCTGGGTTTGGAATACCCCGATGGTTTCCCACTGCCAAACCTGATTGTTCTCTACATTGGACCAACGGTTGGATGTACTATTCCGATATTTGTCCCATGCATTGTAGAATTTCTCTCCTGCACGGACACCGTTCTTCTGGCGTGCGATAGTGATATTTCCACCGATGAAATACTTAAAATCACCTACTTTATCCTGCCATTTGATAAAACCGTCCCCACCGATATGCATATCCGAGTTCAAGTTCTCCGCCAACGGACTTAATCCCGATTCTTGCGGGAAGACCAAGTCATCCGGCTCGGCGGCAATACCATCCCGATGCCGCCAGAAGAAGTCGAACTCCGCCGTCAATCGGTTTTGGAAGAAGCCCAAGTCGATACCCACATCAACAAGGCTGGTCGTCATCCAGGTAATCTGCGTATTGGGTGTGCCGTTGTAAGTAGTACCGATGACAGCCGTATTGTTGCCCAACAGCGGGTCAGTACTGATGTAGTAACCGGTGGCATTGTAAGAATAGCCATCCAAATACGCAAAATCAGGATACAAGGAACCTACATTATCGTCACCTAACTGGCCATACGAAGCACGAATCTTGAAATTCGACCACCAATTATTGATATTGCTTTCTTGCCACCAATTCTCTTCCGACATACGCCATGCCGCACTCACAGAGGGAAAGAAACCCCAGCGCTTGCCTTTGGCGAACTTCCAACTGCCATCGTAACGCCCCGCAAAGTCAATGATATAACGCTGCTTGTAGTCATACCCGGCACGGAAAATACCACTGGCAGTAGTTTGAGTATAAGTGGTTTCTTGTTCCGTATTGCTCTCACTGGTATTCATCAAATCGATATAGGGATTATCTACAGGGTTCTGCGCATTGTATATGGAATTGTATTTGCGCCGATAGAACTCAAATCCCACAGTAGCAGACACATGGTGTCCGGAGAACGTATTGTCATAACTGATGAGTGCCTGCCCTGTAATATCATTTGTTTGGGCGCGTTCGCGTTCCATCCAAGTATCGGTCTTCGAATAGGCAACATTATAGGTATTGTTGACCGCATCGTATGTATATTCCGACCATGCCTTTTCAAGGTTGTTGACATCGCACCCGTTATAATAATAGGAGAACACAGCCCGTGCGCTCAATCCATCCAACGGAGTTTGCCAGTCTAACGAGAAATTCGATTGAAAGGTAGAGTTGCGCTTGTGGTATTCTCCCGCATTGTCAATGGTGTACGATGCCGGATTGTGTGCGCCATCGTAACCGGCGATATAGTTCACATAGTTACTGTTGTCGTTCGCATACGGGCGATAAACGGGCAGCATACCTATCACGGACAGTTTGCGCGCATAGTAGTCATCCGACCCCGGCAAACCGGGATTGATGGTATTGTCTATCTTCCCTGATATCTGTGTCCCGAATTTCAGGTTTTTTGTAATCTGCACATCGATATTGCTCTGCAGATTCGTTCGGTTGAAACTGTAATCCTGGAATACCGCTTCTTGCCCGACATGGCTCAACGAGGTATAATAGGTGATTTTATCCGTACCTCCCGAGAGATTGGCATTTACATAGTACTGCGGTGCTGCACTACGTACATAGTTTTTGTACCAATTATACCCTCGGTAATCCTCTCCTGTTGCGGGATTATAGTACCCGCTTTTCCATTTCTCCAATTCGGCACGCGCCTGTTCGGTCGTTACCGACAACGAACCACTGTTCACATCGCGCATATAGTTGGCGTACACCCAATCGTAGGCACTCAACAACTCGGGATACTCCGTCCATTGCTGCCAACCATAATAGCCATTGAGACTTACCTCCATCTTTTGATTGGCTTTGCCCTTTTTGGTCGTAATCAGAACAACGCCATTGGCTGCCTTTACGCCATAGATAGCCGCCGCACCGTCCTTCAGCACGGAGATATTATCTATATCGCTGATATCCAAATTATTGAAGGCACTTTCGTCCTTAATGATTCCATCTATGACATAGAGCGGAGTACCGAGATTGCGCACTTGTATACTGGCTGCCGCACCCGGTACACCACTGCTCTGGCGGGAAGTGATACCCGCCACTTTGCCGACCAATGCACCGGAAGTAGTCGTACTGGTAGAGCGTGCGATGTCTTCTGCTTGCACAGTGGTAACAGCTGAGGCTATTCCGCCTTTGCGCTTGTATCCGTAGCCCACGACCACCACCTCGTCCAATACCTGATTGTTGGCGGTCAACTGCACTTTTATCAACTCCGGACTGTTCGCAGACAGTTCCTTGGTCTCATAGCCCACATAGGAAAATACCAATCGGGTGTTTTTCTTGTCGGCGTGTTGTAGTTTGAGTACATAGGCACCATCTATATCGGTTATGGTACCGTTGGAGGTCTCTTTTTCCAATACACTGACGCCGATCAAGGGCTCCCCGTCCGTATCCACTACGATACCGCGTACTTCTTGGGCAGTCAGTACACCTATGGATATACTCCATAGCAAAAGTAAAGTTATGATTAATTTGTGTGTTCTCATGGATTTTGTGCTATTGAACGATTATTTGCTGTGTGGCAACGCTGCCATTACTACCGATGACTACGGTATAAACACCTTCCGGATAGTTCATTCGAATATCCGCTGCACCTCTCCTTGACGACTGAAAGACTTTCTGCCCCGTTGAAGAATAGATACTCAAGTGGTAGTCCGTATCCGTCATGTCAATATGCAGAATGCTTCCTGCCGTCACCGGATTGGGAAACATCTTCCCTTCCGGACTCTTTGTCTGCGGAGCAGAAGTTATCGTTTGTCCATAGTCGGACGACTGATAGAGCGCATAGCGTGCCGCTTTCTCCTTGCGTTCCTCCCAACTCATTTTCTCCACTTCCTCCAAATCGGGAGTACCGAAAGCGTCTTTGAAACGGAACATCGGGTCCAAATGTCCTGCGTAGTTCCAGTTGAGCGTAGTAGCCACACCGCCCACACGCCGAGGTATCATTACTTGGAATGCCTCCAATTGCAATCCCTTTGGCTGCCCGGGGAACAAGGACTGATCCCAGTTCATGGACTGTTTGCTGTTGTGCGCCGACATACGCGCCATCGTCAAGTAATGCTCGTTTTGGGTAAGCAGATACAACCTGTAGTAGGCAAAGGATGTCCATGCAAAGCCCAAATCGGCTGCCGAATGTCCTATGGCGATCAAGTGCTGACCGACAATGCTTCGGTCGCGCGGGAATATCGGATTGTCTTCGTCCCTGTCGTCCTCCACGGGTACTTCGTGGCTATATACCCAAGTCTCCGTATAGGTGGCGGCTTGCTCGGCAGCATCCAACCACTTGCTATTGCGCGTCAAGTCGTAGAGCGACAGGAAACCGACCATAGCCATATAGCCCGACTCACTGTCGATGACCTGCGGATTATCCACCACGCAAGCGCAATAGTGATATTTCTTGTGTACAAACAGGTAACAATAATCTCCCGCCTTCAGTGCAGCCTCCTTGTATTTCTCTTCGCCGGTGGCGATGTACAGTTCCACCAGGTAACGCAATGCTGAGGTCGTGGTCAGACCATTGCTCGTATTAACCGGATGCTGGTTGCTGACTATCTTATTACGATTCCAACTAAATGCCAGACTGCCATTCTCATTCTGTGCGCTCAACAACCAATCACCGAATTTCTTGCACGAGGTCAGCCAATTATCATGCGTTTCACCGTTTTTCGTACCATAGCACCACGCTGTGAGCAGTCCTTCCATGCCGCCTGTCATAATACGCAGGATACTCTCATAGTTACGCCAACTTCCCTTACCCGTATTACTTGGGTCGTACCAGGTGCTCGGCATTCCAATGGGTGATAGACAGTCGTTCGCCCAGAAGTCCAAAACCGCTTCGCCTTTGTGGCGTATGTCGTTTTGTTTGTTTTCTATGCCATAGCGATACAGGTAATAGCCTGAAGATACTTGCATTCCGACAAAGCCCATTTGATAGTCTATGCCGCGCGGTTTGAAATCACTCAGGCTGACCTCGAACGGCCAACCCGGTTTGTCATACGAGCCGCCATCTGCCGTGCAGGGGACATAATAGGTCAACAGACTACCGATGAGTCCTTCGTAGCAAGAATCCAGATCAACAGGATAGATCGCGGGATTATAGAGGTCGAACACCTCATCCCATGATTGTTTAACCGCCTCCGCATAGGTGTCGGTATGCGAAATATGAAGAAAGACTTGGTAACTGTGCTTCACACTTGTGTCCACCGGGTGATACCGATAGCCCTTGCCCAATTTGGTAGCATTGGTTGTACCAGGGAATACAATCTCTTGATAGGTGAGTGCATTGTTCGTATCGCGCCATAATCCGCACGAACCAAACTGATAGCCTGCGTTGGACGCACTGCCTTGTGCATCGGCTACTACCGTATGGTCGCCCGAGTCTTTATGGGCTAATGTAATGGTGATACCATTCTTCTTGCCTCTGGACATAACAAATGGCAGAGGGGTGCGGTCATCACGATACAAGAACCACGCATCACCGTCCTGCGGAAGCGTAGTGGGTGTGTTGCAAGCGGCGTCAAAATACCCCTTGTACAATACGCCGGGTACCAAGTATTCGTTGTCTGTCAGCGCAGCGTTTTCGGTGGTCTGCACGCCAAAGGTGGACAGGAATATATTGTCGCCTTTTTTCTGAGACCGTACTTGCACATTGCGTTGCAGCACTATTTGTCCGGGCTCTTTCGCTGAATAAATGTCTGTTACAGTAAATACAGAACCGCGATTGGAAGTCAGTTCGGCCACACATGTGAATACGCCCTTCGACTCCGATACGGAATTATAATAGCCGGATACGGCCCGGTTCTGCACCTCTAAATAAGCAGGTTGACCGGCAACCAAAAAAGGAATGTCCGTTCCCTTGTAGGTCAGTGCCGTAATATACCCATCGGCCGATGAGTTAAAAGTCAGAGCCATATCTCCCGACTGCAAGGTCAGTGTAGATGCAACAGCAGATAGGCTCAGAAAAGATACGAGCAGAATCAAACAGTGTTTCACAGTATATATAGATTTTAAGGGATTAAGGGGAATAAGCCATGGCGTATGAGGAAGACACAGATAGGGGGTACGCAAGAATGTAGCAAGCCACCCCCTATCTGTTTCACTCTTTAACGCACAACTGCTTTGGCAAACTGGTCATTCACTTTCACGATATACGCACCTGCAGTCATAGGTATCGTATAGTGTGAGGCTGTCGTTGTTACCGTCTGTAACTGCACACCGCCTATGGAATAGATGGTAATTCGGCTTTCACCACTCAGACGGTTGATGGTCAACAGACCATCCGACGAAGTAATGAAGAAAGAAGCAACCTGGGTATTGTGTATCCCCGTAGCTTCGCGCGATAATTGAATGCCGCGTGTCAAAGGCCAGCCGTTTACTTTCAGCAATTTAATCTTATTGGGGTAATCTGCGTACAACTCAATGCCTTCGTACACAACCTCATCCAATTCAACATCTTCATCGCTGATATAAGTGGTGAACTCACCTGCCAACTCATCGTTAACCCATATCTGAGTCTTCGAACCAGCAGTAGCCTCACCGTCAACAACATCCTGATGGAAATACCACTTCAGATCGTAGTAGTCATCCTTGCTCACATAGATTGAATCGAAGACCACGGAACTCGGGTCTGCAAAGTAGAAGTCCATCCATTCACCGCTCGCCGTGATTTTTATTTTCTCGTTCTCTGCATTCAAGTAGATGTATGCGCCTCCGTCTTTCTCGAAAGTGTTGGTCAGTTCGGTGCAGCGTGCATCGTACATGTGATTCAGATACCAATCCTCGGAAGTTGCCTGTGCAACGGTCGGGCAATCGCCACCAGCGCTACCATCGTTCCAGTGGGCATAAAGCGTGAATGTTTCGTCGTCCTTGTCCCATGCTTTGAAACTGGTTCCATCGGTGTTGTAGTATTGCGAACCCTCCGTAGCATCTGTGAAGTAGCCCTCAAAGAAATAGCCTTCGCGTGTCGGAATGGTTATCTCCGGCATATCTTGACCGAAAGTAGCCACCACGCTCTCCGTTCCGCCTGTACCCCCTTGCTGATCGAGGGTGATAGCGGTCGTGGTGATGGCAGCCCTATCCAAGGTAATGCTTTTGAAACCCGGCCAATCCGCCTTCTTGCAGAAAGCGATGGTGTTCATGCCGCTGTTCAGAGTAACTACCTGCGTTACAGGACTTGTGCCGTCCAAATTCATGATAGTGGAATCTCCGTTGATCACAAGATATACCGAACCGACATTGCGAGTCTCGACAATCATCTTGTAGTCGCCGGCTTTGCTCATATTGATATTGTCAAATATGACATTACTCGGGCCGTCCCAATGATAGTCCGACCAACCATCGTCCGTCAGTTTGAGATAGCCGCCGTTCCATTTCACAGGCGCACCCGAACCGTCCACGGTGTCGCGCAAAGCCGTACACTTGACATAGTAGGCATTGCCGAGATAGTAGTCTGCGCTCTGTGCGAGTGCTGCGTCCGGGCACTCTGCCAAAGCGATACTGTAGAAGCCCGGCCAACCATCGTTCTTGCCGAACTTGATGGTGTTCATACCCGCATTCAGCGAGACACTTGTCACCAACGGACTTGTGCCGTCCAATTTCAGCGCGGTGGTGTCCTCGTTGACGATGTAATCAACGGTGCCGGTACCACGATAGTTCACCGTCAACACATAGTTGCCGGCTTTGCTCATGTTGATGTTGTCGAAAATCACACGACTAACGCCGTCCCAATGATAGTCCGACCATCCGTCGTCGGAACGCTTGATCAGACCGTCCGCATTGCAGGTAGCCTTTTCCGAACCACTTTCGCGAACCACCGTGGTATCGCGCAGTGGCGTACACTGATTGTAATACACATTACTCAAGTAGTAATCTGCTCCCTGTGCCGTTGCAGCATCGGGACAAGTAACGGTTTGCGCCTGTGCGCTCCCCATGCAGACAGACAGCAAAGCCGCTGCCGCTACAGAAAAGTAACTTTTCTTCATGTTAGTAGTATTTTAGATTATAAGGTTGAGAGACTTTTCATGGTATTCTATTTTCTACGCCCGTCCAAAGTCTCAAGAACACGACGAACGAAGCCTGCGATGAATGAGTATCCATTCTAATCACTGCACAAAGATACAACAGGATCGGCTATATAATAGGTAATAATAATCTCAAATATGGCTATATGCGTCGCAAAAACTCTACGTTGCAACAAATATCGCGTTATTTGAGACTATTTTGCTTTCTATCTTCGGCTGGCGCAACACCAAAGACAGACTTGTAGCATTTGGCAAAATACGAAGAAGAGGTGAAGCCGACGGAGTATGCCACTTCACTTACCGAAAGGTCGGTATTGCGCAACAGTTGTTGGGCTTTTTGCAGGCGTATTTGGTGCAGCAGGTCGAAAGGCGTAATACCCATTTGCGCCTTCACTTTGCGGAACAGTTGCGCACGGCTCACTCCTAATTCTTCGCTTAAACTATTGACCGACAATGTGGGATCGTCCAAGCGTTTCTCAATGATTCGCTGCAAGTTCTCGGTAAATTTCTCGTCTTGGCTTTGTGTGATTTTTACCTGGGTCAATTCTGCCGAAATCTGCTCCAACTGTTGCTGCTGCCTGCTGATCGTAAGAGCACTTTGTGCACGCTCTTGATGTACGCGCAGACGATAGTGGTACAGCAATATCATCACAACGCCCAACAGTACAGACAATACCAGACACAGGCTTAATGCCATATTTGCCGTACGCAGCCCATCGGTTTTTCCTCCCAAACTGTCCATGCGCGTCTGCAAAGCCTTTATTACTTTTGTCTCGTTGTCCATCTCTTGCGACATACGCATCATCAGCCTTGTAGAAGATCGGTCTACCAACATGGGATGGAGCAGCGAATCACGCACATACGGTTGCCCGTGCAGGATGGCATAAGCGGTTTGTATGATAAGATCGCCACGGGTAACATTAGTAATCGAAGCGGCAATCTTCCCCTCCAATATCGCCTCAACGCCACTGTCTGGGCCATTCAATGCATCTACACCCAATATACGGAAATCCTTGTCCGGATACCGATGCAGGCACGCTTCGTATGCCCCCAAAGCCATAATGTCGTTTTGCGCCACCACAACATCGATATCCTTATGCTGCAACAAAAGAGAGTCGGTCTGCCGAAACGCCAACGCATACGACCAATTTCCCACCCCCGTTCCGCACAAGTGTACGGCTTGGAAATCTTTCAATCCTCTGCGTAAACCGATATAGCGCTCCGATACGGCAGGCGTTCCCGGCACGCCGAGTATCTCTATCACCTGCAACGGGCGTTGTGTGGTGTAACCTCCCTTATGCGCCAATTCTTTCAGGTACTCTGCCATCAGGTTGCCAACTTGGAGGTTGTCCGTACCGACAAAAGCCGTATAATTGTCCGTCTTAGGATTGCGAGAGTTGATGACGACAGGCACCCCCTTTTGTGCAGCATGCTCCAAGGCGACATGTATATAGAGCGGGTCTTCCACACCGATTATGAGCAGATCCACCCCACTTTGGAGCAGGCTGTCTATCTGCATCCCCTGCAACCGCCTGTCTCCGCGGGCATTCTTAAGAATCAAGTGCAACTCCGGATGCAACACCGCCTCCTGCACTATCTCGTCGCACATTTTGTCGTGCCACACATCCTGAAAATCGATGCAGACTCCCACAGCAAAGGTTTGCTCCTTGGGGGTCGGTTGGCAGCCGCAAAGCAAACCGACATAACCGCACAGAATAATAACGGACAATCGGCGGCGTAAAGTGTGTAATAGTTTCATGGTATGCAACAATTGTGATGAGTAAAATAATCTCAACGCCACTACAAAAGTACATTATATTTGTGGTATATGCAATACCCACCCCCATTTTTACTATTTTAGCCATTATAATACGCGGTTAGAAACACTTTTGGCGAATTGGCATACAGACACACGGGGGCGAGGTGATTCATCAACCAATGTGTCCCTGTCAGCATAAGGAAAAGCACCACGATACAGAACAGCACCGTACAGATAAAATTCGGTATGGAGTAATGTGCCGTTATGGTAAGAAGCGCAGTGAATGCGCCAGGCGTTGCTCCATATTGATCGTGATAAGCATATTGCCGAACGGGTCAATGATAACAATCAGAAACACGAAAGAAGGCAAAATCCACCAAATGTCAAGCAACGAGAAAAAATAAAGAACATAATACAAGATGTCAGACCGCCTTACGGCTCTGTTGGAAGGCTGTTCGAAGTCAGAAACCACGCGCAACAAATTTGCCTGTAAAAGTACGGGGAAACGCATAAATATGCGAGTTATACGATAGAAAAAATGAAGGTAAACTTGTACAATTCAGTTTTTTATAGTACTTTTGCAGTCGCTTTGGTCTGTTTCGGACAGAAGACAATACGGCAGCAGTCCATAAGCAGCATAGGAGCGGCAGCGGCAGAACGCAGCACGGCAGCCCCGAAAGCCGAAGAGAAAATAAACAGAACTTATTATATAGCAATCATTTTATGATTAACTCTCAAGATGTCAAGAATGGCGTTTGTATCCGTATGGACGGGCGCTTGTATTTTGTGATTGAGTTCCTGCATGTCAAGCCGGGTAAGGGTAACACAATCATGCGTGTGAAATTCAAAGATGTAGTAGATGGTCGTGTTATCGAGCGTCGTTTCAACATCGGTGAGAAACTGGAAGATGTACGCGTAGAGCGTCGTCCGTATCAATACCTCTACCAAGAGGGCGAGGACTACATCTTTATGAACCAAGAGACCTTTGAGCAAGTGCCCATCGCACACGACATGATTACGGGCGTGGATTTCTTGAAGGAAGGTTTTGTAGTGGATGTCGTAAGCGATGCTTCGACCGATACCATCCTTTTCGCAGAACTGCCCGCAAAGGTAGAACTGACCGTGGCTTACACCGAGCCGGGTTTGAAGGGCGATACCGCTACGAACACCCTGAAGCCTGCAAAATTGGAGACCGGCGCTGAGATTCGTGTGCCTCTGTTCATCAACGAGGGCGAACTCATCCGTGTGGATACCCGCGACGGCAGCTACTGCGAGCGCGTACGCTAATCTGCAATGCGCAATCAGCGGCGAGTTGTCGCCACTGATAAGCGAAAACATCATACGAAAAGTAAGCGGGGCTTCCGATAAGGAAGTCCCGCTTATTGTTTATTTATTATACAGAACCTCTATATTATTTAGAATAGCTATTATCTATAACTTCCCCATCAATATATTTATATCACTAAATAACACACATATAGAATGAGAATGCAGTTCCGTGTCTTTCGAACCTGATTGTATCTTCGCAAATGCCTCTATTCGCACTATATGCTATCTAACTCTCTTACTGATTTTGATGCGGTTGCCCCGGGCGGGAAGGACATCCGTTTGCATATTTCGTTGGAAAGTTGTAATTTTGCACCGTATTAGTAAATACGAGAATAGGCATACAACCGTATGACTACGACAACAGAAACCACAACAGAAACCACAACAGCAAAAAGACCACACAATGACTATCGCTATATTTGGGAATGCTATGAAGGAGAACACTCTAACCGAAGTGTCTCATATTCTCAGCTTTATGGCACAGCAAGGCGTCAATGTACTTCTGTCGCAAGAACTTCGTCAAGAACTCAATCTGCGCGACTTCCCCCCTTTCATAGAAGACAATTCGAACGAAAACACCTATAACGAACCTATCGACTTTGCGATGTCGATAGGAGGTGATGGAACTTTCCTTACTACGGCTTCTGCCATCGGCTCAAAGAACATCCCTATCATTGGTGTCAACTGCGGACAACTAGGATTTCTCGCTGAGGTGCAAACCAAAGATGTGGATACCATCATGCGACAGTTGGTAAATGGGCAATACACGATAGAGCAGCGGTCGCTGCTACAAGTGCGCTGCGGACGAGAAGGGCTTATTATGGCCCCCAACGCACTCAACGAGGTGGCCATCATGAAGCAAGGTATGAGCAGCATGATTTCGGTAGAGGTGTCAGCCAACGGCGAACCACTGCACACCTACCACGCAGACGGACTTGTTATCTCTACCCCAACCGGCAGCACCGCCTATAATCTATCCATTGGAGGGCCACTGCTTGTACCACAGACAAAAGGTATCATTCTGTCGCCTATTGCAACCCACAGCCTAACCGTACGACCTATGGTTGTGCCTGACGATTGGAAATTCGATATCAAGGTAGCAAGCCGCTACCACAACTATATGATAAGCGTGGATGGACGCAGCCAAATACTGAGCACCGACATAACCCTGCATGTAGAGAAAGCGCCCTATACTATCAAAGTGGTGCAAGTCGGCAACTCCGGATTCCTACACTCGCTGCGAGACAAACTAAATTGGGGGAGATAGGACAGGACAATGACGAACTATGAATGAATAAGTACGGATATCCGTTTACTACTATATAAGTTCCGAGTTCAAGAATCTGTCACAGGAATTCTCATTCCGTTTTCATTCATACTCGTTAACCACACAATTTACATCTTATTCATCATTCAAAATTCTTGATTCATAATTAGGAGAACTATGTTGGACTTTATTACTTGGAATGTTGACCCAATACTGATACACATTGGCGATGGTGGTATCCGCTGGTACGGACTGCTGTGGGCTATCGGTATCTACCTATGCTACCTTGTGCAAGTACGCCTATACAAAAACGAGAACTGCCCCGCTGAATGGGTGGACAAACTATTTATATGGATGGTGCTCGGCGTGATAATCGGCGCACGCGTAGGACACTGCTGGTTCTACGAGTGGCACGATGTGACCAACCCTGCACTTGCCGGCTATTGCCACGCTATGAACATATCAACCGACCCCGTACAGATATTCGGCTGGACCATCAACTACCGCAACCCATACATTGAGCACCCACTGAAACTACTCAAGATATGGGAAGGGGGGCTCGCCAGCCACGGAGGCGCCATCGGACTGATGATTGCTGCTGTGCTACTCAACCGAAAGGAATTCCGCAAATATCCGCAATACCAAACCTCGTGGATATGGATTCTCGACCGACTTTGCATTGGTGTATGCTTTACCGCTACGCTCATCCGTCTCGGCAACCTGATGAACAGCGAGATATACGGCGGCCCGACCACTATGCCATGGGGATTTATCTTTGTGCGTGACGGGCAAACCGTGCCTTGTCATCCAACCCAGATATACGAAATGCTATACTGCCTCGTAGCCATGGCAGTTACCCAACTAATGTACTGGAAAGGCAAGGCCTATCGCCACGAAGGACTAATTCTCGGTGTATTTTTTGAGATTATATTTGTAACTCGTTTCGGCTTAGAGTTTATCAAGAACGACCAAGAGGCCTTCGAGGCAGGGCATCTATTAAACATGGGGCAATGGCTAAGCGTTCCATTCATCCTGCTTGGACTATATCTCATTATTCGCGCCTACCGAAGACCGCTGCTACCGGTAGTGGAAAAGGCGCCGGAAAGTAACCCCAACAAAAAGAAATAGCCATGCAACGCCATACCTATCGCATAGTAAGTTTTCTCTTATGTATAGGTATGGTATGCGGTGTATGCGCAGAGAATACGCCGTTTGGAAAAGGACTTTTCCGATATAGTCCATTCGGGCACAGCCTCTACGCCGACGAACACCCGAACTTTCTGCGTATGGATGTACCCTACACCACTATGTATCCGGAATACGATTGGGAACACTCCGGCACTCCCTATCGCATTCAAACAATGGGCGTGTTTGGTTTTCAGGTGCCAATATGGTACGGACAGATAGCAGACAGCACAATGGCACTCAATGTGTACGCTGCCATGTCTGCAAATATATGGATGGATCTATTCGGAGGAAAGACCGCCCCCATAGTAGATACAGACTATCGTATCGGATTGCCGTCGGTGGCTTTTCTACATCGCATAGACAAAGGATTTGCACGAAACTACGCCATCTGTTGGTCGCCTTTCAAACACGAATCGACGCATATAGGTGACGAGTTACAGATACAAAAATGCAGCGAGCAGATGCTGTTGCGGCGGGTGAATGTATCGTACAACTATACAGAACTGAGTTTTACACTGAACGAGGCAGAGAACCGATATGAGCAGAACCATTGTTTCCGTGCGGGCATGATGGTACTTTGGAATTGGGACATGGGATGGTACAATGTGGATGAAGAAGACGGCGATGCAACCCTGACGCAACCACGCCGCTCTCCATGGGAGGCCTATCTGCAATACCAATACCAATCTCCGACGAGCCGACACGGGTTTCAAGGCATTGCGGCCGCCGAGATACGCAACCGAGCCGTCTATGGGTACGACTTGAGCAATAGCAGTACGACCGACAAGACCATTCTGCAAACCGAAACCCGCACTTTCACATACAATGTGTTCGTAGGCGCACGCTACAACACGCCCAACTACGACGGATATTTCTCTCGTATCGCATTGGGAATACGCGCCTATCATGGAAACTGTCCCTACGGGCAATTCCGTAACCGCAAGAATTTTAATCAAATAGGCGTTTGCCTAATGTTCGAATAGATATGACAAAGAAAGATTTACGCATCGTATATATGGGCACACCGGAATTTGCCGTAGAGAGTCTGCGTGCACTGGTGGAAAATGGCTACAATGTAGTAGCAGTGGTAACTATGCCCGACAAACCTGCCGGACGGGGACATCAAATGCAGTTCTCTGCCGTAAAACAGTATGCTCTCGCGGTAGGATTACCTGTTCTGCAACCCGAAAAGCTAAAAGACCCCGAATTTATAGAGCAGCTGCGAGCCTACAAAGCCGACCTGCAAATAGTGGTTGCCTTTCGTATGCTGCCCGAAGTGGTATGGGCTATGCCTCGCTTAGGAACATTCAACCTACACGCATCGCTACTCCCCCAATATCGCGGGGCTGCACCTATCAACTGGGCTGTAATCAATGGCGACAACGAAACCGGTGCGACCACCTTTATGCTCAAGCATGAGATAGATACAGGCAATTTGATTCTACAAGAACGCATCCCTATCGGAGCAGACGAAAATGTAGGCAGCGTACATGACAGACTAATGTCGCTCGGCAAAGGGCTCGTACTGCGTACGGTAGATTTGATTATTGACTGCGAAAATAAAGGAACTGCTCTGCCGACCACCCCACAACCGGAAGTGGCAGAACTGCGTCCGGCTCCCAAGATATTCAAAGAAACCTGCCAAATAGATTTCAACAAGACAGGAAAAGAGATACACAACTTTGTACGCGGACTATCTCCCTACCCTGCGGCCTGGTGTAACCTGACCCTGCACGGCAAGGAATACGAGAATGTTAAAGTATATCAGGTTGAATACACAGAAACGAACAGGAACGAGGACAAAGAAATTGTTGTACCATGTGCAGACGGTTATATTCGTGTACAGGAACTACAACTACCCGGCAAGAAAAGAATGGACGCTAAAGCACTACTAAACGGACTGAAATGATAGATTACATTGCCCTAATAGATACGTATTACCGAAGCACTCCCGAACTTAGAACGATATTGCTAGCTCATAGCACCCAAGTTCGTGACCGAGCATTACATATTGTTGACCTGCACCCCGAATGGACAGCCAATAACATGGTGGATAGGGAATTCATAGAGGAGGCATCCATGCTGCACGATATCGGCATTATCTATTGTAATGCCCCGAAGATACATTGCTTGGGCCCTCACACCTATATCGAGCATGGCTTTCTGGGAGCCGAACTACTCCGCAAGGAAGGACTGGAAAAACACGCACTGGTAGCCGAACGGCACACGGGAACAGGCATCACATCAGAGCAAGTGGTACGCGAAAAGATACCCATACCCATTCGTGATTACTGCCCCGTATCATTGGAAGAGAAGATAATATGCTATGCCGATAAGTTCTACTCCAAAGGACACATCGGAGAGACCACCCCGACCGCCAAGATACGGCAACAGATATGGAAATATGGTCACGATGCCATTGTCCGTTGGGATAGTATGGTCGAACTGATGGGCGAAAAGATATAGGACCTTCCTTTTCTACGAATGTAGGCGTATGAGAAATATATAAGTAGGGAATACCTTATCAATCTAGAAGGAACCTGAGATGCACTGCATAATTTACAGGAGGACTTGTTGTTCTGAGGCACTCTGCAAGAGATAGTGTGTGTATAACATAAGAATAGATCGGTCTATAGACAATATCGGCTGCCGAATTAAAACGGCAGCCGATATTGTGATATGAGGTCAAACACCCTGGGACTATTCAACATACTAGGATGTAGCCGTCAGACCTATTACTGCACCTCTACGCCCGTCGGTGTATAGGTCTTGCCGCCACGGAGGATATAGACTTGGCCGTTGAGAATAATTTTTTGCGGGGTGGCGTTGTCGGCGGTGTCGATAGAGGTATTCACCACCGCTGTTGTGGATATGAATTGCGCCTCAATGTTAATGTCTTCTGTAACAGTAAACAGATACGGGTTATTCGTAACGCCATTGCTCCACTGCGTGAACTCATAGCCCTTATTGGCAGCGGCAATCAATGTAATGTGTGTGCCATAGGCATAAGTGCCTCCACCTGTAACTGTACCTTGTTGCGGGGCACAAGAAACGGCAATAGCATATTGGTCAATGGCGAACTCGGCAGTGTATATGACATCATCCTCTAGCGTTATGATGCGTGGATTATCTGTGTTACCATCACTCCATCTGGTAAAATGGTAATGCTCATTGGCGATAGCCTGAATAGTCAGTTCGTTGTCGCAAGTATAAGAAACAATCGTGGCCGTTCCGTAGTCCTCATTGGAAGATTGAACCGATATGGCATAATCATGTTCTTCAATGATATTTGTAAATAATGACCAACCCGCACTCGTTTGATAAGCTTCTTTCGTGCCACAGGGGACTTGCACAGGAATATCCTTAAGAACATTATTAAAACAGCTATCATCGCCACATTGCGGTGGCTTTTGCGCTTCCACTTGGATAGAAGTAAGACCCGTGCAACCAGAGAAAGCATAATTTCCAATACTCGTTACGCTGTTGGGGATAGTGATAGAAGTAAGACCCGTACAATTCTGGAAAGTCCACCATTCTATACTCGTTACGCTATTTGGGATAGTAATAGAAGTAAGACCTGTGCAGCCAGAGAAAGCACTATTTCCAATACTCGTTACGCTGTTGGGAATGGTAATAGAAGTTAGACCCGTACAACCCCAGAAAGCAGCGTATCCTATACTCGTTACGCTGTTTCCGATAGTAACAGAGGTTAGACCAGTACAACCATCGAAAGCAAAATTTCCTATGCTCGTTACACTATTGGGGATAGTAATAGAAGTAAGACCCGTACAACCATCAAAAGCAAAATTTCCAATACTCGTTACGCTGTTGGGGATAGTGATAGAAGTAAGACCCGTACAACCATCAAAAGCATAATTTCCAATACTCGTTACACTGTTGGGGATAGTGATAGAAGTCAAATTACTCATACCTGAGCAAAGACCCTCGGGAATACAATCTACTTCATTGCCAAATGTAAAAGAAGTGATTTTTTTACAAGAAGAATTGAACAAAAAAATCGTGGAGGACTCCTGCAGATAATCAAAATGACATTTCCGGGCATTCCACACCACAGAGGTTATACCCGTACAACCCGAGAAAGCACCTTCCCCTATACTCGTTACATTATTTCCGATAGTGATAGAAGCCAGATTAACCATATTTTTGCTGAAGAAATAGGCAGGAATACTATCTACATCATTACCGAATGTGAAAATAGTGATATTCTCACAAGCAGTACCGAACGGAGAAAAACCATAATAATAATAATTCCAATCACCATATACCTTTGCGTCCCAAATCTTAGCGTTCCAAACCACAGAGGTAAGACCCGTGCAACCATCAAAAGCATTCCATCCAACCAGCGTTACGCTGTTAGGGATGGTAATTGAGGTTAGACCCGTACACTTTAAGAAAGCACTAGCTCCTATACTCGTTACGTTGTTTGGAATGGTAATAGAGGTTAGACCCGTACAACCCGAGAAAGCAGCGTCTCCTATACTCGTTACGCTGTTTGGGATAGTAATAGAAGTCAAATTGCTCATACCTGAGCAAAGACCAGTGGGAATACTATCTACTGCATTTCCCAAGGTAAAAGAAGTGATATTGTTCCTAATGGAATAGAATGGTGAAGTTGAGGAAGCCCTCCAACCACCACATTTCTTAGCGTTCCAAACCACAGAGGTAAGACCCATACAACCATAAAAATTTCCAATACTCGTTACGCTCTCAGGGATAGTAATAGAGGTAAGACTACTGCAATATTGGAAAGCAATCCCTCCAATACTCGTTACACTGTTGGGAATAGTAATAGAAGTAAGACCCGTGCACATGTAGAAAGCATCACCTCCTATACTCGTTACACTATATGCAGCATTATCATAACTAATCGTGGATGGGATAGTAATGTCCCCGCTATAACGCCCCACTGGATGGCTAGTAACCGTTGCCGTTTTTGCGGAAGTGTCCAGATAATAGTACAAATCTCCTATCTGGATTTTATCGGCAGCATAAGCAGACATTACGCTCAAAAAAGCAATGAGCGTAAATAATATACTCTTTTTCATTTTACTAATAAATAAGTTAAAAATAGGATAGTATGATACGGATAGTATAATATCTATATAGGTCATTTTGCAGACTGAAAAAATTACAGCCTACAAAATGACCTATAGACCTTATTAGAGATTTAAGAACATTTCTTATCTCATTTCTGAGTAAATCGTTCTTTATTTACCATTATTACAATACAAAAATGGATTTGCCATTCCCTGTTGTTGATAACATTCAGGAATTAATTTTCCAACTAACTCACGCATTATCGGGTTTGTAGTTGGATGTCCATCAAATTCAATTCTGGGTGCTTCAGCTTCCGAGGTATGCCAATTATCCACTTCATACACATCTAGCACCACACCCCGCACCACTGCAAGAACATAGCAGTACTTGCGGGCATTCGTTAAACTATTTGACCAACATCCTCGCACCGCCTTATAGAGATTACTCGGAACGCTAAAATTACCTCTGTGAGTAATACTATCATTTAATTTGATGATAATATAGGGTATTTTACGCCCATTAGAGTCTTTGGGTTCCGCATATACTGACATGTTTAGAACATTATCCAACTCTTCAGGTGTTGCCATACCATGCTCCGAATCGTGACCACATTGAACATTCGTTAGATTCGGCATACAATCTATCAAAGTTGCTTCTACCTCAAAAGCCTCCTGTTCTGTCAACCCCCAGCGATATATTACACTTTTCGGTTCTTTTCCTTTATTGAATATGTCCCAAATCTTTTGAAACTTATCTGACGCTGCTACCTTTGACTTTCCTTTCAATTCCTCAACAGGTTTTGTTCGCAAGTCATTTATTATTTGAGTATTAGACTGCAACGCACGAGCCTGCTTAATGTGCTCAAATACTCTGTTACCACTTCCCTTTCCGATATAGAAAGGCTCTTCAAAACTTCTAATAGGATCAGGGTCGATTAATCCATAAACATAATACTTACACTTTTCCGAATGGTTTAAGTTTCGGAGCGCAGTGACGGAGAACTTTGATATTGACATACTATTTCCCTTATTCGTGTCGGGCGCAACTATTAGAGCGATGGGCACTCGCATTAACAATGGTATTCTCAAGCATCTGTCCACAATGCTGATTTGGATTATCTGTTTTTCGTTTATTTATTAGCTGGCTATTTACGCAGTTCACATATAGGCACACAAAAAAACGCGGACTTCTGTTAGTAAATCCGCTATTGAGGTCCTGAGAAAACCGTGTCATCGAATAAACTTGCAGAAACCCACGCGTGTATATCGTACTTAACGCGCACCCTTACAGGTACACGCAAGTGTATGATACACCCATGAGCATCAACTAATGTCTTGCTTTCGAATGACAGGTTGAAATTTCTCAGGTTTCAATAGTCGAATTGCAAGCGTTAGCAAACGCCTCGCGTTCAGCAACAAGGTTGCAAAAGACCGATACCGCTCTGCTAAATCAGCAGGCGACTTGTGTCTCCGCTCTCCCCACCACAACCTTGTGGGGTGCGTTGGGGTGTTGTCAAACGCATCAATATGTAAACAAAGCCCACCCTCCCCCTTTCTCGGGACACCACTGTGTCCGTCAATGAAAGTATTCGCGTGGGTTTTGCGTTGCAAAGATAGTACTTATTTTAGAAATATGCAAATGATTATTGATGGTTTGAGACTCATTCACCGTCTTTATAAGCAATTTGCCTTATGGGACCGGGATGTTGATTATAGAATATCGTAGAATTTAGTTTGGCTTGGTATAGATTATTAGTGGGCGAAAGTTGATGATTTTTGTCAACTTTCGCCCACTAACAATCGGCTGTGCTTTTCGTATTCTACTGTGTATCTATTTGTTACAGATTGCCATGCTCTACATTTTTCATTCTGCTTGTATTCTATTCTTTTGAACCACTATTCTTTCAATAACTGGACCGAATAGTCATTTTACAGTCTGGGATTGTTCCCTATATGCCCCCTGTTTCCAACTAGTACGCGGCTCCCCAAGCCGCATACTATGCAACCCCAATTTTAGAGTGTTTAGGAGGCCTGTCATAGTACATTTTTTCAGACTGCAAAATTGACCTATACACCAAAATATACAACAATATCTGTCATTTTTTAAGCGAAAAAGCGACTCCCATAAGGGAATCGCTTTTTGCTTTTTAATACAGGTATCGCCTTTATAGGAATTTCGCACTATATAAGGGACGACACCATATATGGGAGAATCAGCCGGTGAGATTACCGGTGATTCAATATGATTTACTGAGCAACCATGACGGCGGCTACAAGAGCCAAGATGGCATAGAACTCCGGAAGAGCGGCGTAAATCATGGTGTTCGCCATTACATCGTGACCCGATGCGATACCGGAGATACCATGTGCGCAGACCTCACCCTGACGAATACCGGACAACATGCAGGCAATACCTACTGCCAAACCGATACCAAAGCAAAGAGGGCCATTGGCAGCCATAAACTCAACTCCCTTGTTCAGCCAAAGGAACCATGCCACGAAACCGTACAGACCCTGCGTAGCCGGAATGGCCGAGAGAATCATGTAACTTGCCGATTTGTCTTTGTTCTTCTTCAGTGCCCCCTCTGCAGCCTTACCTGCAATGGTAGTTCCGTACGTAGAACCAACACCTGCCAGAGCCAACATCAAGCCCCAACCCAGATAACCTAAAATTTCATTCATAATACTGATTATTTAATTTGTTTTTTCGTTTTATGTAAGTTTGCTGAAGCGTATTTTCGCTAAAGCATATATTTGTTATGCGTATTCTTACTTTGCGTTTATTTGGCAAACGGACGATAGAGTACTCCCTTGCCTTCGTAACCCGAGTTCTTGAAATACTCCACAAAGGTAAGACGAAGTGGGTGGACGAATGCACCCAATGCCGACAACGCAAGGTTCAGCACATGCCCGATAACGAGTATCAGCACGCAACCTATCCATGTTCCTACATTCGGCGTTTCGCCAAGAATGGTAAGCCCCAGGTTGTTGAACGCAGCCCCTAACATACCACCTGCCAAACCGAGTGCATAAAGACGCGTATAGGACAGCACATCGCCCAACAAGCCCGTTACCATACTATAGGTATCCCACAATCCAAGACCGATATTAATCAAAGGATTGCGTCCCGGCTTATTGAAGAGGAATATGCCCAATGCCGACACGGCACCGATGACAATCATTGCCCACTCTGCGGCTGCAGGCGATACCCACTTCATCGTTGAGAAAATGCCCACGGCAATTCCGCCCACGATGAGCAACAGCCAGCCCCACGTAGAGAGGTTCTCTTTCCACCCAAAGCGTTTGGTATAGCAAATAGCCTTAACCGTCATCGCCAGACAGAGGTGGAAGATACCAATGCAAAGCGCCATAACCATCTGGATATCGTACTTAGAGCCCATTACCTCGACATTGCCCTTAATCATAACGGATTTCAGAGCATCGGGCATCCACGATGCGGCATACAAGTCCATCCCGAAGAAAGTCCCCAGGAAGAAACCGACCACCATCGTGCCTACACCTAAAACGGTGATAATAGGCCCTTGCCCATCGAACATATCAATCTTGAGTTTGCCCTTGGTGATAAGCAAGCCGATGATAATCAACAGCACGCCATAGCCTGCGTCGCCCATACAGAGTGCAAAGAACAGCAGGAAGAACGGTGCAAGGATAGGCGTCGGGTCGAACTCGCCATACGAAGGCCAGCCATACATACCCGTCAGCCCCTCGAAGAGGCGTGCGAACCAGTTGTTATGCAGTTTGATAGGCGTGTTGTCCTCTTCGGTCGGATCTTCGGCTTGGTAGTAAACGCCTTGCGTCTCGAGCAGTTGATTCAATTCTGCTGTCTTATCGAGCGGACAGAAGCCCTCCAAGAGCTTCAGGCTGCCCTCTGCGATGGTGTCCGTATTGAGCGTGACACGCTGCCAGTCGATCTGCTGCAGTGTGGATTGCAGTTGCTCTTTGAGTGCAGGGATGTTCTCCTTCGCCCAGAGTTCGATACGGGCATTCTGCGCCACGAGCAAGCCATTCAAGCCCTCGACATCTTTCTGCAAGTCTGCCGCAGACTTCTCGTTGAGCGTTTGCTCTTGGCAGTTGTCGGGCAGTTCTGCTGCAGGCATATTAGCACCGGAGACCTGTACGAAATAGATCGTAGAACCGACGGTTGCCACCTCTATACCCCACTCCGGCCGGAAATGCTTCTTGGAGCAGGTGAAGTAACGCAGTTGGTATCCCGCATCACGGAGTTGTTGCAGCCGCTCGGCGGAGAAACTGCCCCACGCCTGCATACGCTCTGCCTCTTTCTTAGTCGAGGCGATGCGCTGCTCGATATTCGTGCGCTCCTGCAACAGTTGGTCGGGGGCACCGTTAGCGATAGTCTTACGCAGCGAGTCCGCCTGCTGCAAGAGTTCTTGCAGTTTGGGGTCGTCGGCTTGCCCTTCGCCTTTCTCGGTGATATGCACTACACCCAGCGTGCGCAGTTGCTCCAAAAATGCCTCGTAATCTCGATGGAACACCAAGAAGGTGTATTTCTTCATTTTGCTTATCATACTGCCTCCTCCTTTCTTGCTTCCTCGGCACGGGCTTCCGCCTCACGCTTGGCTTTTACGATTTTCTGACTTGATTTCGAGAGGTTCTCCTCATCTTCCATAAAGCGTTTAATCTTACGGATAGCGTCCTGATAGCCGGGGATTTGCACCTTCTCGAAAAGGTTGACTTTCTGCGTGGTCTTCTTGCGGGCATAGTCGAGCAAGTCCACCTTGCGGCGTACAAATTCCTGACGGATACCCACATCGGCAATGGCCTTGAGTTGCTCAAAACCATCGGCAAACCACTTGGGGCTGGAGAATAGGCTGAACTCCTTGGTGGAATAGACCACCTCGTCCAAGACAGGTATGCGGACACCGGCAATCTTCTTGACCGACATGCGCACATCGTCCACATGGATGAGGCTCGTATCGAACTCGCCCCAGAGCGCAAGCATCTGGTCATAGTCCTTGATACGGCGGTCGACCTCCTCGTCGAGTTCCGCAATCTCTTTCTTCGCCTTCTTCACCTCGAGCCGCAGTGCGGACTCTTTGCTCTGAAGCGTAGGCAGAGTGCGTTGCCGCATCTTGAGATTCTTCTCAAGCCCTTGCAGTGATGTTTTGTTATACTGAAATGTTATAGCCATATATTCGTTTACACGTATGTTCGTTACACGTATTTTCGTTGCACGTATTTTCGTTACACGTATTTTCGTTACACGTATTTTCGTTGCACGTATTTTCGCTGCGCGTATTTTCGCTGCGCGTATGTTCGCTTTGCGTGGGTTACATTTTGGGTTTTATAGTGACTGTTTCGAGTTTTTTCATTAGTGCCTCTATTTTACGCGAAATGCTTTGACAACTATCACGCAACTGCTTCGCTCTTGTTGCGTCTATGTATTGCAAATCCTCCGCCAAATAGAGCATACTACGAACCTCTCCACAAGAACCATACGAGATATTCAATAAATAGATGAATGTCTTATTATCCTGCGTATATTTGTTGCGTTCAAAGCCTTCTGCAATGTTATTGATAATAGATACTGCGGCTCGTTGTATCTGGTCGGTAAAACCATGGTCCCGAATATCTCTTGAAAGAACATAGATTTCTTTTACTAAGGCTCGAGACATTTGCCATACAACCATATCCTCGTATTTATACACTATCATACCATTACCATACGCTTTAGCAACAAACGCATTAGCAACCCTACGCCCTAACGGAACTATTTCCAATACTTATCGACAAGCGCTTGCTTGATGTTAACCTCTTCGGGCTTGAAGTATTTTGCAAAGAGTTGCCATGCCACATCCAACATCTGCGTGGTGTTGATATTGACATCGATTGCCAAAATCTCACGCGAGTAGTCTTTGGCAAATGCCAAGCAACGCTCATCGTAGTCGGTAAGATCGAAACCGTTCTCCTTCTTGGTCTTTGCATTAGCTGCATCGGCGTACAGACGAACAGCGGCATTCATCACCTGCGGGTGGTCTTCGCGGGTCTTCTTGCCTGCAACCAACTGTTTCAGACGCGACAGCGAACGGAACGGGTCAACAATGACCTTACCTATATCCGAGTCACGACGCAGGTACAACTGACCCTCCGTAATATAACCCGTGTTATCAGGAATAGCGTGCGTGATGTCGCCACCCGACAATGTCGTTACGGCAATAATCGTGATAGAGCCGCCACCTGCTTCCTCGGGGAACTGCACGGCTTTCTCGTAAATCTTTGCCAAATCGGAGTAGAGCGAACCCGGCATAGAGTCCTTAGAAGGAATCTGGTCCATACGGTTGCTGACGATAGCCAACGCATCGGCGTAGAGCGTCATATCCGTCAACAGAACCAACACTTTCTCGTGCTTCTGCACAGCGAAATACTCTGCCGCCGTCAGTGCCATATCGGGGATAAGCAGACGCTCTACAGGCGGGTTCTCGGTGGTGTTCACAAAGGACACGATACGGTCGAGCACACCTGCATTGGAGAATACATTCTTGAAGTAGAGGTAGTCGTCGTTGGTCAGACCCATACCGCCCAAGATAATTTTGTCGGCCTCGGCACGCAATGCCACATTGGCCATCACTTGGTTGTAGGGTTGGTCGGGGTCAGCAAAGAACGGGATCTTCTGCCCAGACACGAGCGTGTTGTTCAAGTCGATGCCGGCAATACCCGTAGCAATCAACTCCGACGGCTGCTTACGACGCACGGGGTTCACACTCGGGCCGCCAATCTCGACCTCCTCGCCCTCGACAGCAGGTCCGCCGTCGATAGGCTCGCCGTAGGCGTTGAAGAAACGCCCTGCCAACTGGTCGCTCACACGCAACGATGGTGCCTTGCCGAGGAAAACCACTTCGGCATTGGTAGGGATACCCTCCGTACCTTGGAACACCTGCAGCGTTACCTCGTCGCCCATAATTTTAACGACCTGAGCCAACTTGCCGTTAACGGTAGCGAGTTCATCGTTACCCACCCCCTCGGCTTTCAGCGAGCAAGTCGCCTTGGTAATCGCCGTAATCCGGGTGTAAATTTTTTGAAATGCTTTTGCCATATATTTGCTATTCTATTATTTCGTTTATTATTCGGCTTTATAGCCTTCGTAATAGTAGGATTGTTCCACTCCTTTGAACAAGACCTCCCGATTATCTGTTTGGTCAGTGAGTTTTTCCGATAGCAACACACGAAGTTCCAAATCGTTAATTGGACTGCGTTCCATTGCTTGAAGGTAGAGGTCTTTGTCAACATACTGCCAATCTACCACTTTACCAAGTTGTCGTTTGAGCAACAAATCGAGCCATATGCGTGTTGCACGACCATTACCTTCCATAAAAGGATGTGCGACATTCATCTCTACATATTTGGCTATTATCTCATCAAAAGTGCTTTCCGGCATCTTCTCAATAGCCTCCAATGCAGGTTGAAGGTACAAACAATTCGCAAAACGAAAGCCACCTTTGGATATGTTACATTCGCGTATCTTGCCAGCAAATTCATACAACCCATCGAAGAGATAATGATGTATCTGTTGTAGTCCCTTAATAGTTCCTATTTCAATACTATTCACATCTCCCGACTCATAGAGTCGATAGGCATTCTGCAAACTTTGCTCGTCTATGTTGTACTTATTCATTGGTGCCTAGAAATGCTATACTCCTTAGTGGTAATAAATTCTTATCTTCATCCGGCATTTTACTATAATACTGTTGCCAAAGGGTAATAAATTCATTTCCATCTATCAATTTGACATACTCTTTACTCATACTGGCTTCGCGCCTTGCATCCGGTGAGAAACTGCCCGATGTGACACACAAACCAATATCTCCATCTCTTAGTATACCAACAAGACTACGTATAGTAGGAGCTGAAATTGGAGTGTCCGGATAATGCTTAACCTGTACCTTTATACGAGGCGTTTTTGCTCCCAACGGGTCAAGATACGCAATAATGTCAATACCTCCATCCTTTCCTTTGGGAGCGACAAACGGAGTATAATAGTCCATCGCACGCAGTAGAGCTGCCACTAAATCTTGAAACTCATAAGGATTCTTTTGACGGATAAACTCTTGAATACCATCCATTGCTTGTGATTCCAATTCTTCCAAATTAAGCATGGTTTCCATTGTTTCATCCTGCGTGGTACTTGGCTGTTGTTGCTCGTCTTGCTCGGATGCTTTTTTAGACTGTAGCCATTTTTTGTATAAGTCCGTCGTATTTCGAGCCATTTGCTCAGGAGTTTGTGTTTTAAGAGCATTTTCGCCCTCTGGCGTAATATACCAAACTCCCTTTTTCTTTATCAAATACCCAGCCTTAACATAATCAACAGACTTAAAGGTCATAATAATGTACCAACGAGGATGATTACTTGCATTTACTTCTTTTTCCCAATCTGAAAAAGATAGACGCTTAGCAACCACATCAACCACTTGCTTGCTCGACATACTACCGCCATTCTCTTGAATAGCATGAAGCGCAGCAGACATAGTTCTTATACTCGTCAGTCCACTTTTAGAGACCTCTTTATCCATGGCTATTATCCTTTTATCTGTTTTTCTGCCAATAAATCGTTTAGTTTATTCTGATAGTCCTCGAACTCGGGGGAGTGGAACTCACTGTAGTTCATCTGCTTGCAGATGTTGATGACCTTCTTGAAGTACTCACTTACCTCCAAGAAGTTTTGGAAGTCATAGTCGTACTTGCAGATATCCATCACCAAATTGAGCATATACTTCTGGCGCTCCAGCGGGCAGACGGCATCAATCTTATCGAATGCGTCTTGCTGCAGGATGACATAGTCGATCACCTCCGACTTCCAGAACTCCTCGTGGTAATCGACAGGTACACCGTCATCACCCAAGATGTTGATCTGCTCCTGAATCTCCTTACCACGCTGCAGGTAGGTCTTCATATCGTTGACCTTGCCGAGCCACTGGTCGTCAATCAAGTTAGATATATACTCCTCAAACTCCGGATATTCCACATACTTGGAATAGGACTCAATCGGGTTGACTGCCGGGTAACGCTTGCGGTCTGCACGCGCCTGCTCCAAAGCATAGAAACAGCGAGCCACTTTCTTGGTACCCTCCGTGACCGGCTCCTTGAGGTTACCACCCGCAGGCGATACCGTACCGAGGAAGGTGACAGAACCCGTCTTGCCATTGTTGAGATAGACATAACCGGCACGGGCATAGAAAGCGCCGATGATAGCGGACAAGTCCATAGGGAATGCATCCTGACCCGGCAACTCCTCCAAACGGTTGGACATCTCACGCAACGCTTGTGCCCAACGGCTCGTAGAGTCTGCCATCAGCAGCACACGGAGCCCCATAGAGCGGTAGTATTCGGCAATGGTCATCGAAGTATAGACCGATGCCTCACGCGATGCGACAGGCATGTTCGAAGTGTTGGCGATGATGATGGTACGCTCCATCAACTTGCGCCCTGTATGCGGGTCTTCGAGCTCGGGGAACTCCGTAAAGGTCTCCACCACCTCGTTGGCACGCTCACCGCAGGCTGCGATAATCACGATGTCCGCCTCTGCCTGCTTGGAGATAGCGTGCTGAAGCACCGTCTTACCCGTACCGAAAGGACCGGGGATAAAGCCTGTACCACCCTCACAGATAGGGTTCGCCGTATCTATTGTACGCACACCCGTCTCCAACAACTTGAAGGGACGCGGCTTGCTCTTATATGCCAAGATGGCTTGCTTAACCGGCCATTTCTGCACCATAGTCACCTCGTGGTCGTTGCCCTCGGCGTCGGTCAGCACGGCAATGGTGTCGAGTATCTTGTATTCTCCTGCTGGAACAAGGCTCTTGACGGTATAAGTACCCTCAAAAGCGAACGGCACCATAATCTTGTGCGGCTGGTGGTTCTCGTCCACCTCACCGAGCCAAGCGGCTGCCTCTACCTTGTCGCCCACCTTTGCCAGCGGCTTGAACTGCCAGAGTTTTTCCTTATCGAGCGGGAAATTGTACTCACCACGCTTGAGGAATACACCCGTCAGTTTGTCGAGGTCGTTCTGCAAACCATCGTAGTTACGGCTCAGAAGACCGGGCCCCAGCGTTACCTCCAAGCGGTGCCCCGTGAACTCAACGGTGTTACCCACTTTCAGCCCACGGGTACTCTCAAAGACTTGTGCATAGACATTCTGTCCTATCACCTTGATGACCTCCGCCATCAGTTTTACATCACCCACAGAGATGTAGCATATTTCGCCTTGTGCTACAGGACCATCTACCGCTACCGTGACAAGGTTGGAGATGATACCTTTTACTTTTCCTGTTGTCATATAGTTTGTTGTATTTTTCGTAGTTTTATGCATTATATATTGTCTAACGAGATGCCTTTCTTCATATCGGCTACCAACTCGCGGAAGACCTTCTCGCCCTGCTCGACGGTCAGCACCGACCAACGGTTGAGCATCTCGATCTGCAGATAGTATGCCAAGACATTCTCTATAGAGAAATCGATATAGAGTGTAGCATTCTCGAGCCACTGGAAGCGCAAAGCGTCCATGCGTTTCTCACGCTCCATAAGGTTCTCCACCTCGACAAGGGACATGATATCCTGCACATCATCCAACACGCCGCCCAGTCCGAAGTCCTTCTGCGGCAAGTTCTTACGCAAGATATCAGCCACGGCACCACGACCGACAATCATCTTCGTCACATCAAAGCCGTGCTTGCGGCAGATAGTTGCCACCATGACATTGTTCATATCCCGATTGTAGGTGTACCATGCACGGACAAAGCGGTTCTTGCAGCGCAATCCCTGCTCGTAAAGCACCTGCGTACGCAAGTCCTCCTCCGACATACGCTGCCGCGCCTCTTCCCACCAATCGGGTTGCCCAACCAGCGTGTCGTCGTATTGGCGTATCTGCTCAAGGATATCCTCATCGTCGTTCTTCTTACGCAGCAGCGCAAGCAGTTGCTTATCCTTATCCGACAAGGCCTCGTCCAACTGCAGGAGAAGCGCCTCTGTCGTCATCGGCGCATCGATACCCGCCTTCAGTTCCGGCAGTCCGGCTAATAAACATTCGTAACCCATTGATGATAATTATGAATTAAGAATTAAGAATTGAGAATTAATTGCTGCCGACTGTAGTGTAACACCTAACAGTGTGATTATCGAATCTCTAACAGCACAGCAGCTTCTGCTCCCTCCGACTAGAACAGCAGGTCGATGAGCCGGGGACGAAGGAACTCCTTGAAATACTCCACGAACTCCTTATCGCCAAAGTTCAACTTGTAGCCACCCTTCTCCGGCACGATAGCAAAGTCGGTCTTGATACCCTTCACTTCCTCTATCTTAACACCCTTGGAGAGCAAGTCTTTGGCATTGGCGGTAAAGTACTTTGTCAGCGCCTCTGCGTCTTTTGCCTCGATGGTTACCGCACCGGACTTCACCATTTCGGTAGCCAATTTGGCAATAATCTCCTGCATAAACTGGGGGTCTGCCGTAGCCGCCTTGACGCTATCGCTTGCCACCTTGTCGGTCAGAAGATTGGTAATCTCCGTCTTCAGGGCATTGACACTCTGCTCGCCGAAGAGTTTCAGTTCGGCACGCGTATTCTTGTCCAACTCTTGCGCCTTCTGCTCGGCAGCGGAAATTTTGGCTGCAGCCTCTTTCTCGGCAGCAGCAATTATCTCGGCAGCCTTGGCATTCGCATTGTCGATAATCTGCTGCGCTTCGGCATTTCCTTTCTCCACGCCTTCTGCGTAGATTTTGTCGGTCAATTCGGAAAGATTCATTGTATTATGTTTTTAATTATTCTTGGTTATATATGGATTTCAGGCGATACGATAGTGTGCTTTTCGGTAGGCCGGGTGTGTTTCACCGGTATATTCGCGGACAACAACTACCGCTACGGGTGTGAGCCACAAAAACAGCGCAAAGGTACAAAAATAGTTCCGTTTTAGCAAGTGTTTTGCCAACTAATTTATTTTTGACATTTAGGCTTACCAGACAGCCCTGATTGGCTTTCGTTTCGCTACATGGAAGTTGGCAAATACTATGCCAAATTTAAGTCTATTTTTTCACAAAGTCCCACCCTAATTGGGTATATTTATTGTCCAAAACACGAAAATACAAGATTTTCACGAGGCAATAATCCATATAGAACATACAAGGAAACCATAATCGAGGGACGACAAAGGACAGACTACAAAATAGGCTCGCCTAATTGGGAATTAGAAATTAGAAATTAAGAATTATTGGCCTTGTGCAACTGCGAATATTAATGGAATATGTGACTTTTTCTGGGAAAAAATAGGGTCTTTCTGCAATTGTCCCATTATTGTCTTATGATCGGAAGTGCTAAATGATTCGCTAATGCTTCGGTTATGCTTCGG
>CAVATM010000010.1:0-112681 GCA_963591775.1 bacterium
TGCCTCCTCCGGATTGGGGAAGGCGTATGTAGAAGCCACTACTAGAGTATTCCCCGATATTGAAGAGATTTGGGTAGTCGCCCGCCGACAAGAGCGATTGTAACAGTTGGCCGCCGCATTCTCCGAGAAGCGCATTGTACCCGTTGTGGCTGACCTGAGCAAGACAGAAGACATAGAGGGGAACTCCAAACGAAGCGAAAGCCAGTGGCTTGAGTAGAACTCCTTGTCATCTCGCACCATCATCTGCAATTGCGCTGAAGGAAGTGTATCTTTCGCGTTTTACGAACCATTTGCGATAATACGGCGTATCCGCCCGTTCATAGCAATTCCGACAATACTTTTACACGATTTTTTTTGGGCTCTTAGTGGAGTGTCGCTCGTTTCTGTATGAATGACCGATTAGCGGCAATTGACAGAGACCTATACCCTATTTCCCCCACTTGCCTTATTCTTCTCATTCGCCCTATTAGCCTTATCTACAACAGAGCAGCCTCTTTCTTAGTTGGTTGTCCTCTCGTCCACAATCAGTTCGGCACAAACTCATACAAACAATGCTGTTATTCCGTAGCGTGTACCCTCGCAAAAATGAAAGCCATTTCTACAGATCAGTAACTTTTCGTATATTTGCCCCCTAATTTGTATAATGCAGGTAGTGTACTCATTCTGGTAGAGCAAAAGTGTTCAGTACAGCAGGTATTGATGTACTTTGCAAATGATTTTGTCGCGCCACAATCATTTATTTATCTTGACACAAGAGCAGAAAATTAAAGACGGGTGAATTCAACAAGCAAGTGCGAATTTATAGTGTTAGTTCATAGAGGCACTCTTGTGGCGTTTTGAAGCCTAATCGTTCTCTTGGACACATGTTAATTTTTGTCATAATTTTGGTTATCTGTCGGTGACTTATAGTCGAAAAATCGGTGGACTTTGGAATATACTGTCGTATCAACCCATTGGTATTTTCGATGGCGCCCTTTTGCCACGAGGAGTACGGATCCGCAAAAAAGATAGCCGCTCCCGTATATTTGCTTATCTTCTCATGACACGCAAATTCTAATCCATTATCGGTCGTTATCGTGTGTATCTTTCCCCTATATGGCGACAATAGTTTATTTACCGTTTGCGCTAATTTTTCGGG
The DNA here is from genome assembly GCA_963591775.1 of bacterium. GTDB lineage: Bacteria > Bacteroidota > Bacteroidia > Bacteroidales > Paludibacteraceae > Colicola. Next base: position 1,139 of record CAVATM010000010.1, read on the forward strand.
CTGTTTTCCGTACGCTAATTTGCGCATAAGCAATAAGCCGGTACTCTTTTCCACCAATGTTACAATCGCCCCTTTATTGCCTTTCCCTACGATGGTGTCCATCTCCCAATCGCCCCACCGCTTGCCATTCACCTCTCGGGGACGCTCCGCTATACTGACACGATTAGGTATGCGCTGAATACTCCCGCCAACAGGGCGTCTGCGGTGTTTTAACCGATGTCTACAGTAGAGGTGTATAGAGTGCCTCCTTGCTTCTTATCTTGGCGTATCCGATTGTCTCGTGGCTGACATTTACTCCCTGTGTGGCAAACCGCCCTGATATTTGTTTCGGAGACCATTGCTCTTGGGTCAGTTTTGCCTTCACAAGGGCGACTATATCATCCTTTATACAACGGTTACCGGGCTTGCCCTTACGCTTATAATCAGCGTTGGTTATCCTGCCCGAGGCATTCACGGAGCAGAACCATTTGGTGAACTCCACAATGAAAATTGTCCGTGGCAAGGTAGAGCAGTATTTCCAAGACCGTATCGACTACGCTTACACGCCCGAAGGCAAGGACCTCTACAACCCGAAGAACCTCGCTGTTTTCGACAAGTAAGAGTCCTAATTTCCAAAATTCTCCTAATACCGAAGGCTGTCTAATCATTTAGGCAGCCTTCGGTGTATTGTGCATTGCAAATTTCTCCTTTTCCCTTTTTTTTCAAAAAAATGAGCCGAAATTTGCATGTTATTTTTTTTTTTTTTACCTTTGCACCGTGTTATGTAAATAGCATAGCGCAACTGTTTGGAAAGTGGCTGTCTATGGTTCCGAAAGAACCCAAAAGGACTTTGACGACCTCGCTACCTAACAGTACCTTTGCTGCCGAAAGTCAAAAACACACGAACCATCATGAGAAACCACCAAATCCTCGTTATTTTGCTTGCTGCTGTTGCTTTTGCAAGTTGTGGCACCAAGACACACACGCATCCTATGGACGCCGAGACGGCAGAGCGCTATGCGGCGACCTGTCAATACGCTCAACAAACGCAAGCCGTACTCACGCAACTGCAGGACGCTGTTGCCGACGGCATGACCCTCACAGCCGAGCAACTTCTCGAAATCTGTGCCGCCGACGAGAAATTTACTTTCGAGTTCGACCCTACCGATTTAGATTCTGCTGATATCGCCCGTTGCTGTGCGCTGCAACGGCAGATTAGCCAAATTCATAAGACCGTCAATGCTATGGCTGAGGCACAAACGCCGCATATTGTCGTGCCTGTACACAGTGTGGAGCAAGTGCTGCTCAACGCTACGCAAAACTATCCCGTCTATCTTGAGCGGGGCGAGAAGATGATATTCCGTATCGATATGGAGCGGGCTGCCGATGTGCGTATCTATAATGCTGATAATCACCAGCTGCTTCGTACTTACAGTGCCAAGGCTCATATCGCCGATTCGCTTGCTATCGCCTATCGGGCGGTCTATCTGGTGCAGGTGACTCCCAAGGGCAATCAGTATGCCGACATTCGTGTGGGCTACAAGACGAACGATTTTGCTCGCCTCTCTGGCAACAAGACCGTGCGGGTGGATAGCGTCGAAGCCACAAAGGGCGATTTTCTAGCAAAGCCTCTTCCAGGAATCAAGATGACCAATCTATTCGAGGAGCCTCGCAAGTTCACACTTCGTGGGCAACTCAAAGCCGCTTTCTCGGGCAGTTACCGTGCCATTGTGGCGTTGCAGGTGCCTGCGGGCGCAACGGATATCCTCTATTCGCTGCGTATCTCCACCAACGAAGCGGCAGCCTATTCCGACGGCGAGTTCTACGACAGTATGGAAACGAGTTATCGCCGTATCAAACTGTTGGGGTTGCCTGTGTATGACAGCCGCCGCGGCAGCGGACTGATAGCCACGCTGCTCGGTGCCAATATACCGCCGTGTGAGGAGGATGCTTATATCAATATGTATGTGTTCTACAACGCAGCCCAAGCCAAGAAGTTTCAAGACGGTGCCGAGACTGCCAAGTTGTCCTATAGTGTGGACTATTCTACTATGGGTACGCAGTCTTGCAGCGGTCGTATCCCTGCCAAAGGCTGCAAGACGATCTATCTCGGCTTTCTCAACGAGCGTATGCGCTACAACAACTATGTCTGGCTCGAGGCTCTCGGCGCTGTACCCACTACCGAGTATGTCCGACCGACTTTTACGGTGCAATAATCTTTTAACCCTTAAATTTATATTACTATGAGTGTAGAATACTATCGCAAGCGCATTATCGACCTTCGTGCTGCCCTTGCAAAAGAGAAAGAAGCCAAGAAACACGACAACGAGTATTATGCTGGCTATATCCGCAGTGCACAGCCGTCTGCAAAAGCATCGTATCGCAAGTCGAAGATTGACCGTGCAGCAGCACACGACAGCAAAATAGCGAGTATCAAATACGAGATCGATAAGGCGAAAGAGAGCCTTGCTCGCGAGCGTAAAAAATAAGGTCTTATGAAGGGACTCTCATTCTCTTGGAAGCGTGCCGTCGGCATATCCGGGCTGAAAACCAAAGTCGCCCGTGCCACAGGCATACCCACCACTCGACAGGGCGTAGAACGCAAAGTCGGCAAGGCAGTGATTAACACTCTCTTGGGAAGCAACAAAAAGAAAAAATAGTACAAGGAAGCCGAAAATTGCATATAGAGTAGGCGATATCTCTCAAAAAAAATAGATTATGGGATTTTTCACAAAAGGTAAAAACTCCGGTCTCTTGGACGACCGCCGCAAAGATGTCAAAACGCTGAAAAAAGTGATAAAGATTGCTACATTGGGTATCGTGGATACCACAGGCAGCAAAAAGAATTCTTCCATTCTCAGCAAGAAAAGAAAATAAACAATAAGGAGGTTGTCGAAAATCTAGAAACAGAGTAGACAATAATAACTAAATACCCATTATTATGGCAGAAATCAAAATGACAGGCAACAAGCGTGTAGGCACGATGTGCAAAGAGTTCAAAAAGGCTTTCGGTAGCACTCTTCGTGTTTACAACGGCGCTAAGTTCGCAGACGAGAACGCCACACTGGCTTCTATCCGCAAGGGCGACGCCAAGGGCGGCGAACTGACTGTACGCGGCAACATGCAGGTCGGCAATTTCGAGAACAAAGTGAAGGAGTTGTATGGTATCACCGTACGGGTGGCTAATGCCGACAACACCAAACTCGCCGACAACAGCATCACCATCACCGCTGCGGGCAAGTAATCGCCCAGCGCACATCGGGCAGGCAGGACTTCGGTTCTGCTTGCCTGCGATGCCGCGTTTTTACTCTGTTTTTACTCTGTCATCACGCCGACAACTACGGTACATACACGGTAGATACACGGTAGATATACGGTAGATACACGGTAGATTATGCTAACCACGCCGTATCCTCATCGTACTCCTCCTGTATCTTGTCCTTGACAGGGCAATACGATTGCCTGCCAAACAGCAAGGGATAGGCAAGGGATGCGCAAGGGATAGACATCTCTTACCGAGAGTAGAAACAATAGGGAGTAAGCCGAAAAGCCCATTGTGCTGCCCTTGCCAAAGAGAAAGAAGCCAAGAAACACGACAACGAGTATTATGCTGGCTATATCCGCAGTGCACAGCCGTCTGCAAAAGCATCGTATCGCAAGTCGAAGATTGACCGTGCAGCAGCACACGACAGCAAAATAGCGAGTATCAAATACGAGATCGATAAGGCGAAAGAGAGCCTTGCTCGCGAGCGTAAAAAATAGATTGGCTACACAGGCAACTATCGTAAGAATAATACACAAACGAATCCGTACAAGATGTCGGATTCCATTTAAGTAAGAACCAAAGAAAATTTCAAAGAAAATGGCAGAACTTAGCATTAACAGCCGTATGAAGGTAAAGACCCTCAGGGCGAATTTCAAAAAAGCATTTGGTGCGACCCTGCGTGTGTACACCACCGTTAATTGCAAAACCAAGGCAGACGACGAGGCTACACTTGCAACCCTTATGGGAAAAGCCAAGGGCGGCGAATGTACTTTCGGTTCGAACCTTCGTGTAGGTAACTTCGAGAAGAAAGTAACCGAAATGTACGGCATCGGCGTACAAGTGGCAACTCCGGACGACAGCAAACTCTGCGACAACAAAATCACGCTCGCTGCTGCCGGCAAAGAGTAATCTATCGACCGTTCTTAGAGGGAAACCTCCAAGAACGGGTCGTTCCCCTAAAAAACAATACTATGAGTACAAATTTAATAGAACTCGTTCGGGAAGATATTCACGCTTTTATGAATAACAACACGGAGTTGTTCTTCAATGAGCGGGATTTCCAAATGCACTTGGCACTTTGGCTGAAATCGCTCGGCAAATACGATGATGTGGATTTGGAGTACTATGTACCTAATAAAACGCTGAACGGATATATTTGGGATAGCGAACTGCGTATGGATATTGTGGTTCGGAAGGGGGAAGACTATCTGCCGATAGAATTGAAGTACAAGACCAAAAGTGTGGACAATAAAACATTGTTGCGCTTTGGCGAAGACATAAATGCTGCCGAGGGTGAAACATTTGAAATAATGAAATCGCAAGGTGCACAGAATTTAGGCATGTATGATTTTTGGAAAGATGTGCGACGATTGGAACTCGTACGCAATCGCTATGAGCATGTAGTCGGTGGATTGGCTGTATTCTTGACAAACGACCCGTTCTATACAAAGCCGACCAAAGAGTCGTCCAATAACTATAAATTCGGAATGCAGAATGGTACGCACTCGTGTGACAAACACTGGCAGCGAGAGACTTCTACTACGGAAGGAAGAGCCGGTTTCGATTTGGATAACGAATGTACTATACAATGGCAAGACATAACAACCGATGGGATAGATATGCACTACTGCATCGTAACCGTTGAAAATGTGAAGCCGTTTCATGTCAAGGTAATAGGCAAAACGCAAAACGCTACTGCATTGGGCATTGCCAAATAATACAAATAATTACGATTAGCAAAATCAGAGTAATCGGCAAGATGCACTGTACCGAGTGTATTATCATTGAACAATAAGACAATATGAAAGGACTTAGTTTCTCGTGGAAGCGTGCCGTCGGCATATCGGGGTTGAAAACCAAAGTCGCCCGTGCCACAGGCATACCCACTACCCGACAAGGCGTAGAGCGCAAAGTCGGCAAAGCCATTATCAACACCCTATTGGGCAATAACAATAAAAAGAAAAAATAATATGGGACTACTGAACAATCTAAAAGACCACTTCAAGAACGAGACATTCTCTGTGGCACCGCAGATGAAAGTAAAGACTATCTGCAAGAATTTCAAAGACACTTTCGGGTGTACTCTGGCAATATACAAAGGTTCGCAATTGGCAAACCCAGAGATGACGCTCACCCAACTTAATGCCAAGACAACCAAGAACATTCGGACCCGTTCGAATGCAAAACTGGACATCAAAGCGTCTATGAAAGTGGGCGATGCAGAGAAACTTTTTAATACTACCTACGGACTGACGGTACAAGTGAAAGACCCGGCAGGCAAGCACTGTGTAGACAATAATCTCACTATCGGACAAGCCGCCCGTGGTGAATAAAATCGTTTTTACTATTTAACTCTTTATATTTTATGGCAAGTAAAGTTCGCGTCTATGGAAAGGCGCAAAATCACACTGCATTAGGTATAATTAATGCCTATCTCGTAATGTATCCTCATGCTACGTTGGAGGAGCTTAAAAAAGCATTCCCAGATGCGTTGAATCCGGATTGTGGTACCAGTACGATCCTTATGACAGAGTCAGACATCAAGAAAAAAATTGCAGAAGGCGATGAATGGTATGTTAAGGGCAATGCGTATTTTTCCAAAAACAATGAGTGGCTTGTATTTCCGGACAAAAGTCGTGCTGCTGTGGTTCGTATGTGGTCGAAGCCGAGTTTTGAGCGTCTTGTTAATCATGCTAAGCAATATGATATTGAGGTCGCAGAATTTGAAAAGGTCAAAAGCGGTCAGAAAGGTAGTTTCCGTTTGGAATATCTCAATGGATACATTCCCCCCAAGCCCGAGAAATCGAAAACATGGTTGTGGATATTGATTGCTGCAGTTATTGTTATTGCAGGGTTGTTAGCATGGCTACTTATGCGCCCAAAGCAGGTGGTTGAGGTAGAGAAAGTAGTCACAGTAGTTGACACGGTCTATCTGCAACAAATCGAAGAGATAGAGCGGAACTTCAATGCCGCTGAATTTGTTGTAGGTCAGTCAGATTTGAGCGATGAGGCTAAATTTGTGCTGCATGACTTGGCAAAAGTGATGACTAAGAATCCGCAACTGAAACTGCTCATTGAGGGACATACTTCGGCTGAGGGTGATGCAGCATTCAACCAGAAATTGAGTGAAGCGCGCGCACAAGCAGCCGTTGACTTCTTGATTGAGCATGAGAATATTGATTCTGCTCGTCTATCTGCAATAGGCTACGGTTCGTCGAAACTGAAAAATGCAAATGAACCAAATGCACCAGAGAATCGAAGAACTGAATTTATTGTGGTAGAATAACGAACGAATTATAAAGTAAAACTATGTATTCTTCGGTACATAAAACAAAAAATGAATATATTAACTATCTATATTAATTAATTTTCTAAATCATTACAATTATGGCAAACATTAAATCAGCAACTTGTGGCGAGTATGTCATCGCAGCAGACGAGAAGAAACACATTACCGTTTATCGCATTTTCGATAACGCCAAAGCAGCTCTGCGTGAGGTAGCCGAAGCAAATAATTTTGCGTACGAAACGGACTGGAACACCCGTACATTTGGTAAGAAACTATGCCAACAATTTGGCGATGGCAGCAAATGTCAAGTGGGTTCGTATTTCATAAACATACTCGAAAGCGGTTCGGTAGAAATCTATCGTGTGTATGATAACACCAAAGCTGCTCTGCGTGAGGTGGCTGGCAAAATAGGTTTTGCATACGATGAGGGTTGGACCACGCAACAATTTGGCGCTAAGTTAATCAGCGAGATTAACAGCAAGTAAATCAATTCCAAACATCAATCTAATGAGGTTGATACAAAACAGGGCAAGCAGGATTGGTTTCCTGCTTGCCCGCAATGCCGCGTTTTTACTCTGTTTTTACTCTGTCATCATGCCGACAACTACGGTACATACATGGTAGATATACGGTAGATTATGCTAACCACGCCGTATCCTCATCGTACTCATCCTGTATCTTGTCGCCGTATGGTTTCTTAGTGGGGCAATACGATTGCCCGCCAAACAGCAAGGGATAGGCAAGGGATGCGCAAGGGATAGATATCTCTTACCGAGAGTAAAAACAATAGGGAGTAAGCTGAAAAGCCCATTCGAGAGTAGACAAGTAAAAATCAAAAATGTATGGCTAAAATACCTATGTGGCAATCAATGCTATTCTCGCCGTTATATGCGTACTTGTAGTGCTTTCTCTTTACAAACCGCAAGAGCAAGGCAATGACCTAAAGACAGAGTAATCTAATCATCAATATATGGAACTATTCAATAAAATCTCAAAAGCCGCAACCGAAAGCGGTGCGAAACTATCCAAGTTTACATCCGAAAGCAGTGCCAAGTTGAAAGAACAAGCCGCACAAATCGACCAACACGCTATCATTCAAAAGGCAGTAGAGATTGAGTATGACAAAGTAAAAAAAGCGATAGCCATTGCCGGTCGTTTTGTGAAAGCACTGAAGGCATTGGTACCGTCTGTGGATATTCTTCGCGATGCTGCTGCCAACTATAACATATCAGAAAGCGAGGACAAAGACACAGAGTATCTTGACTATCTCAAAACTCACTTGGATGCCAAGTATTTGTTAGAAACGCTAACACCTGTTGCAAAATCTATTCCAGGAGGCGGTATCATTCTACGTGTATTGAAGATGGTGGTAAAAAAGTAACACTTCGGGAACTTCAGTTCCACCTCCGTCGTGGAGAACGTGTCTGCCGATGATGCCACCCCGTAGAAAGTCTTTCGTGACGGACAAGTCTTAATCCAAAAAGACACTAAGACCTACACACCGCAGTTGGCACTAAGTTAATCAGCGATATTAACAGCAAGTAAATCAATTCCCAACATCAATCTAATGAGGTTGATACAAAACAGGGCAAGCAGGATTGGTTTCCTGCTTGCTCACTATTGCCTAAAAGAAGACGCATATTTAGTAGTTCTTTGGACTTTAATGGAAAACAAACAATAGCAACACGATGGCAGACAGCAAGATTGCACAGTTTAAGCATAGTCTGGGGCGGGTATTCGATGACAACCCGCGTACCAAGCAGTGGCAGAACATAGTCGATTATGTCATTATCGGACTTATCCTCCTCTCTACGCTGGAGGTTTTCCTCTCTACCTACGATGGCATTGTGGCTCGCTACGGCACTTGGCTGCGGGTGGTGGACTACTTCACAACCTTTGTCTTTACCATAGAGGTTACGCTCCGTATCTGGGCGGCTGACGAGATTTCGCCTAAGTACAAGGGCTTTTGGGGGCGTGTGCGCTATTGTTTCTCGTTCTATGGGCTGATAGATATTCTCTCCACTTATCCGTTCTACCTGCATTTCTTTCTCCCCGTGCCGTATGTAGTGCTCAAGGCACTGCGTATTGCCCGCTTGCTGCGTATTTTCCGCTATATCAAGGCGTTCGATATCCTCAGCCGTTCCTTGCGCTCCAAGAAAGACGAGTTGGTGGTGTCGCTCGAGTTCCTGACAATCATCACGCTTATTCTCTCCTTCGTGCTGTTCTTTGTGGAGCACGAGGCACAACCCGAAGTTTATACCAACGGTTGGACATCGGTTCTGTGGGCTTTTGCGCAGTATATAGGCGACCCGGGTAACTTTGCCGACACGCCGCCCATCACTATTTGCGGGCGCATTATCGCTTGTGTGATAGGTGTTCTCGGTATTGCTATCTTTGCCGTGCCTGCCGGTTTAGTGGCATCGGCATTCAGCGAGGTAATGGAGAAAGACGAACGCAAACGGAAGATAGCCGGTTGGACAGAGCGTGTGCATTTGGCTTTTGAACGCAACCTCGACCGTCCGACGGGCTATCAGGTAGTGCCGCGCTATGTGTCTATCGTGGAAATACAAGCCCGAATGGGGCTCAAAGAAGACGAGATTCTCGATGCCGTAGCCGCCAGCGACGATTTGCGGCTAATCAACCTGTCTGTCACACGCCCAGCCGAGGAACATCCCGAAGACTTGTTGGCAGTGGAGCATTTTGCGCTCAACACCACCTACGGGCAGTGTATCGATAGAGGTTCGGTGCTGACTATCTTCTCGCCCAGTAACATTGTTGACCCTGTTGTCGGTTGGTGGGCATACTATTTGGCTGCTATCGGGGGCTTCAATTTCGTGAGCCGTGAATTAGGCGAGGCGCGTCCATACCGTTCGTTCTATACCTACACCCCCGATGCTCCTGCACCGGAGCAGGAACAATGTATGACGGATATCCGTCGCCTGGCAAATACGCCTAATCATTGGGTGCTGACGGTAATGGCGGCATCGGGCAAGCAAGAGCCGACTTATCCCACACAACTGCATTTTACCTATGGGGCAAAGAAGGGCGATGAGAGTTATGATGACCCGAATATCACCATTCACGACATCCCGACTTTCGATGCGTTCTATCGGGAGTTCTCCTCGCTAATGGAAGCGCAGTACAGCCTCACTTGCGATTGCCAGCGGTATCATAACAATAGTTCGGTTGCGTTTTTCTCTCGCCATTTACACCCTACTCATACAGGTCAAACGGAAGCCTCGTCTTCTGTACAACTGCCGAATGCTTTCTGCCTGCGTGCGGCGTGGAGTGTTATTTGCTGGGACGCGCGTGCCTTGCAGATAGCCCAAGAGTTGGCTAACCAACTCAACAAGCACCTCTCGCACCGCCCAAACCCCGAAACACCCGACCTCAAAATCAAACGGGTAGGGTATTAGGACTATGCGCAAACTGAAAAATATATCTGTTTTTTGTCTGTCTCAGCACTGCACACGCCCGATTGCAATTAAACATTACAAATCGAATTATACGCTTCCAGTGCTTTGCGGAGGACTACCATTGCCTTGGTTAAGTCCTCTTTCTTGAGAACATACGCCATACGCACTTGTTTTTTACCCTCTTCGGGGTCGGTGTAGAAATCGTTGCCCCGACGGGATATGCTCGAAAAGGATTTGCCCCTTTATTTGGTGGCTCTCGTTGATGAGTTTGTTCACGGCAAAGGTATTCACCAGCCAAGTACGGATACCACCCGTATTCATTTCGTCGGCATTGAGAATATAGTAAGCACCGGTCTTGCGGTCGCACTCGATGATAATCTCAAACAGGTCTTCGATGGCGTGCTTCCAGTTGTGGAAAGTGCGCTCGGGTATCTCGGAGGAGTGGTCGCTATTAAGTCGGCTACGCGCCCAACGACGGTTAATCTCCTCGCGCGAGATACGCCCCGCTGAGTAGATAGTCTCCGCCAACCATATATAGTAGCGGAATAGCAATGCGGTAGATTGTTTTGCCATAAGGGGAACTTTTGGGAGTAATATTTGAAGTTGTATTAGTGTTTGTACTAGTATGAAGTTGCATTTTCGGCTGCAAAGATACGGCTATTTCCTGCCATAACCAAGTAGCGAACATAGAAAAAGTCTTATTTCCACACAAAAACTTGCGTTTCTACTGAGGAACGCACTCAGTTCCGACCCAAGAAAAAGTACTAAAACCCTCAAAAAACGAGAAAAAACACATTGTATTTGTCTATATCAAAAAAAAGCCGTATCTTTGCACTCGCTTTTCGAAAGAAGTTCTGCCTCAATTGGCGAAAAGCAGTACGGAAAGTTGTCTGAGTGGTCGAAAGAGCCGCACTCGAAATGCGGTATACGCATTACGTCGTATCGGGGGTTCGAATCCCTCACTTTCCGCTCCATGAGAAGACCTGCAAGAATGCAGGTCTTTTTTTGTTGATGTATGGGCAATCGAATACGAAGAGACTACCATTTGCTCTATAAAACACTCATAAAGACACTCGTACAAGCCGTGAAAATCGGTAAGGCAGACGACGAGACATACTCGGTATAATCACTCGGGAACCATAGATGCGCATAGGCATTGACTAGGCATCACGCAATACGGATAATTATATCCTGAAAAAGAAGTGGAATAATTGGCGGCAATTTATTGCCATTTTGCAGACTAATTCTGCTATTTTTTCAACAACAAAACACTAGATTTTAAGTACTTTTGCAAACGATTTCAAACAAGAAAGTCTTTGTTTGTTATCGGTTTATGGTTTGTTTTGATTTAAAGTTACCTTAAAACTAACGAATGCCGAGGTCGGGAGACTACGGCATTTTTTGTTTCCTAGTTTTTATTTCGCAGGCAATTAATACGCCAACGATATTCATTCGCGACCACAGCACCATGGCCACGAATGAATATACGATAGAGTATCTCACGGCTTGGTGCTACATCATTCATAGCCAAGCGATAGAGTATTATAGTCATTCATAGCCATGCGCTCAGGTCATTCGGGGGGGGGCTGCAAGAATGAATAAGTGCAGCACATAAATAACTAGCTCTGCCGGTGAAGCACAAAGCGGCCATATACAGAATGCCAGTGACGGATAGGGAATAATCCTATAAAAAACGAAAACGCCCTCGATAGTGACAGTATCGAGGGCGCAAATAGGCGTGCTGGTGCCTGCATATTGTACAACCTAAAAAATGCAATCATTATGCAAAAAGTCTGTGTAATTTTAGTATTTGGCAGATTTGAGGTGCGCATCACGATTAAGCGCAAATAATTTGCCCCGCGGGGGGATAAAAGCAATACCGCCCCGCCGCGGCTTTTAGGTTGCAATGGCAAAGGTACTGCAAATTTTCGAAATGTGCAAATTTTATTGCACTGCCGAGTTGAATTTTCAGAAAAATACGGAAAGTACAAACTTATGTCATCGTGCGCATAGTTGGCTCTATGGTCCGTGCGCAATGGTATAAACTAAGAAAAAGAGGCTGTAAAAAACGCTTACTGGAAGCGGGTAATGAGATTGTAGGCCTGATAGATACCTAACTCGCCTGCACGGCTTAGGTCGGCAAGTCCTGCCTCTATCCGGTCGGTATAGATATAGGTCAGCCCACGATTGAAATAAGCCTCCGCAAAGTCGTTGTCTTGCTCTATGGCTCGTGTATAATTGTCGATAGCCGACTTCCACTCACGCTGCGTGCAAAGGATATTCGCCTTATTGTAGTACGCAAAACTGAACGACGGCTGCAGACGAATCACTTGGTCGTAGTCACGCAACATGATATCAAAATCCATATTTGCCTCTGCCGTCAATTCGCCGGTGGCTCGGCGATACTCCAACAACTTATAGCGCCAATTGGCTCGACAGAAACAAACGACTGCCTCCAGCTCATCATCGGACGCATTGGCCGCCCGTGTACAATCATCAATCGCCGAAGCATAATCCTGCACCAATGCAAACTCGATAGCCCGCGCGAAATACAGTGCAGCCACCTCTTGCGGCGTTCCTACTTCCCCACCCGACCGATAGGAATCAGAATAAGTCCCATTTGCTCTATCGATACGCTCGGACAGCTCGCTGATGCGGGAGAAATGGTAGTTCACCATGTCGGCCGTCAGCGACATCTCCTGCGTGGTGAAATAGAGCGGAGCCGGCAACAAGGCTCGGCTATTGAGTTGTTCTACGGCTTGCTGGTAGTAGTTGGTCTGACGCATGGACAGTTTGTCGGCATAGTAGGACAACAAGATATTCGGCTCGTTGACCACATCGGCATAGCGTTTCTGTACCGTACCACGCGTCTCGGAGTCATATTTCTGTTCCTCTGTTACCTCGCTCTGATTCTGCGCCACACGAGCAGAGAACTCTTTGCGATAGTCTTTTCGGTTCGGTTTATGTTCGGCAATCGTTGCATCCGTGTTGGGTGTTGCAGCCGCCGCTTGGAGTTGTTCCTTGTTGTCCTCCAACTCTGCCGCCTTCTGTCGATATAGGTATGCCGCCTTGGTGTTCCCCTGTGCGGAAGCCGCCTGAGCTGCCAAATAATACGACGGCAAGAAATAGGGATAGGCAGCCATCAATGTATCGAAATCGGCACGCGCTGCTCCCCACTGGCGCAACTGCATCTCGATCACGCCACGTTGATAGCGCATATCGGTCTTTTCGGGCGCTAAATCGATGGCTCGATTCATATCCTCCAACGCATTGTTGTAGTCGCCCAACTCGTGCCGCAACACGCCACGATTGTAGTAGCACTGCGGATCGTTCGGCGCTAACGAAACAGCCTTGTCGTAATCTGCCAACGCGCCACGATAGTTGTGCTTATGATAGAAAATAATGCCCCGATTGATATAGTCGCCGACATTGGTTGAACCAAGATTGACCGCCTTGGTGAGATGTAGCAAAGCCTCGTCTTCCTTGTCCTGCAACAAGCAAACCAACCCCAACGCCGACCAGTTGGAGGCATTCTGCGAATCGAGTTCTGTCGTTCGCAAGAACGACTCTTCGGCACAAGCGGTATCCTTGCTCTGCAAGCACACAACGCCTTTCTCGAACAGCAATGCCGATGAATTCGGTTCTTTCTTCAGCAACAAAGCCATATCCTCCATCGCCAAATCGTACCGTTCCTGCTGAGCACGGGTATCTGCACGCAACACAAGATAGGTTTTGTTTTCGGGAGAGAACACCAACGCCTGCGTGAAATCGGCCTCAGCCTTGGCATAGTCGTGCAACTGTCGATAGACATAGCCGCGCGTATAGAAAGCGCCCGGGAGGAACGGATTGCACTCTATCGCCGAATTGCAATCACGAAGCGCCCCTTGATAGTCCTCCAACTGTATTTTGGCTATCGCACGATAGAGATAAGGGTCTGCCAGATAGGGTTTCAGTTTGATGACTTGGTTGAAATACTGGATAGACAGCACATAGTCCTCAAAATACAACGCATTGCGCCCAATGGAAATGATTCGGTCGGTGTTCAGCTGCGCCGAAAGCGGCAGTGTTATGCTTGCGAAACACAACACCACCCATAGACGGAGCCATTTGCAGATGGGTGAATGGGTAAGTTTGTAAATAAGGCAGGGCATGGTCTGTAGAGCCGTGTGCTATCCGAGTCTTCGTAAGAGAACGGGTATACTAAATGTTCGTTATTAATTGTTCAAAGGTTGCCTACTTGCATCCTGCGTTGGGGTCGAACCACGAGGGAATATCAAACTGTTCGTTCTCGTCGTAGCCGAGAGAGGTATCGGCAAGTACCTTCTGCATATATAAGGCAAAGATAGGCAACGCCATCGAGGCACCCTGTCCCTCTGCCATATTGTCGAAATGGATGGCACGGTCTTCGCCGCCAACCCACACTCCGCTCACCAACGAAGGGGTGAAGCCCATAAACCAACCGTCGGAGTTGTTGTTGGTCGTACCTGTTTTGCCGCCCATGGGTGCCTTGATTCCATACTTGTAGCGAACTCGTACGCCCGTACCATGATCCACCACATTGCGCAACATATAAATCATCTTGTAGGCAGTGGTCTCACTGATTATCTCGTGCGTCTGGGGGGTGAAGGTAGCAATGATATTGCCGTTGCTATCTTCGATACGAGTAACATAGAGCGGCTCTGTGCGAATACCCTTGTTGGCAAATGTCGTGTAAGCATCCACCATCTCTTGCACGCTCACCTCGCACGGACCCAGACATAGACTTATAACGGGGTCGAGTTGCCCCTGAATACCAAAGGACTGCATCATCTTGACCAACTGCTCGGGCGTGAAGTACGACATCAGGTGAGCCGATATCCAGTTGGACGAATACTGCAAGCCCCATGCGATGGTGACTGTATCACCCCGATACTTGGCGTGGGTGTCACGAGGCGTCCATGGCTTGCCATTGGCGTCGTATAGCGTTATTGAGTCGTTAACAATTTTGTCGCAAGGCCACATACCCTCGTCCATAGCCAAAGTGTAGAGATACGGCTTGACCGTAGAACCCACCTGACGGCGCCCCATGGTAGCCATATCGTATTGGAAATGGGTGAAATCGGGGCCTCCTACATACGCCTTGACATGCCCCGTGTGTGGGTCCATAGACATAAAACCGCAACGCAGGTAGTATTTCAGCCAGCGTATAGAGTCCATGGGCGACAAAACCGTATCGATCATGCCATCGTACGAGAACACCTGCATCTCCACCGGTGTATTGAACGCCTCACGAATCTCTGCCTCGCTCTTGCCCTGCTTTTTCATACCCCGATAGCGGTCGGTCTGACGCATGGCACGCGTAAGAATGCCATCCGTCTCCTCCTGCGATATCAACCGCGAGAAGGGCGCATTCCGCTTGCGTTTGCACTCACGGAAGAAACTTTTCTGCAAGTCGTGCAGGTGTTCTGCTACCGCCTCCTCGGCATAGCGCTGCATACGGGAATCGATGGTGGTATAGATTTTCAGGCCATCCTGATAGATATCGTAGTGCGTACCGTCGGGTTTGGTATTCTTCTCGCAAAAACCGTACAGTGGGTTGTTGTCCCACTGATAGCGGTCGATAGTATATTGCTGCTTGTTCCACTGCGAGTAGTTGCTCTCCTTGGGCTCTTTGGCGGTCAGCACCCCACGCAAATACTCACGGAAATAGGGAGCCAAGCCCTGCTTGTGGTCCACCGACGAATAGTGCAACTCGATAGGCAAAGCCTGCAGAGAATCGCACTCAGCACGCGTGATATACTCGTACTTGCACATTTGGCTCAGTACGGTATTGCGTCGGTTGAGCGCACGCTCGTGACGACGAATCGGATTGTAGAGCGATGGATTCTTGCACATACCGACAAGCATCGCCGCCTCCTCTATCTTAAGATCCGCCGGTGTCGTCGAGAAATACACCTGTGACGCCGACTTGATACCCACTGCATTGTATAGGAAATCGAACTGGTTGAGATACATCAGCAATATCTCATCCTTGGAGTAGAGGCGTTCTAACTTGGTGGCTATAACCCACTCTATCGGCTTCTGCATGGCTCGCTCGAAGATATTGTCGGCTCGCGGCGACCAAATCTGCTTGGCGAGTTGCTGCGTCAGCGTACTACCTCCACCGGCACGCCCCAACTTGAGCACAGCACGGAAGAAGGACTTGAAATCAACCCCTGAATGGTGGTAGAAACGGGCATCCTCTGTAGCCACCAGCGCATCGACGATATAGGGACTGAGGTCGGTATATTGCACACCGATACGGTTCTCACTGCGGTAGTAGCGACCAAGCGACTGCATATCGGAGGAGAATATCTCGCTGGCGAACTTGTTCTTGGGGTTCTGCAGTTCTTCGATAGGCGGCAGATAGCCTATTTTACCTTCGGCAATCAGTACGATAGCCAGCACGGCGACCAATAGCCCTGCCGTGAATAGCCCCCAGAACCATAGAAGAAATGTCTTATACCACTTGGGCGAGGTTGTAGTCTGTGCGCTTTTACTCATATCTGATGCTTTGTTTGAGGCTATGCAGCGAGCGAATCACAGGGTGGATATCGTGTCGTTGCATAGATGGGGTTGTTCGTTTTTGAAAGACTATTGCGGCTGACTTGGGGGCAGCACTATGCAGGGCTTGCCAACCCAAACAGCGCACAAAGTTACATATATTCGGTCAAATTAGCAAATATAATGCCGAAAGTTGGGAGTTGGTAAGGCGTTTCTTCGGGAAAAGCGAGCGATGAGAGAACATGGAGAACACAGGGCGTTAGCCCTTGGCGGCGAGATTCTCGATGGTGTCTCGGTCTTCCGAGGTGAGGTCGGAATAGTGAATGATGCCGTTCTGCAAGAGTTCCGCCAGATGAGAGGCTACCTTCATGGGAGTGAGGCTAAGCGTTTGCGCCAGACTAGATATGGTGCGGCTGCCTGCATAAAAAGCACTCAGAGTACGAACCGTTGTGGATGTGTCTTTCGTGGAAGGAGTGCCACTCTTTGCGGAGGAAGTACTGCCTTTCTTGGAAGGGGTGCTGCCCTTTGCAGAGGGGGTGCTGCTTTGGGCGGAAGGGGCGTCGGATTGCTCTCGGACATAGCGGCGCACCACTTGCAGGACACGCTCGCCTATCAGGTCGTATTTCTTCTTGCCGATACCGCTGACCGAGAGCAGCGCCTTCTGAGTAGTCGGGAGCGTGTTGCTTATCTCGATGAGCGACTTGGTGTGCGCCACCAGATAGAGTTGGGTTTCGTAGCCTTTTTCTTCGGCAATGGTTCGGCGAAGTGCATACAGACGCTTCAGCAAAACGGGGTGTTGGGTCTCGGAACTCTGCGCTGCCTTCTCGCTCTGTGCAGAGATATGCGGGTTGGGCGCACGGAAAGCACTCCGCGCCTCAAAATAGCGGGTCACGGACGGAGTCTCTGCGGTATGCTCCATGACATACACCTGACGCGACACATCGACAAACAACTCATTGATGGTCTCCTCGTACTCCTTGGCGTCTTGTTGGTCGTCGGAATAGACGGGAGAGGACTGCAGACGCTCCAAAAGGTCGGACTGGCGGGGCGAAAAATAGGATGCCGCTGCCTGCAAGCGCTGCGTGAGATAGGGCAGATCCAGGACATCGGCAAAAAGAATTTGGCGGATTTGCTGCTGAAAAACTTCTGCCGTGTGCTGCCACTCAGCCAACATAGACAGCAAAGGATTTAGATAGTCTTTCGCCGTATCTTGGTTGAACGAAGTAGATTTATCGACCATACGAAGCAGGCTCTCTACCTTCCGGTAGGAATCACGGAAATCGAAGACCGAACAGAGAATCTGCACAAAGTACGCCCGCTCGGACAAGTGCAGCCCCATGGCCGCCTGCTCTAAGGACGGTTGCGCTGCCGTAAAATCCAAGACCTCTCGGGCATTGGTCAGTGCCGACTCGGGTATCGGACTGAGCAAGACAATCCCCTCCAACGAGCGACAACGAGAAAGCGCCACATAGACCTGCCCTGCCGCAAAGGCATCTTGCGAATCGATAACTACCCTATCGAATGTCAGTCCCTGCGCCTTGTGGATGGTGACCGCCCACGCCAAACGCAACGGAATCTGGGTGAAGGTGCCATCTACCACCGTTGTGATCTCATCGCTGTTTTTGGCCGTCACATAGCGGATGTTCTCCCAGGTCTCTTGATGCACCTCGATATACTCGGTCTGCCCATCGGATCCCTCGCACTGCACCGTGATATGGTCGTCGTCGATGTGCGACACGACGCCCAATTTGCCATTGTAGTAGCGCTTGTCTACCGTCGAATCGTTTCGCACAAACATAACTCTTGCCCCTTCGGCAAGCGACAGCACCTCGTCCATCGGAAAAAGGGATTCGGGGAACTTGCCCTGCACCGTGGCAGAATACCGATAAGTTTTGGCATCCAGTTTGGCAAGTTCGCGCTCGTTGATGGCATCCACCTTGCGGTTGTGCGTGGACAGAATGATATGGAAAGGCTCCCCTTCCTTGGGCTCCCAATCGGGTTGATAACGAGAATTGAGCAGCGCACAGGAGGCAGGCGACAACCGATTGTCGCGCACCTCGTTGAGCAAATCGATAAAGCGAGTATCATCCTGCCGATAGACATGGTCGAGTTCGATATACATCGGCCGAATCTCTTGGAACACACGCGCCTGAAAGAAATAGGGGCCGGCATAAAACTCCCGCAAGTAGTTCCATTCCTCCTCCCGCACCACCGGCGAGAGCTGAAAAAGGTCGCCAATGAACAGCACCTGCGCCCCACCAAACGGGATATTCGGCCGACGCTTGAAGCGACGCAAGACGGCATCGATGGTGTCGAGCAAATCGGCACGCACCATACTGATTTCGTCGATTACCAACAACTCGAGATTGAACAGCAGCCGCTGCTTATCTCGACGCATCTGCATCTCGGCAAAGAGTTTGCGACGCTCGGAGGCCGTCGGGAGAAACAACTGCGGGGGCAACTGAAAGAGCGAATGGATAGTAACCCCTTCGGCGTTGATAGCCGCTACCCCCGTAGGAGCCACCACGACCATCTGCTTGGGGCACTCCTGCTGCAGACGGCGCAAGAGTGTGGTCTTTCCTGTCCCCGCCTTTCCTGTCAAGAAAAGACACTGGTTGGTATCTAAGACATACTTGTAGGCTAACTGATAGGGATCCATTCGCAATTCGGCTAAACAAGATTATTTTTCGGCAAAGATACAACATTTTTGTTAGGTACACAAACACTATGATGTAACATTCGCTGGCTACACCGGTAGGGTTTGGGAAATAAAATATGCAGGAAAGAAAGCAGTGGGATACATTTGTTTTCACGGTGGGTCTCCTTTGAAACAAACGAATACCTTATCTACATTACCATTGGGCTTCCACAATCATCTCGTGAACTCGAATACTTATACAAGGAAATAGACGCCACTTTTCATATAGATGAATAGAAATCCGGATATTTAATGGGTATCCATAGATAATGCATAATGTTTGTATATTTGAGCAAAAAGCAGTATTTTTGCGCCGAATGTGAAACATTATACTAACATGAAGAGAGAGTTGTTACCGAAGTATGTCCGCCAATTGACAGTCATGGGCGAGAATATCCGCTTGGCTCGCTTGCGGCGGGACTTAACCACTACGCAAGTGGCAGAGCGGGCGGGCATTGGGCGTAATGCCGTAGGGAAAATAGAAAAAGGAGATGAGGGCGTGAGCCCGGGTGCCTATCTGCGGGTACTGATAGTATTGGGATTGGAGCAAGACATATTTCGCATTGCCGAAGAGGATGCCCTCGGGCGCAAACTGCAAGATGCCGGTCTCACAGTCGGGAAACGAGCAAGCAAACGACAATATGAATAAGCAACCATATATCTATTTGAACAAAGCCTTTGCTGATAAAAAAATGAAACGCAGATTTATTTATCTTTCGGTTCTACTCCTGACGCTGGTAGCGTGCCATACAACTTCGGAGCAGGAGAATACTTGTCTTGACCTTCTACAAAACACCTATTCTGAAGGGGGAAATACTATGTCTAAATGGAATGACTATCGATGGTTCGTTCTCACAAATTTTCCGACAGACGATTCTCGACAAACATATTGTGCCGAGTTTATGTTCTATGATGGAGATGATGAAGATATGCTCCATATTTTAGATAACATTTCAGCAGATTTTGGTAATCCTTTTGCACAGGATATTACCACTCCCGACCAACTCTACCCATACGACATAAATCTCTTTGCCTTACCTAACAATCGTGATTTAGATAGCGGTGAGCATTTGTATTGGTGGCAAACAGATAAGTATATCATTCGCCTTCTCGAAATCAAGAGTTGCCCTGAAGTTGATATGCCTGCCATCGCAGTCATCTCGCTCTATGACAAAAACATGCTGCCCCAACATCAGGGAACAAGTAAGTAAATACAATATGGGGTATTGAAAAATATGGGGTATTGAAGACTGTAGAATTGCATTAGCGCAACTTGGCTACTCGCTCCATTATTTCGCTACACACGACTTTACAATGTTAGCCTATTTGCTGCTTTTGCGGCGGTTGCAGTCGCGGCAGAGCATCTGGCAGTTGTCGGCTATGGTGCGACCGCCCTCTACCCACGGCGTGATATGGTCTGCCTCCATTTGCTCTATTTCGTAGTGCTTGCCGCAGAGCGGGCAGATACCGCCTTGCCGCTCATAAACCTCCCGCTTGGTGTTGTCGTCGAAAGCACGGATACCCAAGTGGCGAATGTCGTGGTCGAACACATACTCGAAGATACCCGCCTTGCGCTGCACATCCGAATCCCGCATCAAGCGTGCCACCTCTTCGCCTATCGCCGTGGCAGTGAGCGTCGTGTCACGATAGCGGTTGTAGAGCAGTCCCCACTCCACCGTCTTCATCTCTTTCTTGTACAGTTTGGTGAAATGTACCTGCACCCAATGAATCACATCTTGGAAGTACTGCCATAGTTCGTCGGCATTGCTGTCGTGCTGATGCTGTGCCATATACTCGGTGACAGATACGCCCTGTGCGTCGCCTATCCAGCGCAGTGCCGTCTCGAAATAGTCCTGCCGAATGGGCGAACCCGACATATAGTCAGACCCTATCTTGTGTGCCACGCAGCCCGACTTAGAGAAACGGCGCTTGGCTTGCGTCGTCCACGGCCCCGTGTAGATGGCGTTGCGTATCTCCTGCTCGGTCAGTTTCTCACCTGCGATGTTGATGGTCTGGAACCACCGCAGTTTCTCCTCGTCCGTGCCCTCGCAGATATATACCTGCAGCGTATAGTCCAGAATACGGTTCTTCTGCTCGGTGGTCATGTTCTCGAAGCCGAGCAGGTTGCCGTCGAAAGTCATCATATACTCGCCCGCAATGAACGAACAGATAGAGATGGTGCGCTGCTGTCCGTCCAAGAGTTCGTAGGCAAGAGGCTTGTCGTCCGACAGGGCATTCGGGTCGGTTATCTTTACCCAGTACATCACATTGAGCGGGAAGCCGTTCCAGACGGTCTCCATGACGGCATTGCGTTTCTTGTCGTCGTAGACGAACTCGCGTTGATACTTGGGGCGAATGTTCAGCCGTCCGCCGTAACCTGTGATACCTTCCTCGCTGACAGATAAGTCCTCGTAATTGGCACAGAGGTCGCGAACCGTAATCGGTACTAATTCAATTTTCATATTCCATTTGTGTTTAGTTGTTCCATATTAAATGACTAATAAGGCCTACGCTGTGTCTCCACTAATTGACCGATAAGGCTTCGTTGTGTCTCCACTAATTGACCTGTAAGGCTACGCCAAACAAATACTCGAAAAATTTAACCCAATAGAGACAAATATACTCCACGAATTATCCATTAATTTTCCTGTTCTGTCCTGCTGTACCCTGTGGATAGCCCATTCGTAAAAAGTGCCGATTTTTAAGATCTTTCGTGCTGTCCGACTCCGAAAAAAGTCGTGTCAAACAGCAAGGGATGCGCAAAGGATACGCAGGGGATACGCTACCTATAAAAAATGCCGATTTTTAAGATGGACCACGCATGGAAAACCTACATTTATCGTTTCCGCTTGATAAGAATACGGAAATAGGGCGACTTGCCATTTATTGTCAAATCCTTGTCATCGTCTCCTTTGCGGAATTTGACTATCTCAAACTGCTCTGGATTATACTTATCCAAGAAAGTAATCGGTACGCCCATAACACCCTCATAATCACACGGAATATCCGTATATTTGTTTACGTTAATCGCATCATAATTATCATACTTGGGATATTCTTCGGGTGTATAATGCTTGTACAAATCAAGGAACTCATGGTGCCTTTTTACAGGCAAATTGGTGAACCAGCACGAGGTAGAGACACGCGCCATCTTCTTTCCGTCTTCAATATGGTGAAACTGCTGATACGTATCGGGGACGGCAAAGTACATCCCCACATTGAAATTGGTGTAGCCAGTGCGGATTTTATCGGCTTGAAACATTCGGAACACCTCTTTGTAAGTGAGTGCATTCGTATTGCCCACAATCACAAACTGTTTGCCATATTGGTCAAGTTGCGAGAGATACTCCCTAAACAACGAGAACGGTGGGTTGGTAACGACAATGTCTGCCTGTTTGAGCAGTTCTACACATTCGTCGCTACGGAAATCGCCATTGCCCTGCAGAATAGAGATAACATTCTTGTCGTTCTGCATTAGGTACTGAATATCAGCAAGATTGATTGCTCCGTCGCCGTTCACATCCGTTACCTCGGTTATCTCCACTTTGTAGGCAATTTTCTTCGGGTCGTCAACGGTGACGCCAAAGTCCAACAGCAACTCGTTCCCCGATACGGGCGAGCCGTTGTAGCAAGTAGCAATCAGTTTGCGTAGTCTTAATGCATTGAAGTTGAGTGCAAAGTACTTGAAGAAATTGCTCTCGTACGGGTCGTCGCAATTGCAGAATACGACCTTGTCACGGAAATAGTCTTTGTAGAATTTGAGTTCTTTCGCTATATCGTCCAATTGGGTGTAGAACTCATCTTTCTTTGCGTCTTTGGCTTGTGCCAAGTCCTTTCGTGCCATAGATTGATAGGGTTATGCAATGCTATCAATCTCGACCGAAATAGGTACAAAAAAGGTGCAAACTTTTCTTCGCGTTCACAGGAAGCCTAGGAAGAAACCTGCCTTACTACCAAAAAGTCTACACCGATGTATAGATTATGGTAGTAAGAGGGAGTTTCTAAAGACTCTCCTGTGAAAGCGTTGTTGCTATTCCAATTTCAGAGAAATCAGTTTCCTAGGCTTTTTTCTTTGAACGCGAAATAATAGACAATGCTGTTAAAAGATAATATGATATTCTGCGTGGGATGCCGCTGCACCCGAGAAATAATCATACTGTTATGTCGTTGTGCCGCCGTCGGCACTGGTTTTTACATAAGCAAAATTTGTTTGTTTATATCGGGTCGTCGTTGGAATGTATGCGGATATGCCGTCCATCCAACTAAGATACACCGTTCCACCGACAAAGGTACACTTTTTCCCTGACTCCTGCAAGACCGTCCCCTATTTTGCCGACACCGAGCACCCGTTTACGGCAAAAAACGGGCAAATGGCAGCAAGAACAAGGAGCATTGACCGAGCAAAAAAATATGATTAACCCGGGGGTAATCAGACCCATTACGCACCACACATTGTTTAGGCTTCCACACATTCCCAAGGGACTATGCAGGTATTACGAAGACTGCTTCGTAGTATCTCCGAGTTATATAAATAATTCGCTAATGCTTCGGTTATGCTTCGGTAATGCTTCGGTAATAGTACATGGTTAGTATGTAGAAGGTACTGCTTTTTATGCTCTTTTTCTTGTCCCGTTTTTTGGGGTGTTATGTTCTGTTTTGGGTTGTGTCTTGTCCTGTTGGGGATTGTGTCTTGTCCTGTTTGGGGTTGACTATTTCGGGGTTTAGTACTACGATAGGTTGACTCGGGTTTTAGTTAGTTTGATTTTACTTAGTTTGATGTACAAGGAGCAAGGTTTGAGGTACGAGGGGCAAGGTTTGAGGTATATACACAATAGTTGATATGTCGGGAGCAATGCCATACCGGTAAGTGGCGGGGAAGCATGGCTCGGACGCAGGCTATAGGCCATTAGACGCATTTTTTCGTCAGAAAAACGGGCGGGAGTTGTATATATTCAGGTTTTATTGTAACTTTGTGCGCTTTTAGGTAAAGCATATCACCACTAACAACAAAACTGACCAATACAAACATAATGAAAACAAAAACTCTTACATTATCTCTCGCAGGACTGCTCCTGCTCTCTGCGTCTTTCTCACTCCGTGCAACGGCTGCAGAACTAACCGCTGCCACGGACATCCCTGCATATTATGCCCTCGTGGATGGACAGTCCGGCAAGAGCCTTTTCGACAATGTACAGACTGTTGCCAAGACGGGCTATAAATCGCTTGGCTATGACGGATTGTGGACTGCATACAAGACAACGGATGTGCGAAGCAATGGGAAAATATGGGATATGTATAGCGATTGCGATTTCACCTTTGGTGGAGACAAATGTGGTAACTACAAGAGCGAGTGCGATTGCTACAATCGGGAGCACTCTATACCGAAATCATGGTTCGGAGGAGCTACTTCCCAGCCAGGCTGCGACATATTTCACATTGTTCCGACCGATGGCAAAGTGAACGGTATGCGCAGTAACTACCCGTTCGGGGAAGTGAAATCTGCTTCGTATACTTCCGGCAACGGCAGCAAACTCGGTTCCGCGGCAAGCATTAGCATAAGCGGAAAGACCATTGTGGGCGATAATGGAATCACGACCACCTATTCGAGTACGGTTTTTGAGCCGGTGGATGAGTATAAGGGCGACTTTGCCCGTGGCTATTTCGGCACGATGATTAAATGGGCAGGAGACTATCAGGCATTTACCTCTGCCGAGGGTTCTTCTACTTTCAGCGGGAACTACACGGCAAGCGGCTATTTCGGACTGACGAAATACGGCGTGGCGTTGCTCCTGAAGTGGCACCGTGAAGACCCCGTATCGCAAAAGGAGATAGACCGCAACAACGGCATTCAGCAGACACAAGGCAACCGCAACCCGTTTATTGATTACCCCTACCTGGTAGAGTACATCTGGGGTGAACATGCAGGCGAGACGGTGAACCTGTCGAACCTGATTAACTCGTCCGATTCTCGCTTCGTTCCCGGGGTGAGCGATGGCTATGTAGGTGGCACAACGGCAGTAGAAGATGTAGAGTTTGTTCCTGTTGAGACCAGCGCAAAGAAGGTACTCCGCAACGGACGACTGCTCATCATCCACAACCAAGAAGTCTATAATGCACAAGGGGTGCTGATTGAGAATTAGGAATTAATAGTTTCGACAGCAAGCATACGCGACAGCGAACACACGCATAGCGAACACACGCGACAGCGGACATACGCATAGCGAAAATACGCGACAGCGAATATACGCATAGCGAACATACGCATAGCGAACATACGCGTTAGCGAAAATACGCAAAGCAAACATACGCGACAGCGAATATACGCATAGCGAACATACGCGTTAGCGGACTTACGCAACAGCGAAAAAAACAACACAAATCAATAATATCATGGCAGAAGAAAAATTGAATTTGTTGGCTGATTTTCCCGCCATCTCTACCAAGACATGGAAAGAGAAAATCATTACCGACCTGAAAGGCGCTGACTTCGACAAGAAGTTGGTATGGCGCACTCCGGAGGGCTTCAATGTACAACCTTTTTATCGTCGTGAAGACCTCAAAGGACTCAAAACAACCGTTTCCGCACCTGGCGAGTTCCCGTATGTGCGGGGTACGAAGACAAACAACGAATGGGCTATCCGTCAGAACATTTGCGCTTGCAAAAATGCACGCAAGGCCAACGCCAAAGCCCTCGAAGTACTGAACAAAGGCATTACCTCGCTCGGTTTCTGTCTCGACAAAGAGAAACTGAACTATCGCTTTATCAAGACCCTGCTCAACGACATCAAGGCAGACGCCATCACGATTAACTTCAGTATCTGCCCTTGCGCCGCTCCCGAACTGGCAAACATCCTGGTTCGTTACTACGGGCGTATGGGATACGATGTGAAGAACATGAAGGGTTCTATCAATGTTGACCCTATCAAACAAATGCTTATCAAAGGCAAACTGCTGTCTCGTGAGGCTGTGGCTGCCAAGATTGCGGCAGTAGTGAAGGCAGCTAAGTCGCTGCCAGGCTATCGTGTGGTAGGCGTTAACTCAGTGATACTCAACAACTCTGGTGCCTACTGCGCACAAGAGTTGGCATACGCACTGGCTTGGGGTGCTGACTATATGACGATGCTCACCGAGGCAGGCGTGCCGAACTACAAGGCTGCCAACGCCATTCGCTTCAACATGGGTATCGGCGGCAACTACTTTATGGAGATTGCCAAGTTCCGTGCGGCTCGTATGCTGTGGGCGAAGATTGTAGAGGCATACAAAGCACCGACCTTCACCGCCGCACTCAAAGAGGCTGCCAAGATGAATGTCAGCGCAGAGACAAGCCGCTTCAATATGACCATATTCGATGCATACGTCAATCTGCTGCGTTCGCAGACCGAGACGATGTCTGCTGCATTGGCAGGCGTTGATGAGATAGTGGTTACTCCGTTCGATGTTACCTACGAGGAGCCGACCGACTTTGCAGAGCGTATCGCACGCAACCAACAACTGTTGCTCAAAGAGGAAGCACACTTCGATAAGGTGGTTG
This sequence comes from bacterium, assembly GCA_963591775.1. Taxonomy (GTDB): domain Bacteria; phylum Bacteroidota; class Bacteroidia; order Bacteroidales; family Paludibacteraceae; genus Colicola. The sequence goes on from CAVATM010000010.1 coordinate 27,839, forward strand.
ACCCTGCTGCAGGCTCGTTCTACTTGGAGAACCTGACGCACGCTATTGCTACGGAAGCATGGAAGCAATTCCTCGCCATCCAAGAGCAAGGCGGTATGTACGAGATGGTGGCTGCCGGCAAGGTACAAGCCGCTATTCAGGAGAACCTCACGAAGCGTCTGGCAGATGTAGCCAAACGCAAAGAAGTGCTGCTCGGCTCGAACCAGTATCCTAACTTCACGGAGAAAGCAGCTAAAAAGATCAAGAATACCGACTGCGGATGTGGCTGCTGCGCTACACACCACAACGACATTCCCGCCCTGCCTGTGGCTCGTGCGGCAGAGGAGTTTGAGGCACTGCGTCTGGAGACTGAAGCGGCTAAGAAACAACCGGTTGCGTTCATGCTGACCATTGGCAACCTGGCCATGCGTATTGCCCGTGCACAATTCTCGTGCAACTTCCTCGCTTGCGCAGGATACAAGGTAATCGACAACAACGGATTCCAGACGGTGGCAGAAGGTATCAAAGCCGCTCGCAAAGCCAAGGCAGACATCATCGTGCTCTGCTCGAGCGATGACGAATATGCAACGCTGGCACCCGAGGCATGGAAGAAACTGCAAGGCGCAAAGGAGATATTCATCGTTGCCGGTGCTCCCGCCTGCATGGAAGACCTGCAGAAACTCGGTATTGAGAATTTCATCCATGTGCGTTGCAATGTACTCGACACGCTGAAAAACCTCAACAAACAACTTCTAAATAAGTAGCCGTATGAAACCAAATTTCAAAGATATTGATATCAACAAAGTGGCTGCTTCCCATGTAGAAGGAGCCAATGAAGCCAACTGGCAGACACCGGAACTGATCGATGTCAAGCCGATATACACCAAAGAAGACCTCGAGGGTATGGAACACCTCGACTATGTGTCGGGTATTCCTCCTTTCTTGCGTGGCCCGTATAGCGCCATGTATCCGCTGCGCCCTTGGACGATTCGTCAGTACGCCGGTTTCTCCACTGCAGAGGAGTCGAATGCATTCTATCGTCGTAACCTCGCCAGCGGTCAGAAAGGTTTGTCCGTTGCCTTCGACCTGCCAACCCACCGCGGCTACAATGCCGACAACATGCGTGTGGTAGGCGATGTCGGAAAAGCAGGTGTAAGCATTTGCTCGCTCGAGGACATGAAAGTCCTGTTTGCGGGTATTCCATTGAACAAGATGTCCGTCTCGATGACTATGAATGGTGCCGTGCTGCCTATCCTTGCATTCTACATCAACGCAGGTTTGGAGCAAGGGGCTAAACTCGAAGAGATGGCAGGTACTATCCAGAACGATATTCTGAAAGAATTTATGGTGCGTAACACCTATATCTACCCGCCTAAGTTCTCGATGAAGATTATTGCCGACATATTCGAGTACACCTCACAGAAGATGCCGAAATTCAACTCGATCTCCATCTCCGGCTACCACATGCAAGAGGCAGGTGCCACGGCGGACATTGAGTTGGCTTACACGCTCGCCGACGGTATGGAATACTTGCGTGCCGGTATCAATGCTGGTATGGATGTCGATACTTTTGCACCGCGTCTGTCTTTCTTCTGGGCAATCGGTATGAACCACTTTATGGAGATTGCCAAGATGCGTGCAGGTCGTATGCTGTGGGCTAAAATTGTGAAATCGTTCGGTGCAAAGAACCCGAAATCGATGGCACTGCGTACTCACTGCCAGACTTCCGGTTGGTCACTTACCGAGCAAGACCCGTTCAACAATGTAGGGCGTACCTGTATCGAAGCCATGGGTGCCGCACTCGGTCACACACAGTCGTTGCACACCAACGCCCTCGACGAGGCTATCGCATTGCCGACCGATTTCTCTGCCCGTATTGCGCGTAACACACAGATTTACATCCAAGAGGAGACCAAAGTCTGCAAGGAGATTGACCCCTGGGGCGGCTCGTACTATGTGGAGAGCCTCACGCAAGAGTTGATGAACAAGGCGTGGGAGCACATCCAAGAGATTGAGAAACTGGGTGGTATGGCAGCTGCTATCGAGACCGGTATTCCTAAGATGCGTATCGAGGAAGCCGCTGCCCGTACACAGGCGCGTATCGACTCGGGCACGCAAAAGATTATCGGTGTCAATGAGTATCGCCTCGACCACGAGGACCCCATTGATATTCTGGAGATTGACAACACCGCCGTTCGTGAAGAGCAGGTGGCTCGTCTAAAAGAACTGCGTGCCAATCGTGATGAGAAAGCCGTGCAAGAGTCGCTTGCCGAGATTACCGCTACCGTACAGGAGTGGGCAGACGGCAAGAAATGCTCGCACAACTTGCTCGATTTGGCGGTGAAAGCCGCAGGACTTCGCGCCAGTCTGGGAGAAATCTCCGACGCATGCGAGAAGGTAGTAGGACGATATAAAGCAACCATTAGAACTATTTCAGGCGTGTACGCATCAGGAACTAAAAACGACAGTGATTTTGTCCGTGCACAAGAACTCACTGCAGCCTTCGCAAAGAAAGAAGGCCGTCAACCTCGTATTATGATTGCCAAGATGGGGCAAGACGGGCACGACCGTGGTGCCAAAGTGGTAGCAACCGGCTATGCCGACTGCGGATTCGATGTGGATATGGGCCCCTTGTTCCAGACACCGGAAGAAGCAGCCAAGCAAGCCGTTGAGAACGATGTCCATGTATTGGGTGTCAGTTCGTTGGCAGCAGGGCATAAGACGCTCATCCCGCAAGTGATTGCCGAATTGGCTAAACTTGGTCGTCCTGACATCATGGTCATTGCGGGCGGTGTCATTCCGGCACAAGACTACGACTTCTTGTACAAGGCAGGTGTAGCCGCTATCTTTGGCCCGGGTTCGCCGGTTGCCAAATCGGCCTGCACCATTATGGAACTGCTCATGCAGGAGTAGTATCCTTGTCCATACGAAAAAAGAAGGGGTGTCCTATTGGGCACTCCTTTTTTATACAACAACATGAACCATACCATAGTATTCTAGGATTGTACTTGATCAACGCAACCGTACTATTGCGCAAACCACAAAAAAGGCGTATCTTTGCATCACAAAAAGTTCCTCATTATACCCCCTATGACTGCTCACGAGATACTACAATACTATTGGCACTACGATGATTTCCGACCACTACAAGCCGATATCATCCAGTCTATCTTGTCGGGTAAAGATACACTCGCGCTCATGCCGACTGGTGGGGGGAAAAGTCTATGTTTTCAGGTGCCTACCATGGTACGCTGCACAGAGCATTGTACAACAACAGAACAAGAGATCGAGCCTAGACAAGGTCTTTGTTTGGTAATCACACCGCTCATTGCGCTGATGAAAGACCAAGTAGAGAACTTGAACCAACACAATATCCGAGCCGCTGCCATCTATACAGGTATGACATACGACCAACAGAAGGTGGCACTCGATAATTGCCAATTTGGCCCTTATCATTTTCTATATGTCTCGCCGGAACGATTAGAAAGCACCGACTTTCGCAAAAGACTACTGCAACTACCGATAGTGCTCATCGCTGTTGATGAGGCACATTGCGTCAGTCAGTGGGGCTATGATTTCCGTCCTTCTTACTTGCGTATTGCGGAGGTTCGAGATATACTGCCCGAAGTTCCCATTCTGGCACTCACCGCAACAGCCACTCCTGAAGTTGCCAATGATATTCAAGAACAACTTCATTTTCATCAGAAAAATCTATTACAAAAAAGTTTCCATCGCGAAAATCTACAATATATTGTCCGCTATACGACCGAGAAAGAGCAGCAAATCATCCATATTCTCAGCCGCGTGGCAGGCTCAGCTATCGTCTATGTACGCAATCGAGCTCGCACAGTAGAAATAGCTAACCTACTCTGCCAAGCCGGACTTTCGGCCGATTTCTATCATGCAGGACTCACGACGGCTGAGCGCAATGAAAAACAAAATGCGTGGAAACAATACAACGGGCAAACCGGAACTCGTATTATGGTGTGTACCAACGCCTTCGGGATGGGCATAGACAAACCGGATGTGCGTGTAGTCATCCACCACGATTTGCCGGATAGCCTCGAAGCCTACTACCAAGAAGCGGGACGAGGCGGGCGTGATGGGGAAACTGCTTATGCAGTCCTACTATACAATGCCAAAGACAAGACCAAAGCACAGAAACGAGTAGCCGACAATTATCCCCCAAAAGAATTTGTCGAGAAAGTATATAATTGCACCTGCGATTTCTTTCAAATTGCGCTCGGTTTCGGTTATCAGAAGTCTTTCTCGCTGCATATCGACAAACTATGTTCCGTTATGCGGCTTCCAATTTTGCAGACTTATTCAGCACTACATATTCTCGACCAAGCAGGATACATTCGTTTGGAGGAAGACCACGAGACACGCCCTCGTGTTATGCTGCATGTTACATACTCTCAGTTGCGTGATTACCATTTTGATGCCGAGCGTACTGGTTTGCTAGAATATCTTATGCGCCACTATCCCGGAATTTTCACCGACCTACAGTATATCAATATGGAGGCCATTTCCGAGTCTTGCAATTGTCACATTCCTGTACATAAACTATTGGCGGAACTGGCTCAATATCATATTCTCACCTACATTCCACGCACCGTGGCTTGCACCTTCACCCTAACACAAGAGCGAGTTGATTCAATATGGTTATCACCTAAGGTATATGAGGAACGCCAACAGCAATACATCACACGCCTACAATCGATGGTCGAGTACGCCGAACAGACTCATTTTTGCCGTGAGCAATTGCTACTTGGGTATTTCGGAGAAACGGATGCTCCTGTATGCGGACATTGTGATGTCTGCCGTGCTCGCGCAAAAGCAGAAGCCAATAACGAATAACCAACACAAAGTCATCAACAAAAAAAGGCTGCCACATAGACAGCCTTTTTTTGTATTCGTATTTTGAACCGATGCGCACTATTCTTACTATTACTTTGCTCGTTTTGCTTTTTTCTCTTTGCTTCCGAATAACGAGAAATGTACATACCTTTTAGGGTTTGCTTTCAGATCTGTCAACAAAGAATCTGCCGAAACTACTGTCGCATCGATATTTTGATAGAGAGACTTATCGTGCAGCAGCATTCCTATCGTGCCACTATCCGAACGGATATCGGCTACTGCAAGATTCACATTTTCTATGGTAGAATCCAAGCGTTGAACGGTAGCCGCAATATCCGCTTTCTCCACATTGGCCGCGATTGAGCGTATCGAGGCCATCGCACTATCCGCATTATCCACAATTGCAGGAACCTTATTCGCCATCAACCCTTTGACATCACGAGAAACGGTTGTCAAATCGGATGAAATAGCATCTATATTCTCCAACGAATTTTTTAGGTGGTCATTATCTAACTGACTATTGAGTTGAGCAACCAGGCTATCAATACCATCCACCGTATTTCCCAACGAAGCCAACAAATCGGTTTGCAGGTTTTCTACCAATCCTGGGATATAAACAGTCGGTAGTACAGCCCCCGATTCGCACAAGTCAGCAGTATGTTCAACAGGCAATTGCAGTTCTATTGCCATACTTCCCAAGAGTCCATCGGCAACGAGAGCCATCTTAGTTCCTTGAGGTAGATCTATATCTCGATTTATCGAAATATCTACCACAAACGCACTATCCTTGCTAAAATCGTAATGAATCTTATCCACCTGTCCTACCTTGTAACCATGAATATAAACAGGAGCCTGCTCTTCCAATTTGTGCAAATCGTTATACACCCCATGAAAGGAATACATGGAGGAGAATATATTCACACCTTTCAGAAAATTAAATCCGAAAAACAACAAGAAAATACACAAGACGGCTAAGATACCGACTTTTATCTCACGCGCATATTTTACCATAATATGTTTTTATTTGCATTGTTTTTATTTAGATTGGCCTATCCTTTATGCGAACCCAAGTTCTACATAAAAGTGCACCTATTCATTGATTTGCAATTTTTGCTCTATCATTATTTCGCCTTCGGCTCCATTTTAATGATCCAGCAATCGGGAAACAGGTTCTGGATTTTTTCCTTTTCTTTTACCACTTCATCTCGATTAGTGGACTCCCCATAATAATATTTGTACCATCCGTCCAACTGCAGACATTTGCATTTTAATCCATGCAAACGAGAATCGTTCTCAGCGACGGGTACTTTGGAAGCCAATATCTGAATTGCATACACTGGCAACAAAACTACTTCTTTTGTAGAAATACTATCCAATCTAGCCGCTTCTGCTGATTTGTTTTCTGTTAGAGGCGTACTAACACTATCTTTCTTCGTTTCCACAACTTGTCCTATCGTTTCTGCTTGTAGCGAATCTTTCTCCGCTACCACCTGCGCAGACGGTGAACTAGCATCCACTTGTGGTGTTGCTTTTCGGTGGACGAACTGCGCAAACGCATTACAGATCGATTGGGCTATTTCCTGCTGCCCTTTCGTTGAATTTAGATATTTCTCTTCCTCCGGATTCGAGATAAACCCCATTTCAAACAGAATACTCGGACACGCCGACTTCAGCAGTACCCAAAATGCAGCTTGCCGAACCCCTCGTTCTGCTCGATTCAGTTTTTCCACGCACTGACGTTGCACAAGAGTGGCAAACTGAAGCGATTGATCCATATAAGCATTCTGCATCAGTTCAAACATAATGTAGGAGTCTATCGAATTTGGGTCAAAACCTTGATATGCAGTCTGATAATCGGCCTCCAGTTTGATAACCGAGTTTTCGCGCATTGCTACATCCAGGTTTTTATCCATTTTCTCTGTACCCAGTACAAATGTCTCAACTCCTTGCGCAGACTTCGATTCCGAAGAATTGGTATGAATACAAATAAACAAATCCGCATTATTCGCATTCACTATATCTGCACGCTGTTGAAGGGGGAGAAAAATATCCGTTTGTCGGGTATAAACCACCTTAATATCCGGAAATTGCTCGCTCAACATTTTCCCCACTAATAGCGACACATCCAAATTCAAGTTTTTCTCCTGCGATATTTTCCCTACAGCACCAGGGTCTTTACCGCCATGCCCGGCATCTATCACCACCGTATAAGGTTTGGGAGTGACCGATTTCGCCCCAAGCGAACCACACAGCAATAGCAGTCCGCCAAGCAAAAACAAGGAATATATATATCTCGCAAGTTGCATAGTTACACAATTTGGCAGCAAAGTTACACTTTTTTGCTGAGATAGCAAAGTGTAGGCCTCATTTTTGCCCATACTCGACCCATACCATCCCTAATCTATCCATCCTTTTGGCCATACGGAAAATTTCTATTCTTTATTACACCCTCTACTCCACATATATACAAAAAAAGAATCGGCTGTCCAACCTATTGGCAGACAGCCGATTCAATATCATTCTACCAAACGAAGCCGTATTACAGACAACCGTTTGGCGCAAAAGTAACATTACTTCTCCTCATTGTACGACTCCCACGAAGTCTGGAGCATACGCTGATACGAGCGGTAACGCCACTGTGCATTCTCGCGAGCAGCCTTGAACAAGTCGGCAGCCTCTGTCGGATATTGCTTCATTACGCTGGCGAAACGAACCTCACCCTTCAGATAATCTTCGAACTTATCCCACTGCGGCTCTTTGGAGTCGAGCGAGAACGGATTCTTGCCCTCTGCCTCCAAAGCAGGATTGTAACGCCACAAGTGCCAGTAACCGCATTCAACGGCCTTAGCTTCCTCAGCTTGGCTCTTGCCCATACCCGACTTCAAGCCGTGGTTGATACACGGAGCATAAGCGATAACGAGCGAAGGTCCTGGATATGCCTCTGCTTCGCGGATTGCCTTCAGTGTCTGTGCTTGGTCTGCACCCATAGCAATCTGTGCAACATAAACATAACCGTAGGTGGTTGCAATCATACCGAGGTCCTTCTTGCGTACACGCTTACCCATAGCAGCGAATTTAGCAATAGCACCGAGAGGTGTCGATTTGGAAGCCTGTCCACCGGTGTTCGAATAAACCTCCGTATCCAGAACCAAGATATTGACATCCTCGCCCGAAGCGATCACGTGATCCAATCCTCCGTATCCGATATCATACGAAGCACCGTCACCTCCGATAATCCACTGGCTGCGTTTTACAATATGGTCTTTGTATTTCAAAATCTCCTTGCAGGTATCGCAACCACAGGCCTCCATGGCAGCAACCATCGGCTCGTAGAGTTTCTTCGTTACCTCAGCACTGTTCTTGTTCTCAAGCCACTCTTTGAACATTGCCTTCAGTTCCTCCGTGCAGCAAGCGCACTCAATTCCCTTAGTCATCAGGTTTTCCAGACGCTCACGCATCTTGCGGTGTGCAATCTCCATACCGAGACCGTACTCGCAGAAGTCCTCGAACAACGAGTTAGACCATGCAGGACCATGTCCTTTTTCGTTGGTAGTATAAGGAGTAGAAGGAACAGAACCTGAGTAGATCGAAGTACAACCTGTTGCGTTAGCCGCAATCTCACGGTCACCAAACAGTTGGCTGATGAGTTTCAGGTACGGGGTCTCACCGCAACCCGAGCAAGCGCCCGAGAACTCAAACAGCGGCGTAGCGAACTGAGAGTTCTTTACATTCGACTGAATATCAATGAGATCTTGTTTGCTCTTGACATTATTGACGCAGTATTCCCAGTTTGCAGCCTCTGCCTCTTGTCCCTCCAGCGGAACCATAGCCAGTGCCTTTCCTGTCTTGGGGTTACCCGGACATACATCCACACAGTTGCCACAGCCGAGGCAGTCCATAACGCCCACTTGCATACGGAAGTGCATACCCTTCAACGCAGCAGGAGCCTTCATCTCGCGGGTCTCTCCGTTGATACCCTTAACTTCCTCCTCATCCATAACGAACGGACGCAAGCAAGCGTGAGGGCAGACATACGCACACTTATTACACTCGATACAGTTCTCTGCAGTCCATACAGGCACGAATGCCGATACACCACGCTTCTCGTATTTAGCCGTACCAGAGGGCCAAGTACCATCTTCGATACCCTTGAATGCCGATACAGGCAGCAAGTCACCGTCTTGTCCGTTGATAGGACGAACGATGTTCGTTACGAACTCAGGCTCATTGCCATAGTTCGGTTTCTCGTCAGCACCGAGAGCAGACCATGCGGGATCGATGTCGAGCAAGTGATACTCACCGCCACGATCAACCGCAGCGTAGTTCTTGTTGACTACATCCTCACCCTTCTTTCCGTAAGACTTCACGATGAAGTGCTTCATTTCCTCAACTGCCTTCTCTACAGGGATAACGCCCGTAATACGGAAGAATGCCGATTGAAGAATGGTATTTGTACGGTTGCCCAGACCAATCTCTTGAGCAATTTTGGTGGCATTGATATAGTAAACCTTGATATTATTGTCGGCGAAGTATTTCTTTACCTTGTTAGGCAAGTTCTTCTTCAACTCGTCACCCTCCCAAATAGTATTGAGCAGGAATGTACCGTTCTTCTGCAGACCACGGGTAACATCGTACATGTGCAGGTAAGCCTGAACATGGCAAGCCACAAAGTTAGGTGTGGTAACGAGGTAGGTCGAGTGAATCGGTTCGTCACCGAAACGCAAGTGCGAGCAAGTAAAGCCACCCGACTTCTTGGAGTCGTACGAGAAGTATGCTTGGCAGTATTTGTCGGTGGTGTCACCGATAATCTTCACCGAGTTCTTGTTTGCACCAACGGTACCGTCAGCGCCCAAACCATAGAACTTGGCTTGGAACATGCCCTTGCCACCCATAGCGATTTCCTCGCCAACGGGGAGCGAAGTGAAGGTAACATCGTCGTTGATACCCAATGTGAAGTGATTCTTCGGAGTCGGCAATGCGAGGTTCTCATAAACAGCCAACATCTGTGCAGGAGTGGTATCGTTCGAGCCCAAGCCATAGCGACCACCAACAACCAAGATATTGTTCAATCCGAGTTCGTCGAGTGCATCCTTTACATCCAAGTACAGCGGTTCGCCATTTGCACCCGGCTCTTTGGTACGATCGAGTACGCAGATACGCTTGGTGGTGGCAGGGATAGCCTCCTTCAAGTACTTCAGGCTGAATGGACGATAGAGGTGTACATTGATCATACCGAGTTTCTTGTTGCCTTTTGCAGCCTCGTAGTCAATCACCTCACGAATAGTCTCGCAAGCCGAACCCATACAGATTATGATGTTCTCTGCATCGGCAGCACCATAGTAGTTGAACGGACGGTATTTACGACCGGTAATCTCCGAAATTTTGTCCATATAGTCGCTCACGATGTCGGCTACCTCGTTGTAGTAGGTATTGCAACTCTCACGGTGTGTGAAGAATACATCCGGGTTCTCTGCCATACCACGCATAACAGGACGCATAGGCGACAAAGCACGCTCACGGAACTCCTGCAGAGCCTGCATATCAACAAGCGGACGGAGGTCTTCCATATCAACCACCTCAATCTTCTGATACTCGTGACTGGTACGGAAACCGTCGAAGAAGTTCAAGAAAGGAACACGGCTCTTGATGGTCGAGAGGTGAGCCACACCGGCGAGGTCCATTACCTCTTGTACGCTACCCTCTGCCAACATAGCAAAACCTGTCTGACGGCAAGCCATCACATCCTGGTGGTCACCGAAGATACAGAGCACATGGCTGGCCAGTGTACGAGCCGATACATGGAATACGGTCGGAATCAACTCACCGGCAATCTTGTACATGTTCGGAATCATCAACAGCAGACCTTGTGACGCAGTGAAGGTCGTCGTCAGTGCACCTGCAGCCAGCGAGCCGTGTACTGCACCGGCAGCACCGCCTTCCGATTGCATCTCTTGTACCATAACGGTCTCACCGAACATATTCTTGCGTCCGGCAGCAGCCCATTCGTCGACATTCTCTGCCATTGGCGATGACGGCGTGATAGGATAGATAGCGGCCACCTCTGTGAACATATACGCGATATGCGCAGCAGCAGCGTTACCATCACAAGTCATAAACTTTTTTTCTTTCATTTTGTTTTTTAGTTTATTGAATGATGTATGTATTTGTATTTCAAAAGTGTATTCGTATCAAGCCCCACTCTCTTTTCTCTAAAATTTCTATCCCATACCCTGTTTATAGGCCCCACACTCTACAGTTCCCTTACTACGAGGGCAAACGGATTAGTACAAGAATCCAAGCAGCCACAGCGGGATAAAGTTTCCTCGTCCGGCCTCAATCGTACCAATGGCACACGGGCGTATGCTCTCACGCGTAGGCGTTTCGCTCTTCACATCGAAGTAGTATTTCCCGTCCACCACAAACATAGCATTCCGTTCTGTCGCATTGACTTTGTGTCCGCCATGCAAAGCACAATAGAAGAATGTCTCAAATATATCTTGCGATTGCAGGTCACGCGTGTGTGCCATATACAACAGGTTCGTATTCTGCATATACACCTTAGCAGGCTTCATGGGGAAAGTCTTATCCTCGGTATAGAGCAGGTTCAGCAAGCGTGCATCCTTAAGATACTTAATATAGTTCATTGTAGTAGCACGCGACAATCCAATTTCGTCCGATATACTACTGATATTCAGTGCACAAGGCGTGGTTTGCAGCATAATATAGAGCAGGCGTCGCAGTTTGGGTAAGCAGGCTACATCTATCTGCTTTATCATCAGCACATCTATCTCAAGCATCATGTTCATGGTCTTGAGCAGGTCGTCCTCAAAGTTCTTACGCTCCAGATACGACGGATAGTACCCATGCTTGAGGTAGTCTTTGAAGTAGTCCAACGGATGCACATGCTCGCAAATCTCTCGTGCTATCGAGGCGTGCGAATGCAGAATCTCTTCCAGCGTATAAGTACGCAGCCGAAGCCCTGTCTGTAGATTTAGATACTCACGGAAAGAGAAACCTCGCAAGTTATACATCTTGACAATAGAAGAAATGTCCTTATTATCTTCTATTAGACGCATCACAGGCGAGGCGCAGAATACAATATGCAGGTCTTTGTACTTATCGTAACACTTCTTCAACTCTTTCGACCAGGTAGGATACTTGAACATCTGGTCAACAAGCAGCGTATGACCGCCCGCCTTCACAAACATTCCCGCAAATTCCACCAACGAATGTTCCGTGAAATAGAAGTTGTTCAAATTCACATACAGACACGGACGATTGACACCTTTCTTGTATCCATCGACAACACCGGTCATTTCTTGGTCGGCTCGTTCTATCTCTTTGGCACGCGCCAATAGGAAGTCGGTTTTCCCCACTCCACGACCGCCTTTGATAGCAATCAGACGCTCATTCCAATCAATCTCATCCATCAACAAACGACGAATGGGCATCTCGGAATGTGCTACCAAATAATCGTGTATTCGAAAAAATGCTTCTAATTCCACCATATATCGTGTCTTTCGTGCTTATCTATGTTTGAATCGTCTCCACCGCTTAGTTCCTCACCTTTACCACCACCTGTGGCCTTCCCTTCTTCCCCTCAAACTTACTCTCCACGGGGTTACCTCTCCGTCTGCCGTATCTCCCATTCTATTCCATCCCCCAATCGTCAGTCTGGTTCCAATACAGCAAAACGGCCTAATAATCAGCCATTTATCTAAAAGCCGACTATATAGTCCTCATTTTGGCTGCAAAATTACTACAAATATCCAAGTTTTGCAATATGTACTTTGCATTTTTCGCATTTTTTGCACCTTTGCAGCCATTTCGCACCTCTTTTCGGGCATTTGCTTATCATCATTTCCCAATCTTTTTCTCGCTCTCATCAGTCTATAAGTCCATTTGCGGACCGAATCGGACTATCATACCCGAGAAATAGGTGGCAACATACATCCTGTTTTATTCGCTTTTACCGATTCGCATTGCTAATGTCACCTTGCTCACAAACCTATTCAACCATCCCTATTTCATCATACAAAAGTCCCGAATATCGCAAAATTTAGTTAACCTATTTCCGTCCGCAAAGGTACGATTTTTCTCTCTCCCCCTCATATTTTTCACTCCGTCTTGCTGATTATGAGAGTCCCTAACCGCCCCTTATTTTGCCTATTTTGTCGATTAGCTGTCTATCTCGGACGTATCACCCTACCATTACCCTACCATATTACGCTCTTATAAGGCTCTTACATACCCCTTTTTACACCCTTCTTTTCTCTTCTCGTTTTTTTATTCCCCATATTTCTCGATTATCTTTTGCTCATACATTATTTTGCATAATTTTATAAAGCACAAAATCATTGAATTACAACACAATAAAAGCAAATAGCGGCAGCCAAACAAAAGGTGTTAGGCTACCGCTACCAATTTAGGATCAAAATTTCGTTCTATTTCGATAGAGCGTACATTGCAAAAGCCGCACAGCACAATCCTGCTATCTGTATTGGCGATGGTATAACATGAAGAATAATGAGTGACAGCAGTACCGTCACCATTGGTGAGAGTCCCTCCATCGGTGATACCACCACCGCTTTGCCATATCGATAAGCATAGACCAATGTAAGTGCACCTATCGAGTTGAGTATCTGTATGCCGAACGATGACCAGAAAGGTACTGCCGCATTGCTTTCCGAAAAAAATGCCGAAGCATCACCGGACATCCAATATGCCACCGGCACCAATACGACTGCCGAGATCGCCATCCATACAAAAATAGATTCTGCATCCATGGAGTTGTTTGCAAACTTCATAAAGAAACCTTGCACACCCCAAGCCACTAGCACCAATACTGCCAATACGATCCAGAGCCAACCTTGCACGGGACTATCTTCTGTATTACTTTGTAACGATAGCAGTAGAATAGCCGCCAATGCCACCACAATACCGGCCAGTTGCCAATGCGAGGCTTTCTCGTGTAGAAAGACGGCTGCCAATGTTATCACAATAACAGGCGACATCGAAATAAACGGATAAATGATATACGATGGGCCAAGTGTCAGCGCCTTAAAGAGTACCAACTGTCCACCAGCCCCAAGCAGTCCGACGGCACACCCGAGCAGAATGGACCGCCCGTCATGTTTTAGTTTTCCTTTGTTGAGTGCCAACGCTACTAAAGCACATGGTATCATGGACAGCGCCCATGCTATATAGACTACCGTATCGGGAATGCCATGCTGAATCTGATAGCCCGAGAACGCTCCCCACACGCCCCAAGTACAGACCGTGATAAGGATAAACACCAACCAAATTTTGTTCTTCATAAGACAAAAAACATTAAGTTGAATAAACAACGAAAATAATATACCTACTCGCCCCCAAAAACCATGCTATTTGATTTTCTCGAAATAAGGCAACCTAGAGAGAGGAACCTGAATCGTGTAAGTTTTGCCACCACGATACCGTTTGCCCTGTTCATCACGCCATACGCCCTTCGGGAGCATTACTTGACGCGAAGTGCCCTCTGTCACCATAGGAGCCACCAAGTATCGGTCACCCAGCATAAATTGATCTTTGCACTCCGCCAATCCTTGATGCGGGAACTGATACTCCATACAGCGAACTATCGGTTCCCCCGTTTTGGCAGCCTGATGCGCATACTTCATAATATATGGAGCAAAACGAGTATGCAAGAGTGCTGCCTCTCGCACAATTTGCAAATTCTCCGCCGACAACACACGCCATGGGGCAACCGAAAACTGCATCATAGGCATCAAAGCATGTATTTGTGCCGAACGCACAATAAGTGTTTGGTCAAATGCATCGGAATCAATACCCAAAAACGAAGTCCATTGTCCGCCTCCAATCATATCGGGACAGGTATAAGCATATCCTAACAACCCCGCCACACACATCGAAGGGATGAGCGATTGCACTGCGTCCCAACTATAGTCTTTGTCGCCTAAGCGTTGTACAAGAGGTTGTCCTCCCATACCCCAACACGCCCGATATTCGTTGAATGGGAATTGTAGTCCTATCAAAGCCCACGATGTTGTGTGATCAACAGTCGTTGCCTGCAGATCGAAAGCCCGAACACACGCAGAAGCATAGCAATTATTATCGCCTGCATCGAACTTGAATCCGTCGATACCATACTCACGCTGCACAGTGCGAAGTTGCTCTACCAAATATTGCGCCACAGCAGGATTTGTAAGATCATAGCACGCCGAATAGCCATTCCACCAATTCAGTATGGCTGTTCCGCCATTGCAATCTTTTAGCAAATAGTCTTTCGCTACCAACTCTCTGTACTCCGGAGAATCAGGCGAAACAAAGGGACATACCCAGAGCATAACCCGGAAGCCCATTGCATGCAATTCATCCACCATCGCTTTGGGGGAGGGGAAACGCTCTGTCTTGAACTCGAAATTGCCATAGTGCCGTTGCCAATTGTCATCAATCATCAGTACGCCGGCAGGAAATCCATTGTCGATAATGGCGTGTGCATAGCGCAATATGTCCTCCTGATTCTGATTGTACATCAACTCTATCCATGTGTTATATTGCGGACGAGTAAAGAACAATGTATCGGGCAACAATCCGGAAGCAGGGAAATGCGCAGCCTGTGCCGCCATATAGGCATCACGCAGAGTCGTCCCCGCCTTGGTTTCCGTTAGCGGATAGGATGTTTTTATTTCTCCATCGGTAGCAGAAAAGACAAAGGCACTATCCGACCAACGATAGGTACCATCAGACGACAAGAAAAGCGGCACCAACTGATTATTCTCATCTTGTGTATGCAAATCAAATAATGCTTGCTCTTTGTATGGTTGATTTGCGCCCAACCCTACGGCAGCTCCCCACCAATGAGGAGTAGTTGCCCCAAGCGAGAGCGAAACACATAGTCCGCCCCAAACTACACTTTTCCGCAGCAGAGCAGAGAAATTAAATTTGCCCAAGCAATTTAATTCCTTATCTACTTGTTCATATACTTGTTTTATTGTTTCCATCGTTGCCAAGTTATTTTCCCGAAGCACTCCCGAAGCAACTCCGAAACTACTTCAAAATTTCCCGTTAGGTAAAGGGTAGTAGCAGACAGGAAGTCCCCTACTTCTACAATTCAAGTGTCGTAAGATAGTTATATCCGGTCTGCTCGTCCCACATATCTTTGTTTGCCAGGCGAATAGAGCACTCCGGCTTGTCATGCAGTGTCTGGTATGGGTCTGGCAGATTGAGATAGACCTTATAGGTTCCAGACATGTTGGCAGGGAGTTGCGCATGTAGTGTGGTCGTAATCGTATCACCTGCAAACCAGAAACGCGGGTCTATATTATTCTGTTGGAACACATATTTCTCCGATGTATTCGACTCAGATACCAGCACTAATTCCACATTACGCTTATTCACCGGAGCGGCAAAACCCACATTACGCAATGTTAATACCACCGCATAATGCTCGCCGGTCTTGGGTTCTTGCGTAGGATAAGCTTTATCCAATACCAAACGATAGCCCAACCGACGCTTTATTTCATCCATGTGCTTGGTCTGCACCCACCACGAAAGAATGTCTTTGTGATAGTCACGATTGATATACGACCAGTGGTATTTCTCCATCTGTTCTATCGCATTACTACCTTCCGACTGTACACATTTATTGCAAGTCTCGCCGCCCATAAAGGTATATTTGGTATCCGCTTCCCAATAGGTACGCTCGTTGTTGTTACGATATGTACCCACATCGTTGTTACACGATACAAAACAATCATTATGCCCTGCCAAACGCGCCTTCGGTGTATTCTGATAAGCCTCGCTATCTGTCAGTGGCTCTGCCGTGTAACCATTCTGCTCTAAGTATGTCATCTTGTATTCCGGTGTACGCAAACAGATTTGTCTGTCTGCAGGGAATTGTTCCAACATTTGATTGAGCATTGTCCAACGGGGCTTATACTGCTCAGCTGTGGACGGATTGAATGGGAAACCAGATGTATAATACCATTCTCCCCAGGATCCGATAAATCCAGCCTGAATACAAGCAATTACATCTGCATTTTTGCAAAGCACCGGTCCTAATTGTGCTATATGTTTTGATACCCACTCGGGTGTAGCGTCCCATGGTTTGTCTTTTGCCTCATAATTGTTCTTATAGGCAAATCGCAATACGGTCTTCACCCCCGCTTCACGGAGAGCATCGAAGTTGGTCTGCATGCGATCCAAAAACGCCTGCGGTATGTCGCTTTCAATATAGTCGGTTAGGTAATATATGTGTAGAAAGAGCGTAATATTTTCATTTTTACGAACCGAACTAAGGGTAGCTACAGAAGCATGGGGCGATAAGTCTGCCGATGTATAAGACACATGGGCGTAGAATCCACGCTCCGGATTCGGAAAAATCTCTGACGATTCAGTGTAATAGATAGTGCCCTCTGGATCTTTCTCTTCAGGGGTAGAGGGCGAATTTGTATTGCAAGCCGTCAAGAATGGGGCTATCAGCAACAAGGTTAAAGGAAGGAACTGTTTCATAGGAAAAACAATGAGCCCTATTGGGCTGAAATGAAAAAACAAGTATGGGCGTAGGACACGCGGGTGTCCTACACCCATACTCTCAACCAACATTACTTAAGTAATTTACAATACCTACGCTATCGTAAGCAGTAGGCATAGTGCACATAATTATTCGCTCAAGTCAGTCGTGATAGATAGCAACTCAGCCTTAACCTCTGCGCCCGTCTCGTCTGCATCTGCATTCGGGAGAACACCTACAGAACTCCAATTCTGCTGAATATCAAAACCAATCTTAAACTCATTGTTAATCGTTACAGGGATCAACTCACGCAGAAGTTGAATCTCAACCACATTGTTGCCAATCAGTTGCGAAGAACCAATGGGAAGATCACCTTCGCCAACCAATGCTCCCCATTTGTCAGAAGCATCATGATCTATCAAAGGATCGCTCCAACTCCACCCGTCTCCTCCAACTTCTCCCCACCATTTGAACACAGCAGGATTGTAGGCGCAATTAATGGTACCATCATCTCCTGTAGAAAGAATAGCCGTCTCTAAGCAGATGTCAACACTACCAATCTTAAATTCGGTAGAATAACCACCCGTCTGGTCACTGTTATCTGCATCAATATAGATGTGGAATGGAACCCATGACTTGTCGGTAATCTTCGACTCGTCAAATTCAACGAGCAAGTTGAGATACATTTGGTCGTTATAAACCTTTACACTCTTGAGTGCACTACGATTCTCTACCGGATTGGCAGCACTTGTAGTGGTGAATACATAGTCGGCAGGCAGCGTTGCCCACTCTGCTGCAGAGCCGTCAGAAACGCTCACTTTCGATACAAATGCCTCTGAGTCATCATCGTCACCATCAACAGGCGTGTCGGGATTATTTTTCTCTTTGCATGCTACGAAAGCAATGGTTGCGAAGCACATAAGTGCCAATTGAAACTTTTTCATAATGTTTGTGTTTTTAAATTGTTGGTATTTATAGATGTTGATTGATCAATTAATAGCCCGGATTTTGTTGGATACCGCTGACGGTCCACTCTGCATTCGGAATCGGATACTGAATGTGATTGTAGGTCGGCTCTACCACTGCCCACGGTTGAGCACCGGGATAGCGACGATCCATTTTCATATTATTGCGATATACATCGATCATACGATATCCCTCAAAAGCTAACTCCAGACGACGCTCATCCATCACAACAGCCAATGCCGCAGGCACTGCCGAACCATCTGCATATTGATACAGCCCATCGGTATAGCCATGCATATTGGAGGCTGAGAAAAGTCCTACATCCGGAATACCCGCACGGCGACGCAACACATTGACATCCGCCAATGCCTTGTCCGTTTCGCCCAACTTGGCGTATGCCTCAGCACGATTGAGCAATACCTCACCCCAACGACTGAAAACGGGGGATGATAATGTAGGGCTGCCGTCCTGATAGCCAAACTTGGTAACAAAATAGTTGGGATAGAAATAGCGTGCCTTCATCATCGGCAAGATACGCACTGCGCACTCCGTGCCTTTGTAAGTAACAAAATACTCGGTGTATTCGCCCTGAATGGTGCGTGCTTCAACTGTATAGGTTACTCCATCCGCACCGGTGAAGGTATAATTACCGGCAGCATTGAGCGTAGCCGTAAAGGACAGATTTTGGCGTCCCGAAGCATCATCTGGAGTCTCAGGGTCTGCAAAATAGACAAACTTCTTTGTTTCATCTGTTACCTGCGGTTTGATAAATGCCGTGTAACGCAGATCCGAAGGATAACGCTCGTACAAGTTGAGCAACGGGTCAGAAGGATATATTTCACCCCAACCACCGCCCTCACCATTGTACATAGAGCCGATACCACCCTGACCACGGTCATCGGTTAGTTCGCACGCTACACAAAACAGCGTCTCATCAGAAGTCTTGGCATTGGCAAAATAGTTTGCAAAATCGGATTCCAATTTTGTATCAATCGTAGCACCATTGAGCATTTCTTCTACCGTAGAGATAACTTCCGTATTTTTACCCATGTACAGGTAAACACGCGATAGAAGCCCCAGTGCTGCATCGTGGCTCGGGTAGCCATGGTTACCACGCTCTTTACCACGCTGCATATACTTAGATGCCTGCTGCAAGTCTGCAACAATCTGTTCGTAAACTTTGCCCACTGACTCGCGCGTAATCGTAGAAGAGGTCGATGTCAACAGAGGCACGCCTACATTATCCGTGCCTTGCGAATAGGGTTTGGCAAAGAGTGTTACCATATGAAGATGCATCAAGGCACGCATATAGTACGCTTCGCCCAAAAGTTGCGTATCTTTCAAGTCAGAGCGACCACCCAGTGTCTCGATAACCGTATTCGACATATATATCACCTTATAGGCAATCATCCACAGCGTACCCACATTTTTCAGGTTATCCGTCATAAGGTAAGCCGTTGCCTCATAGAGAGGGTCTGTCGTCTTGCCGGCAAGACAGGTGTTGTCTGCTGGAAACTCTGCCATCTGCGTATAGTGCCGAATATAGGCATTACCACTTGAGTAGCCGATATATTCCACCTCATCTTTGAGCAACGAGTAGCAGCCGTCCATTACATATTCTGCTCCCGATTCATCGCTAAGCAACGCCTCGGAGTTCAACTCGTCAGATGGGAAGAAATCAAGACTACAACCGGACAATAGCAGCCCGAGAACAACTGTAGTTCCTAAAAGTATCCTTTTCATGTTTATCGTGTTTATCATAGTTCAACATTATTAGAAACAGATCTCTACTCCTCCCTGGAAAGTACGCCCTACAGGGTAAGTATTCGTGTACATACCTGCCAACTCGTAAGTAGAAGTTGATAGCGATATTTCAGGATCCATACCCGAGAACTTCGTGGCTGTACATAAGTTATCTGCAGAGAAATAGATACGGCAGCGAGTCATCTTTGCCTTTTCAATCCATTTGGTCGGGAGATCGTAACCTACCGTCAAGTTCTTGATACGGAAGAAAGAACCATCCTCCAGATAGCGTGACGAGATTGCATTCGAATTCTTATTACCATTCAGCACAGCCTTTGGGTGTGTTGCATTGTCACCGGCTTTCTCCCAACGCGACCAGCCTTGCTTCGAGTTCTTGATAGACATTTGGTTATACCCTACATACGCACCATCCGCATCGGTTGACATACGCGTGTAATTGTATATCTTGTTTCCGTATGTAAAGTTAGTATTAACACTCAAGAAGATACCATTCCAACTCAGTTGCGTATTCAATCCACCCGTGAATAAAGGTGTTGCTTTGCCGACTACCCTTGCGTGCGTAGCATTGTAGTCATTCGTGGTAGTCTTGTTGCCGTTTCCGTCTAACACATACTGTTCGTTGTCATCCACTACATACCATAGCGGGTCCCCATTCTCCGGATCAACGCCAGCCCATTCTTTCATGTACCACGAGTAGATATCCTGTCCTTCTTTCACTTGCTGGCTTACGCTGCTTGCAGTTTGCAGGAATGCGCCATTAGGGGTCTTAGTCACACGATTTCGGTTAAAACCAATATTGAAACCAATGTCCCAATTCCATTTTCCGATACGCAATACATTTGCATCCAAACGATATTCTATACCTTGGTTACGCACCGAACCGGCATTCTTGGTTACTTCAAAGAAACCTGTCGACGGAGCTACCGGCACATTAAGCAACAGACCCGTATTATCCGTGTTATAGAGGTCGATAGACATATCTATACGCTTAATGAATGTCAGGTCTATACCAATAGCCGCCATATTCGCTGTTTCCCAATGCAATTGCGGGTTCGCCAAACGACTCGGGGTAGCAGCCACTTGATTTTGGTAGAGACTATTGAGCGAATATGTACCTAAATACTTGTAGGACGGGATATTGTTATTACCGGTAACGCCGTACGACGCACGCAGTTTCAGGAATGATACCACATCTTGTCCTTTCATAAACTCCTCATTCGAGATAAGCCATGAGGCAGCCACCGACGGGAAATATCCTACTCGGTTTTTAGGTGCAAATATACTGCTTGCTTCTGCACGGAAGGTAGCCGTCACAAAATATCGCTTACCGTAATCATATTGCGCTTGTACAAAAGTAGCCCAACTTGCTCCCGGTATCTCATATCCACCAACCGAATACGGCGTAGTTGAATTTAGTGCATCCACTCCATTCGGCATACCCGTGCCGGCGGCATTCGTGTATTCAGTTTTCCAAGTGCTATACTCAAAACCGACCATACCGCTCAGCGAATGTTTGCCCCATTGACCATTGGCTTTCAAGATATTAATCGTACCAAAACTATTGCTTAGTCCTAGGCTGTTGTAGAGATATCCATTCGAATACTCCGAATCAAAAGCACGCGGGTCACGATACTCCGTCGATTTGTAGTAGCCGGTACTATATGTATTGGTTGTTGTAAAATGCAGCCAATCCGTAAAATGTACATTGAAAACAAGTGTTCCATTAAAATCAAAGTTGCTTGATTTCGAATAGTTATATTGCGTTGTATGTAGCGCATTCCACTTGCTCTGCGACCACCATTTACCACCATTGTCCGAGCGGGTATCGCCATTCACATAGAGATATCTTCCGGTTGAGTTACCATCAGCATCCAATTCGTATGGATTATCCCACGGCATTTTGTTGAATGCATCATCAAGCATCGTCCACGATGGAGCATAATCCACTGCGTAACGCGAAAACGAAGTACGAACGCTCATGTCGAGCCATTTCGTCAGATCGGCATTGAGCGAGAATTGTCCACTTACTTTCTGCATACCCGTACATTTCAGAGTACCGGTCTCTCCATAGTAGTTCAATCCTGCATAGTAGCCTACTTTCTCGCTACCACCCTTGACCGATACATAATAATCCTGAACCGAACCAGTGCGGAAGAACTCATCTTGCCAGTTATAATCTTGTTGCAGCAGGCTCTTGGGATATTGACTATTGAATACCGTCTTAGAGTACAGACTCTTATGGAAGTTGTACAACTCCTCCGAGTTCATCATCTTGTAGTTTTTATACAGAGCTTGCTTTGCGCCGGCCGTAGCTTTAATATCTACCGACAGTTTATCATTTTTCTTGCCCTGCTTGGTAGTTACAACAATTACACCTCCCGCAGCGGCTGCACCATAGATACCGGTGGCACCCGCATCTTTCAATACCGTAATAGTCTCCACATCCTGCGGATTGAAGGAAGCGCCCATTACACCGTCAACCACATAAACCGGGTCGCTCGAGGCCGTAATAGACCCTGTACCACGAATACGGATTTCAGCTGCACTACCGGGCTGTCCACCACTGTTTGTTACTTGCACACCGGCCACCTTACCTTGAAGCATATTGCCTACATCCGAAGAAGTGACATCGGTCAGTGCATCACCGGATACCGTTACCACTGCCGAAGAAAGTTCAGTTTTTTTCATCGACGAGTATCCCAACGACACCACCTCTTCCATCATGATGGCATCTGCTTGCAGCACCACATTCAGTGTCTTTGCAGCCTTCAGTTCTTGCGACTTGTAGCCCATAAACGAGAACACGAGCGTGGCGCCATTGTCCGCCTCAATTTGGAAATTACCATCGAAATCGGTAATCGTTCCTGTCGTGCTTCCCTTGACTACGATACTGGCTCCGGGCATACCTTGTCCGTCTTCTGCAGACACCACCTTTCCGGTCACCGTTATCGGTGCTGCAAAGGCGCATGCAACTCCTGCGAGCAGCGTCATTAAGATAATTGGAATGCGTTTCATTTTGTATTGATTTAAGGATTATTTTGATTGATGATTGATTATTATTCGGTCTTGTCGAAATACCCAATTATAATAGCCATCTCTATTAAGCATATCATCCGAGTTTGCCCCCTACTCCATTTCACAAACTTTCAGCAGATAATTTCCATCGAACGACACCTCTATAGTTGGACTATCTCCATTTATTTCAAATGTCTCAGGTTGCTCAGCGGTATAGGTTGTCGCCATATATTGCTTGCCCTGTTCAAGTCCTCGCAATTCTATCTTTCCCGTATAGTGGTCTGCATAGAAAGCATAATACATTGCCCCATGCTGCCAAATAGCGTGTGCCTCAGGATAATCATACCCGTATGTATAGAGATTTCTATACTCACCTCGTGCCAAGTCATTTTCCTTGTATATTTTCATCCAGTGGCGTATCAGTCGCTCTTTCTCCGGTGTAAGGAGGAATGATGCCGAGGCATTGGGATTGTCCTTCGGGTAAGTAAACTTCGTTCCTATGACAGACCCCGTACCTATCTGCGAGGCAAAGTCTGTTCCCCCATCTGTCAGCTCCACATGATCCCCATAGTATGCCACTTGTGGAACCATCGCTGCATAAGCCTTGCGTTTCATACGCACCTGAGCCGAACTGGTCGGATCGGATGCCACTGCTTGGTTAATGAATGGCAACAGATAGTAGTTCACCGCACACCCACAAGGGCAAACCTGTACAACAGCGTGCGGATGATACTGTCGTGCTTGCTGAAGCACATTTTCGAAATAGGTCGGCAGTTGTTCCACGGCCTGCTCCGGATAATCCAATTCCGAATGTTCGTTATAGTCCGGCATACAGCAATTCAAGTGTTGTCCGTCTATTTTCAGTCCATCGAAATTCCATACCTGCATAAACCGTTTCAGCAAGCCGTTCGTATAGGCGGTTGTCTGCGGATTAACCGGCGACAGGTACCAACTGTCCCACCATGTAATATATTCCGGAGCCTGCTCTTTTGTCAGCAGTCGCATTTCCGGATGCTCACGCAGCACCTTCGTTCCCGGGTCTGCCGCCAATGGTGCCCACCATAGTTTGGCATACATACCTCTACGGTGTATCTCGTCTGTCATGCGCCGCATATCTCCATCTCCGTGCGGGAAACGACTATTTGTTTCCCAATCACCCTCTGCTATTTGGTATCCGTCATCTACATCCACCCAGCGGAATCCCAATTCGGCCACTTTATCAAGTGTCCCAATTACCTCATCAATGGTAAACTGTCGTTCATAGCCCCATGCGCACCATACCGGTTCAAACGCTTCCGGTTCTGAGGGTTGCATCGTAATGCCCATATCCTTTTGCATTACTTCCGAGAATGTACGCAGCGTATTGTAGAAATCGCCCGTATGTTCATAGCGAAAAGCCGTGTAGCAGTGCAGTGTATCTCCCGTACCGAGTGTCAGTGGCTCATCGTAGTCATAGCGTAACGCCATCGTGATCGTTTTTCCGTATCGTTTCCATTCTATTGGCATAGATATAGTGCGCAGCACGGGTTCTATAAGCCCGATAGCCGTACCGCTATTTTGTTGCCATACATCCACCAATGGAATTCCACCACCATAGTCGCAGTTGTTCATTCCGAGATAGTTGCGATTGCGGAATCCTTCCCGTATCGGCAGCACCCAATCAAGACGAGCCGCCGTTGAGGTGGGTTGCAGGCTCCATACCACACTATCCTCCGCCTCTATCTCCGTGCGGCAAAGTTCGTAGGCACGCACCGTGATAGGCTTTCCTTTGTTGATATAGTAAGTCTCAATGCGTGTTAGCCCATCAAAAGCCGTATCCTTCACGCAGGTTTGATGCTTTTCTACGATAACCCCATTCTTGTTGTATGGGAACGAGGTTATCGTAGCCGCATCACACTCCAGCAGGTCTGTGCTCGGTTGGTCCGAACATCCTGTCAGCAGTGCCACAAAACCAATTACTACTAACCAACAAAATGAATGTATGTATTGCACAGTGTTGTTCATTACTTATATTCTTTCAGTATGCGTTGCGAGTTCTTATAGTAGATTTTCTCCAAAACCGAGTCCGGCAGATAGAAGGCCGACAATGCCCAGTGGTAGTTATATTCCGGTATATAGAAATGCTCATCCTCGGTTTCCAATACTCGGAACATATTCCGATACATGCTTGCATCCATACCATTGTCCGTACCAAACACCACTTGGTCTTGGTGCTCGATAAGAAACGCCCGTGTTGCCCGAGGCGTTTGAGCAGCCTCAGCCACACGCCCGGCTATATCCACATACAGGTTCGGGTATTTGTCCAGCAATGCGCCTAAGCGAGGCAGGTCTTGATTCATATTCAAGAAATGGCACGCAATGAATATCGTCTGCGGATTCTCTCGAAGTGCATTTTCAAAAGACGCCATCAGTTCGTTGTAGCCGAGGCAGCCCACCTTTGTCGTATCCACATGCCATACAGCGGCATTAGGAAGACCGTCATTGTGCTTATCTTCCGGCAAATACATCCAATACGGTTCAGCTATGTGTATCGATATCGGCATACGCAGTTCAGCGCAACGCTTGAGTAACGGTCGCATACGCGGGTCATCGATATGCAATCCACGCCCCTCTGTAGGACGAGCATAGAGGTCCCCTTCGCCCTTATCCCCCATCTCGCCAACACCGACAGCTCCCATAGCATGGCATTTTTCGAGATAAGCAATTGCCTCATCGGCCGAACCATCTCGAAGCAACTGCGTATAGTCGAAGCAACACCAGAAACGGAAACGGTCTTTATGGTCACCATACCGCTCCACAAAAGTCTCAAAAGGTTCGCCTATCCACTCACAGTGCATCACATGCGTCTCCGTAATCCCGCAAGCGTCCATGTTTTTCACCCATTGCTCCACTTCCTCTTTCGAAGTCGCATAATCGTGCGAATGGATGTCTATTACGGGGAACTTGGCTCTCTCAACGGTCGTAACAGGTATATTATTGCAGTTCTCCGGCAGATAGTCTTTCACCAGCAGCGTATCCACAAGACGAGTGGTTTGTCCGCTATGCGTTGTGCAAGCCACCATAGCCGATGCTGCAATAGCTAGAAGGATAGTCTTTTTCATGGTCTTTATCGTGTGTTTTGATTGTATGGTTTTCTTTTATCTTTCGAATCCAAATCGTTCATGCGCTACTTTCTCTACTGCTTCGCGCGAGATGAATGCACCGGTGCCACCTGCAGCAGTTGTGCTTACCGCCCCCGTCATATTGCCATAGCGTTGGCAGTCTTCAAGCGAGCGCCCCTGCACAAATTGAGAAATAAAGCCTGCATTGAACGAGTCACCCGCACCTATCGTATCCACAACCTGACTGTTAAGCATGGCTTTCATTTCTTGCCGCCTGCCATCTTTGCTAAGCAAAAGGGAACCTCGACTACCTTGTTTGATAACTGCCGTATTGATATAGGGCAATATCTTCTCCACAGCCTCATCTTCGGTCTCCGAGTGGGTCAGCGCACAGAGCTCCTTCTCGTTTGGCATGAATACAGATATGAGCGGCAGTATCGTCCGGTAGTCCAAGTCCCATTGCTCAGTCGGATCCCACTGTGTGTCCAACGAAGTCGTAATATGATTCTCGCGGGCAAGTTGCAGGATAGACAGTAAGTCTTTTTTCAGTGCACTTTGCATGAATATGGACGAAATATGAATATGACGAGTGTTGTGAAATAGAGCCGGATTTATATCCTTTAGCCCCATTGCATCCATCGCCCCCTGATAGGTCAGATTGGCCCGGTCTTCGTCATAACTCATACATATCGTTGCCCCCGTAGCATAGCGGTTTGTGCGAATCAGGTAGCGTGTATCTACCATTTTCTTCTGCAGGCTCTGCTCCACCAGTTCGCCGAATTGGTCATTCCCAACCATACCCGCGAATGCCACCTTTGCGCCCAATGCTGCTGCATTAGCGGCAAATATGGCGGTCGATGAACCAAGTGTCAGTGTCATTTGGCGGGCAAATTTCTCTTTCCCTATTTCAGGGAAGCCGTCTATTTGGTTGAGAATCAAATCAACATTGAGTTCTCCGAGTGCAACGATATCAAACATAGTTTTCTTACTTTATATAGTCATTCAGATCCACCAAATTGAACGCACGGTAATACTTGTCCATATTGTGCTCAATACGCATCAGCACCACCTCTTCGGCATGAATACCGAGTCGTTCCAAGTTGTCGTACAGCATCTGGCGTGCCACCAATGCCTCCGGCGTTTGCCAGATGTAGCGGCAACCCGTCTTTACGAGCCATAATTGACGGTCCGGTGCAATCTCTTTCAGGTCTTTGCCTACCTCTTCGCCATGCAGCCATTTTTTCCAACGATTCGACTCATATACTTTCTGCCAGAGTACATCCGTTATATGGCTCAGTTGTGCCACTTTGCCTTCCTCAAATTGCTTTTTCTCTTCTTCTTCGAGTTCGGCCAGCGCATCATACTCGTTCATGGTAAACTCAGGCCCCACATTAGCCGCTCCCATACCGGAAACCGGATACTCCTCAGGATTGCTTACATCATCCGTATAGTGTCCCTTTATGTAACTGCCATAAGGGCGTACTTTTGCGGTTAGGTTGCGAGCCACTTCGGGATCAAATGTGGTAGTATGCAAGTCTGTTCCCACTTTTCCGACAATGAAGCATGGCCATACATCTGCCAACCCTACCTCTGCAAGACCGGCTTTCAAGTCGTGCAAGAATGTATCAAAAGTCGTTGGGTCAGCCAGACCGCCGTGCACCTCCTCCGTACCTACTTCGTACGAAATCGGAGCGATATTGTGTGCTTTGCGGAAATTCTCAGCATGCAGGATCAACTCTACCGTACGCTTTGCCACCACATGTATATTGATTATCTCCCCTTTCGGTAAGAAAATATCCACGGTCGGATCCACATGAATCAAATCGTAGCCGGCCAGTATAGCAGCCTCATACGATTTTTTCACTCCGTTCATGGCACGCTCCGTATCCCAACGCTCAATCGATTGTTTATCTTTGAGCCATGGTCCACCATGGTCGATTGCCACAACATATTGTCCCGTATAGTGAACAGCCTCAGCCTCACGACGCAGCACTTTCGTAAATTCTGCTTGCGTCATACCCGTGTATCCACCATCGCAATCCACCTGATTGAGGGTTGTCGCAAAGTAGATGGGAGCATTATTGCGTTTTGCCGCACGGAACGACGCACGAATAACGGACAACGAGTTCGGGCAGGCAGCAAACAATGTGCGAGGCACACCCGTTTTCTCTTTCAGTTCCTCCATTACACGGAGTATATTCTCTGTTTTAGGCATAGTATTTTGAAATTTAATTAGTTACCCGATTTACATTGTAACAAAATAATCTGTTAAGATAGGATTGAATCGTATCAGCAAAAGCGATACCCATCCTACCACACCTATTAGTTGTATATCTTCACCCCTTCCACAACTCGGCTGATATTGCCCGATACCGATGGCGTATCGGGATTCAATCCGTGTTTCACCGAGGTATAATATCCCAACAATTGCCCTACCAGCACATAAGGAACAAGCCCGTAAATACTCGTTTCAGCGCTGCCGTACGGCATTACTACCTGCAGGTCTTCATGCACGCCCTCTATCTCTACTCGTTTTCCTGCAATCACGACCACTTGCGCCACCAGTTTGTTGTTGGCATCCACTTGTTGTACCAAATCCCGCTCATAGCGTTGTATTTCTTCTTGGTCTTGCATAAGATATACCACCAACGAGCGGTCATTCACCACCGCCTTCGGTCCGTGACGGAATCCCAAGAAACTGTCAAACTTGCAGACCACAGCGCCATCCGTCAGTTCTTGCAATTTCAAATGGCATTCTTCTGCAATACCCTTCATCGGTCCGGAACCCAAGAACACGGCACGCTCAAAAGAGCGAGTGGCTATCTGATGCAGTTCCTCTTCATATTGGTCGATAATCACTTGTGCATTTGCGGCTGTGCGTTCTACTGCAGTCTTCTCGTCTTCAATATAGTCTATACGGCTCAGCATCAAGCAGGTCAACAACATGGTTGAGAAACTGCTTGTCATCGCAAGGCTCTTGTCGTCCGTCTCTTCCGGCAGCAGCAGCGTCAATACATTTTCCGCTTTGCCGGTCTGTGCCAAGTGTCCGTTTTTGTTGCAGGTTATATATATATGTGCTATCTGCGGACAGAGCCGATTGGCTAATTCTACGGCAGCCACGCTCTCAGGGCTATTCCCCGAGCGGGCAAAACTTATCAGCAGCAGTGGTTTCTGCGAGTCAAGATAGTTCGATGCATTCGTTACCAGGTCGGTTGTCGCCACAGCCCGAACGTTTTCCCACTCCTTACGCAATATAGGAGCGATTGCATCCCCTATGAAAGCGGATGTACCGGCTCCCGTCAATACAATATCGGTTTCTGCGGTTTTATACTTTGCCAGGAAAACCCGAATGTTTTCTTTCTGCGCCACCAATGCATCATACTCCTTCAACCATGCGGAAGGTTGTTGCAAAATCTCTTTGTGTGTAAAAGTATCCATCATGATAAATAGGATTTATTTTTCTCTCTAACTTATGATCCTAAATGTCTTTTGACGGCGCAAAATTACTACTTCCGCGCAACAATAATTCGGCCAACTTATATGTTGAAAAACATATATATGGGGGGGGGTGATGCAACTAATTGAATTTCAGCACATTATGGCAATAAAATAAAATTATTTTCTCTTTTGAAACCTTTCGAAAAGGAACACTGTTTTGAAACGGTTTGTAAGTATCGAAAAAACAGACTACCTTTGTATCTCTATCGAAAGCCAATTCCCTTTCGAAGCGAAACAATCCCTATTTATCCATATCCAAAAACTCTGCAGCATGACAACTCTTACCACTGCATCCGCCAAAGGTCGTCGAGCCATGATTCTCAATCTATTGGAGAACAGCAACGAAGTATCCGTAACCGAATTGAGCCAAACGCTTCACACTTCGGAAGTAACCATTCGGAAAGACCTCACAATTCTCCAGAATCGAAACCTTCTTATCCGTACACGAGGCGGTGCAATCCGTCGTCCTGTGGAGAACCAAAACGAGGACACGGCTATTGCCCAGAAACGGATGTTCAACTTCAAAGAAAAAGAAAAAATCGGTATTTTGGCGACCAAACTTATCGAGGATGGCGACAACATTATGCTCGATTCCGGCACCACGACGCTTGAGATTGCCAAACATCTCGACCGTTTCACCAACCTGACCATCTTGACCAATGCCATGAATATCGCCACCGAACTGATGCGTTACAAGCGCTTCACGGTTATTATCCTGGGTGGCCATGTGCGCATCAACAGCCACTCCACGGTAGGGCCTCTTGCTCTTAGTACGCTCAACAATTTCTCGAATTACAAACTCTTCCTCGGTGTGGATTCGTTCTCTCTTGAGGAGGGCATATCTACCCCGAGTCTTGAGGAGGCCATGCTCAACCAAGCCATGATAGAGCGTGCTCAGCAGACCATTGCAGTTTTCGATTCTTCGAAATTCAACAAGCGCAGTTTCTGCCATATTGTGAATGTGGATAAGATACAAGCCATCGTCACCGACCACGGACTCCCGCAGGGCATGTCCACTCGCCTCCACGACCAAAACATCCGCCTCTACCTCGCATAGTATCCATAACGCATCGTATTCCCAACACAGAATAATCGTATTCATAATACGGAATAAAGTATTCCCAATACAGAATAATCGTATTCATAACACAGAATAATAGTGTTCCTAATACAGAATATTTTGTATCATATTTACAATGCATTGTATTTGCGTTGATAAAAAACATCCACCCACAAAACACGCACGCCCCACCCACCCATTTTCCTCCTTCCACTATCGAACCTGCGTCGAATCACCTTCGAACCACCTACGAACCAGCGTCGAACCACCTACAAGTCGGCATCGCGTGATTATCGCGTGATTATCGCGTGATTAACGCGTTATTCCCGAACCGGTTCCGAACCAACTTCCTACCCAAGAGCCACCCGAAAGCCGTCAAAGAGCCACCTGTATGCCCCCGACACCACGCCATCCTACTACCTCAACAAGCCTCCGAAACACCCTACACCCTCACTCTCCCTGCATTTTATCGCGCCTTGCTTGTGTATGTAGCAAAAAAGTCGTAACTTTGCAGCCGTTCTGTGCCATGCTCCGAGCAACCTATCGCCTTATGGGAGCAGCACCACAGATATAGATTGTTAATTCTAAACTGTTATATTGAATATATGGAATTCAAGTATGCGCCGATGTTCCAACTCGGCAAAGATGAAACAGAGTATTACCTGCTGACCAAAGACTATGTATCAGTAGGCGAGTTCGAAGGAAAGCCCATCCTGAAAATCGAGAAGGAGGGTCTTACACGCATGGCTCAACAGGCCTTTCACGATGTCAGTTTCATGCTGCGTCGCTCGCACAACGAGCAGGTAGCCAAGATATTACGCGACCCGGAGGCTAGTGCCAACGACAAGTATGTTGCGCTCACGTTCCTTCGCAATGCCGAAGTTGCGTGCAAGGGGCAACTACCTCTCTGCCAAGATACAGGAACGGCCATCGTACACGGCGAGAAAGGGCAACAGGTCTGGACAGGCTACTCCGACGAGGAGGCGCTCAGCCACGGTGTCTATAACACCTATACGCAGGACAACCTCCGCTATTCGCAGAACGCACCGCTGTCCATGTACGAAGAAGTCAATACTAAATGCAACTTGCCCGCACAGATAGACATCGAGGCCACCGAAGGTATGGAATATCGCTTCCTCTGTGTTACCAAGGGTGGCGGTTCTGCCAACAAGACCTATCTCTATCAGGAAACCAAAGCGCGCATCCAAAATCCGGGCACGCTGATTCCATTCTTGGTGGAGAAAATGAAAAGCCTGGGTACTGCAGCCTGCCCTCCTTACCACATCGCTATTGTGATAGGCGGCACGAGCGCCGAGAAGAACCTGCTCACGGTCAAACTCGCATCCACTCACTACTATGATTCGCTGCCCACAACAGGCGACGAGACTGGTCGTGCTTTCCGTGATATTGAGTTGGAGAAGCAACTGCTGCAAGAGGCGTATAAGATTGGCCTCGGAGCGCAGTTTGGCGGTAAGTATATGGCACACGATGTACGCGTCGTTCGTCTTCCCCGCCACGGAGCAAGTTGCCCTATCGGCTTAGGCGTCAGCTGCTCAGCAGACCGCAACATCAAATGCAAAATCAACAAGGACGGCATTTGGATTGAGCGCATGGACAACAATCCGGGCAGCCTTATTCCTGCCGAATTGCGTCAAGCAGGCGAGGGCGACGCCGTACGCATCGACCTCAATCAACCCATGC
The DNA here is from genome assembly GCA_963591775.1 of bacterium. GTDB lineage: Bacteria > Bacteroidota > Bacteroidia > Bacteroidales > Paludibacteraceae > Colicola. The sequence goes on from CAVATM010000010.1 coordinate 60,297, forward strand.
GTGATGTTTGCAACATTCTGACACAATACCCCATCGGCACACGCTTGTCGCTCAATGGTACGATCATCGTAGGTCGTGATATTGCTCATGCGAAAATCAAAGCACGCTTGGACGCAGGCGAACCAATGCCGGACTATCTCAAGAACCACCCTATCTACTATGCCGGTCCAGCCAAGACCCCGGCAGGTATGGCGTGCGGCTCTATGGGCCCCACTACAGCAGGGCGCATGGATCCGTATGTCGATGAGTTCCAAGACCATGGCGGTTCTCTCATTATGCTTGCCAAGGGCAACCGCTCTATAGATGTCACCAATGCTTGCCAAAAGCACGGAGGGTTCTATCTCGGCTCTATTGGCGGCCCTGCAGCCATCTTGGCACAAGAAAATATCAAGTCCATTGAGTGCGTGGAGTATCCGGAGTTAGGTATGGAGGCTATCTGGAAAATTGAAGTGGAGAACTTCCCTGCATTCATCTTGGTGGACGATAAGGGCAACGACTTCTTCAAGCAGCTCAAGCCTTGCACAGGCTGCACCATACTCAATTAGTAACGGAACGGGAAGGGTTCGTCGAATCAGAACAGAACGAAGTATGGACAATCAAAAACAACAGAGTTTCTGGCAACGCATACGCCACAAGTATCGAATAGCGGTTCTCGACGAGAGGACGCTCAACGAGCGGTGGCATATTCGACTCAGCGGCTTGGGTACACTCAGTGTGCTGTTCTTGTTGTTTCTCCTTACATTGGCTGTGTTCTCTCTGTTAATAGTCTATACACCGATACGAACCGTTCTTCCGGGCTACAGCGAAGACATCCGTCGCCAACTGATCGTGGAGTCCGCACGGGTGGATTCTATTGAGACCTCGCTCGATATACAGCGTCAGTACCTTGATGTCATCAAGCAGATTACCGCCGGCGAAGTACAATCCGATTCCATACCGCACATCGACTCGGTACAAATCGTTGCCCATGAAAAGATTCTCCAAGAGGCAAAGAACGATGCCCTTGCAGAGTTTATGGCGCAGTACGAAGAGAAGGAGAAAGACAATCTCTCGCTGTTTGATATACAGCAGAATCAGCCTATTATCAGCCTCTTCCGTCCTGTGCGGGGAGCAGTATTGACGCATAGCCAACCCGAACACGGGAAATATGCCGTTCTCCTGCGTACCACCGACCACGAGAATGTCTGCTCCGTCTTATCGGGCACACTTATCTATGCCTCGCACGAGTTAGACAACACCCATACTGTTGTCGTGCAGCACCAAGACTATGTCAGCATCTATCGGGGTGTCGAGTCCGTACTCAAGCCAATAGGCAGTGCCGTGCAGTCCGGCGAGACCATTGCCCTTATGGGTGCCGAAGGTACTCTCGCGTTCGAGTTATGGCGCAATGGACAATCTATCAATCCCGAAGAGGTTATTGCTTTCTAACAACGCACATACAAAGTGAATAAAAAACAAATTGCCATATTAGGCAGCACAGGCAGCATCGGCACGCAGACTTTGGATGTGGTACGCAACCACCCCGAGCGTTTCGAGGTCTATGCGTTGTCGGCACATCGCAGTATCGATCGTTTGATACAGCAGGCACGCGAGTTTCACCCCGAAGTGGTGTGCATTGCCGACGAGACACTCTACGAGCCGTTGCGGGATGCCTTATCCGACTTACCTATTAAGGTATGGGCTGGAACAGAGGCCATTGCCGATATGGTCACTATGCCTACCATCGATGTCGTGGTGGCAGCCATGGTGGGGTATGCCGGTTTGCGCCCGACGATAGCGGCTATCTGCGCCGGCAAAACCATAGCGCTTGCCAACAAGGAAACCTTGGTGGTAGCCGGCGACATTATTTGTCGGTTAGCCCAAGAGCATCATACCCCCATTCTTCCTGTCGATAGCGAACATTCGGCTATTTTCCAATCTCTCGTAGGCGAAGGCAACAACGAGATCGAAAAGATATTGCTCACCGCAAGCGGGGGTCCGTTCCGTACCTTCTCGCTGGAACAGATGCGCACCGTTACAGCGGCGCAAGCATTGCGGCACCCCAATTGGGATATGGGAGCCAAAATAACCATCGACTCCGCCAGTATGATGAACAAGGGATTTGAGGTCATCGAAGCAAAGTGGTTGTTCGGTGTATCGGTTGACAATATTCAGGTGCTTGTTCACCCGCAGTCCATAGTCCATTCTGCGGTGCAGTTTGCGGATGGAGCCGTCAAAGCCCAACTCGGCACACCGGATATGCACTTGCCTATTCAGTATGCTCTTACCTACCCGGAGCGTATCAACAACCCTTCCGAGAGGCTCGACTTGTTTCAGGCAAAAAATCTTACTTTCGAAGCCCCCGATCCCGAACGATTCCCGAACCTACTCCTTGCTTACGAGGCAACCAAACAGGGCGGGAACATGCCATGTGTGCTGAATGCAGCCAACGAAGTCGTTAATCTCGCCTTCCGTGAGGGCAAGTGTGGCTTTCTGCAGATGTCGGATGTGATAGCCGCCACGCTCCGGCGTGCCGACTATATCCCCGCTCCCACCTACGAGGACTATGTCGCCACCGACCAATCCGCCCGTCGTATCGCCGCAGAGCTGTTGGCTCATTCCTAATTCCTAATTCGTAATTCATAATTCATAATTAGCAACCATGCAGTGGATTCAACTCATCATAGCACTTAGTTTCTTAGTCGTCATACACGAACTCGGACACTTCACCTTTGCGCGTATATTCAAGGTACGAGTCGAGAAGTTCTATATGTTCTTCAATCCCCGAATTTCCCTGTTTCGTGCCAAGAAAGTGGACGGCAAGTGGCGTGTACGCTTCTTTGCCAAGAATATAGAGCCGGCTGTCGTTCCTCTGGAGGACGAGCTGACACACCAACCTAAAACAGACGAGAAAGGCAACCCGCTCTATCGCCCCATGACGGACGCAGAGCGTGCCTCGCTGCCCGAGGGAGACTGGCGACGCGACCCGGATAACACCGAGTGGGGAATCGGATGGGTACCCTTCGGCGGCTATTGCTCCATTGCGGGTATGGTGGACGAGACCAAGTCGATTACCGACTTGCCATCAGAGCCGCAGTCATGGGAGTTCCGCTCCAAACCGGCGTGGCAACGCCTTCTGATTATCTTGGGTGGTATCTTAGTCAATTTCGTGGCAGCGTTAGTAATGTTCTCCGTCCTGATAGGACATTGGGGAACCGACACACTGCCTCTCCGCAACATAGACTCTGGGTTGTACTATTCCGAGATACTGCAGCAAGAGGGCTTCCGGCAGCACGACAAGATACTGACTATCAACGGACAAGAACCGCAAGAACTATCCGATGTGGTGCAATGGCTGATTATCGAGGGCAAACAGAATGTCGTGGTGCAGCGTGGAGAAGACACACTTTGTCTGGTGATGTCGAAGGACTTGGGCACGCGCTACTTAGCAGCACAGAACGACTACGACCGTGAGGAGCGGCAGAAAGAGCATGCAGATGCCAACTATGTGCGACGCCCCTTTGTGCTGATTACAGAATTTATACCTTTTGTTATCGACTCCGTAATGCCCGGTAACGCAGCCGCTTTGGCAGGATTACAGGCAGGCGACAGCATTGTCGCTGTAGCAGGCGTACCGACACCGTGCAGCGTGCAGGTATCAGCCGAGTTGCAACATCATCCTTGCGACAGCGTAACGGTGGATTACTACCGCATGGGCGAGCGACACGAGGCGCACCTATTCATCGGAGACCAATGCCGCTTGGGCGTCTATCAAAAGTCGAAATACGACTTCTTCCGCATCGAGCATACCGACTACTCGTTCTTTGAGGCGATTCCGGCGGGTATCTCCTACGGATGGGATATGTTGGCAATGTATGTCAAGCAGTTCCGTTTGGTATTCACCAAAGAGGGTGCGCAGTCGGTTGGCGGCTTTGGAGCCATCGGCAATATGTTCCCAACCTCGTGGAACTGGTATGCCTTCTGGCACATGACGGCCTTCCTGAGCCTTATCCTCGCCTTTATGAACTTCTTGCCCATACCGGCTCTCGACGGAGGGTATATCCTCTTCCTGCTTTGGGAAATCATTACCCGCCGCAAACCAAGCGACAAATTCCTCGAAGTGGCAAACAACATCGGATTCTGGCTGCTGCTTGCCTTGCTTATCTATGCCAACGGCAACGATATATTCAAGGCATTCTTCTAATAGGCTAACAAAAAGTCATAAATATAACTTCATGGATTCGACAAAGGACAAAGCAGCGTTTTATGTACACCCCTCTTCGTATGTAGACGAAGGATGTACAATCGGACGGGGAACAAAAATATGGCACTTCTCGCACATTATGTCGGGCTGCGTCATTGGCGAAGACTGCAATATCGGGCAGAATGTGGTTATCTCGCCGCAAGTGGTACTGGGGCGCAACTGCAAGATACAGAACAATGTGTCGGTCTATACGGGCGTGCGCTGCGAAGACGATGTTTTCCTCGGTCCTTCTATGGTGTTCACCAATGTCATCAACCCGCGTGCTGCCGTCAGCCGCAAAGCGGAATATCGGGATACAATTCTCCATCAAGGCGCATCGGTCGGGGCAAATGCCACTATCGTCTGCGGACACAGTTTAGGGGCATATTGTCTTATCGGTGCAGGCTCGGTGGTGACAAAAGATGTGCCCGACTATGCTTTGATGGTGGGCAATCCTGCCCGTCGGATAGGTTGGGTGAGCCGATATGGCGAGAAATTGCATTTTGACGAACAAGACATCGCCATCTGCCCTGCTACGGGAGAGAAATACAAATTGGAGAACGGGCGAGTAACTCTCCTCACATAATCCCAACAGGGCGATACATTTCCCTGTCCTTCCACAATGATTGACAACTTATAGACTTTATTGTCTAAGCAAAAACATACAACTATGATACAGAGAATACAGACCCTTTATCTGCTTTTGATTGTTGCACTCGGCATTACGCTGTGCTTCGTGCCTGTCGTACAATTGATTACGCCCGAAGAGGCTACCCAACAACGCATGTACGAGTTGAAAGCCATCGGACTGCACGAAGTAACCATTAACAACGAAATAGCAACAAGCAACGGGCAGGAAAATACCGAAGAGACAGTAAGCAATACCATCTCTACAGATAGGACTACGGAGACGGATGATAATGCGACTGGTACAGAGGAAACACAAAGCGTACAAAGCAAACCTACACTGAATGGGCTTTGGGGACTGCTACTGACAACACTGTGCATTCCCGTCTTGGCCTTGGTAGATATATTCCTCTACCGCAAACGCATTCTGCAAGCACGCTTGAATATATTCCTATCGGTGCTGTGCGTGGGCTACTACGGCATACTTGCCATGTTTGTATGGTTTGCGAAGATGAACCTCGGAACCACAGAATGGCACCTGTATGTATGGAGCGGAATACCTTTGGTATGTTTGGTGCTGACGCTGATGGCTACCCGTCGCATACTGAAAGACGAAGCACTCGTGCGTGCCGCTGACCGTCTGCGCTAAACAACAAGCAACAGAGTACAATCACACGGATATAAACCTGTAAATACGAATCGGATTATAAAATGTTCTTAGATATAGACATCCCCACTTCGACGCCTTCTATTCCACCAACGGACTCGATTCGACAAGTGACGGAAGAGATTATTCGACAGGCGACGACTGACCCCGAGACCTTTTGGCAAGGGGTGCTGAACAGTGCACTGCACTTTGGACTGAAAGTGATCGTGGCGTTGCTTATCTATATAATCGGAGCCTGGGTAATTCGCCGCATAAAAAAACTGCTCTTTCGCGTATTTGACAAACGCCACACCGAGCGCACACTGGCAACCTTCATATCCTCACTGGTAAGCATCACGCTAACGGTGATGTTGGTATTGGCTACCATCGGTACCTTAGGTGTCGATACCACCTCGTTTGCTGCCTTACTAACGGCCGGAGGTATGGCGATAGGTATGGCACTATCTGGTACGGTACAAAATTTTGCCGGTGGAATTATGTTACTGATATTTCGCCCATTCAAAGCAGGCGACTTTATCAAAGCAAGCGGGGAATCGGGAACCGTAATGGAAGTAACGATAGTGTCAACCAAAATATTGACGACAGACAACCGTGTTATCATACTACCCAATGGTTCCCTATTCAGTGGGAACATTGAAAATGTATCCGCCCAACCGCTACGGCGGGTGGAATGGACAGTGAGCGTGGAATACGGAAGCGATGCACAAAAATGTATGGATACCCTGCAAGCGATAATGCGCTCTGACAAACGTATCCTGACCCAAAAGGATAAACGCCCGAAAACAGACTCACGCTCCGCTGTGAAAACGGACAATGTACCTATACCGGACCCCTTTGTGGCATTGGCTTCACTCAATAGCAACGATATATCATTCTTGGTGCGGGCGTGGGTACGCTCGACCGACTATTGGGATGTATATTATGACCTCAACAAGCGATTCTACACCGAGTTGCCACAACAAGGCTTCGGATTTGCCTACCCGCATGTTGATGTCAATATCTTGAACACCACAGCAATAGACAACGCAGCCAACAAATCCGCATCAAACGGAGACACTCAGACAAATAACAAGAACGCATAGATGAAAGCATTATTAGGAAAGACGCTTGAGGAACTGCAGGCTGTGGCCATAGAAGTGGGACTGAAGAAGTTTGCGGGGAAACAGTTGGCGGAGTGGTTGTATGTTCGTCGAGCCACCTCATTCGAGGAGATGACCAACATATCACTCCGTGGAAGGCAGGCATTGGCAGAGCGATACACCATCGGGCGACATGCTCCCATCGCGCACGCAGAATCTGCCGACGGCACAAAAAAGTACCTTTTCCAAATAGGCGACCAATATATAGAGTCGGTGTATATACCGGAGGAAGACCGTGCTACACTATGTGTATCAACACAGATGGGCTGCAAAATGGGTTGTCGCTTCTGCATGACGGGGACTTTGGGTTTCCATGGACAACTATCTGCAACAGAGATACTCAATCAGATACTCTATTTCAAGACCTCCCCAAGCCCCTCCATAGGAGGGGATGTCAAGGCATGGGAATCTCCCCTCTCTGAGGTGGAAGGGGGAGTCGATGGGAAAGAAGGAGCCGAAGGCGCACTTACCAACATCGTCTATATGGGGGAGGGAGAGCCGATGGACAACCTCGACAATGTGTTGCGCTCGCTGGAGGTGATGACAGCACCGTGGGGGTGTGCATGGTCGACAAAGCGTATCACGGTATCATCCGTTGGAGTACTGCCGCAACTGAAGAGATACTTAGAAGAAAGCGAGTGCCATTTGGCAATCTCGCTGCACAATCCGTTCTGCACAGAACGAAGCGAGATAATGCCCGCAGAGAGACTCTGTTCGCTGCAAAGCGTGGTAACGCTGCTGAAACAATACGATTGGACACACCAGCGGCGTATCAGTTTTGAATATATCTGTTGGGCAGGACAAAACGACACACCCAAACATGCTAAAGAGTTGGTTCGGCTGCTTCGGGGACTGAACTGCCGCATAAATCTGATTCGATTCCATGCTGGCGTGGAGGAAGTATCGCACCGCACAGGACAACAAGTGTTCCCTGCAAGCAACGAGCGGCAGATGGAATGGTTGCGGGACTATTTGACAGAAAACGGAATTACCACCACCATTCGCCACAGCCGCGGCGAAGACATTCTCGCTGCGTGTGGTATGCTCGTCAATGCACTGCAAAACGAATCGGGAAAGACACAAGCACAATGACACAAAACGAAACAATCACGCTACATGAGATTACAACCACAGATAGTGCCTACCCTTTCGTGGAGAATCTATGGCTCAGCGCATTTCCCAAAATAGAGCGACGGGACACCGCAGAACAGCGGGGCAAAATAGACCATAACGATTTGATACACTGCTTGGTAGCCGAACTGCAAGGCACACCAATCGGGCTATTTACCTATTGGGATTTTGAGAGTTTTGGCTATGGAGAACACTTTGCAACTGACCCTACGCTACGAGGAAAGGGCTATGGGGCGCAAATCGTACAGCAAGTGTTGGTACTTGTACAAAAACCATTTGTGCTGGAGGTGGAATTGCCCAAAAACGAAATGAGTAGGAGACGCATTGCGTTCTACGAACGAAATGGTTTGGAACTACAAGATATACCATACATTCAGCCATCGTATCAGATAGGAGCCGGTGAGGAACTTCCTATGGCATTGATGACAACGCCTGACTTCTCCCAACAAATAGATATACATGAAGCCATCCGTACCATCCACTGGAATGTGTATGGTTGCGAGCAATAGGTATTTATCGCTGTCCAGTTAAAGTATTTTCATTCATCCTCTATTCGGATAACCAGCGGCTGATTCTACAAAAGAACCAGCCGCTGGTTGTAATTATGTTAGCTTGCATAAAAAACACAACGATAGGAAAAGGCGTTTTCTGTCATCTATAATTCCGGGCTAATAGATAATGCAGAAGAATTATCTAAATCGATAGGACAACTATCTAAGCGGAGTGATTTGCTGTTTAGAGGTGTTTCTGAAGCAAAATATATGTTGTACACTTCAGGTCAACGCGAATTTATTCTACAAGATTACGCCACACTGGGCATCCAATATGACCAATTTATGAGGGTACTATTGAGAAATCTTAGACGAAATGACGACTTGATGAATTTCTGCAAAGTTGCCAAGACTCCCCCTAATGATTCATATTGTTTTACATATCTGCAACATTACGGCGCACCAACTCCGTATATCGATTTCACGACGGACATATACACTGCTCTATTTTATTGTTTCTACAGAATGTCTTCCCAACTATCAAAATCGGAAATTGACCATTATTGTACATTGTACTATATAAAACTGGATGATATAGAATATATTACGGAACGATACATGCAGGAAATACATAAAGATAGCCCAACTGAAAGAAATCTCAGTTTATATAGCGAATCAACAGGGGGAGATGTCAAGTCGGGAATGCTTAGTTTTGATATTCTCCAAAAAATGGATATATTTTACATTGATAGCAAACGGAAAAGTGGTATGTTCAATGATAAGAAGTTGATTTTCCGTATTCCCAATAGAAATATGCTGGTACAAAATGGAGTTTTGCTGTATAATGGTAGCGATTCTTTGCCATTAGAACGGTGCATGGCTAATAAAATACATTGTATAGACATTCATAAATCACTGGGTGATTATATCAAGAAAGAGTATTTGCATGATTGTACAAAAGAGAAACTTTTTCCTGATGAATATTCTATTGCCCAAAACACCTATGCAGAATTTAGAAAGACATTATCATAATTGGATTATATAATATCAATTTAGAGGTCTATAGTTTTTTTTCAGCCTGCAAAATGACCTATAGACCATTAATCGAAACAAAGAACGATAGGTATGTAACAACACGCCCAACGAGATTAGTTCTCGTTGGGCGTGTTATGACTATGTCTGCATGCGATAAATCAAACAATTACGTCAACATCCATTTTGTAGCCTCGTTAGGTGATTAATGCGGGTAGTTCTGCTGAATAAGAGCGGATAAAAGGCGATAGACTTCTCGCTCCTGCTCGGGAAGCAAAGAGAGATGGTGTTGCATGACCGCAGTATCGCCACGACGAGCTGGCCCAGTCTGTGCCTCACGAGGCGAAAGCGTATGTACTTTGGCTGCCGTTTGGTCTATCAAAGGCAATAGTACGGAAAAAGGAATGGTTGTATTCTGCAACAAGTCAGCAGCTACAGAATACATCAAATTAGAGAAGTTGTTGGCAAAAACACCCGCCACATGAAGGCGTTCACGCTCAGCCTGCGTTGTTTCGTAGATATGCGAGGTAAGCGTCTGTGCAAGCGTATAGATAGCCGCCACATCATCCAAAGTAGTACCTTCGATAAAAACCGGAATAGTGCGAAAATCATCGATAAGCTGTGCCTTGCTAAACGATTGAAAGAAATAAAGCACACCTGCATGCGGTTTATCATTGCCAAAAACGGAGATGGGCATAGTGCCGGAAGTATGCACATGCAACGCCTTGGGAGCATGCACCTGCGCCACGACCTGCCCTAACGCCTCGTCATGCACGGCATAGATAAAGACATCCGACTCCGGTAATGATTCAAGCCCATCACGAGAAGAGACCATATCGACAGAAACGCCATTTAGACGAAAGGCATGCTGTAGATTGCACGCCACATTGCCCATTCCAACAATAGTGATACGCATAAAGTGGGTGTATGATTTAGTCTGCTATCATAGCAGGGTAATTTTTGTAGAACTCCGTAACTGCCACAATGCCTTTCTCCCACACCTCTAAATCCATCGACTCATTCGGGGAATGTATTGCATTCTGCTCAAGGCCAAAACCCATCAGAATGGTTTTGACACCTAACAACTGCTCAAATGTGGAGATAATAGGAATACTCCCACCACGACGAGCCGCCAACGGGCGTTTACCAAATGCGACCTCAAAGCCCTTCTCTGCAGCACGATAAGCAGGCAGATCGATAGGACAGACATATCCCTGACCACCATGCATCGGCGTGACGGACACACGGACACCCGCAGGAGCCAACTGCTGCATATAATCGGCAAAGGCTTGCGAAATTTCGGTATGGGATTGGTTCGCCACTAATCGACAAGATACTTTGGCATACGCACGGCTAGGCAAAACCGTTTTACTCCCTTCGCCCGTATAACCTCCCCATATACCACAGATATCGAATGAAGGACGACACGAATTTCGCTCAAGCGTAGAATAGCCTTGCTCACCGGCAACCTCATCGACACCGATAGACTGCTTATATTGGTCGAGCGAAAACGGAATATGCGCTATCATCTCTCGCTCCTCTGCGGGGATAGGCGACACATAGTCATAGAAATGAGGGATGGTAATTCGACCATCCTTATCTATCACTTGCGCCAACATCTCACACAAAGCATTGAGCGGATTCTTGACGGCACCCCCAAAATGACCGGAATGCAGGTCTCGGTTGGGGCCGGTTACCTCTATCTGCCAATACGCTAACCCACGCAGGCCTGTTGTGATAGAAGGGGTATCTTTCCCTATCATAGAGGTATCACTGACCAAGATGATATCACAAGTCAACAGGTCTTTATGCTGCTCGACAAAAGCCTCCAACGAAGGACTGCCTATTTCCTCTTCACCCTCAAATATGAACTTGACACGACATTGCAGCAGCCCCTCGTGCACCATATACTCAAAAGCCTTGGCCTGAATCATGGCCTGCCCCTTGTCATCGTCGGCGCCACGAGCATACAGACGGCCGTTGCGAATGATGGGCTCCCATGGATCTGACAGCCATTGCTCCAACGGTTCAACCGGCATGACATCGTAATGAGCATATACCAAGACGGTGGGAAGGGGTGAAGTAGATTCTACCTTCGGGACATATTCGGCAAATACGAATGGATTGCCCGCAGAAGGAAGCACTTCTGCATGCTGACAACCTGCTGACAAAAGCAGGTCACGCCAACGCTCGGCACATCGTACCATGTCAGCATGATGCTCGGGCTGACAACTAACACTCGGAATGCGAATCAAACTTGCCCACTCGGAGAGAAAACGCTCCCGGTTGGACTGAATATAGTCGTGGATATTCATATTTTAGGAATGTTTTTTGCGTTTGGGTAGAAGTTTATCAATATGGTAAGCAAGATTCTCTTGGAACTTCTGCGGGTCGGAACGCGCATATTGGTACGCATTCTGCGTGAGGTCATAGACTCGGTTACGGCGTGCAACAACGAGCCCTGTCAGAACGATATTGCACTTAGTGGCGATTTTCTGCCCTGTGGCAGATGCCAAATCCACCTTATAGAAAATGACATCGCCGTTGTCCATCTGCGATTGATACTGTTTGGCAAGCAGGTTCTCTGTGAGAAACATGGTTTGGTTGCTCACATCGGTAGGCATACGACTATCATAGAAGTAATAGACTTGCACACTACCTGTATGAGCCAGAGGAAGCGGGTGTGCTCCACGCTCGTTGTTGAACGAGAGCGAGAGCAACAACATAACATAGTACCAAAAAGAAATGTTCATAGGACAAATGAATTTAGGATGTTACTTGAGAGAAACAAATTGATAGTTGATTTGGCTACCCATATCGACCACCATATAGTAAGGGTGCGGGTCGGGGTCTTGACAGGTATTGACGATGATACAAGTTGCCCCCGCATAATTGGTCACCTGCCGATTGTGGTCGTGCCCACACCAGAACATATCGACACCGTACTTGTCCATCAGCCCCGTAATCTCGTAGGTTTCTTCCATGGCATAGTTGGAGGTATGTTCCTGCGAGCCATCCTGTTTATAGAGATGAGTATGGGAAAAAAGAATGATGTGGCGATAGTGCTGTTGGCTTTTTTCTTTTAACAGATTACGCAGCCATTTGATTTGCGCCGTACCGAGCGTTCCCTCTGCCGAGTCGAGGCAGACAAAAAGGTCGAGACGCTCGCCTGTAGTACTGTCGTAGGTGTCGAACCAATAGGCAGAAGTATGGAAACGGGAACGAAAATCCGACCACTGATTGAAATAGATATCATGGTTGCCAGGTGTGATAAACAGCGTATCGTGGTGATCCTCAGCAGGTTCAGTCTGCAATGTATGGAGCGCATTGTCATAGTATCCTGTACCGTTTATGAGGTCGCCTAAGTGGATGGCAAAAGGACAAAGTGTATCCGTCTTATAGTCCAACACAAAGCGCTCAAGATTATGGTGCGTGGTATCGATATGTGAGTCGGTGCAAACATAGATACGGTAGTCCGCAGGCACGGATAGGCGGATCTCGCCGTACTGCTCATTGTACGCCATAGACTCCGAGAAGCGGGTCGCCACCTCCGGACTGGTGCCGTTGAACATACCCGGCAAGTCGTAATTAGGGAAACTGCACGAGGCAAAGGCTATGATTGCGAGAATGTATAGAGTTCGTTTCATTGTGGGTAAGAATTAGAGCTGTGTACCATTTAGAAAGTATAGGTAAAACCTGTGCGGAGGTAGGCGGCATAGAATGTAGCATTGAGATGGAACATACCCGTAGGCTTACATTCTGCCGACAACAAAACACGCCAATGGGAATCCACATCATACCGTCCGCCAACCAGGAAAATCGGCTGCCACATACGCTCCATCTGATAGTCGTCGATATTTGACAGACAAGCAGACATATTCCAACGACAAGTCTGCGGACGGCAGAATACCTCGAGGCGATAGAGCAGGTTAAATGGCTCGCAATTAAAAACCTCCGTGGTGCGCCACTCTCTGTCCCAAGAGGCCATCACACGGCTGAACATACCCACCTGCACCGACACATAATCCATTCGGTATCCGATAGAGAGCGCCGTGCAGAGGTCGTGCTGACGACTGCGAGCAACGGTCTTGTAGAGCACCTCTGTCTCGGCAAAGAGTTCGCCAACGGGTAATGCAAAACGCGGGCGCAAAATAGCTGCACCTGTATAGACATTGGCCGTGGAGAGTTGAAGATTAACCTGCAAATCGAAATGCGGGTTAATGGGCATAAGCGACTGAATATCAAGATTGCCATAGTGCTCCCAAGTGCGATTGTAAGCATATTCGCCCATCACAGAGAGTTGATAACCTTGCGTGCCGAAACCCCGCAGGGAATGACCATCTCGAGCAGTATACTCCTTCGGTGCTGCGCACAAGGTTGTGGCAAGCAAAAAAGCGAAAAATGTAGCGAATAATTTATGCATGCGTATCTGTTTTACAAGTAAGAGAAGTTGTATTAGATGGTCGTCTATTTACCATGGCTCATTGAGAATCAATCTATAGTGATGATTGTCAATCCAGCCCCACCACGGTCGGGATCGCCATCGTGGTAACGGAGAAGGTCATCGCCTCGCTTGCGGCGCTGCCTATTGTAGGAGTCGATATAATCACGCACTACCTGTTTGAGAGCCCCCGTACCCGTGCCATGCAAGATAGTTACCTCGCCCGCATTGACCATAATGGCATCATCGAGATAGGCTATAAAACGCTCCAACGCCTCATCGGCACGCATCCCACGCAGATCAAGTGTGCGCTCAAAAGACAACACCCGCTGACGCACCATCGAGGTATACCCCACCCCACTGCCGGTCTTCTTGGGCTGTATCTTGGCAGCTTTTTCCTCAGCTTGTGCTCGCTTGCTCAGCGCTTTCAAATCACTGAAATCACGCATCACTGTCTTGCCGTTGGTCTGCTGAACAGTTTGGGGTACAGCGGTCTTGGTAAGGGACTGCTTCGGCAAAACCTTCTGTTTCATGGTCTCCACACGCTGGCGTGCTTTCTGCGTACGCTCCTTCTCCGCCTTCGCCTCCTTGATCTCACGAATGGTGCGTTCAATGGTAGCATTGCTCTCACGCAACAAATCCGCCGCTTGCTGTTTCGCCTCGTCCATCACCTCACGCTTCTTTGCCTTCAAGCCTGCTATTTCCTGCTCATAGTATGCAATACGCTCCTCAAGGTGTTTCTCCCGCTGACGGATGTTCTGTCGCTTATTTTCCCAATAACGCTTGTCACGAGCAATGTCTTGCAACTGCTTGTCGTAGTCGATATGTTCCTCGCCCACCAACTCCGTGGCGTGTGCAATAATTGGTTCCGGAAGACCTATCTGCTTGGCTATCTCGACGGCAAAACTACTACCTGCCTGCCCGATAGAGAGTTGGAACAACGGACGCATTTGCCCACGGTCGTAGAGCATGGCACCATTGACTACGCCAGGCGTCTGCTCCGCAAAATGCTTGAGGTTGGTATAGTGGGTGGTGATGACACCAAACGCCTGCTGCGCCACGAGTTGGTAAAGGACTGCTTCGGCAATTGCCCCTCCGATGAGCGGCTCGGTACCTGTACCAAACTCATCGATAAGCAACAGCGTGCGGCTGTCTGCCGAACGGACAAACGCTTTCATATTGCGCAGGTGACTCGAATAGGTAGAGAGATCGTCCTCGATAGACTGCTCGTCACCTATATCTATCATCAAATTGGCAAACATACCCATACGGCTGGTCTCAGCAAGCGGCACTAGCAAACCACACTGCACCATATATTGCAACAGCGCCACCGTCTTCAGACAGACCGATTTACCACCTGCATTGGGACCGCTGATGATGAGTATACGATTCTCCGACGCCTGAAGACGAATAGACAGGGGAACAACCGTCTTCCCCTGTCGGTTGAATTTAAGATACAGCACGGGATGGCGAGCCGACTGCCAATCAATAACCGGTTCTTGGGTAAGTTCGGGACGAATGGCGTGTAGCGATTGCGCAAGTTGTGTCTTCGCAAGTAAAAAGTCCACCTTTGCCAACATAGCCTCACTCCCACGAATGACCGGCATATAGGGGCGCAGCGTGGCGGTCAACTCCTGCAAGATACGGATACGCTCACGGCGCTCTGCCCCCTCTAACTCACGGATATGGTTGTTCGCCTCAACGACTTGCTGGGGCTCAATATAGACGGTTTTTCCTGTGGCGGACTCATCATGCACGATACCGCCTATCTTGCGCTTATAGGCCGGCGGAACAGGGATGACAAGCCGCCCCTCACGAAGCGTGGGTGCCGCATCCTTGTCAAGAATTCCTGCTGCCTGTGCCTGACGGAGAATCTGATTCAGCGCACGCCCCACACTACCCTGCACAATGGTCAATTCGTGGCGGATTCGTGCCAACTCGGGCGATGCCGAATCGGACAGACGCCCATACTTGTCGAGCACACGATCTATCAACCGCACCACCTCACCTACCCGATACGGCTCTGCATCGGAAGCCGGCGCAAAAGTTCTTAGATGCGGGAAACGCTGCGGGTCGAGCGAAGCAAAAAACTGCTCAAGCAAGTGCGCATAATCGAGCGTCTTGCGCAACGCAAAAAGTTCTGCCTCATCGAGAAATAGTCCATCGATGCGAATACGGGACAATGCCTCCCGCACATCGTGTATCTCACCATGCGGAAAATTGAGCGACGCGTCCTCTTGCACCTGCTTCATCTCTTCCGCCTCGTACAACAGACGATTCACCTGCTCAAAATCAGAAGAGAAAGCCATTGCCTCCACCTGCTCACGCCCCAATGGGGAGGAACAATAGCGACTGAGTTCGGCACGAATGGTGAGGAAATCGATTTTCGATTCTATGGTATCGGGAAAAACCAATGGGATTTACGAATTATGAATTAAGAATGATGTTTAACCTAAGATGCGGACATCACGAAGGACTGTGCCGCCAACGGCTTCGTTGAGTTTGCGTACCAAATCAAATCGGCACTCAAAAAGTTGTGACTTAAGCGCTGCACTACGAATATGGACATAGAGAATACCATCCTTGACTTCTATGTTCGAAGTTAGACGAGCTATCGTATCGCCCATCACCTGCGGCCACTGCTCCACCACGCGTGTCTCAAGCAGCGACTTTTCCAACTCTGTGCCACGCAAGTACTGCGACAACACATCGCCTATTGACATCGAATTGCCTCGATTCATTTGCGCTCCTTTCTAAGTAGTATCTGCTGACGAGTCCGGAACACACGCACCGACTTGTCGAATCCATTGAGCTGCTGCACCTTTTCCATACGTACCCCCTCACGCTGGCAGATGTCCCAAAGCGACTCACCGGGATGCACCCACAGAGGGGATTTCTCTTTTTCTCCATAGCAGCGCTTGCGGGAAAGATAGACACGGTCGCCCACCTGCAAATCTCGCCCCAAAGCATCATTCCAATTACGCAAGGTGCGCTCTCGCTTATTCAACCGAAAAGCGATATTGGCGTAGGTATCCCCCTCACGAGCCTCAACATACTGCACACCATTGCAGCGTTTCTTAGGGTGTTGAATAAAAAACTGCTGCCGCTCTTGATACGCCGTCAACGGCTCTTCATACTCAGGCTCCGGATTGCGACTAAAAGTGGCTATCGGATCGGATTGGGTAACCACCGTGGCCTTTTTCGCTCCTTGTTTGGGGTTCTTGGTATTCTGTGCCATGACAGCATGATTGGCTGCTGAGGCTGCCGCTAATGCTTCGGGAGTTGCTAAGGTATCGAGTCGGTAATCCTCAATAATTTTGATAAGTTTCTTAGGATAGAGCGGATCGGTTGCGTAACCGCACTGCTTGAGGCGATATGCCCAACCCGAATAATCCTCAACGGCTATCTCGAAACAAGTCGCATAGCGGGGACGCTGCAAAAAAAGCGAATGGTCCTTGTAGGACTCGCCGGCATCCCGATAGACACGGAAGCACTCACCTTTGGAATCATCATCGTGATAATAAGAGCCGCCCATCCAATCGCTGGTGCACTTGATACCGAAATGGTTGTTCGCCTCACGAGCCAACTCACTCGTGCCTGCCCCCGACTCGAGAAGACCTTGTGCCAAAATGATAGACGCAGGCACGCCGTAGTCACGCTGATTGGCAAGTGCCACCTCACGCCACTCTTCTATATACGCCAAATACGATTTTGTTTGCTGAGCATGCACAGAGAGAGCAGCACATGACAAAAAGACTATCAAAAGAGGATGTTTCCGCATAGATGAACTAATTTTGCGTGCAAAATTATAAAATAATTTGCGAATTTACAAAGAAAGACCTATCTTTGCAGAACAAAACACGATAAAAACACAAATTCCGTTATGAAAAAGATTCATTACCTATTGGCAACCCTCGTTTGCCTATTCGTTCTATCCTCGTGCGAGGGGGACAAATACTACCCCACTGAATATGTTTATCAATACCAAAAAGAGAACCTGAATCTGCACATCGAGTCGAGCGATTGGCAGTGGTCTAGCACAGGAAACTATTTCTACTACACCTTCAGTGTACCCGAATTGACACAAACCATTTACGACTACGGAACCATGTCGTGCTATATAGAATATAATCAAGGCACTATGAACGCATACCAGATTGCACTGCCATATATACAGACCAAATTGGATGGTAGTGAGATTTACCAGCAATTTATCGATTGCTCTTTTCTCACGGGGCAAGTAGAGATTGTACTTACCAACTCGGACTTGAAATATGACAGCACAAATCCTGAGAGCATGGACTTCCACTTGGTACTGATGTGGTAAAACCACACCAGCGCCAAGCGGCATAGCCGATTTCGAACCTCAACACGACATCCACCCTAAACCTACACCAATATGTCACCTGCATTTATCATCTTTTGTACGCTTGCCTTCTTAGGAGCCATTGGGTATGGCGTCTATTATAAATGGCAAGCAAAATCGCTACAAACGGAAGCAGATGCTATGCAGAAGGCTGCAAAAGAAAATTCCACAACCGATTCTCCGAAATACGGAAACGCCATTGCCTTTATCGAAGAGATGGGCAAACGGCACCAATTCACATTGGAAGAACTGGACCGAAATGAGAATTGGGTTACCTATTTTTTTACCTATCAAAGCGGACATTTCGTGTGCGATGCAGCCCTACAAGCCAAGATATTACAAATTCAGTTTCGAGGGGTTGCCAGCCTTACCTATACTCCGGAAAATCTTGACAGAATACGCTCACTATGTCATAGAATGGACAAAGACTACTTATACTCCAAAGTAGTATATGATTATGATGCCAAACAGAATGAGTTTGACATTCATATAATGATTGAGACTTTTGACCCCACGGAAGATGCATTTATGACCTACATAAATTCGTGTTTCCAGATGGGCAATGTGGTTCGTCAAGAATTGGCAAAAGAACCAACGCCAACCGATGCGGAATGCATAGAAGGCCGACGCGACCATCAAATGTTACTGGAGGCCGAAATGGCACACGAGGCAGAACAGCACAAAGAGAGCCATCCGGAAACACATGCACCCAATCATGGACATTTGGGCGAGTACATAGGGTACTTGTTCGGGAATGAAGCCATAGAGGACTTGCTGTCGCTGACTATTCAGAATGCAAATGGAACCACCACGATTCGCCAACGCGACGAAATAGCAAAATACGACCTGCTAAGCGGTGCCATCGACACAACAGGGGAGGAAGCCCATTTCGTGGACAACAAAGAATTCAGCCCTTCGGTACTCACGGTCAATGCCGTACGAAATCACTATGTGTTCACACTGCACCCATTGGAGGACAGAAAGGATATCCTATCGGTACGAATGACGGCGGTGCGAACACCCCACGAATTCGTACAAGACTATGTACCCGACGCTACCTACATTCCCCAAGCCGTATCGATGCTGCTCTGCTATATAAAAAGCGAATTGCCTGCAGCAAACACGGAAACGGATGAAGACATAGAACTGCCACAAACCAACACGGGCAAACAAGTCCAACACGGACATTTGCTAATGGAGCAACAATGCTACTTACAAGCGATAGCCGTACTCACTCCTGTATTCGAGGAACTAAAGACACAAATTTTCAGTTTGAGCGAAAAGGAGAAAAATATGTTCTTACAAGTGGGATACGATATTGGTTTTTGCTATACCGAACTGCGCATCTATGACAAAGGATACTACTATCTGGAACTGGTTCACAACAGTGGCAATCGATTTGATTTCTCACAAGAATATATCAACTGTTTGGCAAATGGCAGTGACCCACGCGTATTCTACGCAATAGACAAAGAACAGGAAGCCACTAAAAATGCAATAGAAAACATTGACAAAGATGAGGACTGTGGCTCAGAACAACTGATAGCCAAACGACAACAATTCGTTTCGTACGCTCTGTTTCTGCAGCGACGAAAAGGATATGCACAGATAGACTTTGGCTACCTGGATGCTGCCGAGGAGACCTTCAAAGGATTGTTAGACATCGACGAGTGCCACGAATATGCACAAAATGAATTGGAATATATCGCAAAGCTGCGCTTTCTGAAGATACAGAAAGACAAAAACATCCCCCATAACTCATCCAACAGATCGGAACCTACCAACGAAGAAAACGAACATACATAGCGGCTTCGCTCATTGAAAGTTCATTGAGATAGACATAAATGCTGTCCGACAAAAACAGATTTGTCGGACAGCATTTTTTAATACGCCTACCTTTACAAGGGAAGGCTGATAATCGGGTAAAAAAGGACATATACCCCCCTTATAAGGGTCTAAAGTGGTAGGGTAATGGTAGGGCGATACGTCCGAGATAAGTCGCTAATCGATAAGAGGCAGCCAAAATGCAAGTAAAATAGAACATTTCGCACATCTAATTATTTATGCATTTTAACCATCAGTCTATACAAATGATATGCCTTCACAGCCATTGGATAGAAAAGCATGCACTGTCAGATAGGAACTCAAGTACTATATGAAGAGAAGTAATTTACGCTTGGTTGGGAACTCATTGCTTCTCATTCCGGTTCGATAAGGATGGGAGCTTGCTCATTAGAACCCAAACGGAATAGACGACTCATTAGAACAGGATAGTCCCCCCCACTGTAGGACATTCGTCTTTTTGCCCCGTATGGCAGGCAAATCTGCCAAAATGGCAGCGAAGAACTGACAGAAACGGTCAAATTATACGGTCGGGACATACCACAGGGCTTTGGCACAAAGTTTGTCTTTTTAAGGGTGTCTGCACAATGCACGAAGGCTCTGATGAACAATAACAGACCAACGCCTACAGATTGCGCAAACCACGAAGGCGTAAGCGAGCCACAAGCATAGCCATCAACGCTAAGCGACAATCGGCCACAAACGCTAATGCAACAAAAACGAATTATTAACCCATTTAACACATATCTATTATGTCTAAAATTATTGGTATTGACTTAGGAACAACCAACTCCTGCGTTGCTGTGATGGAAGGCAACGAACCTATCGTAATTGCTAACTCGGAAGGCAAGCGTACTACGCCTTCAGTAGTGGGATTTGTAGATGGTGGCGAGCGCAAAGTAGGAGACCCTGCAAAGCGTCAAGCCATAACCAACCCTACCAAAACCGTATATTCTATCAAGCGTTTCATGGGCGAGACCTACGACCGCTTGTCGAACGAAATAGCGCGTGTGCCGTACAAAGTTGTCAAAGGCGATAACAACACCCCGCGTGTGGATATCGACGGACGACTCTATACTCCACAAGAGATTTCGGCTATCATCCTCCAAAAGATGAAGAAGACCGCCGAGGACTATCTGGGACAAGAAGTGACGGAAGCCGTTATCACGGTGCCGGCTTACTTCAACGACAGCCAGCGTCAGGCGACCAAAGAGGCCGGTGAGATTGCAGGCTTGAATGTACGCCGTATCGTTAACGAGCCTACGGCTGCCGCTCTGGCTTACGGACTGGATAAGTCCAACAAGGATATGAAGATTGTAGTCTTCGACTGCGGTGGTGGTACGCACGATGTCAGCGTCCTGGAATTGGGCGATGGCGTATTCGAGGTAAAGGCTACCGATGGTGATACCCACCTCGGAGGTGATGACTTCGACCATCGTATTATCGATTGGCTCGTACAGGAATTCAAGAACGAGAACGGCGGTGCTGACTTGAGCAAAGACCCGATGGCTATGCAGCGTCTGAAAGAGGCTGCCGAGAAAGCAAAAATCGAGTTGTCGAACACCACCTCGACCGAGATTAACCTGCCGTACATCATGCCGGTGAACGGCGTGCCTGCGCACTTGGTTAAGACCCTGACCCGTGCAAAGTTTGAGCAACTGATTGACGACCTGATTCAGCGTACAATCGCGCCTTGCCGTACCGCACTGCAGAAAGCAGGCTTGAATACGAGCGACATCGATGAGGTGATTCTTGTAGGTGGTTCGACCCGTATCCCGGCTATCCAACAGGCCGTAGAGAAGTTCTTCGGCAAGACCCCGAACAAGGGCGTTAACCCCGACGAGGTAGTGGCTGTCGGTGCGGCTATCCAAGGCGGTGTGCTGACGGGCGAAGTAAAAGATGTCTTGCTACTGGATGTAACGCCTCTGAGCCTCGGTATCGAGACCATGGGCGGCGTGATGACCAAGATGATTGAGTCCAACACCACCATCCCGACCAAGAAGACCGAGACCTTTACAACGGCAGTAGATAACCAGCCGAGCGTGGAGATTAAGGTGCTGCAAGGTGAGCGTCCTATGGCTTCGCAGAACAAGCAGATTGGTATTTTCCACTTGGACGGCATTATGCCTGCCCGTCGTGGTGAACCGCAGATTGAGGTAACCTTCGATATTGACGCCAATGGTATCTTGAATGTGACCGCCAAGGATAAGGCTACCGGCAAGGAACAGAAGATTCGTATCGAGGCTTCGAGCGGATTGTCGGACGACGAGATTAAGCGCATGAAGGCTGAGGCAGAGGCTAACGCTGAGGCAGACAAGCGCGAGAAAGAGCGTATCGACAAACTGAACAAAGCAGACGCTACGATATTCCAAACCGAGAAGCAGTTGGCTGAACTGGGCGACAAACTGCCTGCCGATAAGAAAGCGCCTATCGAGGACGCACTCAAGAAACTGAAAGAGGCATACGAGAAGAAAGATGCCGACGCTTGCGAGGCTGCCAACAATGAACTGATGACCGCATTCCAAGCCGCAAGTGCAGAGATGTACAACGCACAGAATGCAGGCGCAGGTGCAAGCAACGCTGATTTCTGTGGCGCACAAAAAGGTGGCTTCAATGGCAACAGTGGCAACACCGGCTCTACCAACTCGAACAACAACGACGGCGGTGCCGAAGATGTAGATTTCGAGGAAGTGAAGTAATTCAATTCTACTAAAAAAGGAATTTTCAATAGGCTGTTTGATTATAGTCAAACAGCCTATTTTTTTGTACACATCTAATTATGGTTTAGGAAATCAATAAACAAGTGCGTATTTACCATAGAGAAATTGGCATATAGGTTAAACAAGTCGCTCTAACTCTACATTTTAGATTGCGTCCTCCTGACGTTGCACCATAAATTGAATTTTTATTGGACAGTACATTAAGATGTACTAACTCGTTTTTTGTTGATGTTTGTCTGCAAAAATCCTCTTTATTTGTTTATGTGCAAAAAAAGAGCTATCTTTGCAAACCAAAATAACGATATTATAAAATTCTATTGCCTATGCAAAATAAGCATCCTGGCGGATGCAAACAAATTATACAATAAACAGCATTTGCTATTATTTCGCACTCAAAGAAAAAGCCTTCGAAACTATTTTCTCTGAATAAGGAATAGCAAGCATTCACTGGGGGGAATACTCAACCCTGATAATTGTTCGTAATAGTTCATACGCATGTTGTGTGAACTTTCTCGAACAATTAACAGGTTTCTTCGAAGGCTTCCTGTGAGTGCGAAAAGAAAGTTCACCTTTTTTATTCCGCCTGAGATTGATAGCATTGCATAATTCTATCAATCATGTTGATTCCTAAAGAACTTAGTGGGATACATACATTCCTACTTCAAAATCCCATTCAGATGACAAGAATGGGAGAGGACGGTAGAGTGGATTCTGCCGTAAATGAGAGCGAGATAATTCGGCATCTCGAAAGACATTTGTCCCAAATCGGTATTGAACAAAAGCAATTTATCAAACCTCATGCTCGTGAATGGTATGATTTCGCTTTGGAAATATCAGATAACACGGGCTCAACTTCTTTTTACCCCGTAAATATAAAAGTTACTGATACAACGCATGCAGATAACCTAAACTGCAAGCTGGGCATATACTATGCACTAACTGGAATGTTGCCAGATTTCCCAAATGAAACGAAATGGAAAGTCTATTTTGATAAGTTGAAACAATATATAGGGAAGGATACCTCGAAAGACTATTATTTCCTTATTGTAAACAAGAATAAGTCGAATGATGTTTTTTGCAATACATTGAAGGGACTTGGTTCGTTGCAACCAAACGGAAATAATTTGCCCTTTCAATGTAAATGGAATAGCAATCGAAATATAACGGTTCGTGATTTTGAATCTGCAAAAGATTTGATAATGACGACATTTGCCGAATCCATTAAACTCCGTTCGGATATTTATATTCAATTCAAAAACTTGTTCCCTGAATATGTTTGATGTAGAAAAATTGGGACAAGTATTTACACCCCAAAGCATTGTGGCAGAGATGTTGCAAATGCGGAAAAATGATGGTCGAGTTTTAGAGCCTTCGTGTGGGAATGGGGCATTTTTCAGAAATATTCCAGAATGCGTAGGAGTAGAAATTGATGCACAACATTGTCCCAAGAGTGCACTAAATATTGATTTCTTTGACTATCCGTTAACTGAGAAATTTGATACGATTATAGGCAATCCGCCTTATGTTCGATATCAAGATATTGCCCCAAGTACAAAAGCCAAATTGAGGTCGGATTTATTTGATGAAAGGAGCAATCTCTATTTATTTTTTATCGAGAAATGTATCAAACATCTCAATAAGCATGGAGAACTGATATTTATTACTCCACGAGATTTTTTGAAATCAACCTCTGCTATTCGACTTAATCAGTTTATCTATGAAACAGGAACAATAACTGATATTATTGATTTGGGTGATCAGAGGGGGTTTTCCGGATTTAATCCTAATTGCATAATCTTTAGATACGAAAAAGATAATTTTTCACGGCGTACAAATGTGTCGAAGGAGTTTGTCTGCAATAATGGACAATTGTTGTTTACCAATAATACCTATCCGTTCGTTTTCTGCGATGTGTTTTTCGTAAAGGTCGGTGCAGTAAGTGGGGATGACAAAGTTTTTGCCAATGAAATATATGGTAATACAGATTTTGTATGTTCTTATACGCACAAAACAGGAAAAACCAAACGTATGATATATAACGATCCTGATAACTCATATTTATTGCAATACAAAGAACAACTGCTAAATCGTAAGATACGGCACTTTGATGAGAGTAGTTGGTGGCAATGGGGGCGTAATCACTATATATCAAAACAGCCAAGAATTTATGTAAATGCGAAGACACGCAATAAAAACCCTTTTTTTGTTCATCCTTGTATAAATTATGATGGCTCGGTATTGGCTATATTTCCAAAATTGGTGAATGTTGATGTGATACCATTATGCAATATGTTGAATAATATCAACTGGCAGGAATTGGGATTTGTATGCGACGGGCGTTTCCTATTTTCACAAAAAAGTTTGGAAAATGCACCACTTCCATCCTGTTTCGCACCCTATAAAGATCAAAAACTATTCTAAAAGGAGAGCATCTTTTCAAATGGCACTCAAGCAGGACAAACATTCTACCTGCTTTTTTTCGTGTAGATACTCTATTCAATAAATATAGTTTCCACCAGTTAAATCTGATTTCTAATAGAAAGATAGGCTGTCTGATATTGTCAGACAGCCTATCTTTCTATTAGGCAAATGGTAGAAATAGATTCTACCGAACTTGCCTACTACTTATGCTTACTGAAAATTTCCGTTTCAGTAAGGCGTTTTACTTCGTCACGATAGGTTTGTATCTCGGTACAAGGGCTTTCATGATGGCCCATGCAATCAGGTAAGCGCAACCACAGAAAATGAACATAATGAAGTAACCCGCGGGTTTACCCTCGAAGCCCAAGAAACGGAAGGCTGCGCCTGCGTTCTCTGCGTAAGTGAAGAGGTTACCAGCACAGGTCTGGATCAGCAACGAGCCAACACCGCCTGCCATAGCACCAATACCCGTGATAGTGGCAATGGTAGATTTGGGAAACATATCACCAATAGTAGAGAATAGGTTTGCCGACCATGCTTGATGTCCTGCACCTGCCAGACCAATCAGAATAGCCGGCCACCATGCGCTGTATCCACCTAACGGCTGTGCCAACAAAGCACAGATCGGGAAGAACGCAAAGAGCAACATAGAGAGCATACGGCCGCTATACGGCTCCATACCCTTCTTCTCTACAAAGTACTTAGGCAGATATCCGCCGAAGATAGAGAGAACCGTCACAATGGCATAGAGGGTGAATATAAGCGCTTGCCCCATACCGCTCGATGCCTTGTAACCGAACTGGTTCTGGAAATACGAAGGAGCCCAGAACAGGAAGAACCACCATACACCATCGGTAAAGAACTTACCGGCAATGAATGCCCAAGTCTGCTTGTAGCCAAAGCACTGAATCATCGGGATAGATTTCTCCTCTTGAGCAGGCTCTGCAACCTTGGCTGTCTCAAGGATATCGTCTTGGTGGATATACGCCAACTCTGCCTTATTGACATGCTTCGATTGCTCGGGCTTGTCGTACATAAAGTGCCAGAAGAATATCCATATAAAGCCCAGGGCACCAATGATGATGAACGCCAACTCCCAGCCAAATTTAGCAGCCAAAGGCGGAATGCAGAGAGGTGCTGCCAACGCACCAATCGATGCACCTGCGTTGAAGATAGAAGTAGCGAAGGCTCGATCTTTCTTCGGGAAATACTCTGCAGTCACCTTGATGGCAGCGGGGAAGTTCCCCGCCTCACCCAACGCCAAGATACCACGGCATAGCAAGAACAAATAGACCGATGTGGTGGCAATAGCCAACGCTGCATTGGAGCCGTACTCCACTGCCTTCATGGCAGCCAACGACTCAAAGCCCTCTATATGCATAGTAGCCCATCCGCAACCTGCGTGCAAGCAAGCGCCGAGCGACCAAACAAAAATAGCAATGATATAACCTTTCTTCGTACCCATCCAATCGACAAAGCGTCCTGCAAAAAGGCAGGCAACCGCATAGAAAATGGAGAAGAAACCCGTAATCATACCATAGTTGGCATCCGTCCAATGGAATTCGGGTTTGATAAACTCTTCCCAAGTAAGGGAAAGAACCTGGCGGTCAAGGTAATTAACAGTGGTCGCTACGAAGAGCAGCGAGCAAATCCACCAACGCCAGTTTGACATAAGTTTCTGTTGTGTAGACATTGTGTATTTATGGTGTTTAAGGACAAAAGCCCGCCCGCACCATGCGGCACGAGCGGTCTTCTATCAGGTAATTAACGAGCCGCCTTGATAATCTCGAGGCACTCTTTGCACTTATTGGTAATGTATGCCCAGTCGGCAGCGGCAATAACCTCTTTCGGGAACAATTTCGAGCCCATGCCTACGCAATAGACACCAGCCTTGAACCACTTCTCGAGGTTCTCCTTCTCGGGAGCAACACCGCCCGTAACCATGATTTTAGACCAAGGCATCGGTGCCTTAAGCCCTTTCACCATGTTTGGACCATATACATCGCCAGGGAAGAGTTTCGTCAGGTCGCAACCCAATTCCTGTGCCTTACCAATCTCCGATACCGTACCGCAACCCGGGCAGTAGGGAACCAAGCGGCGATTGCAGACAGGCGCAATCTCGGGGTTGAACAACGGACCTACTACGAAGCAAGCACCCAACTGAATATAGAGAGCAGCCGTAGGAGCATCTACTACAGAGCCGACACCAAGTGCCAATTCCGGGCACTCCTTGGCAGCCCACTTGACCAATTCGCCAAATATCTCGTGTGCGAAATCGCCACGGTTGGTGAACTCAAACGCACGGACACCGCCCTCGTAGCATGCCTTAACGACATTCTTGCAGAGATCGAGGTCCTTGTTGTAGAAGACAGGTACCATACCCGTCTCATTGATTTTAGCCAATACGGCTAACTTATCAAACTTTGCCATTGTAATAATTATTTTAGACCTCTCCTACCCTTCCAAAGGATGGGCTCATGGGAACTTAGTTCTTATACCTAATTTCTGTAAGCCCTATCTTGAAGGGGTTGGAGGAGTTTATTTATCGTTGTACGCGGCCGTTAGCGTTGCCACCGGCGAGGGCTTCTACTTCTTCTACCGAAACAAGGTTGAAGTCGCCATTAATAGTGTGCTTCAGTGCGCTGGCTGCTACTGCAAATTCCAATGCCTCACCCTGGGTCTTCTTGGTAAGCAGACCGTGGATAAGTCCACCCGAGAACGAGTCACCACCACCGACACGGTCGATGATAGGATTAATCTCGTAACGCTTCGACTGATAGAACTCCTTACCATCGTAGATAAGGGCTTTCCAACCATTGAATGTAGCGGAGTAACTCTCACGCAAGGTAGATACGACATACTTGAAGCCGAACTCCTTAGCCATCTGCTTGAAGATACCTTCGTAGCCGGCTGCATCAGTTTGACCACCCTCTACATCTGCGTCCGGCTTGAAGCCCAAGCAGAGTTGTGCATCTTCCTCGTTACCGATGCAGACATCGACATATTGCATCAACGGACGCATAACAGAGATTGCCTTCTCGCTCGTCCAAAGTTTTTTACGGAAGTTGAGGTCTACCGATACCGTAACGCCGTGGCGCTTAGCTGCCTCGCAAGCAAGACGGGTAAGTTCTGCAGCCTTGTCAGAGATAGCAGGGGTGATACCACTCCAGTGGAACCACTGTGCACCCTCCATAATAGCATCGAAATCAAAATCCGATGGGTCAGCCTCTGCAATAGAGGAGTGTGCACGGTCGTAGATAACCTTAGAGGGACGCATGGAAGCACCGGTCTCTGCATAGTACAGACCGACACGGTCGCCACCGCGTGCCACAAAGTCGGTGTTCACACCGTAACGACGAAGCGCATTAACGGCAATCTGACCGATTTCGTGCTTCGGCAGTTTACTTACGAAATACGCATCGTGCCCGAAGTTAGCGCACGAGATAGCCACATTAGCCTCTCCACCACCGGGGATGATACGGAAAGACTCTGCTTGAATGAAACGATCGTTGCCGTTCGGCGAAAGGCGAAGCATAATCTCGCCCAAAGTAACAATTTTAGCCATTGTGTTGTAGTTAGTAGTGAAAAAGCAGAGCCTGCACATCGGTGCCGACTCTACTTATTTCGTGTATAGTTAAAAATTAAAGTAATTCTTTGCGTTGTTGTAGCAGATGTCTTCTACCATCTGTTGGAGGCGGGCTTTCTCGTAGCCTGTATAAGGAATCAAACCGTTCTCTACATCGTTGCCCAAGATATTGCAGAGCGTACGACGGAAATATTCGTGGCGAGGATAACTCAAGAACGAACGGCTATCGGTCAACATACCGACAAAACGACTCAACAGACCGAGGTTGGAGAGCGCCATCATCTGCTTCTCCATACCATCCTTCTGGTCGAGGAACCACCAGCCCGAACCGAACTGGATCTTACCTGCCACAGAACCGTCTTGGAAGTTGCCCAACATAGTGGCAATCACCTCGTTAGCGCACGGGTTGAGGTTATACAAAATAGTCTTTGCCAACTTGCCCTCCATATTCATCTCGTCGAGGAAGTGTGCCATTGCCTTAGCGGTAGTGAACTCACCAATAGAGTCGAAGCCCGTATCGGCACCCAACAGATTGAACATCTTGGTATTATTATTGCGGATAGCACCGTAGTGGTACTGCTGCGTCCAGCCGGCATTATAGTCCATCTCGGCCTGCATGTGCAGGAAAGCGTGCTTGTACTGGCGAATCTCGGCAGTAGTGAGTGCTTTGCCTGCAAGCGCCTTATCAAGGATAGCGTTCAATTCGACAACAGTGTATGCCTCGTCGTAGAACTCCTCAATACCGTGGTCAGACAGACGGCAGCCCATAGACTGGAAGAAGTCGTGACGCTTCTGCAATGCGTCCGTCAGGTCGGCAAAAGTATGAATTTCTACGCCGCTGACTTGTGCGAGTTTCTCGATATAGGCTTTCCATGTAGCCGCCTCGATATTCATTGCTGCATCGGGACGCCATGCGGGAAGCATACGGGTCTTGCAAGTGGGGTCTGCGGCAACTACCTTGTGCCACTCCAAGCTATCGGCAGGGTCATCGGTAGTGCAGACAATCTCTACATGGTAGTGCTCCATCATGCCGCGCGGGCAGAACTTCGGGTCGGTAGCAATCTGATGGTTGCACTCGTCGTAAATCTCTTTCGCTGTCTCGGGATTGAGCAGTTTCTCGATACCGAAAGCAGTCTTCAACTCGAGATGCGTCCAATGATAGAGAGGGTTGCGGAAGGTGTACGGCACAGTGGCAGCCCACTTCTCGAATTTCTCCCAGTCTGTGGTATCCTTGCCCGTGCAGAAACGCTCGTCCACACCGTTGGAGCGCATGGCACGCCACTTGTAGTGGTCGCCCATCAGCCATATTTGCGCAATCGACTCGAAACGCTTGTTCTCGGCAACCATCTGCGGAATAAGGTGGCAGTGGTAGTCGATAATCGGCATCTTCTCCGCATGCTCGTGATAGAGTTCCTTCGCAGTCTCGGTCTGCAAGAGGAAATCCTTGTCCATAAATTGTTTCATTGTGTTTTGATAATAAAAGTAGTATTGTGTTTTTGATGTATGCAATAATGAGTTTTAATGCTCGCAGCATTCTCGAAACCAAGAGAAACCCAAGGTGCTTTAAGGGCTATTTGAGAGAGTTGGTTCGGGAGTGGCTCGGGAAAGAATGATTTTTTTACTCCAAAAAGAATAGATTTTTCACTCCAAAATTCACCCAAACTACGACTCGAAACAGATACTCGGTCGGCCTTGTACCTTAGGACAATGATTTGGTCGGCTTTGAACATAGACTCGGTCGGCTTAGAGAGGGAACTCTGTCGACTCGAAACGAGTACTCTGCAGCCCTAGAACGCTGTGCTTTTTTAACGAGTGCAAAGATACACTTTTGGGAGCAGATAGATGTGGAAAAATTGACGCAAAAATTACCAAAAACACACATTTGAACGATTTTTCCCTTTTTATGGGGTATTGCAACCTCTGTCTTGAAAAATTTTGCACCCACAAACGCAACAAGAATAGAAAACGCAACTGGAATAGGAAACGCACCCAAATAGTTCACTTATGTATAAACATGCCCCTGTCACGGGATACAACACCAGATATTTGAATTACGCTAATATCTTTGGATTTTAATACACCAAGCAATACTCCTATTTTCAGGGGTGTGAGATGGCAAATCTCCCTACATAGCAGCAATTATTAACACAGAAGCAATTATTAACATATTAAATTCCATTACAGCGAGCATAGAGAGAGCATAAAATGGTGCGATATAGAACATATAAGACCCTAAAGTGGTAGGGCAATGGTAGGGCGATACATCAGAGATTAGTCGCTAATCAA
Source organism: bacterium (assembly GCA_963591775.1). GTDB lineage: Bacteria > Bacteroidota > Bacteroidia > Bacteroidales > Paludibacteraceae > Colicola. The sequence goes on from CAVATM010000010.1 coordinate 91,268, forward strand.
CAAGAGATACCCCAAACAGCAGGTAAAATTGGACATATCGCCGTTCGTACCATTATTATATTTTAACGATACTTTTTTGGGGGGAAGTATCAATTCCGGGGAGAGCGATGTATATGGTGCATGTGTGGGGGGCGTATCACATTCAGGAAAGAGTATAGTAATTCAGAGGAATTATTATGTATTTGATCTATACGCCATGTATTTAGAGGGAGTATGTACTTCAGGGGGAGGACTATTATGTATTTGGGTAGTGTTTGTATGTACTTCGAGAGAGGTTATTATGAAAAAAAAATGCAGCAGAATAATACCTAAACCATAGCAGCGTCAGATCCGCCAAGAGGAAGGTTATCATAAAACATAAAAAGGAATGCGGCAAATACCCCAATTACGGATTGGAGTACCCCGATTACTTTTACAAAACAGGGGCTGTTGCACAGAAAGAAAGAATGCTGTACCTTTGCAGCGCAAAACAAACAGAGACTACACCAACAGGCACAATAAATTCACACTTACTTGCGAAATTCACCATGAGCAGAATACAATCCAACGCAATAAATACACACTTGCTTGTTGAATTTGCTACAAGCAAAATATGACACAAACAATAAACGAATAAAAAGAGTAACAGCATACTGTACCAACAATAAATTACAGTCAAATACACAAAAAATGATACAACTATGGTATTAGAGAATGTCAACGGGCCGGAGGATATAAAACGGCTCAACAAAGAAGAACGCGCCATACTGGCCAACGAGGTGCGACACTACCTATTGCAAAAAGTGAGCGAACACGGCGGACACGTGGGACCCAACCTCGGTATGGTGGAGGCCACCATCGCCCTACACTATGTATTCAACTCGCCGACAGACAAATTTATATTTGATGTATCGCACCAGAGTTACCCGCACAAGATACTGACCGGACGCAAAGAGGCATTCATGGACCGACAACACTATGACGATGTGTCGGGCTACTCGGAGCCGCAAGAAAGCGCACACGACTCGTTTGTGATAGGACACACCTCGACCAGCATCAGCCTCGCCTGCGGTATGGCGAAAGGACGCAACCTGCAAGGCGGGACAGAAAACATTGTAGCCATCATCGGCGATGGGTCGCTGAGCGGTGGAGAAGCATTGGAAGGACTGAATGTGGCCGGTGCTGAAATAGACGGCAACCTAATCATAGTAGTGAACGACAACCAAATGTCGATTGCCGAAAACCACGGCGGACTATACAAAAACTTGCAACTGCTGCGCGAAACAAACGGACAAGCCGAATGCAACCTATTCCGCTCAATGGGACTGGACTACCGCTATGTGGAACACGGGAACGACATAGAAGAACTGATTGCCGCCTTTGAGCAAGTGAAAGACATTGACCACCCAACCGTGGTGCATATCAATACGCTGAAAGGCAAGGGATTGTCCTTTGCAGAACAGAACAAAGAGCGGTGGCACTGGAGCATGCCATTCGACCTCGATACCGGCAAATGCGCTTTTGCAAACGAAGAAAACGAAGACTATGCGCCGCTGACGGCGGAATACTTGCTCGAACAGATGCCGAAGCACCCCGAATTGGTCGCCATCACTGCCGGGACCCCCACCGTAATGGGATTCAGCAAGAGCCGACGGGAACGAGCCGGAAAACAGTTTGTGGATGTAGGTATCGCCGAAGAGACCGCTGCGGCACTCGCCTCGGGGGCAGCAAAGCGTAGCGCAAAACCGGTATGGGGCGTCTATAGCACCTTTGTACAACGCACTTACGACCAACTGCAGCAAGACCTGTGTATCAACGACAATCCCGCTGTGATACTGGTATTCTGGGGCGGTATAGAAAGCATGAACGATGTGACGCACACCTGTTTCTACGATATTCCGCTGCTGATGAACATTCCGAACCTCATCTATCTGGCGCCGACCTGCAAAGAGGAATATCTATCGATGCTGGACTGGTCGCTTACATACAGAGAACACCCAGTAGCCATACGCGTGCCTGTGAACGGAGTGATAGAACGAGGTATTACCCTACCCCACACGGACTGGGCAACACCACACTACGAGATCGCACGACAAGGCAAAGAAGTGGTGATATTAGGACTGGGCTCGTACTTCCAATTGGGCGAAAAAGTGTGTGACCTGCTTGCACAGCAAGGCATCAACGCCACACTGATAAATCCACAAATCATCACATCACTCGACCACGAAACATTGGAAGCAATCCGAAAAGGACACCGACTGGTGGTCACACTGGAGGGCGGACAGATAGACGGCGGCTGGGGAGAGAAGATAGCCCGATACTATGGAAACTCGGATATGCGCGTGCTGGTACGAGGCGAACGCAAACAGTTCGAAGACCGATACGATGTGACGGAATTGCTTCGGGAAAACCGATTGCTGCCCAAACAAATAGCAGAAGACATCAAAAACAGCCTATAACAGCGGTTGTACAATGCCCTTGATTAGGGCTGAAAAACATCGTCCATTTGCTCCGATAGCATGGAGGCAAACCGTATTGCAGAGCGCACTGACCCGCTCTGCAATACTTTTTTTGTTTGGTAGTATCGAAAAATAGTTGTACCTTTGTCGGCACGAAAAAAGAAAACATTTTTAATACCACAACAATATGAATGAAGAACTACAACGCGTAATGGCCGTGGCTCAGACATGGCTCGACGGGAACTACGATGAAGAGACAAAGGCACAAGTGCGTGCCATGATGGACGCAGAGGACAAAACCGAACTGATAGATAGTTTCTACCGTACACTCGAATTTGGTACGGGCGGTCTGCGTGGCATTATGGGGCCCGGCACCAACCGGATGAACAAATACATCGTAGCACAGGCTACGCAGGGCTATGCCAACTATCTGCTGAAAGTACAAAAAGAGAACGGGTTCAAGAATGTACAGAACGGACAGGTGGCTGTCGTAGTAGGACACGACTGCCGAAACAACGGACGCCTGTTTGCCGAAACCGTAGCCAATGTATTCTCGGCAAACGGCATCAAAGTATATCTGTTCGAGAGTCTTCGTCCGACACCGGAGGTTAGTTTTGCCATCCGCCACCTGCACTGCCAAGGCGGTGTGAATGTGACAGCCAGCCACAACCCCAAAGAATACAACGGCTACAAGGCATACTGGGAGGACGGCTCACAAGTGCTCCAACCGCACGACCAAGGAATCATTGACGAGGTGAACAAGGTGGAGATGGCCGATGTGAAATGGGAAGGCGACAAAGACCTCACCGAGATAATCGGCGGCGAGATAGACTACGACTACATGATGGCCGTAAAGACCGTTATGATTGACCAAGAAGTGATTCTGCGTCAAAAAGACCTGAACATAGTCTACACCCCACTCCACGGCGCAGGTCGTCAGATTGTGCCTATGTGCTTGCGCTCATGGGGATTCCAGAACATACATGTTGTGCCGGAACAAATGGTGATTGACGGCAACTTCCCGACCGTCGTAAGCCCGAACCCCGAGAACTCAGAAGCAATGACGATGGGTATGAACCTCGGCACGAAGCTGAACGCAGACCTCGTGATAGCAAGCGACCCCGATGCAGACCGATTGGCTATCGTATGCCGCGACGACGATGGTAAATGGGTGATTATCAACGGTAACCAGACCTGCATGATGTTCTCGTATTACAACATCAAAGCACTGAAGCGTACGGGCAAGATGCGCCCAGAGAACTACCTCGTGAAGACCATTGTCACCAGCGAAGTGATTCGCCGCATTGCTGACCGAGAAAATGTAACTCTGACCGATGAATACACCGGATTTAAGTGGATCGCCAACCGCATCCGTATGTGGGAAGGCACACACAAATACATCGGCGGTGGAGAAGAGAGTTTTGGTTGGCTCGGCTACGACGCTGTGCGCGACAAATGCTCGCCCTCAGCTATCTGCCTCATCTGCGAAATTGCCGCTTATGCAAAAGACCAAGGAATGTCGCTCTATCAATACTTGCTGAACATCTACAAAGAGTTCGGATTCCAGCGTGAGACCACCGTCAATGTGGTTCGTCCGGGCAAAGCAGGAGCGGAAGAAATACAGCAGATGATGGTCAACTATCGTCAGAACCCGCCCAAAGAGATTGCAGGCGAGAAGGTGATTCGCACCAAAGACTACAAGACCCTTGTGCAGAAAGACCTCGTCAATGGCGAATGGCAAGAACAGCCGATCGTGATGGCACTGGGCGCAACGAGCAATGTGCTGCAATACTTCACCGAAGGCGGGCTGAAAGTGAGTGTTCGCCCGTCGGGTACAGAGCCGAAGATTAAATTCTATTTCGAGATTCCCGCCGATATGCCGACTACCGCTGACTACAAAGCAGCCACCGCTGCCGCAGAAGCTCGTGTACCGGCTATCAAGAAGAGCCTTGGGATAGACTAATTGATTTTTTCAAAATCACATTACAAAGGCTGCTCGAATACATCGGGCTGCCTTTGTTGTCTAAGAATCCACTCTTAAACGGAAATAGATAGTACATTCGGCAAAAATACAGAAAAAGCATAAATAATTCATGCACCACTTGCATATATGCAGAATATATACTATTTTTGCGGCATATTTATGGTATAAACAGAATATATACCGCATGTTTATACATGATATGCAATTTAGATACCATAACGAACAAGATTTAAGGTACAAAAACAAATCAACTCATATAAGGCAAAGGAGGCAATATGACTATCAGAACGGAACGAATGCGCACGATTGTGAATCTGCTCAATGCACAAGTGATAACCGGACAAGAGCAGTTGATGCATGTTATGCAACAACATGGATACAATGTGACACAAGCCACGCTGAGCCGTGACCTGCGCGACCTGAGAGCCGAGAAAAAGATATTGCCCGACGGGACATTCAAATATGTGATACCAAGCAACCCCGTTGTGGAACGGAAAGTATTAGGTATTGATTCTGAACTTGCCAAGATTTCGATCCGAAGTGTGGACTTCTGCGGACAGTTTGCCGTCGTGAAGACCCGCCCCGGATTCGCAAGCGCCGTGGCATACGACATAGACAACCGAGGACAAGAACTGATACTCGGCACACTGGCCGGCGACGACACCATTCTGGTCATCCCAAAAGACGCCACCACACGAAGCCAAATGCATGATTTTTTGACCGGAATAGAACGGCCGATATAAGCGATAGGCAACGAGTAGGTAAGGCGTTGCTTCGGCAATATAAGGCAAAAAATGCGTTTGGAGATATGGGAAAAAAGTGGTAACTTTGCAGGCAGAATGGTATGCAACAACAATCATCAATAGTGCGCCACGACAATCATCAATGGTGCGCCACGACAATCAAGGAAGGGGATACCACAATAATCAAGCGTATATGGAATAAACACTATGGCTCAAGCAGACGAAATACCTACACCAAGCCCTACAAGCGAAACAGGGAACTCTACTCAACCTGCAGCATCGTATAACGACGACAACATCATCCATCTCGACGACCGCGAGCATATTCGCCGCCGTCCGGGTATGTATATCGGCAAACTCGGCGACGGTTCGCACTCCGATGACGGTATCTATGTGCTGATTAAGGAAACGATAGACAACTCTATCGACGAGTTCCGCATGGGCGAAGGCAAGGTGGTCGAGGTCAGTGTGGCGGACGGTAAAGTGCGTGTGCGCGACTATGGGCGTGGCATACCTTTGGGTAAGATGGTCGAGGCGGTGTCGCTCCTCAATACGGGCGGTAAGTACGACTCCAAGGCATTTAAGAAATCCGTCGGACTGAATGGTGTGGGTACCAAAGCCGTCAATGCCCTATCGACCGACTTCACGGTACAGTCTTTCCGTGAGGGCAAGACCCGCAAGGCAGTCTTCCACCAAGGGCAACTCGTCAGCGACACGGGCGTGGTGGATTATACGGGCAGCGAGAAACGCGGCACCTGTATCGAGTTCACACCCGACAACTCCCGCGGACTATTCGAGAACTATCAGTTCCGTGACGATTTTATCGAGGAGATGCTGCGCAACTACGCCTATCTCAATACGGGGCTGACCCTGATCTACAACGGGCGCAAATTCAATTCCAAGAACGGATTGCTCGACCTGCTGACGGAGAATATGACCGTTGAGCCGCTCTACCCGATTATTCACCTCCGTGGTGAGGACATCGAGATAGCACTCACCCATACCAACCAATCGGGCGAGGAGTACCACTCCTTTGTCAACGGGCAGCATACCATCCAGGGCGGTACGCACCAGGCCGCTTTTCGTGAGGCGATAGGGCGCACTATCAAAGAGTTTTTCAACAAGAATATGGATATGACCGATGTGCGCAACGGCGTAGTCGGTGCTATTGCCATTAATGTGGAAGAACCCGTCTTCGAGAGCCAGACCAAGGTTAAACTCGGGTCGAAAGATATGTCCCCGACAGGCACGCTATCGGTCAATAAGTTCGTCAACGATTTTGTCAAGCAGCAACTGGACAACTACCTGCATAAGCACCCCGAAGTAGCGGAGGTGATGCAACAGAAGATTCAGGATTCGGAGAAAGAGCGCAAAGCCATAGCGGGTATTACCAAAGCGGCTCGCGAGCGTTCCAAGAAAAACCTGCTCAACAACCCCAAACTGCGCGACTGCCAGATACACTATAACGACACCAAGCCTGTCAAATCGGCGAAAGATGCCGACGACGACCTGCGCCAAGAGAGCAGTATCTTCATTACGGAGGGTCTCTCGGCATCGGGTTCTATTACCAAGAGTCGCGATGTGCGTACCCAGGCGGTGTTCTCCCTGCGTGGAAAGCCACTCAACTCGTATGGGTTGAGCAAATCGGTGGTCTATGAGAACGAGGAGTTCAACTGCCTGCAGTCGGCGTTGAATATCGAAGACGGCTTGGACGAATTGCGCTACAACAAGGTCATTATCGCCACCGATGCCGATGTGGACGGTATGCATATTCGCCTGCTGATGCTTACATTCTTCTTGCAGTTCTTCCCCGACTTAGTGAAGAAGGGGCATGTCTATATTCTCCAGACCCCGCTCTTCCGTGTGAAGGACAAGCAGCAGACCCGCTATTGCTACAGCGAGGAGGAACGGCTGCGGGCGATAGAGGAGATAAAGAATCCCGAGATTACCCGATTCAAAGGATTGGGAGAGATTTCGCCCGATGAGTTCAAGGGATTTATCGGCAAAGAGATTCGCCTCGACCAAGTGATGCTGCGCAAAGAGGATGCCGTATCCGACCTACTCGCTTACTATATGGGCAAGAACACGGCTGAGCGCCAGAACTTCATTATCAACAACCTCGTCATAGAGGAAGACGATGTGGAGTACGACAATTAACAACGAAAAATTCATAATCCGTAATTCATAATTAAACACAGGTGATCCCCTTACTGCTATTCATACTGTTAGGTATAGTCATTCTCGTCCTCTTCGAACTACGAGAGCGGAAGAATGCCAAGTCGCCCAATCCTACACCGCAACAACCCGTACAGGACGGAGAGTGCTGCGGGCAGCACCTTGTCTGCGAGCGTGAAACCCTACTGCAAACCAATGCAAAGCCAGAGTATTACGACGACGAAGAATTGGATGCTTTGTCAGGTATTCCCGCCGAGCAATACACCGAAGAGCAGGCGCAGCAGATAGAGCAAGTATTCTCTACGCTGCGAGAAGAAGACATCGCCGGTTGGGTGCGCAGTATGCAACTCCGTAATATCGCCTTACCACCCACCGTACGAGAAGAGGCACTACTCATCGTGCGAGAACGGCGAACGGCAAAAGAGAGATAATCAGCGCACCTGTAGTGTATGTTTCATTTCCAACTTGTTACGCTACTCACAGCACAAATTGTTTGACCGAGATGCATCATTCTCTTCACAAAGCGAGCCAAACATTTCACCAAGCGAACCATGAACCACAAAACCATCCTACTCACCATATTAGCCCTGCTGCTATCGCTATCGTTAAGAGCGGAATGGGTGCCGTTGATACAACATTTCACACCTGATGACTATGCTGCCGGTACGCAAAACTGGGCTCTCAAACAGCACCCAAACGGATGGATATATGCTGCCAACAACTACGGCATGCTGGAATACGACGGGGCAAGATGGAAACTATACGGCATAGGCAACTCTACTGTGGTGCGAGCACTCGCCACAGATACAGCAGGACGCATCTACGCCGGTGGAACGGACGATTTCGGCTATTTTAGCCCCAACCAATTGGGCGGATTGGATTACCACACGCTTACCGAACGAATACCTGAACGATATAAACAATTCGGTGAAGTATGGCAGATATTTCCATCTGAAGATTGTCTATACATACAAACTCGCAACTATATTTTTCTGCTCTACAACGACGGGCGAACCGAAGTGATTGACCCCGGAGATGTGATACGGACATCGTTGCTGATGAACGGGGAATTCTATGTGGCAACCGCACGGGATGTATTCATCCTAAGCGCAAACCGCCTACACACACTACGAGGCTCAGAGACCATACATGGTGCTGTTGTATGCGAATTGCTGCCCTACGGAGATCGGTTGCTGATTGCTACAGACTTTCAGGGGCTGTACACCTATGACGGTGACCAAGTGAAACGACTTAAGACAGATGCAGACCCATACATCACGAACAGCCAGCTCTATGCTGTGGCTATCAGCAAACATTGTATAGCCTTTGGGACTGTCCGTAACGGATTAGTACTAACCGACTTAGACGGAAAAAATTGCCTCTTTCTAAATCGAGAGAACGGGTTACAAAACAATACGATACTGAGCCTGCTATTCGACCAAAAAGACAATCTATGGATAGGATTGGATAAGGGCATTGATTGTGTATATATGATGTCCCCCGTGCGATACTTGAACAATGTGCGATACGATTATGGTGCCGGATACACTGCAACGGAACACAATGGCACCCTATACATCGGCACAAATCAAGGCGTACATAGGCTGCAAGGGAACGACCCGGAACTAATAGAAAACTCGATAGGACAGGTATGGAATCTGACAGAGATAGACGGCCGGCTGCTATGCTGCCACAACAGAGGACTCTTTGAGATACGGAACGACAAGTTTGAAGCCATCGAAGAGGGAGATGGTGTATGGAATGTACAGACCTATTCCAAACAGAAACAATATGCCATTGCCGGGACCTACACCGGGTTCTCGCTACTGCAAAGAAACGAAAACAAATGGAGCATACAACACCTGAACGGATTCAACGAGACTGCGCTATACTATCAAATTGACCATCAGGGAAATATATGGATATTATCTTCACAGGGCGTCGAAAAACTGACTATTGACATCGCCAAACGACAAATAAAACGACAGACCGTCATCAATTGCCCATCGGCGCAACAATACTATTCTATAGCTGCAGTTGGCGATGAACTGATATTGTCACGAAATAACTATATTGGGAAAATAGATACAAACGGCGACCTGCACGAATGCACACCGGAATCGATAGGACTGCCCACAATCGACCGATACCCACTCATTGAGCAAGACGCCAAACACAACTTGTGGTATGTACTACAGGACAAGTTATACATACGCATCTGGGACCCCAAAAGAAATATCTATCAGCCACAACAAGAGGCAATGGAATACGGGCAATTTATGATTGGAGGATTCGGGAATATCCATTTCACCCACGATGGGCAAGCCATAGTTGGCGGGATCAGTGGTTTTAGATGTATCAACCCGACACAAATTCCACATCCATCAAAAAATACAACGAACCTATACATACGGAATATACGCTGCAACAGCCCATACGAGGCTAATGTATACGGAGAATCATATTCCAGAAAGAGCGAAAGTATCGAACTAAAAACGGGCGTATATTCACTACACATTGAATATAGTGGAAATGCAACAAACTACGAAACCATTCTATATGCCACTCGACTACGCCCCTCTGAGAAAGAATACTCCACTCCTACCAATACAACCGAACGCGACCTGACAGCATTGGCTCCGGGAAGCTACACGTTAGATATCCGTATGCTAACACTGGAAGGTATCACCGAACGAAGTTTGGCCATACATATCGCTAACCCTTGGTATAAAAGCGGATGGATGTTCGCTCTCTATGGCATTGCCGGCATACTCTGTGCATTAGGAATAATATGGTGGGTGCGAATGCTCATGCAGCGCAACAAAGAACGAGTAGAGGCGGAGAAAAACGACCAACTGCGAGCGCAACAAGTACAGATTCTGCAACTGGAAAACGATAAAGCACAATTTGAGTTGCGCCAGAAAAGCCAAGAGCTCAGCAGCCTAATTCTATCCGAAAACAATCGAAAAGAGCTGACCGAATCGGTTCAACGGGAACTAAGACGCATAGTTGACTGCCTAAACGAAAACGATGAAGAAAATGCCAAACTACGGATACAAAACTTGCTGCAACGGCTGGCAAACAACGCTGAAGGCACTATCGATTGGACTCGATTTGAGGATAATTTTGATATGGTCAATGACCAATTCATCCGAAAACTAACAGCAAAATATCCGTGGATGAACAAACAAGAGAAACGGCTATGCGTCTATATCAAAATGGGACTACAGACCAAAGAAATTGCACCCCTACTCAATATATCTGCGCGTGGAGTGGAAATGATGCGGTATCGGTTGCGGCAAAAGATGGAAATTGATACACAACTGAATCTCAAACAATACTTCAACGATTTGACGGAATAAACAATACTGTATTAGACTTACGAAAAACAGAACAATCGCATCATACGGCATTGTTTTGTAAAGTTCGATACCTACTGCTGAAATTGAACTTGTATATATCCTTACTTTTTAGTACTTTTGCAGCCCAAAATCAAACATGAGACAATTATGTTGATTATATTCGATTTAGACGGAACACTGATTAATACAATAGGCGATCTCGGTTCGGCATGCAACTATGCCCTCTCGGCAGCAGGCTACCCTACCCATGCAGCAGAAGAGTACCCAAGGTTGGTGGGCAATGGCATTAATAAACTCATTGAGCGAGCATTACCACTCACAGCCAAGGATACTCCAGAGCATACCGAAGCCGCCATACAACGAGTGCGTGCAGAGTTTGTGCCCTACTACAACAAGCACAATTGTGACCATACACGCCCCTACGATGGTATACCCGAACTACTGCAAGAACTACGCTCGCGAGGATACCATTTGGCAGTGGCTTCCAACAAATACCAAGAGGCTACAGCATTCATTATCAATCATTTTTTCCCCGATACATTCGATGTCGTTTTTGGCGAGCGTATCGGTGTTCCCCGCAAACCCAACCCACAAGTGGTATACGATATTTTCGCCGAATTAGCAGATACGGAGGTACTCTATGTGGGTGATAGCCTCGTGGACATAGAGACGGCCCACAATGCAAAAGTGCCAGTAGCTGCCTGCTCATGGGGGTTCGTTACACGCCAAGAACTAGTGGCAGCCCACCCTGATTACCTCATTGACACCCCAATGGAACTACTGTCCATTATACCGGAGGCATACTAACTTTAATTTTTCATTTGGGGATATTTGTCACCTATTTTTCTCACTCACAAGTTTACTAATTACCACACATGGATATTTCTACTCGGGCGCAAAATATGCCCCAATCACCAATTCGAAAACTGGCAAAATATGCCGATGCCGCTGTGAGAAACGGCATCCATATCTACCACCTAAACATCGGACAACCTGACATTGCGACACCACAATGTGCCCTCGAGGCAGTGCATAATTTTCACCAAGATATTCTCGATTACTCCCCGTCGCAAGGCACCAAATCGCTGCGCACGAAAATGGTGAGTTACTACGCCGAATACGGTATCGACCTTTCCCCTGACGAGATTATCATCACCGCCGGTGGCTCCGAGGCGATCATGTTTGCCTATATGGCATGCCTCAATCCAGGGGACGAAATCATTGTCACAGACCCGAGTTACGCCAACTATATGGCGTTTGCTATCTCATGCGGGGCGGTGGTAAAATCGGTGAAAACACATATCGAAGATGGCTTCAAACTGCCGCCTGTGGAGGAATTTGAAAAACAGATTACCCCCAAGACACGTGCGATACTGATATGCAATCCAAACAACCCGACGGGCTATCTTTACTCAAAACAAGAGATGCTCCAACTGCGCGATTTGGTAAAAAAATACAACCTTTACCTATTCTCCGACGAGGTATATCGGGAGTTTATTTACACCAAACGCCCGTATATCTCAGCCTGCCATTTGGAGGGGATCGAAGACAATGTGATACTAGTGGATTCGGTAAGCAAACGCTACTCAGAGTGCGGCATCCGCATTGGGGCACTGATAACGAAAAACAAAAGCGTGCGGCAAGCAGTAATGAAGTTCTGCCAGGCCAGACTCTCCCCCCCGCTCATCGGGCAAGTAATAGCCGAAGCATCGCTATCCACTCCGCAAGAATATATGGAGGAAGTATACGATGAATACCTTGCACGGCGTAATTTTCTAATTGATCAACTCAACCAGATACCCGGCGTGTTTGCACCCACGCCAATGGGAGCATTCTATACAATGGTACAGTTACCCGTAGATGATACGGACAAGTTCTGTCAATGGTGCTTGACGGATTTCCAATACGAGGGGCAGACAGTAATGATGGCACCTGGGAGCGGTTTCTACACAGACCCCGAAGAGGGTAAAAAACAAGTGCGAATGGCTTATGTTCTCAAGAAAGAAGACCTAGCCAAAGCTATGCTCGTACTACGAAAAGCGCTGGAAGCATACAACGCACAATAGTTATTCTACAATCATAAACAAAAAAACTACCTCGAAAACGAGGTAGTTTTTTTATTTTACATTTGTAGAATGCTGCTAGCAGATTAGCCTACAACGCCACTAAATCCCATGAACGCCATTGCCAACAGACCGGCGGTCAGGAGAGCAATCGGCGTGCCTTGCATTGCCTTAGGTACCTTGCTGAGCGCTAATTGCTCGCGGATACCCGCAAACAAAATCAACGCCAATGAGAAGCCGATAGCCGTAGCAAAGGCGAACAGCGTACCAGTCAGCAAGTTATGGTCTAGCGCCCCCGGGAGTTTGTTGGTGCCGTTAGCCACCATAATAGCCACACCCAGAAGGCAGCAGTTGGTGGTAATCAGCGGCAGGAACACGCCCAGCGCCTGATAGAGCGAGGGAGACACTTTCTTCAATGCGATCTCAATCATCTGCACCATAGCAGCGATAACCAAGATAAAAAGGATTGTCTGTAAGAACTCCACATGCCAGAGAATCAACAGTTTCTGCAACAGGTAAGTAACCACCGTGGCGAGTGTCAAGACAAAAGTAACGGCTGCACCCATACCGAGCGCTGTGTCGATTTTCTTACTGACACCCAAGAAAGGGCAGATACCCAAGAACTGGCTCAATACGATATTATTAACGAATATCGCAGAGATATATATCAGGAAATATGCCATAGTTTATTTCTTCATTAGTTTGTGAACAATAGCCATCAGGTAAGCCAACACGATGAAAGCACCCGGGGCGAGAACGAAGATGAGCATGCCGTAGGTTTCAGGGAAGATATTCAGCCCAAAGATACAGCCTGTACCCAGTAACTCACGAATAGAACCGATAACGGTCAGCGAGAGTGTGAAGCCAAGCCCCATACCCAGCCCGTCGAGTGCCGACAGACCGACGCTGTTCTTGGCAGCAAACGCCTCGGCACGACCAAGCACGATACAGTTCACCACAATCAGCGGAATGAACAGACCCAACACATCGTATATACCCGGCAGATACGCCTGCATAACGAGTTGGACGATAGTCACAAAAGCGGCAATCACCACGATGAAAGCAGGGATACGCACCTTATCGGGAATAAGGTTCTTCAGCAGCGAGATGGCCGCATTGGAGCATACCAACACGAACATCGTTGCCAAACCCATAGACATACCGTTGATAGCCGAAGTGGTCGTGGCCAGCGTAGGGCACATACCGAGCACCAAACCAAAAGTAGGGTTCTCTTTCAAGATACCATTGGTCAGCGTTTTGAGAGCGTTATTCATTGTTTGCCTCCTTTTCTTCTAAAGTCGTTGTTTCCTCTGCATCCACTACAGGTTTCGCTTCGTCTTCGTTCAACTCTGCCTGTTGACTAGCCCCCGAAGCGGCATTAACATCTGCGCCGTTGAGCGCAGCATACGCCGCATTGACTGTGCGCAAGAATGCACGCGAGGAGATGGTGGCTGCCGTAATGGCATCTACATCGCCGCCGTCTTTGCTGACGGTGAAGTTACCCGTTGCCTGCTTGCCGATGATATTGCCTTTGCCGCTCTTGAACCAAGCGGGCATCTTGGCACCCAACCCCGGGGTCTCGTTTTGTGTCAGTACCTCGTAGCCGACAATGGTATTAGTAGCATCAAAGCCAACCATTACCTCAATAAGTCCGTTGAAACCGTTCTTATCGTTGGCTTTGACCGCTGCACCGACAAACTCGTTGTTCTTGTATGCCTTGTAGATAATAATACCGTCGTGCTCCTCCGGCTCGGCAATGCTGTCGTGCTCGGGCAGAACCGAACTGATAGCCTTGGTCTGCTTCTCGGCGGCAGCTTTCGCAATGGTGTCTTGCGTTAGCAGGTTAGCCCCCGCCAGCGCCGCTGCGGCTACAATCGTAATGCAGCCCAACGAGAGAAGCATGTTGGTAAGTGTACTTTCCAGTTTTTTCATACCTCTACCTCCTTATTTCTTCTTTTTCTCGCCGAAGCGCTTCGGACGAATATGGTTCAACAAAGGAACGCATGCGTTCATAATCAGGATAGCGAACGACATACCTTCGGGATAAGCGCCCCATGTACGGATAACCATCACAATGAAGCCGATACCGATACCGAAGATAATTTTACCGCACGCCGTCATAGGCGAAGTTACATAATCGGTTGCCATAAAGAATGCACCCAACATGATACCGCCCGTGCAGAGTGTAAGGGCTACATATTGTGCCGTGGTCATACCCTCAGGCAGCGCACCGCACCAGCCTGTAACGGCTGCGAAGAGTGCTACCGTAGCGAGCATGCTGACAGGAATATGCCAGGTAATCACGCGTGTACAGATGAGGAATATACCACCTGCGAGCAGTGCCAGTGCGCAAACCTCGCCTAACGAACCGCCCATTGCACCTACAAAAGCGTCCCATACGCTCGGCAGTTGGCTTACTACCGACGCATCGCCGCCCTTAATGCCTTGCTTCAGGAGAGCAAGCGGGGTTGCGCCTGTCTCCGCATCCACATAACTACCGCCGAAGCCTAACGGACGCGGCCAAGTGGTCATCTGTACAGGGAAGGCAATAAGCAAGAACACACGCCCTACGAGAGCAGGGTTGAAGGGATTCTGCCCCAAGCCGCCAAAGGTCATCTTACCGATACCAATCGCCACGAGTGCGCCTATCAGGATAATCCACCAAGGCAGGTTGCTCGGCAAGTTGAATGCCAAGAGCAGACCCGTCAGGATAGCCGAGCAGTCGCAAACTGTCGGTTTCTGTTTCAGGATAAATTTTGCTATCAGCCATTCGAAAGCCACGCAGGCAACCACGCTGATAGCCGCTGTAATCAATGCTCCCCAGCCGAACTCAACCACCGAAACAATATAGGCGGGCAAGAGTGCGGCAATCACAAGAAGCATATTTTTCCGGACACTGTCGTTGCTGTGTGCATGAGGTGCCGGTGCTACTATAAGTTGTTTCATATCTTTTCAAGAATTATGCGTTACTTCTTTTGCGCCGCTTGACGCGCACGGATAATACCTCCCACGGAGCCTTTTCCCATACGGATATAGTCGAGCAGCGGACGGTTGCTCGGGCAGGTGAACATACAGCAGCCGCAGTCGATGCAGTCCATCACATCGTGCTTCTCCATCTCGTCCCACATCTGGAACGAAGCGAGTTTGGAGAGCAGGTAGGGCTCCAAGCCCATCGGGCATGCATCTACGCACTTGCCGCAACGGATACAATTCTCCGGCTCTTTACGCAGGCTCTCTGCTTCGGGCAGGAAGAGCATACCGCTCACACGCTTGTTGGCGGGCATATCGATATTGTTCATAGCGCGTCCCATCATCGGGCCACCACCGATTATCTTACCCGTATCTTCAGGCACGCCACCGGCTAGTGCAACTACATCGCTCAACGGCGTACCGAAACGCACCGAGTAGTTACCCGGTTTCTGCAGGCTCTTACCTGTAACGGTCATCACACGAGAGATAAGCGGTTTATTCTTCTGTACAGCCTCATAGACCGCATAGATAGTTGCCACATTGTCCACTACGGCACCTACCTCGATAGGCAGCGCACCGCTCGGCACTTGGCGGCGGATACAAGCGTCTATCAACTGTTTCTCACCACCTTGCGGGTACTTGAGTTTCAGCGGTTTTACCTCGATACCAAGAGCTTTGCCGGCAAGGTCTTTCATGTGCGCAATGGCATCGGGTTTGTTCTTCTCGATACCGATAATGGCACGATGAATACCCAAGGCTTTCATCAGAATCTGAATACCAATGATAATCTCTTCGCCGTGTTCAAGCATCAACTCGTGGTCGCAAGTCAGATACGGTTCGCACTCTACGCCGTTGACAATCAGTACCTCTGCGGTCTTGCCCGGAGGCGGTAGTAGTTTGACATGCGTCGGGAAGCATGCGCCACCCAGACCCACGATACCGGCCTCAGCAATTTTGTCCACAATGGCTTTCGGTTCCAGCGTGCAGTCACGCTTGATAGTCGCCGTGCGGTCGATCGTCTCGAGCCACTCGTCGCCCTCTACATCCATAAAGATAGCGGGCATACGCATTCCCCATGCGTCCACGGTGCTGTCAATTTTGGTAATCGTGCCGCTGAACGGTGCATGGATATTGGCACTGACAAAACCACCTGCCTTGGCAAGCAGTTCGCCTACTTTCACTTTCTGCCCTTTCTCCACTACAGGCTGTGCGGGTGCGCCGATGTGCTGCACTAGCGGGATAATCGCCTTAGCGGGCAGCGGGCACTCCGTAATAGGCTGATGAGCGGAGTATTGCTTGTTGTCGTGTGGATGAACACCACCTATTCTAAATGTACTCATGCTTGTGCCTCCTCTTTTTTAGGTTCTACCACGGTCTGCGCTACGGGTGCAGTTTGCAGTTTCTGCGCCTCGGGTGCAGCCTCTGTTTTGGGTACTGCAGGCGCAGCCGGTGTTGCAGGTGCTGCTGCCGGTTTAGGCTCAGCGGGTTTGCGCGGCGGGAAATTGATGGCGTGAATAGCCCCCGTTGGGCACTCTGCCTCACACTTGCGACACAGACGGCACTTCGTAAAATCGATATATGCCAAGTTATTCTCTACCGTAATGGCATCGAAAGCGCAGACTTTCTGGCACTTACCGCAACCGATACAAGCGTTCAGACACGCTTTGCGGGCAATAGCACCCTTATCTTTGTTGACGCACTCCACTACCATACGGCGACCCTTTGGTCCCTTGTTGCGCAGTTCGATAATGTTACGCGGGCAAGCCTTGACGCACTTGCCGCAACTCGTACATTTCTCCTCGTCCACCACGGGCAGTCCCGTTACAGGGTCCATGTGCAGGGCATCGAATTGGCAGGCTGCCACGCAGTCGCCACAGCCCAAGCAGCCAAAGGCACATGCCGTCTCGCCCACATAGAGGTTGTGCTGAATACGGCAACTCTTCACACCATCGTAACTCGAAGTGCGAGGGCGTGCTTCGCAGGTTCCGTTGCAGCGAACAACGGCTACTTTCGGCTCTGCAGCCGAGGCTGCCAGCCCGAGAATCTCGCCCACTTTCTGCATCGTGGGGGCGCCGCCTACAGGGCACAGAAGACCATCCAGCGTATCGGCTTTCACACACGCTTCTGCCAGTGCACGACAGCCGGCAAAGCCGCAACCGCCGCAGTTTGCACCGGGCAGCACTTCTTGCACTTGGTCAATGCGCGGGTCTTCTTCTACCTTGAATTTCTGGGCTACGAAATAGAGCAGCACAGCGGCCACGATTCCCGTAACGCCCAAGACGGCCAAAGAAATCCAAATTAAGTTCATTGTGTTTGTATTTGAAAGAAGTTTTTTTTTCGTTTCGTTACACTTATGCGTTGACGGGTACACTGTCGTTTCGCATAGGTTAGTGTTATTTTAGTCCCGTATTTTCTGCGCAGTAAAGGAGAACTGCTTTTGCAATTTGCTGCGGAAGAACGAGAGAATAAAATAGTATATTGCTACTGCCCCCAGCGACAGCGTGCCCACCAACACCTCGTTACTCGACCACAGCCCCAACAGCGCAATGACCAACATCATCACAACAAAGGGCATGATATACGCCAACAGCACGGCTTTCCAACCCAAACGCTCCGTCAACAGCACCTCTACACGGTCGCCGACCTGCAGCGGTTCGAGCATCAGCGCATCCATACGCTTCTCCTGCTGCTCGGCAGAAAGGCAGGTCTTGCGTGCCACACACGCCGAACAAGCGCTCGATTGCACTATCTGCACCTGCGCCATATCGCCCTTAGTGGAAAGGACTACTCCCTCGTGCCGTATTTGTTCTGCCATAGGTTGGATAAATATGAAAAATGCACGCCTTGGGGTTCTACCCCTAAAAAAGCCTGCAAAGTTACATGTTTTTTTTCAAACTGACAAATAGCCTTTGCAATTTCGCCAAAAAGTTTTCTCCTACCCACTCCATAAAAGTCAAACTATCCTCATCTTTTCCTTTTTTCAACCGATTTGGAATGCTTATCTTGTGTTTTTCAAGAAAAATCAGTACCTTTGCGCACTTATTTCCGATTTTTATGTCTAAACGCACAACTCATACGACTCACGCTGCGACGCCACACCCGGAGGTTACCTCCATTAAAGTTGAAAAAGCGTCGTTCAGTACTCGCTTTCGTGCCTTTTTTACCGATAAGCGCACCCATTATATTTGTAGCATCGTTTTGTTTGCCATAGCTGTATTTATCGCCGTGGCATACATTAGTTATTATTTTACAGGCACAGCCGACCAATCCCTGCTCGCTATGTCCCGTGCCGAGCGCCACGAGCACCGTCTTGAGGCACAGAACCCGTTGGGCATTATGGGAGCAGCCATAGCCAATTTCCTTATTGATGGTTCATTCGGTTGTGTAGCCATCCTTTGGTCTGTATTGTTGATATGCTATGCCATTGCCTTGTGGCCAAGTGACAAGCGAATCGTTTCTCCCCTTCGTGTCAGTTTCTACACCCTGTTTTGGCTGCTATGGACTCCTCTTTTGCTCGGATTCACACAAATGCTTTGTGAGGCAGGCACATTCCGTTGGGGCGGAATGTATGGCGAATGGATTGCAGCCTTACTCAATTCTTACATACACCCCATCGGTGTCATTCTTCTCTTGACGGTAGTCCTCATTATTTATTTGGTCATCACCGTACACGATTTTATTCCTCGTGTACAGAACGGCTACGGCAAATTAGTCGTGTTGGGACAACGCATTTCTAAAGCCAACACCCCTGCAGACAGCGTAGAACCCGAGTCTGCTTCTTCATCCATATCCGACGAGGAAGACACCTCTGGTGATATCAATTCGGACGACACCGCTTCCACTGATAATTCAGTTCAGATTATTCCGGACGATGAGGACACTCCAGGTAACACCATCGACCTCACAGACACGCCGGATTCTCCCACCACTCCGACTACCTCCGACGGTTTCTTTCGAATAGAGGAACCCAAGAACGATTCCTTAGACGATCCAACAAACGACTCTTCAAAAGAGCCTGCGAACGACTCCTCAGAAAATTCCACAGACGACTCCTCCGCAATTTCTACGGACAATTCTTTAGTAGATTCCACGAACGATTCTTCTGATACATCTAATAATTCAGAGCCTACAGATACGCAAAATCCCGAACCACTCCCGAAGGTAGAACCTACCAACACGGGAGAAAACCTCGATCTACGCATAGAGAAAACTAAGGCTGTTGTCTTGGCGGATGACGACCCCGAGCGTATCTTGCAGGAACTCGGCCCTTATGACCCCCGCAAAGACTTGGAGTACTACCAGTTCCCCTCCTTAGACCTCCTGAAGGTGTACGATAACGAGACCACACCTATCATCAACCACGAGGAGCAGCAGGCCAATGCGCTCCGCATCAAGACCACACTGAGTACGTATGGCATCGAGATAGAGTCCATCAAGGCCACCGTCGGCCCCACGGTCACGCTCTATGAGATTGTGCCAAAAGCCGGTATCCGTATCGCAAAGATACAGAATCTCGAGAACGACATCATGATGTCCCTTGCAGCAAAGGGTATTCGTATCATCGCCCCCATGCCGGGCAAAGGCACTATCGGCATTGAGGTTCCAAATGAGAACGCCCAAATCGTGTCAATGCACTCCGTCATTGCCTCCAAGCGTTTCCAAGAGGAGAAGAAGATGCATTTGCCTGTCGCTATCGGACGCACCATTACCAACGAGGTATTCATGTTCGATCTTGCCAAGACACCGCACCTTTTGGTTGCCGGTGCTACGGGGCAAGGTAAGTCGGTGGCTATCAACGCCATCATCACCTCGTTGCTCTACAAGAAGCATCCCGCCGAACTCAAATTCGTTATGGTTGACCCCAAGATGGTAGAATTTGCACCCTACAGACCTCTGTTTCGCCACTATCTTGCCGCCATGCCCGATGTGGAGGAAAATGATGTCGTCATCACCGATTGCGACAAGGTGATCAATACTCTCAATTCTCTTGTCATCGAGATGGAGAATCGTTACAAACTCCTTATGGATGCAGGCGTGCGCACCCTCGAGGACTATAACGACAAGTTTGTCAGTCGCCGACTGAATCCCAATAAACTTGTAGCCGATTCATTACACCATCGTTACCTGCCCTACATCGTTATTATCATCGATGAGTACGGTGACTTTATCATGCAGGCAGGCAAACAGGTGGAGACCCCTATTGCACGTATCACGCAGAAAGCGCGTGCCGTGGGCATGCACATGATTCTCGCCACTCAGCGTCCGTCCGTCAATATCGTTACGGGTGTTATCAAGGCGAACATCCCTACCAGTATCGCTCTGCGTACCAAGTCGGTCATCGATTCACGCACCATTTTGGATACCAAGGGTGCCGACCAGTTAATCGGTCGCGGCGATATGCTGTATTCCGGCAACGGCAATATCACGCGTATCCAGTGTGCCTTTGTCGATACGCCAGAGGTGGATAATATCGTCAACCATATCAGGAGCCAACAGCGCTACACCGAGCCGTACCAGTTGCCCGAATACATCCCTGAGGGACAAGAGGGGGAGGCACTCGCTCCGGGCAGTGTGGATATGAAGCGGCTCGACCCGATGTTTGCCGATGTGGCACGCTATGTAGTCACCAAGCAGGAAGGCTCTACCTCGCGCCTACAACGGGCATTCGAGATAGGCTAC
>CAVATM010000011.1:0-96349 GCA_963591775.1 bacterium
GTCAGCCTTAAGGACGGTGACAAGGTACTGCTTACTTTTGACCCTCTCAACGGCGATGTTAGTCATACCGAGGGTGTGTTGTCTGGTAAAGATTTGTCATTCAATTCGTTTGCTCGTACATTGGAATTGCCTGTGGATACTGAGTATAAGGATACTATTCGTATTCCGATCATCGGTGATCTCACACGGGATAGTATCTATACCTATACTGTGACGAAGACAGAAGTGTTTGATATTACAGTATCGGGTACGGGTAAGACCTATGAGAACAACATTATTTTCTTACTGACCTACGAGGGTCAGTCGCAGACCAACACGCAGCACACTATCAAGGGTACCGATATTGAGATGCTCTGCAAGAAGAACTAATATGAAACGAACATTCGTATATATAGGTCTGTTGCTTATCGCTACGGGGGTGTATGCTGATGTGCAGCGTATGCTGACGCTCGGCGATTGTCGTGCCTTTGCGCTCCAAGCCACCTCTACACAGGTGAATGACGAGTTGCGTGCAGCAGCCGACCTTAACAAACAAGCCGCTTTGGCTGCCATGTTCCCAAAAATTACGGCCAATGCAGGCTATACTTGGAACTCTCGGCATGCCGTGCTGCTGGCTAACCAAATGGACTTCTCCATGGGTACAGCCACTATCGGCAAGGACGGTAGTGCCTCGTGGCAGTGGAGTGAGGGCTCGGCGATGAACCAACTGAGCCAACAGACTGCCCAGTTGCCTGAAGTGGGGAAAAAGGTGCTTGCGTTGCAGAACGAGACGGGGCAGGCACTTGCTGATGCTTATCAACAACTCTATGACGCACTCGACCTCGATATGACGCACCTCTTTGTGGGGCAAGTCGGTGTCACGCAGCCTATCTATGTCGGTGGGCGCTTGCGTGAACTCTACCGTATTGCCAAAGCCACCGAAGAGGCTACCAATATCGAAGCCGACAGCAAGAAAGACGACATTATCGTCAAGGTCGATGAGGCCTATTGGCGGGTTATCTCTGTGCAGAAGAAGTTGGAGTTGGCTGCCACCTACTACAACTTACTTGTAACGCTTGAGAACAATGTAACCATTCTTACCGAAGAGGGTATGGCTACGCAGTCCGACCTTCTGAAAGTAAAACAGAAACGCGGTGAGGCGGAACTAAAGAAACTTCAAGCCGAGAATGGACTGGTATTGAGCAAGATGGCACTCTGTCAGATATGCGGGTTCCCCCTTGATGAGGACATCCTGTTGGATGATTCTCATGTGGGCGAGGTGGTGCTGCACGATACCATTGCTGACTATTCGAATATCATCGAGTCCCGTTCTGAGATACGCTTGCTCGAGCAGGCGCAGAAGGTGGCGGAGTCCAATGCCAAGATTATGGCAGCCGGTCTGCAGCCGAATATTGTGGCTTCGGCGAACTATATCTACACCAATCCGAATGTAGAGAATGGTTTCAGCACCGATTGGAAAGGGCATGGTTTCTTCTCTGTTGGGGTCGTGGTCAATATCCCTATTGCTCATGCAGACGACATCCTGCGCTTGAAAGCTGCTAAACACCAGGCCAAAGCCGTAGCGCTCAAAACACAGGATGCACGCGAGATGCTTGAACTCCAAATCACACAGGCAAACCAAAAAGTATTGGAGGCAAACCAGAAAGTGGTGATGACCGAGTTGGGTGTCAAGAATGCCGAGGAGGTACTTCGCTTTGCCGATGAGTCTTTCCAAGCGGGTATGGCTACAGCCACCGATCTTATGCAGGCACAGACAGCATGGCTCTCTGCTTCGAGCGATAAGATAGACGCCGATGTTGAGGCACAAGTCTGTGAGACCTACTTCAAAAAATATACTTCCACTCTAAGATACTAACAATCTAGAATTTCTAGAATTCCTAGAATCTCTGGAAAAACAAGAATACTACAATGCAAAAAGAAAAGAAAGGTAGTTTAATGCTCGGTTTGGCAGCGATGTTGATTGTCGTTGTCATAGTTGCCTTGGTCGGTGTGTTTGCGCTTAAGCCCGAAGAGGAAGTCATCTCGGGTGAGGCAGAAGCCACTGAATATCGTGTGTCGGGTAAGGTGCCTGGTCGTATTGAGATGTATCTCGCCGAAGAGGGCGACCAAGTAAAGAAAGGCGACACCTTGGTGGTGATCAACTCGCCGGAGGTAGAAGCCAAGTTAGAGCAAGCCATGGCAGCGCGTGCTGCTGCAGAGGCTATCAGCGAGAAAGCGCAGAATGGTGCGCAGCGTGAGCAGATTACTGGTGCGTACGAACTTTGGCAGAAGGCGCTTGCAGGTGAGGAAATCTACCGCAAGAGTTACGAGCGTGTGCAACGCCTCTATGAGAAGGGGGTGATGTCTGAGCAGAAACGCGATGAGGTGGAGGCACAATACAAAGCCGCTACCGCTACAGTCAAGGCTGCCAAGAGTCAGTACGATATGGCATTGGCAGGTGCCCGCTCGGAGGACAAGGCTGCTGCTGCGGCACAGGTCGCTCGTGTAGACGGTATGATTAAGGAGGTTGAGATTGCGCGTGCTGAACGCTATCTTACTTCACCTATCGATGGTGAGGTATCGGAGCGTTTCCCCAAGACCGGTGAACTCGTAGGGCAGGGTAGTCCTGTCATGGCGATTGTTGACCTCAACGATATGTGGTTTACTTTTGCTATCCGTGAGGATATGCTCCAAGGCATTACTCCGGGTACACACCTCCAAGTGCGTATTCCTGCGTTGGGTGACGACCTGCATGAGGTGGCAGTTACCTATATCAAGGCGATGGGTTCGTATGCAACCTGGCGTAGCACGCAGGCAAACGGCAAGTATGATGTCCGCACTTTTGATGTTAAGGCAAAGCCGCTGAATACCATTCCGAACCTTCGCCCTGGTATGACGGCAATAGTTGTGAGATAATCACAATGCACAATTGTGGCATGTCACATACTGACGATAATGTACAACGCTATCAAGTGTAGAGACCGTGCATAGTATTTCTAAATTCATAATTCTTAATTAGGACCCATTGCGTATCTTTTTTTCTTCTATATGGCGTGTCATTCGACGAGAGTTGAAGCGAATGTTTGTGCGTCCGCTCTATATCTTTGCTTCGGTGGGGGTAATGGTACTATGCACATTCTTCTTCCTCTCGATTATGCGAGCCGGTTCTCCCGAAAAGATACCGGTAGCCGTTGTCGATTCCGATCATACGAGTATCTCGCGCCGCTTGTGCCATGAGATGCAATCCACTTCGGCGGTTGATATCGTGTTGGTTACTTGCGAGTATCGTGAGGCGCGTGAGGCAATGCAGCGAGGCGAGGTCTATGGTATATTGGTTATTCCCGACCATTTCTATTCCGACCTTGTGGCGTTCAAGCGCCCGCAGTTGGAGTTCTATACAAACAATGCCTATACTGTGGGGGCCTCAACGGCGTACAAGCAGTTGCTTACGATGTGTAATCTCACTTCCGGTGCTTTCCAACGAGAAGTACTGCGCAAGAAAGGGTTGCCGGATGGCTTGATAATGAAGCGTATCCAGCCTATCACTATCGAGGCGCACATGATAGCCAATCCGTGGAGCAACTATGCGGTTTATTTGGTATCGACTATTCTGCCCGGTATCTTGGGGCTCATCGTGTTGATGCTTACCATCTTTGCTACCGGTTTTGAACTCAAGTGTCGCACCTGCCACGAGTGGTTGCGTGCGGCTGGAGGCAACTATACCATTGCTATGATAGGCAAACTCATACCTTATACCATTATCTATATTGTGTTGGGAATAGGGTGCGATGTGATACTCTTTAAGTTCATGCACTTCCCTGTCAATGGGTCGTTCACAGGCTTGATGTTCTCTAAGTTGCTGTTCATATTCGCAATGGAGTCAATGGCAATCTGCATTATTGGTACGCTGCCGACGCTTCGTGACGCAGTATCCATCGGTGCTCTTTATGGTATGTTGGGTTTCTCGCTGTCAGGCTTTACCTATCCGGTGATGAATATGCTGCCGGCCATTCAGGCATGGACCTATCTTGTACCGTTGCGGTATTACTATCGTATTTATGTCAATGAGGCATTGTTGGCAGCACCTATTCAGAATTCCATACCGCTTTGTTTGGGGCTGTGTGCATTCTTTATCATGCCGCTCATTGTCTCACCGCGTCTCTATAAGGCAATGCTTTACCAGAACTTCCCTCTGAAATAAGCGATGCATAATACCAATAAATGTATATGCGTGTATCAATGAATATACAGTAGAGACGCTATTCCATATCGTCTCTCAACGATAAAAATAGCGGTACAACAAGAACATCCCGAGATAACAATCACCCTGCAATATTAATTGTTAATTATTAGTTGACTCTCATGAAAACTTTTCGTTTTCTATATACACAATGGCTTAAGACCCAAGAGGCTGGCTGGGTATTCGTCGAAGAACTCCGTCGTGTCTTTCGTGACCCGGGTGTATTGGTTATCTTTCTGCTTGCAGGTATTGCCTATCCGATATTGTACAACTGTATTTACTGGAAAGACAATGTCGAGAATGTGCCTGTGGCGGTAGTAGATCTGAGTTGTTCGCCCGAGAGTCGTGCTTTCTTGCACAAGTGGAATGCCTGCCCGGATATTACGATAGCCTATAGCTGCACTTCTATGCAGGAGGCGGAGATCCTAATGCGTGACCAGAAGGTGCATGGTATTATCTATTTCCCATCCGATTATGCCACTGCGCTCAATTCGGGCTTGGAGCAGGCGCATATATCGCTCTATTGCGATATGTCCTCTTTCCTCTATATGAAGGCGGTCTATTTGAGTTGTAACCAAGTTATGCTCGAGGGTATGCGCAATGTGCAGATAGACCGTTATGAGGCAATGGGGTATAATACGGAGTTCGCTTGGTCATTGGTGCAGGATGCACCTTATACCGAGACGGCATTGTTCTGCCCGTCGGGTGGATATGCTTCGTTTCTTATCCCGGCAGTGCTGATGCTGATCCTCCATCAGACGCTGTTTTTCGGTATCTGTATGTTGGGAGGTACGGCGCGTGACGAGAACCGTCAGTTGTTCTTGCTGCCGGGTACACGCCGTTCAGCGAGTGTGTTCCGTATTACGATAGGGCGTAGTATGGCGTATTTTGTCATCTATATGGCGTTGGGGGCAATCGACTTGCTGCTTATTCCACGCCTGTTCGGTTTGCCGCATATCGGAAGTCCAATAGATATTATGAAGTTCTATGTGCCGTTCTTGTTAGCAACTATCTACTTCTCTATGTCGGTTTCTGTATTCATACGCAATCGTGAGAGTGGTATGGTGCTGCTCATCTCATCGACGCTGATATTCCTGTTCATTGCAGGTGTGTCGTGGCCGCAACAGATGTTGCCTAAGGCATGGCGTTATTTGAGTTATATATTCCCCTATACATGGGGCGCACATGGCTTTATTCATATCAATTCGATGGGAGCCACCTTGGAGCAGACAAGCAAGGAGTATATCTCGTTGTGGATATTGGCTGCCGCTTATTTCTTCGTGAATTGCGTATTGCTCTTTGTACTTGGACATATACACGACCGTAAGGCGCACGAGGGAACACTCGAGATGGAAGAAGTCGATGCCGAATCGAATGTGTCAGAGGATGAAATTCATATAGCAGATGTCGATCCGGAAGACCTTGCAGAGTTGGAATATATGTAAATGGAGGAGTAGCCTATTAGGTTTAATCGTAGTATCGTATGTTGTACAAATGCCAGCCTGTACAATAGTAACAGCAGTCTAACGAATTCGTTAGACTGCTGTTGTTTTGTGTCCGATATTGTCGTTGTCGTATGCCACCATTGCCCGCATCACCGCTGCCAATTGCTTATCCATAGTTCCCTTAATTTATGGTTCTGCCTGTAAAGTCAGGAGATCCACGGCAGAAGCAGTGTCTATGAGTTGTATCTCCGCTGCCGAAAGCACGGAATGAAATAGAAAATCAGTATAATACGCTTTGTCTTGGTTGCTTTCTAATGCACGCACTTTCTCTGGATAGGTCTGTGCATAGCGATCAGAATACCATACAAAAGCACCGCAACTGTGCGTCTCTTCGGCATCGCTTGCATGGCAATAGTTGCCGTTCTCTCCGAGCGATTCGCCGTGGTCGGAAAGGTAGAATAGTATTGCCTGTCGTCCTTCTACAAGCATTAATAATGAGTCCATTACGCAATCCATGTAGCGAATGGTATTGTCGTACGAATTGACTATCTGCTCAATCGTATTGTTTCGCACCACCCGGTTGGTTGTGACAGGCGTAAAGTACCAGTTCTCTTCTGGCACGTGAAAGTTATAGTACCAGTGGCTGCCTATCTCGTGCAGAACAATCAGGTTCTTTGCGTGCTGCCGGGCAAGTATCTCTTTCGTAGGTGCCAAGAGTGCATTATCATACCAACCGGAGAATACAAAAGTTGATTTACCCAAACTCGGGTATATGGTCGTGTCGCACTCGGCTGGGAAAGTGGCAAAACTCTCGTCCATCTCTTGATTGGCAATCCATGCCGTGTAATACCCGTTTTCGCGTAGTATGGTTGCAAAACTATGTTCGGAGTACTGATAGTCTAAATGCAGACTGTCTGCCCGTGTGAGTAGCAGTGGCACAGAAGCGGCGGTATGGGTGTATATGGAGCGTACATAAGGTAGCGACACCACATTCCTCCTTTGCACAAGACGAGGAGTAGTTTCTCGCCCATAGCCATTCAGTTGCAAATGGTCTGCACGCACCGACTCACCGATAACCACTATGATAGTCAGGCTGTCGCTTGCCTCGCCTGTTTCACGGTATGCGGGTGTGGTGCGAGGAGCATGTCGTTTGGCTTGTACAACAGCATACTCTCGCATACTATGCACGATATGCATCGGATAACGCTGGCTCAAACTGCGCTGCATACGAGGTATCGAATAATACCCACACAGCAAGAGAAGGGCAATGAACGCTTGCAATATCGCATACCGTAAAGGTGCAATCTTTCGCCAACGCCACACCACGAAACCTATTGCCACACAAAGGTTAAACGCTATCCATACTATCAACTGCCAACTTACTACCCCGCGAACTTCTTCTGCATTGGTTTTGAACATACACTCGATAATCACGGGTGTGATAGTTACTTGATACCCCACACGATAGTATGATACAGCAGCACCAATGATACCATAAAAGGGCAACACTGCTGCGCTCACCCATTTGCTTTGCCCTACCGCATAGAACAGCAGAAAAGAGACTATACTACACGCAATGACATAACTCACTACCATCAGTCCTGTACGCCAATCGCCGATAGGATTATCCACAAAATCGGGAACAATAGCAATAAGCGTTATCCACAAAGTGCATACGCTTACCCAAAGGAGATAGTGTAATGGGTTGTGTTTCATGCTTTCGCTATCTGTTAATCCTTATCTCCTACGATGAGCAGAATTATCCATACCCAGATGGGTGTGATAAAGAAAGATAATAGTATCCAGCCTGCAGGGTCGCGATGGCGTTCGTGTGCCATCTTGCGTGTGATACCAATGTAGAACCAATAGCAGAAATACAATGCCAGTGGTATCATCAACACCATCAAAATGGTACTGATTGTTACTGAAGTAAGAAGCAGAATAGAACTCAATATAGACAAACCAATCTGCATAGTATATTACTCTGGTTTACAATTCGTTATGGGAAGATAGTCACTTATGGCACAGGGGCTGTTTATAACACGATATTCACAATGCGTCCTGGTACGACAATGATTTTCTTTGGTGTAGCACCGGCGAGGAACTTGGCTGTTTGCGGGTCAGCGAGTACAATGCGCTCGACTTCTTCGCGCGGAGTGTCTTTGGATACCTCTATCGTGAAACGCACTTTGCCGTTGAACTGCACGGGGTACTTCTGCGTGCTTTCCACCAAGTATGCCTCGTTGCATTTCGGCCATTGCGCATCGCACACCGTTGTGTCATGTCCACAGCGATGCCATGCCTCCTCGGCAATATGCGGTGCGTAAGGCGCTAACAAGATAGCGAACACCTCAAGAATGCTTTTCTTCGTGCAGTGCAGCGCTTGCAATTCGTTCTGCGCAATCATAAAAGCAGGAATCGATGTATTGAACGAGAAGTTCTCAATATCCCAAGTTATCTTCTTGATGAGTTTGTGCAAACTGCGTAGTTCGTCTGCCGTTGGTGCTTCGTCCGAGAGTGTCTCATACATATTCCACAGGCGTTTCAAGAAACGGTGTACACCGTCGATACCATTGGTATCCCACGGCTTTGACATCTCGAGCGGGCCTAAGAACATCTCGTAGAGGCGCAGGGTATCTGCACCGAACTTGGCTACCACATCATCGGGATTAACCACATTGAACATCGACTTCGACATTTTCTCTATCGCCCATCCGCAGCGGTATACGCCGTCCTCAAGCACGAACTCGGCGTCCTTGTATTCGGGCAACCACGCGCGGAAAGCGTCAATATCCAGTATGTCGTTGCTGACAATGTTCACATTCACATGGATAGGTTGTACTTTTCCCTTGTATTCCTCGCTGTCAATCAGCCCATACGAGATATAGGTGTTTTGGCTGCCTACCAAGCGATAGACGAAGTTCGACCGCCCCTGTATCATGCCCTGGTTAATCAGTTTGCGGAAGGGTTCGTCCTCGCAAATATAGCCGAGGTCGTAGAGGAACTTATTCCAGAAGCGACTGTAAATCAAGTGTCCCGTAGCGTGTTCTGTGCCACCGATATAGAGGTTTACCTGCCGCCAATAGTTGTTTGCTTCGTGGCTGACCAATGCTTCCGAGTTATGGTTGTCCATATAGCGCAGGTAGTACGCTGATGACCCTGCAAAGCCCGGCATGGTGCATAGTTCGAGCGGAAATATCGTCTTATTGTCAATCAACGCTTTATCCACTACTTGCTCGTTCTTTTCGTCCCATGCCCAGAACTGTGCGTGTCCGAGTGGCGGCTCGCCCGTCTTGGTCGGCTTGAAGTCGCTTACCTCCGGCAGGCGCAGTGGCAGTGCAGTTTCGGGCAGCGTATAGGGCATACCGTCTTTGTAGTAGATTGGGAACGGCTCACCCCAGTAGCGTTGGCGGCTGAATACGGCATCCCGCAAGCGGTAATTCACCTTCACGCGTCCAAGCCCCGTGTTGGTGATGTATTCTTTCATCTTTTGTATCGCCTCTTTCACTTGCAGCCCGTTCAGGAAGCCCGAGTTCATCATCACACCCTCTTTGGCGTCGAAACTCTCTTCGCTGACATCGGCTCCCTCAATCAAAGGCACAATCGGTAGGTTGAAGTGCTTGGCGAAGGCATAGTCGCGGCTGTCGTGTGCTGGCACAGCCATAATGGCTCCCGTTCCATATCCCGCTAATACATAGTCGCTTATGTAGATAGGTATCTCTGCATTGGTCAGCGGGTTGATGGCGTATGAACCGGTGAATACGCCCGTTACGCGGCGGTCGGATATACGCTCACGCTCTGTGCGGTGCTTCACCATATCGAGGTAGTCCGATACAGCGGCTTGCTGTTCGGCTGTCACCACGCGTGCTACATATTCGCTCTCGGGGGCAAGGACCATAAAGGTAACGCCAAATACGGTATCCGCACGGGTGGTGAATATAGTAAACGGCTCATCTTGTCCCTTTATCTTGAATTGCATCTCTGCACCTTCGCTGCGTCCAATCCAGTTGCGCTGCGTCTCCTTAAGGCTGTCCGTCCAGTCGATACGGTCGAGCCCTTCCAACAGGCGTGGTGCATAAGCACTGACCCGCAAGTTCCATTGCCGCATCACACGCTGTTCTACAGGATAGCCACCGCGTACCGACAGTCCTTCGCTTACCTCGTCGTTAGCCAACACGCAACCCAGTTCGGGGCACCAGTTGACCTTCGTGTCCGCCAAGTATGCAATACGGTATTGCATCAGTCGCTCTTGTTGCTCTTTCTCGCTTAGCGTTTTCCATGTGGGGTCTTCGGCTTCCCATTTCGCGATTAACTTGCTGATAGGCTGTGCTTTCTGCAGTGCGGTGTCGTAGTACGAATGGAACATCTGCACAAATGCCCACTGTGTCCAACGATAGAAGTCCGGGTCGCAGGTTTTCACTTCTCTGTCCCAGTCGTAGCAGAAGCCGATCTTGCGCAGTTGCTCAATATAGCGGGCAATGTTGGTCATTGTTGTTTTCTCTGGGTGTTGCCCGGTCTGTATGGCGTACTGCTCTGCGGGCAATCCATACGAGTCGAAGCCCATCGGGTGGAGTACATTGAAGCCTTGCAGGCGTTTGTAGCGGCTGTAGATGTCGCTAGCGATATAACCGAGCGGGTGTCCCACATGCAGTCCCGCCCCGCTCGGGTAGGGGAACATATCGAGTACATAGAACGGCTTCTTGTCGCTCTGGTTGCTTACTTGGTAGGTGTTGTTCTGCTCCCAGAACGCTTGCCATTTCTTCTCAATCTCCGTAAAATTGTATTCCATTGTTGTCTTGTTGTTATTCTATGTGTTGGTGTTTCGGTTGTCTATCCCTTGCTCATCCCTTGCTGTTGGGCCGGTATAAAATGCAGTCTATATAGGGTTTACATAGCATCCAGTATTTCTTTCTTTTTGCTTTGGAATTCTTCTTCAGTAATTAAATCGCTATCTCTCATTTTTTTTAGTTGTTGAAGTTTACTCCAAGTTTCATCTCCTTCGTGCTGTTCTTCCGTAATGGTTTGGGTTGTTGTAGTATTATCAATAGAAACCTTTATTCTATTATCTTTTGTAGAATCAAAGTCCCCTTGTTTTCCATAACTATCAACCCTATTATTGATAAAACGAACATAATGGTACTCATCATGACACCATATTGCATCTAGCACTAATGCATGGTAAATGTAATAAACACACCCATCTTTTGCACTTGTTTGATGTGGCTTCCCCATAATAGAAACGACTTGCTGTGGAGTCATTCCTATTTGAATTGATTGCAGTTTTCTAGCATACTTGGATGTCATACAACCTGTTAGCACAATGCAAGTTAGTAATAAGGTAACAATTTTCTTCATAATAATACCAGGTTCGTTGAACAAATAATCAACAATTTGTTTATTGGCTCTCCAATTCTTTCGCCAATGTATCAATCTCTTGTCGGGCTTGGGTGGCGGAGTGGAATACAATGCTGTGGATACCGAGCGCCCTTGCAGCCTCTATGTTGGCAGAGTTGTCGTCGAGAAATACTGCTTCGTTGGGTACTACTTGATATCGGTTGAGCAGTATGCGATATATCTCGGGTGCGGGTTTGATGGTCTTTTCCTCGCCCGAGAGCACGATGCCGTCTAATAGGTCGAAGATAGGGTAGCGTGGACGCACTTGTCGGAATGTCTCTGCCGACCAATTGCTCAACCCGTAGAGCTGATACCCTTTGCGGTGTAGTTCCTGCAGTAGTTCCTGCATACCCTCTATCTGACCGCCCATCATCTTGTCCCATTCGTCCCAATAGAGGTGTATCTCTTTCTCCCATTCGGGGTGTTCGGTTATTTTCTCGGCAATGCCCTCCGCAA
This sequence comes from bacterium, assembly GCA_963591775.1. Lineage (GTDB taxonomy): Bacteria > Bacteroidota > Bacteroidia > Bacteroidales > Paludibacteraceae > Colicola. The sequence goes on from CAVATM010000011.1 coordinate 11,515, forward strand.
AGGGTTTTCCCGCATCCATCTGTCCGTTCCATTCCGGTGTGCAGATGTGGGTAATAAACCAATCTGTCTTCGCCTTATCGCCAAAATAGGGGTCGTATAGATAGTGCGGATTCCAATCCACCAGCACACTTCCGAAGTCTAGTATGATAGTTTTCAGCATTATTGTTAGATGTTATATCGCTCACAAGTATTTTGGTTGCAAGACTACGAAACCTTAATGGTCAATTAATGGCAACTAACGGAAAACATAAAAACCTTCGTATTGCCAAGGGGGGGTGTCTTTTTACAGCAACCCCTTTACCTGCTTATAGACATTTTCTGCCGTGAAGCCGAGTTTCTCGTCGAGTACTTTGTAGGGTGCAGAGAAACCGAATGAAGACAGTCCCCATACGCTGCCGTTCTCACCTACCAATCCTTCGAGTGTGCAGGGCAACCCTGCGGTCATTCCGAAGCGCACAATGCCTTTCGGTAATACTTCCTCTTGGTATTCCTTCGGCTGCTGGCGGAATAGTCCTTCGCTTGGAACACTCACTATCTGCAGGCGAATGCCTTCTTGGCGCAGTAGTTCAGCGCCTGCCATCAGCGTGCTGACCTCGCTACCCGATGCCAACAGCACGGCTTGCGGGTTCTCATCCTTGCTTACGATGTATGCCCCTTTGCAGAAGCCCTCCAAACAGGTGTTCGGTACGGGCGCAATGTCCTGTCGTGAGAGTATCAGCGCAGTAGGCGTGGCAGTGTTCTCTATTGCTAATCGCCATGCCATAGTCGTCTCTTCGGCGTCTGCAGGGCGTAACACAAGCATAGATGGCTTGCCCGAGTGGTTGTGCAGTTTCTCCATCAGTCGTATCTGTGCCTCTTGCTCTACAGGCTCGTGAGTCGGTCCGTCTTCGCCTACACGGAATGCATCGTGGCTCCATACAAACACCATAGGTATCTCCATGAGTGCAGCCAAGCGTACCGCAGGTTTCATATAATCGCTGAAAACAAAGAATGTACCGCAGGCAGGGATGATACCTCCGTGCAGCGACATACCGATACATACGCATGCCATGGTCAGTTCGCTTACGCCTGCCTGTAAGAACTGCCCCGTATAGTCCCCTCTGTGTATGGCGTGGGTCTTTTTGAGGAAGCCGTCTGTCTTGTCCGAGTTGCTCAGGTCGGCAGACGATACAATCATATTGCCTACATGCTCCGCCAGATACGACAGCACGGTAGCCGAGGCATTGCGGGTGGCTGCACCTTGTTTTTGTACTATCTCACTCCAATCGATGCACGGCACTTCGCCACTCATAAAGGTCTCGTATTCTTTGGCTGCCAGCGGATTCTGTTCCGCCCAAGTGTGATATTCCGCATACTTGCGGTTGGTTAGTTCACGCAACGCAATGGCACGCTCGTCGTATAGTGCTTGTACTTCGGGGAATATGCAGAATGCATTCTCGGGGTTGCCTCCAAGATGCTTGATAGTGGCCTCGAACGAAGCCCCTGACTTGCTCAGCGGTTGCCCGTGCGTCGAGCATTTGCCTTCCCAGTTCTCTCCGTCAGCGGTTACGCAGCCCTTGCCCATCGCAGTATGCCCGATAATAAGGCTTGGGCGTTGCTTCTCGCCTTTGGCTCGATGCAAAGCCTCCCGTATGGCGTCTGGGTCGTTGCCCGGAATCTCCTGTACAAACCAGCCCCATGCCTCGTATTTGGCAGCCACATCCTCGCTGGTTACCTCTTCGCAACCTGTCGAGAGTTGGATTCTGTTCGAGTCGTAGAACATAATGAGGTTGTCCAGTCCGAGGTGTCCTGCCAAGCGACCTGCACCCTGTGAAATCTCCTCTTGTATGCCACCATCGGAAATGAAAGCGTATATGGTAGGATTATGAACCGCACCGTAGCGTGCGTTGAACCATTTGGCTGCAATAGCCGCACCCACAGCAAAGGTATGTCCTTGCCCAAGCGGCCCTGAAGTATTCTCGATGCCTCGTGCTACACAGCGTTCGGGGTGTCCCGGTGTTACGCTGCCCCATTGACGCAGGTTCTTTAGGTCTTCTATTGTGTATTTGCCTATCAGACACAACTGCGCATAGAGCATCGGCGCCATGTGTCCAGGGTCGAGAAAGAAGCGGTCGCGTGCCTCCCATTCGGGGTTCTCAGGGTCGTATTCGAGAAATTCGGAGTAGAGGACATTGATAAAGTCTGCTCCGCCCATGGCTCCCCCAGGGTGTCCGCTTTTGGCTTTTTCTACTGCTGCTACTGCGAGAATGCGGATATTGTCCGCTGCTCGGTTCATGAGTTGTGTGCTGTTCATATTTGTTTGTTTTTTGCTTCGTTGTTGTGGGCTGCAAAGTTACGCTTTTTTTGCCGAATACACAACATTTCGTGCGTTTTTAGCCCGCTGCGCTATGAGAGGTTAGCCCCAAGTGTTGTCAGAACATAGAAGTCAGGTCTGTGCGGTGGCGGTAGGGGCAACGCCGAACTTCTTGCGGAAGAGCGTAGAGAAATACTTCGGGTCGTTGAACCCCACGGAGTAGGCGAGTTCGGAGATGCGGATATTCGAGTCCTTCTCCAGCATGGTGTATGCCGTGCGGAGGCGGATGTCGTTGATAAATCCGGAGGGAGTGAACCCCGTCAAGGTCTTAATCTTCTCGGAGAGGGTAGAGCGGGCAACACACATCTCGGAAACAAAGTCCGACAGCGAGAAATCGGAATCGGCAATATGGTGGTGCACACAGTCTATTGCCTGCTGTAGGAACTGCTGGTCGAGCGAAGTATAGTTCATCTCTTTGACATCGAACACAAGTTGGTGGCGGTAGTCGATGGTCTGCCGCTCCTGCTTGAGCAAAAGATTGGCTATCATGGCATCGAGTACACTGATGTCGAAAGGCTTGGTAAGGTAGGCGTCTGCTCCCATCTCGTAGCCTGTCACTTGGTCGGTGGCGGTCTGCTTGGCAGTAAGCAGTATAACGGGGATATGGCTGTACTCGAGCGTCTGCTTTATGGTGGCACAGAGGTCGTAGCCGCTCATACCGTCCATCACGACATCGGAAACAAGGAGCGAGACCGTGTGATCTTCATGTAGTATTTCGAGTGCCTGCTCGGCGGAGATGGCTGTGCTGACGCGATAGGTGTGCTGCAGGTGCTGCCGCACAATGTAAACGAGGTCTTCGTTGTCGTCCACAAAGAGGATATGTTTGCGGCTTCCTGTTTGTGGTTTTGTCTCTTCGGTGGTAAGCGTGGGCGGAGTAGATGTTTCTGTGGCAGGGGATATAGCCTCCGTAAGGGAAGTGAGCGTTGCGTCTGTCTCCGATTCAAGATACTCTTCGCGCCGGATAGGGAGCAGTAGCGTAAAGGTGGTTCCAACACCGAGGGTGCTATCGACAAATATCAGTCCGTGGTGCAGGTCAACGAGGTGCTTGACAAGTGCTAGCCCGATACCCGTACCCGTGGTGTGCTGCTTGCGGTATTCGCCGTCGTAGAAGCGGTGGAAAAGGTGGCGAAGGGTCTCTTCGGACATACCCATTCCCGTGTCTGCCACTTTTAGTACCAGCGTGTTGTCTCCATCGCAGGTGGTGACTTCTACTCGCACTTCGCCCTCCTTTCGGTTGTACTTGGAGGCGTTCGAGAGCAGGTTATAGAGTATCTTGTCGAGTTTGTCCGGGTCGAACCAACCTCGTATGTCCTCGTCGGGTAGTATACAGCGGAAAGTGAGTCCCTGTTTGTGGGCCAGCGGCTCGAACGAGTGTACGCACCCATCGATAAACTGCGAGATATTGGCGTATGATACTTTGAGCCGCAGGTTGCCGCTCTCTGCTTTGCGGAACTCGAGTATCTGGCGAATAAGGCGTACGAGACGCAACGCATTCTGCGAGATAAGGTCGTATGCATGGTGGGTATAGGCAGAGGCCTCGGTGTTCTCCTGTCGGAGTTCGTCCACGGCTGCCGTGATAATGGAGAGTGGTGTGAGCAGTTCGTGGGTGATATTGGTGAAGAATTGCAGTTTGGCTTGTGTCAGCGCCTCTGCCTGCCGGCTCTCCAGTTCCTGCTGCTGAATGGTACGACGCAACCGCAACCGATGGACGGACATATAGGTAATGGCAGAGGCAACGATAGTGAACGCCAATGCGTAGATCATGTATGCCCACCAGGTGCGCCACGGTGCGGGAAGAATGGTTATCTCCAGCGGTGTGGTGCGGGCCGTCCATGTGTTGCCTGTGGCCGAGGCGCGCACTGAGAAACGGTAGGTACCTGCTGGCAAGTGGTTGTAGTAGGCGGAGCGGTGACGGGCATCGCAGTAGATATAGTCTTGGTCGAAACCCTCGAGGCAGTAGGCATAGCGGTTGTTCTGCGGCGTACGGTAGTTGAGCAGCGCAAAGTCTATGGTGAAGTTGTTCTGTGTGTGGGCGAGGGTGATATGCTCCGTGTGGTCTATGGCATCGGCGGTAATCTGCCGTTGTTCTTCGGTGGGAAGGTCGCGTAGCGAGCGGTTGAATATGCGGAAGTCTGTCAGTGCCAGGCGGCAGTCGTGTGGTGGTTCGGCGAGTGCATCGGGGTGAATGCGGCTGATACCGTTCGCCCCGCCGAGCAGTATGTCGCCGTCGGCTGCTGTGGCATAGCAGTTGGTGTGGAAACAGTCGTCCAGAAGTCCGTCCTCGCGATTGAAGAGGTGCATATAGGCAGTGCTATGCGTACCGGTGGGGTGGAGTGCCACTATACCCTTGTTGGTTGCTACCCAGAGGTCTTGCTTCGTATCCTCCCAAAGGGCACTGACGGCATAGTCGGCAAAGCAGCGGAACGACTCGTAGTTGCACTCTTCGAATTGCTGCCGCTCGGCGTTGAAGAGGAAAAGTCCTGCCTCAGTTCCCGCCCAGACACGCTGCTCTGAGTCGATGAGCAGGCACTCCGCCCCCATGGTGGGATAGGCGTAATGCTGCAGGTTGTAGCGTCCGTCGTCGGTGCGACTGGCACAATAAACGCCGTCGGTGCGGGTGGCTATCCAAAGATTCTGCTGCCGGTCGGACAGGATAGCGGTGTAGACAGCCGATGGGAGCGGCTTTTGGTCGGCAGTCAACAGGTCGTTGAGTGGAATATAGCCGCTGTCGGTCAGGCAACCGCAGTCCATGCGTGTGGCAAGCCATAGTCTGCCCTGCCTGTCGTAAGAGGCATAGTGAATAAAGTCGTCTTTGAAATGGTCGCCGCAGGTAAGTGCGTAGCGGGTAGCGCTTCCGTCTTTCCTGCGGTAGCGTACCAGCCCTGCCTCGGTGCAGAACAGCAGTTCGTCGCCTGTATCGTCGCCACAGATGCATATTGTGCGGCGCAAGCAGCCATAGTTGCGAAGGGCGGGAAAGTCAAGGAATGACTGCCACGAGTCGGTCTCCATAAAGTAGCGTATCAGTCCGTAGCCTGCCAGCGTAATCCAAACCGACTGTCCGTCGGGGTCGGCGTAGATACAGCCGATAGACGAGGTGCCGTATCGGGCGCGCAGCCGTTCTAGCGGGTAGGAGCGGATATTGCGGTTTCTCAGGTCGGCAGAGAGCAACCCTCCACCGTAGGAGCCGAGGTAGAGTATATCTTCGGTGCAGAGCAGGGCGTTAATCTCGTTGTAGGGCAGGAAGTGGGTCTTTGAATTGGGTGAGTAATTGAGGAAACGGACTTGCTCACCGTCTTCCATTAGCAGGCTCACCCCCGAGCGGGAACCTATCCAGAGGTTGCCCGACTGTGGCTCTTGGGTAATGCAATAGACGATGTCGTCTTGAAGCGATGAGGGGTCTTCTGCACAATGGGTATAGAGGTGGTAGGGCTGTTGCTGCATATCGTATGGGTCGAGTAGCAACACCAGTCCACTGCCGAATGTACCTACCCACAGGCGGTTTTCGCGGTCGAGAAAGAGCGTGTGCGATGAATGCAAGGCGGGAATATGGTCATAGCGATAGAGGCGTCGGTGCTGCAGGTCGTAGCGGAATAGTCCACTGGACCATGTACCCATGTAGAGTTGCCCTTGTCGGTCGAAGAGAAGGGTCTTGATGTCCGCTTGCGGAATGCCCCAGTCGTCGCCTACACAGTGGACAAGGCTGTCGGTGTCGATATAGTGGATATAGAGTCCCGTATTTGAGGCAATGTAGAGGTTGCCGTGCGGGTCGGTTACAAGGGCTTCGATACGGCTCTCGGCGAGCGTAGGGAATAGCAGTTTGGTAATTGTCCCATTCTGTTTGTCAAGCGTGTACAGCCCGTTGCGTGTGCCGATATAGAGGCGGTGTGCAGGGTCCTCCATAACGGCACTCACCTGCCCGTTGAATACAGGTCGCTTGTTGCGGTAACGGAATGAGAGGTAGTCGTAGCCATCGTAGCGCACCAGCCCGTTGTTGGTGCTTATCCAGATGAACCCGTCGTTGTCCTGATAGAGTTTGCGCACTTCGTTGGTGGGTAGCAGGTCCGTGGTTGACAATGGGTGGAATAGGTAGGCTCCCGTAGCTTCGTTGGCCGATGCCATGGTCCGGCTCGTTGCTGCCGTGGTGGGCGGGAACACCGTGGCCAGCAGGACTGCCGCAAGAGTATAAAAGAGAAATCGGGCAGGTCTAAAGCCGTGTTTGACTGATATGTTCATATCGGGTGGTGTTTTTCCGTGTTTCTTTTTGGGTGCGGATAAGGGTGTACAAAGGTACTTCCATTTTGGGAATTATGCAAGATGGTGGGTGTTTTGTGGATGGAATGTATCCGATAAGATGTAAAAACAGTATTGTTAAAATAATAGAACGGCAAAAGAAGGCAGAAACCAGCGGAAACGCAGGGTTCTCTTTCGGTTCTTCTTCGGCACTCTATTTGTAATCTCATAAGAATGACATAAGAATTTCATAAGAATGACATAAGAATCACATATAGTGATATGCTGGTTTGTAGAGACTGTATTGTTTGCTGATGGGGAGAATAGAGGGACTTTGTTGTTAATAATAAGGTAGTTATTAATGGTCAATTAATGGATTATTTAATAGTTTGCTATGGATCTAATTATACTGATGGGACTAATAGGGCTAATTGTACCAATAGGACTAATGGGGTGGCTATAGGGCAATAGTTACGATTGAGAGGGGAGGGAGAGTGAGTGTCAAGGTGGCGGCTTGTTCGGTGGTGTGGGTGGTGGGTTGGCGGTGAACGCCTTTCCATACTGTAGGCGCGACTGCATCGGGCGAAGAGAAAGTGTTGTGTGCCTGCGGGGTGGAACTATGGAGCAGAACCGCCGTCGGTTGTTTGTCGGCGTCTCCATACACCTCGGGAAGGTGGATAGTGATACGCTCGGCGTGGTCCACCGCTGTGTTGCAGAGCGAGATATGTACCGTCCCCGTGCTGTCACGGCTCGCAGTCGTACTCACTTTCGGTACGGCAGCGAATACACCCTCGGCGGCACGCATTAGCTCTGTCTCGACCGCTGTCGGGATGTAGGTCGCCCCTTGGTGGACACTGTATTGCGCAAAGACATGGTAGGTGGGAGTCAGCAGCATGCTGTCGCCACGGGTTAGAATCATCGCCTGTAACACATTGACTACCTGTGCGATATTTGTCATGCCGATACGGTCTGTATAGCGATGAAATGTGTTTAGCGATAGGGCGGCGACCATCGCATCACGCATCGTGTTCTGCTGGTAGAGATGTCCCGGCGTGGTGCCAGGCTCCTCGTCGAACCATGTGCCCCACTCGTCGACAAAGAGGCGTATCCGTTTCTCTGGGTCGTACTGGTCCATAATTTGGCAGTGTCGTTGCAGCACGGGCTCTATGCCTAAGCATTTGGCGAGCGTGGTATAATACTCATCGGTGCTGAACCGAGTGGCACTCCCTTTGCTGCCCGACCAGCCCTTGACGGTGTAGTAGTGCAGCGAGAGTGCATCCATGCGGTGCCCCACCTGCTCCATCAGTACCTCGGTCCAGCGATAGTCGTAGTCGCTTGCACCACTCGCTATCTTGCAGAGTCGGTTGCCGCTGTAGGTGCGTGCAAACTCCGCATAGCGGCGGTAGAGGTCGGCATAGTATTCGGGACGCATCTGCCCACCGCAGCCCCAACTCTCGTTACCAATACCGATGTATCGTACTTGCCACGCCGTCTGCCGCCCATTGCGACGGCGCAAGTCGGCAATGGGCGTGCTGTCGTTGGAGGTCATGTATTCGAGCCATTCCGCCGCCGCCTGCACGGTGCCACTGCCCACATTCATACTCACATACGGCTCGCATCCCAGCAGTTCGCAGAGGTTGAGAAACTCGTGTGTGCCGAACGAGTTGTCTTCGGTTGTTCCGCCCCAGTAGGTATTCACTATGCGGGGGCGTTGGCTGCGGTCGCCTATGCCGTCCCGCCAATGGTACGAGTCGGCAAAACAACCGCCAGGCCAACGCAGGACAGGGATGTGCAATCTACGAAGTGCTGCCAGCACATCGTTGCGATAGCCGTTCGTATTCGGTATTGGAGAGTTCTCGCCAACCCATATACCGCCGTATATACAACTGCCGAGATGTTCGGCAAACTGCCCGTATATCTCTGCGGGGATAGTGTGCGGCGCAGAGTCGGGCAAAAGACGAATCTCCGTATCGGCATGAACCATAACGGAAGACAACAGCCCCAAGACAAGGGCATAAAAGAAAGTTCGTTTCATGGTATGGTGTTTTGTTGTGCAAAAGTAAGACAATAAGGAGAAACAGGCAAGGCGTACGCATATTTTGGCGGGTCTTTCGACCTTTTTCGGAAATAATCAAACCTCCAAACGCATATATCTGCGTACCTTTGCAGGCGAAACACACAACGCACCATGAAACACACCTTCCTTACTGTTTTGGTCGCCACGGCGACTACTCTTACAGCAATGGCTACTGCGCCATGGCAAGATCCCGAATATACGGAACACAACCGCTTGCCCGCACGGGCAGACTTCTTCGCCTACGAGAGTACGGCAGTGGCACAGCAGGACGACCCTGCCGCCTCTGCACGCTATCTGTCGCTCAACGGCCTATGGAAATTTCGCTGGAGTCGCCACTTGGCAGAGCGTCCACTGGATTTCTATACAATCACGCTCGACGACCGTGCATGGGACTCTATCCCTGTGCCCTCCTGCCAAGAGTTGCAGGGCTATGGCAAACCATTCTACCGCAATATCGGCTATGTGTGGATGGAGCAATACAAGAACAACCCGCCCTTTGTACCAGAGCGGAACAATCATGTTGGCTCATATCGCCGGCATTTCGTTCTGCCCGAGTCGTGGTTGGGACAGCAGGTATATCTCGCCATAGGCTCCGCTACGGCGAATGTGCAAGTCTATATCAACGGAAAAGAGGTAGGTTACAGCGAGGACAGCAAGACCGCGGCGCATTTTGATATTACCCGCTATGTGCATGAGGGTGACAACCTTATCGCCCTGCAGGTGATGCGCTGGTGCGACGGGTCGTATATTGAGGATCAAGACTTTTGGCGGTTGAGCGGGTTGAGTCGTGATGTCTATCTCTACGCTACTCCGAAGACGCATATCGAAGACCTCTTTGTACAACAAGACCTCGTGAATAACTACCAAGACGGCGTTTTTGGCGCTACCCTGCGCATTGCTCACCCTAAGGGCGGACGGATAGGCTATGTGCTGCTCTCCGCAGCGGGTGACACGGTGCTCTCTGGCAGCGAACCCATACGGGGAGGGCATGTGGAGATTGTGCCTCAGCAGATTTGGGGCGTACAGGCATGGTCTGCCGAGCAGCCGAACCTCTATACCCTCTATCTGACGCACTATACCGCAGCGGGCAAACCAAGTGAGGTGGTGCGGCAGGATATCGGCTTTCGTCACATCGAGGTGGTTGGGACACAATTGCTCTTCAACGGCAAGCCTATTCTGATAAAGGGTGTCAACCGCCACGAACTCGACCCGCTGACAGGCTATGTAGTGTCGCACGAGCGTATGGAACAGGACATCCAACTGATGAAAGACTTTAGCTTCAACGCCGTACGCACCAGCCACTACCCCGACGACCCCTACTGGTACCGTCTCTGCGACCGCTATGGGCTGTATGTGGTGGCAGAAGCCAATATAGAGGCGCACGGCATGGGCTATGGTGCTGAGGCTATAGCCAAGAACGCCGACTACAGAACCGCCATTATCGACCGCAATCGCACGAATGTGGAACTCAACAAGAATCACCCTGCCATCATTATTTGGTCGCTCGGAAACGAATCGGGCGATGGCAGGAACTTTGAAGAGGCGTATGCATGGGTGCGCAGGCGGGATACCTCTCGCCCTGTTCAATATGAGCAGGCAGAGAACCGTGCGCACACAGACATATTCTGCCCCATGTACTACGACTATGCCCGCACCGAAGCATACGCTCTACATGCCACGAAACCGCTTATACAATGCGAGTATGCGCACGCTATGGGCAACTCCCTCGGTGGTTTTCGGGAATACTGGGAACTCTACCGCCGCTATCCTGCTCTGCAAGGCGGCTTTATCTGGGACTTTGTGGATCAAGGGCTTTGGACACGCACTGACGACGGGCGCTGCTACTACGCCTATGCGGGGGACTACGAACCGGTTCTCCATTCGGACCACAACTTCAACTGCAACGGGCTTTTTGCCCCCAATCGTCGCCCCAATCCGCATGCCTACGAGGCGAAGTATGTGCAGCAGAACATTTGGACGGCATGGAGCGACAGTACGGTAGGTGAGGTGGAACTCTACAACGAATACTTTTTCACCGACTTGAGCAGCGTGAGTCTGCAGTGGACTGTCACACGCAACGGCACACCGATAGCGGGAGGCATAGTCGATACACTGACCCTGCAACCCCAACAGCGGGAGCGGCTGCGGCTCTTTGCGCCCGCACAATTGCCCCATGACGGCGAACTCTTTCTCAACCTCTCGTACAAGAACCGCCTCGGCTACGAGATAGCCAAGCAGCAACTACCTATCCGCCTCGCTGCCCCTATGGCTATATACAAGGAGGGCAAACCACACCCACAAGCCGCTGCCGATTGCCGCATAGAGGAAACGACGGGTACATGGATACTGCGTACAGGGGGCACTGCCTATGTTTTCAGCAAGGTGGACGGATGGCTGACGGGCATACGCCGCTACGGAGAAGAACGGCTGCTTCCCGCGACACGCCTGCTCCCGTTTTTCTGGCGGGGCGCAACAGACAATGACTACGGCGCAGGGCTGCCCGAAAAATCCGCCGTATGGCGCAACCCGCAATGGGAACTGCGTTCGCTCAACGCCATAGATGGGCGTATCGAAGCCGCCTATCATTACGAGGGGGCCGACTTGCGAATGGTCTATATTCTGCAGGATGATGGCAGTCTGCGGGTAGAGCAACATCTCGCCAAAGGCACGATGCCTGCTCCGTTCCGTGTCGGTATGGAGATGGCACTCGCCCCGCAGTATGACTATATGACCTATTACGGGCGCGGCGAGACAGAGAACTATGCTGACCGGCAAGTGGCGACCACCATAGGCAAATATACCACCCGTGTCTGCGATGCCTACTACCCCTATGTGCGTCCGCAGGAGACGGGCAATCACACCGACCTGCGCTACCTAAGTGTACACGATGAAGTGGGGCAGGGGATAGTTGTTGTAGGCGAGACGCCTTTCTCGGGTGCTGCACTGCACTATACGATCGGTGACCTCGATGACGGGGTTGTGAAGACGGCGCACCAGAGCCACGGCAGCCTGCTCACACAGCGCAAGGGGATCTATCTGCACATAGACAAGGTGCAGCAGGGACTCGGCTGTGTGGACTCGTGGCAGAGTGTCCCCCGCCCCGAGTATATGCTGACTGACAGCACCTACGACTTTGTATTCTACATAGGTATACGGTAGAAAAAACGCTCCATAACGCTTCTTTCGACCTTTTTCGGAAATAATTCAACCTCTATTTCAGATAGAATCACTACCTTTGCCACACGAAAACACATCAAAACCAAAAAACAACCATGAAAACCAAAAGTATGATACACTTCCTATCCGCTTCGGTAGCGGGTGTGTTGCTTGCGACGCAAATGTTGCTCGCAGGCTGCAACACCTCTACACCGACAGAACCGAAGAAAGACGATGCAACCGACTCTATTGCACTCGAAGTACAGTATATAGGGAAGAACGAGTTAACGATCAAAACCTATATTCAATCGGCTTCTGGAGTCAGTTTCGCCTATATTCAATATGCGCCCGAGACGGACGGCGAGTCGAAGACAGAAATGCTCCCTGACGATGCCGAGGGCGAGAACCTCATCACGCTCAACCGCCTTGGCGACCGCACTACCTATTCGCTTACACTCCATGCACTACTGGGCAACGGTGACGAGATGACGAGCCGGACAATACGAGCCACGACGGGCGCACCTGTCCTCCTCGAGGAAACGGGCAATACGGAGACAAGTATTTCGTTCCGCTTCACGCTCAATACTACTGCCGAGATTTACACGAAGGGCTATACCTACAAAATCCGCTCCGCCAAGGACCAGCCTGCCAATGTGCTGCTGCCCAACGAGGCGGTATCGGAAGTGACCCTCACCGATCTCCAGCCGCTCGCCACCTATCAGATTCAGGGCTATGCCCTTATGGACGGGAACGACGAGATGCTGTATAGCGATGTACTTGAAATCCAAGTAGGCAAGACACCTATCGAGGGGGATTATAAGTTGGTCTTCTCTGCCGAGTTCGATACTGATAACGAGGATTTGACCAAGGTCTGGCGATTCGAGGAGGGCGAGAAGATACGCAACAACGAGAATCAGTTCTATAGCAAGAGCACCGAGAACGCCTTTACAAAAGACGGCTATTTGCATATTGTTGCCCGCCGCAACCACCTCGGTTCGGACGGCAAGACCCACGATTATACTTCTGCCTCAATGACCACTACTAACTCGTTTGTCTATTGCTACGGCATAGTCGAAGTACGGGCAAAAATACCGACCGGCGGCGGTATGTGGCCTGCAATCTGGCAGGTGGGGAACACCTTCTCGTGGCCGCAGAATGGTGAACTAGATCTGATGGAGTACTACCGCGAGAGCATACTCGCCAATGCTGCGTGGGGAGGCACCAAGGCATGGTCGCCCGTATGGGCAAGTTCGAAGAAACCGATGAGCCACTTCGAGAATCAAAACCCCAACTGGCGCAACGAGTTCCATGTCTGGCGACTGGAGTGGACGGAGGAGAGTCTGAAAATGTTCCTCGACGACGAATTGCTCAACGAGGTGGCAGTCAGTCGCACACAGAACCAGGGCTACGGAGGCAACTATGAGAACCCCTACACTTACTGCCAAGAGGGTTTTGGGCATTATCTCTGGCTCAATCTTGCTATTGGTGGCAACAACGGTGGGACTATAGACAACTCGCTCTTCCCAGCTGAGTACCTCATCGACTATGTACGCGTCTATCAGCGTGTACGCCTACCCGAAGACAAATAGAAAAACCTGCTCTGCATAGAGCAAGAACAATAATATTAATAACTAATAAACCAAAACTACATCATGAAAAAACAAGTATTTCTGAGCATGAAGACTATGCTCCTCGGATTGGCTGTAGCAGCCGCGCTGTCCGCTTGCGACAAGAAAAACGACCCCGACTCCCCGAGTAGTGGTGACGATGAGGTGAAGAGCCTTGTGATTGCCCCGACCGAGGTAGAGGTCATCGTCGGTGAAACAGCCGAAGTCAGCATAACGAGCGGTAACGGCGACTATACCTGTATCTCTGCCGAACCCACCATTGCTGAGGCTACCGTAGCCGACGAGGTTATTACCGTAAAGGGGCTGAAAGCAGGCTCGACGGTAATCACCGTTAAGGATGGACAAAAGAAAGCTGTTGCGCTCAAGGTGACGGTAACGGCTTCGGGCAAGAACAATATCAACACCGAGATTACATACACCATCACTTCGACAGCCAACGAATGGAGCCACCAAGGCGACAGTTGGGGCAACACATGGGCAAATTACCAGGGTCCAAAGACCTACACAGGGACAAGTATCTGCACCAAGCGCGACTTTGACAACAAAACAAACAACTATGCGGCGTTCGACAACAGCGATGTGAAGGAGTTCTTCGGCAATGTGGACGACGACAACATCTTTGTTTGCGCCGGTTTGGGCTACGATGGTGGTCTTGACTATGGGCATGTGGCTATTGCCTGCCTGCTGACCGACGAAGACGATGCGGCACACCCGGGTATGAAAGTGCTGAAGGTCATTGCTTCGTGTATCTCGGGTTATCTCGGTTGGGAGGACGGCAAGTACACCTCCACTCCCGGCACGGGGTACTACAACCCCGTCGATGGCAGTTTCACTATCCTCAACAGCAAGGGACACCTCGCATGGGAGGGAAATGCCAAACCGTTCGATTTCTGCGCCGACCGTACCTACACACCGGAGAAAAAATAGCCTATTCCGTGTATCGGCGGCGCAATACAGCCCGCCGATACGCTTCCTATTGCCACTAAAATCGAAAACCAGACGGCGGTGTATATCTTTACCTCCACCACCCCAAAACAACCTTAACGCACTTGCTCTCTGAGGATAGAGCAGCAAGATGCAAATAGCAACCTTACTAATACAAAACAAAATGAAAAAGTTATTCTTCTGTATGGCGGCTGCCGCTTTCGTATGCTGTCAAGCCAACGCCGAAACACAAACCATTGCTATCAGTAGCACAGTAACAGACACCGTCAAAATAACCCAGGCTGGCGATTACCTGCTGAAAGGGGATGGCACTGTCTGCACCGTACCGATTCTTACAGCCCCGAATTTAGGGAATATCAGCCTGACTTTGGACGGAATCAATGTACAAGTAACCGGTGGAAAAGACACCGGTATCAGTGCACTGCTCATCGCCGAGGGCACAAATGCCACGATTGCTTTTATAGGAATGGATACGCTCAAAAGCAGCGCAGACCCCGGATGCGCCATCGAAGCCAAGGGTAATATCGTCCTCAACGGTGCAAAAGATGCCAAACTGATATGCAGAAGTGGAGGTTGGGCAGCCGCTATCGGTAGCACCCCGCGCCCTAAAAACAAGGTAATGGCATCGGGAGATATCACTATCAATAGCGGCATTATCGAAGCCAAGGCCGGTTGGGAGAGTGCGGCTATTGGTGCGGCAGTGGATTGCAAGATGCCGAATATAACCATCAATGGCGGACAGATTATGGCCAAAGGCGGTGAGCAATCAGCAGGTATCGGCACCAGTTATTCCCAATGGGGACAATCGACTGGCGAAGGAACCATTACCATCAATGGTGGTACGATAGTTTCTTATGCAGGTTGTAGCGAAAACACATGGGGCCCATCTGACTCCTATATGCCTATAGGCGTCAGCAAAGGGGACAAGGCAACTGTGAACATTGTTGTTAACGGTGGCTCGGTTCATCCCGTTCGCTCGGATGGCTCTGCATACACTGCAAAATCTATTCCGGCCAAGGATGCTAATGGTGCAGACCTGGTACTATTCACGGCCAAACTGGAGAACACCACCGAGGCTACCGCTATCACCAAGGGCTATATCGGCGATATTACGCTTGGTACGGACTACCTGATTAACGATGTCTATACCGACGCTGCCGGGTATGTCTATTTCTACTTGCCGGAGCAAGCGGAAAGCGTAGAGGTAGGGCTCAATAAGGATCGTGCCACTACCGTCATCGATGCTGTGCAGAACGACAATCAGCCCCGCAAGGTACTGCGCAACGGCACGCTCTATATTGAGAACAACGGCATGCTCTACACCGCTACAGGGGCTGCTGTCGCAAGATAAGTTTATTGTTGGTTAGTAGTTAGTGGGTGTTAGTCTTGCGAACCAAAGTACAGAAAAGATTGTGTTGTTTTTTATACTCCTTAAAATACGAATACTATGAAACGAACTATCCAACGACTACTTCCGCTGCTGCTTGGCGGTTGGGTGCTACTTGTTGCGGGCTGCACACAAACAACTGTCCGCAATGGCGAACTATGGTACGATGATTGTGGGGAAATAATCAACGCCCACGGCGGTGGTATACTCTTCTACGAGGGTACTTACTACTGGTTCGGTGAGGCGAAGAACGACTCCAACAGTCTTGCCCTTGCTGGGGTTGGCTGCTACTCGTCGCACGACCTCTGCCATTGGCACAACGAGGGTATCGCCCTCCGTGTGGTGGATGACGACGCATCGGACATAGCCTCGGGCTGCATACTCGAGCGTCCCAAAGTGCTCTACAACGAACGCACTAAACAATTTGTCATGTTTTTTCACCTCGAACTTAAAGGGGAAGGCTACAGTTCGGCACGCACGGGCATCGCTGTCAGCGACACCCCCGTAGGGCCGTATACTTACTTGCGATCTTTGCGCCCCAATGCGGGGCGGTTGCCCGAGAACATGATTCCCGTTTACCGACCCGAAGAATGGGTGGCGGAAACGGCTTCCCTGCCTGCATGGTCAGAGTCGTGGACGGATGCCGTCAAGCGAGGTTGTCTGACCTATCGCGACTTGGAACAAGGGCAGATGTCGCGCGATATGACTCTCTATCGCGATATCGACGGACGGGCGTATCACATCTACTCCTCCGAGGAAAACCTGACGCTCCAGATAGCCCTTCTGACGGACGACTATACTGATTACAGCGGACGCTATATCCGTGTAGCACCGGCAGGGCACAACGAGGCGCCCGCACTCTTTCGGCATGGAGGAAAATACTATATGATAACCTCGGGTTGTACGGGCTGGAAACCGAATGCGGCACGCCTTCTTATGGCTGATTCGCTGCTGGGCGAATGGACCTTACTGGGCAACCCCTGCCGAGGCGATGGCGCGGAATTGACCTACCATGGTCAGAGCACTTATATCCTGCCCATAGCCGACATGCAGGGTGAGTGCTTCATCTTTATGGCAGACCGCTGGCGTCCCGAGCAACAAACCCACAGTACCTATATCTGGTTGCCCGTCCGTTTCGACGAGGCGGGTACGCCCTACCTCGAATGGCAGGACAATCGGGAAATATAACACGCTAAATCCAAACAGTAACAGACGAAAAACACAAACAGTATGAAACAGATACTAAGTACGCTAATCGGGTTGTGTATGGCAATGGCGACTTTTGCCATACAGATTAACGGTACGGTGATAGATACCAAGAACGAGCCTGTCATAGGTGCGGCGGTGCAGGTGAAAGGCACTACTATGGGCACGATAACCGACCTTGACGGGCACTTCACTCTCGAGGCAGACAAGCACGCCATACTGGTAGTGAGTTACTTGGGCTATGTTCCGCAGGAAATCAGTGTGCAGGGCAGGACGACGCTGCAGATTACGCTCCGTGAGGATACGCAGAACCTTGAAGAGGTAGTCGTAGTGGGCTATGGCACGCAAAAGAAAGTGAACCTGACGGGGGCGGTGGGCGTTGCCACGGCTGAGGCAATCGAGTCGCGCCCCGTGGTGAATGCTACGCAGGCACTCCAAGGCGTAGTTCCCGGGTTGCAGATAGCCAACAACAGTGGCAGTATGGAGAAGACTGCCAAAATCAGCATCCGTGGTACGGCAACTATCGGTGAGGGTTCGAGCGGTAGCCCCCTGATATTGATAGACGGTATGGAGGGCGACCTTAATACTATCAATCCGCAGGACATTGAGAGTATCTCTGTGCTCAAGGATGCGGCCGCCTCGTCTATTTATGGCTCGCGTGCCCCATTTGGCGTTATCCTTGTGACGACCAAGAATGGTCATGAGGGCAAGACGCAGATCAACTACAATAACAACTTCCGCTGGGGTACGCCTATCATTAAGATGCACCAGATGGATTCCTATACCTTCGCCCAATACTATAACGAGGCTGCCCGTAACACGGCGAACGACATGAATGCCATTGTCTTCACCGATGAGACGATTCAGCGCATTTGGGACTATCAGCAGGGAAAGATAACCACCGTTCTCCCCATGCCCGAGAGTGGTACGCAATGGCAGAATGCCTTTACGACCGCCAACGCCAACAATGACTGGTACGACATATTCTTCAAGAATTTCAATTTCTCGCAGGAACACAACCTATCTGCCAGTGGCGGCAACGAGAAAATTAACTATTATGTGTCGCTCAACTACATGAATCAGGATGGTCTGCTCAATCTCGGCAAGGAGAAACTGCAGCGCTTCAGCGGCACGGGTAAGGTGAACGCCACCCTCACCAAATGGCTCAAGATAGGCTATAATGCCCGCTTTATTCGTGAGGACTATACCAAACCTTCCGCTATGAACGATGGACTCTACGAGAACCTCGCTCGCCAGAACTGGCCGAATCTCCCTCTCTATGACAACAACGGCAACCTCTACTCTGCCACATGGCCGGGGCGGGATTTCCTGCAGGGTGGGCAGTACGACAAAATATCAGACAACATATACCAGCAGTTGTCGCTTACTTTTGAGCCTATCAAGAATTGGAAGATAATCGGTGACTTCAACTACCGTCTGCGCTCACAGGACACCAAGTCCTACTCGTTGGCTACCTACAACTGCGATATCTATGGGCAGCCTGTTGACAAGGATATTGCTACCACTTCCGTTTCCGAACAGCGCTACCGCGAAGACTACATACTGGCTAACCTGCGAACCACCTACAATTTCTCGGTAGATGACGCCCACAACTTTGGCTTCATGCTCGGTGCACAAGCGGAGAACCTCTGGCAGAAGCAGTACGGTGTAACCGCCTACGGGCTTATCTCGCCAGACCACCCTGAGGTGGACTTGACCACGGGGCTGGTCTGGAACTCCGGTACGCAGCAGTGGGAGAAGAAAGAGCTATCGCCCTACGGTAGCCGTGCCTCGTGGAGTACGGCAGGCTTCTTCGGACGCTTCAACTACGATTACCTCGGGCGCTATCTGCTCGAAGCCAACCTGCGTTACGACGGTACCTCTCGCTATCGGGGACATCTGCGTTGGAATCTCTACCCCTCTGTGTCCTTGGGGTGGAACATCGCCAAAGAGGCATTCTGGGAACCCTATGAACATACGGCAAGCACCCTTAAGATTCGCGGTTCCTACGGCGAACTCGGCAACCAAAACACCACAGGGTGGTATCCAACATACCTCACTTTTTCACCATCCGTCAACAGCGGTGCATGGTTGCAGAATGGGCAGAAAACCACCACTATCAGCGTGCCGACCGCCATTACCACCGAACTGACATGGGAGAAAGTACGCAACTGGAATGTGGGATTCGACTACGCCCTCTTCGACAACCGCCTGACGGGGTCGTTCGACTACTATACCCGCTACACCATCGACATGATGGGAACTTCTGTCGAATTGCCGTCTATCTTGGGCTATACCCCGCCTAAGACTAACAATACAGACCTCAAGACCTACGGCTGGGAGTTCGAGATAGCTTGGCAAGACCGCCTCTCGAACGGCTTAACCTACGGGGCCAAGTTCCTCCTCTCGGACGCACAGACCAAGGTTACCCGCTATCCGAGCAATACCACCGGCTCTATCGACCAGTATATTGCAGGCGAGAAAATAGGTAATATATGGGGGTACGAGACGGTGGGTATCGCCAAGTCGCAAGAGGAGATGAATGCCTATCTCGACCAACTCGATGAGAACTTCTTCAACTACTACGGCTATTTCCCCTCGGAGCCGCGTATGGGGCAGTCCGCTCTTGGCTCGGGGTGGGGTGCTGGCGACATCATGTACGCCGACCTCGACGGCGACGGGCGTATCTCGGCGGGCGAGCGCACGATGAACAACCACGGCGACCTCAAGGTGCTAGGTAACAACACGCCACGCTTCCAGTTTGGTCTCGACCTCAATGCCGCATGGTACGGCGTGGATATCCGCCTATTCTTCCAGGGCGTGATGAAGCGCGACTACTGGCAGGGTTCGTCCTATTTTTGGGGAGCAAACACCGATATGATGTGGTCGGCGGCACTCATACAGCACCTCGATTTCTACCGCGACGATAACTCGCTGCTCGTGCAGCAGGGTATTATGTCCGCCAACACGGACGCCTACTACCCTCGTCCCTCGTTCGATACGGGGGCGAAGTACGGGCGTAACCACCAGCCGCAGTCGCGTTATCTGCAGAACGCCTCTTATATCCGCTTGAAAAACCTGCAGGTGGGGTATACTTTCCCTGAGAAATGGATGAGCAAGGCACATATTCAGAAACTGCGTATCTACTTCTCCGCCGAGAATGTCTGGACAGGTACGAAACTCGTTAGAATGTTCGACCCCGAGACACTCGACGGCGGTAACTACAACACGGAGAAAGACTGGCGTACGCTCAACAACGGCAATGCCTATCCCCTCTCAATGCAACTCTCCTGCGGCTTCAGCATTACTTTCTAATCACGACTCTCTAAATGCATGATATTATGATTAATAGGATTCATACCACGGCATGCGGCACGCTTCTTGTCGCCGCAGTACTTCTCGCTGGGTGCAACGACTGGCTCACCAAGGAGCCGCTCTCGTCCATTACTCCCGAACAGTATTTTACTACCGAGGCGGCGGTTCTATCGTTTGTTGACGGGCGTTACACCGATTTCCTGCCTGGGCACGGCGGCTGGTCGAGCACTACGGGGTGGGATTACGGGCGTTTTGCCGCTGATGCCACTTCGGACAACCAA
Source organism: bacterium (assembly GCA_963591775.1). GTDB lineage: Bacteria > Bacteroidota > Bacteroidia > Bacteroidales > Paludibacteraceae > Colicola. Next base: position 32,093 of record CAVATM010000011.1, read on the forward strand.
ATCAACTCCGACGGCCCCGGTTCCAAGTTCCTCGGGCTTTGGCTTGTACCGCAGACGGGCAGCGGTTACGACTTTACGAATATCTACAAGTGCAACTGGTTTTTCGAGCAGGTGCTGCCCCGTTATGAGGCGGGCGAGATAAGCGGTGTGCAGGAGAATATAGCCCACTATATCGGTGAGATGTATTTCCTACGTGCTTATGGCTATTTCGATAAGTTGCAGGCGTTCGGCGATTACCCGATTGTAACGACTTCGCTGCAAGACACCAAAGAGGTGCTTGTTGCAGCGAGCAGGCGTATGCCTTGCGACTCAGTGGCACGCTTCATTCTAGCCGACCTCAACCGGGCAGTCGCACTGATGTCCGCTACGATGCCGAACAGCCGTATCTCGCGGCAGGCGGCGTTGTTGCTTAAGTCCCGTGTGGCGCTCTATGAGGGGTCGTGGCTGAAGAACTTCGTGGGTACGCCTTTTGTACCGGGTTCTTCGGAGTGGGTAGGATTGCAGAAGGACTACAACCGTGGCTATACCTTCCCCCACGGTGACATTACAGCCGAGGCGAACTGGTTCTTCCGCGAGGCGATGGCGGCAGCCGAGCAGGTGGCAGACGCGACTACTCTGACCGATAACACAGGTACCGTCCAGCAGCAGACGACCGATACACCGAACCCCTACATGGATATGTTTGCCTCCGAAGACCTATACGACAATAGCGAGGTGATTCTTTGGTGCCCCTATGCCGCCAATCTTGTGGCGCACAGCGTGGTCTATTTTGCTCATCGCGGCAACTGCAATACGGGTCTGACGCGCGGCTTGGTGGATTCTTACTTAATGCAGGACGGCCTGCCTGTTTACGCCAGTCCGCTCTACCAGGGCGACGAGTCGTTCGACGCTGTGCGTGCTGACCGCGACACCCGCCTCTCCTGTTTTCTCAAAGCACCTGGTCAGCGCAACTATGTCTATCCCACCACCGAGGCAAACAGTGCCATCGAAATAGAGCCGTTGCCGCAGTTCACGGGCGTGGTCGTTACATACGCCACGGGCTATTCGTTGCGCAAGGGCAACTCTACAGAGCAGAAACAGTGCAAGCAGGCGGGATCTACTACTGGCTGTATCACATTCCGCAGTGCCGAGGCGTTGCTCAACTATATCGAAGCCTGCTACGAGGCAACGGGGACAATCGACACCAAGGCGGCGGAGTACTGGAAACGCCTGCGCCGGCGTGCGTTGGTAGACGAGGACTATACCAAGACTATCGCAGCCACCGACATGGCTCGCGAGGCGAAGAATGATTTTGGTGCCTATACGGCAGGGCAGTTGGTGGACGCCACGCGCTATAATATCCGCCGTGAGCGCCGTTCGGAGTTCCTTGCAGAGGGCATGCGCTGGCAGGATTTAATCCGTTGGCGTGCGCTTGACCAGCTGCTTACAACGCCTTATCAGCCAGAGGGAATCCATATATGGAGTGAGGGAATGAAGCAGACTTACGCCGATGCGAGCATTACGCTTCGTGCGGACGGCACGGTCAATGCCAATGTGTCCCCGTTGAGTGACGGCGAGTGGTATAAGCCTTATCGCCGCAACGCCAAGCAGGAAGGATATAATGGTCTGACATGGCACATGGCGTACTACTTGTCGCCTATCCATGTCAAGGAGTTTCTGCTCACTTCGGAAGACGGTCAGACCAAGGAGACCTCGCCGCTCTACCAGAACCCCTATTGGACAACCGAGGCAGATTCTCCCGCCGAGAAGTAACTCCTCTTCCGCCAAAAAGTATAATTCTCAACTACAACTGCCCTGTATACTCCCTGCATGCTCTCTGCATAAGATGTATATTCTTCTATTCCAAGGCGTACCTTCATGGGCACGCTTTGGACTTTTGGCGTAATGCTCATTTTGTAGTCTGAAATCGTCCGGAAGCCTTGATTTAATGGGCGTTACAGCGATCCAAGGTGCTTGAGACAAAAATCGATGAGCAAAAGTATAGTTTCCATTTAGGAATGCATTTTTTTGTGTATAGGTCATTTTGCAGGCTGAAACAGGTTCTCGTAGCCGATGAATAGCTGGTTGCAGACAATTCAAAAGGTTCAGCATACATTTCGACGCTCCAAAATGCTCTATGGGTCAAATTGCAGGCTGATTTCTTTGTAATTTGCAGATTTATAGTATATTTGTGGCATTCTAAATCCCTAAAATGCCGTAAAATGAACAAAAAATCATGCCTGCAATGTAGGTCATCAAACACCAAGAAAAATGGGACTCGTAAAGGTGTACAATTGTACAAATGTCTATCTTGTAAACACCAATTCCGTGGGGGTAATATCGAACATTCTATAGACCTATGGGAGACCTATCAAAACCACAAACAGACCATCCAACAACTCGCAACGCTGAACCATATAAGTACCTCAACCGTTAAGCGGAAACTGCGTCACCTAGAACGCACTTGACAGCAGCCAAGTCTGACGGGGCAATCAGGGTGTGTTCACTTGGATGTGACCTATTGGGGATACAATTGGGGTATCTTGTTGGCACCCGATGATATTACCGGAAAGCCGCTTTATCTGGCATTTGTTAAGAGCGAGACAACCAAAGACTTTGATCAAATAACTGCTGCCGGATATACTATTAAAGGGCTTATTGTGGGATGGTAAGAAAGCACTATTCACGGAGTTTCGAGAGTATCCTATGCAGATGTGTCAATTCCATGTGGTACAGATAGTTAGGTGTTATTTTAACAAACAATCCGAAGATGAAAGCGTCTATCGAGTTAATGCTTCTAATGCAGGAAATGAAACACATGTCCAAAGAAGCATTTGAGGCACGATATACCGCATGAAAAGAGCAGTATGATGAGTTTTTAAACAAGCGTATTAAGCACAAAGATGGTAAGGTTTGCTACCTCCACAGACGGGTGCGAGCATCCGGAATGTAGCGGAATGCCCAATACGAATAACAAAATAGAAGGCACATTCTCGGAGTTAAAGATGTTGCTCAATAACCATTACGGAATGTCGTTAGAAAATCGTAAACGCTTTATCAGTAGATTTTTTACAACGATTAAAGAGGTAATGTAGAACATTAAATAGAAGCGAGTTCAATGTTTACGCGGCTCCCAAAGCCGCGTACTACGCACCCAAAATTTTAGGGTGTTTAGGGGACAGAATGGATAGGCGAGATGTGGTATTAATCTTTTGGCGCTGCAGAGGTGAGATTGTTAATTGATATAGGCAAGACGGAGAGCGAAATAAATTAAGAATGAGAGCTTCTTTAAGATAATGTTTTTCCATAGTAAGACGAACTTTGTAGTTGGATTCAATGGCGTGTTTATGGGTTTCGACCTTTCCATACAAGATGTAGCTGTGCAAAAAAGTATCACCTACCGATTAGGTAGGTGATACTATATTTTTCGTACTTGTACATTACCAAGCAAATAGCGGATGTTGTGTCATCTCCTTATTTACTTCTTTCCGTACACTTGCAATGGTCTGTTCATTCTCAGGTGCTTGCAGAACAGTGTCTATCAGTTCCACTATCCACGGCATCTTGTCTTCTTTTAGTCCGCGTGTGGTAATGGCAGGAGTGCCAAACCGAAGTCCGCTTGTTTGGAAGGCGGAGCGGGTATCGAAAGGCACCATGTTCTTGTTGGTGGTTATATCGGCAGTGACCAATGCTTTTTCGGCAACCTTACCAGTCAGGTCGGGGTATTTTGTGCGTAGGTCAACCAGCATCGAGTGGTTGTCTGTGCCGCCGGATATGATTTTGTAGCCTTTGTCTATGAACGCTTGTGCCATTACGGCAGCATTCTTCTTCACCTGTTGTTGATATACCTTAAATTCGGGTGTCAATGCCTCTCCGAATGCGACGGCTTTGGCGGCAATCACATGTTCCAATGGGCCACCTTGTGTACCGGGGAATACGGCAGAATCGAGTAGGGAAGACATCATCTTTATCTCGCCTTTTGGTGTCATTTTGCCCCATGGGTTGGGGAAATCCTTGCCCATTAGGATGATACCGCCACGAGGACCTCTGAGAGTCTTGTGCGTAGTGGAGGTCACGATGTGTGCGTAGCGTACAGGGTTGTCAAGCAGCCCGGCAGCAATTAGGCCGGCAGGGTGCGCCATATCTACCATAAATATCGCTCCGATTTCGTCTGCCACTTTGCGAATGCGAGCATAGTCCCACTCACGACTGTATGCACTGGCACCGGCTATAATCAATTTCGGTCGTTTGCTGCGAGCCTTTTGTTCCAGCTCGTCATAGTCAACCCGACCGGTCTCTTCTTTCAGACTGTAGTCTATTGCGTGGAACATCAGTCCGGAGAAGTTCACAGTACTACCATGCGACAGGTGACCTCCATGCGATAGGTTCAGTCCCATAAAGGTATCGCCGGCTTTCAGGCAGGCCATAAACACGGCCATATTGGCTTGTGCACCGGAGTGGGGTTGCACATTCACATATTCAGCACCGTATAGTTGTTTGAGACGGTTGCGAGCAAGGTCTTCGGCCATATCTACCACTTCGCACCCTCCGTAGTAGCGGTGTCCGGGGTATCCCTCTGCATATTTGTTGGTTAGCACGCTGCCCATAGCTTCGAGTACTTGGTCGCTGACAAAGTTCTCGCTTGCAATGAGTTCAATTCCTTTGGTCTGACGCTCCCGCTCCATGCGGATGATGTCAAAGATTTGTGTATCCCTCATACGTTGTGGTATTTTGAAATTTGTTTGATTGTATGCTGATATATGTTCTGCAGTCCTCCCCTCTGTACTGCTACTTTCCTCTATAATTCTGCTCCCCCTATTATATTTTGTTCCATACTCTTATATTTCGATACTCTTTATTTCATTCTTCCTTCGGGAGTGGTTCGGGCGTGTTATTTGTTGGTGGTTAATTTGCATAGTACCAATCCTGCCAACATAAATCCGAATATGCCCGTGATATGCGCCACCGTTCCGTTTATCTGTGCTTTGCTCGTACACCATTCGTGATTGATTAGATCGGTGCGTCCCAATTCGCTTTTCTCACCGGCTGCTTCCGCCTCTTTGGCGGCATTCAGTTGTGCTTCTGTCACTTTTGGGCACATGCAATGTTCTGTCCCGCAAGAGTGGTTCACTCCCTTATTCTCTAATAGTTCATCGCTATATACGCATAGGAATTTGTGTTTGGGAAATTGTTTATCTCGCTTGAAGCGTTGGCGCAGGGCACGCGCCAGCGGGTCACCGGTTACCGACCAGAATTCAGCTACCTTGACCCGTGTGGGGTCCATTTTCAGCGCAGCGCCCATAGAAGACACAAATACACTGTTTTTCAGTTGTGTAGCGGTTAGGATAAGGTCGGCTTTGTCTTTCAGTGAGTCGATGGCATCGATGATAAAATCATACTGTTCCAAGTGATAGTCCGCTTTGTTCTCGGTGGAGTATATGCCTTGTATAGCCGTAATTTCAGCGTTGGGATTAATTTCGAGCAATCGTTCTCGTAGCACATCCACCTTCACCCGTCCTACTGTTTTGGTTGTGGCAGGCAGTTGTCGGTTGATATTCGTAATACATATTCGGTCTGAATCTACTATGGTCAGGTGCATAATACCTGAGCGCACCAGCGATTCTGCACACCATGACCCTACGCCGCCTACGCCAAATAGGATTACATGTGCTTCTCCAATTTTAGTCATTGTATCTGCTCCCAAAAGCAATTCGCTCCGGCGCAATATGGCTTTCTCTATATGTGCCATGTTTAGTCTGTGGTGGTGTGAATTTTAGTTACCGAATATGGTTGGTGTTTTCTGTTGCAAAGGTACGACTATTTTACGACTTGCGCAACAAGCACATCTCTATTCCTGCTTGTTGCCCTTGTCGCACCCACAGTCTGGGATGCGTTCCAATGCTTCGCCGAATACATTTAGTGCCTCGGCTTTTTCTTCTTGTTCGGTCATGGTTGTGGTAGTTGTGGATTCCGAGTCATTTGGTGTGGCGTTTTCTGTGTTCGCATCGTTGTCTTCTATGTGTAGCACAAATCGCTTGTAGTATGATACCAGCAGAGTGGTTATTGGCAGAGCAATTATCATACCTACCACACCGAGCAGCGAGCCCCAGATAGATAGGCAAAGCAGTATCATAGCAGGCCCCATGCCGGTCACATTGCCCATTATCTTTGGGGTCAGCACAAGGTCTTGTATCGATTGTACAATGACAAATACTGCCGTTATGCATAGCGCTATGACCCATATCGGTCGGCCTGTTTCTGCCGCTTGTATCAGACCGAGCAGTATGCAGGGCGGGATGCCGAGTGCTTGCATATAGGGGACTAAATTGAAGACGCCGATTATCAGTCCCATGGCAATGCCCATCGGAAGGCCGATTATCTGGAAACCAATGGCGAATAGTATGCCCACAATAAATGCGATTAGTGCTTGCCCGCGGAAATAGCCGTTCATGTGCTTGTCGAGGTCATGCATCAGCATTTGTGTATTTTTGCGGTATCGTTCCGGGATATATTGTGCCCAGTTTTTGCTTATTTTCTCGTAGTCTATGAGCAAGAATATAATATACAGCAGGCATACAAATACGATGGCCAAGCCGGTCAAACTGCTGATGCCGCTACTTATCCAACCGCCTAATTTAGGGAGTATGTTTTTCACGGTTTGGCGTATATCGGGGTTGTCCAATAGGGTTTTCAAGTCGAGATTTTGAATCATCTCTTTCAGTTGCTCGCTCTGGCTCTCCGATAGATAGCTGTTTGCGTTGAAGGTTCGAGTATATTCTGTGATACTATTCGATAAGGTGGTCATCTGTTGGCTTATTGTAGGAGTCAAGGCCGCTATGGCGCCTGCCAATAGTCCCAGAACCAAAACTAAGGTTACAACGACCGATACAATACGATTCTTAAGGCGGCACTTATGCTGAAAGAAATCTACAATAGGTTCTAGTATATAGGCTATCACAAAACTTACCAAGAATGGAAGCAGTACGCCACTCAGCCGTCGTATCAGCAGAAATAGTGCCACAAATACGGCTATTGATACAAGACCTCGTATAATACTTTCACGGTCAAAGTTGTATTTTTTCTGTTCCATATCTTGCAGTTCTTAATTTTCGGCAAAGTTACTCCATTTTTTTGAGTTACACAACTCCATTATGATTGTATGGACTCTCGTAGAGGAAGTGGTAGAGGGGGGAATATAGGCAGTCGTATCAAAAAGAAAAAACAGAGGCTGCCATATAGCAACCTCTGTTTTTTAGATAATTGTAGGAACTTCCCTTTACTTCAAGTCGTCCTCTACTGCAGCTTGGGCGGCAGCAAGGCGTGCGATAGGCACACGGAACGGCGAGCAAGAGGTGTAGTTCATACCCACACGGGCGCAGAACTTAACCGAGCTTGGCTCTCCACCGTGTTCACCGCAGATACCCGTACGCAATCCCGGACGAACAGCACGACCTTTCTCAACGGCCATCTTGATGAGCTGTCCGACACCGTTCTGGTCGAGGACTTGGAATGGGTCAACTTTCAGGATTTTCTTCTCGAGATATACGGGCAAGAACGAGGCAATATCGTCGCGGCTGTAGCCGAAAGTCATCTGCGTCAAGTCGTTCGTACCGAAGGAGAAGTACTGTGCCTCGGTAGCAATGCGATCTGCCGTCAAGGCTGCACGAGGAATCTCAATCATCGTACCTACCTCAAACTCTACCTCGATACCATACTCTTCGAATACCTCTTTGGCGGTCTTTTGGATAATCTCTTTCTGCTGTTTCAACTCGTAGAGAATACCAATCAGCGGCACCATAATCTCCGGCATCGGGTTCTTGCCCTCTTTCTTCAGTTCGCAAGCAGCGGACAGAATAGCACGGGTCTGCATGGCCGTAATCTCGGGGAATGTAATACCCAGACGGCAACCACGGTGACCAAGCATCGGGTTGTTCTCTGCCAGCGAGTTGACGCGCTCTTGTATCTCCTCGACAGAAATACCCATTTCGGCTGCCATTACCTCTTGTCCCTTCAGATCGTGAGGAACGAACTCATGCAACGGTGGGTCGAGCAGACGGATATTCACCGGACAGCCGTCCATAGCCTCGAGAATGCCCTTGAAGTCTGCTTTCTGGTAAGGCAGCAATTTGGCCAATGCTTTCTCACGGCCTGTAGCGTCCTTGGCGAGAATCATCTCACGCATGGCAATAATCTTCTTATCGTCGAAGAACATGTGCTCCGTACGGGTCAAGCCGATACCCTTTGCTCCAAAGGAACGTGCCACTTGTGCGTCGTGCGGAGTATCCGCATTGGTACGCACCTGCAGGTGCGTGTATTTGTCGCAGAGGTCCATCAGTGCCTTGAAATCTCCGCTCAGTTCGGCTGCACGCGTCGGAATCTTGCCTGCATAGACTTGTCCCGTAGAGCCGTTGAGCGAGATATAGTCACCCTCCTTATAGGTAACGCCTTCTATCTTGACAGTCTTTGCCTTGTAGTCTACAATAATAGCACCGGCACCCGATACGCAGCATTTACCCATACCACGAGCCACAACGGCTGCGTGGCTCGTCATACCGCCACGGGCAGTAAGAATACCCTCTGCGGCAGACATACCGGCGAGGTCTTCAGGGCTGGTCTCGATACGCACCATAACGACCTGGTGTCCCTCTTTGTGCCACTCTTGGGCATCGTCGGCATGGAATACAATCTGTCCGCAGGCAGCACCCGGGCTGGCAGGCAGACCCTGCGTAATAACCTGTGCTTGTTTCAATGCCTCCTTGTCGAAGACGGGGTGTAGTAGTTCATCCAGTTTGTTCGGCTCACAACGAAGGATAGCTTCTTTCTCTGAGATAACGCCTTCGCGTACCAAATCCATAGCAATTTTAACCATCGCTGTACCTGTACGCTTACCGTTACGGGTCTGCAAGAACCAGAGTTTGCCCTCTTGGACGGTGAACTCCATATCCTGCATATCACGGTAGTGGTCTTCCAGTTTCTGCTGAATGGTATTCAGTTCTTGGTAGAGTGCAGGCATTGCTTCCTCCATGCTGGGGTACTTGCTGGCACGCTCTTCCTCGCTTATACCCTGCAGTTTCGCCCAACGGCGGCTGCCCTCGAGTGTAATCTGTTGCGGAGTGCGGATACCAGCTACCACATCCTCACCCTGTGCATTGACCAAATACTCTCCATTAAAGAGGTTCTCGCCCGTAGCGGCATCGCGGCTGAAGCATACGCCCGTAGCGGAAGTGTCGCCCATGTTGCCGAATACCATTGCCATCACGCTTACTGCCGTTCCCCACTCGTCGGGTATGCCCTCCATCTTACGATAGAGAATAGCACGCTCGTTCATCCAACTGCGGAAGACGGCGCAGATAGCACCCCAGAGTTGCTCGATCGGGTCGTTGGGGAAATCCTTGCCCGTCTGCTCTTTGATAGCGGCCTTGAAGCGGGCTACGAGTTGTTTGAGTTCCTCTACATTGAGGTCCTTGTCAAGTTTGATACCACGCTGTGCCTTCACATCCTCGATGATAGCCTCGAATGGGTCGATGTCCTCTTTGTTGACAGGCTTCATACCAAGAACGACATCGCCGTACATCTGTACGAAACGGCGGTAGCTATCGTACACGAAGTGTGGGTTGTTGGTCTTCTTGACCATACCTTCTGCCACGGTGTCGTTCAAGCCGAGGTTGAGGATGGTATCCATCATACCCGGCATAGAAGCACGCGCACCCGAACGCACACTGACGAGCAGCGGGTTGGTGGGGTCGCCGAACTTGCAGTTCATCAAGGTCTCGATATGCTTAACAGCTGCCACTACCTCGTCGTTGAGCAGTTCCATTATTTTCTCTTGCCCTACTTGGTAGTACTCATTGCAGACATCGGTTGTGATGGTGAATCCCGGAGGAACGGGCACGCCCACCAAGTTCATCTCGGCGCAGTTGGCACCTTTGCCGCCCAGTTGCTCGCGCATCTGTGCATTACCTTCGGCCTTACCATTACCGAAAGTATAAACTCGTTTCTTGTTTTCCATTTGTATATGTATGTTTTGATTATTTTGTCTTATTTGGTGTGGACTGTGCTTCCGTGTTCTCTGTCTCGAGGGCGGCTAACTGCTCTTTTGCAGAGCGTTGGACTACACTTGTTTGCGTGGTTGGGGTGTCATTGCCCCAATCTTTTGGCTGGTCTAAATCGGGGTTGGCAGGAGCGTAGCATGCCGTTACCGTAAAAGCCACAGATGTCAGCAAGCAGAGCCGAATTCCCCCTCGCAAGAGAGAATTTAGTTTTGTTCGTAGGTACTTTTTGTCCATAGACTCAGTATAATGTAAGAAAATGGGTGTACGTTTGATTTACCCGGTATGTAAGTTATTATTTGACTTACAATAATAAGGAGTGTTTTTCTGTGGTATGCGCAAGGGCAATTTTTCTCGAAAAAAGAGCGTGCTCTCTCGAAATAGTTTGCAAAGATAATACTCTTTTTCGGAATATGCAACACAATAGCCCTATTCTCTAAAAATATATGCCTTTTTCTAAATGAGAAGGTGAAAATGAGGAAATACAATTTCATGCTGTGCACTTCTCGATGGAAGGGCTATAGTGTGCTTTTTCGGTGGTACTTCAGATTACTTTGTCATATAAGGAGAAACGCAACAAAAAGAGGCTGCCTTTGTGTGGCAACCTCTCTTTGAGTCAGTGTCCGACCATGCTGTCGGCAGGTTCTTTGTGTAACGGTGCTATGTCCTGTGTCTGTGGGCTTATTCTGCCGCCTCTGCTTCGTGTACGAGCAGGTTCTTAACTTCCCATGTCGAGCAGGTAGAACCCGTAGCGGTCTTGTAGCGGAAAGCGAGCACAATCTCTTGTCCGGCATATTTGCTCAAGTCCATATCGCCCGTATTGACGAAACTCCAACTGTTGCTCTCGGGGTAGTAGTCTTCACCCTCGTTGTAAGCAACCGTTTCCCATGTGCAGGTTGTCACATCGCCGGCATAGTCGGTAGAGACAAGTACTGCGCACTGCTCTTGGCGCTCCTTGAGGTCTGTCGGTCCGTAGTTGATGGCTTGATCGAAGTTCAAGGCCGGCTTGGTGGCTTTCTTTATCGAGATAGCCGGCGTCAGAAGCCACGACTCTACGGCGTGCGAGGTGCTCGATGCATAGCCCGACGCTTTCATACCATAAGAGGATGCATACGACCATACATAGGTCATACCATCAAGTTCCACATTTTGGATAACGAGCTTGCCTTGACCTTCACCCATGATAGCCTGCTTGTAGTAGATAGTCGAGCCCCATACATCGCTCAGCGAGAAAGTGGTGGTCTCTGTAGTGATTCCGAGATTCTCCACAAATTCTACGCCGTTATAGGTGTATTCGACAGCTGCATAGCCGCTCTTAGCGTTATAAACGACTGCATACTTGGCGTCGGCTTGTGCGTATGGATAGGTGGTCTTGAGGTAGGTCTCGATGACCTCTGTGCTGCTGATATACTTCGCACCGATAGCGGTATATACCTCTTCGGGCAGCACACTCAGGGTAACAGACGATTGCTTGTAGGCATTCCAACTTGTGTTGTTGTATTGGTAGAGTACGCTCACCTTGCCGTCTGCCTGTGCTTGTGCCTTGTGGGGAGCAGCAGAGGTCTTCTTTGCGGGACGGAGTTCGGTAATGTAGCAGCCTTTCTGGAACTCATAGACATCGTATTTTGCATAGTATGTAAACAGACCGGTGCCGATAATGGTATCGCCGATAGTGAAGGTGCGTCCGGATGCGTCGGTTGCCGTACCTTCGGTCTTGCTTACATAATCAAATGCCACAATCGAGTCGCGGTTGACCGAGAAAGAATTGTACATTTCGAATTGGTTGGTACCATCGGTGATATAGTACGACAGGTTCTTGTATTGTGCAGGAAGAGAAGTACTATACCATTCAGAGATGATTCCGCCTACATTGATAGAGTCGTTTGCGGATAATGTGCCGTCTGCGTATGCTGCAACGACTTCCGACGGTGAGTAGTATCCGCGTTGTGCGGGCGTGCCCCAATAGAAGTCTTTCTCCTCTTCCTTGTCATCGTTGCCACCTGTCGAAGGCTCGTAGTTCTTGTAGTCGTACACCACTGCGAGAATAGCGCCAGAGTCCTTGTCTGCGGGCAAGACACTGGCAAGTTTTCCTACTGTGGCAGGAGTCAGATACTCAATGCCTTCCTTACCCCAGATGGTAGCGTAGTCTTCGGTGGTAAGCGTGTATTTCTCTGTCTTGCTCAGCTCGGAGATATAGGCGGGCTTTCCCTCGTTGATGTTGTAGGTTACATTCATCAGCGAGCCGCTCGATAGTTGTGGATAGAGGCTCTGTATAAAAGCAGGTACATAGTCTGCAGCAGCCGCATTCTCGTTGAATGCCTGCTCTACATCGATGCGCACAAAGGCATTGTATGCGGTCGAGTCCTCTGGCGTGCAGGCTGCCAATGCTTTTTCTATGTTGGCGTCCAGCAGGACAATCGTCTTGTAGTCCGTCTTGGTCAGCGTATAGTCTATTGTGCGCGTGTCGGTTACCTTGTAGTCGTTGTGTATCTGTTTCTCATCGAAGAAGTTCTCGCACGATGTGCATACCACAGCCGCAAGCGATACACCGAGAATATATTTCAAGTTTTTCATATTCATATTGTTTTATTCGTTTGGATATGTGGGTTAGAAATTGAGTTTCAGACGGATATTCCATTGACGCCCCTTGTTGTAGAAGAAATAGATGTTGTCGATGGTGTTCTCCGAGGTGCCTGCCGTAGCAGTGTTGGCGCTCCATGCTTTCTCAATATAGTACTGGTTCAGCACATTGGTCACATTGCCCGATAGGGTAGCGCGTACGGCACCAATCTCGAAACTGTAACTTGCACGCAGGTCGAGTGCACCGCCTACAGGGCACTTATACGGCTCTACGATGTTCATCGTCTTGCCCAGCGTCAGGTTCGAGCCGGAGAAAGAGTAGTACGAGTAGTTGCGTGCGTAGAGCGTATATTCGCCGCCGATACGGAAACCCTTGAAAGGCTTGAAGGTAACGCCCAAGTTAGCCGTCGTCTGTGCCTGGCCACCCACATGGATGCCCTTCATATTGATAATGGCGTTGGCGTGATTCTCTGCGTACGGTTCGGTGATAGAACCGTCCTCTGCCAAGGCGTTGCCCTGCTCATCGTATGCATAGCCCTTGACGCTGTCGCTGTCCCACTTCCAGTTACCGAGCGAGAGCATAGCGTTCAGTTCCAACCATTTGGTCGGGCGAGCCTTGATTTCTGCCTCAATACCCATGTGGCGTGCGTTCACACCCGTCATGTTCATGTAGAAAGTCGTTTGTTCGGGGTCGCTCAGGTTGCCGCTTTTGGTCATACTCTTATCCATCCACTCGGTGAAGTAGCCGTTCACATTCAGGGCTACATATTGGTTGTGGAAGCCGTAGCCTACCTCTACCGATGCAATCTTCTCGTTCTTGGCGTCACGGTTGATGGCGTGCGAAGTGTTATACGAAGCATACGCAGCGCTGAACTTCGGCGCACGGCTGATGAAACCGGCATTCACAAAGATGTTGTTGTATTTCAAGAACTTGTAGTTGACACCGCCCTTGATGGTTCCGCCTGCAAAACCGATGGTCTCCGAGCGTTGGTGTTCCTCATCGTAGTAGAAGCGGTCTACACGCCAGTAGTGGTTGTACGAGAACGATCCGTTGACAAACGCCGATAGGTTATTGCGGCTGTATTCCAACGAAGCAAAAGCTCCCTCTTGCATCACATGACCCGTGTAGTCGCGATATACGATGTCGCCTACACCGAGTTTCTCATATACCCAGTTCTCATCGTTACGGTTCTTATTGTTAGTCGCCAACACAGACGATGAACGAGTCTTGTCCATAAAGTAAGCACCATCCAACAAGTCGGAGATAACGGCCGTGTGAATACCCTCGTAGTAGCGTAGGTCAACACCGGCGGTCAGATCGAGGCAATCCAAGAATTTCTTATTGTAGGTCGAGACCAAGCCATACCAGTTGTGGTTGTTGCGGTTCTCGGCGATAACGAGTTCCGAACCATATTCGCTGGCTGCGTTCAATGTCTGTACGGCTCCGTAGTCGAATGTACCATCCTCGCGGCGGAAGGTGGTTGAGAGAATTCCGTTCACTGCACCCTTGGTCAAGTCGGTATAGCTGTACTGCGACATCGTACCCGGCTCAGCAGTATAACCGAAACCACGACCAATAGATACATACGCCGTGGTTGAGAGCGACGAGGTGTTGTCTATTTGCCAGATGTGGTTCAGGCTGATTTGCGGCTTGTGGTATTGGTTGTATGCAGCCGATTTTTGGTTGCCATAGTTGTCATAACCGTAGTTCGGGTTGTAGCGGCGATAGTCCATGCCGTCGTGCATGTAGCGCTTTACTTTGTTCCACTCAGCGAGGGTCAGTGCACCGCTCGAGCCCGAAGGACGCTGATAGTGTCCTTGTGGCGCACCAAAGCCGGTGAGGCTCAACTGATGGTTCTCGTTGATACGCTTCGAGATGTTGGCGAAATAACTGTAGCCCGAGAAGTTCGTGCCTTGAATGTAGCCGTCGCCCCAAGTTTTGGTTCCCATTACGGTGATAGCCCAACCATTCTTCATCAGACCGGTCGATACAGAGAAACCGACTTTGTTGTAGCCGTCGTTACCCATAGCGTAACTGATAGTTCCGCCTTTCTTGGCGTCAATACCTTTGGTAACGATATTGATAGTACCACCGACAGAAGGCGAAGACAATTTGCTGGCGCCCATACCACGCTGGGTCTGCATGACGGAGGTAACATCTGCGAGTCCTTGCCAGTTCGACCAATAGACCGTACCGCCTTCCATGTCGTTCATAGGCACACCGTTAATCATCGTAGCCACATTGGTGTTGTCGAAGCCACGCATCCAAATCTCAGCGTCGCCCCAGCCGCCACCTTGACCGTTGGCGTGTACACCCGGTGTGCTTTTCAGTACTTCAGGGAATTCGCCACCGCCCAAACGCTCTTCGATGTCGATAGCGGTTACTTGGCTGACTGCCACAGGCGTCTTTTGTTGTTGAGCAATCTGACCGGTGATGGTAACATCTTCCAGCGTTACGGTAGCAGGTTCCATTTTGAGCAACCCCAAGTTGGCACTCTTTTTGGTGGCAATTTCCATATCGTTATATCCGACATAAGACAGATGCAGGGTAGCCCCTGATTTCACTTCCAACTTGAAGTTTCCGTCGATGTCTGTAACGACACCATTGCTTGTTCCTGACTCAACGACCGACACACCGATCAGTACTTCGCCTGTCTGTGCGTCCTGTACGCTACCGGTTACCTTTTGCGTCTGTGCCATGAGCACTGCGCTTGCTCCAAAGCAGAGGAGAAGGGATAACAGTTTTTTCATTTGTTGTTGATTATGTTAGTTATGTTGTTCGCTGTTGTGCTTCAAGCGTTACGAAACAGTCAGACAATGAGATTATTCTACATATTGTTCCTTTTGTCCTATATTTGTTGATTCCCAAAGATATACCCGAATAATGCTGCATGGCAAATGAACGGCAATTAACGGATACCTCATGGCGAATAGGGCATCATAATAAACCAAAAGTAGCGACCCCATGTGGGAAATCGCTACTTTGTATGCTATTTGTATAGTTCGTTCAGGAGTTGAGCCAATTTGATACCCGAAGCGTAGAGTTGCCATTCCATGTCGTCGGCAAAATGGTACACATAGTGGTATGCATTGCCGTCCCAAGTCGTTTGGTACGCATAGATAGTCTCCGTCAGGTGGTAGTTGTGGATGAGAATATCGGCTGCGGACATATTTTGAATCCCCTTTTTCTGATAGCCGTATTTGTCTTGCACATACTTCGCATATTCGCTGTACGAATAGCCGCGTGCATCTATCAGTTGCGAATCCCAGATGGCGTGCAGGTTGGTATTGCGTCCAAACCATTTCACTTTCACACGGTTACCGCCGAGGTCGTCGATGTGTCCGGTGTGCATGGGGCAGAAACGGTCGCCCATAAAATGGATGATAAAAGCCAACGCATCACGATTGGTCTTGTCGTGGCGCAGTACATTGGTCAGGCTGTCCATTGCTCGGAACAGATTGCCGCCTACGGTGGGGTAGTTGGTCAGGGTGCTGACCAATGCCGAGTCGCTCAAGCCTGCATTCAGGTCTTGAAAATGCCAATCGAAACTGGTGGGGTAGATGGTGTCGCTCTTTATCTCGTCTGGCCAATTGGCGGCATATACCATACCGTGTTTGCCCAATACTTTGTCCACTTGTTTGCGTGCACGACGATTCATGTTGTCGTATGCTACTTGGGCAATGATTCGATGCCCTTCTTGTCCCCAAGCCAACAGGTGCTGAACGGGGCAGGCTACTAAAAAAGTAAGGAGAATAAGAGAGAAGTTACGCTTCATAGGAAGTTTTGATTTCGGTTCCGTATAGTCCAAATTGGGCATCGGGGAGTTCCGATTTCGAGTGCAAAGGTACGCCTTTTTTCTGACCCTCGCAAACTTTGTTGCTCTTTTTCATGGTTTTTTCATATTTTCGAGGGTTCTTTGCGGCATACTTTTTGCTTTTTTATCTAAGTGTGTGGTATCGTGTGGTGAGTGTTCGGAGATAGAGAGCCTATGGCATTTCTGTTGTATTTCTCCATTATATGGTTTGTCGATATTTCAAACAAAAACATATACAGTTATGAAAAACAATCTTTTTGCAGCTTGCGTTGTTGCCGTAGGGCTGGCAATAGCAGGTTTATTTATCTATCTTGGTTTCCATTCCTATGCCGCTAAGGATAGAGCCGTGGTTGTTAAAGGTCTTTCTACTCGCGATGTGCAGGCAGATTATGTGGTGTGGCCGTTGAATTACAATATCCAGACCAACGACCTGATCACTGCCCACGACAATATCAACGCCATCACGGAAACAATCAAGCAGTTCTTGCTTTCCAAGGGGTTTGTAGAGGCTGATTTGCGTCGTGGCAATACCACCATAGAGGATAACTGGGCAAATTATTATGGTTCTCGTTTGCCGGAGAATCATTACACGGTTTCTACTACACTGGTTGTTAGCACAAAAGATGTAGAGCGTGTCATCAGCTGTCAGGGGTGTCAGAGTGAGTTGATGAGCAAGGGGATTATTGTCAATTCGCAGGATTGGAATGTGGATTATCAATTCAATGGTCTCACCGACCTCAAGCCTTCTATGATTGAGGAGGCGACCAAGAATGCGCGTGCCGTTGCTCAGAAGTTTGCAGATGATGCCGATTGCTCGTTGGGGAGTATTCGCAATGCCAGTCAGGGGCAATTCTCGGTGGAGAGCGATAGTTTCCAACCATGGATTAAACACATCCGTGTTGTCACCACGATAGGTTACTATCTCGATTAGGTTCCATCCGTATATTCTGCCCGTTGTATAGAATGCGTCGGGCGTTCCTAAGAGCAGAATTTAATTTTGTGTAGTCATCAATTAGATAGATGCGTAACGCAGCTGAAGACGGGTACTTACTGAAGTACTCGTCTTTTGTTATATACCAGTCTATGTGGTCTATGTCGAAATATTGTTCTGCTTGTCGCTGAAATTGCAGGATGGCTCGTATCTGCTTAGGTACTATTTTGATTCCCAACTTGCCATCTTTGAAATATACAATACCCGCTATGCGCATTTTCGGTGTGCCAATAGCTTGTGTTTGCTGTTCTGTGGTTAGCCGATGAGATATTCCAATATGTCGATTCCCTGTTCGGTTGATACGATCCATTTCCCGACGAAATAACGCCCCATGTGTCGAGGTATCCTGCCATTGGTGATAGGCAATGTAGTAGTGTATCATTTCATGTAGAATCGTGTCTTCTACAACTTCTTCGGGTAGGTCTATACGAGTGTTAATGCGCAGCACAAAATCTGTATTTTCGTATTCTATTCTGCCCCCTATTCGTCCGAGTAGGTTGTTCTTTTTGCGGACACGCTTGTAGCATACTTTTCCTAAGAATCCTTTGGCGTTGCTAAGCCGTATGGGAATAGTGGGGAGTTCGCCTCCGAAATAGAGCCGATTGTATTCCTCGAATCGCAGTTGTATATATGCTGTATCTGCTATCATATCTTCTTTTCGCTTGCAAAGATACAATGATTTTTGCAAATTTCCCATTCTCTATGCGCAAATTATCTATTCTTTATTCTCTAACCATCACTCCACTTAGTATTTTGCTCAAATCAATAAAAAACCGTACCTTTGCAGGATAATTGTGAAACCTATACGAATGTGTAAATTTGTAAATAATTTCTTCAAACCGTGTTTTTAATTCAAGATACCTTAGTTAGTCTGGATATTCTCGAGAAAGAGTTCTGCTGCGATTTGGATACCTGCCGTGGCTGCTGTTGTATCGAGGGCGATGCCGGAGCACCGCTCGAGGACGATGAAGAGAAGAAAATAGAAGAGATTCTTCCACTGCTTCTCCCTGAAATGACCAAAGAGGCACGCAGTGTGGTCGAAGCACAGGGTATATCCTATATCGACCCATCTGGCGAGCGAGTTACCTCAATTGTCAACGACAAGGACTGTGTTTTTGCCCGCACCGACCACAACGGTTGGTGCTATTGTCTGATAGAGAAAGCCTATCGGGCAGGACGGATTGACTTCAAAAAACCCATCTCTTGCCACCTCTATCCCATTCGTCTGACTCATGTGGGCGATACGGTTGGGTTGGAGTATCACCGTTGGGACATCTGCCATTGCGCCCGTAAGAAGGGAAAGCAATTGCATCTCCCCATCTATGTTTTTCTCAAAGAACCGCTTATACGACGCTTCGGGCAGGCGTGGTATGATGAAGTATGTCTTACTGCCCAAGAATGGAAAAAACAATGCGAGCAGAAATAATAACGATAGGGGATGAACTCCTTATCGGACAAGTAGTAGATACCAACTCTGCATGGATGGCAGAGCGCCTGAACGAGTGTGGCATTTCGCTCTATCAAATCACTTCCGTACATGACGATGCGGCACACATAGTAGAAGCACTCGATGCGGCCTTTTCCCATGCGGATATTGTGCTCACCACAGGCGGTTTGGGGCCTACCAAAGACGATATCACCAAACATGTCCTCTGCCGCTATTTCAATACGCAACTCATTGTCGATGAAACGGTGCACAGCCATATTCTCTCACTCTATCAGGATCGTCCCGATGTGCTGAATCGCCTTACCGCCACACAATGGCTCGTTCCTGAGAACGCTGAGATACTTCCCAATCGGGTAGGGAGTGCACCGCTTATGGTATTCCACAAGGGCGAAAAACTGCTTTGTGCCATGCCGGGGGTGCCATACGAGATGAAGATTGCTATGAACGAGCAGATTTTGCCCTATCTCACGCACACACTCAACGAGGTGCAGCATATCTCACCGGACCGCATTATTCATCGCACACTTTTGCTTTCGGGTATCTCGGAGTCGGCTCTCGCTATCCAAATCGAGGCATGGGAGAACGCCCTGCCGTCTACTATGCATTTGGCATACTTGCCCAAAGACGGCACCATCCGCCTACGCTTGAGTACCTACGGAGAGGCAACGGCTGAGGAAGTGGATGCGTACATCCGTACACTGTTGCCCTTGATACACGACTATCTCGTTGAAACGGATGATATACCTCTGGAGGTACATCTGGGGCAATGGCTGCAACGGCACGGAAAGACTATTGCCACGGCAGAGTCTTGTACGGGAGGCAAGTTAGCCGCTTTGCTCAATAAACACCCCGGCAGTTCTGCTTTCTATTATGGTTCGGTGGTGGCATACGACAATAGCGTTAAGCAGCATATCCTCGGCGTAAGTGCAGACGATTTGGCACAGTACGGTGCCGTCAGTGAACCCGTGGTACGACAGATGGCTGATGGCGTACGCCGCCTATTGGGAACGGATTACGCTATTGCCACGAGTGGCATAGCAGGCCCTGATGGAGGCACACCGGAGAAGCCAGTCGGCACGGTATGGATAGGGTGGGCAACACCCGAAGGTACTTTTGCCGAGTGTTTTCATCTCGGGCGTCTGCGAGAGCAGGTTACCGACCGCGCCTGTCTCCGTGCCCTCATTGGCATTCTCAAACATATCGAGGCAGAATAGGAAGTACGCCACTTTTTTAACTCGTCCGTTGAAACTGTAGTTTGGATTAGCAGCCCTCTTTTTCGTAAAAATATAGGGAATAAATAGGTGGTATATAAGAGCTTTACAAGAACCTATAATGGTAGGGTAATGGTAGGGCGATACATCCGAGATAAGTCGCTAATTGAAAAAGGGAAATAAGAGAAAGAAAAATTGGAAATGAAAAAAAGTGGAAATAAAGCGAATTTGTGGGGTAAGTTTTCATTTAGAAATGCTTTTTTTATGTTTTGTGTGCTGTTATTTCCCTGTTTGGTATTTTTTTTGTACCTTTGCGGGCTGAATGAATATGCTTGGACATTTGAAACATATTTTTGTATGCAGTTTGGTGCTGTTGTCAGCGCCATTGCTTTGGGCTCAGACAGGTACATCCTCTCCTTATTCGCGTGATGCGTATGGAGATTTGAATGATAATGTGCCAAATACCTATCGTGCGATGGGTGGGGTAGGTATTGGTATGCGTAGTAACAAAGTGATTTGTTCTGCGCAACCGGCGTCATATACAGGTTGTGATAGTCTTACCTTTATGTTCGATCTGGCTGCCAGCGTTATGTGGTCGAATTATGGGGATGCAACGGGTACTCGCAACAAGGCGAATGGTAGTTTAGAATACTTGACATTGCAGTTCCCTATTTGGAAACGCTATATTGCCTTTTCGGCAGGTGTCCTGCCTTATTCTTCCGTAGGGTATGATATGACATTGTCCGATTCTATTAGTTCCGGCTATCATTATTCCAAAACCTATACCGGTACGGGTGGTATCAGCGAAGTATATGGTGGCTTGAGTTTCAATATATGCGATTGGTTCGCTTTGGGTGCCAATGTATATTATATGTTTGGAAGCTCTAAAAATACGCGTACACTTTCTTTTACGGAGTCAGGTTTGTCTAGTACATCGGAGGAAAGTACGCTCAAAGTAAGCAGTGCGCGTTTCCGTTATGGAGCGCAATTTTTCCATACTTTTGGCGACCATTCGGTCGTTATTGGTGGTGTATTTGAGAACAAAACAAAGTTGCGTGGAGACTATACCGTGATTGAGACCAATTTGTCGGATACAATGCCGGATGTGTCGCAAGATTTTCAACTGCCTATGATGTATGGAGTGGGGGCAAGTTATAATTGGGCAAACCGTTTGACACTCGCTTTTGACTATCAGCATCAAAGTACGAATAGTATACTCTATCAAGGTGTAAAGGGTACATTGAATGACCGTAATCGCTATAGTGCAGGTATTGAATATCGTCACAATCCGCAGGGGCGAAAATATGTAGATCGTATGCTTTGGCGTTGTGGCGTGAATGTGGCGGACTCTTATTCTATAAATGCACAGGACATTACGGCAAGTATTGGTGTTGGATTCCCACTCCGTACATCTGCCACGATATTTAATGCTACTTTGGAATACACACATCGAGGCAAGAAAGGTGTCTATATGGAGGAAAATTCCTTACGCCTCACCTTTAATGCTTCTATTTCCGAAGATTGGTTCTTCAAGCGTAAGTTGTGATGATAGCAATGTAGTGGCTCTATCCGTATACTTGCTATTCGATGGGGTATCATAGAAATAATATCTACAGATAATCGTTGTGTATTATCGGATTATTACAGTGTGAATGTTTAGATAACGACAACCTAATATAAAAACACTTAATTCTTAATAAGAATGAAATTCAATTCATTACTAACGATTGCTCTTTGTACTACAGTTCCTATGCTGTCGTATGCAAAGAAGCCGAAGACTCCCGAAGCAACCCCGAACCAAGAGCAGACGGTTGCTCCTACAGAGGAAGCCGAACCTACGATTACCGAAGATTGTCTTGTTAATGTATCTTTGTTTAATGAGAGCGTTAAGAACAAGCAGTATGAAGACGCATACGAGCCTTGGTGGTTCGTATACCAGAATTGCCCAAATGCTAATAAGGCAGTTTATACGCAGGGAAGCAAGATTATCGATTGGAAATACAAAAATGCTACCACTCCGGAGGAGAAGGAGCGCCTTCGTCAATTGATACTAGAGATGCATGACAAGCGTATCAAGTATTTTGGAGATGACCCTAAATATCCTACCGCCTATATCCTTGGGCAGAAGGCTTTGGATTACTGCGACTATTTTGAAGATGATGCGCTCAAGCTTCCTGCTTTGGAATGGCTGCGTCTGTCAGTTGATGGTATGGGACAAAAGAGCCAGGATGCCGTATTAGCCAAGTTGGTCGAGGTCTCATATAATGTCTATAAGTCCAATCCTGACCAGTATGGCGAGCAATTCATTATGGATTATGAGAAGGCCTCTGGCTACTTGAGTGCTCAGGCTGCCGACCCAGCTAACAAGCGTGCGTCTATCGCTGCTCGTCAAAAGGAGTATGCTGATGGTCTCTTTGCGGCTTCTGGTGCTGCAGATTGCGACAAAATGGACGAAATCTATGGCAAGGTTGTTGCTGCCAATGCTGATAATCTCGATATGCTTACCAAGATAGCAACACTCTATAAGCGTGTACACTGTACCGAATCGGATGTCTATTTTGCAGCTTGCGAGGGAGCACATAAACTTCAACCGACAGAGGAATCGGCAGCCGGTTGTGCGCGTATGTTCGCAAAGAAGGGTGACTACCGTTCTGCCATAAACTACTACGAGGAAGCTATCTCTCGTGCGCAGTCGTTAGATGAGGCGGATGAAGATATACCAGACTATTATCTAAACATCGCTTCTATTTACTACAGCAACCTGAAAAACTATCCTCAGGCTCGTACGTATGCCCGTCGTTCGTTAGAGGTTAAGCCAGATCAAGGCCGTTGTTACATCCTTATTGGGTTGTGCTATGCTGCTTCTCAACCATATTCAACTTCAGATTATCAGCCTGCTCGTGCTGCTATTCTCAACAAGACGGTATTCTGGGTGGCAGTAGATAAGTTCCAACAAGCAAAACGACTTGACCCGTCATGTTCCTCGGATGCAGATAAGTTGATAGCCACCTATAGCAAGTATTTCCCAACCAAAGAGGAAATGTTCGACTTGCCAAATGACTTCGGTGGAGCGACATTCTATGTCGGTGGTTGGATTGGTGAAACAACCACTTGCCGAGCTCATTAGTTTGAATTCGTAGTAGCATTTCCCATATTGGCTAATCGCTATACAAATATCGTTCGCAATGCACAATGTATTATTTGTAATACATTGTGCGTTGTTTGTTGCCTTTGTTTTGTAACACTGGTATCATGCCATAAGAAGGATATCAAAATACAGCGTGAAACATTGGCGGATAGGTCCACTGTACCGATGCTTGATGCTAACGAGGTAACTACTCTTATTTCAGATTCAGGTATTACACGGTATCGTATTAGTGCAGGTCGTTGGCAAATATATGATAAGGCAAAGCCGTCTTATTGGGATTTCCAACAAGGAATATATATCGAAAAGTTTGATGAACAACTCAAGGTGGATGCTACATTGCGTTCAGACTATGCACGATATAACGAAGAGGAACAGTTATGGCGATTGGAAGGCAATGTGTATGCAGTCAATCAGGCTGGTGAGATATTCGAAACTCCGTTGCTATTTTGGAGTCAAAAGGATGAGCGTGTTTATTCGGATTCTACAATAAAAATTACGCGTGAGAACTCCATTATTATGGGGGTAGGATTTGAGTCAAACCAGGAAATGACTCGGTATACTATAGAACGCCCAACGGGTGTGTTCCCGATAAAAGAATGATAAATAGGAATAATTTGTAAAGTATATAGTTGTTTATGGCATTGTTGGAAGGAAAGACGGCGGTCATTACCGGTGCGGCTCGTGGTATTGGGCGACAGATTGCTTTACTTTTTGCTTCGGAAGGGTGTGATATAGCGATTACCTATATTGTCAGTACAGAACCGGCAGAGCAAGTGTGTCGTGAAATAGAGTCGATGGGACGTCGAGCAAAAGCATATTTGAGCAATGCGGCGGACTTTGAGGCAGCTCATCAAGTGGTGGAACAGGTGGTCACGGATTTTGGACGAGTTGATATTTTAGTCAATAATGCAGGTATTACCCGTGATACTTTGCTTCTGCGTATGACAGAGCAGCAGTGGGATGAGGTGTTGACCGTAAATCTGAAATCTGTTTTTAATTTTACCCACGCAGTCACCCCAATTATGATGCGACAGCGTGGTGGATCGATTATTTCTATGTCATCCGTAGTGGGATTGAATGGCAATGCCGGACAAGCCAATTATGCGGCTTCGAAAGCAGGAATTGTTGCCCTAATGAAATCGACTGCTAAAGAATTGGGCAGTCGTGGCGTGCGAGCTAATGCTATTGCACCTGGATTTATTATGACAGACATGACGGCCGCTTTGCCCGAAGAAACCCTTAAGCAATTTGTTAGTCTGATTCCCATGCACCGTGCCGGTGCTCCTGAAGAGGTCGCGAAGGTGGCCTTGTTCTTGGCTTCCGATATGTCTTCGTATGTGTCAGGGCAGGTGATTCAAGTAAACGGAGCAATGGCTTGATAGTTTGTATATACATTCGGTTGGGTTACCTTCTGGCTACCTATAGGGATGGGGGGCTGGCCCAAAATACAAAGAACTGCACTATGTCGTAGTGCAGTTCTTTTGTATTATCCAATAGTTGGAGAGCTATTATAAAGGATTGATTGTGGCTTCTGTATCAGATTATGCTGAGTGGATATGTCTAAATAGAATAGAGTGCATCGTCATAAAAAAATAGCGGATATCAGTCAAAATTGGATGCCTAAAATAGGCGTCTAAGTACTTGTTTTCACTTTCGAAAAGTTCATCGAAAGTTTTGGGATGGTCTATGTAGAAAGGAGGGATCAGTCCAGGCTTGCATTTGGTGCGTTTATCCTGCAATGCTTCGGGATAGGTGTTGAACATCGTTAAGGATAGGGGGCGTACGCCAACCAATTTGACATCGCCTCGTAGCCAGTTGATAAGCATTGGTAGTTCATCTAACCAATACTTGCGCATAATTTTCCCCCATGTAGTAATGCGCCAATCGTTGTCACTTTTGTCTGCTATATTCATTCCTCCCCGTTGGTCGAATACATATTTTTGAATGTATTCCGCATAAGGATGCATAGTGCGAAACTTATAGATATAGATGATTTGTTTATCTTTCCCGATTCGTCGTAGTTTAATCAGTGGTCCATATACCTTGAATTGTTGCTGTGGATAGGGTTGGGAATGTCGGTGAGAGAAAATATAGTCTATATGTCCCATCGATACCACTTCGTCTACTTCAAATCCACAATAGTATAATCGGCCAAATACTTCGGTTTTGCTGAGCATGCGTTTTCGCCCTTGGGTAATATCATAGTATAGGCGAGACGATAGCATCAATCGAGGGATAACCCGTTTCCATAGAAAATAGAATGAGTATATAAGCCAATTCAGTCCTTGGGGATAGTGGTTTAGCATCTTTTGTTTGATATATTCCTGCGGACGAAAGCAACAAACATATATACCATCATCAGGCAGTTTCTGATTGACCATACAAAAACGCTTGTTGATACCGCGCATATCGTTGAGTAATGTTAGGTCCACTAGGGTATTGTATTCGTAGTCTTGAATCTGTAAAAGGCTGAACGGATCTCTATTGGCAACCACTTTGGTTTGGCGGCTGCTAAGACGAGCTCTATCAAGCAGCATTTGATAGTCCGCTTCGGTAGTTATCGAGAGGACCGACTGGTGGATTGTTTCAATGGAGTTTTCGGAACGCTGGGAATCGGCATGCAGTGGTTGTGCATTGTCTCGTTGCTTTATCTTGATGGCCGGTACGGTCATATTCTGTGCGTATTTCCAGTAGTGTACGGCAAGTGTTACCATAAAGTCTAATACGGTAACCATACCTATCATCCACATTGCTACTGTGGTGGATAGACTGAATGGAAGTAATGGCAGACAAAAATGGGTTAGTAGAAGGAGAATTGTAGTGGTTCCTAATAACGACAGCAGTGATTGCCAATACCATACTGTTTTGTAAGAACGATATAATTGTAGCAACCACCCAACGAATATCCATGTAATCATCATGACACCAAATAGGGCTAAGTATCCCCATATTTGCGATTTGTCGGCAGCTAATCGCCATAGAATGCATAGCACGGCGGAAATGCACCAAATAATAATGTCAATGGTTATTCGTTTTTGCATATATCAATGTTCGTTTCACTATGTTTTTGGCATTTTGCCATACCAATTCTCGTATCCAAGCAGCCTTGCTATCAGTCCAGCGTTGCGGATGCGTGGTCAACATCAATTTGTTTGGCAAGCGATTCTCAAGAACCGCCTTACATATATCTTGAGTTGAGTGAAATGTAAGTCCCTCTTTTGTCCATAGGTCTTGATAAATGGGAATCTTGTCACGTACCGAGAAATGGTGTCCATCCCAACATCTCCCTGTGTCAGTAAGATAGAATAGGGCGGAGAAGTTGATGTCTAAATAAGGTTCACCAATAATCCCCAGGGAATGATAATCATATTTTGTCCATAGGTCCCTTCCGTCCCATTGAGATGTTGGAGCCCCATGCATACATATTGTACGAATAGGGTAGAAGGTGCGAAAATAGGAAAGGCTATCTTTGAAGTGGACGAAAGCAGTCTCTATGTCTCCATGGGCAAGTGACATATCTTCATAATGATAACCCACTTCATGACCTAAGGAGACTATCTTTTGTATGATTTCGGGAGAGTTGCTTTCCTTAACGATTCGGAAATAGTATGATGCTTGAATGCCGAGTGACTGTTCTAGGAGTGCGGTCGCTAAACTATTTTGGGGTTTCTTGTCTACATCATGCCTCAGTATAACGAGTTTCTTCGGCTTGGGTTCGGAAATGCAATAGTTTTCGTATGTCAAAAACACATATCCTGCTTTCTGTAGTGTGGAAAGTAGATACTTATATGTGCTAAGTGTAAAGTCCAGCATATCATTCATACAATGTGGCCCATTCCCATTGGTTTCCAACTATGTCTAGATAGCGTTGAAATTCGGATTGAGAAATGACTACTGTACCACAACAATCGTTAGGGTGGAAACTCAGTGTATTTGCCGTTTGCAGATTCTTGTCCAAAAACAAGATAACATGATGTTCGCTATCGTTGATCAACCCAAATGGGCTTACGCTGCCAGGTTCTAAACCAAGATATCGCATCATTCGTTCCGGTGAAGCGAATGATAATTTTCCGGGGGCAGTTTTACCTGCTTTCAGCAGTGTCTCTTTTAGCCGTTGCTCAAGGTCGTGAATGTCTAAATTGCGGTCGCAATCAAAACAAATCAGGTAGTGCTGATTGCCCTTGTGATTGCGCATAAATATGTTCTTGCAGTGCACGCTGCCATCGTCGTGCCACCAACGCTTTGCCTCCTCAATAGTTTTTCCTTCCGGGTGGTTATAGCAGGTGTATTCTATTTGATGAGCCAGTAAAAACTGCTCTACTTTTTGTTGACGTTCACTGACCATCTGCATCGTTCCCATCTATGTGGTCTATATTAGTCGTGTAAGTACCATCCAATATACTCTTAGCCTCATCTAACTGCTTTTGCAAGCAATCCATCTTATATTTGCCGTACCCTTCTTCATCGTGCATCTTGGGATAGAGTATTTGCAAACTGCGATGGATTCGTTCAGCCTCGTTGTAAGCATTATTGGATTCTTCATCGTTTTCGGAAACGGTTTCGAGCAACTGACACATTCTGTCGGCAGCACACCAAAACATAGCAATGGTAGTGTATTTGCCATGATGTATCTTGTACATGGGAAGAATAGCGTTGTATGCTTCCTCTATTCGCCCCTCTCTACGCAATTCGAAAACTTCTTGTACGGTCATTTCTGTAGGAAAGATAGGGCTAATTTGATGCGTTTCATAGCCTCGATGATGTTATCTTCGCTCGTGGCATAAGACAATCGTATGCAGTGATCTTCACCAAAAGCAGAGCCCGAAACGCAAGCCACATGTGCCTCATTGAGTAGGTATTCGACGATTTGGTCTGCGGTCTGTAGGAGAGTACCTTGCGGAGTCTGAGTTCCAAAATAGTAGGATACATCGGGGAATAGATAGAAAGCTCCTTGTGGTTCGATAATTTTCCATCCCGGTATCTCGTGGGCTAACGATACTATCAGTTCTCGGCGTTTTTCAAATGCTTTCCGCATAGTTTCTACACATTCCTGCGAACCTGTATAGGCTGCTTCTGCAGCTTTTTGTGCCACAGTAGTGGCGCAAGTAATCATCTGCCCCTGCAAGCGCTTGCAGGCTGCAATAAACGATTTGTCGTGGCAAGCAAGCCAACCAATACGATAACCTGTCATAGCGTAGGCTTTGCTTACGCCATTCACGATAATGACACGGTCTTGTATCTCGGCAAACTGTCCCATACTTTCGTGGTGTCCGGTGTATAAGATATGTTCGTAAATTTCATCGGAAATCACACTGATATTTGGGTGTTTCTTTAGCACACTGACAATATCCGTAAGCATGTCGTGTGTATAGACGCTACCTGTTGGATTGTTCGGTGAGCATAGAATGAGCAAACGAGTCTTATCCGTGATGGCCGCCTCTAATTGTGCACCGGTGAGGCAGAAATTGTTTTCCATTGTGGTCTTGACAAACACACTTTTGGCCTCGGACAATTTTACCATCTCTGAATAACTTACCCAACAAGGGGTAGGAATTATCACTTCGTCTTCCGGGTCTAGAATCGTCTGTATGGCATTGCATATACATTGCTTGGCACCCACTGATACAATAATCTCATTGACTGTATAGGGAGTGGGGGCGTGTTCACCTAATTCATTGTTAAGTGTGGTGGCAATTGCTTCTCGTAGAGATGGAAATCCAGGAACCGGTCCATAGTGAGAATAGTCTGCATCAACTGCAGCTTTGGCTGCCTGTTTGACATGCTCTGGGGCAGCAAAGTCCGGCTCACCTAAGGATAAGCCGATGACATCTATTCCTTCGGCTCGTAGTTGCTGACAACGTGCTGCCATTTGCAGACTTTGCGACTCGCTGAGAGAGTCAATTCTTCTTGAAATTTTCATGATAATGGAGTATTTGCATACAAAGGTACGACTTTTTATCTGTATGCGCAAATTAGAAGAACATAGAGTTCGCTATTTCGATTGGCTTACTTGTGTTTACGGGCACAGGATGGGCACTCACCTTTGATAACAAACGAAACTGAATGTGGGGCAAAGCCCTCTGGCAAATGGATAGGCGGAATAGGCGTGTCCTCGAGGCAGAAAGACTGTTGGCATGTCTCGCAGTAGAAATGGAGATGTCCCTCGGTATGATGACACTCGCCCTCATGGTGGTGGCAAAGTTCGTAGTGCAGAATACCACGCCCGTCCTCAAACGCATGCACCACATCCTGCTCGGCAAAGAGGGTCAGTACACGGAATATACTCGATTTATCGAGCGTGAGCATTTCGTTTTCCATATCACGCAGACTCACGGGACGCCCCAATTGCACGAGTGTCTGATAGACAAGAATACGATTGACGGTAGGCTTAACTCCTTTCTGTTCAAGGAGATGTATGGCGGTCTGTGTGTCCATGGAAGGAAAAATGTAATTTGTAAATTTGTAAATGCGAGTGAGTCTTATGGTTCATTGGTTGCGGGTAGGCAAGCAGGGATAATGGATATGTAGAAACTTACTATAAAAGCAAATGTGTAAACTTGCAGTAGCTTTCCCTACTTACAAATTTACACATTTACAGATTTACACATTGTCCGTGTTTATCCAAGCATACTCAAGAGGATACCTGCTGCTACGGCAGAGCCAATCACACCGGCAACATTCGGGCCCATGGCGTGCATAAGCAGGAAGTTGCTCGGGTCGGCTTTCTGTCCCTCCAACTGGCTCACACGCGCTGCCATCGGCACAGCCGACACACCTGCAGAACCAATAAGCGGGTTGATTTTGTCCTTCGAGAATAGGTTCATCAGTTTCGCGAACAGTACACCACCTGCGGTAGCGATACTGAAGGCAACGATACCCATTGCGAGAATAAGCAAAGTCTTGACATTGAGGAAAGTAGCACCCGTAGCGGTAGCGCCCACCGACAAACCGAGGAAGATAACCACAATGTTCATCAGTTCGTTCTGTGCCGTCTTGCTCAGACGGTCCACTACACCGCACTCTTTCATCAAGTTACCGAGCATCAAGCAGCCAATCAGCGGTGCTGCGTCCGGCAAGATGAGCGATACGATAGCCGTGATAACGATAGGGAAGACAATCTTCTCGGTCTTGCTTACGGAGCGGAGCTGCTTCATCTTAATCTGACGCTCTTTCTCTGTTGTCAACAAACGCATGATAGGCGGCTGAATAACAGGTACCAATGCCATATACGAGTAGGCGGCAATGGCGATAGGCCCCAGCAAATGAGGGGCTAACTTAGAGGTCAAGAAGATAGATGTAGGACCATCTGCACCACCGATAATTCCGATTGAACCTGCCTCTGCAGGGGTGAAACCAAGGGCGTTGGCGCAAAGGAAGGTAATGAAAATACCAATTTGCGCAGCTGCTCCCAATATCAGCGATTTAGGATTGGCGATCAATGGTCCGAAGTCCGTCATAGCACCTACACCGATAAAGATAAGGCACGGATAAACACCCGCTTTAACGCCGATATAGAGTACATCCAACAGACCTGCGTCCTTCAGTATAGCCCCATAACTATGGTAGGCAGGGCTGGTCTCATCGAGAAAAGCCGCCCACAATTCGGGGTGGTACATATTGGCGTTAGGCAGGTTGGTAAGCAACATACCAAAGGCGATAGGCAGGAGCAACAGCGGCTCGTACTGCTTCTTAATCGCCAGATAGAGCAGGAAGAACGACACGAATAGCATCACTATCTGACGCCAATCTGCGTTCATGAACCCCATCGTCTGGAAGAAATTTAATACATCACTCCACATAGTTGCAACTCTATTAGCCAAGTACAACAAGCAGGTCGTCCTGCATTACATTCTGTCCTGCAACAACGGCAATCTTGCTCACTACGCCATCGCAGTCAGCCTGCACGGCATTCTCCATTTTCATGGATTCGAGGGTGAGCAGCGTATCGCCTTTCTTGACCGACTGCCCTTCGCTGACAAGCACCTTAATAATAGAGCCGGGGAGCGGGGAGACAATTTTCTTTCCGCCGACAGGGGCTTCTACCTTCGGCGTAGCGGCCTTGGGAGCCTCGGCAACGGGAGCAGGTGCCGGTTTGGGTGCAGCTACAGGAGCGGCAGGTGCAGCGGCAACGGCAACCGTCTCAATTTCAACAAGTTTGTCGTCTTGCATTACATTCTGTCCAGGCTGAACAAGCACACTCTTAACCGTACCGTCGTACTCGCTGCAGACTTGGTTTTCCATCTTCATGGATTCCATTGTGAGCAGCAGGTCGCCTTTCTTTACTGCAGCACCGGCTGCAGCCACCACCTTAACGATACTTCCCGGCAGCGGGCTCTTAACCACCACAGTGCCTGCGGGTTGTGCGGCACGAGGAGCGGCAGTAGTACGTGTAGCAGTGGGTTTGATAGCGGTGGCGTTCTTGGCATTGTCTATCTCGACATGGAACACCGTACCGTTGACCGTTACTTCTGCTACATGGTTTTCTATCTCGTTGACAGTCGTTTCGTATTTGCGCCCGTCAATGGTAAACTGAAATGATTTTGCGTTCATCTGTGTAAGTTATTCATACCGTACATCTTATTGTTCCATTGGGTACGGTGGGGTTGAACAATCGTTTTTGTGCTTTCTTCGTCATGCACACCATTATAGTAGAGGTGGAGCGCCAACGCAATGGCTGCCGTGCTGTCGGCAGTGAGCGTGATATGCTCAACATCCTCTTTCTGGGTGTGGGCAACTGTCTGCGAATGGGTGTCCGCCTCTTGTTTTTTTGCCTTGACGCGCGGCTGCATAATCCAGCCCATCAACTTCATGATATAAACAAAGACAAAGAGTAACACCAGCACGAGCAGAAAGCCGATGCCCGTCACCATCCATATAAACGGAGTGATACCCGTCACCTCCGTTGCTGCAGCATCTAATAGAATCATACTTACAAGGGTATATTAGAGTGTTTCTTCAACGGATTGGTCAGGCGCTTGGTCTGCAGGTTCTCGAAGGCATGGATGATGCGCTTGCGTGTATTGCGCGGCTCAATGATGTCATCGATATAACCACGGTTGGCTGCCTGATAGGGGCTTGCGAAGAGGTCGCGATATTCTGCCTCTTTTTCGGCAATGAACTTCTTCTTCTCTTCAGGGTCTTCAATAGCCTTGATAGCCTTGGCTTGAAGTACGCCAACAGCACCACTCGCACCCATAACGGCAATCTCCGCATTGGGCCATGCATAGCAAGCGTCGCCACGCAACTGCTTGCAGCTCATTACGATATGGCTTCCGCCATAAGACTTGCGGATGGTAACGGTTACCTTTGGTACGGTAGCCTCGCCGAATGCGAACATCAGTTTGGCTCCGTGGTCAATAATGCCTGCATACTCTTGTCCGGTACCGCACAGGAAGCCTGGCACATCAACCAGCGTCAGAATCTGGATGTTGAATGCATCGCAGAAACGCACGAAGCGGGCTGCCTTGCGGCTGGCATCGCAGTCGAGCACGCCGGCCAGCCAACTCGGTTGGTTGGCAATGATACCTGTCGAACGACCGTTGAAGCGTGCGAATCCACAAATGATATTCTTGGCATAGTCCTTCTGAACCTCCATAAAGTCGCCATTATCAACAATCAGGTTGATGATATCCTTCATGTTGTAGGGTTTGTTGGGGTCATCGGGCACGATGTCGTTGAGTGCCTCTTCTACACGCAGCGGGTCATCGGTGCATTGAACGAGCGGAGCCTCCTCCATATTGTTTTGCGGAATGAAGCTAATCAGGCGGCGTACCTCTTGCAGTGCCTCCTCTTCGGTAGCGGCCACAAAATGGGTAACACCCGATTTGGTAGCGTGTACTTTTGCACCACCGAGGTCTTCTACGCTGACATCCTCACCCGTAACGGATTTTACTACCTTCGGGCCCGTGATGAACATATACGAGTTCTGCTCGGTCATCATAATAAAGTCCGTCAATGCAGGGCTATAGACTGCACCGCCGGCACACGGGCCAAAGATAACGCTAATCTGAGGCACCACGCCACTGGCAAGGATATTACGCTCGAATATCTCTGCATATCCTGCCAAAGCGCATGCACCTTCTTGAATACGCGCACCACCCGAGTCGTTGAGTCCGATGATCGGCGCACCGAGTTTCATGGCCTGGTCCATGACATTGCAAATCTTCAGTGCCATTGTCTCGCTCAGCGAACCGCCGATTACGGTAGCGTCCTGTGCAAAGACGAACACGAGGCGTCCGTCGATGGTACCCGAACCGACAGCCACGCCGTCGCCGAGGAATACTTTTTTCTCCATTCCGAAGTCGTGGCAACGGTGGGTGAGGAACATATTTACCTCCTCGAACGAACCTTCGTCGAGAAGCATATTGATACGCTCACGGGCGGTGTAACTGCCCTTTGCGTGATGTTTTTCTACTGCTGCTTCGCCGCCGCCTGCTTGTGCCTTGGCGCGGTTGTCAATCAGTTTCTGCAAATTATCCGTATTCATAATTTTTCCTATTATTCTAAATCTTCTAGATTTTCTAGTTCCTCTAGATCTTCTAGATTATTTTTATTTTGGCTGTTCGCACAGTTCGGTGAGTACGCCTTGGGTGCTCTTGGGGTGCAAGAAAGCAATCATCAGATTCTCAGCGCCTTTGCGGGGAGCTTTGTCAATGAGTTGCAGGCCCGCAGCCTCTGCTTCGCGGAGTGCCTCCTCGACATTCTCCACATTGAATGCTACATGGTGTACACCGCCTCGACCGCCGTTCTTTTCGATAAACTTAGCGATGGTCGATTCGGGGCAGGTAGGCTCCAAAAGTTCGATTTTGGTTTGTCCTACTTTGAAGAAAGCCGTGCGCACTTTTTGGTCGGCGACCTCTTCGATAGAGTAGCATTTCTCACCTGTTAAGAACTCGAAGAACGGCATAGCGTCTTCCAAACTGGTTACAGCGATACCAAGATGCTCAATATGAGTTGGTTTCATTGTGTTTTTTGTTTTGATATTAAACAATAGATAGATGTATTTCGTGTCGTACGAGACCGATTCTCTTGTGAGTTGTGCAGCGATTCGAGGTTCTTTGTACCGTAATCAGGTGTGCTGTGCGCAGCGCTAATGTGTGTCGCAGAGTCCCTTTTTCGATGCCCAAAACTCGCCCACAAAGTTATTGCTTTTTTGTCGGATATCCAAACAAATCGCAAAATAAAACTTTTTTGTTGGTTGTATCTTGCAAAACGCGGCAAATGAGATAGTCGATACGGTTTGACACTCAAAATGGGCGTATAGTTTATTGCAGGTTTCTCTAAATTCTATCTGGTTACAAATCTGCAGACCACTCTCGACAGAAAATAAGTTAAGGCCGGCAGTTCTAATTTTCCACGGAAACCTATGCCAAAAGGAACAGGTTTCCATTTAGGTAATTATGATTAAAATAGAATAGTGGCTATAGATACAATATGTTCTATTTTTCATGCCATTTAGAGGGTGTCGTATGGATTAGCGACTTATCTCGGACGTATCGCCCTACCATTACCCTACCACCTTAGGGTCTTATAAGGCTCTTATATGTTCTTTTTATCCACATTATTCGATTTCTATGGCAATAGATGACATGTTAATAAATGCTGTATATTGAGAAAGAAAATTGTCAATGATAGCAATGCAATGGAACAAGTATAACTTGTGGTAGATTGTATATGGAGAAAGCACCTATATTTGCATGATTCAACAAAAAGCAGTACTTTTGTGCTTGAAATCTCATGGCGAAAAGGAGTGCGCCCGAGATTGTAAACATATCACTCCTAATACAATAGCGTTTGCTATTTATTCGGTTTTGTCGCGGAATGTAGGAAGTTTCAAAAAGACAAAATGGAATCGAATAAGTTGTAAGGCGTCTGCTTTCGCAGGTGTTTTGCTTATTCTTCCATTCTTGGCAATTCCTACAGCCACGCGACAAGAAGATGAGAAAACATCTGCTTTTTTGTTGCTGTAGGTTCATCCCATACGCTAAAAAGTTATTTCCCTTTCTTATCGTTCTTGTCTCGGGTTTGTAGTGTTGCCATACCGCATAAAGGCTTTCGCCATAATGCACTATGGCAACACGGAAAGAATCGGGGCAAGTCTTTACGCCCCCTTATTTGGTGTGCGACATCTTAGATGTGGCAGGCTATCGAGGAATTGCTATTCTTCGTAAGCATATCATTGACAATAGTTGCGGAGATGGGGCTTTTTTGCAGGAAATAGTGGCACGGTATTGTGCTGCATTTTTGCAACAATCGTCCGATGTCTTGTTGCTTTGTCAAGACCTCTCTACTTTTATTCACGGCATAGAGTTAGACCCTATTGCCTATACGGCTTGTGTTCAGAATCTTACCACTATTGCTGCCCAATATGGGGTGGAGAAGGTGGCTTGGGATATACGTAATGCCGATGCTCTTTCGGTACCCGACTACGACCATCGAATGGACTATGTAGTGGGCAATCCACCGTATGTGCGAGTACACAATTTAGCCGATACCTATCAGCAGGTGAAACATTTTCGCTTTACGCAAGGCGGTATGACCGATTTGTATCTTGCGTTCTTTGAAGTAGGATTCCGTATGTTATGTCCGGGCGGCAAGTTGTGCTATATCACGCCCGGTTCATGGATTAACAGCGTGGCAGGAGGTGTATTGCGAAACTACATCCTTCAGCAGCACAATCTTGTGAAACTGATAGATTTGGGGCATTATCAAGCATTTGACGCAACGGCATATACTATGATATCTTTGTTTGAAAAAGGAGTGTTGCATGAGCAATTTACCTATTGTACATACATTGGCGAGCAGCACATCGTGTTAGCCCAAGAATGTTTGCGTATAGAGGAAGCGATGATAGGGAATATTCTGTATCTTGCCGACCGCCACACACTACGCACTCTGCGTGATATTTTCTTGCATTCCCATCCACAAGTTGCGCAAGTGAAAAATGGTTTTGCCACATTGGCAGATAGCGTGTTTATTCAATCTTCATTCTCATTCACCGAATATACAATCCCTGTTTTGAAAGCCTCTACCGGCAGATGGTACAGAGCGTTCTATCCGTATGATACGAACGGGAAACCACTATTTAAGCAGGAACTATTTAGTATTCCTGCCATTCGGACCTATCTGGAGAAACACAAAGCCGATTTGCTGAAAGGTCGTACAGAAGAGGATTGCCCCTGTTGGTATTTGTATGGTCGAACACAGGCATTGAAAGATGTTTGGGCAGATAAGTATGCTATCAATACACTGCTTATAGATAGTCATTCTATCAAATTGGAAAAAGTATCCAAGGGAGCAGGACTATACAGCGGTCTGTATATACTCACCGATGTGGATGAACAGACCTTGCGAGGTATATTGTATTCTGATGATTTCCTGCAATATATCCGTTCCTTACGACACTATAAAAGCGGTGGATATTATACATTCAGTTCCAAGGAACTGGAACAATACATTAACTATAAATTAGACAATCATGAAAACCAAGGCAGCAGACAAATTAGTATTTCCTTTGACGAACAGTGAGTTTTTGTATGTATTGAGTAATTCTTTTCAATCGTTTGTCGAGTCCGGCACCTCACGGAGTACGGCGAAACTAAAGCCCCTGCATGGTGCTATAGCAAAAGACTTGGCATTGCGTTTGGGTGATGCGTATTCTATTCAGTCGCAAGGGTGGGGGGATGACCGTGAAGGAGATATTGCGGGACGGTATGTGGATAAAAAGGTAGATATTACGGTTTATCATACCGATAAAACCACTGGCCAACGCAAAGCCATAGCAGGGATTGCTGTCAAATTCGTTATGCAAAACTATTCTCAGAATTCAAACAATTATTTTGAGAATATGTTGGGAGAAACTGCCAATATCCGAGCAAACAACTGTCCTTATTTTCAGGTATTTATCATTTTAGACCGCTTGCCGTATTACAAAAAAGAAAGCAAACGGATTACGAAGTGGGAAACTTTTACAGAGCATAATGCCGATAAATACATTACGCTGTCTTGCGATAATGTGGATATGTATTTCCATACTCCCAACAAGACATTGTTATATGTGGTGCACATCCCGGATAATGACCAACTATTGGGTAAGACCGCTCAGGAATATATGGATTTCTATGCCAAGAACGATTCACTTATCAGTCTGTCGTCTCATTCTTATGTAGGTTTTGGCAATTCTATCGTTTTGAACGATTACGAATCTTTCATCAGCAAAGTCTATCACACGATAAAGGCCATTTAGTTATTGCGTTTCTCGTCAATAAGAATGATTTTGTTTTTAGTGTTGTCAATAGGAATGAAAAAGACCCAATTGGCTAAATAAGACACAATAATAGCGGCATTTCTGCCGCTATTATTGTGTCTATAGGTGTTTAATTTCTCTCTGGCGTCGTTATTGCGCGTCCCTCTTATAGCCGATAATGCATTAGCGGGTAAAATTAATGGGCGTTAAGGGAGAACCATTCGTAGAGAACCACATTCACGGAGCCAATAGCATGGATATTCAGTATCCTTCCTTATAGTCTTGCCTTGATGGCTGCAGACTCAGCCTCGTAGCCTGGCTTGTCGAGCAGGGCAAACATATTCTTTTTGTATGCCTCCACACCCGGCTGGTTGAATGGATTGACATCCAGCAGATAGCCGGAGATACCGCATGCACGCTCGAAGAAGTAAATCAACTCGCCAAGGTAGTACTCATTGAGTTTCGGTAGCGTTACTTTCAAGTTAGGCACACCGCCGTCTACATGGGCAAGCATAGTGCCGAGTTCTGCCATCTTGTTTACTTCGTCTACACGCTTTCCGGCAAGGAAATTCAGTCCATCGAGATTTGCCTCATCATAAGGGAATTCTACTTTGTTGTTCGGCTCAGCAACAGAGATAACCGTCTCGAATAAGTGGCGCTCACCGTCCTGGATATATTGTCCCATCGAGTGCAGGTCTGTCGTGAAATCTACACTTGCAGGGAATATACCTTTGTGGTCTTTGCCTTCCGACTCCCCGTAGAGTTGTTTCCACCATTCGCTCACATAGTGGAGTTTTGGGTGGA
This sequence comes from bacterium, assembly GCA_963591775.1. Lineage (GTDB taxonomy): Bacteria > Bacteroidota > Bacteroidia > Bacteroidales > Paludibacteraceae > Colicola. The sequence continues at coordinate 70,362 of CAVATM010000011.1, forward strand.
AATTGACGAGCAGTTCTATCTTTTTCCCTTGCTCCGAGTAGATACTGTTACGCGCAGCAGCATATTGAGCAGCAGGGTTCTCTTCGAATGGTGTATCGATACCGCATACTTCTGCCATGCGTGCTGCACCATCAATCAGTGATTGAATGTCAAACCCTGCGCAAGCAATAGGCAGCAGTCCTACCGGTGAGAGGACCGAGAAGCGTCCGCCGATGTTATCTTCGATTACGAATGTCTTGTATCCTTCTTGGGTTGCCAGTGTACGCAATGCGCCTTTCTTTGCGTCCGTAATGCAGACAATCAATTTCTGTGCTGCCTCTATGCCTTGTTGTTTCTCAAGTTGAGTCTTGAGCAGACGGAATGCCAACGCAGGTTCGGTAGTGGTACCCGATTTGGAAATACATATAATACCGAATTTCTTGTTGGCGAGCAGTTCTTGCAACTCATATAGGTAGTCTTCTCCGATGTTTTGTCCGGCATAAACTATAGCAGGTTTCTTGCCTTCGAGCCATGCGAATGAGTTGGATAAGGCGTCATTTACGGCTTTCGCACCAAGATAACTGCCGCCGATACCGATACATACAATCACTTCGCACTCTTGGCGGAGTAAGTCGGCTGTGGCTTGAATATCTTTGAGTTGTGGCTTGATGTCCTCGGGTAGGTTGAGCCAGCCTAAGAAATCATTACCCTTGCCGGTTCCCTTAACGAGCAGTTCTTGGCATTGGGCTACTTTTGCTTTGTAGGCATTTACAGCGTCAGCACTAACGGCTTTCGCATACGAAAATTGAATGTCTTTCATTATCGTTTGTGTTTATGGTTATCTCTTGTAGGAAAAATTTATTGCAGTTTTTTCGTCAGTTCACGGATGGCAATGGTAGGAGATTTGCGCTCGTAGAGAATATCGTACATGGCATCCACTATCGGCAGACTGACACACATACGCTCGTTTGCGTGATGAATGGCGCGTGTACCATAGTAGCCCTCTGCCACCATTTCCATCTCCATCTGTGCCGCCTTGACGGAATACCCCATACCCACCATTTGTCCAAACTGACGATTTCGAGAGAATTTGGAGTAGGCTGTTACGAGTACATCGCCCAGATATCCGCTTGCTGTGATATCTCGGTGGGCGTTAGACATCGCCATTGCAAATCGCTGTATCTCTTGTATGGCATTCGTCAGTAGCACGGCTTGGAAATTGTCCCCATAGTGCAGGCTCTGGCACATACCTGCCGCAATGGCGTATATATTTTTCATTACGGAGGAGTATTCCAGTCCTACTACATCATTGCTCGTAGTGGTTTGCACAAACTCCGTGCGGAAAAGTTCTTGCCACTTGGTGGCGTTCTCAAGACTTTCACAACCGATGGTCAGGTAACTGAGACGCTCAAGTGCAATCTCTTCGGCGTGGCAAGGCCCTGCAATAATACCGAGTTGCTCCATTGGTATGTTGAAGCGCTGATTCAAGTAGTCTGTCACAATGACATTGTCGTCGGGTATCATTCCTTTGACCGCCGAGATGACAATCTTGTGTGTCATATTACGGCGTATCTTGTTGAGCGACTGCTTGACATAGGGGGATGGAATTGCCAGTATCAGCAGGTCGGAGTGTGCAATTATCTTGTTGATATCCGATGAGAAATGAATCCTCGATACATCGAAAGAGGCAGCCCCAAGGTAACTTGGGTTCTTGCCCGTCGCCATAAACTCGTCTATCACCTCTTGGCGGCGAATATACCAGTTTATCTCGTTCTGGTTGTTGAGCACTATCTTGGCGAGTGCCGTAGCCCAACTACCGGAGCCTAAAATTGCAACTTTTTTGTACATTAGTTCTAATTCTTGAATTATGAATTAGCGAATTAAGAATGATACGAACTTGTGGTTTTGAATAGGTAACTCTTAATTCATAATTCTTCATTCTTAATTATTTTACGCTTCCGGCTTCATGGTGGGGAATAGCAGCACCTCTTGAATCGTCGGTTGCCCGGTCATAAGGATAGCGAGACGGTCGATACCGATTCCGATACCCGAGGTGGGAGGCATACCATATTCGAGTGCACGCATAAAGTCATGGTCTATTACCATTGCTTCGTCGTCGCCCTTGTCGGCTAACTTCATTTGTTCCACAAAGCGGTTGTATTGGTCGATAGGGTCGTTCAGCTCGCTATATGCATTGGCCAACTCTTTGCCATTGACCATCAACTCAAAACGCTCGGTCAGTCCGGGTTTTGAACGGTGCATTTTGGTCAGCGGTGACATTTCGACGGGGTAGTCGGTGATGAAGGTAGGCTGAATGAAACTGCCCTCGCAGGTCTCTCCGAATATCTCGTCTATGAGTTTGCCTTTGCCCATGTGTTCGGTGTCCTCAATGCCGTATTTCTTGGCTACCTCGCGAATCTCGTCTTCGCTCATGGTGCTGAGGTCGAGCCCTGTCTTTTCCTTGATAGCATCGAGGATCGGTAGGCGTCGGTATGGGGCTTTGAAATCCACCTCATGGTCGCCAATCTGCACTTTGGTCGTGCCGTTTACGGCAATGGCAATACGCTCCAGCAACTGCTCGGTGAACGACATCATCCAGTTGTAGTCCTTGTACTGCACATAGAGTTCCATACAGGTGAATTCCGGGTTGTGGCTGCGGTCCATACCCTCGTTGCGGAAGTTGCGTCCAATCTCATAGACACCCTCAAAACCGCCTACAATCAAGCGTTTGAGGTAGAGCTCGGTAGCGATACGCAGATACATATCCACATCGAGTGCATTGTGGTGCGTGATGAACGGACGCGCTGATGCGCCGCCTGCAATCTGTTGCAGAATAGGCGTCTCTACCTCTGTATAGCCCGCTTCGTCAAACACTTGCCGCATGGTACGGATAATAGTCGCGCGTTTGAGGAAGGTTTCTTTAACGCCATCATTGACTACGAGGTCAATATAACGCTGACGATAGCGTTGCTCGGGGTCGTTGAAACCATCATAAGCCACACCGTCTTTGTATTTCACGATAGGTAGCGGACGAAGGCTCTTGGCAAGTACGGTCAGGCGCTTGGCGTGCACCGAAATCTCGCCCGTTTGTGTGCGGAAAGTAAAGCCCTCGATGCCGATAAAATCGCCGATATCAAGCAGTTTCTTGAATACGACATTGTACATTTGCTGTTCTACCGTGGTGGGTGTTTCGCCTTCGGCAGTGGGGGCTTGTATGTCGTCACGACTTACATAAACCTGTATGCGCCCCTTTGAGTCTTGCAATTCGATGAACGAGGCCTTACCCATTATGCGGCGGGACATCAGTCGTCCTGCAATGCGCACTTCTTTTCCCGTATGCCACGCAGCAGTGGTGTCCTCATCGGCAAAGTTATTCTTGATGTCGATGGAGTATCCGGTTACTACATACTCGGCAGCAGGGTAGGGGTCAATGCCCATATCACGCATGGTTTGCAGACTCTGTCTGCGTACTTGTTCTTGCTCGCTTAATTCCATGTTTGCTATTTCTAATTCGATATAGATAGTTTCTAAACTATACAAATAGTACCTTAACTATCTAAAATTCATTTGTTTAATTATTCTGTTATTCATTGGATGCGATGTAGATAACGCTATCTCACGCAGGGTGTACTCGTTCTGATAGCTTATATATCGTATTTATTCGTACCAATTCCGCTGCAAAGGTACAAAATTTCTTTTAATCGTGCAATATCGATTTTGTGGCAATCCCGAAGAAGCGCCGAAGGAAGACATACCCAATCAAAAGAAGTGATGTGCTTCTCAGGTAAAAAAGATAAGGGTTCAGTCATTGACAGCATTAGAACAGGAGGCGCTGTTCATGTTCTAATAGCCATTTTTTCGTTTCCAATCCGCCGGCATACCCAGTGAGAGAGCCATCTGTGCCAATCACTCGATGGCATGGAACAATGATAGAGAGTGCATTGGCTCTATTGGCATTGGCGACAGCTCGTACGGCTGTTGGCATTCCGATATGCCGCGCTAAGTCTGCATACGAGAGGGTAGTTCCGAATGGAATGTGTAGTAATTCATCCCATACATTTTTATGGAACTTGGTTCCCGCAAACAAGAGTGGAATATCGAACACTTGACGGTTGCCTGCAAAGTACTCATCTAATTGCGCTGCTGCTTGTTCAATGATGGACGAAGTACTATGTACTATTTCCGCTTGTAGATAATATCGGAGTCGCTTATCTATTTGTTGTCGTCGTGGCTCTATTTGCCAATCGCATAGGCAAAGTCTATTCTCGAATGACCCAAGTACCAATGTGCCGCATGGACACAAATAGGGAGCAATAAAAATAGTAGCCATGATCTATAAGATAGCAATCATCCAAGAATGTTTAGTGAATATCAAACATGCTATTGAGCAAGCGAATTGCAGTTGGGGTTCGAAATACTTTATCTCGGAATGTACGGATGGCATCCTGCGACAGATGATCCTCATAAGCGTTGACAAGAAAGTCTGCCTCTACGAGTATGCGGTGGTCGATTGACTCTATGGGTGAGTAGGTATGGTGATGAGCAATTAGCCAACAAATCTGTTCGATTTGTGCTTGCGTGTATCCGCCAACATCGCTAAGTAGCAGTTGTGCTTCGGCGGGGCCAAGTTCTTCTTGGGCTTTTCCGTTACAATTGCCATATTTGAGTTCTGCCGCATGGATACCTATATCGTGAAGGATGGCAGCCGTCTCTATTATGAATTGGGTCGGAGCATCGACACCCTCGCTTGTACAGATGGTAGCAGCGAAGTTGTGCACTTTGATAAAATGCTGTATTCGTTTGGCGTCGCCATGGTCGTATGCTACCATTGCTTCCGTAACGGATGCTAATTGCCGTTCCATGATGTTCGTTTAAAGTATGTGGTAACTATTGTAAACTCAATATCAGTGTTGGGCTTCTCTATCGGATTGAATGAGCTGAAGAAGAGTATGGATGGCATCCTCTTGTGGGATGTTCTTTAGTACACATTCCTTGCCACGATATAGACTAATGCGTCCTCGACCTGCGCCGACATAGCCATAATCGGCGTCTGCCATCTCGCCGGGACCATTGACAACACATCCCATAACACCTATTTTTAGCCCATTGATGTATTTGCCGATGATAGGGTCTTTAATCTGTTGAATGGCGGATTTTACATCGGCAATGGTTTTCTCAAGGTCGAATAGAGTGCGCCCACAGCCAGGACAAGATATATATTCAGTCTTGTACATGCGGACACGAGCTGCTTGTAGAATATCCATGCTCAACCGCTCAAGTTGTTCGATAGTGAAATGCTGGCTCGACAGTTGTAATTTGGATAGATAGTGCTCCCATAACAGCCGACCACATTCTGCAGCCGCATGAAGTTGAAAGAGCCCCCAATCGGTATCATCATTGGTAAAATGCAGCGTGTCGTGATCGATATAGGTGCAGGTCTCCTTACGATACCGAATACTATCCGGACGGACAAAATAATCGACTAACACTTTTGCTACCGGAATCTCATTTTCAGGGGCTTCGCTAAGGCTCACACGCACCGTGTCGCCAATACCATCCGCCAGTAGTGCACCAATTCCAACGGCTGACTTGATACGACCATCTTCGCCGTTGCCGGCCTCGGTGACACCGAGATGCAACGGGAAGGACATATTTTCTTGATTCATCTGTCGCACCAACAACCGCATGGTGTCAACCATTACTCGCGTATTGCTTGCCTTGACAGAGATAACAATATCTTGAAAGTTCTGCTCAACGGCTATACGCAGGAATTCCATTACGCTTTCGACCATACCCATCGGACTATCTCCATAGCGGGACATAATACGGTCGCTCAGGCTGCCATGGTTGACACCCAATCGGATGGCGGTATGGTGCTCCTTACAGATTTCTAAGAGTTGTGTGAATCGTTCTTTCAGTCGTTGAAGTTCTGCAGTATATTCTGCATCTGAATAGTCAATATGTATAAATTTGCGAGCGGGGTCTATATAATTTCCGGGATTGATTCGAACTTTCTCAACCACTTTGGCGGCTTCGTCTGCCACGGAGGCTTGGAAATGTACATCGGCTACAAGAGGTACCATGCCATTGAGCCGACTATGTATCTCTGCCAGCGATTCCACTTCGCGTACCCCCTGCGTGGTAAAGCGTACCAATTCGGCACCGGCTTGTACGCAGCGTTCGGCTTGTGCGATGCTATTCTCGATATCGTTGGTGGAAGTGTTCGCCATCGTCTGGATACGGATGGGTGAATCACTGCCAATCGTGAGATTACCCACATGTGTCTGTGTGGTAAGGCGACGGGTATAAGAAAGAACGATATTATTCATAGAGTAGATTATCGAAAGAATGTGAAATTGACACTGCCATACGAGCGGTGCGACTGAAAATGAGGATGCTGTGAAAAGTCGTAGTCTTTGCCATGTTCCAACACAAACAAACCATCCTCTTTCAGAAGGGCTTTCTCAAAAATAAGATCGGGGAGAGTAGCCAACGAGTCTAATGCGTATGGAGGGTCGGCAAAAATGAAATCGAATTGCAGAGCACAGGTATTGATATATTTGAATACATCCCCACGCATAACATGCAGATTATGAATGCCGAGCAGCTTACAGGTGGATATAATGAAGTTTTGTTGGGTATGAGCCATCTCTACGGCCGTCACCTCTCGAGCACCACGGCTGACAAACTCCAGACCTATTCCGCCTGTTCCTGCGAAAAGGTCTAACATATCGCATCCCTCGAAGTCAATTTGATTGTTCAGCAGGTTGAACAAACTCTCTTTGGCAAAGTCGGTGGTAGGGCGTGCTGTTATATTTTTAGGGGGCGTCAAACGGCGCCCCCTAAATGTACCAGATATAATTCGCATAGAATTAATCTATTTCTATGTGTCCGAACAGGATTACTCCCAGTTGCCGGCATTGTTGTTAGGAGCCTCTATGCTACCTACCTTCAACCCTGCATAGTGGTCAAGCTTGGTCTCCTTGTCAATAAGATTGACCAACTCTTGCTTATTGAGGTCGCCCAAATAGGTCTCGAATGGTGCGCGAGCCTCGAACAAGGGGACACGGTAGCCTTTGGAGGTGTACTCGTTGTTTACCTCGATTTCGAATTTTGCGCCATCGGTGTATGGAATATAGACAATTTTGTCGATGGTCTGTGCTGTATATGCTCCCTTATACAAACTTTGGATAAGGTTGTTCTCAATGGTATCACGACGGAAACCGCTCAAACCATTGGTGATGACATCCTTATCATTCGCCCAAATATATTGGTACAACTCAGCGTCGCTTGCAAACGATTGCTTCTTGAGGGCTTTCTTCTTGGCCTCGTTGATAATCTTGACAGCCTTGGGCTCGGTCAAACCTGCCTCAAGTTGCTTATCTGTAAGGCTACCTTCCTTAGACACCTCCTTCTTGGTGGCGGTCTTTAGGAAAAGAATCAAGCTATCGGTGTTTGCAGTGTAACGACCATTTTGACGGTTGAATTCTACCTCTGCAGTACGAAGGCTGACTAAGTTTTTGATAACTTCTTTCTCACGGAGCGTGCGTGCTTCCTCAAAACGAATAGGAGTAACGACGCTATTCACGCAAAAATAAGCCATAACACCTGCTGCGATAAGGAGCAGGGCTACCATAATCCACTTGGTTACGTTGGTTGCTTTCATTTCTTTTGGTATAGTTTTTGATACATTTTCGGTTAAAAAAAGCGTGCTCTTTGCACAAATTCGCTGCAAAGTTACGCTTTTTTTTTGAATATGCAAAATGTCGTAATTTTTTGGGATTAAATTTATGGAAGATAGCAACAAAGTTTTGTTTCAAATACTTACCGAACGCCTTGAATTGCTCCGTCAGTTGGATGCAGAGGGTGATTCGGATCGTCGTCGCCATGTCGCCCGTGAGACGCAACAGCTGCATGCTCCGTTAGCCCATCGTTTGGGATTGTACCAAATCAAAACCGAGATGGAAGACCTGGCGTTGAAGTTTACCGACTATGCCAAATACAAATACATTGCTCACGCTCTGAACGCCAAAAAGTCGGAGCGCGATGAGTATATTGCGCGTTTTATCGCCCCGCTCGAGCAGAAGTTGAAGGATGCAGGCTTTGTCTTTACCATTAAGGGACGCCCCAAATCGATACATTCTATCTATCATAAGATGCAAGCGCAGAACTGTGATGTGGATAGAATATACGACTTGTTTGCTATCCGTATTATATTGGATTCGCCTGCCGAACGAGAGAAACAGGATTGCTGGCAGGTGTATTCGCTGATAACGGATATATTTCAGCCCAACCCGAAGCGGCTTCGCGATTGGTTGTCGGTGCCAAAGGAAAACGGCTATGAGAGCCTTCATACTACAGTGCTTGGCCCTGACAATCGGTGGGTAGAGGTGCAGATTCGCACCCGTCGTATGGATGAGGTGGCAGAGAAAGGAGTGGCAGCCCACTGGGCGTATAAGGGCGTCAAGGGAAATATACTGACCAACAAACAGTATGTCTATGTCTTTACCCCGACCGGCGACTTAAGACGACTGCCGGCAGAGGCGACGGTGTTGGATTTTGCATATAGTATTCACTCGGATGTAGGCGACCATTGTGTCGGTGGGCGTATTCGTAATCAGAATGTGTCGATTCGGCAGCGCTTGGAAAATGGTGATCAAATAGAGATTATGACCTCGCCCAACCAAAAGCCGAATGCCGATTGGCTTAATTTTGTAACTTCGACAAAGGCTAAAAATAAGATACGCCAATCGCTCAAGGAGATAGAGTACAAGGATGCTGCAGAGGGTAAGGAGATTTTGGAACGCCGTTTCCGTAACTGGAAGTTGGAATACACCGAAGCGGATATTTCCCGTTTGGCGAATAAGTTGGGCTATAAAGCGGTGAGCGACCTCTATCAATCCATTGCACAGGGCAAGGAGGACATTCTTCAGTTGCGTGAAATGTTCACCTCGCTAGAGGAGAGTGTCGCAACGCATCATGTTGAGCCCAAGCCCGAATATGTCCCGAAGGATCAACTATCCGGCTTGGCTATCGAGGTGGATATGAATGTCAAGAATGTGGATTACAATCTGTCTCGTTGCTGCAATCCTCAGCCGGGTGACCCTATCTTTGGGTTTATCAGTGTGACGAAAGGTATCCGTATTCACCGTTGTGATTGTCCGAATGCCGACAATATCCGTGAGCGCTATCCTTATCGATTGATACCGGCTCGTTGGGCTGCTCCTAAAACGGCACCACAGTCCAACAAAAAGAAGTAGTGTATAATCATTAATTGGTACATCCTGTTTTTGCTATCTATTAACCATTCCGATAGGGTAATAGACAAGGTGCAGTATGTCTTGTTTTTCCCTCTGCAGGGGTACTTCTTTTCGATTAGCGACTCATCTCGGACGTATTGCCCTACCATTACCCTACCACTTTAGGTTCTTAAAAGGTGCTTGTAGGGCTTATTTATGTCCTATTTGGTGGTTTTGGATTGGCCTTTCTTGGTAAAAATAGACGTATTAAAAAATGCTGTCCGATAAAAAGATTATGCTTTTGTCGGACAGCATTTTTATATGTATGGAATGGCTGCTTATTGCAGGTCTATCTTGCCCATTTTGGGCATGAGAATGATGATTTGGCTGCGACGACGGAGCACATATTCGGATGGTCTGTCGATATGGAGCCGCAGTGGGTTAGGCAGACAAGCCGCAATGGTAGCCGATTCGTTTTGTGTTAGGGTCTTGGCTGAATGCTCAAAATAGTATCTTGCGGTTGCCTCTGCTCCAAATATGCCTTCTCCTGTTTCGATGACATTGAGATACACTTCCATAATTCGTTTTTTACCCCAAATATGCTCTATGAGGAAGGTATAGTAGGTTTCTACCGCCTTACGAGTATAAGTGCGAGTGCCAAATGTAAATACATTTTTGGCGGTCTGTTGCGATATGGTGCTGCCGCCATGGCGGACATGTCCGTATTTCTTTTTCTCTTGGATGGCGTTCTGTATACCTCGCTCCGAAAAACCATTATGTGATGTGAATAGGTTATCTTCGCTGGCTATAACAGCACGAATCAGTTGAGGTGATATGTCTTCTATGTCGACCCACTTAACTTGAGTTTTGTATGTGTGGGATTGCTTCGAATCATAATATCGCCTGGGATTGGGCTGTTTCCCTACCGAATAGGGGTCGTCTGGTGTATTCTTTCGATTATGTTCTGCTTGGTGCGCTGCTATATAGCGACTTAACATGACAGGGGTGTAATAGACAGGTACCCAGCGGAAAGCCACTACCTGCAAGACAGAAAAAGCAAACAGAAATAGTATAACAAAAACACACCATCTAACTATTTTGCGTAGCCAATGGCGTGTTTTTTTATGTGGTGTCGTTCTACTGCGAGCAGACATATTGTTAGTAACTTTCTTCGGCAGTAGGGAATGTACTTTCTTTGACGGCTGAGATATAGTTTTTCACCGCCTCTTGTACTGCCGCTCCGAGTTCGCCGAAGCGGCGTAGGAACTTGGGTTTGAATCCTTGATTCAGCCCTAACATATCGTGCAGTACGAGTACTTGTCCATCGGTTTGTGCGCCTGCACCTATACCGATGACGGGGCACGAAACGGCCTTGGTTACTTTGTCTGCCAAGGCTGCCGGTATCTTCTCCAATACGATAGAGAAACATCCTGCTTGGTCGAGTAGTTGTGCATCGTGGAGCAATTTTTCGGCTTCTGCTTCTTCTTTGGCACGCAGACCATATCCACCAAATTGATTGACCGACTGAGGGGTAAGACCGAGATGTCCCATCACAGGAACCCCTGCTTGTATCATTTTTTTGATAGCAGGCAATATCTCCTCTCCGCCCTCTAATTTGACGGCGTCTGCTCCGCTTTCTTTCATGATTCGGATTGCATTGCGGACAGCATCTTCGGTGCTGACCTGATAGCTTCCAAACGGCATATCGGCTACAACCAATGCATGTTGTGCTGCGCGTACGACGCCTTTGGTTAGAAATATCATCTCGTCTAACGTGATAGGCAAGGTGTATTGGTTGCCGCAAACAATGTTGCTTGCACTATCGCCGACCAATATCATCTCGATGCCGGCTTCATCAACGAGGCGAGCCAATGTGAAATCATACGAGGTAAGCATGGCTATCTTTTCGCCATTCTGTTTCATTTGCCGCAGACGAGCTGTGGTCATACGGGTGTTTTGTGTATGTACTGACATAAATGTTTGAATTGTAATTCCGGGTAATGTTCTATTTGTCCGGCAAAGTTACAGCTTTTTTGTGGATGTACAAAACTTTTTGTACCTTTGCGGTCGGAATGAATAGAAACGCAACCATATTTACAATACTGATAGCATTGGGTATTGTACTGCTATGTATTGATATCTGTTCAGGTTCGATTTGGATTAATCCTCTGTCTTGTATCGGGACAGGGGATGCTTTGTTCTGTATGGAGCGTATCGAGTCTCGTATCTTGTTCCATATTCGTTTGCCAAAAGCATTGACGGCTCTGCTGGCAGGGTCTGCTTTGTCTGTGTCCGGACTGCTGATGCAGACGCTGTTTCGAAATCCCTTAGCCGGTCCCTACACATTAGGGGTCTCGTCGGGTGCCAGTCTTGGAGTCGCATTGGTGACGCTGTGTACTACCCTGGTGGGCAGTGCGGTGGGAGGCTATTTTTCGGTGATAGTGGCAGCCATAGTGGGGAGTGCATTCGTCTTGCTGCTTGTTATGTGGGTGGCTCGCCATGTTACGAATAATGTGAGCCTACTGATAGTGGGGTTGATGTTTGGCTCCATTGCCGGTGCATTGGTCAATTTGCTGCAGAATTTTGCCAATCCCGATGCGCTGAAACTATTTATCGTCTGGACGCTTGGCAGTTTGAGCAGTGTAGGCTGGGGGCAGATTCCTTTTTTGGCTGCTGTTTGGTTGCTGGGAATGGTGATTTGTATATACCTAATCAAACCGCTGAATGGGCTCCTGCTTGGCGAATGGTATGCGCGAGGGCTGGGTGTATCTATTCGTGCAATTCGCCTCTTGATTATACTTTCCACCGGATTGCTCGCCGGGGGCGTGACAGCCTTTTGTGGGCCGATTGCTTTTATCGGGGTGGCTGTTCCGCACATAGCACATGGTCTATTTCGTACTTCCAATCATCGTATTTCGTTGCCTGCATCGGCTCTTATCGGAGCGGATATGCTGCTGCTGTGTGATATACTATGCTCGCTCTTTACCTATCCGCTGCCTATATCGACTGTGAGTGCTTTGTTTGGTGCTCCGATTATAATATGGATAATTCTAAAACGCAAACAGATATGAAACGAGTTTGGCTTTCTCTTACTTTGGTTCTCTTTTGGAGTGGCGTGGTGTCGGGTGTTTCGTACACAAATCCCATATTGGCGTATGACTATTCCGACCCCGATGTATGTCAGGTGGGTGAAGACTACTATTTGACCTCCTCTTCATTCAATTGTGTACCCGGTCTGCAGATATTACATTCGCGCGATTTGGTGCATTGGCAGATTGTGGATGCTGCATTGCCATTCTCCGTGCCAGGTACGGAAAACGAGAAAACCCCGCAGTATGGCGGTGGTGTTTGGGCTCCGAGTATTCGTTACCACGAGGGGCGTTTCTATATCTACTATGGTGACCCTGACCGTGGTGTTTATTGTGTCCGTTCGGAGCAAACGACAAAGTTGCCTTGTCAATGGGAAAAGGCGGTATTGGTGAAGCAGGGTGTCGGTTTTATTGATGCCTGCCCGCTTTGGGACGACAATGGACGAGTCTATTTGGTGCATGCTTTTGCGGGCAGTCGTGCCGGATTCAAGAGCGCATTGGCGGTATGTGAACTGAGTGCCGACGGGTTGAGTGCCATCACCGAGAGCCGCCTTGTGTTTGATGGACATCCGGACAATCCGACCTCCGAAGGACCTAAATTCTATAAGCGCAACGGGTATTATTACATTTTTTGCCCTGCCGGCGGTGTTTCAACCGGTTGGCAGTTGGCTATGCGTAGCCGTTCGCCTTATGGGCCATACGAAGTGAAGCGTGTCTTGGAGCAGCGAGATAGTCCTATCAATGCTCCTCACCAAGGAGCATGGGTGGGGGACTATTTTTTGCACTTTCAGGATGTAGGGGTGGCAGGTCGTATTGTGCACTTGCAGCCGCTGCGTTGGGTGGATGATTGGCCCGTGATGGGGAATGACGGTGAACCTGTACTGAAAGGCACAACCGATATGACAGCCCCACGGGCAAAGACAAGCAATCTGCCCGGCATCACGACTTCGTGGCGTGATGAATTTGACCAAACAACGCTTGATTTGAGTTGGCAATGGTCCGGCAATTATCGTGCGCAATATGTCTATTGCAATTCGGAGCAATCGTGTATCCGTCTGTTCTCATACCCTACCGATAGTGTGCCGGTGGCTCCGAACTTACTGTTGCAGAAGATTCCGGCGGGGCGTGCGTTTGTGGCTACGACGAAAGTTCGTTTTACCCCCAACCCCAAGACGGCACAATATGAACACGCGGGGCTGATTGTGGCCGGTCGCCGCTGTTTTATGCTAGAAGTCCCGAAGGTAGAACAATGGATGTGGTTGCGTGTGGAGGTATCGGATACGCAGCAATGCCGTTTCTATGTTTCAACGGATGGGGTGCGCTATGTGGCGGTAGGGCAATCCTTCCAAGCCGTTGAGGGGCAATGGATAGGTGCAAAAATAGGTTTGTATTGCTCTCGTACGCCCGTCAAGATAAATGATTCGGGCTATATGGATGTGGATTTCTTTGAGATTCGATAACAAGATATAGGTGTACGAAACAACATAGAATACCACTCCTCAAGATAGTAATTTTGTTTTCGGAGTATTGCTAATTTCTCATAGTTTTTCAGGATAGAAGTATGCATTCTTTATCATTGAGTCGTAAAGGACTTGTTTTGTTGTGCATTGTGATGGCATGTGGTAGTTGCCTTACGAAAAAGGCAGTCGTAGTGCCGGCACCTGTGTCAAAGACCGTTGTAGCGGATACGACCATTCTTCCGCTTTTCCCCGCAGAGGTGCTATATATCATTGGGCGAGAGTGGGAGTGTATGCACGATTCGACATCGGCCAAATATCTCATGCCTCGGGCTACGCAGATTCGTGTTGATTCGATATCAATGGCGGACTATATTGAGCAGCGTCTGCTGGAACTATATCCGGAGCGTGCCTATCCCGGCTATGTCGCCAAAGTGGAGCAGATGGCTCAAATGCTCATCTATGCGGGCAATCAGTCGCAGACTATCTCGAATCAGATAGGAAGTGAATTGCCCGTGCCTTCAGCGTACTATGACGCACAGAATATGTCGAGCAGTCGGCAGTCATCCGATTCGGTCGAGTTGCGGTTCTTGGAACTATCGCAGCAGGAGGCTGCCCATTGGGCGATGTTGAATAGGTTTGCTACACAAGCAGGTTGGGTGCAGCGGGTAACATTGGATTCGCTTAGTCTGTCCTCGGTCGAGGAAGAGAACCTTGGCTTGACGATTATGTTGTGGAAAGGCCCTCGCATGTTCTATCGCATCTATCAGAGCAAAGAGCGTGCTACTCACTTGGCGGAATACTACTATCCCGGTGCTACGCATGAGGGAAAACGAGGGGATGCCTTCCGCCATATCCTTGTCAACGCTATGTTGCGTACATACATAGGGCTTCCGATGACCTATCTCACGATGGATCTGTATTGGGAGTATGCCCATCCGAATGCTCCTTGTGACCGCTATATGGATCTGCACAACAATGTGGTTGGGCGTCAAGCGCATTATGCGGATTTTGTGTATTCAGAGCCATCGGATTTGCCCTCGTGGGAACAATGGGCCGAACATGTCCGAAGCTATATCGAAGATACAACAGCCAATGGCCGTTTCCAAGATTGGAATTTGGAAACCCCATCTTTTATCGTTATCCCACAAGCCGAGTCGGTAGAAAAAGAAAACTATATCTATTTCGGCAAATAATCAGCATACAGAAAACTTTCAAAAACGACATACACTAATGAAACGAACATCGTACATTGTGAGAGTGGCAATGTCTATCCTTCTATGGTTGGGGGCTACTTCTCTTTGGGCAGGAACACAGGGTTGGCCTGCAACGAAACCCAATATCGGTAATGGTCGCCTCGTGGTCTGCGGACAGAATGCCTACAACTATTTTGTATATGACTTGACGAACTCTCGTTGCAATTATTCTACCGTGTCGGAGCTTGAAGAACGCACAGACCTAATGGTGCAATCGTTGCGCTATATCGATGCCGATATCTATGCATTCAACGAGTTGGAGAATGCGGGCGACACGGTGCTGGCCTATTTGACACATGCCATGAATGCGGCAGCGGGGAAGGTTATCTATGCGTATGTGTCGGATAATTGCACCAAAGGCAACGACTGGGAGCTGATAAAGTCGGGTTTTATTTATCGTACAGACAAAGTGCAGTTGCTCGGCACAAACCATGCGACTACATCCCGCTCGTATTACCGCAATACGATGCGCTGGCAGGCATTTACGGAACTGAGTAGCGACGAAAGTTTTGTGCTTTCGATGAATCACTTCAAATCGAAATCCGGTTCGGATGATGGTTCAAGTCAGCGGCAGACCAATGCGCAAGACCTTATCAATGGGATTGCAAGCATGACAGTAGACCCTGACCTGTTGATAATGGGCGATATGAACTGTACGATCAGCGAAGACCCATTGGTGTATATTGTAAACAATGGATTCGTAGAACAACTATTGCAATACAATGCGTCGGCGTACTCGTATATCTATAGTGGCAGTAAGGAACTGATAGACCATGTGTTTGCCAATAGTACGATGGCAACGCAAATCACCGGTGCGGGTGTATTCCATGTTAATACCTCTTCGTCGTGGAATAATGGGTATAAATACTCCGACCATGACCCGTATTTGGTGGGTATCAATCTGGGCGGCACAACGCCTGACCCGGACCCCGATCCCGAACCGGATCCGTCGGAAGAATGTACAGATATAGATTATTCGATAGACTTCAAGACCGGACTGGGAACCTTCTCGCAGATAACGACCGCCGGCACGGTGGATTGGCGCTCCAATGCCAGCTATGGTGTATGCATTAACGGCTATGGTAAGTCGGGCGAAATGGACAGTTGGTTTATATCACCGGCGTTTGACTTGTCGGATAAAGATGGTGCAACGATTACCTTCCGCCATAACCTCTACAAAGACAATTCGGCGGGACAGTATGCGCAATACCAAACGCTATGGGTAAGCAACGACTATACGGAAGGCAATACCCCTGATGAGACTGAATGGACGCAAGTGCCGATCAACAACTATACGGTGGGAAAATATGTGAATTGCACGATTACGGTGCCTGCGGCAAACTTACAGGCCAGCTTCCGCTATGCTTTCCGCTACCAGGCTCCAGACGGCAATACGGCTAACTATTGGGAGATAGACAATACCTCTCTGACCGCAAAATGCAAGCAACAGGAAACAGCGATAGAGAATGTGGAGATAGACCTCCACGATGCGGCTACGCGTGTCTATTCTATAATGGGTGCAGAGATGACGGCACAGAAAGAGAATCTGCCCGCCGGTCTGTATATTCTTATCAACGGAACGCATAGCCGGAAGGTGGCCTACTAATTGATACGGAAGTGTGTATTCTGAGGTGTTTTCAGTATAGGTGACGGCGAACGCACCGCTTGAAATACGAAGCATATACCTATATACAAAAAAACAGCGACATCGAATGCCGCTGTTTTTTTGTGTGGTTAGAGTAGGTTGTTACTTGTTCTCTCTTGCTTTGAATGTACGCGAGAATACTTCCTCTTGACCGTCGCCGCTGATGCGGGTGAGTTTAACGGTAAGACCACTGAAATCTAAGGGTTTGCAATAGGTGGAGTCAGCCTCGACAGCGTCCATTGCCTTATTGACAGCAGCCTTCATTTTCTTGTCGATACTCTTGCGAGAACCATTTGCCTTGAAAGTAGGATGGCTCACATCCATACGCTCTGAAACAGTCAAGAGTTCCGTGCAAATTTTGTCCTCTGTACCGCTCAACTTATACGACATATAGGTACCCTCAGAATCACCTTCGTCCGTGTCCAACGAGTACACTTGGTCGCCTGTTACATCCACTGCGCACCCGGTGAATACGACAGCAGCCGTTACGACAAGGCAGCAAATTGCTACCACAGAAAATACCTTTTTCATTTTGTTTGTTTTTTGATTTATTGTTTTGTTTATAGTATAATGCTATAATGAATAGTAATTGGTGGAGTATATTTGACCTTTTGGGTTCCGGGGAACTTTTAACGGTCGAATAAGTATCCAAATCACTTGCGCAATGCAGCGAGAGACTCTTGGATGGAGGCGATACGCGCTTCGGCGTCAGCCTTCTTCTTGCGCTCCAACTCGACTACTTCCGGCTTGGCGTTGGCAACAAAGCGCTCATTGCCGAGTTTCGCCATTACGCCACGCAAGAACCCTTCTTGGTGTTGCAGGTCGGCTTCCAACTTCTTGATTTCGTCCTCTACATTGATGAACTTATCGAGCGGCACGCTGTATTCGGTCGTACCCACAATGAAGGAAGCACTGCCGGTCGCTTTCTCGCTGACACCATAAACGATTTGGCAGTTGGCGAGTTTCTCAACAAGCGAACCCGATGCCGAGGAAGTTGTGGCTGCCGTATTGAGTGTGAGCACCTCTTTCTGCGGTATATTCTTGCCCGCACGGATATTACGCACATTGGATACAACCTGTTTCAAAGTTTCAATATCCGCAAGCAGTGCCTCGTCAGCCGTGCCGAACTCGCCCAGTGTAGCAACCATAATGCTCTCGCCGGCCTTGCGTTCGGTCAGGTTCTGCCACAATTCCTCCGTGATGAACGGCATGAAGGGGTGGAGCAGGCGAAGCATCTTGTCGAAGAACGAGAGAGTGGCTTCGTAGGTGGTGTGGTCGATAGGTTGTCCGTAGGCGGGCTTAATCATCTCGAGATACCAGCCGGAGAACTCGTCGCAATAGAGTTTGTAGATAGCCATCAGTGCCTCGCTCAAGCGGTATTTCTTGAAAAGGTCGTCTATCTCAGCGGCCGTCTTGGCGAGCAGCGAATCGAACCAACGAACGGCTATTTGCTCGTTGTCGCCTTGTGGCTTGTCTGCCACTTCCCAGCCTTTGACCAAACGGAAGCAGTTCCAAATTTTGTTGTTGAAGTTGCGTCCTTGCTCGCATAGGCTCTCGTCGAAAAGAATATCGTTGCCTGCCGGTGCGCTGAGCATCATACCCATACGCACTCCGTCTGCACCGAAACGCTCGATGAGGTCGAGCGGGTCGGGACTGTTGCCCAACGATTTAGACATCTTGCGTCCGAGTTTGTCGCGTACGATACCCGTGAAATAGACATGGTGGAATGGCATTTTGCCCATATACTCGTAGCCTGCCATAATCATACGAGCCACCCAGAAGAATATGATGTCCGGTCCTGTAACGAGGTCGGCGGTGGGGTAGTAGTACTGAATCTCTTGGTTGTCGGGGTGCTCAATGCCGTCGAATAGACTGATCGGCCACAGCCACGACGAGAACCAGGTATCCAATGCCCCTTCGTCTTGTACCAACTCTTCGCCTTGCAGCCCGAGTGCAGCGGCTTTTTGCTGTGCCTCTTCGAGCGTCTCGGCTACGATAATTTTGTCCTCCGGATAGGCTTCTGCACCGGTAGCCGCTAGAATCGACTTTGCGTAGTATGCCGGAATACGGTGTCCCCACCAGAGTTGGCGAGAGATACACCAGTCCTTGATGTTCTCGAGCCAGTTGCGGTAAGTGTTTTTGTATTTGGTGGGATAGAATACGATGTCGTCGTTCATGACGGGCGGCAGCGCAATATCTGCAAAGTGCTGCATACGGATAAACCATTGCAGGCTCAAGCGGGGCTCGATAGGCACATTGGTACGCTCTGAGTAGCCCACCTTGTTGGTGTAGTCCTCCACTTTCTCAACCAGCCCTACCGCTTGCAAGTCCTCGACAATCTGTTTGCGGCAGTCGAAGCGGTCCATGCCGTGGTATTTTGCCACAGCCGAGCGGAACTCCGGCTCGACGGTGTCCATATTGAGGTGGGCATCGGGAGTGAATATATCAATGGTTTGCAGGTTGTATTTCTGCCCCAATGCGTAGTCGTTCACATCGTGTGCGGGCGTTACCTTCAGGCAGCCCGTACCGAACCCAATCTCTACATAGCGGTCTTCGATAATAGGGATGACACGCCCCACACCCGGTACGATGACATGTTTGCCGCGCAGCCATTGATTTTTCTCCTCTTTGGGGTTGATGCAGACTGCAATATCGCCGAATATGGTCTCCGGACGGGTGGTGGCCACGATGGCGTAGTCGGCTCCCGTTTCCGGATTGGTTACGCCCGGCTCTGCCACCTTGTAGCGGAGATAGTAGAACTTGCTATGCTCCTCGTGGTAGATTACCTCCTCGTCGCTCAGCGCCGTCTGACGCTCCGGGTCCCAGTTGACCATACGCAGGCCGCGGTAGATAAGACCCTTTTGATAGAGGTCGCAGAACACATGTATAACGGCACGAGAGCGTGTCTCGTCCATGGTGAACGAAGTACGATCCCAGTCGCACGAGCAACCGAGTTTGCGCAACTGTTTGAGGATGATGCCTCCGTGCTCGTCTGTCCAATCCCATGCATGTTTGAGGAACTGCTCACGGGTGAGGTCCGACTTGTTGATGCCCTGTTCTTTCAGGCGCTTGATGACCTTTGCTTCGGTGGCAATCGAGGCGTGGTCGGTGCCGGGTACCCAGCAGGCATTCTTACCTTCCAAGCGGGCGCGACGCACCAATATATCTTGAATGGTCTCGTTGAGCACATGCCCCATGTGGAGTACGCCCGTCACATTGGGGGGCGGAATAACCACGGTGAAAGGCTCACGCCCGTCGGGTTCGCTGTGGAAGAGTTTGTTGTCGAGCCAGTACTGATACCAGCGTGCTTCGATGTCTGTAGGATTGTATTTGGATTCCATATCTGTGTATATATATCGTGATGGATAATTTGTTTCTGTACCGCTACCGCTGTGCAAAAAAGCCTGCAAAGTTACGCATTTTTCGGCACATACAAAATAGTTGGACGATATTTCTCTGCGAACCTTTATTTGTGGTTAAAATATAGTAATAGCAGAGATGCAGGTCTGTTCTATTTTACGGGGCGTTTTAGGTATCTCTTTTCGATTAGCGACTCATCTCGGACATATCGCCCTACCATTACCCTACCACTTTATGAGGATAAAAGGGTCTTATAGGGCTTATGTATGTCCTTTTTGTAACCTTCTATCTACTTTTGAGTTTCTAAGTGTATGAAACATATTTAATCAAACAAGAGGCACTCTCTACTACCTTGCAGGACACGCAACGAAGCGTACAAGGTAGAGAGAGTGCCTCTAAACGAGACAGATGAACGAACTGTCTCGATACTGTCAAACGAATGGGGAGTCTATTCTATTTGGTGAACACCGTCGCCAATCTCGGCGACATAGAACTCTGCTTTGAGCCCCGTTTTCTCGGTGTACTCATGGCCTACCTGCTCAATAAAGGCAGGAATAGCCTCCTCACGCACAAGCGATACGGTGCAACCTCCGAAGCCGCCGCCCGTCATACGGCTGCCCAATACGCCATCGATCTTCCATGCAGCGGCAGCCAGTGCGTCCAGTTCCGGTCCCGTCACCTCG
This sequence comes from bacterium, assembly GCA_963591775.1. Lineage (GTDB taxonomy): Bacteria > Bacteroidota > Bacteroidia > Bacteroidales > Paludibacteraceae > Colicola. The sequence continues at coordinate 91,070 of CAVATM010000011.1, forward strand.
TAGTCGTCTCTGAGCGAGATATGGCTTGCGGTCATCAGTCGTCCAAACTCCTCGATATTGCCTGCTTGCAGGGCTTTTACGGCGTTGCGTGTGCGCTCTACCTCGCTGACCACATGGCGAGCACGGCGGAAAATGACAGGGTCGGTTAGCACTTGTTTTACTGTATCGAAGTCTGCCAGTGTCAGTTCTGCCAAGCACTTAATGGGGTGTATTGTCGAAATTTGTTCCACTGCTGTATGGCACTGTTGCACACGCTCGTTGTATGCTCCCGAATCCAAATGGTGGGGGGAGTGGGTGTTGCTGACAACCACTTTGATGCCATTCAACTGTACGGGAACAAGGTCGAACTGTAAGGTATCGCAGTTGAGGAAAATAGCATGGTTGGCTTTGCCTTGTGCCGAAGCGAATTGGTCCATAATACCGCACATAACGCCGGCAAACTCATGCTCTGCCGCTTGTCCGATTTTGGCTATTTCCGTACGGTCACACTCGGCATGGAGCAACTCACTGAATGCATACGCCGTAACCACCTCCATGGCGGCACTGCTGCTCAGCCCCGCACCGGCGGGTACATTGCCCCAATAGAGCAGGTCGTAGCCTTGCTCTATGAGATACCCCTTCTTGAGGAATTGTGCCATACAACCAATGGCGTAGTTTGCCCATGCTCGGTTGGGTAGGGGGGCCGTCAGTTGATCGAGCGGGAGAGTATAGGTGTCCGCTATATTGAGTGAGCGGAAGCGCATCACGCTATCTGTGTTTGGTGCGAGGAGCAGGTAAGTACCAAAACTCAAGGCACATGGGAATACGAACCCACCGTTGTAGTCGGTGTGTTCGCCAATAAGATTGACACGCCCGGGGGCGAAAAAGACATGAGAGGACTGGTGTCCGTACGCAGCCTCGTAGGCTGCCTTCAATTCGGAGATTTTCATGGTGTGTTTTTAGATTGTAAGATACAATAATCGACCTCCGTTGGTCATTAGAAGTCGAAAATCGAGAGCAAAGGTACAACATTTTTCTAAGTTATGCAAGTAGTACCTTTGAATAGTGGAATTATTGTGTCATAGCGAACAAGTAAATACCCCGGTTGTACTGCCTATTCGCAAAACACAATACGAATCGGAGCGACAGGAAGGCTATAGTTTGTTTACCTTCCGTGTCGCTCCGCCCTACGATTATGTACAAGAATTATGCAAATGCGGCGCTACTCTCGGAGCACTCGAATCTGCTTACTGCTTATTCGCAAAATCCAATATGCGAGTGCTCGCTTTTGCCGAGTTTCTCTTGCTTGCAGGACTCGACAATGCTATCCATAAGGTCGGTTGTCTCTCCATACAGAATGTGGTGAACAGTCTGTTTGCGGGCGATATTCTCTATCTGTCCTCCCGAAAAGGCAAAACGCTTAGCGAGTAGTAGTGCATTATCGTCGGACAGCTCCGGCAGCATCGCCTGCCAGATATGTTTGCTCTCATTGGGCGTGGGAGTGGGGAACTCAATCTTATACAAGAACCGACGCTCGAAAGCCGTATCCAGATTGCTCGTCATGTTGGTGGTGGCAATCATAATACCATCGAGATTCTCCATCTCTTGCAGAATAATGTTCTGAATGGCATTTTCCATCTTATCGACGGCTTTTGCAGCATTCGCATTGCGCTTGCCCAATATAGCATCCGCCTCGTTGAACAGCAATATCGGTGTAGTCTCACACTTCTCGCAGAGGCGTCTGTATCTGTCAAACACGCCTTTGACCCGCTTTTCGCTCTCTCCCACATAGGCATCCCGCAGTTTGGACATATCTACTTGCATAATGTCACGCCCCGTCTGCCGTCCCAACTGAAGGACGGTTTCGGTCTTTCCGGTACCGGGAGCCCCATAGAATATGCAGGCAAAACCCCGGCGCATTCCCTTCGCGGTGAGACGCTCTTGCACCTCTTTGAAGCGCTCCCGGCTCAGAATCGAACAGAGGTCTTTCACCTGCTGTGTTACTTGCGAATTGTAGAACAACTGTTTTGCCTTAATGGTGGAACTCTCTATCAGTCCGGCGGGCTTTTTATTGGTATCGATTACCAAATAGTCGGTGCCATCGAGCAATTCTTCCTTTGTTCGGTCGGACAAATGCCAGGACGATGAGTCGAATAGTCCATCGTTGTTGTTGAACTCTAAAATACCGCCGACAAACAAATCCCCTTTTTTGCTTGTTGCGCAGCGAAGTGCATTTTTGTTGCTTCGGTCGAATATGTCACGCAGGTCGCCCATCCCGATGCGTTCATCATTACTATCTACAAACTGACTGAGTGTGACCAGCAGAATGGTTCGATCTTCAGAAGTTAGAAAGTAATTGTTTATTTTCTGTACGATAGGAAGTTTTGCATTGCCTGCGAATAGATCGGTGATACGATGCTCCAAATAGTCGTATGTAAATTCTTCTCCCTTGCGTGCGTCCAGGAAGTCAGAGATTGTGTCCAACAATTGCTCGGTACTGAGATTTGTGTATTGGGCAGGATGCGGAATCTCGTTTCGTCCAATAGAATTAACCACATTTTCCGGGATGTTATACTGTCCCTTATTATGACGACTCGGACGAAGTAACTCTTTTTGAACCAATGTGTCAAAAAGCGATTTGTATTTCAATACTTGTATGGGACGGCAATCGAAATAACGGCAAAGATCGCCTAAATCGATATTGTAGAATCCTCCCTGGTTGAATATGGAAGCAAGCCACAGCGCTTCATCCTCGGTCAGGCTCAGCCGTTGCGCCAATTCGTGTATGGCCGGTTGGGCTTTGGCTATATGATTGGCGGACAAATGACTATCGCTGAGCGACTTGTCGCAAAGTTCCATTAGTTCGAGCAGCGTCATAGATTGCAGGTCTTGGGGGGCTGTCGCTTCATCTTGTTGGGGAGACGGGGCATCGTCGAATAACTCGACGACATCATACTCATCCCCATCCATTAATTTGGATAGTGGGGCTGTTGTTTTAGCTTGTTTCATAGCCGGGGTTTGTTTTTGGGTTTTCTTACTTTGTGCGATTCCTCTTTTCATAGTTTTTCTTGCTTTTTTACTCATACAAGGTTTATTTTTATTAGTTATACAATAATGTGATTTAGCATCCCACTTGATTTGGGCATGCAATGATGGAGATATTTTTTGGTATTGCCAAACAGGGATGCATTTTTTTCCACATTTTTTTTTGTGTTTGGCGACCTGTAATCATTAGGTGGCAGGTAGCACTTCGGTAGATTCATTCTTGTAGCAAGTGAGCGTTCTGCCGTCAAGCAAAGTAATAGAGTGTGTCAGTGCCATTGTTTTTAATTAATTTATTGCGTGAATAATTAATTCGTATCATTTTACCACCGTGGGGCCTGCTGACCGGGGCTCGGTTGGTGTGGCGTAATGCCAACTCTGGATACATTTTAGTATGTCAAAATCGTTTTTTCGGATAGTGCGTAGAGCCTATTCCCGAGAAAAACAACGCAGAGGTGTGTAAAATTTTGAATTATGCAAATTTTTGTGTGTCTTTTGCAAAAAAAATACATTCTAAATGGAAACTATACGTTCTAAATGGAAGCAACACTATAAAATGAAAAGGACAATTGCTGTTAATACCCCAACAGACGATTATCGGCTACCGTAATTGTATGGTGTAGCCAAAATCTGAGAGGAATGTAATCAAGTCGTCAAAGTATAGTTTGCTAAGGGTATCAAGTGTAGAATACTTGTTACAAGACCGATAAAACCAATTGTAAAGTTGCCTATTGGATGTAGCAGTAACCATCTCTCCTGTGCGCATGACAAATGCTTTGTATTCTGCACAATGTTGCTGCATATTGTATTGAAATACAGTCTGTGGAATGTTTCGTACAGATAAATCCTGTTGGAATTGATATAAGGCGACCATTTGATTGGTTGTAAGGTCTGTACTGTTGGCTATTCGCAGATACCATGTTGCCAGACTTTGTTCTTCCTTTGTGGCGATAGTAAATGGCATTCGTCCATTATCCGAAACAAATTTAGCGAGTGCGTCAATCCGCTCTTCAAAAGACATCCGTGTATTGCGTTTCCATAAATTCATTTCCATATTCGACTTGAGGTAATCCGATATACTTTTCATTATATTGTTTGAGCCGTCCGGATGTTAATATATAAAAAATTATAGAGCGTATGCTTCTTGCTGTAGAGTCTCGCCGAATGGCTAAAGTTGCGGTGATTAGTTGTTTTATTAGAATAGGGATAGTCTCTTTCCCTAAAACAAGAGCAACTGCTTCATATAACGAGATGTTACTTTTTGGGGACGGATTTTGTGAATGAGTCCTTGTAGTATGCAACTCTCTTTTAAGAGTTTTCTCCTCTCTTCGAACAGCATTACGAATATTGTTTTGTTCGTAATACCCTCTTTATATCCTTATATATTCATCTGAGTTATAGTAGTCTAAAACTGCCTCGTCACTGATAGAACAATCCGGATAGGGTTTGTCTTGATACCATATTTTATCCTCTGGTAGAAAGTCAATCGGGTCGAAGGCTAATAATTAGTCGCTAAAAGCATAAAATTCTATTAGAATATCCTTACTTAGTTTGATTCCCCGGAATGAACTCTGTGCTGCAAGTATTAATGATGAGGCCCTGTAGTACTTTCGGACGCAAAAGGAATATGCATCTTCGCTTAGAAGAGCCATACACAAATCACGATATAGTTGCGTTTCGATTAGCATTTAGCCCGTCTTAATTCTATTGTCGGGTTTTGGTCGTATTCTTGCTTGTATTCGTATAGTTGTGTTCCTTCCGTTATAATGTCCTTTCGATAGTTGGTGTACATATCAAGTAATTTCTTCCCTATCGGTGAGTGGATGCTCTCCTTTTCTTCAGTACTAAATACATTGCAGTGTATTATATCAAGAATGCGTTTCTTTTCATCTTCGCAGACGGTATTCATACATTCTGTCCAACAGTTACGCCAATGCTCCGTCCCTATTCCATATTTATCGTCCAACCACTTAAAGAAAAAACGGTATAGGATAAATGTTTCGGGCATTTCTAACAATTCCATATATTCTTCTTCAGTATGTCCAAACGCCTCAAAGAAGAATGATTGTCCCCGTCCTACTTTCCCTTTCGTACTATTTAGTATTGCTTGAATAGCGCGTATATACTTTCTGTTCCAATGTACGCCGATATAGTCGCGGTTATGAGAGAAATCTGTACCATCTTTCTCTTTACGAAGAGGATGAAATTTCATAGGAAATGAATAAACATTTATATTTAACTCATCGCATAGTTCTACAT
>CAVATM010000012.1:0-85897 GCA_963591775.1 bacterium
GCTGTTTTATTATACCTATCTCACATTATGAGAATATACCCCAAGGCTGGGAGGTTACGACTATGCACAATCTCTGCCAACTGACTGATGGTGAGAGGCAAACAAACACCCCTCGCACATATCTTGATGTAAAGTATTTACGCAAAAAGGGCGAAGAAGAGGTCGTAACAAGTGGCAAGTTTGTGCCTTCCGATAGTACAATGATTTTGGTGGACGGAGAAAACTCTGGTGAGATTTTCACTACCTCTATCGAAGGTTATCAAGGTAGTACTTTCAAAATTTTGGATATTGCAAGTGAAATGTACAAACCATTTGTTTTGTATGTTATCAAGAGTTACCAAAAGCAATTCCGAGAAAATAAAGTTGGCTCTGCCATTCCACACTTGAACAAAAAACTATTCAAAGAAATCAGCGTTTTAGTTCCACCGATAGACGAACAAAAACGAATAGTGAATGCTATTGATACTACCTTTGAGGTTATAGATACAATCAGCGCAGAATTATAGTTCTGCGCTGATTGCTTGCAATATACTGAAAATATTTGCTATTTGTTTGGAGATGCATTTTTGTTCTTCTAAAGGAGGCAATAAGACGAGTATGTTACTCATATCTCCTTGTGTAAGTTTTAAGCGTGTAGTACCTTTTGCGTAAAGAGAATAGTCTACCGCATTTAGGTAATGCAACATATATTCAAAGTCTATTTTTGGCAATAATATGTGTGCATGGTTATTAACCCATATTTTCCCGTTTACGGCATAGGCTTTGGTAGCATATCGGTCTAAAAATGGAGCACCATCTTCGCCCAATAAGATAAACTGCCCTTCTAACAAATATTCGTCAATGTAACCAACAAAACCTGTTGCACCATAATACGGATAAAGGTCTTTCTTTCCGTCTATGCGTTTTGCGCGTTCTTCTGCTCTTATTGGCTTGCGCTTATTATCAAGCACCTCCACAATATCTTCCAACCTACAGACCTCCCAGCCTTGGGGTATATTCTCATAATGTGAGGTATCGGAAGGGGTGTAGTGCGGGTTGATGCGGCGGAGAAGGTCGATGGCAGGCTCATCGGTTGGGTCTTGCGGGACGAATTTGCCATGGATAGCAAGGTCAAGCACTTTGGCGCGCACTTGCTTTATTGCCCCCTGCAAGTCCTGCTTGTTTGCCTCCAACTCATCTATCAACGCAAACCACTTCTCTATCTCGGCTACAATACGCTGTTGCTCTGCAAGAGGGGGGAGGGGGAGAAGGGTATCTTCCAACTTTGATTTATTAACAATGGAGATTGTTATGGCAGATGATTTCTCCACTAATTGTTGCTTGAAGAAGGAAGAACAACAATAATGGTATATTAACAGCGGAAATATATTTGTATATGGAACAATTGTATTTATCTGCTGATTGGTTGTACATTCTTTGGTTAAATACCCACACTTACCAATAGACCCTATACAACAAATAGCAATTGAATTAGGGGGAATAACTCTTGATATAGATTTTCCTTCTTCGGAGAGATATTCTGATGCAACTATCACATTTCGCCCCGCATCTAAATCTGCTGGTTTATAAAAAGGAAATGTTCCTCCATAGTATTGAGGTTTATTTTTACTTGGAGTCCCTCCTGTAATCGTTTTTGCGATGTCAGATACTCGTACCCATTCCCATGAATCGGGTATATCGAAGGGTATATTTTCACAATCCGGCGTATCGGTAGGGGCATAGGTCTTCGGCTTTTTGATTTTGCCCTGTTGTATGAGTTGTTCTTTCTCGGCACGGATACGCTCCAGCAGGACGGACGCAGGTTCGTCGTTAGGGTCTTGCTTTACGAGTTTGCCTCGTATGGCGAGGTCGAGTATCTGTTGCCGTAGCAGTTTGGTATTCATTGTTTCAGTTCGTTTGCGTTGATTTACAATACTTTTTGCCCGAATAACTTGCGGGGTATCTTGCGGGGTGCGTTTCTATAGAAGGATAAAGCGGTTTTACAAACCCTGCTTTAACAGACGGCGTCAGATATGTTTTGCGGAAGTTATCGCGCCCTTTGAGTTTTAGTGCCTCCATCAGTTCTGCACGGTTTTTCATATCTCGACCTATCGCCAATACAACTCGCTGAATTGGGGCTGTTGCTTGACCTGTTGCTTGACCTGCTGCTTGACCTGTTGCTTGACCTGTTACTTGACCTATCAGCAGTATTCTGTGAGGACAAAAATATTAGGTCAATGGGTCGTTGACCTTTTATTCCTCTATATTCCCCAGCAAGGCTTGCAGCCGAGCAACGGCATCGGCTATCTTGTTGCTCTTGTCTTGTATGGTGTCGAGCAGTTCGGGCAATGTAAGGTCGTCTTCGCCGTTCTCGGCTTTTATCCAAGTAACATCCATCAGCACCTTTTCGTTGTTGAGGAAATCTGCTGCGGCAAACTTGCGCCAACGCCCGTTGGGGTTGGTCTCGGCATGGTAGGTCTCCTGCCGTTTGGTGAGGTCCTCGGCATGGTAGCAAGCCACGAAATCGTCCAAATCACTACGCTTGAGCGGTTTCTGCTTGAGCGTATGGTGGATGTTGGTTCGGTAGTCGTAGTACCACACATCGGTGGTAGGAGTACCCTTGGTGAAGAAAAGCACATTGGTTTTCACGCCCGGCTTATAGAATATACCCGTAGGCATACGCAGGATGGTATGCAGATTGAACTCCGTGAGCAGTTTTTGCCGAATAGTCTTACCCGCATTTCCCTCAAAAAGCACATTGTCGGGCAGAACTATCGCTGCGCGTCCCCCGTTCTTGAGCAAACGCATCATGTGTTGGAGGAAATTCAACTGGTTGTTGCTGGTGGTGGCATAGAAATCGGGACGGTCGATAGCCACAGCACCACTCGGACGCGCACCAAAAGGCGGGTTTGCCAAAATGACATCGTACAACACATCGGGTTGCTTCTCCAGCGAGTCGCCGCAGGTGATAGGGCTGCTGTCTTTTCCGATACCGTGCAAGTAGAGGTTCATCGAACCGAGTGTAACCACCAGCGGCGTGATGTCGGTGCCGTGAATGGCTTGTGTGTTGAGGAACTCGCGTTTCTGCTTGTCCTGCGACTGCTGTTTCATGTAGTCGTATGCCGCCATCAGGAAACCGCCCGTACCGCAAGCAGGGTCGCAGACGGTCTCGGTGATTTTGGGGCGGGTAACATCCACCATGGCTTGTATCAACGCACGCGGTGTGAAATACTCGCCCGTGCCGCTCTTGGTGTCTTGTCCCACCTCTTCGAGTATATTCTCGTAGATAGCCCCTTTGACATCGCCGCTCATTATCAGCCATTGCTGCTCGTCAATCATCGAGATGACTTTGCGCAGATAGACCGGCTGGGTGATTTTGTTTTGTGCCTGTGTGAATATAGTACCGATGAGGTTATCTTGTTTCTTCAGTTCGGCGAGAGTGCTCTCATACTGGCGAAGCAGGTCATCGCCCTCCTCCTTGATAAGGTCGCACCATTGGTAGCCTTGCGGTATGTCGGAAGGTTTGCCCAGTATATCCACGCGCTCCCAGTCCATTTTCAGGAACAGGAGGTAGGTGAGTTGGGTGAGATAGTCGGTATTGCCTATGCCGTGCGCAGCCAGCACATCTGCCATTTGCCAGACTTTCTGGGTCAGTTGTTCTACGGTGGGTTGTTGTATTTGTGCCATACGATGCTGTTTTTATGCGGTTCGTTGATAGATAATAAATTTTGCCAATGTATTCAGGTGCTCTCGGAGTGCGTCTTTGCCTATGGTCTGCAAGAGAAAAGCGGTTTCCGATTCGCAGTCTCCGTCTAACTCCATATACTCGTCAATCTCGCAACTGCCGTTGGCGACGATATAGTCTTTTATGTGATCGAATATGCCTTTTTGTTCGGCGGTCAGACTGCGTTGCGCCTGTCCGCACCAAAGGTTGAAGTATTGACTTGCAGTGGTAGAGAGCGTATCTAATCGGTAGATCTGTCGGTAGGCAAAGCGCACCAATTGAATGATATTGGTCAGCAGGGCACGCTGCTCCCGCTCCTCGCTCTTGAAATGTTTCACCTTGTCGGGTTGTACCAGGGCATAACTGTTCCATAGGCGGTGCGGCTCAAACTGCGCATTGGCGTTTTGTAGCGCTTTGACCAGTTCTTCGAGTTGCGTGCGGTTGGCAGGCTTGCTCGAGTAGATAAGTTGCAGCGCCTCGATGGTGTCTCGATGGGTGCGTACATACTCCTCAAACGCATCGACTGCTTGTTGTGCTTCCTCTATGGTGAACCCTTTGGAGATGAGTATATCTTCGCCCGGTATCAGTGTTTTGACATATCCTGCATTGAGCTCGAGCAGATAGTCGCGAGCGGCTTTGTTGTTGGCTAACTCAGTAACCAAAGCACGGCGTTCCGTGTTCGGCTCACTGACATCGACAAAAAGAGGCAGAGCCGTAGCCGCCTGCGGGTCGAGGGCATCGAGGATGCGTGTCGATAAAGCATGCATAGAAATGCCTGCAATGGCGGTGAATTGGTTCTTTTCCCCGTCTTTGGCTTTGGCATCGATGCGCGACAGCCGAGAGGCAAGCAGGCTGAGGTATTCGTCATTCACATAGCCGTGCGCAATGCGCTCAAGCAGTTCGGCAAACGAAGGCAAAGGTGCTGTTTTGCCTCCCGGTTGCGGGATAGTGTGTTCGCCTTCTGTTACGCCAACAGCGTCCACAAGATAGAACAAATCTTTCGAGAAGGCATTGGGTGTCACATTGTGCAAGACATCATCGCTGACAGTACGCACGCCCCGACCTTTCATCTGCACATAGAGCAATTGCGACTTGACATAGCGCATAAACATCACCACTTCCAACGGTTTGATATCAATACCCGTTGCCACAAGCGTTACCGTAACGGCGATACGGAACTTGGGCTCGTTGCTGAAATCCTTGATGAGTTGGTCCGTATTGCCCGCACTGTAGGTTATTTTCTGCACAAAACCATCACCGTGCTCTCTGCCAAATACCTCTTCGGCAATGCGGACGATATTGTCGGCATGGCGGTCGTTGAGCGCAAAGATAAGCGTCTTGGGGAGATAGTCGAAATTTGCCTCACGCTGCGGGTCGGTGAACATCTCCGTATAAACTACCTCCTTGTAGGTCTGCAAGATGAGTTTAATCTGTGCCGGATTGATCACACTTCGGTTGAGTTCCTCCTTGGTATATTGCTCTGTCTCCTTGATATTGATTTTCTCTACCGTGCCCGTGTAAACCGTTTCACGACTCACATCCTGCCCCTCAAGAATTGCGCCTCCGTTCTCGGTCTGCTCGGTCTTGATACGATAGGTACGGCAACCCACATTCACATGGTCGGCAATAGATTTCTCGAGCGTATAGTTCACCACTCGATTCGCCTCAAAATATGCCAGCGTTTGCGGAGCGGGCGTAGCCGTAAGACCTACCTTCACGGCACTGTCGAAATAGTCCAACACCGCACGCCAACTGCTATAGATAGAGCGGTGGCACTCGTCGATAATGATAAGGTCGAAATAGTCGCGCGGCAGTTGCGGGTTGCCGGGGAGTTCTACCGCAGGGGCGTTGTCCTTTTCGTCATCGTCGTCCAACAGCGTTTCTTCGTCATCCGTGCTATCGTCCGACAACGGTTCTCCACTCAAGAGCGAGAACAGACGCTGTATGGTAGATATAACCACATTGGCACCTGGGTCTATCTTGCCCGAGCATAGTCTGTCCACGCCAAAAATGGTATTGAACGGGTCGCCCGATTCGGTAAGGCGGTAGGAGCCGAACTCCCGCTCTGCCTGCCGCCCGAGATTGTTCCTGTCCACCAAGAACAGCACACGATGGTACTGCGCATAGTTGAGCAACCGATAGGCCATCGTAATAGCCAGATAGGTCTTGCCAGCCCCCGTCGCCAAAACCATTAGGGCACGCTTTTTACCTTCTTTTAGGCTCTGCTCCAGATTGTATATACCCTCGTATTGGCAATCGCGCAGACCTCGCTTTTGTATCAGCGGCAGCCCTGCATAGCGGTCGGGAATTGGCAATAGTTTCACTACCTCCTTAGGCGAGAGGAATCGCTCCGTCTCGGTATATTCCGTTTGGTCCGTATTGCGCAAATCACGGAAGAAATACCGCTCACCATTAGACAACCACACCAGTGGCAACGGATTCTGCCACGATGCACACCATGCGGGTAACTTATGGGTATAGCCCTCCGCCTGCGCAATCACTTTTGGGGTATTGACATCTATTTCTGCGCGTTTGGATTCCACTACGCCTACCGCTTTCCCCATCAAGAACAGCAGATAATCGGCTTCGTCGTTTCCCTCCAACAAGCCTTCCGCGACGGCAATCGCCTCATTAGGCACAAATCCCGCACGATGGACCACACGCCATCCGGCGGCTTCCAGTTTCTTGTCTATTTTTTGTCTGGCTTTCTCTTCCGGTGTCATAATCGGTATGATTTCAGGGTAGCACATTCTGTTCGGATAATGCTTCGGATAATGCGAAATTATCGGAATTTTGTTCTTGGCTGCAAAGATAGTGTTTTTTAGCGAATAAAACAAGTCGGTGCGCAAATAAGCAGGCGATTCTTGTCCGGCTGTGTGGTATGCCGTGCGGTATATATTTTGACCGATACACCTATTTCCTCTTCTCTGCAGGCGCCGAATCGGCAAAAATGGGGAGAATATCCGCCTTTTTCGTAAAAGACAGGTTGATAGGTCGTTGTACCTTTGCAGGCGAAAACAAAACACTATCAAACCCTGATGATTATGAAGAAGATCTTATCCATTCTGATGGCAACAGCCGCCCTTGTATGCTCGGCTTGCAACAGTAACGACCCTCTCTTGAACGGCGACGAGATTGTAGCCAACCCCACGACACCCACCGACAGCACGCACATACTGGTGGCGTATTTCAGTTGGGGCGGCACCACCCAGCGCATGGCGCAACAGATTGCCACGCTCACAGGTGCCGACCTGTTCCGTATCGAACCCGTTACGCCTTATCCCACGGAGTACACCCCAACCACGGAGGTGGCACGCACCGAGAAAGAAGCCGACGCGCGTCCCGCCATCAAGGACACGGTGCCCGGCTGGGAGCAATACGACATCGTCTTTATCGGCTGCCCCGTATGGTGGTGGACAACACCGATGATTATCTGCACCTTTGCCGAGAGTTACGACTTTGCGGGCAAGACGGTGGTGCCGTTCTGTACCTACGCTTCCACCTATCGTGACGAGACCCTGGCACGCATTGCCGAACTGACACCCGCCGCCCAACACCTGACGGGCTGCGGCCTGACAAGCGGCCGTGTGAACGAAAGCAATGTAACCGAATGGCTGCAGCGTATCAACATCATATCCTCCAACAACAATGAAAACAACTAACCTGCTGCGCAAAGCAACCATGCTGTGTGCCGCCCTGTTGCTCGTAGCAACCCACGCCGCATGCAGCAACACAAAAACAAAACAAACCACAGAAACAATAACAAACGCAAAAATCCTGTTTATCAACGGCAGCCCCAACAAGGACGGCAATACTGCCGAATTGGCAAAAATCCTGTTGGAAGGCAAAACGTACGAGTCGCTCTATCTGACCGACTACCGTATCAATTTCTACGGACAGGAGGCGGAAGGCGGGCTGCAACGCAAAGTGCTTGACCATATATTCGAGAACGGCGAGGTGGCTCCCACCATTGTGGTGTCTCCAAGTTACAACTACGGGCAACCTACTGCCAACTATGCAGATGCTGACCCTTACTGCAAGGCATTGCCGCAGGAGTTGACCAACGACCTGATACCAGTGGTAGAGAGCCGCTATCGCACTTTTCTCGCCTCGCCCGACAGAGCGGGCATTGAGGCTTCGCGCGACCATCGTGCCATCGGCGGTTTCTCGATGGGCGGCGTTACCACATGGTACGCCTTAGCGGAGACACTCGGCTGTTTCCGTTATTTTCTGCCGATGAGCGGCGACTGCTGGTCACTCGGCAGGTTTGCGGGCATGAACCGCCCACAGGAGACGGCACGTTACTTGGCAGAGGTCGTCCATCAGTCGCCCTACGGGGACGCTTTCTATATATGGGCAGCAAGCGGCACAAACGACTCGGTTTACCGCGAGATACTGGTACAGATAGAGGCAATGGCGGACATAACGGATGTATTCGGACTGAGCAAGATGACGTTCCACGAGAAAGACGGTGCACGGCACGAGTTTCTGCCCACGGCGGAGTATGTGTACAACGCCCTGCCGTTCTTCTTTCCGCCCGGGCATACGGTACAGGACGCACCGTACACCACATACATCCGAGAGCGGCACCTTATACCATATCCCCACCTCACTTTCTCGTATTTGCCTCGATACCTGCGTATAGGATAACCGATACATAAGCGACACATAATCGATACATATCTATACTTTCGTAATACTTTGCAGCAAGGGATACGCAAGGGACAAGCAACCCTTCTGCAAGTGATAGCATGCTTATCGTTTATCACGCGGGCTATTATTCCGCACCATGAAAACATCATTGTTTCTTTCCTGTGCATTACGTTATTGTTTCTTAGCAGGGCAATACTATTGCCCGCCCCTAATCTCTAATTTCATTTGCGTTATCCATTAAAAAGCAGTACCTTTGTCGTCGGAAGGTTGCGTCTGCCCGGCAGACGACCTTTCAAATATATTTATTAACAGCGTTTATTGACGCTCTGTTCTGACATATCGAAATCTCACAAATTTCATTAGGATTCAGGACTTAGCAACAATGAACGCCTGCAAGGTATGAGTATCTTGTATGCCTGTATTGTGCACTTTCGTGTGCAGATATGGGCGTATGTCGAGTATATACTTATATCCGATGTGGGCTTTCGTGTTGCCAATTCTAATCCTAAAAGCAATGCGAGAGCCTCGATATGCGGAGTTGGCAGACGTCAAGTCCGCATTTTTTATGTAGTGGTATCAACGCCAGCAGATACGAATCTGCATAAAAAAACAACTATCCTATCCATGGCACGAAGCATAGAAGAGCAAGTAGAAGACTGGTGCAAAAACCAACTGAAAGGCAACTACTACACGAAAACACAGGCAATCAACGCCGAGATTGAGAAGGCGCTACGCGAAGCCCCGAGCAAACAAGGCGGTACGGGCGCGAACTATCCCGACATAAAATGTCTGATAGAGACTCCCGATCTGCGCCGCATCCCCGTAATGATTGAGGTGAAAGGTACACGCGGAGCATTGGAACGGCTGGACGCACAAGGCAACATCGAAAATACCAAGAAAGACAATACTCCCCACTACCAGAACATAGCCAAATATGCGGTCAATGGTGCGGTGCATTATGCCGATGCCATTCTCCGCAATGCCGATTCCTACCGTGAGGTGGTGGCGATTGGTGTCAATGGCTACGAGCAGGAGGACGGAACGCAGCAATACGAGTTGGGTGTGTACTATGTGTCCAAGGATAACTTGTTTGTGCCGAAACGCGTGGGCGATTTCAGTGACTTGTCTTTCCTGCAAGCCGCATATCAGTCCGCTTTTATCCGGCAGATAGACGCCCTCTCGTTGTCCGCTACCGAGATTGAGCAACAGAAACAGCAGTTGGAGGACGATATCGAGCGCAAACTGAAAGCCCTCAATCAGAAGATGCACGACGAGATGAAAATAGTAGTCGGACAGCGTGTACAGTTGGTAGCGGGACTGATTATGGCAGGACTGGGCGTGGCGGGCTCTGTGTCTCCATTGCGCATAGAAGACCTGCGCGGCGAGAACAATACGGAGGACAACGACGGGCAGATTATCATGCGCAAGATAAAGAACTATCTACAGACCAAGCACCTGCCGCAAGAAAAGATACAGATGATTGTCAGCGTGCTGAGCGTGGTATTCCTGCACGCAAAACTGAACGAGCCGCACAACGGCGAGACCGATTTGCATACCCTCTATGCGGACATCAAACGCGATATTATCCCCTTTGTGTCGGGGGAACTGCACAATATCGACTTTACAGGACGGCTCTTCAATGTGCTGAACGAGTGGGTGGATGTGCCCGACGGTGCCAAGAATGATGTGGTGCTGACCCCAAGATATGTAACCGAACTGATGGCACGACTCTGCCGTGTGAACAAAGACAGTTATGTATGGGACTTCGCCACCGGTTCGGCGGGCTTCCTGATTTCGTCTATGCACCAGATGATAGACGATGCCAAAGCCACAATACAGAGTGCCGGCGAACTGCAAGAGAAAATCAACCGCATCAAGATGGAGCAGTTGTTGGGTATAGAGAAACTGCCCGATGTGTATATGTTGGCGGTGCTGAATATGATATTGATGAAAGACGGCAGTGCAAATATCATTCACGGCAACTCGCTGACCGAGTTTGACGGAAAATACGAGCAGGGCGCACACCGAGGCGAGCCGTTTCCCGCCAATGTATTCCTGCTCAATCCGCCTTATTCTGCCGATGGCAAAGGTTTTGTATTTGTAGAGCGGGCATTGGGGATGATGAACCACGGCGGCTATGCGGCGATACTGATACAGGAGAATGCGGGCAGCGGAAACGGACTGCCCTACACGGAAAACATCTTGAAACGCAATACCCTGCTTGCGTCTATCAAGATGAGCGACATCTTCTGCGGAAAAGCCAGCGTGCAAACGGCTATCTATGTATTCCGTGTGGGTATTCCGCACGACACCAAGAGCATTGTGCGCTTTATCGATTTCAGCGAGGACGGCTATACACGCCAGAACCGCAAGAAGTCGAGCCAATCGGTGAACCTGCGCGATACCGACCACGCCAAAGAACGCTATGAGGAGATAGCGAACCTTGTGCGCTACGGGCGCGGCGTAAATGACGAATACTTGCACTACTATAAAGATGCGTATGTGGAGGACACTATCACTCTCAAGGGCAACGACTGGACTTACGGGCAGCACCGCAGGGTGAATACCGTGCCTACGTATGAGGATTTTGCCAATACCGTCAAAGACTACCTTGCGTGGCGTGTGAGCGAAATCATCAAGCAGGAGGACGGCTTGGGAAAATAGACAGCCCTCGCACGCTGCCAACCTGCGAGGGCGGATACAAACCTTTCAAAATAGGCGAGTTGTTTGATATACATCCGACAAAGGCATATAAATTAACCAATAGCGGACTATTTGCACAAGGAGGAACAAATCCCGTTGTTGCAAATTCGAGTATGGGTAATGGTATAGGTGGATACTCCAATTTACCAACTACCGAAAACGGAAATATGATAACATTTAGCGATACCACTACTGCAGATGCTATCTTTTATCAACCCAAAGCATTTATAGGCTATCCACATGTACAGGGATTGTATGCAATAAAATACAAAGAGTGTTGGAATGAAAAGACATTACTCTATTTTATGGCATTATTCCGCAAATGTGCCAAAGGCAGGTTTGACTATGCCACCAAATTCACACGAAAGTTGGCTTTGGAAATGGAGGTCTTACTACCCACCACTGCAACTGGTGATATAGATTTTGCATTTATCGAGTCGCGCACGCGCGAACTCGAAGAGGAGAGGGTGCGCGAACTCGAAGAGGAGAGGGTGCGCGAACTCGAAGCCTACCTGCGTGTGGCGGGCTTTGCCGATTGTACGCTATCTACTGCCGAATGCGAAGCACTGTCTAATCTCTCTATAGGGGGTATTCGCAGCGTAGCCCACTTCAAAATCAGTGAGTTGTTTGAGAAACCCGCACTTGGAATTAGGAAGAAATTCAATAAGAAAGAGGATGTTTCGACTACTCGAACTCCGGAGTATAATTTGCCTTTGGTTAATGCCAAGCATGGTAACAACGGCATTATGTACTATGGCAAAGAGTGTGATTTTGATGCGGTCTCTATGAGTATTGATATTGTGGGAGATGGTGCCGTATCCACAGGAGATGTGTATCCACAACCTGATAAGACGGGTGTCTTATATAATGCGTATTTGATTTGCCCTAAAAAGAAACCAGTCAATGAGGCGATTATTATGTACTATACGGCTGCTATTCAGAAAGCCATCAAGCACAAATACGGATATAACAACAAAGCAACTTGGGAAAAAGTGCAACAAGACTTTATCACTCTGCCCACCACCGCTATGGGTGAAATAGATTTTGTTTTTATGGGAACGGCTATTCGGGCAATGGAGAAACAATGCATTGCACGATTGAAAGACGCCTTTGCCCGCGAACACGAGGCATATATGCAGGTGATTTCTTGACAACCCGTGTTGAGATTTAGCAACAAAGCGCAATACATAGCATATCCCCAAGGGCTGCCCATTCGGGCAGCCCTGTTTTTATTGCCTCTGTCTTTGCTTATGCCGGTTGATGTATCGTAAGATAGTCTTTTGCAATTATAATGCAGGTATCCGTGCACAAAATTATGGCAATTCTAACTCTATACTTGTGTATGTGCTCAAAAAGCAGTACTTTTGCGATAGTTTAAGTATATATAGAATGATAATAATTGGCAGAATAGCCATTTATATATCACTTGAACTATAATTATATGGAAGATATATACGCATATTCAGCACCGGAACTAATAGCCAAATTAGGAATACAATTCCGGCAGTATAGGCAGGCTAACGGTCTGACTTTGAGTGATGTTGCCAATCGTACAGGGCTAAACATTATGACCATTCAGAAGTTCGAGAACGGGCAAAGCCGCGACATCTCGCTTACCACGCTAATACGGCTTCTGCGCACAATCGGGCAACTGGATAATCTCCAAAAACTCTTGCCTCCATTACCGGAGATTACATATATGACCCCGAATGAAACCCCAATCCGACGTATCCGGCACAAGAAACAATGACAAAGATATTGCGCATATTATTATGGGATAACGAGATAGGTTCTCTTGTATGGCAAAACGGAGAGGCTTATTTCGTCTATAACCAATCTTTCCTTTCCGCCGAGATAGAACCATTCCCGTTGATGGCACCCAAAAGCCGCGGACACTTGTTCAAGTTCTCTGCGGAGGAAGAAAGGAAATACCAACATCTGCCGGCTTTCATTGCCGACTCTCTACCGGACGATTGGGGGAATACATTGTTTGAACAATGGGCAAAAGAGCAGCATCTTTCCGAAAACGACATCACAGCCTTGGACAAACTTGCCTTTATCGGTCGCCGTGGTATGGGAGCGTTGGAGTTCGTACCCGAACACTCTCCGCAGGTGAGAAAGGAGCGTGTTGATATCGGTGCATTGGCAAACTTGGCACAAAAGATTCAAAACCAACGCGAGAACCTGACGATTCTTCCCCAAGAGTCGCTTACCATGCAAATGCTGTTGGCAGTCGGAACCTCGGTCGGCGGACGGCAGGCTAAAGCCGTTCTTGCCATCAATCCGCAAACAGGTGAGATACGCTCAGGACAGGTGACACCTCCACCGGGATTCCTGCATTACATTCTCAAATTCGGCATTGCAGAACGTTCTACCGCAGAATTGGAGATGACTTACTACGATATGGCACGGCAAGCGGGAATCGATATGATGCTCTGCCGGTTGTGGGAAGTGGAGGGGACGAAACATTTTATTACAGAACGTTTTGACCGCAAGGACGGCACCAAGATACATACCCAAACGCTTGCCGCCATGGAGCCGGACGCCAACTCGTATGAGAAACTGTTGCTCGTATGTCGCAAACTCCGCTTGCCGGATAGTAGCGAGTGCGAAGTATTCCGCCGTATGGTTTTCAATTATCTCACCAACAATACGGATGACCACAACAAGAATTTCTCTTTTCTTATGAACACAAAAGGCGAATGGTCATTATCACCAGCGTATGATTTGACGTTTATCTTTAATAACGGCGGCTATCAACCCGAACCAAGGCATTGCCTGATGCTTCGCGGGAAATATGCCAATTGGACAAAAGAGGATGCTTTGGAGTTTGCCAAGAGTCTGAATATCCGAAGACCGAGTGTCATAATTGACCAAATAGCAAAGGTTGTAGCGCGTTTCCGCTCATTGGCAACGCAACACGGCGTCGCCCCTGAATGGATAGGGCGTGTAGAGAGCGTCATCCGCAAACATCTGGCAGAATGGGGATATATTGTGGTACCTGAATTGTCGTGGACTACGGATGAAGGGCACACATTTAGTGATGTCTCGCTCAGTCAAGCCTACAAAGGTGCTATCCAACTGTATGCCAACGTGGATGGAAATCAAAAACGCTTCATCTTTGCCAAAAACAGTGCAGAGGCGCAAATGATAACGCAAGCCGGTATCGCCAACATACCGACAAAGACCCTGCAAGAGTGGGCAGAAAAATACCTGTTGAAATAATCCTGTATCCGCTGGGAAAGGGCTGGGGAAAACACCTTCCTAAATTCAACGTGAATCAACGAACTAATTCAGAGACTTTATATGTATATATTGTTGGCATTTTAATGGTTTTTTATATGGAATTTAATGGAGGATGAATTTATGGTCAATTACACGGATAATTATATGTTTTATATGCCGTTCTATGGCTATCTTAACGCCTGATTAACGGCAATTGGCGGAGAACGAAACTCCATACTGTTTGTAATCAAGGCGGCTATTCTCTATATTTTCTTCGTTAGACAACACGAATCGGGAAAAATGTGGAGAATAGCCGCCTTTTTCGTAAACAACAGGTTGACAGATTGTTGTAATTTTGCAGGCAGAAACGGAGCAAGATAGCCGTCGGAAATCTATAAAAACAACACGATATAATGAAATTCAGAACATTGGGAATGAGCGGGCTGCGTGTGTCCGCCGTCGGATTAGGTTGCATGGGCATGAGCCATGCGTATGGTGCACCTTCTGACCCACACGAAATGGCGGAACTGCTGGCGTATGCCGTGGATATGGGCTACACCTTCTTCGACACCGCCGAAATCTACGGCACGCCCGAAGGACACCCGAACCATAACGAGGAAATGCTCGGCGAAATCCTCTCGCCCTACCGCAATCGGATCGTGCTGGCGACCAAGTGCGGCGTGCGTTTTGCCCATCCCGACGCCACTCGGCATGACCTCGTACCCGACTCACGCCCCGAGGTGATACGCCGTTCGGTGGAAGGCTCGCTCAGCCGCCTGCGCACCGACCATATCGACCTCTACTACCAGCACCGTATCGACCCACTGGTTTCGCCCGAAGAGGTGGCAGACACCATGGCACAACTCATCCGTGAGGGCAAGATTTTGCACTGGGGGATCTCCGAAGCCAACGAAGAATATCTGCGCCGCGCGCACCGTGTATGCCCTGTAGCCGCTGTACAGAACCGCTACTCGATGATGGCACGCCGACACGAGAGCCTGTTCCCCGTTCTCGAAGAGTTGGGTATCGGCTTTGTCGCTTTCTCGCCCCTTGCCAACGGACTGCTGAGCGGCTGCTATTCGGCTGGCACGCATTTTGACGCCAAGACAGATTATAGAGCCACGATGCCGCAGTTCCGTCCCGACAGTTTCGAGCAGAACCGCCAACTATTCGGTTTTATCAACGGTTTGGCAGAATCGAAGCACGCCACGCCGGCACAAATCGCCTTGGCATGGATGCTCTGCAAAAAGCCTTGGATAGTGCCTATCCCCGGCACTCGGCAACTCTATCGCCTCAAAGAGAACATCGGTGCAGCGGATATCCTGCTGACCGACGACGAAGTAAAACAAATCGACATCGCCCTTGACACGCTACCGATGAGCGAAGTATTCGGAGGGTCGAAAATCGTACAACGATAAACAACACAGGACATGAAACGAAATCATTTCATACCAACCCTCTTACTTGTTCTCACTATGGCAACCATTCATCCCCTTTCCGCCCAAGAGGTACTAAAGGACGGAATGCCTTACGTAACCCTTAGCAACAGCATTCTGATGCCGCGTTTTGGTATAGGTACCTACAATGTGCCCGGCGACAGCGTGGCGTGCGATGCCGTACTCCATGCCTTGCGGAAAGGCTATCGACAAAATGCTCGAACGGCTGCAAACCGACTATATCGACCTGCTCTATCTCCATCAGCCGCTGGGCGATTTCAGAGGTGCATGGCGCGATATGGAGAAAGCCGTGCGTGCAGGCAAGGTTCGCGCCCTCAACAAGGAGGAGCGTATCTTCCGTATGGACTATGAGCAAGCCAAGCAGTTTATGCTCAACTGGAAAATAGAAGACTAACTACAAACACTTGCGCCGCACACATTCGTACGGTGAACTCTTAATACACTGCATACTATGGACTCCATCATCATTGCCGATACCCTCAGCGGACTCGGAACAGACCGCTACGAGGATTATTTGTGGCATGCCCTCTGCACAGGAGGCAGTTGCCGTTTCGTATTCAATGGCGAGGAAAGGACGCTCGCCGAACGCGACCTGCTCATCGTTCGCAAGGGCAAACTGATGGACAAGATTCAGCCCGATGCGGATTTCCGTGTGATGGTGGTGTATGTGACATCGGCGTTTATCAATCTCTCTACGCCACAAGCCAACTACGGCACCAAGGGGCAGTTGGCGCTGTTTCTCAACCCCGTCATGCACCTAACGGAAGAGCAGTATCGCTTGTGTTACAACGATTTCGAGACACTCCGCCTGCGCCTTGCGCAAACGGAGCACCATTTCTACCGCGACCTGATGATAAACACGGTGCAGACCCTTATTCTTGATTTCTTCGATTTCCACGCCAGCCTCTATCAAGAAGCCGACATCTCCACGCAGTATGCCACGATTATGAATCGTTTCTTGTCGCTATTGGAGAACGGCGAGTTCCGCACACACCGTGAGGTTACATGGTATGCGGACAAACTCTGCGTTACCGCCAAATACCTCTCTGAAGTATCGAAGAAAGTAAGCGGCTATCCGGCTAATTTCTGGATTAACCGCTATACCTCGGTCGAGATTTCGCGCTTGTTGCGCGATAAGTCGTTATCTTTTGTCGCTATCTCGGATAGGTTGGGTTTCTCATCGCCTGCCTATTTTAGCCGCTATGTGACACACAACCTTGGTCTTAACCCCACCGACTACCGCGACCGCTAAGTACGAAGGATAAGCATACTTATGATTGTCTTATGATCGAAAGCGCTAAATAATTCGCTAATGCTTCGGTTATGCTTCGGTTATGCTTCGGTAATGCTTCGGTAATAGTACATGGTTAGTATAGCAAAAGTACGGCAATTTTTGCATATTGTCATGTCCCGTTTTTGGTTGACTATTTTGGAGCATATAGGGCAAATAACATATACGCCTAATTCTATCTATATACCCAATTCAGTCTATACATCCATTTTTCTACATAAAAAAAGAGGGTACTCGTTTTTGAGTACCCTCTTCCGGAGCCACTGGGCGGACTCGAACCGCCGACCCACGCATTACGAATGCGTTGCTCTACCAACTGAGCCACAGTGGCATTCGCGTTCGGCAACAAGGTCGCATTGACTGACCACTCCGTGGTCATTGAGGCGACTTGTGCCTCCGCTCTTTCCGAAAATTAAAATTTTCGGAAGCCTTATTTGTCGTTCGGCAACAAGACTGCATAAACGCATACTGCCTCACGAAAGCGGCTGCAAAGGTACGCTATTTTTGCGAAATATACAAATCTAACTGCATTTTTTTGTGAGGTTAGTATATTTTTTGTACTTTTGCATAGCGGAATCACTACTTAAAGTCTATAAGCCGCTTGAAAAACAAAAAGACGCTTTATGAGAAAATCCTATTCCCTGCTTATCCTCATACTCCTTGCCTTGCTCTGCGTGGTGCCTGCGAAGGCGCAGTATCGCACCAAGATACTCGACCCGCACATCCGTACGCTGCGGGTGCAATACGCCACGACAGACCAAGTGGAGCGGCCGTTCCTTGTGCTGACCGACGGCATAGTCGATGGACAGGACGAAGCCAACACGCTCGAAATCTCATTCGACGAGATGAGCCACGATGTGCACCACTATACCTACACCCTTCTCCACCTCAACCATGACGGGCGCGAGAGCAGCCTGACGAGTGGCGAATATGTGCACGGCTTCACCACGCAGGACATCACGGACTATGAGCACTCGCTCAACACACAGCGCAGTTACACGCACTACCGTTTTCAGTTCCCAAACGACGATATGCAGCTGACGGCAAGCGGCAACTATGCGTTGAAAATATACGAGGACGGCGACATGGAGAAAGTGGTGGCATGGGTGTGTTTTTCGGTCGTAGAGCCTATCGCAGGCATCAGCACCACCATTCGCCCGAACACGGACATTGAACTGAGCGGGCGTTATCAACAACTTGACATAGAGGTAAATACGAGCGCTCTGACGGTAAATAGCCCCGACGAGATAAAAGTCGTGGTGCGGCAAAATGGGCGCCTCGACAATCAAGTGGTACTGACACAGCCAACCTACATGGAGCGCAATCGTTTCCGCTATCAGAACCAAAAGGCGTTGATATTCGAAGGGGGCAACGAGTACCGTCACTTCGATGCGTATTCGGTCTATTTTGCGGGGACTGGCATAGAGCGGGTGCACTACGACAACCGTGACTACCATGCGTTGCTATTCACGGACGCACTGCGGGGTACGGGGGCTGTCTATGCAGGCGACATCGTGACGGACAAGTGCGGCACAGCCTATATGCACGAGTACGATGTGGACGGACAGTATCGCGTCAATGCAGAGCGCACCGACGACAGTGACACGGAGGCGGAATATATGTGGGTGCATTGGACGCTGCCCCGCCAAGAGCCGTGGTTTGACGGAGTAATCTATGTGGGTGGCGATCTGTTTCTCAATCAGTTAGGCACCGCCAACCGCATGCAGTACGACAACGAGAATCGCTGCTACTATCTGACGGCGTTGGTCAAGCAGGGAGGGTACGACTACCAATACTGGTTTGTGCCAAAGGGGCAGAATGTGACGCTGCAGCGCACGGAAGGCTCGCACTGGCAGACGGAGAACGAATATACAATTGCGGTCTATTACAGGCCGTTCGGCGCACGATACGACCGGCTTGTCAGCGTGCTCGTGCAGAAATCTGCGGAGTAAAAATCAATTGGTAGGATAGGCAATGTAATAAAAGTAGACACAATTAGCAATACATTTGCATAATTCATAAAATTATGTTACCTTTGCTGCGAGAATAGGAACCATATACACAACTTGGCGGTTAGACGCTCATTGTTGTTAAACCACTTATCAGATATTTGGATAGTCAGTATTGTATAAAGACATACAGAAAAACATCAAGCCTATGATATACAAGCGGTAAGACCGCACAGACATACATAACCAAGTGTTATAAGCCGAACTTGAGTCTCCTGGAAACTTCGACAACTTTCAGAAACTTATTTTGATGTTCAAGCAAAAGCTAAACACTCGCGCCTATGGCGTGAGCTTTTGCGTAGATTTTGAACATCAAAGGTAGTCGAAGACCTCAGGAAACTCAAATGAAGCGAACGAAAGTTCACGCTTTGTTTTATAATATGTGTCTTTTTATCGTGTGTGGCATAGAGAACATAATACTGAATTTTATTCTATACAGTACGGATAAATAACCGAATTCTAACAATATATAACATAATAATTTATTAAAAACATGAAAACTAAAAAAGTACTTTTCAGGCTATTGGCCGTTGTCGTTTGTTTAGGACTCTGGATTGGTTATGGATGTTTCTGCGCTTTTATGGAATTCAAACATGGTGGAGGTACGCTCTTACTAGTTATTCTATGTTCTCTTATGGTTGCGGTTTGGAAAGGATTTAATAAATTGGCCGACAAAACTACGAAGACCAAAGAAGAGTCCGTTGCTAACAAGACTGAAGAAATCAAGACTACAACAACTGTTTCAAATCAAGAAGCTCCTGTTTCAGAGACTAAAAAGAGTGAGAATACTGAAGATGAATTACCTCCTATTCCAAGTGAAAAGGAATAATCGAAAAAACAGAATGAATAGCTGTATAATCCAAGTATGGCTATAATCTGTTTTTGGGGATGTGTTACATTTTAGAAATCCATTTACAATGAAGTTACATAGAGGTCTTTTTATCTGGTTCCTCTTGGTAGGTATCTATAACAGTAGTCGGTGTGAAATCTGCAGTGAAAATCATATTAAGCTATTAGCCACAGAACTTGATAAAAGGAGTAATGGTGCATATAATTGTCATGGGGAAGGTCGTTATATCGTATTCGACTTTTTCCTACTCGACAATTCCCTTATTTCAAAGTTTACTGTCACGAATATTGTTGATGAAGTAGAAGGAAATTTAGCAGCTTTCTGTGCAACCAATTTTATCGGGGCAAAATATAACTACCACTATATTGACAATGCGGGAAATGATAGACTGCGAACTTTAGCGATATCTCCATTGAATTTTTTAAATATGAATGGGAATAGTCGTGAGGTCGTGTCTTTGAAAGATCATCCCAAAGCGGCAGGTGTCAACATAGAGCTGACCAAACCAAAAGGTTGGGAAGAACAAGAAGGAAATGGTCCGCACATTGTAAAGAAATTTGAGGTAGGAGCAAATATATATATGGTTCATATAAGAGAACTTCCTACTTTTGTTTCCAAAAAAGAGGCAGATGCCCTTTTCCACGACCAAGGCGATATCTCTCTTTCAGACTTCGTTTCCGAACTTTTTACCAGCGATGGAGTTACTATTTTGTCCTATATGCCTGATATCCTAAATCGGTATCCGGCTCTTCATGTGCGTTATGAACATCGTACACAAAGAATGGGATTTGATATTTTTACCTATACTAACTCGTGGATTGTTTTATACGAAGACAAAATCATTTCGATTGTTGGCAGTTCAACAGCGAAAGACAAAGATGAACAAAAAATGTTCGACAGATTGTATGCATCATTAGTTAGCAATATACGATTCCCTGATCAATTTAATTACTAACACTCTGTAAAAATAAAATATAAATTTATTATGGCCCCAATTTACATTATTATTGCTTTTATTCTCGCTTGGGGAATTAGCAAACTCTATCATCCACATTCATCCGTAGAGAAAATTCTTATAAGTTTTGGCGCCCCTATTGTTTTGATAGGCGTGATAGAACTTATCATCGGATTTGCAGTTAACTGGAATGGTTACCTAATGGGTAAAGCCTCTGTTTTTCCATTTATAGGGGGAGCCGCTCTTATCGTAGCACTCCTAATATTCCTTAAAAAAGACAATAGCGATAGAGTTCTATAGAGTTATCGCATTTCTTTGTCAGTATCGTTGAAATTGCAATATTTTGCATGTATCATTTTTTCTTTGCGTAAAAATGCATTGAGTTATAGATATGGAAAAAGAAGAACTGCAGTACTACTATGTAAACCATCAAAAAAAATCAGTTGGTCCCTTTACACTGAAAGAATTTCTTTCTCTTCAACTTAATAAAGATACACTAATCTGGTTTACAGGACAAAAAGAATGGCGTCCTCTATCTGATTTTGATTTTTTGCAACCAAGTCAGCCTAAAAATAGGAATACCATTATTGTTGAGCAACCTACTAACTACGGATTTAGAAAGAGAACTCTGTATGTGATTGCTGGTTTTGTGCTATTGGCAATAATTATTGTTTGTGTCGTTAGATGTGGTTCTACAAATGCTATGCATAGCAAGATTATTGAAAACTCGCATGAGGATCCGGAACTATTCTCTTATCTAGAGAAATTTTACAGGGACATGGAGTATTTTGGTATCAGCAAGCGAAAAAGTAGATCGGTTTGTATCAAGATGGCTCCTATGCAGTATTTTGAAGATACCAAGGATATCCATGGAGTTTCATTCGGATACAACAATGATGACATTATTGAGATATACATCAATGAAGATAGTTGGAAAACATTTAATGCTGCACAAAGATATGCACTTATGTATCACGAATTAGCACATGATATATTGAATGTGGATGATTTACCTAACACCAGCGAGAATTATGATAAACTAATGTCTCCGGTTATGAGTCGTTTTGACCACTTAACTATGGATCAGTTTATTGATATGTCCCATGATTTCTTCCGTGAATACAGGGAATAAGGTTTACAAATGCTACACTGATTATGTAGTCCCGTGGATGCATGCTATAGATCTATACACCTTCCATTCGGTACCTGATCTGATAGTCTTATAGGTCAAACTAGAGAATCGTATTCACGCGAATCCCTTGATAACTCATTCTGGATTTATACGCCCATTTTTTAGGGTAAGACGACGGTGCCGGAGGGGATGTGAGAATGAGCGGGGATGGTGGCGCCGGGAAGGATGGTAACCGAGCCCTCGATGACACAATGGTCACCTATCGTAATCGGACGCGTCCAGACATAGAAGGTATTGCGCTCCTTCGGGATTGTGCTGTGACACGCCGTATAGAGCGACACATTCGGACCTATATAGACATCGTCGCCAATGCGCACCTCGCCCTCGTCCAAAATTGTTAAGTTCTCGCCCGCAAAGAAATTCCGCCCGACATGTATCTGGCTCCCGTAATCACAATGAAAGGGCGGCATAATTTGGGTGTCGGGATAGCAAGTGCCTAAAATATCGCTCAGCAAGGCTTGGCGAGCGGCGGTATCCGACACCGACAACGCATTGTATTGCTGGCAAAGCGTCTTGCAACGGAACACATCCACCAACAAAGACGGGTCGTTGGCATAATAGTCCTCGCCCGAAATCATCTTTTCTTTGACGGTCTTCATATTACGATATACAAATACGCCCGAGAACCTAAGGAGTTGCTCGGGCGTAGGTAAGGGAATTAGTCTATGGTTTTGATGACATGGCAGGGGTTTCCTACGGCAATGCTATTGGCGGGAATGTCGTGCGTGACAACCGAACCCGCACCAATCGTGCAGTTGTCGCCAATGGTAACGCCCGGGACAACCGTGACGGAACCACCCAGCCAACAGTTGTTGCCTATCGTGATGGGTTTTGCCCACTCGTGGCGGGTGTTGCGCTCCGCCGGAATAGTGCTATGGCACGCCGTATAGAGCGACACATTCGGGCCGATGAAGACATCGTCGCCGATGGTGACGGGCGCTTCGTCCAAAACCGTGAAGTGGAAATTGGCAAAGAAACGCTTGCCGACATGAATCTGCTTGCCATAATCGCAGAAGAACGGCGGGTTGATATAGGTATCGTCGTCGCAAGTGCCCAACATCTCCTTCAGCATAGCACGCTGAGCGGCAATATCGGAAGCGGGAAGGTTGTTGTACTGCTGGCACAGGTCTTTGCCATGGAAAACCTCAGCGAGCAATTCGGCGTTGTTGGCATCGTAATCCAAGCCTGCCAACATCTTTTCTTTTTCGGTCATAAGGATATGATTTGGTTCGAGTGAATAGATTCGTATTGATTTCTGCAGCAATATGCACACGCTCTGCTACAAAAAGCGTGCAAAAATAGAAAGAACTTAGAAGGAACTGTGCGTACAAAAGAAGAAGGAATATGTGTGCAAAAATAGGGCGTACCACAGGGTACGCCCTATTTTGTAATGCTGTATGCCCGATTTGGCAATCGGAAACGATGGTAAATCGTGTTCCGGGGCAATGGATTCAGGCAGTACAAATAAGACTATTTGACGGGTTGACCCAGGACGGTGAAGACTTGGTCGCCACGAAGGATATACAACTGACCGTTGCGGATTGCTTTTTGGTTCGGGAGTGCTTCGGGATTTACCGAAGAATTGGCGTCGGAATTTGCTTCAGCAGCATCGGAAATGGATGTAATGATAGAGGGGTCGTACGCACGCACCAAGCGAACCGCCAAACCATTAGAACGGGTATTGGAGAGATTCGGCCGAAGCAATGATTGCGTGAAACTGAAGCAAATAGCAGACGATTGGAACGGCGTGGCGGACCAATACAGCCCCTGTGTACCGCAATAGGAAAGAGAGGTACCGATACGCTGACCTGCCGCCGGCATAAATACCGCACCATGACTCTCCATCAACACCCACTCATCAATCGTATAGGTATTGTGCGTGAAACTATCGCCATCCTCGTTCTCATAGCCATCGGCTTCATCCGTGAGCGGGATGTTCTTATCGTCAGCCGAGTAGAATGTGACACCCGTCGGCAATGTCCAATCGTCGGGCAACAGGATAACGCCACCGACGCCATTGACCGTGCCGAAACCAAACAATTGTTCGGCGTTGGTTCGGGAAAGGAAGATATACGCCCACTCATCACTGCTCAGCGTGTACCATGTATTGGCGGCATCGGTGCCGATGGTATTCTCGCCCCAATCGAGGAACTCGTTCGACGCAAAATCGGCGGCATCGGTGGAGGTCGTAACACCATAATTGTTGCCCGTCTGGTCGGCACTCCAACCAAAAAGGTCAATTTTGCCACTGAGATATTTCGTGATTGCTCCGGTAGGACCGCGCCTACTAAATACATTGCCAGCCCCTATCATATCGTACTGACGAGCCGCAAATTCCCATGTAACGGGATCTGTCGAGCGGACACACTGCAAGTTGCCGCCTGAGAACAGAACTTGCTCGGTATCGGACACAGAGATGGGCTGCGGGCGATAGGCGGGCTTATGAGTGAGTGTGGCTGTAACGACAACTGCCTGCGCCGGCATGGTGAATGTATAGACACCTGCCTGAGTGGCATCTTTTGTCGTAGAGACGGCGGTGGTACCTTTCAGCACAGATACCCCCTGCAGTTCATAGTCGGCATCGGGCACAACGGTAAGCGTAACGGTTTCCCCCTCGCTTGCTTGACTCTTGTCGGCCGTAAGCGTGCCGTGCGAAGGAGTCTCTACGGTGATGGTATAGGTTTGGTAGTCGCTCACCAAACGGACAGCCAAGCCTTCTGAAAAGGCATAAGCGGGATAGCCTATATACGAATACGATAGTAGCAAACCTTTACCTTGATAATCCTCTGTGACCGAAGAGGCGCACCAATATGCGCCTACTCCATCCACATTATCAGCGTCCATGGTAGTCCCCTCACGAACACCGACATGCGGAAGGAAGACAGCACCTGCTGCTTCCATGGTAGCCCATTGCGCCGGGGTATAGGTATTGGTGGCAGACGGAGTAAAAGAACTGCCTGCGGGCAAAACAAACGCATCGGGCAACACGATGGTACCCAATATGCCATTGATAGACCCCACGGCATGGAGGCTCGCCGCATTGGTACGAACCTCGAACAGATAGTACCATTCTATGTTGGTAAGCGTACGCCAGCGGTTCGCTGCATTGCCGCCATTGGTGATGGCATTGGTACCCCAATCGACAAAATTGCCATCGTAATCGGATGAGGTAGTCGATGTACTGATACCAAATTGAATAGTCGCATTATTGGAACTCCACCCAAATAGATCGATGGTGGAGGCAAGGCTATACCGCACCACGCCCGTCGTAAGTGTCACAGAGGTGACATTCGCTGTACCGATACGGTCGTACTGATGCTCAGCAAACGCCCATGTACGGGTGGTGGCATCCAAAGGATTGGAGCATTGCAGGTTGCCCTGCGAGAAATAGACCTGTTTGTCCGCAG
Source organism: bacterium (assembly GCA_963591775.1). Classification (GTDB taxonomy): domain Bacteria; phylum Bacteroidota; class Bacteroidia; order Bacteroidales; family Paludibacteraceae; genus Colicola. The sequence continues at coordinate 25,446 of CAVATM010000012.1, forward strand.
CGACAGAGAACAAACCATCGACAGCACCCGTGGGGGCTGCCGCCCAAGCCGTCGCGCACAAAGAGGCGACAACAGCCAACATAAAGGAATAGAAACGGTTCATATTCGAATTTCTTTTGGATTATAGTATAGGGGGACATGGCATAGCACCTGCCGGTATATGGCGTAGCCCCCGTGAGTATTTAGCAGAATTGTTACCTTTTGATAAGACAAAAAGGGAATATCTATGGCGTTCCTAAGGCAAAGGTACGGCAAAAATGGCAGACGCACAAATTTTAGTTAAGATACAACGGGCGTATTCGTGCGGGTTGGCAATAATTGGCAATGGAAAAATAAAATATATTTATCCGTGGTCATGGAAATAGGAACAGAGCGCAAAGGCGCATTGGCAAAGAGAATAGCGCAAGATTTGGTTTTTGCATATAGGGGGGGGTAAAAGAGAACGCAAAATTAGACATAAAAAACACATAGAAAAATACGAGGTTTTGTGGGGATAAAGCGGGAACCGGCACGATTTGAAAGGTCGGATTTGGATATGATAGAAAAAAGTTGTACCTTTGTGGGCTGCAACAAAATGTAACCTGACAAAATGTAACCTGAGCCCCCCATCTAAACAAAAATACAGCGGACGGACAACTGAATATAAGGAGAATCAGTGGGACGGCTGAACAGAGCGGAATCGGGAAAGCGGCTGCACAGAACGGAAGGACGGCCGAATAGAGTTACAAGGGGAAGGCGTTTGAATAGCGTTGCAGAGCAATATATGGCGAAATATACCTATCTCGACAAAATAAACTACCCCGCAGACCTGAAAAAACTGCCATTGGAGGAACTGCCTGCCGTATGCGCAGAACTCCGCCAATTTATCATAGAGGAACTCAGCCACAACCCCGGACACTTGGCCTCCTCGCTCGGCACAATAGAACTGACCGTGGCACTGCACTATGTGTTCAACACCCCCGAAGACCGACTGGTGTGGGATGTGGGACATCAGGCCTACGCACACAAGATACTGACCGGACGGCGAGAACGATTCCACACCAACCGACAATTCAAGGGACTGGCTCCCTTCCCGCTGCCTGCGGAGAGCGAATACGACGCCTTTGTGGCCGGACACGCAAGCAACTCCATCTCGGCGGCACTCGGCATGGAGATAGCCGACGAGATGCAGGACCAACGCACCCGAAATGTGGTTGCCATCATCGGCGACGGCGCCATGACAGGCGGGCTGGCATTCGAGGGACTGAACAACACCTCGATGAACAAAAACAACCTGCTCATCATACTGAACGACAACAACATGGCCATCGACCCGCTGCACGGCGGATTCACGGAATATCTGCTGAATCTGACCACCGGCGAACGATACAACCGATGGCGGTGGAAACTATACAAATTGGCGGCACGCCTGCACCTGATAGACGACCAAAAAAAACTACAGGTGCTGCGCAAATCGAACAGCCTGAAAGCCATCCTGACCCACCAAACGAGCAATATCTTTCAGGGGCTGAACATCCGCTATTTTGGCCCTGCAGACGGGCATAATGTGGTTCAACTGGTACGCATACTCAAAGAGATAAAGAACCACAGAGGACCCAAAGTGCTGCACATCGTGACGACAAAAGGCAAAGGCTATGCGCCCGCCGAAAACGACCCGACGACTTGGCACGCACCCGGCGAATTCAATGTGCAGACCGAGGAGCGTACCTGCACACAGAAAGCCACTCAACCGCTGTGGCAAGATGTGTTCGGCGAACAACTGCTGGCACTCGCCAAAGCGAACCCCAAAATAGTGGGCGTGACACCTGCCATGCCATCGGGCTGCTCGATGTCTATCATGCAAAAAGAACTGCCCAACCGAGTGTTTGATGTGGGCATAGCCGAAGGACACGCCGTGACCTTCTCCGCCGGTATGGCCAAAGAAGGGCTGGTGCCGTACTGCAACATATACTCCACCTTCTTGCAGCGTGCCTACGACAACATCATCCACGATGTGGCACTGCCCAAACTGCATGTGGTGCTATGCGTGGATAGAGCGGGCATTGTGGGCAACGACGGGGCAACCCACCACGGACTGCTGGACTTGGCCTATCTGCGGCCGATCCCCAACCTGTCGATATGCGCACCTCGTGATGCGGAAGACCTGCGGGAGATGATGACACTGGCGGAGAACCTACAAGGCCCCGTCGCCATACGATACCCGCGCGGACGCAGCCTCAGCCACACAGACCGAACGGCTGTAGAATACGGCAAAGGCGTATGTCTGCAACACGGAAAGACCACCGCCGTGCTATCGATAGGCGCAATAGGCAACACCGTGCAAGATGCTATGGGACTGCTTCGGGACGGACAAGAGATAGGACACTACGACATGCGGTGGCTCAAGCCGCTGGACGACGACCTGCTGCACGAGATAGGACGACAATACCGCCAAATCGTGACCGTGGAAGACGGCATGATAAACGGAGGACTGGGCTCTGCCGTGCTGGAATGGATGGCCGACCACGGGTATCAGCCGCACATAGTACGACTGGGCGTGAAAGACCAATTTGTGGAACACGGCAGCACCGCAGAACTATACAAAATGCTCGGATTGGACGCAGAGGGACTGGCACACTCGATCGAAGAAGCCGCCCAAAGCGCAAAAGCACAGGAATAACCACCCTAACGAAAGGAACAGTATGCGAGTAATCATAGTAGGAGCAGGAGAAGTGGGAACGCACTTGGCAAAATTGCTTTCCCAAGAGGACATGGAGATAAGCCTCATGGACGAGAATCAGGAACGATTGGGATTCCTCGACTCGGACTATGATATGCTCACCAAAGTGGGTAGCCCCACCTCGATACACGACCTGCAAGACATAGGCGTGAAGAACGTGGACCTATTCATAGCCGTCACGCCCGTGGAGACCGCCAACATCACTTCGTGTCTGATAGCCAATCAGTTGGGCGCAAAACGGACGCTCGCACGCATAGACAACTACGAATACCTGCTGCCCAAAAACAAAGGACTATTCGAGGAGATGGGACTCAACCACCTCATCTACCCGGAAGTGCTTGCCGCCAACGAGATAGAGGAATCGCTGCGCACGAACTGGATGCGATTTCACCTGTCGCTATGCAACGGCGCATTGGAACTGTGCGTGGTGAAAGTGCGGGAAGGAGCGGCCGTTGTGAACAAAGCGTTCTGCTCGGGCATATACAACCACGGACGATTCCGTATCGTGGCCATCAAGCGGGACAGCGAGACCATCATTCCACGAGGGAACGACCAGGTGCTGGTGGGCGATGTGGTATATGTGGTGTGCAACAAGGAAGAGATGGAGTTCCTTCGGGAGCAGTTGGGGAAACACAAGGGAGAGATACACAACATCATCTTCTTTGGCGGCTCACGCATCACCCGCAAAGCAGCCCTATCGCTGCCCGACGACCTGGACATAAAGATACTGGAGAGCGACCGAACCGTATGCACCCAACTATCCGAAAAACTGCCGCATGCGCTGATTATCAATGCGGATGGGTCGGATATGTCGGTGCTGAAAGAAGAAGGCATACAAGACGCAGACGCCTTTGTGGCCGTGACAGACAGCTCGGAGGCGAACATATTTGCCTGCCTTGCCGCCAAACGCTTTGGCGTGGGAAAGACCATTGCCGAAGTGGAAAACATCGACTACATACCGATGGCGGAGGCACTGGATATAGGCACCGTGCTGAACAAAAAGACCATTGCCGCCTCGTATATCTATCAAATGTTGCTGGACGCCAATGTGCTGAATGTGCATAACCTGACCAGCGCAGATGCGGAAATCGTGGTGTTTGTCGCCAAAGAAGGCAGCCGTATTACACGGGGAAAAGTGCGCAACATGGAACTGCCGGAAGACACCAACATCGGCGCTATTGTACGAGCCGGCGAAGGCATACTCGTGAACGGCGAGACCGAAATCGTCGCCAACGACCAAGTGGTGGTATTCTGCAAACGACACGTACTGAGATACTTGGAACATTTTTTCAAATAGAACAATCCTACTCTTTCGGGGAAAGATCCACAACAAACAATGACTCGGACATTTAACCGCAAACTGGTATTCAAGACCATGGGAGTGCTGCTCTGCTTGGAGGCACTCTTTATGTTGGTACCGACCTTTGCGTCGTGGGCATACAACGAGCCGGACACGGGAGCATTCCTCGTCTCGACCGGGCTGACACTGGCGGGCGGGCTGATAGCCTACGCCATCGGGCGAAAAGCAGAACGGCACGTGAGCGAACGAGAGGGATACTTCATCGTGGCAACGGTGTGGATTGTATATTCGGTGTTCGGTATGCTGCCCTACTGGCTGAGCGGGGCGATAACGACGCTGACGGACTGCTGGTTTGAGACGATGTCGGGATTTACGACCACAGGGGCAACGGTAATTCCCGATGTGGAGATAATGACGCATGGCATCCTGCTATGGCGCGCGCTGAGCCAATGGATAGGCGGCATGGGAATCATCGTGCTGAGCGTGGCGATACTGCCGATGTTCGGACTGGGCGGTATGCAGTTGTACGCCGCCGAAGTGACGGGAGTGAGTTACGAGAAACTGTCGCCGCGAATTGCCGACACCGCCAAACACATGTGGATGACCTACATCGCCCTGACCGCCATAGAGACGGGACTGCTTTGGGGATTCGGCATGACGGGATTTGACGCTGTGTGCCACTCGCTTTCGACCATCTCGACGGGCGGATTCTCGACCCGAAACCTGAGCGTGGTGAACGACGGAGCCGCCATACACTACACGATAGCGATATTCATGTTTCTTTCGGGTATCAACTTCACGCAACTGATCTATGCGTTCCGTGGAAAACCGTCACGCCTGCTGCACGACGAGGAGACACAATGGTACGCCGGTGCCGTGGGGGTAGGAACGGTATTGCTGACGGCAGGTTTGTTTCTCCACTATACTTTCCACGAGCCGCTACTGACGGTGGATTCGGTGCCGCACTTCTTTGTGGCGGCAGAACACGCATTCCGCAAAGGGTTCTTTATGGTGGTCTCGGCAATGACGAGTTCCGGGTTTGCGGCCAGCGACTATATGAGTTGGCCACCGATACTGTGGGTGCTGGTGTTCTTTATGATGTTTACGGGGGCTTCCTCCGGGAGTACTTCGGGAGGTATCAAATGGGTGCGCATTGGGATTTTTGCCAAAAGCGCCATGGTGGAGCTGAAACGACGAATTCACCCGAACGCCGTAGTGCCCGTGCGATTCAACGGACGAACCGTATCGGAACAAACCGTCAGCAACGTGATGGCATTTATGTTCTTCTACATTCTCATCATAGTGGTTACCGTGGTGATTTTTGCGGCAACGGGCGTACCCTTTGACGAAGCAATCGGAACAGCCGTGTCGGGGATAGGCAATGTGGGCGTGAGCATCGGAGAATTTGGCCCCGTAGGCACCTACGCACAATTCCCGACCATAGCCAAATGGACGATGACTTTTGTGATGCTGATTGGGCGTCTGGAGATATTCACGGTGCTGCTGCTATTCACCAAAGCGCTGTGGCATAAATAGATACGAATTGTAAGACAACGATAGGTACTCGTCAAGGTATCTCTCGATAGGTATTCGTCACGGATTTTTAGGTAGTATTCAACGGATGTAGGTATTCATCCACAAAAAAACAAAAAAGATAGGTATGCGTCCTCGTAGGATTGCCATGTTTTTCGGATTGTGCATCGCGCTGCTGGGCGTGCTGTGTGTGGTATTCCCAAAACAACCGATACAGATAGGTTCGCTCTCGCTGAGATGGACCACCTTGGCGTCGGTATTAGACCTGGAAAAAACGACCCCAAAACCGCTCGGAGGCGACACGCCGGCGGACTATGCCACATTGGAAGAACCGGAAGCCATAGAGCAGGCTGATAGCATCGCCCCCACAGACACCACCGCTACCGCAACGGATGCTACTACCTATGCGGCGGAGGAATTACTCGCCGACACAGCGGTAGTCTCGCATGAGGACACTCGGGTCTATCTGGCAAAATTCTATGCCGCCATAGACCATGCTCGCACCCACCCCGTGCGTGTGGTGCATTACGGGGACTCGCAGATAGAGGAAGACCGCATGACGCTATCGATACGGCGGGCGCTGCAAGAACGCTACGGCGGCGGAGGCGTGGGGCTGATCCCGCTACAGCAGACCATCCCGACCCGCACGCTGCGGCAGACGCTGACCATAAGCGGGCGGACGGCAAACAGCCAACAGGGCATACGGCGCAACCTTGTCTATGGACCGAAAAACATGCGGCGACAAGACGGGCTATACGGCGCCATGGGGCAAGTGGCGATACTGAACGACTCGATACAGAAAGGATCGGAACTGGTAACACTCCATGTAGAACCTCTCAGCCGGGAGCGACACACAGAGAACTATTTCAACCAAATACGGGTGTGGGCAGACGGAGATATACGCATGGTGACCGAGGCGGGCGACACGCTGGCAACCACCCAAACAATAGCCCTACAGGACAGCACAAGCACCTATACCCTATCGTTGAGCGGGCGGGGACAGGTATATGGGATTTCGCTCGAAAACGAAAATGGGATAACGGTGGATAACATTCCGATGCGGGGATGCTTAGGGACGGTATTCCGCAGCATAGATCACGCACAACTGAGCGAATTCTACCGACAAACAAATACACGGCTCATCATCCTGCAATTCGGAGGGAACGCGATACCCTTTAACGAACAGCCCTCGACGATTCGAGGCATTGTTAAACAACTGGAACAGCAAGTGGTCTATGTGCGGCAATGTGCGCCACAAGCAAGTATCTTGTTTGTGGGGCCGGGCGACATGATAACCCTGCAAGACGGCGAACAGATGACCTACCCGATGCTGCCCTATATGGATAGGCTGCTCGAAGAGATGGCAGAGAAAGAACATATAGCGTACTACAGTCTATATAAGGCAATGGGAGGGCGAAACAGTATGATAGACTGGCAACGGCGAGGATGGGCCGGCTCGGACGGCGTCCATTTCACCCGCAAGGGAGCGGAGATAGCGGGGCAAAAATTAGCAGAATGGCTGTTGGAACGACCCGTCAGCCATACGACAACTGCAACAGACAGCCTGCCCCACACGGAGACGCCCGCTCCGGATTCTGTCACCATTCAACATTCTCATTCGGCACAAGCAGCAGCAACGGAATAAAAATATGCAATTTCTACACCATATATTTGCCTTTGACAGCAACAGCCCGCTGCTATTCACTCAGTTCTACTTCTGGGCGTTCTTTGCCATTGTCTATGCGGTATTTGCGCTGATAATGGAAGCCTTCCCGCGCTACAGAGGCAACGGACGACTCCACCTGCGCAACATATTTCTGATGTTTGTGTCGTGGTTCTTCTACTATAAGACCTGCGGTATATTTCTGCTGATACTGGCCTTCGTGACCCTGTCGGACTGGCTGATAGCCAAACAGATATATCGATGCAAGAACGATGGGAAAAAGACCAAAGTAGATAGGGCGAAGGTATGGCTCGTGCTATCGGTGGCCATAGACCTCGGACTGCTCGCCTACTTCAAATATGCGTACTTCTTCACGAACATGCTGAACGATATGTTCGGCTGCCAACTGCAAGTGTTCGACCTGTTTGCATACATCGGCAACGGATTCTCGAAGAACGGACGATTTATGGTGGATCGGATAGTGCTGCCCGTGGGTATCAGTTTCTATATATTTCAGGTGATTTCGTACACAGCGGATGTGTATAAGACACGCATACGGCCGGTGGAGAAACTGCTGGACTTCGGATTCTATGTATCGTTCTTCCCACAACTGGTGGCAGGCCCTATCGTGCGGGCGGAGGAATTCATACCGCAACTGTATCAACCGTTCTTCTTGGTTCGGCGTCAGTTCGGGATGGCGGTGTTTTGGATACTGAACGGACTGGCAAAAAAAATCATCCTGAGCGACTATCTGGCGGTGAATTTTATAGACCGCGTATTCGACAACCCGTTACTATTCAGCGGATTTGAGAACCTGTTCGCCCTATTTGCCTACTCGCTGCAAGTGTATGCCGATTTCTCCGGCTACACCGACATAGCCATAGGCGTGGCGATGCTGATGGGATTCTATCTACCCAAAAACTTCGACTCACCCTACAAGGCGGAAAATCCGCAACAATTCTGGCGGCGGTGGCATATCTCGCTGAGCCGATGGCTCAAGACCTATCTGTACATTCCGTTAGGCGGCAACCGAAACGCCACCTTTGGCACCTATTTTTGGATTGCGCTCATTGCACTGGTGGCGCTGGTGCTGACCGGCTCGTGGGTGGCGACGGGCGTGATTGTCACCATTGCGGTGGTGGTGCTGCTGGTGGCTGTATTCCGCCCCGAACACCGAAAACTGCTATACGCCAACCTCAACTCGTTTATCACCATGCTGCTGGGCGGACTATGGCACGGAGCAAGTTGGAACTTCATGATATGGGGCGGACTGAACGGCGTGGGCATGATAGCGAACAAATTCTGGCGTATCATGAACTGGCACCTGCGCATAGGGCTGATGACGATACTCTGCGCCACGATGATATACTTGGATTATCGGCTGGCGCTGCCCGCCATCAAACTGTTTGCGGTATGGGTGGCCATCATCTGGGTAGGGACTGCGATACGATATATATACCACCTGCTCTCGCAAGGCCAACCGCTCCACCACGCATGGGCGAACCAACTGAATGCGGGACTGGGACGAGCATGGGCCATTGCACAAACCTTTACCTTCATCACCTTCACGCGACTGTTCTTCCGCTCCGGGTCGAATCTTGACCCCGCCACAGCCAATCAAGAGGCGTGGGAGACCGCCACGAACATGGTCAATCAAATCGGCGGGGCATGGAACTCTGCCATCATTCCGCAATTCGTGCAAGAATATCGGATGGTGGTGGGACTGTTTGTGCTGGGCATGATTATACACTGGCTGCCCGCCAAATGGAAGCAATGGTATCGGATACAATTTGCCTCGCTGCCGCTTTGGGCTATCATAGGGTGTATCATCGTTGCTGTATTCGTGATCTATCAGTTCGTGGCCGCTGATATGCAGCCGTTTATCTACTTCCAATTCTAAACAAGGCGAACGCTTGTACGCGTGGGGCAAGCCCGATAGGGGACGAGAAAACGCTATGGGCGTTTTGCTTCGGGGCTTCCTCGGGGGCTTGCAGCAGGTGTTATTTCTGCTGCAGAACAGGTCGGCACAGCGAACTTTTTTGAGATTGAAAAGCCGACTGCACAATTCGATTTTTTTTGACGGAGGGTGTAGGATGTATGCCTAATTATTCGTAACTTTGCACCGCAAAACAAATATAGCATACAAATAACCTCTAAAACACAACTAATATGACAATGCAAAAGAGTCCACTTCAGATTGCACGTCAATCGTACAAGCCAAAAATGCCGGTCGCTCTGCAAGGGGCAGTACGCCTAAGCGAAGGCGAGAAAACAGAATCCGTAGCCGACCACGCTGAGATTAAGAAATTGTTCCCGAATACATACGGGCTGCCCGTTATCACCATGGAGCCGACTACCGGCACCAACTCGGTGGAGGAGCCGTTCAATGTAGGTGTTATCCTGTCGGGCGGACAAGCCCCCGGCGGACACAATGTCATCAGCGGTATCTACGACGGGCTGAAAGCACTGAACCCCGACAACAAACTCTACGGGTTCTTGGGCGGACCGAGCGGACTGATTGAAGGCAAATATACCATCCTAACGGGCGATGTGATAGACGACTACCGCAACACCGGTGGTTTCGACATCATCGGCTCAGGGCGTACCAAACTCGAGGAGCCGTGGCAATTTGACAAGGGTATAGAGATCTGCAAACAACTGCATATCAAGGCAATCGTCATCATCGGTGGCGACGATTCGAACACCAACGCTTGCGTGCTGGCAGAGTACTACCTGCAGAAGCAATGCGGCATTCAGGTAATCGGATGCCCGAAGACCATCGATGGCGACTTGAAGAACGAGATGATTGAGACCTCGTTCGGTTTCGACACCGCCTGCAAGGTATATAGCGAATTGATTGGTAACATCCAACGCGACGCTAACTCCGCCAAGAAATACTGGCACTTTATCCGACTGATGGGTCGCTCGGCAAGCCACATTGCACTGGAATGCGCCCTGCAGAGCCAACCGAATGTGTGCCTTATCTCGGAGGAAGTAGAGGCTAAGAGCCTGACACTGAACGACATCGTAGAACTGATTGTAGATGTAGTGGTGGATCGTGCCAACGCCGGGCTCAACTTCGGTACGGTGCTCATCCCCGAAGGACTGATTGAGTTTATCCCCGCTATGCGCGTGCTGATTCAGGAACTGAACGACCTGCTGGCACAGAACGAGGAGTTCACCCAGCTGGAGGGCGACGACGCCAAACGCGAATATGTAAAATCGATGCTGACGCCTGCGTCGTGCGAACTCTACCGCTCGCTGCCAAAGGCTATCGCACGCCAGCTGACACTCGACCGCGACCCGCACGGAAATGTGATGGTGAGCCAAATCGAGACCGAGAAACTGCTCATCGAAATGGTAAGCAAACGCCTCGCACAACTGAAAGCAAACGGCACCTACAAGGGCAAGTTCTCGGCGCTGAACCACTTCTTCGGCTACGAGGGACGCTGCGCAATTCCATCGAACTTCGACGCAGACTACTGCTACTCGCTGGGTATGACGGCTGTACACCTGATTGCAGCAGGCAAGACCGGCTACATGGCACTGGTACGCAACCTGACCAAACCCGCACAAGAGTGGATTGCCGGTGGTGTGCCTATCACGATGATGATGAACATGGAGAAACGCAACGGCAAGATGAAGCCCGTGATTCAAAAAGCACTGGTGGACCTGAACGGCGCGCCGTATCTGTACTTCAAAGCACACCGTGCCGAGTGGGCAGACGCCAACACAAGCTACATCTACCCGGGACCGATTCAGTACTATGGCCCGTCGGAAGTATGCGACCTGCCGACCCACACGCTCCGTCTCGAGAGAGGAGAGTAAAAGCAATTGCCACAAGATAAATACAGCCCCATTTCATCGGAAGAGGAATGGGGCTGTATTGTGTTTGGGGTAATAGTTCGTTTGTGTGGAGGAGGGGTTGGATTGGTTCGGAATTGGTAAGAGGACAGAGAGGAATAACCGTTATGCCATTGTTTGGCTATGGAGAATAAGAAATGTTTATTCGCCCATATTTTTCCATAAAAGTTGTACCTCTGCGCAGATATAAAATGAATCATAACCCAAACGCATGACGAAAATGATGCGGGAGAGCACCTTTTGGGGACACGACTACTCGTGATGGTAGGGCTCGCCACGGAGAATGGTCATCGCACGGTAGATTTGCTCGACAAACAGAAGACGAATCATCTGGTGGCTGAACGTCATACGGCTAAGCGAGATTTTGCCATTGGCACGCTGATAGACCGCCGGCGAGAATCCATACGGGCCACCCACGACAAACCATACATCACGGCCGGCAGACATCTTTTTCTGCAGATAATCGGCAAACTCGAGAGAACGATACTCCACCCCATGCTCATCGAGCAAGACCATATCGGTGGCGGGAGTGGCAAGACGCAGAATCTGCTCGCCCTCGAGTTGCTTCTGCTGTGCTTCGGACAACGACTTGGCATTCTTCAACTCGGGAATGACGACCAACGAGAAACTGACATAATGTGTCAGGCGGGCGCAATAATCGTCTATCAGAGATTGCAGACGAGAATCGGTCGTCTTGCCAACCACAAGGAGCGTAATTTTCATAAAGCGGGGGTATTCAAAAAAGATGGCGGAACAAAGCAAAGACGCCTCACGAATGGCTGCCTCGGCTTGCCATAGAGCCAATACGACAACAAAAGTAGTACTTTTGCACCGACTAAGCAAGATTTTTGACGAAAAAAGAGCAAGAAATTTGTGTAATCCATTTTTTTAGCGTATCTTTGCACCCGCTTTTGACGAAAAGCATTTGCCCAGATGGCGGAATCGGTAGACGCGCTGGTCTCAAACACCAGTGGAGCAATCCGTGCCGGTTCGACCCCGGCTCTGGGTACTGATAAAACGGCAATGCGGAACGTAGATTCCGCATTGTTATTGTAAAAACCATAAAAAGGTCAGGCGGGAGACATAAACAGCCGCTATCCGGGACTTATCCGAGCCGTAAAAAGCAAGGTCTGTTCCATCGAAAAGGAGGTGTATGCAATGATTGTAGTACCAGTAAAAGAAGGCGAGAACATTGAGCGCGCGATTAAGAAATTCAAACGCAAATTCGACAAGACCGGCGTTGTAAAAGAACTGCGTCGTCGCCAACAATACGACAAGCCGAGCGAGGTAAAGCGTATCAAAATGGCACATGCGAAGTATGTTCAACAATTGCATGCTCACGACGATATGTAATTCGCCCTTAGGCGGTGCGACAAAGTGCATCTTCGCACGAAAATCGGACTCCTAAATTTCACAAAAAGCGTTGTTCTATAATAGAGCAACGCTTTTTTCATTTTTTCTGATTGCGATAAAGCATTGATAATCTACAATAGTTACCGACAGGTAACTAACTGATTATCAAGTGCGTTCTTGTATGTTTTAGTCGGAAGCAGTACCTTTGCAGCGGATTTGAGGAATAATAGTTCCACCATAAACTGCTGCGGGACTCTTCGCAAGAGTTCATCTGACAAAAGAAAAGTATGCATACAAAAGACATACGCTTGGCGACGGGCGACAGACAACAAAGGAAGGATTTACACAAACAACAAAACATACAAGAAAAAATGAAAAAGACTGTAGTAACGCTATTGAGCGTAGTGGCTCTCGGTGCTTCGGCACAAGCAAAGAATCCAACAGAAAATGCAACCGCAAAAGGGAAAGTGGAGGTGTACGATTTCGACAACTTCCGACTCCATGTGTATTACACCAACGATGCATTGGGAAATGCGAGTTTTATCATTGAGGGAAAAGATGGATTAGTAGCCCTCGAAGCACCGCTGTTTCTCGACAACATCGCCGAATACAACGCCTACATGCGGCAACTGGAGAAACCCGTCGTTGCACGAATTGCAGACTACCATGTGGGCGGGACTGGGCAGCACGACATCGTTATGGCAGAAGGTATGCCCTCGTTCACGAAAGGAGAAATATACGGAGGTATGATGAAACATTTTGCCGAAGTATGGGGCAGCAGCATAACGGGGTTGCCCACCGGCAAGACACAAGAGGTGGCTTTTGGCAAAGCACAAGAATATGCCGGGGTTTCGTTCCTGTTCCAACACGGAGCGACGAGCGACTTTCCGGCAGCAAGTATTCTGATTGGCGGGAAAGTATATTACACGCACTGGACACCCGTTGAGGTACACATAAGTCCGCTACAAGTAAATTCGATAGCTGCGATAGAGGCAGAAATAACCGAAGCGGAAAAATCGCTGCAATCGGGGGCAGAACTATTCATCGGCGGACATGGTGGAGCCACAGAACGCAAAGCCGTGGAATTCAAAATTGCATACCTGCAGACACTCAAACGATTGGCAACGGAATGCACGAGCGCAGATGCTTTTGTCGCTGCCGTACGCCAAGCATATCCCAACCTAGACGGAGAAGATAATCTACAAGGGGTGGCAGCGGCACTATACCGCTAAAGACAAGGTATGGAAGGCGACGGGAGATGGCATAGTTATTGTGCGAAAGCCGATAAACCTATTTTAGGGTTGTCGGCTTTGCTCAATTATACCTCAAAACAAAAGACTATGCCACAGAACACGGAAATCCAGGATGCGTTGTTCCCCACTTGTCCGATACGGAATATACTGGCACGAGTAGGCGACAAATGGTCGCTGCTCGTACTCCACACGCTGTCCGATAATGGGGAGGCGATGCGGTTCAACACCCTACAAAAAGCACTGCCGGACATCTCGCAAAAGGTACTGACGGCCACCCTACGGAACCTCGAGGAGGACGGGTTTGTGGTGCGGACAGTCTATGCCGAGGTGCCTCCAAGAGTGGATTACCGCCTAACCGAGAGGGCACAGTCGTTCATAGAAGTCTGCGAGCCGGTCATTCAATGGGCTATCACCCATTTCGACGAGATACTCAATGACCGACAGGCACACAGACGGTAAGGGAGGCAAGAGGAGAAAACGAGAGGAATTACAACGCTGCGGAATAGAAACCAAACTACTTTTAAAGTTTCTAAAACAAATTTTCCTTGCTTATTCGGGGAAAAAGTCCTATCTTTGCACAAATTAGTATGTCCAAATTGTAACCAGGGTTAGGAACATTCACAAAAGGTATCTCATGTATCACATTGTAAATGTCCATTAGCCCGAATATTCGATATATCATTTGGGGATCAATAGGACTCATTTTATTCACCACCTTAATCTTATCCTTATGCCATTCCCGAAACTTGCCCAAGCCTATACGCTTAAGCAACCTCAATACGACACTATTGACAGTCTGTTTGAGCATTGCGTCAAATACGCTGCTCAACACCATCTCGATGGGGTAAAGACTCATCAACAATGGGCGACTTCTCTCTTTGGTGGCGAGAAGGACGCCAACAAGCGCCAATCGCTTATGTCGAAAGTACACAATATGTACCATATTTACTTCATCAGCAAAGGGGGCAACTATGATTTCGACTATGAACTTATAGCGGAGAACTACCCAGAGTGGTTTGAAGGCTACCAACCACCACCAGTTCCAGATGATGTAATAACAATCCTCAAAGCAAAAATCGCCGTCGAGCAGGAGATGAAGCAGGTATGCAATCCTCGGAACCGAGAGTCCTATCGTGTTCTTGAGTTAGATGAACACGCTTTCCACGACCATTTCATCTATGCCGCACATTTGCAGGTATCCGATAGTTCAGACCCCCACTTTCGTGAGGGACTGCAAGTGCAAGTCAACAACGGACAGCATTACACTATCGAAGTCATCGAGTTCGACTATGCAGAGGGTATACTATACTTCACTTCGCCCCACCGTATCTATATGCACTATGGCTCCACCTATATCAATGTAGATCAGAGTTTTATACTTGCAGGACTCAAGAATCGTATCACTAGTATCTCACAGCAAAAACTTGCATGCGAGTTGCCTTTCTATAAGTTTCTCAACAAAACCACCGACCAACTCGCTACCATCGACCATAAGCCTGCTGCCGAATCGGTGACAGCCGGGCTTGATGATGCTCAACTCCGTGCCTTCAATGCTGCTTTTGACCACGACATCACATTTATATGGGGGCCTCCGGGTACAGGTAAATCCTACACGCTCGCTGCTATCATTCGTGCATTCTTCTGCAACTACTTCTTCACGAAAGAACGCACCATTGTCTGCTGCGTATCCAATATCGCAGTAGACCAACTTGTCAACAAAGTGGTTGACGCTATGGAACACGATGGATGGCATGTTTCTGCTGGCAATTTCTATCGTGCCGGACACACCACCGATGAGCGTATCATTGCTACTGATTTTCTATTTCCCAATGATACTACCACGCATGAGTGCCGCAAACAAATCCAACAACTCAAGCAGCAGATCGATAATCTTACACTACGCAACAAAGAAAAATATGCCGATCGTATTCTCGAGTTAAAAGCGCAGATAAAAGACTGTCGTGCTGAACTCAAGGAACACACAGACTATCTTGTCAGCAACTCCCGAGTTGTATTCTCCACCATTTCCAATTTCATCCTCAGCGAACGCATCCATCACAGCGATTTTGACAATCTTATTGTTGATGAGGCTTCTATGCTTGCCTTTCCATCGCTGCTTGCTCTTGCGGGGAAAATCAAGAAACGCATCATTCTTGTGGGCGATTTTCAGCAACTCAGTCCTATCACCCTCGTGCCTAACCCAATGCTCACGCAAAACATATTCACACGATGCGGCATCGACATTAACCATACCTCACACCCTGCACTCCACCTTTTGCTCAACCAACGACGCTCACACGAAAAGATAGTCCGACTCATCAACCACACTTTTTACGACGACCAACTCGTTGCCACGATAA
This sequence comes from bacterium, assembly GCA_963591775.1. Classification (GTDB taxonomy): domain Bacteria; phylum Bacteroidota; class Bacteroidia; order Bacteroidales; family Paludibacteraceae; genus Colicola. Next base: position 41,491 of record CAVATM010000012.1, read on the forward strand.
CCGAAACCAACGACATCATCAATGCCGAACCATTTGCAGGAAAAGTCATCATCCAGATGCCAATTACAGACGGCGCAATGCGTTACACCAAAGGTGGCACACGACAGAATGTAGCGTCCGCAGAGGCAATTCTCTCATTGCTTGACCAACTGCAGGACACCATCGCCCCCAACATCTCTATCGGTATCATCACACCATACAAAGGGCAAGCCAATATGCTCCGTGCTATGAAGGCAGAACGAAAATATCCTGTCGCATTTGATGACCAGATACGCATAGGTACTGTTCATACATTTCAAGGTTCAGAGTGCGACATCATCATATTCGATATTGTCGATTGCAGAAATGTTACCAATGACAAGAGTCCTCACATTGGCAGAATTTACAACGGCAAAGAAGGCGAACAGTTGCTTAATGTGGCTATTAGCCGTGCTCGCCACAAACTCATTGTTGTCGGCGACATCAACTGGTTTGTTAATTTCGCTCCCGGCAACTCCGTTACTCCTAACACTCTAAGTATCCTACGGCGCATCCAACAGGCATAGCACGCATTATATTCAAAACACCAACTATGTCCACTTTTACCATAGCTATGTAATACAAAGAAAAAAGCCGTCTCACGAAGAGACGACTTGGTATTGCTCCGCTACGCTACGGAATAGAAAGAAAAAAGCCGTCTCACGACGGCTATTTTTCAAAGGTATTAGTCTGTTTTTTTAAGGTACAAAAAAGATTGTGTTGTTTTGATTTCGAGTGCAAAGGTACTGCTATTTTGTGATTCCCGCAATAGCACTTTGTATGTTATACAACACCTATTCCGCATTTCAATCCCCTTCCGGATGTGCTATTTGGCAGGAATAAGTCGTTTAGTCCCTGTTTTGCTCCCTTTCGAACATTACGATTTGTGCATTTTCCATGCGGTCTACTGCCACTTATAGGACAGGAAAACAACCCGTTTGCAACATCTGTAGTAGAAAAACGCAACATGTATTGTAGAGAATCGAGGAAAGGATAGGATGAGTTCGAGATAACGATAGGAGGGGTTCGGGGTAGCTATCGGATTGCTTCGGGAAGTGTAGGTTCGTCCGTGAGGAATGATAGGCTAGTCCGTGAGGGGAGATTGGATGATCTGTAAGGGGAGATAGGCTAGCGGCGCTCCAACTCGATGACCTCCAAATCACGGATTTGAGAGCCGTCTATGACGAAACGCAACAGCGTCTGCACCGTTTGCCAGCCTTGCGTACCGGCTGCACCCGGGTTCATCATCAGGAAACGATAGTGCGAGTCGTACTGTACCTTGAGGATATGACTATGACCACATACGAATAGATCGATACGGTCACGACTCGGATTGGGAGTTGGTTCGGGAGTGGTTCGGGAGAAGTTGGAAGTTGGTTCGGGAGTGGTTCGGGAAAATGGGGGATTGTGGGGGGCTAAAGAGGCTCCGGTTTCTTGTTTTTTTAGGGGGACTAGAGGATCTAGAGGGGATAGAGGATCTAGGGGATCTAGAGATTCTTGAGATTGGAGGGAGAGAAGGGATTTTTGGAACATGGGGAGGAGCCAGGGATTGTAGTGCCCCGGATAACCACCGATATGGGTCAGCAAGACCTGCACATCCTCGACACGGAAACGATAGAACTCACTGAGCGAATAACGCACATCGCCCCCATCCATATTGCCAAAGACAGCTCGAGTGGGCTTAAACTCGCGAAGCGACTGCAGCACCTCCATCGTGCCGATGTCGCCCGCATGCCAAATCTCATCCACATCACGAAAATGCTCTAACACACGCGGGTCAAGATAGGCGTGCGTATCACTCAAAAGTCCTATACGAGTCATTAGATAACCATTTGATACGAAAATAGCAGTCAGGAAAAACCTAACTGCTATTATTTTTGTACTTATATGCGCTCCAAATTCGATAGGCGGAGCCAGCCTTGGTTGTTGCCTACACGGATATTTCCCCACTCGCCGAGCGTCTCAACGATGGTTACCTTCGTACCCTCGTGGATCGTGAAAAGGTCGGTACCCGAACGGTCGGGCGAGGACTTGACATTGACAATCCCCTGCGTAATAATCGCCTCGGCACGAACCGAATCACGATGGTGGAGTGAGCCTGCATTGACCCCGCTCGCTATCGACACCACAAGCAGCACACACGCCGTATAGAATGCCGTCTTGCGCAACCAGACCGTGCGATTGAGCAGGAACAGCAGCAGCCCTATCAGCGTGACTGCAAACGACACAACAGAGAGCCACATCCAGACTTGCTCGGTGAGGCTGTTGCGGAGTGCTTTTGCCCAGTTGCCGATAAAGAACGACTGCGTGTCGGCGATATTGTCCGTGATACGGGACTGTGCGAACTCGAGGTTGTGGCGAGCGTCGGAATAGGCGGGACGCAAACGCAACGCACGCTCGTAGGCAAGGATGGACTGCGCCAACTCGCCCTGCTTGAAACAGGCATTGCCCAGGTTGTAATAGACCACGGCATAGTCCTTGCTGAGCGCACCTTCGGCAGTGGTAAGGGATTTCTCGTAACAAGCAACGGCGTCGGCATAGTTGCCCGCCGCATACTGCTCGTTGCCCGCCTGCCAAGCAGCAAACGATGCATTATCTTGAGCGGCGACAAGGGTGGTCGCCAGCAGTCCTATCAAGCAATATAGTATTTTTTTCATACGGTTGAGTGTTGAGTATTGAGTGATAAGCGCTAAGCGTTGAGTGTTGAGTGTTGAGCGCTAAGAAGCGTTGAGAGATTACAGTTTCTCGTTCTCCAGATGGTCGATGAGTTGAGCCGTGGCCTTATAGAGGTCTGCCATGGCATGGTCGGTGGAGGGCGCATAGCGGGCAAACTCCGCCGTGGAAAGCACCTCGATGACCTCATCGACAAGCGTATCGGCAACGCCCTTGCCACGCAAGATAGAAGCGATATTGTCTTTATTAAGGTCAGCGGTCGGAATACTCAAGCGGTCGCTCAGATACTGTTTGGCGGCACGCTCGATTTCCTCGTAGAACGCCTCTTTCTTGTTCTCCTGCAGCAACTTGTCGGCAGCACGGAGGCGTTTCTGCGCCACCTTGTTGGCACGCTTATAGCGCACACGGGTGGTATCGGCGTTCTCGCGAATCTGCTTACGGAAGACGATAAATAGCACAATGGCTATCGCCAACGGCACGAAGTAGAGCAACCAGAAAACCGGGCTGCCATACGCCACGAGCGCCGGCTTGGCGGGCGTGAGCGACGAGGTGTTGGTGTGGATATAGCGAATATCGGAGCCTAACTGCTTGATATCCTCCTTGTTCACATAATTGGTCGGCGCATTACCCTGCGCGGCAGCCTCACCTGCACCTTTCTTGACATGAATGGTATATTCGGGCGTGGTAAGGGTCTTGTAAGTATCACTCTCGGTATCAAAATAGGAGAACGCCACCGACGGCACGGTATAGTCGCCCGACGCACGGGGAATCGCCAGATACTCAATCGATTTGGTGCCGCTGACGCCCGCTGCGGTGGTCTTAAAATTGTTGGTCACCTTGGGATCGTATGGTTCGAAGCCCTCCGGCCAATCCACGGATGGGGTCTTGAGCAGTTTCATATTGCCCGTACCCGAGATATCGAGGCGAATGGTGACGGCATCGTTGGTCTCCACCTCGGTCTGCGAGATAGATGGCGAGAGCGTGAACTGCCCCACTCCACCCGAAAAGCCTGCGGGCTTACCCGACGGCAAGGACTCGACATGAATGGTAGCCCCCGGCGCCTTGATAGCCCGTGTGACATTGGTATAGGTGCCAAAGAAATCGTCGAAAATGCTGCGCACCTGCGCACGGGTCTGCACCCGCAAAACCGCCTCGAAAGTGGCAGGGTCAATCTGAATATCGCCCGAATGCTGCGGATAGAGCAGCGTGCGGTAGAGGGTCGCCGTCTGATAGTTGCGGCCATTGTAATGCTCCAACTCGGTCTGAATCTCGCCCTGCTCAAGGTCTTGCTTGAGGAAGCCCGTGAATTCGGGAATTTTGGTATTGTTGGTGAACTGCGCTACATCGACGCCTGCGAAATAGAGTTTGTAACTCAAGAGAATCGCCTCCTGCTCATGCACACGAGTCTTGCTGACGATGGTGCGAATGAAGAGGTTCTCGCTGCTGATAGAGCCACTGTTGCTCGCCTGCTGTTGCGATTGCTGTTGCGCACCGGACCGGCCGGCGGACGGTTGGGACTGCTGCGGCTGCTCATCCTCCGGCAAGACCGTGATACGCACACCGTTGGACGAATAGGTATCGCCGCTGACACGGATGCTGGCGGGAGCAATGGTGAAAGTGCCCTCACGCTGCGCCATGAGCGTATAGGTATAGGTCTGCTGAAACGAAGAAGTTCGCTTACCGTTGACAAACGAAGTGGAAGAAGAAGTGGACTGGTAGGGCCCTGCCAAGACATCGAAATCGGTAATCTCGGCAATCTGCAAATCCTTACTGCGCTGATTGACCGAATAGGTCAACTGGAACGGACGCCCCACAATGACCTGCGACGGGGCAGAGGCTCGGAATACCACATCGTCTGCCCACGCAGCACTACTCGCCATGCACACAAGGCATAGCACCAAATTCACTATCGTTGTAATACGCTTCATCGAATTTCTATGTGTAAATGTGTAAGTTTGTACATTCAGTTGCAATTTACAAACTTACAAGTTATTCATTCTTACCAGTCTTTCTCTACACGGCGCTTCTGCCCCTGCGAGCGTTGCATCTTCTCTTGCGTCTCCTGCTCGTCCTGCTCTAACGCCTGCAGAATCTGCTCGGCAGTTTCCTTGTCCATCTTGGAGTCATCTTGCTCCTCCTGCTGTTGTTGCTGCTGGTCTTGATTCTGGTCTTGATTCTGCTCGTCCTTATTTTGATCTTGGTTCTGCTGATCTTGATTTTGTTGTTGCTGCTGGTCTTGCTGCTGATTCTGGTCTTTGTTTTGGTCTTGATTCTGCTGCTGTTGTTGCTGTTGCAACATCTGCATGGCCTTGACCAGATTGTAGCGGGTGTCGTTGTCCTTGGGATTGTTGCGAAGGGACTCCTTGTAGGCAGCGACCGCCTTGTCGTACTGCTGCTGGGCAAAATAGGCGTTACCCAGATTGTGGTAACTCTCGCTCAGCTGCTGTTTATTATCCTCACCCTCAATCAGTTGCGCGGCTTTCTGCCACTCGGCTTGCGCCTCCGGGTACTTGTCCTGCTTGAAGAGCGCATTGCCTAGATTGTAGTGAGCCTCGAACGAATTCGGGTTCTTCTCCAACCCACGCCGATAATCCACCTCGGCGGCGGTATAGTCCTGCTTTTGGTATTGTTTGTTGCCCTTGCGCACATCGGGTGCTTCTTGCTGCGCATACGCACCGGCAAGCAGCCCCATGACACAAGTGAGTATTAGAATCGTACGCTTCATAGCCACATCCTCAATTCATAATTCTTAATTCATAATTCTCAATTAGCGCTCGTCTTCGCCTCGTTGAAGATGTCCAGACGGGTGAGCGACTTGTTCTTGCGGTTGAAGATAAAGAAATCGATCACCAGCAACAACAGCGCCACCAGCGCAAAAGACTGGAACTGCTCGTTGTACTCGGTATAGACCTTGGTCTCTATCTCGGAGGTAGCCAATTGGTCGAGTTCTTTCTCGACGGCACGCAACGCCGTGTTGGTGTTGTCGCAACGCACATACATACCGTTGCCCGCCTGTGCTATCTCGCGGCACATGTCCTCGTTGAGCCGGCTGACGACCACATTGCCTTGACGATCTTTGCGGTAGTTGTTGGTGCCGGGCAGCGGAATGGGCGAGCCCTTGGGCTTGCCAACGCCGACTACGATAATTTTGATACCCAACTCCTTGGCACGCGTGGCGACGGCTACGGCATCGTCCTCGTGGTTCTCGCCATCGGTAATCAGCACGATGGCACGGCTCGCACCCGACTCCTCGCTACCGAACGAACGGATAGCGGTGGTCAATGCGGCACCTATGGCAGTACCTTGGGTCTTGATAAGGGAAGGATCGATAGTATTGAGGAACATCTTGGCGGACACATAGTCGCAAGTGATAGGCAACTGGGTGTATGCCTCGCCCGCAAAAACCACCAGACCGACCTTATCGTCCACCATCTGATCGATGAGTTTGCCCAACATCTGCTTGGACTTGTCGAGACGGCTCGGAGCAACATCCTCCGCCAACATAGAGTTGGAAATATCGAGGGCTATCATCGCCTCGATGCCATGTCGCTTGACGGTTTTCTCACGCTGCCCGTACTGCGGACGAGCCGCTGCAAAAATAAGCAACACAAGCGCCAACATCAGTATCGAAAACTTGACCGCAGGACGCACACGAGAGGCGTTGGGCATGAGTTCTGCCACCAACTCCGGGTCGCCAAAGGCACGCAACTGACGACGCTTGCGGCGGGTATAGGCAACAAACGCACCTATCAGCACCGGCACTGCCAGCAGCAGCCAAAGCATATCTATATTTGCAAAACGAAACATCTGTGCTAATTATGAATTACGAATTAGAAATTAGGAATGGGAATCTAGGAGTTCTAGTATTTCTAGAAAATCTAGCACCCATTAGTTTGTCACCGTGCGGAGGACAAAGTAGCGAAGGAGAATTTCCAGCAGCAGGCACAGCAGCGCCGACACCAGGAAGGGCGCAAAAATGTCGGTATGCTTGGAGTATTCACGCACACGCAGTTTGGTCTTCTCGAGTTGGTCAATCTGCTCGTAAATAGACTTCAGGCTGGAGTTGTCCGTGGCACGAAAATACTGCCCGCCCGTAGTAGAGGCAATGCGCTGCAGAGTCGATTCGTCGAATTCGCTATCCATCATCATGTACTGCACGCCCACAGGGGTCTGCACCGGCACACGCGCCTGTCCGTGCGAACCAACACCGATGGCATAGACTCGGATGCCGTAGGTTTTGGCTATTTCTGCCGCTGTCTGCGGGTCGATGTCACCACGGTTGTTGGAGCCGTCTGTCAAGAGAATAATCACCTTGGACTTGGTGGCGGAGTCTTTCATACGGTTCACGGCGTTTGCCAAGCCCAAACCGATGGCTGTTCCGTCCTCTATCATTCCGAACTTGACGGACTGGAAGAGGTTAATCAGCACGGCGTGGTCAGTGGTCAGCGGGCACTGCGTGAAACTCTCGCCGGCGAAGACCACAAGACCGATCTGGTCGTTGGGGCGGGCGATGACAAAGTCAGACGCCACCTGTTTGGCTGCCTCGAGGCGGTTGGGCTTCAAGTCCTCCGCCTGCATGGTGCCCGATATATCAAGCGCCATCATGATGTCAATGCCCTCGGTGGATTCCGACGACCAACGGTTGGTCAGTTGCGGGCGTGCCAAGGCGACAGAAAGCAGTGTGATAGCCGCCACACGCAACACAAACGGAAGATGGAGCATATAGACACGCGCCGACTTGGGTTGCCGGTGGAGAGTGGCTCCGTTGGCTATCTGGAGGCTGGCATCGGACTTGTGCAACTCGTAGATATACCAACCTACGATAGGCACAAGCAGCAGCAATAGAAATAAATATGCAGGACTCGCAAAAGTCATAGTTATGCGTTATTAGGAGTTTTCTCGGCGGTAGTCGAGGTAGTGTCTTTGGGGCCCATATTGGCAGCTTCGGCTTTCTTCGGGGATACTTCGGCGTTGGTAGCGTTAGTGGCGTCGGCTGCGGGCTGCGGAGTGGTCTCCTCAACGAAATCGTAGGCGGTGCGCAGGGCGTTCTCGTTCTCATCGGGCGTGGCAGTCCACTTGGCGAACTTGACCAAGTCGGCGAGCGACAACATCTGACGCAAGCGCTCGAAAAGGTCTTTTTGATCCTTCATCAGCGGTTTGAGAGCAGAGAGTGTTTCATCGCTCGTCTTTTCTGTGCTAGACACCTCGTAGCGACGGGAGATATACTCGCGGATGACATCGGTCAACTCGGTGTGATACTCCTTGACCTTACCATCTTGCCATATCTTCTCGGCTTTGATTTCATTCAGTTTCTCAAGGGCAACCTCCTCTGCGGGACGGAGTTGCTTCGGGGCTGCTTCGGGAATATAGCCTTTTCGGTGGCGCAAAATATAGCGCACCAAGAAGTAAATTCCGACGCCAAGCAGGGCGATACCCAAACCCAACAACACCCAACGGAAGATACCCCACCACCAAATCGGGGCTTTCTGTATATCCTTGATGTCCGTTATCGCCAACGCCGTATCAACCTCAAAAGGCTGCACCACATTGAGCGACAAGGGCTCTGACCACACCGTATCACCGTCCGCCACAAATGCCTGCGGGGCGATATAGAAGAGCGAGTCCTTGAACGAAGTGAGCGTCAGCGATTGGCTCATCTGCACCCGCCCATCGCTGAGCGTAGCCGTATCCACCGGTGTGCGGCGAACAATCTCTATCTCCGGGATCAGCGTCTCGCCATACTGCGGCCACTCCACTTGTTCCCCCGCGCCGAGCGTGGCGGTGAGGTGCAAGTCGGTCTGGTCGCCGATAAACAGCGTCGTCGAATCGATGGCGGCAGAAACTACTATTGCCAGTAAGAAAAACATTTCTTCTATTTTAGGAATTACGAATTAGGAATGAGAGGTAGTGGGGGGCTAGAGGTGCTAGAAGTTCTAGTTATTCTAGAGGTGCTAGATGGGACTGCGGGGTTAGTTGGCAGTCTTGAACAACCACATCAACGCACGCACATAGTCCTCGTCGGTGCGAATGGCTATTGAGTTGATACCCGTCTTGGCGTAAAGTGTCTGCAAGTTGTCCTGCTGGGTGCGCCATGCAGCGGCGTAATTGTCCCGCACGCTACGCACTGCAGTATCGACCCATATACGCTCGCCCGTCTCCGCATCTTTCAACTTGAGCAAGCCCATATCGGGTAACTCAGCATCACGATGGTCGTATATCTGTATCACGCTCAGGTCGTGCTTATGCGAAGCGATAACGATAGGCGTTGCACCTATCTTCTTGTCGGGCTGGGCGGCAAACGCAGGGTCTTGGCAGTCGCTGATAAGGAACGCCGTGCAGCGTCGCTTCTGCGCATTGGCGAAGTAGTGCAGCGCCCCATTGATGTCCGTACCCGTAGAGGTAGGCTCAAAAGAGAGCAACTCGCGGATGATATGCAGCACATGCGATTTACCTTTTTTGGCGGGGATGTACTTCTCTATCTTGTCGGAGAAGAAGATGACGCCCACCTTGTCGTTGTTCTCGATGGTAGAAAACGCCAGCGTTGCCGCCACCTCCGCCATCATATCGCGCTTGGTCTGTGTCTGCGTACCAAAATTGCGGCTGCCGCTGACATCCACCAGCAGCATCACCGTCAACTCCCGCTCCTCCTCGAATACCTTGATATATGGTTTGTTAAGGCGTGCCGTCACATTCCAATCGATGGAGCGCACATCGTCGCCCGGCTGGTATTCACGCACCTCAGAGAACGCCATACCACGCCCCTTGAACTGAGAATGGTACTCGCCCGCAAAGATGTTGCGACTAAGGCTGTGGGTCTTAATCTCTATCTTGCGTACTCGCTGTAATAATTCTTCTGAAGTCATTGCCATAAACTATTAACTCGAAAACTGCACTCAACTCTCAACCGATTAAGGCACTTGCACGGCATTCAACACCTCGGTAATCACATCCTCGGTGGTGATGTTGTTGGCCTCTGCCTCGTAGGTCAGGCCGATACGGTGGCGCAGCACATCGTAGCTGACGGCACGCACATCCTCGGGGATGACATAGCCGCGGCGATGAATAAAGGCGTACGCACGCGCCGCACGCGCGAGGTTGATACTGGCACGAGGCGAGCCACCGAAACTGATCATCGACTTGAGATCGTTCAGCCCATACTCCTCCGGGTTACGCGTAGCGAACACAATATCAACAATATACTTCTCTATTTTCTCGTCGAGATAGACCTCGTTGACCACGGCACGGGCTTTCTTGATGTCCTCCGTCGAGAGGATAGGCAGCACCTGCTTTTTCTCGCCCGAGATATTCTGACGGATGATCTGTTGCTCCTCCTCTTTCTTGGGGTAGCCGATGATGACCTTGAGCATGAAACGGTCGGTCTGCGCCTCGGGCAGCGGGTAAGTACCCTCCTGCTCGATAGGGTTCTGCGTTGCCAGCACGAGGAACGGGTCGCCCAACTTGAAGGTCTCCTCGCCAATGGTTATCTGGCGCTCCTGCATAGCCTCGAGCAGGGCAGATTGTACCTTGGCGGGCGCACGGTTGATTTCGTCCGCCAACACAAAATTCGCAAAGATAGGGCCTTTTTTGATATGGAACTCCTCGGTCTTCTGCGAGTAGATTTGCGTACCCAGCACATCGGCAGGCAGCAAATCGGGCGTAAACTGAATACGGGAGAAATCGGCCTTGATAAGGTCAGCTAAGGTCTTGATAGCCAAGGTCTTTGCCAAACCCGGCACACCCTCGAGCAGGATATGTCCGTCGCTCAGAAGTCCGATGAGCAGGCTCTCGACCAAGTGCTTCTGACCCACGATGACTTGGTTCATTCCGAGGGTCAGTGCATCAACAAAGGAACTCTCACGCTCGATGCGTTCTTGCAGTTCCCGAATATCTACTGTGGTTTGCATAGTGGTGTATGTTTTTGCTGTGCGTGGACGGGCGACGCTATGGTTGGCTCACTCCGTCTGCACTCATTTATAATCGGTGTTGCTTCGGGGCTTGTTCGGCTACTGCCCCGCTGTCTTTCGGTATTGCAAACTTTGTGCCAAAACACGAAATGAATACTATACAAGCACCACATACAGATAGACAGGCATCCCATAGAATTTTAGCCAATACGCTTACACCCACAAAACAATCCGCCCCACACCGAAATGGCGCAGGGCGGATAATGATAGAAAAGACTACTTATGTATAGTATATACAATTATATTATTGGAAGTTGGCGCGATTGTCCTCAACATCGGCCTTCTCCTCCATCAACGAGATGGCTTGGTACGGCAAACTGTAAGCATAGCGAGCCGTAAGCGTCTGCTTCTCTTGCTCGGCATTGAACTCACCGGCAGCAACGGACTTAATCCCCGTCTTGATGACATAAACGCCCATATTGCCCTTCAGCGGCTCACTCAGCGTATTGTCCGCCAAAGCCAAAGCAGCACCGATAACGGCCGGTTCAGCACCTGCGTTGCCAAAACGATAGTCTGCCAGCGTTACCTTCTCGGCCGACTGAATCTGCGTACCAGTGATTCGAGCAGCCTCGTCCAACGACTTGACGCCCGCCAACTTCTCGCTGATATACTTAGCCTTTGCATTGTTGATAGCCTCCATAGTGAGTTCGGCACGAACCGACTCCAACGAACGATATTCACCATCGTTGATCTCGGTCAGCACAGCCACAACGAACTTGTCACCACACTCGAAGATGTCACTTACCTGACCCTCTTTGCGCTTGTCCTCGAACGCCCAACGCACGATAGCACGGCTCGACTTGAGGCGAGCCACATTCTCGGTGGTAGCCTGCAGGTTGTACTGCGGATAAACCGTCAGACCTGCCTCGCCGGCTGCGGCACGAAGAGTCTCCTCCGTCTGGTTGGCTGTAGCAAACTGCTTAGCCTTATTATACAGAGCCGAATAGGTCTTGTTCGACGGAGTAACCTCACGCTGAAGGATGGCCAATTTTACCTTCGGGGTTGCTGGGGAAATGTCCATAATTTCGAAAGTCTGCTCACCTGCACCTTGCTTGATGGTGAAACGACCGCCACGCTTGCCGACAAAAGCCTGCTCAGCGATATTCTGCGGGAGTTCGGTAGCTGTGTACCAACCCAACTCCTGATCCTCTTGACCTGCAGGCGCGATAGCCTTCAACTCTACAGAGTCAGGCAGAGAATAGCTGCACTTCATGATACGAGCCATAGCATAGGTATTATTCTCGAAGAGGATGTCAGTCGTTTGCCCTTCCTTGGCGTTGCTGCCAAAAGCAAAGTCACGGAACTGAGCCGGAACGGTCTCTTTCGAGTAGTCACGGCCGTCGTAGTTAATATCTGAATTAACATTAACTACCAAGGATACATCCTCGGTGGTCTTGAACTCGTTCTCCAAATCCTTCATCATCTTCTCGGCGTCCGCAAAATCTTGCTCCGAGGGAACGATATCGAAAGCCACATACGCAATCGCACGGTTCGGGGTCTGCTTATAGAGCGGCTTATGTTCTTTGTAGAGTTTCTTAATGTCGCTGTCGCTAACCTTGACAAGGCTGTCGGCTACGGTGAAGTAGGGCTGAAGCACATACTCAACACTCGTGCCGGTCTGGCGAGCATCGAAAGCGTACTTAGCGTCCAACGAGTTGGCGCGAACGAGGTGCTGAAGCAGCGAGGTGTATTTCTCCTGCATATAGGTCAGACGAACAGCATTCTCCCAATACAACCAATACGACTTGTATTGCTTGAGGGCTGCTGCCTGCTCGGAGTCGTCTGCATCCTGTTCAATAGCAGAGAGGAACTGAATCAAGGCATTGCGGTTGAACTGGCCGTTCTCGTCGTAGAATGCACGACGGCTACGGATAATTTGGTGAGGATTCTGACCGATGCACAACTCACTCAACTCGTCGGATGTGATGTCCATACCGATTTTCTCGGTTTGTGCCTTGAGCGTGTAATCGAGCAACATCATCTGCCATACCTGATTGCGAATCTGGTTGGTCATCTCTTCGTCGAAGTCGGTACGACCCAACTCAATCTTATAGACATCTGTCAATTGGTCTTTTGCTGCCTCGTACTCGGTGTAGTGAATATCCTCACCCTCGATAGATGCGACATTCTCGCGGCTACGATTGAAGAACGAACTACCCGAATTGAGGAAGTCCCCCATAATAAAGGCTAACATGGCGAGGCCCACTATCGTGATGAGCAGGGCGCCATGATTACGGATTTTTTGTAAACTTGCCATAGTATCTTTGTGTATTTATATTCCTTATTGGGTGATTGTTTGGGCTATCTTGGGTGTTTTGCGGGTGTTGACACGGAGTTGGTTCGGGAGTGGTTCGGGAAAACTCGGCATTGCACACGAAACTTCAAACTGACTAGGCACACGAACTATGCACTGACTATTTGCCGACTACGCACGGACTATACACCTTCCAAAAATAGCGTGCAAAGATACACATAATTTCCGATATAACAAAATTTCCGTTATTTTAACGGCATTCGGACGAAAAAAGAAAGAGAAAAACCGGGGATAGGACAAGGATGCGGAAGGGTATTAAGGAGTGTTTTAGGGATGGTATTAGGGAGAGTTTTAGGGACCGGTCGGGGCAAAAATAAAATTTGATTATCTGCACAATAAGTTCTCCCTTCAAAAAACAAATAAGTTTCCCCCTCAAAAAAAGTTCTCCCCCAAAAAGACAAATAAGCCCCCCAAAAAAAACTTGGGAACCCTTAGTAAAGGCAAAAATAAAATTTGTATATTTATACAATAACATTTGCATAATTGGCACAAAGTGAGTACCTTTGCGGTCGCTTTTGAGCCAACAATTGTCACTTTTAACAAAAAACATTATAATACTTTATGAAAAAATTTGCTATTGCATGCGCTGTTGTTATGGCAACAGCTCTCTCGCTCACCTCTTGCGGTGACACCAACTACTGCTACGAAGTAACTACTACCTACACTCTTGCAGGACAATCACTGACCACCAATTACAACATCTGGTGCACCTCCAACGAGTTGGACGCTATGATCGAGCAAAAAGAGGCTGCTTTTGAGAAAATCGGTTACAAGGACGTTAAGACGACCTACAGCAAGAGCAGCAAGAGCCAATCGGACTGCAAGTAATTTGCACTATATACAAAAGAAAACTCGGTTGTTCCCAATGGGGATAACCGAGTTTTTTTTGTAAGGGATAGACGCGCTAGGAGAACTAGGAGAACTAGACGCGCTAGAAGGACTAGGGGACATGGCTATATAATCTAGTGAAACTAGTTAATCTAGAGATTCTAGAAGCACTAGAAAAGATAGATTTTAGTCGAGAGCACTTACTACTTTTGCACTATCTATAGTATATGGAACAAGAAACTGCGTTGTGTCGGGCGAGAATGGGGGACGGATGCTATCCAAGAAATACCGTACCGGCAAACCATATTGATTCTCATAGAATACTTCCTCAACAGACCTCAGCGGCAACGAATCGGATGCTGCCTGAGCCTTGCGATTCCACTTGTCCTGCAACTCAAGGCCGATAAGACGCTGCGTCTCATCGTGTTGCGCCTGCCATGCATCACGGTCCTTCTCCAACTTCTTGACCACAGGGGGGTAAATTTTGTCAAACAACTGTGGATTGTTGGTATACCACACCAGCGAACTGTCGAACTCGGCCTGCGTCACACCGTGCTTGTCCATCACCGCTTGGTAGTACTTCGCCACATCCTCATCGTGCCCATAGTTATAGCCTGCCGCCTGCAAGATAGCATCCGTGCGATGCAAGTCGTACAGCACACTGCGCATCTGGCGTGACGAGAGAATCCCGCGCGGACGGCAACCCGTAAGCACCGCCAAGCAAAGAACGAACAGAAACAGGAACGATTTATTTCGCATACAGGGAATACTATTACTCTTCTTCCTTCGGCGCCTTAGGGTGCGAAGGAGAAAGCGTGTCGTTCAAATCCTTACGGTAGAACAGCAGGATGATGATAACCGCACAGGTGATACACGAATCGGCCAGATTGAACACCGGGCGGAAGAACACCACCTCGCCCGCCGCATTGCGGATGAGCGGAAAATAGAGCATATCGACCACTCGCCCATACATCCAATCGGCATAGCCCCAGATTTTGCCGTACGCCACGCAGTCGATGATATTGCCCAATGCACCCGCCACGATGAGCGACAAGGTAGCAAGATAGCCCGTGCGGGGTTGGTGCTTGTGGATCAAGACATGAATATACCAACAAAGCAAGCCTACCACAACGATGCGGAATACGGTCAAGAGCAGTTTGGAGAACCACTCGATACCAAACGCCATGCCGTTGTTCTCGACAAAGCACAACCAAAACCACGAAGTGATTTCATGCGCCTCGCCCAACGCAAAATGCGTCTTGATATACACTTTCAGGGCTTGGTCAAGCGCTATCGCCACAAGAGCGATGACGGAAACGAGAATAGATTGTTTTGTTTTCAATGTACTATATTTTTGTTGAGAGTTGAGAGATTAGCGTTGTGCGCTCAACCCTCAACTATCAAATTATATACCAAAGGCCTTCCGTATATCATCCACACGGTTGAGTTTCTCCCATGTGAAGAGCTCTATCTGCTTGGTGAAAGTCTTGCCGTTCTCGCCGACAAAGGTTTTCTCCACTACCTCCGGTGTACGACCTACATGGCCATAGCGTGCCGTCTCCTCGTAGATAGGCTCGCAGAGTTTCAGATCACGAGCAATAGCCGCCGGGCGAAGATCGAACAAGCGGTTGATAACACGCACAATATCAGCGTCCTTGATACCTGCACGAGCCGTACCGTAGGTATCGACAAAGAGGCTGACGGGCTTCGCCACACCGATGGCGTAACTAACCTGCACCAACATCTCACGAGCCACGCCTGCTGCCACCATATTCTTGGCAATCCAGCGTGCCGCATAGGCTGCCGAACGGTCTACCTTCGAGGGATCCTTGCCCGAGAAAGCACCTCCGCCGTGTGCACCACGGCCTCCGTAGGTATCGACAATGATTTTGCGCCCCGTCAGTCCGGTATCGCCATGAGGACCGCCTATCTCGAAATTTCCTGTTGGGTTGACGAGCAACTTGTAGTCGCCACGCAGCAACTCGGCATACTTGGCATCGCGGGTCGCCACACGGGGAAGAACGATGTCTATCATATCTTGACGGATCTGCTCCTGGCTCACGCCCGGGTCGTGTTGGGTGGAGATGACGATGGTATCGATACGAACAGGCTCGTTGCGGTCGTTATATTCGATGGTTACCTGACTCTTGGTATCGGGACGCAGGTAAGTCATCTGTTGGCCCTCCTTGCGGATATGCGCAAGGGTATAAACTATCGTGTGCGCCATATCGAGAGTGAGAGGCATATAGTTCTCCGTCTCTGCGGTGGCATAACCGAACATCATACCTTGGTCGCCCGCACCCTGCGCCATGCGTGAGGCACGGCTCACGCCCATATTGATGTCCGCCGACTGAGCGTGGATGGCCGTCAGGATGCCACAACTCTCCGCCTCGAACTTGTACTCGGCCTTGGTATAGCCTATCTTGCGGATGGTATCGCGCACCACCTGCTGGATATCGACATAGCCACGGCTCGTCACCTCGCCGGCTACGACCACCTGACCTGTGGTAACAAGGGTTTCACAGGCGACATGACTGCGGGGATCTTGCGCTAAGAAGTTGTCCAATACGGCGTCGCTAATCTGATCTGCGACTTTGTCAGGGTGTCCTTCGCTGACACTCTCGGAAGTGAAAAGGTAATTCATTGAAGTTGTTTTGGATTTTGTAGGGATGAGGGGCGAGAGAGACTCCTTGAAAACTCGAAGGTGATTCGAGAGTGGTTCGGGGAAAAGTCGGAGTTGGTTCGGGAAAACTCGGAAATTTACTCCGGAAATTACTCGGAAATTTACTCTGAAATTTAAGTGTGGAGATTACTCAGCCCATCATACAAAAAAAGCCACAAGGGACTGTTTCGTCTTGTGGCACAAGGTTTTAGCATTCTTTTTAAGAGGTTGCAAGCAGTCAAATCCATCCTCTATTCGTCTTTTGCGGGTGCAAAGGTACGGCTTTTATTTGATATAGGCAAACATATTCCTATAATTATCAATACGAATCACATTCAGAACCATGAACGAAATGAAATTAAGGGCTCTATTAGAGAAATCCTTAATTCATAATTCAACATTCCTAATTTCTAATTCATCATTCGCAACTGCCCCTGCTTCGGCGCACGCCTCGGGGAAATGGGCAAGGCGATACTCGCGCGGCAAGCAACCGTAGGCCTGGTCGAAGACACGATAGTAGGTGGTCTTGTTCTTATAGCCCACGATACAAGGAATGTCGTTGAGCGACATCTTGGGGTCTGCCATCAACTCCACCGTATAACGCATACGCAGGTCGTTGATATAAGCACGGAAACTCATGCCCGTGGCAAGTTGCAAAAGAGTGGAGAAATAGGTGCGATTGAGCAACATAAGACGACTCACGGAGTCGCGAGAAATTGTTTCTTCAGTGTACATTCGGGTTTTCTCAACTATATCGGCAAGTTGCACACGGAACGCTGCCACTTGCTCCTCCGAAACCTGATGATTATAAACTGCCATACTACAAATAAAATGTTTGTTTTAGTTTGCTGATACTCCACAATTCAGTTCGGTTGTGGGTCAATTTGCAGGTTACAAATGACCATCGCCTCACCGTTATTCTTCAAAAAACAAACTGTGACCTTATACAATTCAGCACGCTATAGGACAAAATTACTCCAAAAATGATACCGAAATCAGAAAAATCTGCGAAATAAAGAGCAATTATTTCTAAAAAATGCGTACTATTCCATAGCTTTAACGGTGCAAATATAGTACAATTTTTACGAAAAACAGCCACAAACAGCAAGGTTCAACACAGAAAAAGAAAATATAAACAAAAAAAAATCTTTTTGTCGAAATGCAACTTGCATTTGAACAAAAAAAAGTAATTTTGTCGCGTTTTCTATGGGATAGTTCTATCCAAAAGCCAAAAAGGGTGTTCTAACACACACTACTACGATAGAGATGTTCGCATCCGTCGAACCCGACAAAGATGTTCGCATCCTACTATTCTGACAAAGTGGTCTGCACCCTCTCTCATCCAATTTGGCGTAAGTGAAAATTCTTTTTAAGGCACATTTGTATTAGTTTTTAGTCGAAGACAGCAACCGGAACAACAGCCGACCCTCCACCAACTACAAAAAAATACGGGAAGGCTAAGGTCAAAACCAACTGGCGGGCTAAATCGGGCGTAAAAACGTCACTGCTAACTGTATTTGGGCAACCAATACCTTGGGCTGGTATTAAAAACGAAAACAATGTCAAACGCTTTGATGGGTAAAAATACGGGCAGTTCGCTAATGCTGAACCCCTTCTCCGCAACGGGACACACCAACCCCGTTGTAGAAAATATGAGCTCTACGAGCGGGAACCACATCGCCTCAGGCAGCCGATACGGGCACTCAGGAACCATCTACACCAACGGATTTGTATCCGCCGACACCTATCTCCAAGAACAACAAACGATTTTCCACTATACACTGACCACCTCCTTCGGCAGCGAAGACGAAGACCGAGGTGGCGACGACTATCCCCCCATCGGACAACTGGTGCCGATAGGCGACGCCATTGCGCCACTGCTGATTTGCGCCTTGGCCTACCTCGCCATCAAACGGAAACGAATGCATAAAACCCACCAATAAATCAAGCGACACGAACATGAAACAAACAATACTCCCTTTCCATACGCATAGCCTTTTTGTGGGGCTTTTTCTGTTGCTGAACACTTGGACGGCATTGGCCGCTGCCGACATGGCGGGCGACACGCTGTCGATACGCTATCCGCAAGTGGCCACCACGACCGTCAAGAAACAACTGAGCCAAGACGAATACAACACCCAAGCACAGACCCCCACAGGCGGGAGATACTCCTACGAGCGGGCGAACACGGGCGGCTGGGGAGGAGGCCGCAACAACTACAATTATTATTACACCTACACCACCTACGACACGACATGGGTGGCACTCGTGGAGAACGGCAACAGCATTACGGCACAAGGCGAGGCCGTCAGCGACAAAAGCGGACTCTGGAAGGCCGTGAAAGCCACCAACACCACAGGCACCTACTACCGATACCAAAACCTTGCCACCGGGCATTGGCTGACATGGACGCTGACGAACGGGGAAATCACGCTCTCGACCGTGTCGCAAGAGAGCCAAGCCAAGCCGTTTGGTACAGAGACCCCCGCCGCCAATCCGTTTGACTACACACAAGACGGACACGCCTACTGCACACCAACCATAGAGAGCAACGGAACGAAATACTATTTCGCCTGCACGGAGGCTGCCAACAGCACGACCACAACCTATCGGTACGCCGGGCGCACGACCTACTACACCTACACCACAACAACCACTTCGTACCAATTCAGCACCGGCACGGCATCGAGTTTCGACTATACCCACTGGACAAAGACCCAATCAGCCACCGCCGACATCGTCGCCACACCCGACAGCAAAGTGTTTGACTATGCAGCCGACGCCACAGCCGCCACCGCACAGAAAAGCACCGTCACCTTCAGCGTTGCGCTGACCCGCGAATCGTATATCTACGACCTATCGGGGCTGAACGACAAGCGTATCGTCGAAAGCAGCGCCACCACCACCGACCCGCAGGCACTGACCGCACAAGGCATACAAATCGCCCTCTACTGGGCCAGCAACGGCACGGACAAGACTGAACGCAACTCGAACCTGACGGCCGCCAACATAGACAACTCGTTGTCGAACACCGCCGGCTACACCGAGAGCGCACGCACCATGATGCGCCTCAGCCAGGCAACCATTAGCGGGCAGACATGGACCACGGAGGTAGCCCCTGTCGGCCAAAGCCCACTGAACATCGTAAGCACACTATACGGCAAACCGACGCAGAGCAACTATGTGGACGACATCGTCTGCGAGGTGACCGACGCACAAGGGACGCTGCTCGGACAAGGGCGTGCCATCATGAGCCGAAAAGCCTACCACCACCGCAACGTCGATGAACTGGACGCATCCATTACGCCCGCCTACTACATCTTCGACTCGCCCGCTGCCTCCAACCAATTCAGTCTGTCGCTCACGCACCGCAACGGCGAGGCGCTGTACGACGCCGACGACCAAATCGCCGAGGGCGGTATCATCGAGACCGCACTCACCTTGGCAGATCTAGACGCCTGCACCTTCCGTATCACAGACGAGGACCTGAACACCTGCACTTGGGCGAGCGTGACGGCAGTAGATAACACACAGAACACCCTCACCATCAGCGTGACGCTGAACAGCATGGCCACCACACGCGATGCATTGCTCATCAGCAGTTTCCGATTGGGCAACGCCTCACTGGCACGGCAAAACACCATCCGTCAGCGAAGCGCCAACGCCGAGGGAACTATCAAATTTATTTCGTACAAAGGCGTCGGCAACACCAAACTGGACGAGAACGGACGGCAAGAAGTGCACGAGATAGAATCGACCATTTACTACACCGCCGGCGAGCAAATCACACTCACGCCCAACGAGACCGCCTTCAAGGGCTATATGCGCTGGTACGACTATGCCAGCGGCAAAGACCCACGCTATGCCGCCGACGGAACGGACAATGCCTATTTCTGGGTCAAGAAGCCACAGACCTACAACGGTCGAAACAACAGCGATTTCACGAGTATCAACGAGGACGGCGCCACTTCGCACGGCCTCTACGCCACCTACGCCGGTGGGTTGAATAATACGCTCAACCAAGCCGCCACGACCTACACCAACAACCAGTCCGCCGTCGTGCGGGGCTGGAACGACGGTCAGAGCCGTGACATTGCCTGCGATGTGAGCGCCTACACCGACTATGTCATTACCTCAACCTCGGTGCAAGAGCCGACGCTGAGTTATCGACAGATTTTCCACCTGCGCCCTGCCACCGAGATAGCCAATGCGCTGGCACAAGCCACCGTCACGCCCTACGAAAGTTACCATTATATTGCGCCAATGGGTATCGATGTGCTGCTGACCACCCGCTTCACACCCAACAACTACGGCAACACCTCCGACCGCTGCTATTTCTACTACGCAGCCAACGGCACGCTGACCCAATTGGGCGTGGATGCCACCGGCGTATGGTACAAAAACGGGACTCGCATGGGCAACCCCGTCTATACGAATCAGTACCTGAAGGTGTCCTCCACCCGCACGGGAACCGACCTATACGAACTGCGTATCCCTGCCGCACAGAACCAAACGGGACAAGACCTGATTGTGGCCCGATTCGAGGTGGAATATGTCGCACCGACCACCTACGGTCCCTCGACCACGGCACTTGTCACCGACGACTACATCAACAAATACTACTTGATGCTCAAGAAGCAGGACTTCAATTTCGGCAGCAAGCCCGGCACAAAAGCCACCACCTACTACAGCACCCACCTGCCGTGGGAGGAGAGTACCTACGGATTTTTCTACCCCAATAGTGCCTCGCAAGCGCCCAACCGCCAATCGGTGAGCAACGATTTCGTCTTCTACGGCGAGTACGCGCTCATCAATCGTGTCAATGTAGGCTGGGCAGTCGGCGAGCAGCACGGCGGTGCCGAGAACGGCTACTGCCTCTATGTGGATGGCAAGCAGAACCCCGGACTGGTGGCAACCGTCACCACCAACGCCACGATTTGTTCCGGTCAGCAACTCTACTGCTACGCATGGATCAACAACTCCTGCCCCGCCAATGCCACCGAGGCCGCCTATCCGCCTATCTTCCGATTCAATGTACAAGGCCGCAATACGGGCGACACCGAGTGGAACGATGTGGGCGTGTTCTATGCGGGCAAGATAGCCGCCGGCAAGGGTTGGCAGCAAGTCTGCTTCCCCGTGGTGAGTGCCCACGACTACGACGAATCGCGTATCTGCGTCTATAACTTTGCCGAGAGCAACACGGGCAACGACTTCTTGATAGACGACATCTGCCTCTTTGCGTCCAAACTGCCGCTGAGTGCCTACCAAGCTCTCACCACCTGCGTGACGGACAAATACGATGCCACCATTGCCCGTGTCGATTACAAGAACCTGACCACCGACCAACAGTGTAAGTATCTCTACTACCAACTCTACAACATGAACACCGACAAGGGCATGGCGATAGACTACTACTACCCCGCCGACTACACCGGCAACCACGGCTCTACCTACGGCGTGATACGCATCCCCGAGGCCGACTACGACCCGTCGCAGACCTCCGACCCGACCTATCGGGACACCCATTGTATCGGCGAGGACGAAAGCACACTTATATATATATCGGTCAGCGACATGGTCAAGGCCATGCAGTCGGAACTGGAACTGTCCACCACCGGCGAACAAGAGGTAACCTACAAGGGCTATGTCAAAACCACCGAGAACGGCATGGAGCATTATGTGCTGTATATCGGACACCTGATGAAGAAAGACCGCTTCGGCTCGGGCATACAATACGAACTGCGTATGGCGAACGACACCGCCGACTTGTCCAACCCCGAATGTGCCATGCGTGCCTCGCTGTCTATGTACGATTCCAACTCGTTCTCCTTCAACGGCGAGACGGGCCCGACCGTAGGTGCCTGCGCCAACGGACTCTACCCCGTCACCATCGACGCACATAGTCAGGAGGAGTTGCCCGACGGCACCAGCCACGCCTTAGAGGCTCGTGCCAAGGCCGACTGGTTGCTCGGTTACTCGTTCGACGACATCTATCGCAACGCCACGCAGACCGATGCGGAGAAGACTCTTGCTGACTCTTTGTTCAATGCCAAATACGGCTACACCCGCGGCGAGATACAGGATGCCATCGTGCTGGATATGCGCAACCCCATCGAATCTAATCCCAACTGGAAGGCGACCTCGTTCAGCGAACTGCAAGCGGACAAGTTTGCCAAGCAGAAAAACTACGAAATCGTAAAAGATTTCTACGAGAAGGGCTATCTCGAATTGTGGAAGGACTCCACCAGCCTCTATCTCGGCAGCCAGGACACCGTGCGTTACTGGATTTTCCCGATTGTCGGCACTGCCAAGACCACCAATATGAACGGCGACGAGGTGACCATCGATGGCTGTAGCGATGCCAGCTACCTGTGCGTTTACTCGCAGAAAAACGACTACGGAGCCAATGTCAGCCCCATCCCCGACGAGCAGATGCCGGACGAATACAAGGGCGTCGTGCCTCGTGTGCGCGTCTCGGCAAGCAAGGTAAATACCGCTTTCACCGTGCCCGTAAGCAACATCCGCAGCGTCATTTTCGGATGGGACAGTTGCCAAGTCATCCGTTCCACCGACCCCGTCATTGCCGCCAAACTGGCCGCCTCGCTACCCGTCACACAATTCAGCATGCGCTATACGCAGGATGTCATCTATCAGGATGTCAACAACGACCCTGCCCGCTACTACCGGCCCGGCGACTGGATTACCTTCACCCCCGTCGATGCCGCCCATGTGGCCTATCTGCAGAACCGCCACAACGGCGACAAGACGCTCTACCCCAACGACCAAATATGGGGCACGGGCAAGCCGGGCTTCCAGTTTGCCAACACCGATACTATGCGAGCGGGCTATCAATACACCATGCGTCTCTCGATGCTGTCCACCGACTATAACAAGCAAATCGAAACCGGTTGCCCGATAGGCGATGTCTATTTCACCGTAGTGGTGGTGCCCGATACCATGATTTGGACACCCACGGTGGACAACAACTGGGGCGACGACCGCAACTGGCGTGCCGTGATAGACGGTGTCACGCAGTCGTTCGGCTATGCCCCGCTGCCCGAAACGATGGTCATCATCCCGGAACTGAGCAATAAGGAACTCAATCCGTACCTCATCGAGGAGAACCTCTACCCGATGGATGCGCACTACACCTCGGTAAGTTGCCGCAAGGTGCAATTCCGCAAGCACACCGCCCTGCTCAACCAGTACCTTCTTTCGTACGACGAGGCGTTTGTGGATATGAGTATTGCCCGTGGCGGGTGGTACACCATGTCCGCCCCGCTGCAAGGCGTCTATTCCGGTGACCTGTTTATTCCGCATACGGGCGACTACCGCACGGGCACAAGCATCGAAACCGACCTGCCTTTCGAGGTCAGCCCGTTCTCCGGTACTCGCTACCAGACGGCAGCCTACGCCTGCTACTCCACTTTCTACAACGAGAGCGTGCCGACCGTCCACGAAGGCGGCAGCACCTCCACGAGCAGTTATATAACCAACTCGCTGTCCTTTGTGCAGTCCAATGCGTTGGACAATCCCATCGCAGCGGGCAGTGGACTGGAATTGAAAGTATTAGGGCCCAACACCGACAGCAACGCTGAGGCCACCATTCGCTTGCCCAAAAGCGATACCCGCTACTACTATTGGAATAGCGACGGCACGCAGAGCAGCCAATCGGTCAGCCTGGCTCGCACCAACAGCCACCGCTTTGCGTTCTCGCCCGATGCCAACGGCGACATGACGCTCACGCTCAGCAATGCGACGAGCAGTGCCTACTTCTTGTTCGGCAACCCCACGATGGCATATATCGATATGGTACAGTTCTGTGCCGACAACGCAGCCGTCATCGAGCCGAGTTTCCAGTATATGGAGGGCGGTACCTGGGTAACCCGCACGACGGCCACCATGACGCAGTATTCCGACCGCTTCATTGCCCCCATGCAATCCGTCCTTCTCCGAAGCAGGGTCGAAGCAACTTCCTTGCAAGTCGTCGTCAAGAGCACCCAACTAGCATCTTACACCAATAATTCATCCGATAATACATCTAACAATACATCTAATAATACATCCAAAAATTCCACTCAAACCACCCCAACTGCTACCCAAAAATTTCCTAAAATCCCGAAGGACTCCCGAACCAACTCCGATAATGGGCACTACCTCCGCAACGAGGTTATGCATATCACAGCCTATACGCCCCGAGAGGATGGCAGCACTACTCCTTATGCTTGGGCTTGTGCCGATGTGGCGTTGGTTGAATTTGCCAACAACCGGTACGAAGCCGGCGAGGATGTCCCCTTTATCAGTTCCGGCATTGAGGCGGGCAACACCAATAGTTACTCCGCTCCATCGCCGTTGAACCTCTATACCTTAGCCGACGATGCCGCTTTGATGGCCGACATTCGCCAAGACCTGGGCATTATTCCCCTCGGCCTGCTGGCGAGCGACAAACTTCGCTACAAGACAGGAAGCCCAACCAACACCGAAGGCAACCCAACCAACACCACAGAAAACCAATACAAGACCGCAGGCAGCCAATACAAGACCGTAGAAAACCAAGTGCAAGGGAATGCCAGCGGACAGACAGCCGTGCGCTACGACAGCATCTGCTTGGCCTTTGAGCTGTCAGACAACTGGAGCGAGGAATGCTACCTGTATGATGCTGTTGACGGAAGCCGTCAGCGCATCATGAACGGTACCTGCGTGCAGGTGGCTCTACCCGCCAACCACGAACTACGCTACTATATACAGAAGGATACTACAGGGAACGATGACACTCCGACGGACAATGGAGCAGTGCAAGATAGGACAACAAGCGGGCAGAACTGCGGCATCAAGGTATTCTGCAGCGCACCGCAACGGATCAGCGTCGTGGCTGCAAGCGCCATCCGAGCCGTACGGCTCTATGATACCGTAGGACAACTGCAGCAGACCTATAAGCCCAACAGCAGCACTCCGGTATGCACCATCGAGGCCAACAGCGGCATTACCATCGCCGAAGTAGAATTGACTAACGGGAAGAAAGGCCAAGCCGTGGTTCTAATATGGTGATACCCGTACCGAAATAAGACGATTCTATCGTAACATCTCTATCGTTTGATTTCGTAACATTTCAAAGGACATATTTCTATTATATGAATGTAGTAATACATTGATTATCTGTAAGATACAATGTATTACTACATTTTTATGTTATTGAGCATGTTTTGTTGCTACAACAGGAAAAAGAAAAGGCGTAACTTTGTTGTGAAAAAATCACAACCTTACACATTGGAACTCTAAAAAACAAAACCTAAAAACAACCCCTAAAAACAAACTCTAGAAATAGACGATAGAAATAGACGATAAAACAAATCCTACACATCACCATTCGCATTGCGAACCGAAAACCATTCGCCCGGCGAATCTAAAAACAAAATCATTATGAAAAAACCTTCCTTCTTTGTTGCAACCTGCCTCGTGGCACTCTCTGCCCATGCTGCCGTGGTAACACTCAACCCAGGCGACAATATCAACGATGCCATAAACAATGCCGTCGCAGGCGATGTTATCGAACTGACCACGGGCGATTACGAGCAGTCGGCTTCGATCCAGGTGGGAAAAGCACTCACCATTCAAGCCGCAGCGGGAGCAAAACCCAACCTGAAAATATACCGCATCGAGCCCAATGCGGAGTTTGTACTGAAAGGGCTGAATGTTACCGCCGCCAACGATTATATGCTCCGCACCACCACTGGCGGGAATTTCTCCGTGAACATAGAGGATTGTACTTTTGATCATTCGGCTTGCCCCGGGCGAGTATATTATCTGAGCAGCGGACAGACTATCACGAACCTGACCGTAAACAATTGTGTATTCGACGGCACTTCTTCCGAAGCAGGTGCTATCTATGCGTACGGTACAATCAGCGGTAAGGTGTCGGTGACCAACTGCACTTTTACCAACAACAGCGGGGCAGGCACCATCTATCTAAAGAATGTGCCCAATGTCGAAATTGACCACTGCACTTTCTATAACAATGGTGCGCGTCCAATCCGAAACGAGAATGACCAGAATGAAGTGGTGGTCAGCAACTGCGTGGTAGCCAACCCGAGTGCTGACGGTGCTGATTACTGCATCTCTATCTACAAAGGTACGATAAGCAACTGCGTGTACTACAACACCAAAGCGCCACGCTCAACCGGCAATGTAGAGCCGACAGCGGTAACAAATGCAGACCCGCAGTTTATCGACCCCGCCAACGGTAATTTCAATTTCCTTGCCACTTCTCCCCTCAAAGGCAACGCCACCGATGAAAGCAATATAGGCGACCCGCGTTGGACGGTAGCAGCGGCACAAATGGCCGTCTCGCTACTCTGTCTCGAGACGGCTGAGACTGCCACCGACCTCTATACCATTGCCCTCTCGGCTATTGATCCCGATGGCACGGGAACGATCACATTGGAGTACTCCACAGACAAAACCACATGGACAGAGATAGCCCAAAACCTGCCTCTCTCGACCCTCTCGTACGATTGGAACATCCGCACCATGGCAGCCGGCTCATACTATCTGCGTGCTGTTTTAGCCAATGCGACAAAGAGTGTTCAGAGCATATCCGCTGCCGCGCTGACTATCGTACCCGACACCGAAGCACCACGCGACATCACCGACTTTGCTTCCGTCACCAACCAACAAGATATTGTTCTCACATGGGTGAACCCGACACACGATGTAGATACAGCCACCACTTTCTATACCCTTGCGCAAGGTACAACGGGCGCAACTGCCTACACCAGCAGCGATGATGCCACGGCAACGATTTCCACCGCCGAGGACGGACTGAAAGTGGATTACACCACCTCGGGGGCATGGGAAGATGCAGGCGTGAAATTTGCCCCTGCCAACACTGCCGAAATACTGACCGACATCACTTTCAATCTCAAAGGGAACGGCAGCGGAAATCAAATCCGCCTGACCATCGAGCAGAACGGGTTTGACTGGTGGTATGTATATGTACCGCTATCGGACAACACGATGCAGACGCTCAACCTCAACCATTTCAAGAAACTGACATGGCACAACAATCAGGAAGGCGATACATTCGACGGTACGAATGTGACGACAGTGTATTTTGTAGTCTCTGTAAGCGACGCTTCTGCAGCAGGCAGTTTCACGCTCGATAGCGTAAAGATGACGGGTGTCATTCCACCTGTAGCCGACTACGAGAAGACCGTTATCGTACGCAGCAACACGGCTTACCCTGCTTCTATTACCGACGGCAGTGTGGTGTATGAGGGGACGGCTGAGACCTACACAGACACAAACCTCGCAGAAGGCATCTATTACTATTCGGCATTTGCGTTGGATGACCTTGGTAACATATCGAATGCGGCACACACCACCGCAACCATCAAAACCACAGCATCGGAGCAAACCGTTGCAAACGGACAAGCAGAGAAACGCCTCGAGAACGGACAAGTGGTAATCATCCGTGAAGGTGTGCGCTACAACATGCTCGGCGCCACAATAGAGTAAACAAGCAAGTGATTAGTAGGCGGTTCTTTTGCGAATCACCTACTAATCACCTATATTGCACTACAGAAGGCATAAAAAACATGCCTATACCACAGAAAACATAAACAATACTCCGGAAAACAAAAAAAATCATAGCATGAAAAAAAATTCCCTCTTGGTAGCCGTATGTATAGCGGCTATATCGTTGAATGCTGCGGTTGTACCCGTATCTCCCGGCAACGGAACGATCAAAACAGCGGTAGAACAAGCCACCGCCGGCGATGTGTTGGAACTGGCAGACGGCGAATACACCGAGACAAGCAGCATTACTATCAACAAGGCTCTAACACTGCGTGCGGCTGTGGATGCGACCCCTGTTGTGAAGATGTCCTCACGCTTCACCGTGGAAACGGATGCGACCTTTGACGGACTGAGTTTTGACGGCACTAAGACGGCTGCGGAAGCCATCCGCTACACCAATACGGGATCGCAGCATGTATTCAATTGCGATTTTACGGGCTTCACCTCACGGACGATACGAGTCTATGAGGGTGCAAACCTCGACTCGATAAAGATAGACGGCTGCACCTTCCACAACATGAACGCACGCATTTTTGCCGCAGAAAGCCCGAACATGCTGAAGTATCTCGGGCTGACACGCTCCACGATGGTCGATATATGTCAGACAGCAGACCAGAAATACTTTATCTACATGAACTACGGCGAGACCTCCACCGAAGGAACACGCGTGGATGTGGATCACTGCACCTTCTACAACTGCATCGACCGCCGAGGGGCGTATTTCTATAATGTAAATGATGTGCACGTGACCAACTGTATTGCCGCCTACGCCAGCCCGGTAAATGATACCAAATCGTTCGCCGTATATGGCGACAAGAGCGAGATAAGCAATACCATCTCGTACAATGTTTCGGTGTATGGCAATGCACAGAAGAACAACATTCTCAGCCAAAACCCCTATTTCACCGATGCGGCAAACGGGAATTTCCAACTCTGCAAAAACTCGCCCGCAGTAGGGGCTGCCACCGACGGCAGCAACCTGGGTGACCCGCGCTGGGGCGTATCCGACCAAAATGCAGACCCATCACAGATGCCCTACACACTGGTGAAAGTGCCGTACAGTATGTCACCGACCACAAACAGCGTGCGTATTCTCTGGCAGACCGACGACACCGTTTCGATGGGGCAGGTGCGCTACGGAACACAACCCGACCAACTCGACCAAGTGTTCGCTTCCCGCAACGGCTGGAATGTAGAAGGCGAGGGATATGTGCATGTAGTGGAACTGACAGGGCTGCAACCCTTTACACGCTATTACTACTCGGTGGGCGACGGAAATCGGGAAGATACGATTGTGAGCAGTTGCAAGACTGCCCCCGAAAAGAACACCGCTTTCCGCATGTTCCTGCTGTCGGATATTCACGAGAACGCATGCAGCAACTGGCAAAACGAGCAGACTTTTATCACCGAAACACTGCGTCCGGACTTTGCAATGTTTATCGGCGACTTTGTCAATCACGGGTGGGACAGAGCATGGAACGAATCGTTCTTCAACCCTGGCAAGCCATTCCTAAAAAACGTTACCTTCTCGGGGGCTATCGGCAACCACGAGACCTATCTCCAAGCAGGCGATCATCCGGAAGGATTCACCAACTACCACACCTATTACGACTATTTCTCATCGTTCTCCCACGGAGAGAGCGAAGGTGCGGTGATTGACCCGCGCGGCGAGGCCTACTTCACATTCAACTACGGCGACGCACAGATTATCTGCCTCAACCTGAACAACAACTATGACGCCGTGTACGACAGTCCGTCGTTCGCAAAAGGCTCGAGACAATACACCTGGCTCGAAAACCAACTGCAGAACAGCACCGCAAAATGGATACTCATCTATGCGCATGTGGGCATCACGACTTCGGGATACCACGGGCAATGGAACGACGAGAACCATACCATTATTCGCCCGCTGCTGGAACAATACGCAAAACAAGGCAAACACATCATCTGCTTTGCGGGAGATGACCATAGTTTTGAACACGCACAAAAAGATGGTATCAACTATGTACGCCCCGGCTGCGGCCGCAACGCAAACTATGCACAAGTGACCACCCTGCCCGATGCAGCCTATACGCTGATGTACAACCAGGTAAGCAGCTTCTCCACCATAGATATGGCAGCCGACGGAAACAGTATCGAACTGAATGCATACGACTCGATAGGTACGAAATTCTACTCCTACACCTTCTCGCTAAGCGACAAGCCGCTGCCGTCCATCTATGTCAGCCAACCCAATGCATCGACAGAAGCACAAACAGACTCGGTAGTGATTCGATACTCATCGTCAAGCACTTCGGCCGCAACGATAAGCCTATACTACAACACCGAAAACGAGCCGAAAAACGGCACGCTCATAGCAAAAGATCTGGACGGCAGCAACGGAATGCACGAATATGTATGGAATGTGCGGCATTTCACACCAAAAGGTACTTACTACATATATGCAGCCATCACCAATGCAGATACTACCATTTGCAAGATGGCGGCCGCTCCAGTAGTACTGGTTTCGGACACAGAAGCGCCCCCCGCTCCCACCCGTATGTCTTACGCCCGTGAGAACGAACAACTCACACTCAAATGGTGGAATCCGACGCATCTTGTCCACAAAGAGCAGGTACTGGCTACCTTCGGCGACGGATTGGACGAGGCATTTCAGGCGATGGACGATGCCGATGAGGGAAGTGCTTCGCTCTCGTTAACGGATGGTAAGGATGGCGGCAATGCGGTACAAATTGACTACACCGTTGCCAAAGCATGGGGACAAGGCTCGGCCGCCTATATATTTCCGGAAGCCACAGACCTTAGCGACACCTACACGCTGGAGTTTTGGTACAAAGGAGACGGCAGCAGCAACTCACTCCGACTGGTGGTCTATGACGACCAAAACAACAACAACGTGGCCGACAGCGGCGATGACTGGTGGTACAACGAGTCTATCTCGCTCGCACAAACAGAATGGACGCAGGTATCGGTAGATATGCGGGCATTCGCCTCCTTCGATTGGCACAGCAACAGCGAATCGCGCAATGCGTGCCGCAAAGTGAAAGGGATACATTTCATCATTCCGAGTGCCACTGCCTGCACCGGCTCGGTAGCGATAACCGACATTCGTCTCAGCGGAGACGTATTCCCCGCACCCGACTATGCGGGTACCGTAATTGTCCGCAAACAGGATTCCGCCCCGGAAAGCATCAGCGACGGTGAGAAAATCTACGAGGGCACAGACGAGACCTGTATAGACAAAACCTTGGATGTAACCCAGCCCTGCTACTATGCGGCTTTTGCTTACGACGACCTATACAACTACTCGCCGGCTACCGTACTCTACTACGACCCCACCGTGCCATCCACGGACATCCGAAACACCACAGCCGCCGCTGCCCCGCGCAAAGTGATTCGCAACGGAGAGGTGCTGATTGTCTACGGGAACAATGTATATTCGACTCTGGGAATTCTAAGAAAACAGGGGAAATAAACGGATAGCAAATAGCCCCGTTATTAGAAACGCATTACCCATTGGCGGAATCAGTTTTGATTCTGCCAATGGGTAAAACTATCTATTCAATAGGTAAGACTATCTATAGAGATGGAGGGTGTGATTTTGGATGTAGGGGAAGGGATATGTTGAGAGAGAGCCAGAGGAGAGAGAGTCTGTCGGCTCACCGAGAGGTTGCCCTGTGGAGGGGTCGAAGGAGTGGTTGGAGTCAGAGGGGTGGTCGGTGGGGGAGAAGAGAGGTTGACCGAGGAGGGTGTAGGCTTGAGATGAGGAGTTAGTTCGGCGCACGTTCGGGATTGATAGGGGGGCATCCGGCTCCTGCGACTCGTACCGCTCGGTTTCATACCGGGACTTGTCTATCGTGCCATCGGCTACCCCATTGAGATACTGCTCCAGATACGAATAGCCCGACTCGGTAAGCACAGCGGCATCGGTAGGGTCGGTTGCGTCAAGACCTATCTCGGCTTCGTACAGGTCGGGGAGGCCGTCAAGGTCGGTATCCAACGCCAACGAGTCGCCTTCTACGGCATCCAAAAAGGGATAGTTGCCCACTACACTGTCACCAACATAAAAATAGTCGGACTTAGAAAAGCGGATGTCGTTCTGCGAGTCGATGATTCCAAGCCATTGCTTCTGCGTTGAGCCCACGAATTGAGGGTCGATCTTGCCTGTTGCTTCGGCAGTGGTTCGGGAATCCTGTTCATCGTAGCGGGGTAATGACGCCCCTGCCATGGTTGTGACACGAGCAAACGCATCCTCTGCTGACTCGGCCACAATGCCACTCTCCATCACCGGAAGCGACAACACATAGTGGTTGTACGCCGCCTCGCCTGCTGCCAAGCCATCCAAATTGAAGGCTCGGTTGGCGTTATTCTCGATATAACCATACAGATTGTCGGCATTGACCAACCGCAACACCGAATCCTGCCAGCAGGCACGGGTAGGTGGATTGTACTTGTTGCCCAACTCGAACTGATTGCCGCTGAGCAGCCATTGGCCATAGCCGTTCTTGCTGCTGCCCTGCACGAAATAGCGGGTGGATAGATTGGCCGCATAAGTGGCGGGGCCGCATCGGAAATAGTTGTTTACCAAATAGATACGATTATAGCCGGACGGCTTGCCCTCCGCATTGTGGTTCTTGGTGGTATCGTTCTCGCCGCCATAGAGCGAGTTTTTCTTGCCGAAATTGAAGATCACATTGTTCAAAAACTCATTATCTACCTGTGCGTCGTGCTCGTGCTTGCCCTGCGCAAGATTTGCCTCGTCACGCACACCATTGAAGCGAGGTGAGCGGCTGTAGCAGTTGGCGATAAGGCAATGGTGCATCGTGGCATGTTCCCCACCCCACTGCATGGCATAGGAACGGCTTCCCTTCTTATTCTTGGAATTGTACAAACCCTCCGCAATAATGGACCACTGCACCGTGGTGGAATCGGTGTCGTACATCGTAAGGCACTCCTCCATAGACCACGAAAACGAGCAATGGTCGATGATGACATGGTGGGTGTTTTCCACATCAAGGCAGGGATAGCTGGTAGTGGGGATATCGCCCGCACGGAAACGAATATGGCGGATGATGACATTGGGTTGGCAGACATAGATATTTGCACCTGTGATACACACGCCGCCACCCGGTGCAGTTTGCCCCGCAAGGGTCACATTCGGATGGGCAAATTTGAGTTTTGAGGTGAGATAAATCGTACCGCATACACGAAACAAAACAGTACGAGGCGTGTCGTCGCCATCACGGAGCGCCCAACGGAGCGTACCCTCAACGAGATTGTCGTCGGTGCAGTCATCCAAACGCGTGACATAATAGACATTGCCGCCACGACCGCCCGTGGCATACCGACCATAGCCCTCCGCCGACGGGAAAGCAAGGGTCTGCGCAAACGACACAACGGATATACTAAACAAAAGAAGAGAAGAGACAAAACGAAACATCTTTGGGGAAAATTAGGAATTAGGAATTAGGAATTAGTGGTTTCAGCAGGTAGGGGGTGCTGCTTGGCCTTGTAGGAGAGTTGGAAACTATTGAACATATTCTGCCAAACAATATACGCTGCCGGCCCAATAGCCGACAACGGATTGAGGTAGGTCTGCGCCATCCATACCCCCAACGAGGTGTTTTTCTGGCCAAATGCCTGACCCGCCGTGACCTTGCTGACAGAACGCATATCGTGCGCCGTGGCCGCCGGATTGATTTCCTCCTCGTGACTCTCCACCCCAATCGTCGCCGCCGGGAAACAAGAACCAATAAATTTACCCAAATAGAACTGCACCAGGCACGCCAAAAGCGACCCTACACACAAGCCCAACAGCGTGAGATAGTTATAGGTATGCGTGGTGAGCGTATAGGTGATGTCGCCCATCAGAATAATCAGCGTCCCCACCCATAAATAGAACGGCATAGATGTCCAGGTAGGCGAAAGGCGGAAGGTGCGCCCCGTGCCACGACGACGTTGCAAGGCATCATAGCCCCAACGCAACAGCCACGCCGCAAAGAAGGGCCCCAACAAGAGCGGCCCCACATGGCGCAAGATGAGCCACAAATCTTCCCAAAAAGAAAGGTCGGTGGCCGTAACGACCGGGAAAAAGGCGGACACGACCAACGCCGTCGAGATATTGCTCAACAGCGTGAACGAGGTGAGATTCTGTATCGAACCGCCCAACTTGCCCGCAATGATAGGCGCTGCCGTGGCCGTGGGCATGATGACACAGACCATAATGCCCTGCGAGAGCACCTGTGTCTGCTCCGGCGTACATTGCAACGCACGGCACAGATAGAATACCCCGTAATAGACCCCTACCGCCAACGCCAACTGCGTCGCCAAGACGACCCAATGCCATGTACGCAAACGCAAATCGACGGGATTGACCTTGCAGAATGTGAAGAAAAGCATGAAAAAAATCATCCATGGCAATAACGGCATAAACAAGTGGGTAACCGGGAAGCACAATGCTCCCACCGCCATGGACAAAATCAGCGCATTGCGACTGAGAAAAGCACGAAACGGACTAGATTTCATTATAAACGGACTGATATTGGGATACGATGGTATCCATCATAGAAAAGACCTCGTCGCGCGTCTCGGCACGCAACAGGGCGATACGCATCTGCTTGAAATCGGGCAGCCCCTTGAAGACCGGCGAAGCAGCAAAATGGCGGCGGCTATGGACTATTCCCTTGCGCTCGTCGCCTATCCACTCGATAGAGCGGAGGACATGCTCCTTGAGGATATCGACACACCACGCTATGGGACGCTTGGGCAGATGCTCGCTCGTCTCGAGATAGTGCGAGATGTCGTCGAAAATCCACGGGCAGCCAAATGTGGCACGGCCAATCATGATAGCATCGACCCCATAGCGGTCGAAGCACTCACGGGCACGCTCCGGCGTAGTGACATCGCCGTTGCCGATGATGGGAATATGCATACGAGGATTGTTCTTGACGGCACCGATAAGCGTCCAATCGGCATCACCCCGATACATCTGGGCACGGGTGCGGCCGTGAATCGCCAACTCGGCAATGCCGCAATCCTGCAACGCCTCCGCCAAATCGACAATGATACGATGGTCGTCATCCCACCCCAGACGAGTCTTGACCGTGACGGGGGTATGAACCGCCTCGACCACGGCACGCGTGATGGCGAGCAACTTCGGCACATCTTGCAACAGACCTGCCCCTGCGCCCTTGCCCGCTACCTTTTTGACGGGACAGCCAAAATTGATATCGATAAAATCGGGGTGCGCCTGCTCAACGATACGAGCCGCATCTGCCATAGACTCGGGACTGCGGCCATAAATCTGAATCGCCACGGGCCGCTCGGCATCAGAAATCTGCAACTTGCGTGTAGTGGAAGCGACATCCCGCACGAGGGCGTCGGCATTGACAAACTCGGTATAGACGCGAGCCGCACCAAACCGCTTGCAGAGCAAACGGAAAGCAGGGTCGGTGACATCCTCCATGGGTGCCAAATAGAGAGGGAAAGACGGCATAAATCAGGACTGCTGAAGCGTCGGGTAAGTAATACGATGATGGTTGATGGAAATGATGCGCTCCTTGAACACACGGCGGATGTCCTCGACATCCTTGAACGAAAGCGGCGTCTCGGAGAACTGCCCATCGGCTATCTGCAAATCGATCATTTGGTCAACCGCCTGCGAGATAGACTCCTCCGTGAAGGTGCTCAGGCTGCGGGAGCGTGCCTCGACGGCATCTGCCATCATGAGAATCGCGCCCTCCTTGGAGGTAGGCTTGGGCCCCGGATACTGGAAAAGCGTTTTATCGACCGACACGCCCGGGTGCGCATTGCAATAGGTGGTATAGAAATAGCGGGTGACCGAATTGCCGTGATGAGAGGCAATGAAACTGACGATAACCTCCGGCAGATGGTGTTTGCGGGCTATCTCGACGCCATCGGGAACATGGGCAAGGATAATTTTAGCCGCTTCGACGGGCGACATAGAAGACAACGGGTTTGGGGCACCCTGCTGATTCTCTGTAAAATAGTATGGATGAGCCAACTTGCCCACATCATGATAGAGCGCCCCCGTACGCACAAGCAGCGCATTTGCCCCGATAGCCTTCGCCGCCTCTGTCGCCAAATTGGACACCTGCATGGAATGTTGGAATGTGCCCGGTGCCTTCTCTGCCAACTCGTGCAGCAGTTCGGAATTGATATCCGTCAGCTCGACCAGCGTGATAGAGGAAATGAGATGGAACACGCGCTCGAAGAGATAGATAAGCCCATAGGCACCGATGATGAGCAGCGCATTGACCAAGAAATAGACATACATCATGGGCGAAATGGCGTGGTAGTCGCCCGATGTGGCAAAGGTGAACGCTGTATAAGCCAACGACTGGGTAAGGAAAATCCACCCCGCCGTCTGTGCCAACTGCGCACGGCGTGTCATATCGCTCAGGCTGGACACCGCCACCATACCCACCGTAATCTGAATAAAGAAAAACTCAACCGGTGCAGGCACTACCAACGACACAATCAAGACTGTGGTAAAATGCAGGAAAAGCCCTGTACGAGAATCGAAAAAGACGCGCGTCAGGATAGGCACCCACGCAAAAGGAATGAGATAGATACTGAGCGATGTATAGCGCAGGCACAAGCACGAGAGAATAATCACTATCGCTGACGCCACGCAAAAGAACAACACTGTAGAAGTGCTGCCGATATACTGGCGACGGAACACATAGAGATAGATGATGAACATGCACAGGAACAGACAGACCATGATGCTTTCACCCAAAATAGAGAGAATACGCTGGTGGTGCGTCAGGGTATTGTCCTCGCAGGCACGGCGAAGCGACTCCAAAATGCGGTAGTCCTGCTCGGTGACAATCTCGCCACGGTCGATAATTTTCTCGCCCGCCTGGATGACACCCTGCGTGGGAGCAATAGACGACAGCAACTTGTCGCGCATAACCTCCGTGAGTGCCGTATCGGGCTGCAGATTGACCTGATAGGTGAGACCAAAACGGGAATACGCCTCCTTGGGCGTATATACCTCCGACAGGGGATAGACCTTGGACACCTTATCTTGCACCAACGAGATGCGGGAATAGCCATCCTGCCGGAGCGCCTCCTTGTCCTGCAGGGACATGACCAGCGGTGACTTGACTGCCCCATCGACATAGCGGTAGCAGGGCGCAAAAGTAGAAAGCAGGCGCTTCTGCTCATCCTGAATCTGTTGGTCGGATTTGTAAATCGGAAAATCGAACTCCGCCGTCACCAACTCATAGCCCCACGGCTTCCCCACCTCGAAATGATAGCGAAACGATGTGGTATAACGGGGGAACAAGACCACCGTCAGAACCGCCAACGCAGCAAAGATAAGAATACGGAAACTATCCTTGGGGAACGAAACCGAACGAAAAGAAGGCTTTTTCATGACTACATTATTTAGAGGACTTACAGATTCCTCGTTTCACAATAGTTCATCCAACGGACAAATACCTCACCCTATCGGCGAGCGGCAAAGAAACGCTGCATCAACTCTCGGCACTGTGGCTCTAAAACGCCCTGCGTGATGGTGGCACGAGGGTGCAAGGCCCGGGGCGCAAAAGTCTGAAAACCACGCTTGGGGTCGGCGCAGCCATAGACCACACGCGACACCTGCGCCCAACCGATGGCGCCGGCGCACATGATGCAAGGCTCCACCGTGACATAAAGCGTCGCCTCTTGCAGATACTTGCCCCCCAATGTGGCGGCCGCTGCTGTCAGCGCCTGCATCTCGGCGTGAGCCGTGACATCCGCAAGCGTCTCGGTCAGATTGTGCCCACGCCCCAGAATCTGCCCCTGCGCCACGACGACGCAACCCACTGGCACCTCGCCCTGACGAAAAGCCTCCTCAGCCTCATGCAAAGCAAGCGCCATAAAACGCTCGTCGGTCTGCTGTTGAATAGTATTTAACTCCATTGTGCGACAAAGGTACTGCTTTTCTACCACATACACAACAAGATAGCAACAAGTGTCCCGCAAACAGGCATAGCGCAGTTAATAATTATGCAGTTTTGACATATTGTTCTATTTTTAACAAGAAAATAGCACATAGTATTGCACACATAAAATAATTGCAGTACATTTGCGCCATGGTTCAAAAATCCAGACAATAAGTCAGTATTCACAGTATCATATTTCAATCATAATTTCATAAAAACCACTTGTTATGAAGAAAAAATTAGTACACTGTGCCGTAAGGCGAGGGCTACTGATTTGTAGTCTATTATTCTTCAGTTGCTCCGATTTATCGCACACGGATGTTGCGACAGACGACGACTCGGGAACGGTAGTAATCCCCGATGAGGAATACATCGAAGGATACACAGAAGACGACCGGATTGAGTTAGGAGACGAACGACAAAATCCGTACGACATAGAAAATATGCAAAAAGCATATTCTATCCTTACCCAAAGCGACATTCTTGAGATAGCAAGAAACAAACCGGAAGAACCTCATATTACAGATATTTATTTTCGAGTGCTGCCCACGGATTCTATCGAATTCGAAAACATTCTATCTGACACAAGTATCTGCTATTTTGGGCTTCCAATGGATAGAGATATCGTGCACAATGGCTCCTACTACAAAGACGAAAGCGCAGATGACCCTTACACATGGCAATATGCAGTCGTATCAGAGACACAGAAATTACCGGAATTCGGCAAAGTAGATATTTTGAACTACTTATACATTCCGGTAGAGAACGAGGATGTAGAGGACGGAGAAATAGACGGAATCGGCGTATTGGAATATGTTGCCTATAAGTTGACATATAACCTATCGGAATGGGAGAACGAGGATATAATTTATTACGAAGAACTACTAAAAGCACACGACCTTGCCGATATTGGAGGAGAGGAACCGACCGACGAGCAACTGAAAAGTTCCGTGCGTGGTAAAAGCAATGCGAAAAAAAGATGGCTCTCAAAAGCCTATCCTTCCGGGTATTTTACGGTTCGCAACACCTACACGGGAAATTTAGACGGTATTAACGGCGCTCAGGTAATTTTGCACAACTTTATCAAGGTATATCGCGGCACTTTAGACGAACACGGGCACTACAAATCCACAAAGCCTTTCCGCACAAAGGTACACTATTGGATTCGATTCTATAATGTACCCACGCAAACATCCATTTTTCCTAATGTCCCCTTAGCAGGCTCTAAGCTGCATCCATTGAAAAAACATTCAAAGGAGGGGTTTGACTATCCGTGCGAGACAAATTCCGTTGCATGGCGATATGCCACTATCAACAATGCATTGATGAAAAATATGTATTTCAATAGTGAGTACGAAATTCCAACTGCATACGGATTGCGTATCTGGGTATTGCCCCAACCTAAAGATGAAGAATGGCTGGGAAGCACTCCCCTATTACACTACGCAAATGGTGGATGGTGTACAACTGCTGAAATGTTAGTTGCATTATTAGTAGGGAATATGCCCAGTATTCTATTGACTCCTGATATGTTTATTTTCAGCAATCAAGATGTCAATAGCAGCACAATTGAATTATCCCAAACGATCTATCACGAGTTATCGCATGTAGGGCACTATCTTGCCGTCGGTGATAATTATTGGGATCATTATATAACTTTTATTATCAACGAATCAGGATACGGAAACGATGACAGCCACCAATATGCCGGGTACTGCGGAGTGGGCGAGATGTGGGGATACTATAGTGGAGCCTTTTATACAGCAAAGGATATAGGTATCCCTTCTCTGGATAAAATTTATTACACAAGTGACACCTCATGGTTTAATCCCAATATTATGATAGAAGTTGGGAACTACGCAATAGAAAAAGGATTCACATACACAGATTTATACAAAACACTAAACCCCGAAGTACATTCATTGGATGCGTTTAGGGGACAGTGGATACGAATGGGGCTGGACGAAGGAACTATCGATAGAATTATCAACGAACGAAAAGGATGGGAGAGATAAGTTATGCGTAAGATAATTATATTACTATCACTGCTGGGCGTTTGCTTAACTTTCAGTAGTTGCGTAGAAGCAATAGCGTTATGTCTCTTCTTTTATTACGATCCCACAGAGCGAGAAATATACGATTTCGTAGTGGATAATACACTTGTAAAAGCAGACACCATCTATAATGAAGACAGCACTTATTCTCTCAAGGCCGATACCATATCAATTGAATTTGTCGGGAGTAAGATACCCAGGAACATAATCGATAAGAAAACAACCTATTACACCGAAACCAACCATAAATTTGCAGAAAAAGATACGGTATTGAGGATTGACATTGTAAAAAAAGTATGCAAACATAAGGATTTACATTTCTACGACGATGCCATCTGTGCCGACACCATTCGACTATATCGAAATGACACCCTACTAAAAACATGGGAGAAATCTATTGTTGATAGTTATCACACGCCTTTCAACAGAGACGAATGGGAATTTTATCAAGCAAGATTCGGAGTTAGGTTAGGTCCGGTACAATACCTATTCTTCATCAAACCCGAAGACATCGAAAAATGGGAGAACGGAGAATAAAAAGTACATCCATTGTTTATAGATACACAATGCCGTTGATAAGATAATCAACTAAACGGACGAAAGGAAATGCGCAAGATAATTATATTACTATCACTGCTGGGCGTTTGCTTAACTTTCAGTAGTTGTATTGGAGGAATGATTATTATCGGTCGTTTTTGGTTAAAAGCAAAAGAGGAACCATACAACGAATCGTATTTTATTTGCATTGATGGTGCACTTGCCGCCACTGATTCTATATCGATTGACTTTACTAGTGGACGCATTCCGCGAATAATTTACAAAAATGATATCTCTTACTACAATGATTCTACTTACTCATTCTCAGCAAAGGACACAATGCTAAGAATAGACATTTCAAAAAAATATGACGGCAAGTGGAATAACTATCTCTTTTTTGACGATGCCATCTGTGCCGACACCATTCGATTATACAAAAATGACACACTAATTGAGATATGGGATAAGGGTACAATTAATACCTATCATAATATATACAAATATGACGAATGGAGAGTACAAGCTATAAGGGGCTGTACACATAGTTCAAATAATTATTTCTTCTCCATTAAACCCGAAGACATCGAAAAATGGCAGAACGGAGAATAAAAACAATACCATCTCAGGCCGCACAACGGTCTGAGATGGTTTGTTAATAGAGGCACACATCGGCCACTTATGCAGCAAAGAGCGGAGCAGAATAGTCGAAGCCCCACCGACCGGGTTTGCATAATTGCATAAATTTATGTAATTTTGCAGGCTGAAAAACCGAAAATCAAATAACATATAGAATATGAAAAAATCTATCTTAGCACTTGCCGTACTGGCATTGAGCATGGGGCTGTCTGCCCAACACGTATCTCCGCTGAACATCGAATTGGTTCAATTCTCGTTGGACAGCATGCGTACCCAATATGCAAATAATCTGGCGATGTATAAATCGGAACTGCAACGCATTCAAGACATTCAGGACGCCAACAAGAAAGCCCTCAGCGATGCCGCCAAAGAACTGAAAGACGAGAAGATACACGCCAAAGATGTGGCTGCCTATCTCAAACAGAAAGAAAGCACCTACAACACGCTGCAGAAACTATACAACAGCGAGCAAGACAAACTGTGCGATATGCGTGAGACCGTCGAGAAACAGACCACCCGTATTCAGAAGACAACCCGCCTAAACAGCGAGACCCGCGACAACAACCGCCGCGATTTGGAAGTAGAGAAAAACAATATCGAGCGCTCGATAAAAGAGGTGGAGAGCCGTCTGAAAAACATTGCAAAAATCATCGAGAAACTGCCCGATGAGCAAGAAGCACTG
The DNA here is from genome assembly GCA_963591775.1 of bacterium. Classification (GTDB taxonomy): domain Bacteria; phylum Bacteroidota; class Bacteroidia; order Bacteroidales; family Paludibacteraceae; genus Colicola. The sequence continues at coordinate 83,386 of CAVATM010000012.1, forward strand.
ACCGCTTTCAATCTGGAAATTCAGAACAAAGAGACCGACCTGAAGCAACTGCAAGCCACCCAAAAAACGAATGTCAACACCATCAAGGCCGAACTGAAGACCGTGAAAGCTGCCATCAAGGGGAAATAATTTATATTCCACAACGCCATGAAAGTTATCAATCTATCGGAGAAAAATTCGCTTCTCAGCCAATACATGCGCGAGATTCGCGATGTTGACATACAAAAGAACCGACTGCATTTTCGCCGCAACATCGAGCGCATCGGCGAGCTGATGGCTTACGAGGTGAGCAAGACGCTGCACTACGAGAGCGTCCCCGTGCAGACCCCGCTCGCTGCCACCGAGGCACAATCCATATCCGACCAAGTGGTGCTGGGCACCATTCTGCGTGCCGGGCTGCCGCTGCACCAAGGATTTCTCAATATGTTCGACAACGCCGACAATGCTTTCCTGAGTGCTTACCGCCGCATGGGACGCAATGTGAACGGACAGCAAGAGATAGAGATTGTGGCAGAATATCTCGCCGCACCCAAACTGGACGGCAAGACGCTGATTCTGGTAGATCCGATGCTCGCCACCGGTATGTCTATGGAGGTAGCCTACCGCGCTCTGTTGGCACACGGTACGCCTGCGCAGACCCACCTATGCTGCACCATCGGCACCACGCAGGCCGTGAAATATCTGAAAAAGACGCTGCCCGACGACATCACGCTCTGGTGCGCCGCCATCGACCCGATACTGAACGAGAAGAAATATATTGTTCCCGGACTCGGCGACGCAGGCGACCTGTGCTTCGGACAAAAACTATGAAGCGTCCGCTCGCCTACATTCCCACCCTACTCGTACTCTGTGCGATAGCCTGGCTATCGCTGATCGAAAACCCGAACTTGCCGCTGCAACACCAATGCAGCGACAAGTTTTGGCATACACTGATGTATATCGGGCTGTCCGTCGTGTGGGGCTATGGTGCGCTACGCAATGGACACAGCCGACTACGCCACACCGTCAGAATATGGAGTCTGAGCTGGCTCTACGGCGGACTGATGGAATTGCTGCAAGCCTACTGCACCCATACCCGCAGCGGCGACTGGGGTGACCTCGCGGCAGACATTGCCGGCGCCACCATCGGTATCTGCCTCGTTTGGACTATCTACCTGCTATGGAAAAAGAGACCCTCTACCACATCGCATTAGCCGACCTTTTTCGCAACCAAACACGCAAGGGGCTCGCACTGCTGGAGCAATTTGGCAGCGCCACTGAAGCGTGGAAAAACATCTCCGCAAAGGGTGCTTCAAAATCGCTGAAACGAGCAGAACAGGAGATGGATTTCATCGAGAAGAACCATGTACGGGTAACCACCTGCCTCGACGATAGCTACCCCTATCGGTTGCAGCAGTGCCCCGACCGCCCACTTGTGGTGTTCTCGTTGGGGAATCAGAACCTCAACCAAGGCAAGATGATTTCTATCGTTGGCACACGCTCCGCCACCGAACGAGGCAAAGAGACCACACGACAGTTTGTGCTCGACCTTGCCGACAAGATGGATGGCGTAACCATCATCAGCGGGCTTGCCTACGGGGTCGATATCGCTGCACACCGAGCCGCCATCGAGGCAGGACTACAGACGCTCATCATCCCCGCACACGGACTGGATATGATTTACCCGAGCCTACACCGACCCGTCGCCGTACAAGCCCTCAACCACGGCGGAATTATCACCGAGTATCTGAGCAAGACGACACCGCTGCAGATGAATTTTGTGGCCCGCAACCGTATCGTGGCAGGTCTGGCGGACGCAGTGGTCGTCATCGAGTCGAAAGCCAAAGGCGGCTCGCTCATCACGGCGCAGATGGCACTGGACTACGACCGAGATGTGTTTGCATTCCCGGGACGCCCAACCGACGAAGACTCTCGCGGCTGCAACGACCTGATACGCAACCAGAAAGCCATGCTCATCGAGGGCGCAGACGACCTGATAAACGCCATGCAGTGGGAGCCTAAATCGAAACCCGTACGCGTACAGACCGAGTTGGATCTGTTTGGGCTTCTGTCGGACACACAAAAGAAGTTGCTCGCCAAACTCCACGAACAGGAAGATGGTATGCACATCAATATGGTGGTTATGGAAATGGGTATGCCCTACGCCGATGTATCCGCCGAACTGATGATGATGGAGATGCATGGCTTTGTCAAAGCCTTGCCGGGCGGTATCTACCGGGCCCTGAAATAGCCCTCCTACAAACAAAGACACAGAGGGCAACATTCCTCAGTTCTTACCCAACGGCACCTACGACATCAGCGCACATGGACACATACTCTACCAACACCTTGTCCCCAAAATCTTCCCCTCACACAAACAAAAAGTAACACACTCCTCCTAAAAATAGAATAACACACGCACGAAAAAAGACCAACAGATGTTGGTCTTTTTTCGTTGTGGTACCTCTTGGAGTTGAACCAAGGACACATGGATTTTCAGTCCATTGCTCTACCACCTGAGCTAAGGTACCTT
>CAVATM010000013.1:0-70168 GCA_963591775.1 bacterium
GTGATAAACAATACCAACTCGCACCATAATAACAACAACGCAGGCAGCGGCACGCAGATAATCGGTAGCGACATAGAGGCGTGGAAAAAGATAGTCGCAGAAAAAGACGAACAAATTGCCGAACTCAAAAAGGACAAAGAACTCTTTGGAAATCTCTTGCAGGCTCTCACTAAAAAGTAGTGCTTCCCGTTTCCGAGTGCAAAGATACAAATATGTATTTACTGTTGCAAATACGCAACGCATTATCATAATAGCAGACAATAAATTCGTAACAAACGACACTTTTATGAATACAACGAGAGGGCGCATACAGAGTTTGCTTGCAACAAAAAAGTGGTCTGTTACCAAACTTGCGGCAGAGATAGACGAAACTTCTACTACCAAAGTGCGGTTGAATAGACAAATAAATGGAGAGACAACCATTTCGGTTGATACAATAGAACTGATACTCGCTACTTTCCCCGATGTATCGGCAGAATGGCTTTTACGAGGAGCGGGGAATATGTTTATCTGGCAGTCAGCAGTAGAGGAGAACGCAAAGGCAGACCCCGCAGAGAATGGGGAGCAGGTGGAGAACGGGGGCGTTTATGTATCGGAGTTACGCCAACAGATAGCGGAGCTGAAAAAGGACAAAGAAAATCTAATGCTATTGCTCACACAGATAACAAAGAGATAGGGACAACTTAAAAGCGAGTATTATGGAAATTAGAAACAAGAAAAAGACATACATAGTCATAGGGGCGGCAGTACTAATCCTTGCAACTGCTATCGGTACGCCTCATGTCGTCCGTGCTATACAGCGAAAATCCGATACTGTATATATCTGTACGGGGCGATACTCGAAAGCATACCATTGTACCGCACACTGCAAGGGGTTGGACAACTGTTCAGCAGATGTGATTACAGTGAGCAAAGAGCAGGCACGCAAGCAATACCGACACCCGTGCGGCTATTGTTACGGCAAGAAATGGGAAAAGAAATAGACGACAACCAAACCAATTATATCTAACTTAAAAACTAAATTCGTATGAACTTATTACCTGCCCAAGACCTGCAAGAGTTAATCACTCAATGGGTCAATGTATCTCTATGGATGGACATCTCTGTCGTTGTATTGTTGAGTGTGGCGTTTGCTATCTATGCACGCAAACAGCACAATAGACTGAAAGAATTATATGCTATGTGCCAAGCAGCAGGAGACGCAAGCAGAGAGCAGGGCAATCGCTTTTCGGTCGGTTAGTAAAGAGGTGCGCACAACCAACACACAACTGTCGGAGAACGCACGAAAAATTAGAGAGCAGTTGAAAGAAATTGCCTGCCGAAAGACCGACACGCACATCACCATAAACAACAAATAAAGGGGTGGAAAAGTGGGTGAAATCGTAACAAAATCGTAACATTACAGAAACGGGTATTGTAACTGCTTGTTTTTCAATAGTGTTTTTCGCTTTGGGAGCAGGAGGTCGTGAGTTCGAATCTCGCTATCCCGACAAAACCGCAAAACATTGAAAATAAGCAAGTTACGATAATTTCGGACTTGCTTTTTCTTTTACCTACTGCTCATCTTGTGTTAAGCCAACAATAATGCGCACAAATACCCCACTTTCACCCACCATTCGCCCCATATTGTAGCGACAAAATCGTAACAAAATCGTGACAAGGGGGACGAAGAATTAGGGAAACCATTTCATTGAGATAATGGCTTCCATTTTATTGAAAATAATGGTTACTATTTCGTTGAAAATTGACGGGCGCAGTTTAAAGAAAAGTCTAACTTCTTGCGGGGGGCTAAGCAAGAACCCTCGGGAGTGCTTCGGGAGTACTTCGGGACTTGGGGTACATCCCAACACACTACTCAATCGCCCCAAACATACTACTCAATCGAGCCTAACATACCACTCAATCGTTCCCAACACACTACTCAATCGTTCCCAACACATACTCAATCAAATAGTGTCGGGCTATCGGTGTCAAATCGCTTCAGGATTTCCCGCATCAGCGTTTCCCGTATCAAACGACTACGATTTGTCACCGTATATTGCTCGCAGTATTTCTGCAGCGCACGCTTCTCACTCTCATTGAGCAAGATACTGACTCTGTGCGAACGACGCATGCTATTTTTTCGTGCTGCTGACATTGAAGAGGAAAACTATTCAATTCCTTTTATTATAATTCCATGTAATAAATCCCTATTGCAATTCATTATTATAATTTCTTAGATTACAGCGGTTTGCATTCATAGGGATTATGGAGAAAAAATTAGAAGAACACTCCAAATCGTATTCCGTAAGTTATAAAATTCCGCCCTGCGGTAGTGCTATAGGAATAGGGGTGTCCGTCTGCATCTACAATTACTTCCCCTTTTTCATTCACCGGCGAGGCCGTCGTTGTTATGCGAGCCTGCTGCCACTGCACATCTGCCGCCACCAAGAGAGCGGTCTTCTCATTGATTCTGTAGCAATACCCCACATTCACTCCTGCACAGAGTCCGCCCGAATAGTCTTTGCTCAGCCCGACCCCATATCCCGCCGAGAAGCCGACAATCGGGGTATGTCTTTGTTCTACGATCGGGAAGCGTGCTATGAACTGAATCGGCAAGAATGCGTATTGAGTGCCTTTGGTGTAGATACCACGATAAGACACGCCGCCTCCCACGAATATATGCTTGGCACCTATATGATGTGAGCCGAATGCTAAGCCGCCCTCAAAGCTACCCCCAGTCAGTTCGCTCGGTATTGTAGCGCCTCCACCTGCCAATTCCAATAGCACAGATAACTTCTTGGAAGCGTTTACCTTCGGGGCTCCTTCGGGAAATTCATCGTTTGCTTCATTTTTCTCGCCGGTTTTCTCTGCGCTCACAGACTGCACATCAGCACGCGGGTACTGGTAACGAGCCCCCGATGTATCCTTAATGATTACCACATCTTCGTTTTGGAACACTATCGTTCCCCGTATTTCTGCCCCGGTACGCAACACTACCACTTCGGCCTGCGCACTCAATCCCATCAATAGAACCAATAGGCTAAATACACTCCGTAAACTCAATGTCTTCACGGCCGTTTTCGACTGTATATGTGTTTCCAATATAGAACGTATCCTTGTTTTCGTATTCTTCTTTTTTTTCGTGTTTCTCATACTGCCCACAAAGGTAGCAAGAAATGACGGATTATGCAAATTTCCGGCGCCTTTTGCCCTTTGCAGCGGACTTTTTGGCCTTTCGTGTTGCATTTTTCGCAGCACGCTCCGCCTTGCGAGCCTCCTGCATAGCCACTTTGCTGGCTTTCAATTTCCCCAACCGCTCCACCTCATCGGTCAGCAAGAAATCCACCTGCCGTTTCTCTACATCGGCACGAACCACACGCACGGTTACCGCATCTCCCAGCGTAAACGTTTCGCCGGAATGAGCCGCAATGATGCGATAGTTTTTCTCATCGTACTGCATATAGTCGCCTTTGCGCAACTTATGAATATGAATCAACCCCTCGCAATGCGACTCATCCAACTGCACAAAGATACCAAAATCCGTCACACTGCAGATATGTCCGGGCAAGTCTTGTCCAATGAGTTTCTGCGCCCATATTGCGAGGTATTGTTTGATAGAATCCCGTTCTGCCAACTGTGCCTGCACCTCCATATCAGAGCAATGACGGCAACGATCCTCCAGCTCCTCTTTGGTAAGCGACTCACCCTTGCCTTTCAGCAGGTACTTATCCACCAATCGATGCACCATCATATCCGGATAACGGCGAATCGGAGAAGTGAAATGCGTGTAGTGCGAGAACGCCAACCCATAGTGGCCGATATTGTCCGTCGAATACACCGCCTTTGCCATGGCACGAACCGTCAGCAAGTCGATCACTTGCGGCTGGACACGCTCGCCCATGCGTTTCTTGAACTTACGCAGCTCCGACATCTTTTGCTCATCGGGCTTGTCATGCACACGATAGACGAAAGGTCGGTTTCCGATCGAAGAGGCCACCGTGCGGTTCGCCAACAACATATATTCCTCAATGAGGTGGTGGGCATCGTTGGGTTGGTCAAAGCAAATCTCCACCGGCTGCCCGTCTTTGTCCAACTTGAAATACAGACTTTCCTGTTCCAGGTAAAGCGATCCTTCGGCAAAACGACGCTGACGCAGAATTTTTGCGATGCTGTTGAGCCGAAGAATGATATCCGTCAGCGGGGCGATATATTTTGTCGGCTTGCCCTCGATTATCTCCTCCGCCTCATCGTAATTCAACCGAAAATCGGAGCATATCACCGTGCGGCAAATTTTATATTTCAGTATCTTTGCGTCGTCGTTCATCGTAAAAATGACCGACATACACAGTTTCTCCTCATGCGGGCGCAGCGAGCAAAGGCCGTTGCAAAGTTCCTCGGGCAACATCGGCAAGACACGATCCACGAGATAGGTACTGGTCGCTTTCTCATACGCCTCACGGTCTAACTCCGAGCCCGGACGCACATAATGCGTCACATCGGCGATATGCACACCTATCTGCAGCGTCCCGTCGTCTTGCACCTGATATGAGAGCGCATCGTCAAAATCTTTGGCATCGGCGGGGTCGATGGTAAAGGTAAACACATCCCGCATATCACGCCGCCGAAGTACCTCCTCGGGGTCAATTTTATATTCTTCCATACGCAAATTCACCTATTTCAAAAATCTATATTTGCCGCAAAGGTAGTGATTTCATCCGAGTTGGACAAATATATCTTTGCCAATGCAACAACTAATTTGCATTTGGTATTGAATAGTACAATTGCAGAAATGACAACATTTGAACGATACAAGTCAGAAGCGATACGATGACATCGCTTTCCACTTTACGAACGGTTGGCTATGTGAGTACAAACGATGGGTAGAAGGTGAGCGTGTATCGATACAAGGCAATCGCACCTCGTGGTACAAAGCCACCACACCCGACTACTCCTACGCCACTTTCCGCAAATACCTTAATTTGGTATTCAGCGATGCAGGAACACTATCTCTATCGAAAAAACTCAAGTCTATCAATCTGAAAGATTATGTACATAGGCGATGTGTTCATACACGGTGGTAGCCCGGGACATGCTATGATTGTGATTGACGCAGTACAAAATCCAAAGGATAGCACCGATAAGACACTGGTAGTGGCCGAAGGATATATGCCTGCACAAGATATGCATATCGTGCTCAACAACAGAGGGGACAAGAATACGCCTTGGTGGTCAACATTGACAATGCTCCAAGACGGGGCTGTTGCCTTTACAACCTATTGGTTTGACATAGACGATACAAAAACTTTCAAAAAATCATGTTCTGTTAGAACAACAAAAACAAGTGTTATCCCTGATGAATACAAAGTTGTATTGTCCAACTTTGGACAGAACAACATCGATTGCAAAATAAAAAACAGAAAGTCCTTGTGTATATTGTAGAAAAGTTGTAACTTTGCACGCTTTTTATGGCATAGAGCGGTCGATGTATTACTCGGGTCTGACTTATCAGAAATACGGCAATACCCCATCGCCCCACAGCCTAAGAGAAAAAGCAGAACATTGTTTAACTTTAATCACACAATTTGCTGAGCCGGACGGCCCAGATAGCCTCCCCGCAGCCGCAAATTGTTTCTACCAAACTATGGCAGAAAATCCATCTCTCCAGAACTTCGACTGGGATGCCTACGAGAAAGAACAACAAGGCACAAAAAACGAAGCAGAAATCAACAAGTACGACGAGACCTTGAACTCTATCAAGGACAACGAAGTCGTTAAAGGTACGGTTATCTCTATCAACAAGCGTGAGGTAGTCGTAAATGTCGGCTACAAATCGGACGGTATCGTTCCGGCAACCGAGTTCCGTTACAATCCGGACCTGAAGGTAGGCGACGAAGTAGAAGTTTACATCGAGAGCCAAGAGGACAAGAAGGGTCAGCTCGTATTGTCGCACAAAGAGGCACGCGCAGCTCAGGCTTGGGAGCGTGTTAATGAGGCTTATGAGAAGGGCGAAATCGTTACCGGTTACATCAAATGGCGCTCGAAGGGCGGTATGATTGTCGATATCCTCGGCATGGAAGCCTTCTTGCCGGGTAGCCAAATCGACGTTAAGCCGGTTCGTGACTACGATGTATTTGTTGGCAAGACCATGGAGTTCAAGATTGTGAAGCTCAATCCTGATTTCCGTAACGTTGTTGTATCACACAAGGCTCTTATTGAGGCTGAGCTCGAGGCACAACGCCAAGAGATTATCTCGAAACTCGAGAAGGGTCAGGTACTCGAGGGTACCGTTAAGAACATCTGCCCCTATGGTGTATTCATCGACCTAGGTGGCGTAGATGGTCTGATCCACATCACCGACCTCAGCTGGGGCCGTGTAGCAGACCCGCACGAGATCGTATCGCTCGACCAGAAGCTGAATGTCGTTATTCTCGACTTCGACGAGGAGAAGAAGCGTATCGCTCTCGGCTTGAAGCAACTTACCCCGCATCCTTGGGATGCTCTTGACGCAAACCTAAAAGTTGGCGACAAGGTACACGGTAAGGTTGTTGTGATGGCTGACTACGGAGCATTCGTTGAGGTAGCAGAAGGCGTTGAGGGTCTTATCCACGTCAGCGAGATGTCTTGGAGCCAGCACCTCCGTTCGGCTAACGACTTCTTGAAGGTTGGCGACGAGGTTGATGCAGTTATCCTGACTCTCGACCGTGAGGAGCGTAAGATGTCGCTCGGTCTGAAGCAACTGAAGGCAGATCCTTGGGAGAACATCGAGACCAAGTACGCTGTTGGCAGCCGCCACACCGCTAAGGTTCGCAACTTCACCAACTTCGGTGTATTTGTAGAGCTGGAAGAGGGCGTTGATGGTCTTATCCACATCAGCGACCTGAGCTGGACCAAGAAAATTAAGCACCCGAATGAGTTCACTCATGTAGGTGACAACATCGAGGTTGTTGTTCTCGACATCGATAAGGACAATCGTCGTCTGTCGCTCGGTCACAAGCAACTAGAGGACAATCCTTGGGCAGAGCTCGAGGCTAAGTACGGCATCGATACCATCGTAGAGGGCAAGGTTACCGAAATCAACGATAAGGGTGCTGTTGTATCGCTTGAAGAGGGCGTTGAAGGTTTCTGCACTACCCGTCACCTCCAGAAAGAGGACAAGACTCCGGTAGCAGTAGGCGACACGCTGAACTTCAAGGTTATCGAATTCAACCGCGACGCTCGTCGTATCCTTCTTTCGCACCTCCGCACATGGGAAGAGCGCAAAGAGACTCCGAAGGAGAACAAATCGAAGCGTGAGGCAGCTCCTGAGTTGCCAAAGGTGGAGAAGACCACCCTCGGTGACTTGAGCGCACTGGCTAACCTGAAAGCTTCTATGGAGGCTGAGGCTAAGAAGTAATTCGCCAATGAAGAGTTCTGTGAGCCACTCTAACAGCTCATGTAAGAGTTATTGAGAACTCTCAAACTCAAAAAAAGGCTGTCTGACATTAAGTTAGACAGCCTTCTTTTTTGCCCCAATAAGTTGATTACTGCTTTATGCGTCGTAATTGTATTACTGATGTAAATAGCAATAAATCTGATTGTTAGCCTTATTTACTTTCCTAATGCGTAACCACCCCTACTTCAGCAACTCTTTTGCAAAAGTCGGAATATCAATACCATCAAATGTGCCGCTTGTCATCATTAGCAGCGCCGTGTTATGATAATCCAAAGTACGCAGTTCTGCTTGCAATGCCTCACTCGCCGTGAACACACGCACATTGTCCGTACCAAACGCTTGCTGCACCTCTTGCGCAGTAATCGGCGTCAGGCGCTTGTGCTCAATCACTTTCGGATTGAAATACACATACGCCACATCTGCCTCAGCCATACATTCCTTATACTGTGGCAGAAAATCCGCCATCAGCGAAGAAAAGGTATGCAGCTCCATACAAGCCACCAACTTTTTCTCCGGATAACGCTCTCGCACCGCATTTACAGTCGCTTTCAGTTTGCTGGGTGAGTGCGCAAAATCCTTGTAGGCAACCGATGTTTCGGTTTCGCAAATTTTCTCCAATCGATTGCTGGCACCGGTAAATAAGCTAATCACACGATAGAAATCCGCGGCTGCAATACCAATCCGCTGGCAAGCCAAGCAAGCCGCCTGCAAGTTTTGCATATTATGCCGCCCAAACACCTGCATCTCCACATCCCCGGTATAGGCATTGTACGGCACACACGATATGTCTTTCCGTGCCTGCGAAGCAATCGTCCGCAGGTTCTCATCCGCATCAAAATAGATAAATGTCCCGTTCGGTTCTATCGTATCCACAAATTTTCGGAATGTCTCCACATATTGTGGAAAAGTCGGGAACACATTGATGTGGTCCCAAGCGATTCCCGTCAGGATTGCCACATGCGGGTGATACCACAAGAATTTCGAACGCAAATCGAGCGGCGAAGTCAGATACTCATCCCCCTCAAACACGGCGTATTTAGCGGTATCGCTCAGCCGCACCATACGGTCAAATCCATCAATCTGCGCGCCCACCATATAATCTGCCTCGATGCCCAAGTGTTGCAACACATAGAGAATCATCGAAGTAGTCGTCGTCTTTCCATGACTGCCTCCAACCACGATACGAATTTTATCCTTCGTCTGCTCGTATAGGTACTCCGGGAACGAATAGATTTTCAGCCCGAGTTCACGAGCTCGCACCAGTTCGGGATTGTCCTCCCGTGCATGCATACCAAGTATAATCGCATCAATGTCCGGCGTTATCCATTCCGGATGCCATCCCAATTCTTTAGGATAGAGTCCGGCCTCTTGCAGGTGCGTGCGCGCTGGGTCGAATATCTCATCATCCGAACCCGTCACTATATAACCTTGTTTGCTGGCAACCGCCATCGCCAAGTTGTGCATTGCCGCACCACCAATCGCAATAAAATGTATTCGCATAATCGAATCAAGTATTTAGTCCAAAAATTATAGCCGATTGTTTTTTCTCTACTTTTTCCTCCATATTCTCAATTACCTCACACGCCCCTGTGTATAGTTTCCTTTTTTTTCCAAACACTTTCCATACACTTCCCTGCTGCATCCCTTCCCAGACCTCGTCATCGTATTCACTTCCACTCCATATCGCCCCCTAATCTCTCTAAACACTCCACAAAGATACTGCTTTTATTTTACAAAAGCAAAACATCTATACACCACCACGACATTTTCGCCTCTCTCCCTACTCTCACCACCTCTTCTGCGCTCCATTCCGATATTTATTCTCTAACACAAAAAATCGTTGCCTACCCGTACGGATAGGCAACGACTGCATATTACGAAATGCCTTGCTTAGGCAAAGAGCTTACCAAAATCCTCTTGCGAAATGGCTTGTTCTTCCACTTTCACAACGCCTTTGACAGCCTCGTAAATTTTATTCTCAGCCACACGCTCTACGATGCCACGAAGTTGGTCTTCTTTTTTGAGCATTTCCTGAGCGTACGAGGTCAGGTATTGGTCCTCGATGTGCATCAATCCGTATTGCATAAATTGCATACGAGCCACTTCCTTCGCATAAGCCTCAACGTCCTCTTTCTGAACATCAATCTTATACTCTTTCATCAGTTGGTCTTTTGCAAGGTGCCATTTCAGTTCATCCAACATCTTAGGATAATCCTTGTCGAGTTCCTCTTGGGTCATCTTCTCGTTCGTAGCGAGCACCCAACGCTTCAGGAATGTATCCGGGAAAGCAACCTTCTCCATCTTCTTCATGATGGCCTCTTTGGTATCCAATCCGAATTTATATTTGGCGTCTTCCTGCATGTTCTGCTCAATCTCGGCCTTCACCTTTGCACGGAATTCTGCCTCGTCCTTGATCGAGTTCTCGCCATATACTTTTGCGAACAACTCACCGTCGATAGCAGCAGCCTCGTGACGCGAGATGGTCTGAATTTCGAAGGTAAAATCCGAATCCAATCCGGCAATTTCTTCCTTCTTCAGCCCCAACATCGAAGCCACTTCGGTCTCGTTACCGTACGCCTTGGTCGGATTGAAGGTAATCACATCGCCCTTCTTGGCATTCTCAAACAGCTTAGCCTGCTCTTTGTCCTGCATATATTCCGGGTTCAGCATAGCATTCTCTTTCACGATGCCATTCTCTTTCTGCTCCGTGAGAAGACCCTTCAATACATCGCCGCTCTTCACCTCTTCTGCCTCGGTGTACTCGCCGAAACGCTCTGCGTACGACTTCACTTGGTTGTCCACCATCTCGTCGGTCACTGTGATGACATATTGCGTCAGTTTGTTGTGACCGTTCAGTTTTGCGTCGAACTCAGGTGCTACTGCAAAATCGAAAGCAAAAGTAAAGGTATCTTGGTTATCCAGGTCCATTTCCGGTGTCAACTCGTTGTTAGGCAGTGGGTCACCCAGTACTTGCAGCTTGTTTTCCTCGAAATACTTGCTCAGTTGCTCACCAACGGTCTTGTTCAAAACCTCAGCGAGTACGCCCTTGCCGTACATCTTCTTGACCAAGCCAACGGGTACATTACCCGGGCGGAAACCGGGGATATTTGCCTTTTGGCGGATTTGTTTCAGTTCTTTCTGGACTGCTTCTTGGTAGTCTGCGGGCTCAATGGTGAGCGTCAGCACGCCCTGCATGTCCTTGATTTCAGTTTGATTTACTTGCATGATTATCTTAGTTTTATATTTATCTTTTATAGGTTAGCCCTCCCCCTCTGCAAGCCCTCTCTCTGAGAAGGTTGTGAGCGTCTGGGTCAGGTTTTCTCTTATCTGTTGGCACGCTTACGCTCCAGTTCGTCGAGAATTATCTTGCGCAGACGCATGTGGTGCGGGGTAACCTCCACATACTCATCGCCCTTGATGTATTCCAATGCTTCCTCAAGGCTGAATTTGACAGCAGGTGGCAGCACTGCCTTGTCGTCAGCCGATTTCGAACGCATATTCGTCAGGTTCTTTGCTTTCACCACATTGATAACGATGTCGCCTTCTTTCGAGTTTTCGCCTACCACCTGACCTGCATACACATCCTCTTGCGGGTCGATGAAGAATCGTCCGCGGTCTTGCAGTTTGTCCAGTGCATACGCCGATGCCGTTCCGCCTTCCATGGCAATCAGCGACCCATTGATACGGGTCGGCATTTCGCCCTTGTAGGGTTGATACTCCAAGAATCGGTGTGCCATGATAGCCTCACCTGCGCTCACATTCATTACATAAGTACGCATACCCATAATACCGCGCGATGGGATGGTAAACTCGAGGTGAATTCGGTCGTTTACGAGTTCCATTTTGACCATTTCGCCTTTATGAATGGTCACAAACTCGATGATCTTACCCGAGCATTCTTCCGGCGTGTTCACTGTCAATTGCTCCACAGGCTCGCATTTCACGCCGTCTATCTCTTTGATAATCACCTGCGGTTGTCCCACTTGCAGTTCGTATCCTTCACGACGCATCGTCTCGATAAGCACGCTCAGGTGCAGCACGCCACGCCCAAATACACGCCACGAGTTCTCCGTCACGCCTCGTTCCACACGCAGCGCAAGGTTTTTCTCCAGTTCTTTGGTCAGACGCTCTTGGATGTGACGGCTCGTAACCAATTTTCCATCTTGTCCGAAGAAGGGCGAGTCGTTAATCGTAAACATCATCGACATCGTCGGCTCGTCAATGGCAATCGGCTTCAGCGGTTCCGGATTTTCGTAGTCGCAAACCGTGTCGCCAATTTCGAATCCGTCAATACCAATCAGTGCGCAAATATCTCCGCTCTTCACCTCATCGGTCTTGACATGCCCCATGCCTTGGAAGGTATGCAGTTCCTTAATTTTGGTCTTTACCTTCGAGCCGTCTTTCTTGGCGAGCGTCACATTCATGCCGTCACGCAGCACACCACGGTGCACACGCCCGATAGCGATACGCCCTACATACGCATTGTAGTCGAGGCTCGTTATCAGCATTTGCGGCGTACCTTCCAGTTCCTCCGGAGCAGGAATATACTCTATGATAGCGTCCATCAGTGCCGTCAAGTCGGTCGTCGGGTTGTGCCAATCGGTTGACATCCAGCCGTTCTTTGCCGAACCGTAAATAGTTTGGAAATCCAACTGTTCCTCCGTAGCGTCCAAGTTGGCCATCAGATCGAATACTTCTTCCTGCACCTCATCGGGGCGGCAGTTCAGTTTATCCACCTTGTTGATAACCACAATCGGTTTCAGGTTCAGTTCCAACGCCTTTTGCAGCACAAAACGGGTCTGCGGCATCGGGCCTTCAAAGGCATCCACCAGCAGCAACACGCCGTCGGCCATGTTGAGCACACGCTCTACCTCACCGCCGAAATCGGCGTGCCCCGGAGTGTCTATAATGTTGATTTTGTATCCTTTATATTCAATTGATACATTCTTTGCCAGGATCGTTATTCCTCGTTCACGCTCCAAGTCGTTGTTATCCAATATCAACTCGCCTTTCTGCTCGTTGTCACGGAACAGATGGGCTGTGTACAACATCTTGTCGACCAGGGTCGTCTTTCCGTGGTCAACGTGAGCGATAATCGCTATGTTTCTGATTTTCTGCATATTTCTGCAAATAACTATATCTTTTTTTATACCTTAATTCCTGTTACCTACGCTTTTCTGTTTCTGACATTCAGCCTTTTTCATCCCCCCTGCTTTGCTTATTTCCTCTGCTTTACCCCTCCGCTTTGCTTATTTTCATCCCTAAACCATCCTCACGTCCACAAGTTTCCCCAAAAGAACCGAACCCGCATCTCTCTACAATCCACCGCCCGATAGCCCGACATTCATAGTCCAACAGCCCATTCTCCTGCCTTTTGTCTGAGGAGTAATCGGCTGTTTTTGCGTCATGCGAGAATCCGTCCATCCCATTCGGGCAAAACATTCCCACATAGAAAAGCCTGCAAAGTTACTGCTTTTTTTTGATATACGCAAATTTGATTTTCCACGCCACCTTATTGCGTCAATCTCTCCCGTCCTTTCGGTTTCATCCAATCGTCCCCTATTTTCCGAACCAATCCCGAACCAACCGTATTATTTCAGCGCCTTCCCTTGTGCGTCATACCATTTTCCCGCCACCTCTATCACGAGCCGTCCTTCCACGATTCGTTTCTTGGCGTCAGCATTGTTCTCTTTTGTCGTTATACAACCCGTTGGCGTGCCGGATTTCTCGCGTACCAATCGCACCGCCTGCCCTTGCCAGCGCAGGAAGTATATCGATGTCGTCGCCTCGTTTGGATACAGACAGGTAAAATATGCCCCGATTCCCTCATCGTTTGGGGTCGCTGACCAGTAGTACCCTCTCAGATTTACATCCACTACACTGGTCGCACGGCTACCCGTTGCGGGCAAGAACACCGCTCCCGTTTCCTCCAATTGTTGCCAGTCCGCCCATTCCAGCGTCTGCTGCTCCGCATAGTCTGCCGCTGTTGTGCCGGTAGCCCATCCTGTCACAAAAGCCACCTCATCGGGACAAGTCCAGTCATCGGGCAACAGCACCATTCCGTTCACATAGCCGCTGCCCCCGTATAGGTTTATCCGTGCCACGCCCAACTTATCGTCAGCCTCAGCACGCCCTGCTAGCAGATAGGTCCATTCCGCTTCGGTCAGCGTACGCCATGTGTCAGCTTCGTCCGAGCCGATTGTGTTTTGTCCCCAATCCACAAAGTCTCCCGCATAATCCGCTGCTGTCTCCGAAGCACTCACGCCCCATTTTGCAGCCCCCGTGCTGCCGCTCCAGCCGAATAGGTCTATCGTGTCCGCCAGCGCCGCATTGTTTTTGTTGGCAGCCCCCAGCATATCCGTTTGATTGAGCGAAAATTCAAATTGGTAGTCCCCGCTTTTCACTCCTTTGCAGCGTAGGTTTGCGGGCGAGAAATACACTTTCTTTGTTGCCGACACCGAGAACTCTTCGGGCGTAAAGTGCGGCAGCGGTCCATAAAATTCCGCGCTCACCACCACATCGCCCTTGGGCATTACAAAAGTGAATTGATTTTCTTGCCCAGCTACCACCGTCGTCGGTATCTCGGTGTCGCCTTGCAGCACCCGTACCGTCCGCAAGCCAAATTCCACATCGGGCGTAGCCGTCAGCGTTATCTCCTCGTCACACACGCTCTCTTGCTTACTTACCGTTATCGTTCCATGCTCGCACGGAGCGACCGTCACCGTATAGTACACCACATCCTGCACCGGTCGCAGCAGCAGTCCTCGGCTACGATTCGTATTCCCCCCGGAGGTCAGACTATTTGCGCAAAATCCCTTGCTCACGGCTTGTTCCGAACTTGTCGCTTGCGTAGCGGTCCAGTACAGCCCCGTCAGTCCTATCCCATCCAGCGAGTGCCCGTCCCGATAGCCAGCTGCAGGCAGAAACACCGCCCCCACAGCCGCCAACGAGTCCCATTTTGCGATGCTCAGAGTTTGATAATCAGCATACGCTTTCATCGTGCTTGAGTCCGCCACACCGCTCCTGAAGGTCAGCCTTTCCGGGCATACCCATCCGTCCGGCAACAGTACCAACCCGTTCACATACCCGCCGTCTGCCAATCGGATACAGGCCACGCCGCTCAGGCTGGTGTCCCGTCCCGTCAGTAGATAGGTCCATTCCGCTTCGGTCAATGTGCGCCATGCGTTGGGTGCGTCTTCACCTATCGTGTTTTGCCCCCAGTCCACAAAACTTCCTCCGTAGTCATAGTTGTTTAGCGACATACTCACGCCCCATGGCACAGTCGCATTGCTTCCGCTCCAGCCAAAAAGGTCTATTTTATCTCCCAATGATATATCGCTCACATTTGCCAACCCTATTATATCGTATGCATGCTCTGCCAAGGCCCATTTATTGGTCGATTGTGTGTATTGCAAGTTGCTTTGTGCAATATACACCTGTCGGTCACTCGACACCGAGAAAGCGTTTGTCTGCAATTCTCGTGCCTGTGCCATACCGCTCCATGCGAGCAACAATAGTAATCCTATTTTTTTCATATTCTATCCCTAATTTATAATGTGCGCAAAGGTAGCACAAAAATCGTGCATACGCAAATTTTTCCGACTTTTCCCCCTACCTATTCCGTTCCTTGCCGTGCCTTGTTTGCGTATATTGCAGAAAAGCAGTACCTTTGCGCTGTTATCCGCTGAGTTTTCGGAATTCCCGAGCCTCTTAGAAAACAAAATTTCCTTTTTTGACCACAAAAAACAAAACTATCTCATGAAATATACGCTTCGCACCCTTTGTGCCATTGTTTTGTGCGCCTTTGCCGGCCTTGCACAAGCAGGAATTACCACCTACACATTCACTTCGGCTAAATGGGCAAGCCGTCAGGGTACTACCCATTGCGACGGCTCCACCGACGGCTGGATTTCCGACCAAGACGCTTTCGACTATTCCGGCACCTACCAAATCGGTGTGAAGGTAACCTCCAACTACACCGGAGCGGGTGCCACTTCGGTCAAGTCGTTCAATCGTGTGCGCCGCCTCACGCTCAACTACGCCACCACAACTAGTGGCAAGGGCAGCATCTCCGTGCAGGTAGGCAAAAACACCCCTGTCGATTCCGTGGTTACTGTCTCTACCACCAATCGTGACCTTACCATCGTTTTGCCGGAGGAGCAGACGGGCGCCATTACGCTGACCGTTCATTGTTCTAAAAATTCCATTTTTCTCAACTCTGTTTCTATTCGCTCTGCCGACGGTGTCAGCCCCGATTTCACCCAATCCACATTCCGTTTGGTCACCGACGCCGACCAGTTGCAGGATTCCGACCAGATTATTATCGGTCTTGCCGACGACCGCACCAACAAGATTATGAGCTACTACAACGAGAGCGTCAGCCAAAACAACATCCATGCCATCGCAGGCACCTACTCCGCCGAGCGAGACCAACTGAGTGCCAACGACGAGGCCATCTACACCCTTCGCAAGACCACAGACACCGATGGCACGTCCTGCTATATTTTGCAAGACGAGTTGCGGTACGAGGAAGCCTATCTTGTGGCCAATGGCGGCAAGACCAAGAATCGCCTCGCCGCATGGGATCAATACACCTCTCCTACCTATGGTTCGTTCGGTCTTTGGAACATCACCATCGATATGACGGGTGCGGCACGCATCGAGAATCGAGGCACCAGCGACGGCAAATACCTGCAATACAATGCCGCCAACGACCTTTTTGCTTGCTACCAGAACCCCACGCAATACACCTCGGTGGCCATCTATCGTGAGACGCCGGCCCCAGCGTCCGACCGTCCCGTCATCCTTGCCCCGATGACCAATTTTGGCGAGGTTTGCCTTACCGGTGCCGAAGCAACCGGCAGCAAGACCATCCAAATCAATGCCATCAACCTTACGGAAGATATCCAAGCCTCGCTCATGCACGGTGCGCAGTTCTCGCTCTCGGCCTCTACGCTCGACCGTGACGGCGACCAACTTACCATATCCTATCGTATCACCGAACCGGGCTACTACACCGATATGCTTACGCTCCGCACGGCCGACACCACGGTCTATGCCACGGTGCTGCTCCGTGCCGTTTCCGAGATGACCATCGCCGAGGCGGTGCAACAGGAGGACTATGCTACCATCTATCTCAACGATGTCGTTGTCACCAAGAAATACGACCGTTATATCTTTGTTCGCGACGATACGGGTTCTATGCTCATCTACGACACGGGTACCTCCGATGGCGGTCGTTACGGGTCGGGTTTGAGCAATGGCGATGTGCTTACCGGCGTACACGGTCGATTCCAAAATTATTACGGTGTTCCCGAACTACTCCCGAACCAAGAATGGAAAACCGCCCCAAAAGTCGAGTGTCTCCCCGATAGCGGAATTCTCTCTCTCGATAGTGCCGATGTCTGTCGCTATGTGGTGCTCGATAGCGTCACCCTGCAAGGCACTTCCTGCACCTATCGCAGCCGCACCTACGCCACAGCCGACAAGTTCAATATCGGCACATTGGTAGAAGGGAAGCCCACTCGAATCGAGGCTATCGTGTTCTACGACTACAATGTCCTCACTCTTTGGCTCGTGTCGCAGACCACCTACCCGGAGCCTACCGCCATCGATGCCATTACCGATTCCGACAGTGCCTCCCATGCTCCCCGCTACAATCTGCAAGGTATCCCCGTCGATGCCACCTATCGTGGCATTGTCGTGCAGAAGGGACAGAAGAGCCTCCGCTAACCCTGCAGACTCTCCATACCCATACCCATACACATCAAAGTACTACACACAAAGGAACTGCATAAAATAGCCTCTCACTGCATAAAAACCGCATACAATTCTATCAAAAACGGCCTAAAATCGCAGTAAATCATGCTTTTTGCGTGGCAAAGTTGCATATTTGAATAATTATGCATACCTTTGCCACGCAATTTATTTATTCACACCCCAAAAACACAACACAATGAAAAAAGTATTACTCACAATGTTGGCGCTTTGTACCCTTTGGACCACCGCCAACGCCACTCTCATCCTCCACGAGAGTTTTGACCGCACTGCCGGTACATTAAACAACGGCACTTCACAGGACGATATGGGAACCAATACAACCGACTGGTGGAGTTATAGCGGGACAGATAACTACATTTCCGTAGTCGCAAATTCACTTTCTTATGACGGATATGTTACTGCTGCAGGGAATAAAGTAGAATTATTGGGGAATGGTGCAGACGACTTGCGTCAATTTTCGCCTATTACCAGTGGAAAAGTTTATGCTGCAGCCATTATCAATGTAGATAGTCTTAAACCGACTACAAGTGCCGACTATTTCTTTTCCTTAGGTAATGCAAGCGCTAATATGTGGGCTCGTCTATATGTGCGTTCCGTAAAAGATGGCGATGCTTTTACTGGTTATCAACTAGGCATAACAAAATACACTGAAACTGCTCCTAATGTATGTGGGTGGGCAGAACAAACTTTGTTGCCAAAGACTAATTATTTGGTAGTATTAGAATATGAGTTCGTTGATGGTACGATGAATGATACAGTGCGTCTGTATATCAACCCAACAAAAACTACTTCGAAAGCAGATGCTGAATGTATTCAAGAATCATGGAATACTGATAAAACAAAAAATAACGGTGCAGGTGGCAAAGATGATGCCTCCAAGATTGCTTCTGTAAACCTCCGAAAGGGCACTTATACTCCAGGGCGTGTCTATGTAGACGAAATCAAAGTAGCCACCTCTTGGGACGACCTATTCGAGAGCGGCGACACCCCCGACCCGACACCTGTTCCAACCATTATTACTCTTCCCGTGAGCCTCAATTTCGGTGGTATTTTTACTGATATGCCGAATTCGCTTACATTTACCGTCACCGGCAATGACCTCACCGATGACATCACGCTCACGAGCGACAATGCTGAATTGGTACTTGACAAGACTACCCTTACCAAGGCCGAAGCACAAGCCGAAGGTAGCGCAAAGGTAACAGCCACCCTTACAGCAGTTACCGAAGGCAAACAAACAGCCACCATCACGCTTTCCTCTACTGGCGCAACTACCGTCACAATACCCGTCGAATGGACTGCAGTAGCAGTAACCAAGAAGACTACCCTTGCCGACCTCAAAACGGCTGCAGAAGCAGACGAGAATGAAACTCCGTTCCTATTCACCGGCGAAGCCGTTGTCACCTATACCGAAGCAGGCTCATACCAAACCATGTACTATGTTGAGGATGCAACGGGTGCTGTCCGTATTGATGATTGGTTCGGGACCGCAACTCTCAGTGTCGGTGACAAAATCAAAGACGCACTCGTATACAAGGGATTTGAAGCCGATTTGAGTGGTCAACCTCTTATTTTTAACACTATAAAGCCTACTATCGTCAGCACAGGTAACGAGTGGACGCCGCAGGTGGTTACGCTCCAACAGTTGCAAAACAATCCTGCCGACTACCTTTTGGAGTTAGTCAAAGTAGAGGGCGTTACGCTCGACCCAACAGAGGCCAACTACAAGGCAGGCAACAACGCTATCTCCAAAGACGAAACTTCTGCTGCTATCAGTCTGACGAGCGACAATACCTTGGTAGGTACTGCGAAACCCGCCCAAGCCGACATCGTGGGTATCTCCTACTACACTTCGGGTTACAACATCCGTGTGCGTACCGCTGCTGACATCGTGGCAAAGACCGCCCCGACCTCTATCGAGACCATCTCTCTCGACCAACTCACGGGCGAGTATGAGATTTACTCCGTTTCCGGTCAGCGCACCAACGCTTTGCAAGCAGGCGTAAACATCATCCGTCAAGGCGACAAGACCTACAAGGTAATTCGCTAATGGATTTATGCTCCCACAAGAGTACAAACAATGCTCTTGTGGGAGTATTGTATTCTGTCATTTTTACTAATCTCAACCGATAAGGTATGAAAAAACTCTTTTTGATACTGAGTATCACAATAGCGGCCTTTCTCCCGGTCCACGCTGCAGATAACCTGCTGAGCAATGGGGATTTTGAAGAAGCGAAAGCGACTTTCTTGTTTGGTGCAGAGTTCACCGATTGGTCTTTTGGAGCCGAGATAGCCATCGAGACCTCCGATGTCCAGCACGGCGAGAAAGCATTCCGCACCGTCAATGTCCCCACCACCCGTTCCCTCCAGCAGGCCGTCGATATGCAAAGCGAGGTCACAGGGCAGGAGTTTGAACTCACCATCCACTACAAGACTTTGGAAGCCAATGCAGGCGACATTTTCCTCAATAGTCAGTGGAACTACCTGCGCCCGCAGTCGGGCACGCCTCACGACAGTGCCGCACTGAATCAAGTGCTGCCGCTGAGCAGCGAGTGGAAAGAACTCCGTTTCACGACCACCAAACCGCAAGACGGCTCGTCCCTACTGGTCAGCATAGGCGTAAAGAAAGGCGCAAAAGTGCTATTCGACAACTTCACGCTCACCCGCACCGAGAACACCGAACCTTGGTTCACCGTTTTGCCGGAAACTATCGGCACTGCCCATTGCAATATCGGTGACAGCGTACTTATGGCATCCGTCATTGTCCGTCAGGGCAATCTCACCCGGCCCGTCCGTCTCGAAGTCACCGGTTTGGGTCGCAGTGCCTACAAGTTAGAGAAAGACCAAGTCACCGCAGCCCGGGACACCGTCAAACTTTGGTTTGCCCCTACCCAAATCGGCATTTACAAGGGGGCGCTAATCGCCGAGTGCGACGAGGCACTGACTTACAACACCACCCGCACGCTCTATGGTGCGGCCACCGATTCCACCCTTCTGCCCGAGATTACCCTATCGCCCTCATCGTTACCCGCTTTCACGGCCAAGGCAGGCGAGAGTGTAGAGGACACCATCACGGTCTCCTCGCTCAACTGCATCGACTATGTCTATGTGTCGTGCACTAACGCCGAGGTCAATGGCGCATTCCGCATCAATTCCTCCCTGCTGCCCCGCAATTCAGAGAGTAAACTGTGCGTCACCTTCAATCCCTCACAAGCGGGAACCTACTCCGCCACACTCTCCTTCAGCACCACGGGCGGCACCACCCAAACCATGACCGTCACTGGTACGGCCACCGATGCCGACCCCACGCCTGCCGATTGGGCAACCGACTTTGTATGGGACACTTCCGCTCCGCTCACGCTGCTGAAGGAAAATTTCGATACCGTTTTGCACAACCAAACCCTCCGCCTGCAGGGGTGGCAGAATGTTGTCCTGCAGGGTGCTCGTCCTTGGTGGGGTTTTACCGACACCAACAACGACCAAGAGCGTTGCGCCAAGGCCACTGCTTATGTATGGGGGCAGACCGACTCCACCCTCTACGATATGTGGCTCGTAACGCCTGCGCTCGATTATAAGAACGCCAAAAATCAAGTCTTCACCTTCCGAGTTCGTGGCGACTATGTCCGTGACGGGCAGTCGGCTAAACTGCAACTCTACTATATCGATGCCACCGACCCAACGGATGTCTTCCAACAGGATCTCCAAATCGAGATGCCCGCCACCGAAGACCAAGCCGGTGACTGGCTCGATTTCCAAGTCAATCTGTCTGGGCAAGCGAACATCGCCGATGCCTTCTTTATGGCGTTCCGTTTCACGGGCTATAGCGGAGCCACGGGCGTAGCCACCTACCTCATCGACGATGTATCATGGGGGCGTGACGACCTGCCCTTGCTGTCGGCAGACTCTACGCAGATTATTGCCACCGCAGGGCTCAACCAGAAGAAAATCATCGCCGTTTCGGTGCGTGGCACCAACCTTACCGAGCAGATTTCGTTGTCTGTCACGGGCAATAACGCTAGCAAGTTCAAGGTGCTGCCGACCACTCTTCCCTCGATAGGCGGTGTGGTGGCAGTAGAATTCCAATCCGACCAAGAGGGCGTACACGAGGCGTATTTGCGTATTCGTTCGCGCGGGGCTGTGGATTTGTACATCCCAATGGCGGTGTTGGTTAAGTCCGGTACGGCTATCGACCAAGTCAAGACCGATACTCCGGCCGCTCGTATCGTTCTCCGAGGCCAAACACTCTATATCGATACCTCTCACGGCATCTACACCCTCGACGGCCGCCTGCAGGCGCAATAATCATCGCCCCTATTTTTGTAGAAACGGTATTGCATACCGTCTCTCTCAAAAATGATTTCTCTGTTTAATGAACTTTATGGAACATATTCAGCCCATATTTGTCCATTAACGGAACATCCTTTACCGCTCGATTTGCGGATTTGCAAAAATTGCATTACCTTTGTCGGCTCAAAGCAAAGTGTAATCGATTGAGAACCCGCATACAAAACAATAAGGAGCAAGTATTCTGCGATTGGCGCAGACGCTATGTGCGGCTCACGCCCGAGGAATGGGTACGACAGAATTTCCTCCACCGTTTGGTGGGGGATTTTCTGTATCCGGCAGGCCTTATCGGCGTCGAGGTGTCTATCGAAGTCGGCGATGCGCACAAGCGTTGCGATGCCATCGTGTACGATTTGCACGCCCACCCGATAGTGTTGATTGAGTTCAAGGCCGACACCGTGCCGCTCACTCAGCGCACCCTCGACCAAGCCGTCACCTACAATCGCCGCTTACATGTTCCGTACCTCATTCTCCACAACGGGCCGCAAACCATTGTCGTGCAGGTGGGCGACGAGGTGCGTTACCTGCCCGCCATCCCTTCGTGGGAAACCATTCTCGCAACTCATATAGAATCAAACGAATAATAGATAACTATGGAAACCATTATCGGACTAAACGATCAAGTCGATACCGCCACTTTCTATGGCGTCAACAACCAAAATATGGTATGCCTCAAAAACCAGCATCCGGGGGTTCGGGTGGTGGCACGCGGCTACCAAATCAAAGTCTCCGGTGCCGAAGAGGCCGTCCATCGCTTCGAGCACAGCCTGCGTTTGTGCGAGGACTTTTGTATCAAGAACAACACGCTCAACGAGGAGCAGGTGCTTATGCTCATCCACGGCGAGCAGCCGCAGGAGTTTCTGCGCGACAATCTCATTCTGCATGGGGTCAACGGCAAATCCATCGTCGCCCGTTCCGCCAACCAGCAGGCACTAGTCGATGCTTACGAGGACAACGACCTGTTGTTCGCCATCGGTCCCGCCGGCAGCGGCAAGACCTATACGGCCATTGCCTTAGCCGTGCGTGCGCTCAAGAACCGTGAGGTCAAAAAAATCATTCTTTCCCGTCCGGCCGTCGAGGCAGGCGAAAAATTGGGCTTCCTTCCGGGCGATATGAAGGACAAAATCGACCCCTATCTGCAGCCTTTGTACGATGCTTTGCAGGACATGATTCCGCCGGCCAAACTCAACGAGTATATGGAGCGGGGTGTCATCCAGATTGCCCCCTTGGCGTTCATGCGTGGGCGCACTCTGGCCGATGCCATCGTCATTTTGGACGAGGCGCAGAACACCACCACGGCGCAACTCAAGATGTTCCTTACCCGTTTGGGTATCAATGGCAAGATGATTGTCACGGGCGACCTCACGCAGGTCGATTTGCCGGCCAGCCAGAAATCGGGGCTTCGTGATGCCATGGAGCGTTTGCACGACATTCGTGGTATTGCCATCGTCGAGTTCAACCAGAAGGACATTGTTCGCCACCCGCTCGTCAAGCACATTGTCTCCGCCTATGCCCGCAAGACCAACACCGAAGACTCCGCCGACATCCATCGGCAAAATTCAGATCACACCCCCGACTCCCCCAAGTCAAACACCCAAGACATAATCTAGTCAACCCAAAAACATCATCTAGTCACCCCCCGAATACATCACAAAGACATCATCTAGTTTCCCCCCCCCCGAAGACACTGTCAACCAATAGGCTCTCCAATAATTTGTTTGGAATTATAGAGAAAAAGTATTAACTTTGCACGCTGTTTGCATTATCTCCTTTTTTGTAGCAAAAAACTGCATAAAGTAGCCCCAAAATGCATAAATATACATTTGCAGTCGTTTGCAGAACCTCATACGAGATGAAAAAAATCGAACATACACACATACCTGTCCCGAACCACTCCCGAACCAACTCTTTGTTTCGGAGTGTTTTTGTGGCTTGTTGTCGTGTATTTTTCTCCGAGGATCGCTTTGCATATTCACTGCATACCTGCATACTCCCCCTTGCCTTCGCCCTGTTTCTGCTACAGAGCGCCCCGGCTTCTGCCGACAGTCGCCCCTATCTGTGCGAATTCGGCGTGCAAGCCGGCTGCGGCTACTATGTAGGCGACGCCACGACGCACATATTCAACCACCCTCGCGAAGCCTACGGTGCCCATTTCCGCTACAAGTTCGACCAGCGATGGGCGCTGCAGGTCAAGGGGCTCACCCAGCGAATTGCCGGTCCTGACTACGATGACCAACGGCAACGCAAATACGACAGCAACGGTAAATCCATCCTGTGGCAAAACAATCTCATCAATGTCGATGCCATGGCGGAGTTCAACTTCTTCCGATTCGGTGCCAAGTCGTACGACCGGCGTGTCAAGCCCCTCACCCCGTATATCTTTCTCGGGGTGGGTGTTGCGCTCTACGGCAATGGGCAGAACGCTTTCAGCAATGTAGCGTTTTACATTCCCTGCGGTCTGGGTCTTAAGTGGAAATTCGCGGACCGTTTCGGGCTTAATCTTGCATGGCAGCATAATATCTATATGGCTGATAATCTGGAAGGTGTAGCCATTTTGGACAATGCGTATCATCTCAATGGGAGTAACCTCTTGAATTTCGATGTCACCTCTCAGATCACTCTCGGCATAGTTTTTGAGTTTGCCAAAGAGAAAAAAGTTTGTCGCACTTGTCGATACTAAAAAACGATTCCTCTCCGCACATATTGCCACCAATAACGAAGACCCTTATATATGACTTATAAAGAGCAAATAGACCCGGCTCGTATGCCCCGCCATATCGCCATCATCATGGATGGTAATGGCCGTTGGGCTAAGCGACAAGGGCTCGCACGCATGTTTGGACACCGCCAGGGCGTACAGACAGTGCATAATATCACCACCGCTGCGGCAGAGTTGGGAATCAACTATTTGACGCTCTACACCTTCTCTACCGAGAATTGGAATCGTCCGAAAGAGGAGGTGGATGCTCTGATGAGTCTGTTGGTCGATACCATTGTGGCGGAGACTCCGACGCTTATGGAGAACAATGTGCGCCTGCTTACCATCGGCGACATTTCCCGTTTGCCGGAGGAGGCACGCCTGAAGTTCGAGCAATGCATGCGTGAGACGAGCAAGAACACGGGGCTGTCCATGGTCATCGCCCTCAGTTATTCCGCGCGTTGGGAGATTACCCACGCCATGCAGAGCGCAGTGCGTATGGCGCTGGCGGGAGGCGTTCGCCCGGAGGACATCACCGAGGAGTTTGTCTCCTCTTGCATGACCACTCGCAACATGCCTGACCCCGATTTGCTCATCCGTACAAGCGGGGAACTTCGTATCAGCAATTTCTTATTATGGCAAATCGCCTATTCTGAACTGTATTTTACCGACTGTCTGTGGCCGGACTTTACTGTAGAGGAGTTCTATAAAGCAATCGTAGATTATCAACATCGTGAAAGAAGATTCGGCAAGACAGGTGAACAAGTTCGTTAATATATTGATATTGTTGCTGCTCTGTGGTGCTGTGGCAATGGCGCAAGCCATGGCTACGGATAGTGTGTCGCTGGCATTGGCTAACGATAGTACGAGCATCGCTCCCGCAGATAGCACCCCAAACGGCAAGGAAATACAATCCCCCGATAGTGCCCCCACAAGCGAGAAAACACAATCTCCGGATGGCGCACAAAATGCAGAGTTTCCCGAAGCGACCCCGAAGGAAGAAGCTACTCCCGAGATAGAATACTCCTACCAGCGCAAGACCTACGAGATAGCAGGCATTGAGGTCATCGGAGCCGACAGTTACGAAGACTTCGTGCTCATCGGGTTCTCTGGTTTGGCAGTAGGCGACAAGATCGAGATTCCGGGCGACCAAATCACCAAGGCCATCAAGCGTTTCTGGAAACAAGGCCTTTTCTCGGATGTTAAAATTAAGGCAAAAAAGATTGAGGGGCAGAAAGTGTGGCTGCAGATTGCGCTCAAGCAGCGCCCTCGTGTGTCCGATGTAGCGTATAGCGGTCTTAAGAAAAGCGAGCGCGAGGATGTGGAGGTCAAGGTAGGTATCCGCAACGGAAGCCAGATGACGCCCAACCTCTCCGACCACGCCAAGACGGTGATTAAGAAGTACTTAGCGGAGAAAGGCTTCCACAACGCCGAGGTACAAGTGCTGCAATTCAACGACCAAGACCACCCCGGCTATGTCAAGGTAGCCATTAATGTGGATAAGAAAGCCAAGACCAAAGTCGGCAAGATATATATCACGGGCAACGAGGCTCTGACGCACACCCAAATCAACAAGGCGATGAAGAAGACCAATGATAACAATATCATCAATCTCTTCCGCACCAAGAAATTTGTCACCGAGGAGTACGAGAAAGACAAGGCTGCCGTCATCGATAAATACAACGAAATAGGCTATCGCGATGCCTATATTGTAGCCGATAGTGTGGTGCCGAACCCCGAAGATCCCACGCGCGTGGATGTCTATATGACCATCAGCGAGGGCGAAAAATACTATGTGCGCAATATCAACTGGGTGGGTAACACAGTCTATCCCTACGAGTTGCTGGACGCTACACTGGGTATCAAAAAAGGCGACACCTACAATCTCAAGGTGCTCAACGAGCGCTTGCAGAGCGACGACGATGCCGTATCGAAACTCTATACAGACCGAGGCTATTTGTTTTTCAATGTGGAGCCTGTCGAGGTCAATGTGGAGAACGACAGTATCGATTTCGAGATGCGTATGTACGAGGGCAAGCCCGCCACAATCAATCAAATCAACATTACAGGCAACACGCGCGTCTACGAGCATGTCGTACGCCGTGAACTCTATACCAAGCCCGGCCAACTCTACTCGCAGTCCGACATCATGCGTTCGCTGCGTGAGTTGGCGCAGATGGGGCATTTCGACCAAGAGAAACTCGTACCCGATATTCAGCCGAACCCGGAGGAGGGAACAGTCGATATTACCTACCAGCTCGAAACCAAGTCCTCCGACCAGATTGAGTTCTCGCTCGGTTTGGGTGCTACCGGTTTGGTCGGTAGCCTTGGGCTGAAGTTTACCAACTTTGCTATCCAGAACCTATTCAATAAGAAAGCCTACCGCATTGTGCCGCAGGGCGAAGGTCAGACGTTCTCCATCAACGCCCGCACCAACGGTATCTACTATACTTCCGCAAGTATCTCTTTCTTGGAGCCTTGGTTGGGCGGCAAGCGTCCTAACTCATTGAGTGCCAGCATCTATTTTGCTTCCCAGACCGGTTATTCCGACCGTTACTACAAGGCCTATCAGAACCTCTACAACACCTATTCGAGTTACTACTATAGTTACGGCAACTCCGACTACTACCAGCAGTTGCAAGAGTCGGAGGCAGATAAGGACAAATACCTGCGCACCTTTGGTGTCAGCCTCGGTTACGGTAAGCGTCTGCGTTGGCCGGACGACTACTTCACATTCTATGGCGAGTTGAGTTACCAGATGTATATGATGAAAGACTGGCCATACTTGCTTATCTCCAATGGTACGAGCCACAACCTTTCGCTCAATCTGCAACTCTCTCGCTCGAGTATCGACAATCCTATCTACACCCGCCGTGGTTCGCAATTCACACTGGGCTTGAAGATTACGCCGCCTTACTCGCTCATCAACAAGAAGGACTACTCGCAGATGACCACCTCCGAGCGGTATCACCTCATCGAGTACCACAAGTGGAAGTTCTCCGGCAAGGTCTTCACTCCGCTGTCTAAAGACTCCAAACTTGTCTTGATGACCCGTGCCGAATTTGGTTACTTAGGACATTATAATAAGTACGCAAAGTCTCCGTTCGAGAGTTTCTATATGGGTGGCGACGGTATGTCGAGTTACACTAGCTATTCCACCGACTATGTGGCTATGCGTGGTTACTCTTCGGGTTCGCTCACACCGTACGATGCCACCACGGGTCGTAACATGGGTTATGTTTATAACAAGTTCACCATGGAGTTGCGCTACCCGATTGCCCTTGAGCAGAGTGCCACTATTTGGGCGTTGGCGTTCGTAGAGGCAGGTAATTGTTTCTCGGACATATCCAAATACAATCCGTTCGATTTGAAGCGTAGTGCGGGTCTTGGTGTGCGTATCTACCTGCCGATGTTCGGCTTGCTCGGTATCGACTGGGGCTGGGGCTTCGACAAGATCAACGGCTCCGACCAATACGGCAAGAGTCAGTTCCACTTCGTTCTGGGTCAAGAACTCTAATCCCTATTTCCCCGAGTTTCCAAAATTTCCCCAATTTTCCCCAAAATCCCCAATTTTCCCGAACCACACCGAACCAACTCCCTATTAACCCCGAACCACTCCCGAACCAACCCTCTACAATCATGAGAAAAACCCTATTATATATCGCCTTTGCACTCCTCACACTGCTATCTCTCCCCGCTTGGGCGGCTAAGGAGCAGTCTATCGCCTATGTAGATATGGCGTATATTCTCAAGAACTTGCCACAATACGAGTCTGCCAACGAGCAACTCACTATGATAAGCAAACGCTGGCAAAAGGAGATAGACGCCAAGAATCAGGAGGCGCGGGTGCTGGCTACCAACTACCAGACCGAGCAGATTTTCCTCTCCGACGAGATGAAACGCCGCCGCGAGGAGGAGATTGTCGCCAAGGAGCAGGAGGTCCTCGAACTCAAACGCAAGTACTTCGGGCAAGACGGCGAACTCTATAAGAAACAGGAGGCACTTATCAAACCCATTCAGGACGAGATATACGCCGCCATTCAGGAACTCGCCAACGAGAAACACATTGACATCGTCAAGGACCGCTCTACCGACCCCGCGCTCATCTATATGTCGAGCAAACTCGATGTATCAGACCAAGTGCTGCAGAAACTCGGTGCCAAATAAGCCTGGTCTGCATAAAGGCGTGCAACCACTCGAAAAACAAACCATTCTAACCCTATCGTTTAGAAATTAATTACTTACACAATGAAAAAAATACTTTTAGCCGTTGCTTTGGCGTTGCCTATCTTCGCCTCGGCACAAAAATTCGGACACATCAACACGCAAGAACTCTTTGCTCAAATG
This sequence comes from bacterium, assembly GCA_963591775.1. Lineage (GTDB taxonomy): Bacteria > Bacteroidota > Bacteroidia > Bacteroidales > Paludibacteraceae > Colicola. Next base: position 28,584 of record CAVATM010000013.1, read on the forward strand.
CCCGAAGTGAACACCGTAAAACTCAAGATGGATACCGTTCAGAGCCAATACGAGACCATGCTTGCTTCGATGCAGGAAGAACTGCAAAAGAAGTACCAAGACTATCAATCGCAGGAGGCTACCATGACCGAAACCATGAAGCAGATGCGTCAGCAAGAGTTGCAAGATCTGCAACAACGCCTGCAGCAGTTCTACCAGACGGCAGAGCAGGACATCCAGAAGAAACAGCAAGAGTTGCTTGCTCCCGTGCATGAGCGTATGACCAAGGCAATCCAGGCCGTAGGTGCGAAGGAAGGATACACCTATATCTTCGACTCGGCTGCTATGGTCTATATTGCTCCGGACGCATTGGATGCGCTGCCGGCAGTAAAAAAGGAACTCGGCATTAAATAACTTCACACATTGCATTACACATTGCGGTCTTCGTGACGACACGTCACTGCATTGTGAATTGTGCATTGATTTATGGCAGACGGTTATTTGGAGACCCACTATGCAGAGTACGAGAAGCGCAAGGCGGCTTGGTTGAAAAAGAAAAAGCACCTTGCACCCCATCGTCCCTCCCCGCCCCGCAATCCCCAAAAGGATGAGGACGAGGCGCTGTGACAATGCACAAAGCGCGCATAACGCCATTTACAAATTTACACATTTCTTCATTTACTAATTGATTTCCCCACCGTGGTAGAAAAACTACAAAATACCCTGCGTGACTCCGCTGTTGCGCGTTGGACGGTGCTCGTCTTGGTAGCATCGATGATGTTCTTTGCCTACATGTTTGTAGACATTTTATCGCCTTTGGCATCTTTGTTGGACAAGTCGTATAACTGGGACCAAGGCATATTCGGCACTTACGCTGCCGGAGAGTATCTGCTCAATGTCTTTGGTTTCCTTATTTTGGCAGGTATCATTCTCGATAAGATGGGCGTGCGTTTTACGGGTACGCTCTCTGCGAGCCTGATGGTCATCGGTGCCGCCATTAAGTATATCGGCTTGAGCGACTGGTTCGATGCAAACAATGTCTCGTGGCTCAATTCGTGGTGGACGACAATGCCCGGCTCTGCGAAGTTGGCAATGTTTGGTTTTATGATTTTCGGCTGCGGGTGCGAGATGGCAGGTACTACGGTTAGCAAAATTCTCGCCAAGTGGTTCAAAGGCAAAGAGATGGCGCTCGCCATGGGGCTTGAGATGTCAATTGCCCGTATCGGTGTCTTCGCCGCTATGCTCTTCTCGCCGATGATTAGCCACGCTTTTGCCATCGACGGCACCGACTCGGTCGTAGCGCCGCTGTTGTTCTCTGCATTGTTGCTCGTAATCGGGCTTATCAACTTCTTGGTTTTCACCGTAATGGACAGCAAGTTCGACAAACAACTTGTTACAGTAGGCGAGGCGACGGCTGAGAAAGACCCGGAGGATGAGTTCCATATCTCCGACTTGGGCAAGATATTCAAGTCTAAGATGTTCTGGATTGTGGCTATCCTTTGCGTGCTCTACTATTCGGCGATCTTCCCCTTCCAGCGTTTTGCCACCAACTTCTTGGAGGAGACGCTCCAAATCTCTAACGCCGAGGCAGCAGGGCTCTTCAAGTGGTTCCCGATCTTGGCCATGGTGCTGACCCCGTTCCTAGGTGCGTTTATCGACAACAAGGGCAAAGGCGCATCGATGATGATGATCGGTGCACTCATAATGATTGTCTGCCACTGCATTTTCGCTTTCGTGCTGCCTGCTTTCCCGAGCAAGCCCCTAGCATTAATTACTATACTCGTCTTGGGCGTCAGTTTCTCACTCGTGCCTGCGTCTATGTGGCCCTCTGTGCCGAAAATTATCGACGAGAAGGTGCTGGGTTCAGCGTACTGCTTGATATTCTGGGTGCAGAACATCGGTCTTTGCCTTGTGCCGCTGCTCATCGGCAAACTGCGTGTCGCTACGGGCGGCTACCTTGTGCCGATGATGGTCTTCGCGGGCTTTGGCGTCATTGCCTTTGTGTTCTCGCTGCTCTTGAAGATTGAAGACAAGAAGAAAGGCTATGGATTGGAACTTCCTAATAAGCAATAAGGACTCCCTCTCAGTGAGTACAGATACACGCAATCTGCCTGCAGATTGCGTGTTCTTTGCATTGTGTGGCGACACTTTCGACGGTAATCAATACGCAGCTAAAGCCCTTGAACAGGGGGCTTCTATGGCTATCGTATCCGACGAGTCTATCTACAACCAGTTGCAGAAAGACTTTGCCCCCGAAAAGTCACTACTTGTCCCCGCCTCGTTGAGAGGGCGTGGCGGAGTCGTCGCTCTGCAAGACCTTGCGCGTGCGTGGCGGCGTGCATTGGGGCTGCCTATTATTGGCATCACGGGCACCAACGGCAAGACCACGACCAAAGAACTGACGGCGGCGGTGCTATCCACACGCTATCGTATTCACTACACGCAGGGCAACCTCAATAACTCTATCGGCGTGCCGCTCACGCTGCTCCAAATCACGCGCCACCACGAATTGGCTATCGTGGAGATGGGTGCCAGCCATCCTGGCGACATTCGTGAACTGGTCGAGGTCGCCGAGCCAAATTTCGGTCTGATTACCAATGTCGGTCGGGCACACCTGCAGGGCTTTGGCTCGTTCGAAGGAGTGCAGCGCACCAAGCAGGAACTCTACGACTATATAGTGTCACACGAGGGAACCATATTCCGCAACGCCGACAACCCATATCTCCAAGCGATGTATGCGGATGCCCTGACAAAGACAACGAGTACGCTACAGAAACTCATTGAATATCATACCGGTACAATGCCTGCGGGTACCCATCTTGTGGGCAACTACAATGCCGAAAATGTGTCGGCGGCGTTGGCTGTAGGCGAAGCGTTTGGCGTGCCAGCAGAGCAAGGGCTTGCCGCTATTCGTGCATATATTCCGTCCAACAATCGCTCCCAACTCGTTCATTCCGAGCGGGGTAACACCATTGTGGTTGATGCCTACAACGCCAACCCCACCTCTATGCAGGCGGCTATCAATGCGTTCAAGGGCGATACCTATATCCTTGGCGGCATGCGCGAACTGGGCGAGTATAGCCATCTCGAGCATCAGAATATCGTCAATATGTTGGCAGAGCGCAAGGCAGAGCGAGTGTTGCTCGTGGGTGATGAGTATGCAGCTACGACGGCGCCGTACCCCATCTTCCACGATGTGGAGGAGTTGACGGCATATCTTGCGCAGAACCCTCTGCAAGATTGCACCATTCTGCTCAAGGGCTCGCGTGGCAACCGGTTGGAGAAAGCCCTCCCGGCTCTATAGTCCGTCCATTAACAACGGTTAACCACAGAGCAACAAAACGAAAAACACTGAGGTAACTTTTAGGAGAACAGTAGGGAGCATCGCGATAGCAAAACTCCCGTCTCCTAATTAAACAATCACTATTTTATGAAAAAATCTATCGTTATTCCTATTATTGTAGTGCTCGCCCTCGGCATTGGCGTGCTGTTGTTCTTCAATCTGCATCAGAAAAAACAAATGGATGCTATTGTCGAGCAGATGGAGTACGAAAAATCAGAACTTGAAGACGAGTACGAAGACCTGGCGCTGCAGTTCGACGGCTACCAGCAAATGGACATCAAGAACGACTCGCTGCAAGAACGCCTTGCCCAAGAGCAACAGCGTGTGCAGGACTTACTCGAGGAACTTCGTATCACCAAGGTGACCAACGCCCGACGCATTGCCGAACTTAAAAAGGAACTAGCCACAGTGCGTGCCGTCATGAAAGACTATGTGCGCCAGATTGATTCGCTCAATGCGACCAATCAGCGCCTGACGGTTGAGAATCAGCAGTACCGCCAAGAGAATCAGCAAGTTCGGCAGCAGAATACACAACTGACAACGATGAACACCAAACTGACCGAAACCGTCAGTCGTGCCTCTATGTTGGAGGTGTCTGCCTGCACCGTGGTCACGCTCAACAAACACGACCACAAGACTCGCTTGGTGAGCCAAATGCGCAAACTGCAGTTCAACTACACCATCGCCAAGAATATAACCTGCGAGCCCGGCTTGAAGACGCTCTATGTGCGCCTCATAGACCCCAACGGGAATCTGCTCGGTGAGGAAAACAGCCTGCTTTTTCACTTTGAAAATGAGGATATTCCCTACTCTGTGGCGCAGGAGTTTGAATACGCCGGCGAGGAGTATCAGGGTACTATCTATTGGCCGCTCGCCGATGAACCGCAAACGGGATTGTACAACGCCGACTTCTTTGCAGACGGCAATCTGATTGGCTCGATACCGTTCTCTATCAAAAAGTAAATACATATCGCCCAAAAGCCAAACGGTTTTTGGGCGATTTTTCTCCCCGACATACTCTACAAATGCTGCCCTTTCTCACTCGTCACCGGCTGCACACGCTCGTAGGAATAGCGTGTCTTGTGGTGTGTCCGCTTTCTGCTTATGCTGACACCTATCCGCTGACAGAGGATATCATCGGCGACATCTACGAATACCTGATAGAAACGGCATCGGTCGATTATGAGGAACTGCAAGAGGACTTGATGGACGCAGCGGCGCACCCCATAAACCTTAACACCGCTACGGCAGCAGACCTCGAACGGCTGCGCTTTTTGACCGACCAACAGGTGGATGCCATTCTGCTATATGTCTATGAACACCCCATGCACGATGTGGCAGAACTTCAACTCATCCCTTGCCTCGAGGACTACACCCTCCGCGACCTGCGTGCCTTTGTTTATGTAGCGCCCGTTCCACAGGATAACCGACTGAATATCAAAGATGTATTTCGCTACGCCAAGCACGAACTGACGCTGCGTTTAGACACCCGCAATATAGAAGACTATACCAACGATCCTGTTTTTGTGCAAACACGCTACCGCTTTCGCTATGAGAATCGGGTGCTTTTCGGGCTTACCATGCGTCGACCTGCGGGCGGCAAAGCCCAAGCTATGCAGTACGGCGGCTATCTGCAATTGAACGACATCGGCCCGATGCGCACCATTGTAGCGGGCGATTTCCAAGCCTCTTTCGGGCAGGGACTTGTGCTTGCCAATGCGTTTCACACGGGGCGCACCACGTACATTATGGCGGAAGGGAACTCAGAAGACGGCCTGCGCAAATACGGCAGCACAGAGGAAAATGGGCTGCACGGTGTGGGAGCAACGGCAACATTCCGAACAGGCGCATTACGAACGGATGTATCGGCACTCTACTCGCTGCAGTTGCCCGCCGACACCATGCGACACCATGTACTCGGAGCAAACCTGACCATGCGCTACAAGCGGTTCAAGTGGGGGCTTACGGCGGTCGAGAATCTATACTCCGACACACTGCACCCCTACCGAGATATGGCGTACAATGCACACTATTTTCGGGGTACACGGCAAGCGGTTGTGGGGCTGAATATGCGCTACAACTATGGACTGTTCGACCTCTTTGGCGAGGTTGCCACTGCGCAGAACACCCACTGGGGCGTGGGGGCGATTGTCGGGAGTCGAATCACGCCGATGCCGGGAATCGGACTCGTACTGCTCTATCGCTACTATTCGCCATGGTTCGACAACACCTTAGGCTATGCCTACAGCGAAACTTCCCGTATCAACGACGAGAACGGCGGCTATATTGGATTGGAAATCACTCATTTGCAGCATTGGCGATGGTCACTGTCGGGCGATGTCTTTCGCTTCTCGGGGGTGAAATATAGCATTCCGTATAGTCCGTCGTGGGGATACGATGCCATTGCCGAGACGGCATACACGCCCAATGACCGTTGGCAGATGGTGCTGCGACTGCGGGCACGCGAGAAAGCAAAACGAGGTACCTATTCGGCTCGCTATCGCTTCGATTGGACGGACAACCACTGGCGGCTACGCACACAGGCGGAGGCGAACCTCGTGGCAGACAGCCTGCATAACCTTTCGTGGGGGGTCAGCGTGTATCAAGACATTCAATACACCTTTGCGCAGGTTCCCCTCACACTGCAACTGCGGCTGCAAGGCTTTGACGCTCGAAACTGGTACAATCGTATTTATACCTACGAGAACGATGTGCTATACGGCTATGCCAACGCCTTTGTCTATGGGCAAGGCGGAAGAGCATACCTCAACCTGCGATGGCAGATAATCAAGCAACTCGGGCTTTACCTGCGCCTGTCAGAAACAGTGTATTGCAGGAATTGGGTTACAGAACACTCGCTCAAGGCCGCCACCCGCACAGATATTCACCTGCTGCTGCGTGCGACACTATGAGAGTGCTATAAGAAAAATTTCTCATAAAATTAACATATTGTTTGCGTATTTCGAGTAAAAGATATAACTTTGCAGATGCGAAAAATAAAAAAATATAACACAATGAAAATCCAATCTGCAAAGTTTTGCGCACTTGCCTTGTGTGCATTTTTATCCTCCTGTAGTGCTACCTACAAGTATGTTCAGATTTGTACAGCAGAACCCGTTGCCAACGCTACCACAGCCCAAAAGACAGAAAACGGGCTGGTGTACGAAAACGAGGACTGCAAAGTTATCTACAACATTTGGGGAGAAGGTGGAGACGCTGGTTTTGTATTCTACAATAAGACCAACCAAGTAATCCATATCGATTTGGGGCAGACCTTTTTCGTAAAAAACGGCAAAGCATACGACTACTATTTACCGACCACAACCACAAATACAACTATTTCCAGTACTTCCTCCTCTACATATTCCACCAACGGAGGTATCTACTATGCATTGTCGGGAACATCAGCAGGAGCAGGAGTAGGCGCAACTGTTGGAGGGTATAATGCCGCATTGTATGCAGGAAAATCGGCCTCGCTATACGCCGCAACGGGAGCTGGCATCTATGGTTCACGCACACGAACGAATGGTACTACGTATGGACACTCAGAAAGTGTATCAACCGAAAGCCAAGCTATACTATCCATACCTCCTAAGACCTATCGGGGCGTTTGGTTGTACGCTATCCGAGAACAACTATTATACGATTGCGATTTGAATACCTATCCCCAAAAATCCGCACACATAGCCTATTCTGCAGACAATTCACCGCTAACTTTTGCAAACTATATCAGCTATCGTATAGGGGACAATGGCCGTATACAGTCAATTGATAATCAATTCTATATATCAGACATAACAAACTACGCTGTCCCCTACATAACCACCTTTATTCGCCGTCCGAAAACTTGCAGCAATCTACTCACACCGGAAGAGCAGTACCAACAGAAGTACGCCCCCGAGATATTTGATGCTTACTTGAAAGTGGATGGCACAAATACATTCTTTATTCACTATTCTGCCAAAAGCAAACATAAACTATACAAGACTGACAAGGAATCTGATAAGTTCGTCTGGGATTCCTATCACCAAGGCTATAAGAGTTACAATACGAGTAACAACCAGCCAACACAGACGAATAGTGCACACTATAAAGGAGGTAAAATAGTACACTAGAATGGAAACACTATTCGCATAAACCCTATTCACTAATAAAGGGAGCGTCTAACGATATGTTAGACGCTCCCTTTTTAGTTTGCAGATATTATCTTTCCCCAAAAACTCACACGCCTTGCCCATTATATATTGCATAGACAGTTCTTTTTTTGTACCTTTGCGTCCGATTTGCGACCCTTGACAACGCTTTCACGGAAGTGCCTCCGCTCTACTGCACAGGCTTTTTGATAGCATTTATGTTGTAAAACAGATAAATAATTTACTAAATGCAACATAGACTATGCAAATAGCAAATAATCACAGAAATATAGAATAGATTTTTGGCGATACTACAAAATCGAACTATCTTTGTGGTGACCAAAACAATCTGGTGTTAAGCAAACTACTACACCAAATCTAATGCTATTATTAATCTATCAAAAAACTTAGCCTTATGCAAGAATTCAGCAAAGACATTATCGAACTCGTTTGGGAAAAAGGACGCATTATCGAGGGATACGACCCCACCTTGTATCGTCAGGACGCTTGTGGTGCATGGATCACCCGCAGCAAGTATGGTGACCAAACCAGTAATTTCGGTTGGGTGATAGACCATATCTGCCCACGCAGTCTTTTGGAGCGTTACAACACGCCCGACGAGGCTATCAACGACCCTGTAAATCTGCAACCTATGCAGTGGGCGAACGATATATCCAAGGGCGAAAGCTACCCGAAATTCCTGTCCTCGCGCTATGCCGTGGAGAAGGACAATATCGACTTGGTGCAAAATTTCGTCATCAACGACAATGTTCGCCAGGCAATAGACCAACTTTACGCCCCATTCTTAAAGCGAAACAACGCATAATTTTATATGATAAATGTTCTCTTGTATTGTGTGCCTGCATTGATTGTGCTTTTGGCCACGTGGTTGGTAATGCACAAATTGTTTGATAACGAACAACAAAAACGGATGTGGGAGCTCAAGAAAGCCTCCCAAAAGGAAATCTCCCCCATTCGTTTGCGGGCATACGAGCGCTTGGCATTGTTGTTGGAGCGCACTACACCGGAGCATCTTATCATGGATTTGAACCTGCAGGAGATGACTATGCTTCAGGTGCAGCAGCAGTTGTTGCGCACCATCCGTTTAGAGTTCGACCACAACCTGAGCCAGCAGATCTATGTCAGCGATGAGGTTTGGGACAAAATCATCCATGCTCGTGACGAGATGGGTGCCTTCGTTACCACAATTGCTGCACAGATGCCGCAGGATAGCAGCAGTCTGGATTATGCCAAGACGCTTATCACGGCATACAACACCAACGGCGACACGCCCAACAGCATCGCATTGACGGCACTCAAGGAGGAAGCCAAATCGCTTCTGTAGCAGCCATCTCCGCCTAACAAGAGAGGCACAATACCCACGGACACTTCCTCCGCATTTCCTCTCTGCCATACCATAGAAAACTCCCGCCCTACCACGAGCGGGAGTTTTTTGTATCCGTTATTCTGCTTTCTGCTTGCTAAATATGCGAGATATGCGTACTATGCCCAAAATATACAGACGAAAGCCCCCTATTCAACCCATAGACCACTATCCGACCAAGAACAAAACAGAACAGAACGCACCTATCGAGAAGCGGCCACCGTCACGCCTACATCTATTTTCCTCTCCATATATGGCTCACGCTGGCCTGATGGGTCGCAAGCACCAGCACTTCGGCTATCTGCACATGTTTCGGTGCCGATGCCGCATAAAATACCACATCCGCAATATCATCGCCCGTCAGCGGTTGAATACCTTCGTACACCTTTGCGGCACGCTCCGTATCGCCGTCAAACCGTGTCACGCTGAAGTTGGTTTCCACCAATCCGGGTTTTATGTTCGTCACCCGCAGCGCAGTATCCACCAAGTCGATACGCAGTCCGTCGGTCAGTGCCTTCACGGCCGATTTCGTAGCACAATACACCGACCCGTTGGCATAAGCCGCATCGCCGGCCACGCTGCCTATGTTGATGATATGCCCTTCGTTTCGTTGCACCATTCCGGGCACCACCAGTCGTGTCATGGTCAGCAGTCCCTTTATGTTGGTGTCTATCATCGTAGCGTACTTGTCCAAGTCCCCTTCGTATTCTTTGTCGAGTCCCAGCGCCAGGCCGGCATTGTTGACGAGCACATCTATCTCCCGCCACTTTCCCGTGAGTCCGTCTATCGCTTTTCGAGCCGCCTCTGTGTCACGCACATCAAACGCCAAGCACAGCACATCGGTCTTGCCGTTGCTCATCAACTCTTGCCGAATACTCTCCAGTCGTTCTTCTCGCCGTCCGGTCAGTATCAAGTCATATCCGCCTTCGGCAAATTTTCGGGCACAAGCCTCACCTATTCCGCTCGTTGCCCCCGTTATTAGAACTATCTTGCTCATATCTTATTGATTTACAGCCTGCATTATCAGCGGCACTATTTCCGTATTGTCATGCCATCCCGTGAAACGCTCTGCGCCGACGCCCACCGCAAACACCGGCACAGGCGATGCGGTATGCACATAGCTTGTCCAGCCCAATTTCGCTTTTCGGTTCAGTAGCGCAATCGCCTCATTGCTCAGTTCGCCCATCGTTTTGTAGAGTGTGCGCAGTTCTCCTTCTTTATGCGCCACCGTCTTTTGATAAATAGCGTATAGCGCCGCATCCTCCTCTTCGGTTATCTCCACGGCTTGATAGAATCCCAACTGCTCACCCAGAAATGCCTTCACCTCTTCCCAAGTCGGCGTTTTGCCTTTGAACAGTGCCGCCAACTTGTCCGACAGCACCCACGCCGAGCAGTGTTGATTTTGCAGCACTTGCAGGTTCAGCGTATAGTCACTGTTGCCTAAGGCCATACCGCCGGTCTCGTGGTCAGCCGTCACCACTATCAGCGTCTCATCGGGGTGTGCTTGATAGAACTTGTAGGCAATGGCCAGTGCCGAGTCCATGTCCAGTGTCTCGCCTATCGAGGTCGCACCGTCTTGGCTGTGGCACGCATAGTCTATCATGCCGCCTTCCACCGTCATAAAGAATCGGTTGTGCTTCTTTTCCAGATACGGAATGGCCACCGACACTATCTGCGGCAGCGTCAGCGCATCCGCCTTGCGGTCAGTCGTATAGGGCAGACATTCCGCTTTTTTCGTGCGGTCTATTCCGTCACCCTCTTGCGTCAGTATCAGTTTTTCCGCATCCATTTTGGTCTGTGCGTCTGCATATCCGTGCGCAAAGGTGTAGCCTTTTTGTTCGCATAGGTCGTATAGGTTCACCGCTTTTGCGTCATGTTTGTTCACCGGCTGATGAAATCCGGCACCGCCGAAGAAGTCGAATCCCGTTGCGGCCAGTTGCGTACCCACTTCGTAGTACATCTTTCGGTTCGCCACATTGGCGTAGAAAGCCGCCGGTGTGGCATGGTCTATGGCCACCGTTGTCATGATTCCGATGCCGTAGCCCATCTCTTGCAATCGTTCCGCAATGGTCTGCAGCGTATCGCCCGCAGGCGTCAGTCCCAGCACACCGTTTGTGGTTTTCTTGCCGGTCGCCAAACAGGTTCCGGCCGCAGCCGAATCGGTTATTCCGTTCGAGGCGGAGAAGGTAGCCACTTGCCCCGAATAGGGGAATTGTGTCATTACCAGTTGTTTACGTCCAATCTGTCCATTCAGTTCCGCCACATACATCTCCGACGACAGCACCTGATTCACGCCCATTCCGTCGCCGATAAAATAGAAGATATACTTCGCTTGCGCCATGCTCACCACCGAGCAAAGCATCGCTACCAACCAAATTGCCGTTCTTTTCATTGCATTTTGTGTTTATGGATTATCCTGTTTGTTTTGATTCTGTACGATACCGAGAACACCTTCCGTCCGTCATGCCTCGCTCTGCCCATGCTCTTGTGTTTGTTCTTGTGCCTGCGCCTCTGCCTGTTCCCGTGCCTCTCTTGCGGCCATCACCTCCAGTTGGTGCGCCAGTTGTGCCTCTTTTTCCGCATGCTGCAGCGCAAGCACCTCCTTTTTGGGCAGTGCCTTTGTGTGAATCATGTCTTCATATATCAGCAGCGTAGCCCACGCATCGGTCGAGGCATAGCGTGCCTGTTCGGGCGTCAATTCCACATTTTCCCAGTTTGTCAACTGCTGCGATTTCGATATTTTTTTCTCAAAACAGATGGCAAACATACGCTGCAACCCTAAGTCAAATATGCCGTAGTTGTTCGCCATGGTCTGCACATCCACGCAGTTTACGGGTTCAAATTCTCGCAATCGCCTCAGCCCGTTTATATCTTCTTTGAAGGCCAGTCCCACCTTGCACACTTTCGAGTTGGCAAAGAAATCGGCCAGTTCCTGCGGCATACCTATCTTGCTCAATCGGAACAGATAGCACCGGTCGTGGGTCGCTATTTGCACCAGCGAGGTCGGATAGTGTTCGCCTTTTGTAAAACTCGGCCGTGCTTCTGTGTCCACACCCACAAATTTATGTCGGCTCAGCCAGGCCACCGCCTCAGCCACCTGCTCGGCTTTGTCCACTACCACCACTTCGCCGTCAAATTGGGCTATCGGTAGCAATTGCAGCATTTCTCTCGAGTAGTGGTGCAAGTATTGATTTTCCTTCTTGCCGGCCTTTTTTTTGCCGCTTTTCTTATTGTTCGGCTTCTGTTCTTCCATTTTCTCTATTCCTCCTCGTTTGCGTATTCTTCCCACAGCGCATGCATGGCACGCACCGCATTGAGCAGTTTTTGTCCCCAGTGCGCATGAAAAGCCTCCACGCAGGCGACCACGGCATCGTTCATCACGCTCTCGTTACCCGTCTGATACGCAGCGGCCATATCTTTTATTTCTTGATACACATCCGCCACATTTTCAGAGATATACGCCGTCGTTGGGTCATTATTGTAGCGCATATCGTCGGTCAGCAGTTCCAGATACGCATCATCCGTACCCAGCAGATTTTTCACGCCAGCCGCAATGTAGTTATAGTCTTCTTCCGTTACAAAATGCTGCAGTTCGTCCTCCGACTCTGTTTCCGATTCGTTCAGCAATCGGGTCTTTGCGTATAGTATCGGCAGCAGGCACAGCAGTTCATTGAGCAGTGTTTGTCGGTCCATTTCGGCGCTGTGTTCCAAGCATAGGCAGGTTCGTGCAGCCGTTGTCACAAAGTCAATCACCGCCTCCGAATATACATAATGGGTATTTTCCATCTTATTTTGTTTTGTTCATTCTCAAAAACAAGCACAAAGGTACTCTTTTTTCACGAGATATACAAGTCATTTTTTCAGCCCTGATTACCCCAATTCCGGATTGCACTACCCCTATTACTTATTCCATGGACACTCCCTTGCTGCTCCCCAAAAAACGCCGTACCTTTGTTTCACAAAATCATTCCAACTATGCAACGACTTTTCATTTTTTCGTTATCCGTTCTTTGGACACTCACTTGTTTTTCACAAATCAATGATACACTCACTATGACACCCCAACAACAATGCTTTGTCCGCTTAGCCGCCAATGAGGCGGTCGGCAACCTCGAGGCGCTCCGCCCCGCTATTCACCAAGCCTTCGACCAAGGTCTTACCGTCACACAGGTCAAGGAGGTATTCGTCCATCTATATGCCTATACGGGTTTCCCCCGCTCACTCAATGCACAGAACACCTTGGCACAAGTTCTTGCCGAGCGTGCGCAAGAGGGGCGCACACCTGTCGAGGGACAAGACGCCACCCCGCTTCCCGCCGACTATGATGCGTTGACACAAGGCACGGCCGTACAAGCCAAACTCTGCGGGGGTGCGTACCACTACGATTTCTGCCCGGCGGAGGATTATTTCCTTAAGGCGCACCTCTTTGGCGACCTCTTTGCCCGCGATGTGCTGACCTATTCCGAGCGCGAATTGGTTACAGTCAGTGCTCTTGCTGCCATGAGCGGCACCGAACCTCAATTGGCGAGCCATAAGCAACTGGCAGTCCGTGCCGGCAATTCGGCGGAAATTGTCGAGGAGGCAGCCCTGCTTGCGAAGTGTATCGGAAGCCGTGCAAACCTCACTTTTCCCGAAGGACTCCCGAACCAACTCTATCAAAAGTACTTTACCGGGCACTCCTATTTGGCTACCTTGAAGGAAGAAGACCCTACCCTCAGCAATGTCACCTTCGAACCCGGCTGCCGCAACAACTGGCACATCCACCACGATGTCCAACAGATTCTTGTTTGTGTCGCCGGCGAAGGCCTGTACCAGGAGTGGGGCAAGCCCGCACAACGCCTTCACCCGGGTGATGTCATCACCATCCCTGTCGGCGTCAAACACTGGCATGGTGCCACGCGTGATAGCTGGTTCCAGCATGTAGTTCTCCATGTTCCTGCTTCTTCTCCCCAAGCCCCCCGAACAGACTCCGTTCCCTCCCCCGCAGAATCCCAATCCATTCCTACAACATCCCGCCCTTCAGGCAATAGCTGGCTCGAACCGGTCACAGAAGAGCAGTATCTCTCCGCCCACGCACAGCAATAGCTCGCTCTACCACAGCCCTACTCTCCTGCGAGATACCCCAATATTCCCCGCTCAATGCCCCAATATAGGACAAGGGTGTGCCACTCGCTTGGCACACCCTTGTCCTATCTATTTTGTATGTTGTTCTAAAAGTCGTCGTCGCTCAACTGAGTCTGCGCCTTCTTTGCCGCAGCAGCCGCCTCTGCGTACGACTTTTGCAGCAGTTCCGCAAACTTAGCCTGATAAGCGGGAGCAATATCATAATCCTTTGCATTGCCCTTTGCTATCACCACACGAATCTTCAGTATCCCCACTCCACTCTGTATTTTCTCCGCTACCTCCGGCGTCAGTTGATAACTGGTAAATGTACGGTAGAACGACAGCGTTGCCCCATTTACCACATTGTTATTGTGTTCTTTTCGTATCTTGTCGCCGGCCACTTGCGGGAGAACCGCTTTTGTACTATCCGCAAACCGTATCAGCAGTCGAGTTGTTTCGTCATACACCGTATAATCCGTCGAGCCCGTCAGTCGCAGCACCACATAACTTTTCGCCTCCGTCCCCACATTGGTCTGTGCCACAGCCAACTGCGGTTTATACTCTTTCCCCTGAGGCTTTGCATCCGGAAACTGAACAGACACTCCTTTATACTCTTGTGCAAACAATACCGTCGCCAAACAAGCAGCGACCATTACCATACCGATTCGTTTCATATTCGTGGATTTTTTATCGTATTTTGTTGATTTCCTATATCGGATGCCATTTCCAGACATTCCTAAATGCGTTTCTAAATGGCAGCTATCGCATTCTATTCCTTATTCCATTCTTGTCCTTTCAGATAGTCCAACAGTGCCGCCATATCCGGGAAAACTCGGTCGGCTCCTTCGGCCAACAGCACCGAATCCGACAGCGGTCCCGTATTAACCCCTAAGGTAAACAGTCCGGCAGCCTTTCCTGCCCGCACGCCTAATGGTGCATTTTCTATCACGCAGCATTCCTCTTTCTTCAACCCACTCCGTTCCCATGCTTTCAAGTACGGTTCCGGATTCGGTTTCCCGTGTTCCACGTCGTACGCCGTAATCATCCGTTCTCTGCTAAACACACCCGGGAAACATTCGTTTATCGTATCAAACAGGCTCTTTTGTCCTGAGCCTGTCACTATCCAAATCTGCGCTTCCTTTTGTTGCAGGTAGTCCAACACCTCTGCCACGCCCTTCATCGGCTTCGCACTCCCTTGAGCTTGAAATGCGGCCGACTTCTCATGGTAGATATCCCATATCTCCTCCTCCGTCGCTTCCCGATGTTCCCATTTTCGAATTGCTTCGTTGATTACATCTTGTCCGGTTCGTCCTTCATTGATGTAGCAGTCCTCTGCCGAAAAATGCAGCCCGTGCGCCGTCATCACTTTTTCCCAGACCTTTGCATGAATCGGCATACTGTCAAACAGCACCCCATCCATATCAAAAAAGTACCCTTTTTTCATTCCAATACCTTACTTAGACTTATACCTTTTGTCATTAGCCCCATACCGTATCGCTTTTGGGGGCTAAAATCTGCACAATTGCAGTTATTTTCCCTGCGAGTAGTCCCGCTCGCCGAAAATAGCACTTCCGATTCGCACCATATTGCTTCCTGCCTCAATCGCCAAATGGTAGTCTTCGCTCATGCCCATGCTCAACACAGTCCATTCCGGATGTGCGTGATAGATTTCCGCCAGTGTGCCGAAGCAACGCCTTACCTCCTTCGCATCATCCGTATTGGTCGCCATACCCATAATGCCCCGCACCTCTATGTTCGGCATAGTCTGAAGCGCACCACTCTCGAGCAATGTCTGCAGTTCCTCCGGTAAGAACCCGCTTTTGGTCTCTTCCTTTGCCACATGCACCTCCAGCAGTACCGCCACACGCCTATCGATTCGTGCTGCCTCTTTCTGTATGGTCTCCAGCAATCGCACGCTATCCACGCTGTGTATCAGATAGATATACGGCACAATCGTACGCACCTTGTTAGTTTGCAGATGTCCGATAAAATGCCATCGTATATCTTTCGGCAAGCATTTCTGTTTACGAGTCAATTCTTGCACATGGCTCTCGCCGAAGTCTCGCTCGCCTGCCTCGTAAGCACCCGCTATTGCCTCCGCAGGATGAAACTTACTGACACATATCAGCGTCACCTCCGCCGGCAGCGTAGCCCGAATCGATGCAATATGTTCTTGAATCGCTGTCAATTGCTTCGTCTTATTCTGCTTTTATATCGTTCACTGCATGCAGAAAATCCATAATTTGGGTCTTCACAATCGATATTATCTCGCAGTCATAACTACCCGTGCGTTTTCTCAGGTCGGTCAGTGCATCGTCTATCGAGTCGCCCTGAATCAGCATATTCACCGCTTTGCGCTTCTCTTTATCATCCTCCACAGTTATCATCTCCACGCGCGCCTTAAACCAAAAACTCAGCGTCGATTGCGGATTTTCAAAAATCTCCGCATATTGCACTTTCTTGCACGACGGCACTTCGCAGTCGCCAAATACCAGCGCCTTTATCTCGTCCATCAATCGATTTTCCGCATCCGCACAGTTGATAGCCTCTACCAAGTATGTCTCGCGTACCCCCTTCGGATTGTCCTCACCGGTTTGGCGCTGATAGTGCGCCTTTATTTCATAAAGTATCATTGTAGTATAAATTAAATTACATTCTTATTCCACCAGTCCCATCACATCCGTCGCCGATAGTTTCCCCGTTGGCATCGCCCGAAGGCTACCGGACCAAAGCAGCAAGGGTGCTTGTGGTTGTGCGTCTATCACCCCATCAGCCGTCGACTTTTCCGAGTGCATCAGTTGCCAGCCGGGTTGCAGCGTAAAGAACACATCCCCCACCGACCGTTTCGTCAACGAGGTCTGATATTGCGGGCTAAGCAACGCCTCATGTTGTGGATACGCCCACTGCACCCCCTCAAAATCCATCAAGAAATTGGCCACTTGCCGCTCTATCGTTTCCAGCGACAGCCTTTTCTGTTCAATGAGCGTTCGGTTCAAGTATATCGACTGCCCGAATCCGCCATCCACCCATCGCTCGTGTCCGTATATGGCCATCAGATAGGTTCCCGTCAGTGCCGCTGCACGATCCACATTGAATTGTTGCACGGTCAGTTGCGCTTTTGCCATCGCTTCTTGGCTCGTTCCTAGCACAGGTCGCCCGACTACCAACAATTCATAGTTTTCTCGCCCGATGCGTTTATCCAATTGTTCCATCAGGTAGCCCAAATCCTGATTCAGCCATAGGTATATGTCCTCTTGCTCCGCCGATTCTATTCGGTCTGCGTGTGCTTGAGGCGTCAGCGTGTTCAGTTCCAGCAACAGCATATCGGGCGTACGGTCCGTTCCCATCTGCTCCGATTTCTGTATCGCAAGCGCCAGTTCCACTACAAGTGTATTCGCCGCAGGCGATTTACACAGTACCGTTGCCGACTGATAGTTGAACGATTTCTTCCGTTCCGTTTCGGTGGGATTGTTATACATCGCCACCTCCATCCGTGGTGTCCAAATTCGATTCGCCACCTCCGCAAATCGTCCGTTCGTATTTTGTTCGTCTGCCGCACTCGGCAGTCCGCCTTGATAGAACGAGGTCGTTGCCCAATGCATTTCCGTCGTATCTATCCAGCAGCACGCATTCGCTCCGTGTCCGGCGAGCAAGATGGTCGTTTCCGGATGGATTCCAACCGCAAATATCTTGGCTTTTTCGCCGTGTTGTATGCGCATCTTGTCCGCCAGCGTGGGCGAAAGCAGCACACGAGGCGAAAGCTGTTGTTTTGTCCCGATTCCCTGCACCGTTTTGTCCGTCAGCAGTTGTTCAGGCTCCCGTGTGCGGCGCACATAGTAACTATCGCTTGCATAGCCATGCTCCGATGGCGTAGTTCCCGTCATCAGCGTCGCCGTAGTCTCATTCCCGCCATACACGATATGTGGAAAATCCACGGTCGTCTGATAGGCCTCTTCGCTCAGTGTGCGCAGCCCGCCTTTGCCCCAGTACGGACGCAGCAGTGCCAAACTTTCCGAACTCATGCCATCTACCACGGCAACCACGGTCAGTCGAGGTGCCGCCGTAGCCGCAATAGTTTCCACAGCAAGCAGCAGCGTTAGAAATAAGCGCGAAATATGTATAGTAGTCTTGTGCATAAATGTATCAAAGGAATTATCAATAGCCGCCATCCGAATCCAACCAACGGATGCAGCGAGAAAAAGGTCAGAAAGCCCACCAACAGTAGAACCACCGCATACCCTACGCAGAGCACGACATCCACCCACCACGATATCTTTCCGCGGTGTCTGTCAAATAGGCTTACCGCCACCATTACCACCGCAAACAGAATGATACCAAAATACCACGAAGCATAGAAAGGTACCGAACCAATCCCGAAGGAACTCGCATTGCTTTCCTTCACCAACCGTGTCCCGTCCGCTGTAGTAGCCTGTTCCATATAGAACATCAACTCTTCCGGCAAGAATAATCGCTCCTCGCCCCGCATGGCATGGTCCGCTTTCGGGCCGAACAACAGATTAATACCAAAGTTCGCCCACGATGCTTGTTGCGTATAGTGTCGTATAAATGACCGATACGACTTTCCTTCCGCCCCTTTATAATCCGATACGATCGTATCTCCAACTGCTTTTTTTATCAGTAGATACGGCCGAGTTGCGCAGTTGTCAAACACAAAGTTGTACAGATAGTACCTGTTTTCAGGCCGATAGTTCTCCACCAATGCATCAAATAGCGTCTGTTTCTGTTCCTGCGTCAGGTTTAGCACCTGTTCCGCCACCGAGCGTCCCATATAGGTATACCCTACTCGAAAATCCTCCCATCTCTCAATACCCAACTGATAATAGGTCTCGCCTCGCATAAATTTCCAATAGAAATGCTCCGTATTGAAATCAAATATGCCGTAGTTGAATACCACATCCAGCCCATATTCCGGGTCTGCCACCCGAATCGCCGTGTGCCCGTATCGTGTATAGAGTTCATTCCCCGGCCCGCAGGTCAGCAACGAAATCTCTGCCCGTTCGCTCAGTTGCTGTGCCATGCTCCCCATTGTCACGAACACCGCAAGCAGCACTATCATCCAACGCCTGCCGCCTTTATGTATGCTATATTGTATCAATTTTCCGACCATGCTATTTCAACCAACCATACCCAATCCAAACCGGCAGGAATGTGCATACCAGCCCCAACCCGTATCCGGCTATTACTTGCCAATCCGTATGTGTGTCCAAGTACAGTCGCGCATACATCAGCAACAGTGCCGCTACCAAGAACACGACCACTACCCACAGCGATGGCATCATTCCCATCCCCAAACACACGCTAAACAATCCTCCCGTCAGTCCTCCCTGTGCACAGAGGTGCGCCGATATTTTCCATCGCAGGTTTATCAGCGTCACGCCCAGCAGAGCCACCGTAGCTCCGATAGCGGGAATCGATAGATAAGCGGGCACATGCATTTTTAAGAGCATAACGCACCAAAATCCGAAACTCAGCAGTGTATAGATATAGGGGGTAGTCCGTTCTCGTGCAGCCTCTATGTACCAATCTTTCACAACCCGCTGCCGCATCAGTATCCAAATAGCCGACATCGGTATCAAGCAAGTCATCACAAAGGTGCTTCCAATCAACACCGCCCACCATTTTGCCGTCAGTTGGATCCAATTGTTCGAATAGGCCATGCAAAAAAGCGTCATCCCGTAGGTCGGGATAAACAACGGATAGAGCACAATGCTCCATGCTTTGGCGAGTATTTGGAGAAAACGTTTCATTTCCAAAGTTCGTTACGGTTCGGTTCGCTTTGTCAGACCTGTCACGACACCACTTTGCGACGCAGTCGCGCCACAGGTATGCCCAGTTGCTCTCTATATTTTGCTATCGTACGCCGAGCTATCACATAGCCTCGCTCGCTGAGCATCTCCACCAACCGATCGTCATTGAGCGGTTGGGTCTTATCTTCGCCCGATATTATCTCTTGCAGAATATGTTTTATCTCTCGTGTCGATACTTCCTCGCCTTGCGAGTTCGTCATCGATTCCGAGAAGAAATACTTCAGCGGATAAATTCCGAACTGGGTCTGCACATATTTACTATTGCTCACACGCGAAATCGTACTCACATCGTATCCCGTCTTGTTGGCAATATCTTGCAGAATCATCGGTCGCAGCAGCGTCTCGTCGCCTTCCATGAAGAAGTCTTGCTGGAATTGCAGAATCGCCGTCATTGTCCGTGTCAGCGTCTCATTGCGCTGGCGAATGGCATCGATAAACCACCGTGCCGCATCTATCTTGTTACGGATAAAGCGCACCGCCTCTTTCGATTTTGCCGACATTTTCCCTTTCGAGTATTGCTGCAGCATATCGTTGTATTCTCGGCTCACGTGCAGTTCCGGTATATCGCCCGTGTTCAGGGTCAGTATCAGTTCGCCGTCACGGTTTTCCACAAAGAAATCCGGAATTATCGCCGCCCGTTGTGTTTCATACACATTCCCCGTAAAGGCATTGGCAGGTTTCTGGTTGAGTCGCAATATCTCATCCACCGCCTCCTTAAATTGTGCCTCCGACACGCCCAAGCGCTGCATCACTTTGTCAAAGTGATGTTTGCTAAAAGGCTCCAAATAATTTTCTATGATTCGGATAGCAAGCGCCACCGCCGGTGTATTCGTTTTGCGCTTCAGTTGTGTCAGCAGACACTCTTGCAGGTTGGCTGCAGCCACTCCGGGCGGGTCAAACTGCTTTATCTGGTTCACGATATCTGTCATTTCCTCATCCGTCACAGTCAGCCCCTCTTGGAAACTCAAGTCGTCCACCAGTTGTTCTATGGTTCGTCGCAAATACCCGTCATCGTCAATGTTTCCCAACACCCATTTGGCGATATGCCGTTGGGGTTTTGTCATTTTTGTCAAGTATATTTGCGCTTTCAGTTCTTCCAGAAAACTCGTTCCGCCCGAGATGGCAATGTCCTGCCCGTCATTTTCCGGCATGCCATTGTTGGCGTGCAGCATATAGCCGGGCGTCTCATCATCGGTCACATATTGTTCGTAGTTGAAATCCTCGTTTTGCAGCGGGTCCTCATGCCCGTCATCGCCATAGTCCGAGCCGTACTCATTACTTTCGCTGTCGTATCCGTCTTGTCCATAGTCCTCGCCGCTTTCCTGCCCATATTCATCCGTTCCTTCCAGTTCATCCGCTGTGTTTGTGCTCTCGTCACGCCCTTCTTCCAAGGCAGGATTTTCTTGCAGTTCCTCATTGATACGTTGCGGCAACTCCACCGACGGCACCTCAAGCAGTCGTATCACCTGTATTTGCGTAGGCGATAGTTTTGTCTGCAGTTTCTGCTGTTGTGTTAGCGATAAGGATGATTGCATAGCAACTTATTTATTTTTTGTGAGGAGCAAGCCGTTGCAGGCGTTGCAAATCCTCCTGTACAATACGAACTACAACATATATACAATACGAATTACAACATATATTGCAATATCTGTGCCGAACCTGTCCCGAATCAATTCCATTGAGCGACCACTTCCAGCAGATTCGATGTGATATACTCCAATTGTTCTTCGTTTAGTTCCGTGTGCATCGGCAGCGAGAGCACCGTTTGGCATAGCCGTTCCGCTGCAGGGAAATCGCCCTCTTTGTAGCGTGGGTCGTGATAGGCTTTCTGCAGGTGCAGCGGCACAGGGTAGTATATCATTGCGGGTATGCCCCGTTCCGCCAGCGCCTCACGCACCTTATCCCTATCCACGCCTATCAATCGCAGGGTATATTGATGATACACATGCGTTGCGTTCGGCTCGTGTGCAGGCAGCAGAATGTGTTCATTGCCCGCCAGTGCCTTATCATAATATGCCGCAGCCCTTTGCCGTGCCTCGATGTATTCGTTCAGGTGCGGCAACTTTGCATCCAGCACAGCAGCCTGAATGCTGTCTAATCTCGAATTAACGCCCACCATGTCGTGGTGGTAACGCACCACCATACCATGATTGGCAATCGCCCGCATGCGTTCCGCCAGTTCATCGCTGTTCGTAAACACTGCCCCACCGTCGCCGTAGCAACCCAAGTTTTTCGAGGGGAAGAAACTCGTGCAACCGATGTCGCCAATCGTCGCCGCCTGTTTTGTCGTGCCGTCCGCAAAGGTATATTTCGCCCCTATCGCTTGACACGCATCCTCCACCACATATAGATTATGTTCGTGCGCAATGGCCATTATCTCTTCCATGTTGGCGCATTGTCCAAACAGATGCACCGGCACAATCGCTTTGGTCTTTGGAGTAATGGCCTTTCGTACCGATTCGGCGGACATATTCATCGTGTCCCAATCCACGTCCACCACCACAGGCGTCAGTCCAAGCAACGCAGCCACCTCGGCGGTAGCGATAAAGGTAAAAGTTGGGGTTATCACCTCATCGCCTCGCTGCAATCCCAGTCCCATCAGCGCAATCAGCAGCGCATCCGTACCGTTCCCCACAGGAATTACATGTTTCGCCCCCGTGTACGCCTCCAGATGGTGCTGAAAATCCGTCACTTTCTGTCCTTTCACAAAAGCCGCCGAATCCAGCACTTCCTGAATACCTTTGTCTATATCGTTTTTGATATGTTGGTACTGCGTCTGCAGATCGACCATCTGAATTTTTTTCATATTCGCCTATGTTTCGGACTATTTTTCAATGATATATTCCACCTCTTCCGGATACACTCGTGCGGCGGAGATATACAGATTCGTATAACGCAGTTCCACGGGCAGCGTCGAGCCTTTCACCGCTTTCGGATAGGTACAGTAGGGCACCACATCTTCCTCCGTCACATTCGCAAAATGCAACACGCTCACTCGGAGTGTTACCTCCACCGTTTCCGGAAATATGCGCAAGAATTCCCCTGCGGGCACTTCCTCTGTGCGCACGGCCACGGTCAGTTTTTTCTCGGTGTAGCGTTCCGTGTACGCAGTCAGCAGCACGCTGTCCTCTGCCAGTCGTGTCCCGGCAGGAGCCACCAGCGCAAACGGGAACGAAATCGTATCTTTCACATTTTGCAATGCGACCGGTTCCGTATGTACCTCCCGAATGGTATCCAGCACGTCTGCGCGCCCATACACTTTCACGCTCGACGGCATCAACATCGGCTCTGCCGTCTGCTGATACTCCGGGGCGGGCACCACGGCACCTTCCCACACGATAGGCACCACCTTTTGTTGTTGGCGATAGTATTCGCACACGATCTCCTCGGGCGACACTTGCACCAGTTTGCTCGTACCCTGCAGCAGGTCAGTCACGCTCCGTCGCAGTACATCGGACGACACCCGTATCGTGCCTTTCTTGGCATGCGTTTGAGCAGTCAGGTCTATGGTCAGTCGTGGCGGATTCTGTTGATACACCCGCAGCCGTTGCCCGGCGTCACGCACCTCCACTTCCAGCGTTTTCGGCAGTCCCTTTCCTACCAAACCTACCTCGTTCGAAATTCCCGTGTAGGTTATTGGTATGGTTACCATCGCATTACGCACCGAGTTCATGGCGTGTCCAAACCATAGCACCGTCGATAGCACCACAAACAGACAGAATGTAAACACATCCCGCCATTCGATACTGCGCACCGCCCGAATGCACGATTTGAAAACCCTATGTAATGTTTCCCGCTTCGTATGCTCTGGCTTCAGCGTTCCTTACTTCTCGTCTTTTGTCGGGGATTCTTTCTTTTTCTCCTCTTTCGGAGCATCTACTGCCTCAGCAAATACGCTGTCTTTCGACACTTTGATGGTTACATCTTTGGCAATGGTAATAATGAAAGCATTTTCTTGCACTTCCTTTATCTCACCGTAGATACCGCCGGCAGTTACCACTTTGTCGCCTCTTTTCATGGCGTCACGCTGTTTCTGCAGTTCTTTTTGTTTCTTGGTCTGCGGACGAATCATGAAGAAATAGAAGACCACGAAGATCAAAATCATCATAATCCAGAAAGACCATTGGCTTCCTGCCGTACCTTGTGCTGCAACGCCTTGTGTTTGCAGTAGAATCAAATTCAATGTCATAATTTTTATACTTTTTCAGTTAATAATCCGTTCATTACCGGGACAGTACTTTTGGATTGCAAAAGGCCTCTAAAAAACACTCTCGCATCTCTTTCGTACCACACCCTGCCTTTTCGGCTCAATCTTTCAGCGTCACCGCTTTCACCAACTTATTCTCTCGCTTCATGTCACGCACTATCTCGTTCAGTATTCCGTTGATAAACAGGTAACTCTTGTCGCCGGAGTACTCCTTGCTCAGTTCGATATATTCGTTGAACGATACCTCCAATGCTATGTTGGGGAAATGCAGAATTTCCGCCAGTGCCACTTCCAATATCACCCGATCCATATAGGCGATACGGTCGGCCTCCCAGTTTTTCAGGTGCGAGTTGATTAGCTCCTCATACTCTGCATGCCCGTTGAGCGTGTAGCGCAGCAGATCGAGTCCGAAACGGTGCTCGTCCTCATTGTCAAAAATCGGCAGCAGTGCTACATCCGCCCCACTATCCTCTTGGAATCGCTTAAATGTTTTCGGCAGATAGCTCAGCACCAGTTCCAGGTCGGTCACCCAATTAGCGTGATCGAGCGATACCTCCATTTCCTCCAATGCCTCAGCAAAAGCCTCCGTGGCAGGCACCAGCGTACTGAAAATTTTGCGCCAGATACGCTTGTCGTCCTCGTAGGTACAGTTCTCTGTCGCCATATATTCCGCATAGAACGGGCTTGCCAGCAACTGTTTATGAATAGTCGCCACTGCATTCATGCCGTTGTCCCAGTCCAGCGCGTGCGATTCCGTGTAATTTCTCAGTTCCAGGTTGTCATATAATTGTGCGGCAAAACGGTTATGTACAAATCGATAGTTCGGTTTGTAGTCCGTGTGCGTCACTTTTGCCCGTTGTCCGGCTTGTTCTATTTGTCCTTCCGCAAAAGCCGTCAGTGCATTGACAAACTCGAGCAATGCCATATATAAGCAATAGGTATCCTCAAAACTTTTTTCAAGTTCTTTGCTTGCTGTGTTAGAAGTCTTGTCGCCGTCTTTGTAGTATGCAAATACGGTTTGCACGATTCGGGTTCTTACCAGTGTTCTGTTTATCATTCAGTGTGGGTTTGATTACTGTTTTGTACCTTATTCTTTGCAGGGCACGCCCCCTTGCGGAGTTTATTGCCCAAAATTACCCGCAAAATTACACAATTATTTTGTACTATGCAAAAAATGCACTAATTTTGCAATCGAAATAATTTTTCAAATACCAACAACAAGAGATGGAAAATCGTAGATTTGAAGACCGCAAAGAACCCGAGATTGTTTACTCTCGTTCTATCAAGGCAGGTAAGCGCATTTACTACTTAGATGTTCGTAAGGCGCGCAACGAGGATTTGTATCTGTGTATTACCGAGAGCAAGAAGCGAGCAGCAGGTGAGGCAGATGTGCCACAATTTGAGAAGCACAAGTTATTCTTGTACAAAGAGGATTTTGCTCACTTCACCGAAGGGTTGCAAGATGTCATCAACTACGTACAAGATAAGTTGGGCACCATTGAGGAGCGTCAAGAGTGGGTTCCCGAGGAGCACACTGACGCAGCCGCAGGCGAGCAGTCCGAGGACGCTTCCGAAGATGAACCGAAGAAAAAAGGTCTGTTTGGTTTCCTCAAGAAGGACTAATCCTTTGTTGTAGCGGTCTTCAGCCCATAGCCGTTAGGCCGTCCAACGCCAACAAATGCAAAAAAGAGCGGGTGCTAAGGCACCCGCTCTTTTTGTATCTTATTTTGTATCGTTGCCTTTTCGGATGCAGTGCCACCGACCTACAACCCGTACACCACATATCCCGCCACACCGGCCAGCACAATCAGCAGTATCGGGTGCGACAGCGTGTCTACCCATTTTTTGCATCTAGGTCGGGTCTTCACTATTGGTGCCACCAGTTGCGGAAGTATCGTGAGCAAGAACACCACCGCAAAGAACACCCAACTTGTCCAATCGATAAACGATGCGGAATGTACCGTAGGGTCAAACGGGTCGGAATCTATCAGCACCAGCGCAGCCGCCGCAATCAGTCCCAGCACCGCAAAGCGCAGCATACGCAGTGAGTTCTGGAAATATGGATTGGTTTGAAATCGTGTGCTGAGGAAGAAGTACAACTTGCAGATACTGAGCATGATAATCAAACTCGGCAATATAATGGCAAAAGTTGCCAACGCACTCCCGAACACCCCGCCCCACATTGTTCCCGTGGCGGCAAAGCCCGTCGTATAGCCCACATAAGTGGCGCAGTTGATACCTATCGGCCCGGGCGTCACTTGACTGATGGCGACAATGTTCACAAACTCGGCCTCTTCCATCCAGGCGTGTGCCACCACCTCATGTTGAATCAGCGACAGTATCGCCAATCCCCCACCAAAGCCGAACAAACCTATCTTGGCAAAACTAAGAAATAATTGCAAATACAACATCATAGTACATCGGTTTATGCGTTAGGCTTTTTTGCGTGCCGTTCTTTCAGATAGGTATAGAGCAGTGTTGCCACCAGCGTGATAAAAATCACCCACACGGGCGACAAATCCACCAGCCATATCAACAGTGCCGCCGCAATCGGTACCAGCGAAGCCGCCCAAGTTATCTTTGCCGACTTTGCCATTTTAAGCAGCGGAGCGGCTATCAGTGCCACCACAGCGGGGCGTATTCCTTTGAATATCGCCTCCACGGCCGGTTGGTCTTGATAGTTCCGAAACACCATTGCTATGGCTAATATAATAAGGAACGACGGCAATATCGCTCCTATCACGGCGCCGCACACCCCTTTCCAGCCGCCGCAGCGCCACCCGATAAAGATGGCAGAATTCACGGCAATCACCCCCGGCGCAGCTTGCGCCAGTGCTATCATGTTCAAGAATTCCTCTTCGTCTATCCATTTTTGCCTATCCACCACTTCCCGCTGAATGAGCGGTATCATCGCATAGCCGCCACCGAGCGTAAAAGTGCCTATCTTCAGATAGGTCCAGAATAGTTGCAAAAAGGAGGCTAGATTATTGTTTTGTTCCATCAAATGCTTGAATTTACCATGAACTACCACATAGTATCATTCCCAATTCCTAATTCACAATTTCTCCTCAGGCTCCTCGTTCAGCGAGTTGCTGCTTCACGAACTTTACCAGTGTATCTATAGCCACCTTGTTGTGTCCGCCTTGTGGAATTATCAGGTCTGCATAGCGTTTGCACGGCTCGATAAACTGTTCGTGCATAGGCTTCAATACACGCTGATAGCGTTCCATCACAGCCTCAGCCGTACGCCCACGCTCTACCACATCACGCTGCATGACGCGTATCAGACGGTCGTCAGCATCCGCATCGACGAACAATTTCAGATCCATCTGCTGGCGCAGTTTCTTGTCGCTCAGGGCCATGATACCTTCCACGATTACCACCTCTTTCGGCTCAATATGAATGGTCTCCGGCTGACGGGTGCAAGTCAGATAGTCGTAGATCGGTTGCTCTATCGCCTCCCCATGACGCAGTTGTTCGATGTGCTTTGCCAGTAGCGGCCATTCGAAAGCATCCGGATGGTCAAAATTGATGTTCTGTCGTTCCTCGACAGGCACATGGCTGGAATCTTTGTAATAGGAGTCTTGTGGGATTACCACTACTTCGCCTTTGGGAAGACGCTCAACGAGTTTTTTCACCACCGTAGTTTTACCCGAGCCGGTGCCGCCCGCAATGCCGATAATGAACATTATGCGTATGGTTTGTATGCGTATGTTTGTTTTCGGGCTACAAAGGTAAAACATTTTTGCGAACTATACAAATCCAATTTCCGAATTTACGAGCCCACAAAATTCTTTTTTTCAATTTACGAATACCTCCAAAAATAACATTTCACCTATTTTTTCCCCTTCGAATACTTACTATTCCCCTCACAACTCCCGAAACCCTACTAAAATTAACCGAAATTTTATATGTCGCATTTTGCGATATGAATAAATAGCAGTACCTTTGCAGTAAATATTTCGGAATTTGTATAATCAAGGAAAACAAACAAAATAACTAATTAAAATTCATCAATTATGAAGAAGATTTTCGCTTTTGCATTGGCTGCATGTGTTAGTGTGGCCATGTTTGCTGAAACAAAAACAACTACTTTCAGCGGGAAAACAGACAAGGCAACTACCACCAACATTCAAAAGGAGGGTATTACATTGTCTTTGGCCGCAGGATCTAGTACTTCTGGTGCGGGCTCGTTTAACTATGATAGTTATCGAATCTATCAAGGCAATATTTTTACCATCTCATCGGTAGTCGGCAACATTACAAAAATCGAATTTACTTGTGACTCTGCAGTCGGTGCAAGCAAGCAAAGTCCTGACTATTTCACCACAGAAACAGGTACATATACCTACGAGAAAAAGATGGGTACATGGACTGGAAGTGCAGCATCTGTTGTTTTCACCACAACGAAACAAGTTCGTTGCTCGCAGATTGTAATATCTTACGACTATGTAGCTCCAGCTGTTTTGACTCCGACTTTCACACCGGAAACGGGGAAGGTTAATGCGGACAATACTTTCTCAAGTGCTTTCAAATTAACACTTAGCACAGAAACTGAAGGTGCTACTATTAAGTACACCATTGACGGTACAGATCCTTCTTTGGATGCTGCTCTCACATACGCTGAGCCCATCGAAATCTCTACTACTACGAAAGTACGCGCCATTTCTGTCAAGGGAGATGACAAAAGTTACGAAACAGCCGTAGAGTATGTTTATGTTAGCAATGAACCTCTGACCGTGACTGAAGCTAATGAACTTATTGCAAGTGGCGAGGGACTGTCTGCAAAATACTATGTACAGGGCAAAATCAAATCGATCACTGAAATAAGTACAAGTTATGGTAACGCAACTTACACCATTACCGACGGCAACAAAGACTTACTTGTTTATCGTGGTTACAATTTGGATAATACTAAGTTCACTACTGGTGATGAAATTGCTGTAGGCGGTACTGTTATTGTGTATGGTCAGTTAATTAACTATAGCGGTACTTATGAGTTTACGCAAGGAAACTACATTACCTCATACTCTGCTCCAACTGCTATCGACAACACCGAGGTATCGGCTAAGGCAGTTAAGCAATACGATGCAGAACTTGGTCAAGTAGTTATCATCCGCAACGGTGTTAAGTACAACGCACTGGGTGTACAGGTAGCCGAGGTTGCTGAATAATTCTCTCTATCCTATAGGTTGATTGCATAGTCCCAAGGCTGCAACCCGACCTACAAAAAACTCGACAGACATTCCGTCTGCCGAGTTTTTTTGTACCACAGTACACCCATCTTTTCCCTACCCTAATAACCCACCCGCACACACATACCGGCACACTTACTTGCCGCACATACAGAAAGGGCATATCGGTAACAAAAAGTGAGGCTGCCTAATTCTATTAGACAGCCTCTATTCTTTCATCGTGCGGACAACCCTATCGCCGAAAATGCTTCACTATCCTCGATAGCAGCGTCAGTGCAATCGTCCCCTGCCCTACTTTGGGCATAATCAGACTCATAATGTTCCCGAAGCGTTGCACCTTTGCCCATCGTGCCTGCCAAGTCGTTCGCAACGATTGCAGTTCCGTGTTCAGTGCCTGTTCCTGCTTATGCGCTTTTCGTTCCAGCCGTGCGCGTTCGCTTTCAATCTGTTCCAACGAGTGGAGACGGTTCATTTCAATCATCTTGCGCCTCCTTTTCCGTTTGGTCATCTTGTGCGAATAGGATGGCACTCAGCGCGCCCACTACCGGATTGATAAACAACCGTTTGCGGAATACCACAGCCAATATCAGTTGCAGGAGGAATACCCCGCCCATTATCAGACAAGCCGCCCACATAGGCACCCATTGTGCCAGCACAAACACCAGTGCCAATGCCACAAATGCAAGCATGGTGAACACCAACAATATCGAAACCAGCGCCATCAGCACCAGGCCAAATATACGGCTTAGTTTTTCCAATAGCGATAACCTTAGCAGGTCGTACCGTGTGTTCAGATACGCCTTGCATTCGGCTATCAGTTTCTGCCATTGAGCATCGTCCATATCTTACGCCTCTTCTGTTTTACTTTCTTCGGCTACCTCATCCACCACTGCTCGAATGTCCGCATCCGGCAGTATCTCTTTCACTCTTGCTATCACCTTATCTACCAACGCCTGCAGTTCTTCTTTGTTGAGATGGGCATACTTCTCACGCACGATACGCTCTACCCGCTCACGAAACGCCACCATTTTCTCTTTGTCCGTCGTTGCCAACAGCACGGCAACCGTTCCTACCACTGCTCCGCCTACGAAAGCAGCCAACACTTTTCCAAAATCTGCCATAGTTATTTGATTTTTAAGGGTTAATAATTACCATTGCAGCCGCAAAAGTCGTGCCAACTACTCAGCCTGTGCATTTTGGAATATGCGATTAAACTCACGCGGTACGGGTGTCTCAAAATGAACCGTTTTTTCCGTGGCAGGGTGAATAAACTCCAGCACCCGTGCATGCAGGCAGAGTCGGTCTATGGGCGAGTGGTCATTGCCGTGCCCATATTTTCGGTCGCCCACCACTGGATGCCCTACCGAGGCGAGATGTACACGAATCTGATTCGTGCGCCCCGTTTCCAGATTCAGTTCCACTTGCGAATAGATGTGCCCATCCTCTGTCGGTTTCGACTCACGCACCACATTGTAGTTGGTGATGGCTATCTGTCCGCCGTCATCCGTCGGTGACGAATACACCACCGCATTGCGTTTGTCCTCTGTCAGCCAGGTCGTTATCTTTCCTTCGGGCTTCTCAAAATGCCCGTCTGCAATGGCCACGTAGGTGCGTTTGGTTACCAGTTGTCGCCAGTAGGTACGCATATATTGTTGTAGTTCAGGCGATTTGGCAAACACCAGCAGCCCGCTCGTTTCTCGATCCAATCGGTGTACGGTGTAGATACCTGCCCGCTGATTTTGGCGGTGCACATAGTCTTTCAGTATCGAGAAAGCCGTCGTTTCGGTCGAGCCCGGGTAGGTCGGCACGGTCAGCAGTCCTTGCTTCTTTTCTACCACTATCAGCGACTCATCCTCATACACTATGCGCAGTTTCGGATGTTTCAGTTCTATATTGCCTCGTCCGCTGGCTACCACCACTCGGTCGCCCTTGTGCAGCGGTGTGTCGTGGCGTGTCTGTATCGAGCCGTTCACCGTCACACGACGCTGTCCGAGCATCTGTTTCACGCTCGTTTTCGCCATTCCGCCCATCTTCGATTGCAGAAAAACCATCAGTTCAGCGTCCGCATCCACACGGAACGAAGTATCTTGTCTCAATTTGTACATATTCGGTTGTTTGAATTAAAAATCATGTTGCGTTTTTTTTCCCTTTGCGGCCTTATGCATCCGAACCCATGCTACCAACGCCGAACCATTAACGAGCAGGAACACTGCAAATAGCACAATAGAGAACATATTGTGTAGCAAGATGTAGAATACCACACCGCTTACGCTATACACCACCCACCATATCCATGCGTCTATCTTTCTGTATATCAGCCAGTAGTTCGCCAGCGTGGACGAGGCAATCATCACGCCGCTGCATAGTTTGAGCAATACATTCTCCCCCCACGCATTGTGTTGCAACACCAGCGTGCAGAGCGCATAGTCGGCTGCCAGAATCAGCACGGCAAATAGATAAGTACCGACCGCAGCGCCCCCATGCAGGTATTGCGGCACAAACGCCTCCGTTTGTTTTGTATCGCTTTCGGTCTTTTTCCACGAAAGTATCGATTTGGTCATAAAGGGCGCGAATACCCCCAACTGCAGCACCACCAAGTCATAGTTCCCTTGCAAGAAGAACTGTGTAGCCAGCAATGCCGACATCAGGATTCCGCCGTAGAAACCGGTGTAGTTTTGCGGATTTTTAATCGTCAGCACATACGCAACGCCCACCACGCTCGCAGGAATTCCCACGCAGAACGCAGCGCTATCCCATTGCAGCAGCGTTTCCCGCAAGGCAGGGAAGAGAGACTCTACCCCATACAGCACGCCAAACAGCACGCCAAACAGCAGCACCGACGCCCCTGTCTTTCGTCCAAATTCGAGCCACAATGCCCCTGCTCCACAATTCATATCGCTCTTGTCTTTCATCCGGTCTGTTCCCTTTTCAAAACTTCGTCTGTTCCAAACGGGTCACAAAGATACTTCTTTTTTGCCACATACGCAAAACACCCCTATCGTTCCGCACGCATAGGGTTGTGGAGAAAGTCGTCGTAGGTGAGCCGAATGCCTTCCTCCAGTTCGGTGCGATAGGTCCACCCTAGTGCCGCCGCTTTCGATACATCCAGCAGTTTTCGAGGCGTACCGTTCGGGCGCGTGGTGTCCCATTCTATGCGTCCCGTATAGCCGACCACTTTTGCCACCAATTCGGTCAGTTCTTTGATACTCAGTTCTTTGCCTGTCCCCGCATTGACGGTCTCGTTGCCCGAATAGTGATTCATCAAGAATACGCATAGGTTTGCCAAGTCGTCCACATAGAGAAACTCCCGCAGCGGAGACCCATCGCCCCAGCAAGTGACGCACTCGGCACCGCTCTCTTTGGCTTCGTGGAATCGGCGTATCAGTGCGGGCAGCACGTGCGAATGCTCCGGATGATAGTTATCGTTGGGGCCGTATAGATTGGTTGGCATCACAGAGATATAGTCTGTCCCGTACTGTCGGTTGAGGAACTCGCAGTATTTAAGCCCCGATATCTTCGCCAGTGCGTAGGCCTCGTTGGTCTTTTCGAGCGCACCCGTCAGCAGACAATCCTCCGTCATGGGCTGTGGGGCGAGGCGTGGATAGATACAACTCGACCCAAGGAACTCCAGTTTTTTGCAGCCGTTTTTCCACGCCGCATGAATCACATTCATTTCCAGAATCATGTTGTCGTACATAAAGTCGGCGAGCGCACTCTCGTTCGCCACAATTCCGCCTACTTTTGCAGCCGCCAGAAAAACATATTCCGGCTTCTCTTTTTCGAAGAAATCCTCTACGGCATCTTGTCGACATAGGTCCAACTCTTTGTGCGTACGAGTAATGATATTTGTGTACCCCTGTCGCACCAGTTCGCGTACAATGGCACTCCCTACCATGCCTCTATGCCCTGCCACATATATTTTACTGTCCTTTTTCATATCCACCGAATTTATATAAAGTACTCAATTTATAAGCGCCTAAGTGCCTAAATTGTATAAGTATCTAAAGTATCTAAATTGTATATTGTATAAGTATTATGCGAGTGTTATGTAGATGTTTTGTGAGTGTTATATGAGTGTTATGTGTATAATCATTGCGAGTATCCCCATAAAACCAGCCACAAAGATAGTACAAATAGTTGAGATTCCCAAATCCATAAGGAAAAGGGAACTCTAGGAAAAGAGGACTCCAGCAGGACAAGAAGGTTGCCATAGAAAAAGGAGACGACAAGAACTCGCTTGTTGTTTTTGATGTCTATCAAAAGAAAGATAAGGTAGAAATTGTTGGTTGGAGATATATCAACTCCAAGGGATTAGAGAGATTAAGAAGACAAGTTGAACGAGAGGACGGGCAACTCCTCATACTTTCTCCCAATTCAGGGTCGGCGGCAGCCCTTTCCGCTCTTTCGTCCAAGTCTTCTGCCGACAAAGGTACAACAATTGTTCCAAACAACCAAACCACGGAGCAAAAAAGTACAGAAAAAGCCCAACCGACAGACCCGAACGCCCCTGTGGAACATTCCTTAGGAACTCCGAAGCGTGGAACAATCGAAAATACCAGGCCCCAAGAGCAAGCCCCCGAGACCCGTGAACAACAACTCCAACGCCTTGAACAAGAGCGGCGAGAAAGAATACTACAAAATGGTACGGGTTTCGACAGCGCACTCGGGTTGGTTGCTCCGAAAAACGCCACCAACCCCGACCACCCCGTTATCACCAATACCGATGTCGTTACGGTGCGTTATGCCGACGGCAGCGTAGAGCAGTTGCCTGCCCGAGACCTCAACCTTGCAGGCGCACCCGCCGCAGCCGCAGAGGTGGTAGAGCAGCACACCGCCGAGCAGGAGCGACCTACGCAAGAGGGCGTGGAGCATTACCGTGACCAAAACAACGAGGAGGTCGCTTTCTACCGCAACGCCGACGGCAGTGTCACACTCATTGACGAGCAGAACAAGCCTATCCTCGACGAGCAGGGCAACGCTATGGTGATGTCCGCCGACGAGTTTGCCAAGTTCGCCTCCGACAGCCAACTCACCCGCACCGACAACACTCGCAATAAAGAGGAGAAACAAAGAAACGGCACCCATCAATCTCCCCTTGTCGTACCTTCTACG
Source organism: bacterium (assembly GCA_963591775.1). Lineage (GTDB taxonomy): Bacteria > Bacteroidota > Bacteroidia > Bacteroidales > Paludibacteraceae > Colicola. The sequence goes on from CAVATM010000013.1 coordinate 62,868, forward strand.
GAACGAGTAAACTCGTCTGATGTGGCGTTCTCACATCAAGAGAATGATGATACCGTTTCTGCCGACAAAGGTACACCTATTTCTGCAAATACGCAACAGCCCGCAGTACCTGACATCGACACGATGTCTTCCGACGAGTTAGGCGCAGCCACTGTCGAGTATATGGGAGGTACTACCGCCGCTGCTGCCTATTTGGAGGCAGAGCGTGACAAAGCCAAGAAAGAGGTCAGCCGTCTTATCAAACAGAAAATTACCAAATTCACCGACATTGCCGATTTCAAAGCACAGAACGACGCATTGCAAGCCAAAAAGAAAGCCGCCACCGACCGCCTGAACAAGTTGGAGCAAGCCCTTATCGTTGCCAGCCACTACAAGACCCAAGCCGAGCAGGAGGCGGAAGCCGCTCGCAAAGCCGAGGAACAAGCAAAGCGTGCCGCCCGCCGACAGACCACCGCAGCAGCAACTGCCAATACCGCACCCGCAGAGCGTTGGCAAGCCGCACCCAAAGCAGAGGGCAACACGGTTACCCGCACTCTACCCGACGGCACGACCATACAAGGGCGTTATGTCCTCACCGAAGCAGGCGCAGCCACACCGAGCCACGACCCGAACAACGGATGGAACACATCCAACGGCTACCCGACCACCGAGGACGGCAGAAACATCAACGACCGCGACTACCGCAACGACCGTGACGCACAGCAACTGACCCAACAGATGGCGCAGACCTATGACGGACAGGCTGTATCGCAAGTGCCTGTTGTATCGTCTGAGGGTATCGTCTATGACGGCAACGGGCGTACTATCGCAGGCAATATCGCAGCCACCAACAACACCGACGCTGCTTATATCCAAGCCCTCGCTGCCAATGCTGCCAACTTCGGCTTTACGCCCGAGCAGGTCGCTTCTATGCAGCACCCCCGTGTCTATATGCAACTCGACGAGGACTTGCCTTATAACACCACCACGCTTGCCAAGTTCAACGCCCAAGAGAAGAAGACGCAGAGCAACACCAACCGTGCCGTAAGCAACGGTAAGAAAATGACGGAGGCGGCTCGTGACGGTATTCTCGCTATCTTGGACAACTATGGCTCACTCGACGCATTCTTTGCGTCCGAAGCAGGCGCAAACGACATCGTCAAGTCGCTACTCTCGAATGGTATCATCACGCAGCAGGAGGTAGCAGGGCTGACCGAAAAGACCGACCGTGGTTTTGTCTTCAGTCCCGCAGGCAAGGACTATGTTACCGACTTGCTTATCGGCAGTTTGTTCGATGAGCAGACTATCCGTTTGCTCGGCAACGACAAGGGGCTGAAACAGTCCATTCTCCGAGCCCTACCGTCTATCGTAGAGAACCGCCGATTAGGCAATTATGCTCTGACCAACGACATCAACGGGGCTATTCGTTTGCTTTACGAGGCACGCCAAGCGGGTCAGGCATACTCTTTGTACATACGCCAAGTGGACGCATTCGAGGGGAAAGTGAGCGACCGCTACACGCCTTTCGAGATGTTACTTGCCGAGGAGATGTCGTCCGGTGTGGACACATTCCGTCAAGTACTCACACTGTATAACACCTCTGCCCGTGACGAGGCGAACGGTCAAGCAGGACTGTTCGAGCCGCGTACCGTAGAGGACATCAAGAACGAAATACTACAACATTATGCAAACCGACAATCAACAGCCGCAGTCGAGCCAACCGCAGGCACAGCCGCAAGCCGACCTCAAAACCCGCAAACTCAATCTCCTGTACCAAGCCCACAAGCAGGTAATGGACGAGCAGCAGCACCCGCAGCCGATATTCCTGCAGGTAATATCTTAGAGCAGATAGAAGCAGAGGCAGAACCTTTTGATGACATTGAACTGACACCGGAGAACTGGTTTGCCCTGTTTGGAGAGGACGGCATTGTCAGCACGCCTATCGGTGATGTTAAGATGGGCGAACATCAGTATCTCAAACTTGCACAAAAGGGCAGAGACGGCAAACTCGGTATGATTAAACCTACACTTGAACACCCGAGTGTAGTAGTGATGGATAAGAGCCAAGCCAAAGACGGACAAACTACCGAGCGGGAGTACTCGTATGTTTTTATCAAGGCATTTGTCGGGAAGAACGGAGAGAGATTGTACTATTTCACATCTATTACCGTTAGCAAAGACGGCAGAGAGGTAGTTATCTCCAATCAAGAAAAAGACAGAAGCCGCATACAGCGACTTCTGAAAAACGGTAAGTTAGCCTACATTAACAAGGCGACCTTGCCACCCGCTTCCGACAAAACGATACAAGGAGACCAACTTACAAATCCTGTCGGGGAAGAATTTTCTTCTGCCGACAAAGGTACAACAATTGTTCCAAACAACCAAACCACAGAGCAAAAAAGTACAGAAAAAGCCCAACCGACAGACCCGAACGCCCCTGTGGAACATTCCTTAGGAACTCCTTACGAACTCCCTACGAACTCCTTAGGAACTCCGAAGCGTGGAACAATCGAAAATACCCAAACCCAAGAGCAAACCACCCTCCCCCAAAAAAGACGACGCCCCTATTCAGTGCCTCGCCGTCGAAAGACTTGCAGCAGTCGGCAAAAAGCACTACCTTTGCAGCAAAGACCCGAGTACCCAAAGCCGAGTTGGCGGTAGCATACCAAGATATGTTCCGCAGACAGGCGCAGGGGCAGTTCCCTGACGGCAACGGGTATGCTTATTCGGCAAACTATTACCATTTCTTTAAGAATGGACAGATTGTACAATCCGTTTTTTATTGACGGAAATGGAAATCTAATCAGCAAATTAAAACAGAAATATGGAATTGACAGCAGTACAAGACCAACTGATACAAATGTTGAAAGACCACAAGGTACACATAGACCAAGCCATTCCGATGATGGTCTTTTTCAAAGACAACGAGAAGGGGATGAACGAGTTGATAGACTACATGGAGCAGAACGAACCGACGGCACACCAGATAATCAAGAAATCGGTAGAGATACTCAGTCGGACAACTCCGCCGGAGAACAACTAACCGACACCCGCCTTAGTCTAAAAGAGACCAACGAGCAATTCAACCAAGAACTGCAACAACAGATTGCAGGCACGCTTCCCAATGGTCATATCTACCAATTAGGAACGCCGGACAAAGTTTTGCGTAGTGCAGGTATTCCCAACCTGCCTATAGAACTTGCGGCTGATAGGTTGAGAGATAAAAGCACACAAGAAAACCATTCATTCCAACTATCGGATGTGCGCAATCTGCCGCAAGCAATCAACAGCCCGATAGCAGTATTTGAAAGCAGTACACACAAAAAAGACAATAGCAAAGTTATATTGACAGAACTCCAATCCAATGGCAATAACTTTGTAGTCGTTATGCGTGTGCGCACAGCACAAGACAATAGCGGCATAGAGGTAAACGATATTCGTAGCCTATACCCCAAAGACAGTGTCGTAGGTATATTAAGTTGGATAAATGACGGGCTATTGCAGTACCAAGACAAAGAAAAACTTATCGATTTCATTACCCAATCGACCCATTTGATTGGAGGCAACGAAACCGATAAGGAGGAATTGGTTAATTCCGCTGCAAAGATAGTGCAAAATTTCGAGAACCCCAAACTTCCCAACGATTTCGACACCCGTTTCTCTGTCAGCGGCACACAGGTCGTACCACTCGGCGAGCATACCCTCGTAGGCTTGCACAACATCACTTCCGACAAACTACGCAAAGTCCTCAAAGCAGGCGGATTAGCCAATCCGTCCGCAGCGGTCATTGACATCGCCCGACAAGACCAGATATTCCTCTATGACGGTCTTAATAGCGCAAGCCTTTCCTATTCCCCCGACACCGACCGCACCCTCTCACCCGCAGCCCGTCAAGAGATGGCGACTATCCGTGACGAGGCTGTTGCCAACGGCACATTTATGAAAGCCCCCAACGGCGAGCCTACCCGTCTCACGGAGCGGCAATGGCTGCAAATACGCACCAAAGCGTTTAAGAAGTGGTTCAGTGATTGGAACGCAAAGCACGAAGCAGAGGTAGAACTGCCTAACCGCCTTGCCCAATGGCTGTCAAAAGAGAATATCGAAAAAGCACAAGGCAAATCCCGTGCAGAGATAATCAAAGAGTTTGGTAATGAACCGCAAGCCATTGCCTATATTCCTATGCAATTTTTGCCGCTTGTGGACTCCAGTACTTGTACTTCCCGAAACCATTCACTTGGTCTTTCGGGGCTTTCAGCATGCGCTGAACATTCGAAAGTTCGTTCATATTTTGAAATGTGATTATTTTTTTCTATCTTTGCACCCTATTTTAGGTGCTATTCGTATGCGTTTTTTGTTTGTGCTTTCAAACACGGTGCAAAGGTAGTATAATTTGTGATATTATACAAATTATATCAAAAAAATCACAAATAATCTCTATTTTGCAAAGTAGAGTTTGCAAAATTGGTATATTATAACAAATTACTATTATGAGAGCAGACAGATTGGATACTATGTATCAGTACGCACTAACTCAGGGTTTGTGCAAGAATAAGGGAAATTTTGCGGGATTGATAGGCATTACAAGTAGTACCTTATCAAAAGCATTTAGTGGAGAAGAAAAATACTTATCTGACGCATTTCTTATTCGCGTGAACAATGCGCTTAACAATGTATTTTCTTTTGATTGGGTATTGAATGGCACGCTCCCGATGTTGCGTGCGGGGTCGGTGGCAGAACGCACAGACGCCTCGGCGGGGGACGAAAGCAGCGAAAAGCAGGTGCAGACCAACCAAGAGCCAGAGAACGCCATACCGCTGATACCCATTGACGCGGTGGCGGGGTTCAATGGCGACGATATGCAGGGCGTGCGGTTGGAGGACTGCGCCCGCTATTATATTCCCGAGTTTGCGGAACTGCGGGCAGATTTTATGATACGGGTCAGCGGCTCGTCTATGTACCCCAAGTATAGCAGCGGCGACCTCCTCGCCTGCCGTAAGATAGACAATGTGACATTCTTTCAGTGGGGAAAAGTGTATGTGTTGGACAGCAATCAGGGCGCAATGGTCAAACGCCTGTTCCCCTCCGACGAGCACCCCGACAATATCGTCTGCAAGTCCGACAACCCCAATTACCCGCCGTTCGAGTTGCCCCGCACCGACATCCGTTCCGTGAGCCTCGTTCTGGGTGCTATCCGCTTCGAGTAGCCGCCCCCGCAAAACAATACGCAGAACTGAATAAAAAAAAGACCATGAAATACCTTACACTTCTTGCCACTATAATACTTGCTGTAGGCTGCTTATCGCTGCCGATTGGTTACTATACCCTTTTGCGTCTCGTTGCTTGTGGGGGTGCTATTGCCGTTATCATAGCCGATAATGAGCGTGGTATAAACTTTTCGAATGTTCTATGGGCAGTAGTAGCGTTGCTCTTTAATCCCGTGTTCCCTGTGTATCTGCATAACAAGAGCGCATGGGTGATAATAGACGCAGTTGTAGCCATTCTGTTTGCCTATAAGACATACTATTACCATAAACACAATAATGTAAACAAATAACCGATGGACATAACATCGTTCGAGAGGAAATGCAGCGAGGTGTGCGACGATATACTCAACGCCGCGTGCTGTCGTGCCATCGCTCGCATGAACAAAAAACTACCGCCCGAAGTAATGAATGACGACGCAAGCGGGGAGGACTTTTCTTTCTTCGAGGCATTATCGGTGCAAGTGTGCCACTTCGGCTATGCATTGAGCGAGATTAACCCACACCTGCCCGACTATATATCAGATAGACTCGAAAACGAGATAGAGCATTTGAGCAGTAGCGACCTATTTATACTCGAAATGGCGGAGGGCTTATCGCCCGATGACTACGACTTTCATTCTCGGTTGCTCGGGCTATTGGAGAATACTTTCTACGGGCTGTTAGACGACACCTACAATAGCGAAAAGGTGCAACGACATTGCGAGTATCTGTAACGACCAACCATATATACACCTATGACTACCAATTCAGCCATAACGCCTGCCTCTGCTGCTCTGTGCGAGCGGGTGTTACATATCAAGAAAGCGTACCGCTTGACTTTTGACGCAATAGCCACCGAAACGGGTATGAGCCGCTCTACGGTAATCAACCAAATCAACGGACGCTTTAACTTGGATATTCGTGTCGTGCTTGCCGTGGGGACGCTTTGTCCCGATGTATCGGCAGACTACCTGTTGCGAGGGCGCGGCGATATACAAATGCAGGGTAATACCGACATCTATCCAACTGGGATATATCCTACGAGCAGTGGGGCGTGGTGAGATACAAATGCAGGGTAATACCGACATCCGGAATGCAGCGAAATTAGAAACTCGTGTCGCTGTCTTGGAGCAGCAAATAGAATACCTCATAAATAGCGCGAATAACAAACCGTGCAAGTACCGTGCAAGTACCGTGCAAGTACCGTGCAAGTAATTTTCAAATATAGCGTAAGTTACACATTTTCAACGGGTATCATTCCGTCTCATAATCAGGGGGTCGTAGGTTCAAGCCCTACTGAGACCACATAATATAAACTATTGGAAATGAGATACTTTCGATTTCCTCGAAAGTATCTCATTTTTCGTTTCTGTGTTTTTTGTATATGTCCCATGCTCTTGGGGACTCAATGCCCGATGAATAAAGGAGAAATGGGGCACAAATGGGGTGCATTTAGGGGGTAAATAGGGTATATTTAGGGGAGAAATAGGGTGCAAATAGGGTACATTTAGGGGGAATTTGAAAATGGTAAAACCTTGCAGAAATCATGCAACTTTTCGTGCTACTAAATTCTACAATATTCGGACTACTAAAATCCATAGTATATTTATGGAAAAACTATCTGTATTAGACCCTGAAGGGAAACTGCAACGAATGGCAGCAAAACCTATATGGCTACCCGTATGGTGCGAATTAGACCTTGAAGGGAAACTGCAACGAATGGTAGTAAGTATTAAGGGCTAACCATCGGCAGAACCCAATACACACTCAACTAAATCCGCCAATGGGTAGAGTTTAGGGTTGAAAGTTTAGAAATGGAGATAGATTGTTTGTGCTTTTTTATGTTTAGCCTCTGATTGGTGGCTCGTAGGTGACCCGTAGGTGAGTCGGTTGGAATGGTTAATATATTTTGGATAATGGGCGTGGTGAACGAGTGACGGAGAATTCGGGGGAGGCTCGTCTTTGGTGGGGTGTCCCGAGGTCGGTGGCGTTGATAAGGTCGTACAGGTCTTTGTGGTTCGGGGCGTTGACTACCTCGTTCCACATAGGTGTGCCTTTGAGCAAATCGACAATAGACTG
>CAVATM010000014.1:0-67405 GCA_963591775.1 bacterium
GGCTACAACCGTGCGGGCAAACTCTCCGACCAGTTGGAGGCTGCAGGTATCGTAGGCCCCAACAAGGGCCCCAAGGGACGCGATGTACTCATCACCGATTTAGATGCATTGGAACAATTATTGCATGAATTAGGGCAAGCATAATGTATGAGAACACACTTGCATGTATGAGAACACGCTTTCATAATATATTAGGAGTTATGCTGCTTGCCCTTCTGCCGCTCAACGGTTTTGCAGGCGAAGCATTGAACTCGTTTCTCGCCATCATCGAGCAACGCACTCTCCAATCCGATTTTGTCATCAGCGTAACGGAGGAAGTGGCGCAGCCCATGAACTATCCGGGTACCATCACTATGCACGGACGGCTTTTCCGCCTTTCCTTATTTACCACAGAGGCTGCTTTCGATGGAAAAACGCTCTATATCTACGATGAGTCCACCGACGAACTGACTCTCTCCTACCCCACGGAGGAAGAATTGCTCGAAGCCAACCCGTTCCTATTCGCACAGGCTTTAGTCAAAGTCTGTACGGTGAGCGAGCGTACGACCCAGAACGGCGAGCAAACCATTGTCACGCTGACACCATCCGACCAAACTATAGGTATCCAGCGTTTCACCCTCCGCCTCAAGAAAGACAGCAATACCCCAAAACAATCAGCAACTACCTCACAACCAAATTCTACCTTGCAACAATACATTCCTGTTTCAGTGGAGGTCAAAGAAGGCAAGCGTACCACGCTGCTCACCCTCCAATCCCCTACCTACACCGAAGCAACTCCTGCTTTCACTCTCTCCTACCCCGATGCATTTCTCAACGACTTGCGTTAGACATTCCGGCGGCTTCCATTCCAAACCCCTAAAATTTCCATCGAACAACAAAAAAACACAAACGAATTACTATACATCCACTTACAATGAACTGCCTAATTATCGGTTCCGGCCCTGCCGGCTATACTGCTGCCATCTATGCTGCCCGTGCTAATCTCAAACCCGTTGTAGTCGAAGGACCACAAGTCGGCGGACAACTCATGATAACCACCAAGGTAGAAAACTTTCCGGGCTATCCAGATGGTGTAGAGCCCTACCAGATGATGGACGACCTCCGCCGTCAGGCCGAGCGTTTTGGTACCCAATTCCTTACCGGTTCGGTCACCAAAGTGGATCTCTCCGTTTCTCCCAAACGCATTACCATCGATGATGAACAAGAGTTGGAAGCCGACACGGTGATTATCGCCACAGGCGCCAAAGCCAAATTCTTGGGTATCCAATCCGAGGAGGAGTACAAAGGACGCGGCGTATCTGCCTGCGCTACCTGTGATGGTTTCTTCTTCCGCAACAAGGTTGTGGCAGTTGTCGGTGGTGGCGATACGGCCTGCGAGGAAGCCATCTATTTGGCGGGCTTGTGCAAGAAGGTATATATGATCGTGCGTAAGCCCTATCTCCGTGCCTCCGAGATTATGCAACAGCGTGTCTTTGACAACCCCAAAATAGAAGTTCTATTCGAGCATAACACACTCCAACTCACCGGTGAGCCCAAAGTGCAGGGAGCTGACCTTATCTACCGCAAGGGCGAGCCGGATGAGCAACTTCACCATATCGATATCGATGGTTTCTTTCTTGCCATTGGCCACAAGCCCAACACCGACCTTTTCGCAGGCCAGTTGAACATGGATGCAGAAGGCTATATCTGCGTAGAGGGCGATTCTCCCCGCACCAACATTGCTGGCGTCTATGCTGCCGGCGACTGTGCCGACCCGCACTACCGTCAAGCCGTTGTGGCGGCCGCATCAGGCTGCAAGGCGGCCATCGAGGCGTCTAAGTATATCAAATCGCTCTAATCGAACCGTTATTTTCACGAAGCGCCACTTTTATCAGACTCGTCTATCCTAACTCTATCCATGGAAAACAGAAAGCCTTGGGCGTGGGTGCCTACCTTATATTTTGCCGAAGGAATCCCTTACTTTCTCGTTACCGGCATCAGTATTGTGCTGTTCAACCAGTTGGGTATGCCCAATGGCAAGATGGCGCTATTCACCAGCCTCATCACATTCCCGTGGATTATCAAGCCGCTTTGGAGTCCGTTTGTTGAAGTCATCCGCACCAAACGCTGGTGGATTGTGCTTATGCAGGCTATGATGGCCATTACCATTCTGCTTCTTGCATGGTTTGCCCCTCAGGGACATTTCACAATAGCGCTCATTTTCTTTACCATCACCGCCTTTGCTTCTGCCACACACGACATTGCGGCTGATGGTTATTATATGTTAGCGCTAGACGATAAGCAGCAGGCTTCTTTTATCGGATGGCGTTCTACATTCTATCGTATCGCCTATATTTTTTGCCAATCGTTCATCTTGATGTATGTCGGTTGGCTTCAACGACGCATCTCTGTTCCCACGGCATGGACAATTGTACTCGTAGGTTGCAGCCTTTTGATGGCAATGATTACGCTATGGCATAGTTGGCAACTGCCTCGTGTTGAAACTCAACCCACATCCCCTATTCAATACAAACATATTTGGCACGACATTTGGCAAACCTTCTGCGCATTCTTTCGGAAACCCGGCATTCTTTTAGCCCTTGCATTTATGCTTATCTACCGCCTGCCGGAGGCGCTACTTCTCAAAATCAACAATCCTTTTTTCCTTGCCTCTAAAGAAACAGGTGGTTTAGGGCTGACCGTTGACCAATTGGGAGAAATCTCCTTTGTCGGTATCTTGCTGATGTTGCTTGGAGGTATCCTGGGCGGCGTATGGGCAAGCCGTCGAGGCCTCAAGCGGACTATGCTCCCCATGGCAATGTGCCTTACCCTTCCGAGCGCAGTCTATATCTATATGGCGATGTGTCAACCCACTTCGTTTTGGGTAATTGCTGCTTGTATCGGTATTGAGCAGTTGGGTTATGGTTTAGGATATACAGCCTGCATGCTCTATATGATACGCATAGCCGACGGAGCACACAAGACGGCACACTATTCGTTCTGCACCGCATTTATGTTCTTGGGGCTTATGTTGCCCGGTACCATAGCCGGTTACATCCAAGAGTCTGCCGGCTATGTCGGTTTCTTCTGGATTGTCATGGCATGCTGCATTCCGAGTATCCTTATCAGCTGCCTTGTTGCCGCCAAGTTGAAGGACTAATCTCACTCATCAAAATCGAATAATAAACATATATCATCATTGATAATACACAATCGTATGAATATCAAACGAATTATCCCTGACGCTATCACCAGTTGCAACCTTATCTGCGGGTGCATAGCCGTATTTCTTGCCACGCAAAGTGCATTCCTCTATGCATTCCTATTTATCTTATTAGGTGCTTTCTTCGATTTCTTCGATGGTATGTCCGCACGCCTACTCAAAGTACCGAGCGCCATCGGCGTACAACTCGACTCGCTGGCTGACGACATCACCTTCGGACTAGCCCCCTCTATGATGCTCTGCTGCTATCTAAAACCGCTTATTGGTTGGTGGAGTATGATAGCCTTCCTTATGGCAGCGGCTTCTGCGCTACGCCTTGCCAAGTTTAATGTGGATGAGCGTCAAAAGACATCCTTTATCGGTCTTTCTACCCCTCCCAATGCCATTTTCTGGGCTTCTGTCACCTGTATGCCTTACGCTATGCTCTCTGCAGACTGGATGGCATGGGTGCTGCTTGCGTTGAGCCTATTGAGTTGCGTACTGCTCAATGCCGAGATCCCTTTCTTCTCGTTCAAGTTTCACGGCTTTGGCTGGGCTGAACACAAAGTACAATACCTATTTCTTATAGGTGCCGTTATTTTACTGATATTCTGTATTGTAAAGGCAACGCTCTGCCACCATATCGAGCTCGTTGTCTTTGCAGGCGCAGCGTGTGTGCTATGGTATGTAGCACTCAACCTGCTGCTATGGATGGCACAACCCTCCCAAAAATAATCCCTTACCCCACACCACATACATCCCTATGAGAACACGCCTCACCCTACTGCTGCTCGTGTGCACTTCTTTGCTATGGGCAGAGCCTATTCCACAAGGCTACTACAGCCACGCACAAGGACTCAAAGACTCTCTTTTGAAAGCAGCACTGCACGACAGTATCTGTATGGGATGGCGTGTACATTACGGCACGCAGGGCTACACCTACCCCGACAGTATCTACTATACGGGCACATGGAACTACCTGCCACTAACCGACCAACGCCCCGACGGCACTATTTGGGATATGTATTCCAACACACGCCGCTATTTTCCTGTCAACGGCGGCTCCGGGTGTGGCGTGGAGATAGAGCACTGCTTGCCTAAATCGTGGTGGGGGTGGACAAGTAAGAGCAGCGAAAAGACCGATTCTATCGGCTATCGGGCGTATCGAGACCTCTACCATCTCACACCGGCGGATGGTCAGGCCAATGGCAACAAGAGCAACTATCCCCCAGGTCATGTGCAGAAAGGCGACAAACTCGACAATGGTTCATTCCGTATGGACAAAGCCTCTTCATCGCTGTACGGCTATATATGCTTCGAACCGGCCGAGGAATATCGGGGCGACTTTGCACGCGCTTACTTCTATATTGCCACTGCCTATTCCAACCTCCATTGGTCAGCCGATGCCTGCACCAGCTATCTCGACTCTACATCCTATCTGCTATTCCGCCCGCAACTGTTATCGGTGCTGCTCGACTGGCACCGTGCCGACCCCGTCAGCCGTAAGGAGATAGCACGAGCAGACGCTGTAAGCACCATTCAACACAACCGCAACCCCTTTATCGACTACCCCGAATTGGTAGAATATATCTGGGGTAATAAGCAGGGACAGGCAGTTGATTTCGGTGCATTAACCTGCACGGCAGCAGCCGAATATATACCTACCCCCGACCCCAATAACCTTCGTGCTTACGAGGCGACAGATACTACTTATATGGGCTTCACGGCACAATGGGAAAACCTGCAGACCGACTACACGCTCGATGTCTATACCTACTCTACTACGGGGCATAACGACACCCTTGTCACTATGCCAGCCATTACAGAGAAACTGCTGAACGCCACACCGTATATGAGTTATGCAGGGCGAATCGGCAATACCGGTTCGGGCACCAATGCCATAACAATGGGCGTAAGCGGCACCGATGGTGCTGTCATTCTGCATGGGCTTAACCTGCAGCAAGAGGCGACACTTACCTTCCGTGCCAGTATGTACAAGACCGCCTCGAAAGGCGAACTGCAGATATTCTTTGGCACAGATGCCACTCCCGTCAAGACCATCACGCTCCCCACAAGCCGTGACGAGGTGCGCTACTCGCTCACATTGCCCGCCGGCACCGACTCCGTAACGATTCTTTCCGTAGGAGGCAGCACTTCGAAACGGGCTTGCATGCAAGAACTCTACTTGGTGCAAGGTGATTTGAGCATAGAACAACAGTCTGTCGACGGCTACCCCAAAGCGATACCATCTTGTGGTGCCACAACGAACTTCTGCACTACCTCTGTGCTTCTCCCAACGGACCACACCTACGAGCGTGTGTTCTATCGTCTGACCACACCGAGCGGTACGCAATCCAACGAGATTGAGGTGTGTATTCCGAATGCTTCGACCTCGATTCCCGCCGTACAGGACGCCACAAATCTCGAAGCCACGAAGGTTCTCCGTAATGGCCGAATCTATATTCTCCGTTCTGGGCAACTATACGATGTCTTAGGCAACAGACAAGGATAGCATACAGGTTGGCAAATGACTAATATAGTATCGAAATTACAATTGACAAATTTGCATTGAAATAGGCAATAGACCGTACTGATACTAATTCTCCCTGATAGTTACCATAGAAAAGGCGAAAGCGTCGGCTTTCGCCTTTTTCTGTATGTGTCATTTGGTTGTTTTCCGGATATTCCCACCAGATATGCTACTACATTCTTTCGCATTTCTATTGCATTATCCCGCTCGACGCACCCATTTTTCCACTTTCATACGACAGCAATCATTAACATACCATCCATTATGGCAACCCATCGCGCATAAGGTCAAAATAGAACATAAAAAGCCTTATAAACCCCTTATAAGAGCATAAAGTGGTAGGGCGATACGTCCGAGATGAGTCGCTAATAGCCCCTAAACGCCCTAAACAGCAGGAAAAACAAAACATATTCATCCCCCATCGCCCCATCCGATTTTTAATCTTTTATATCCTTACATATTCCAAAAACACCCCATATATATTCACAAAACGACTTTTCCAACCATTCCCGAACCACTTCATTCATACTCCAAATAACTCTACCCTTTCCCGAACCACTCCCGAAGGTAAACCTATTAATACCTAATTTTTCCACCTAATATGTCAATAATTCCACCTCGGAACAACCTAAAAATTGTAATTTTGCACTCGTAAAATTATGCACTATTTAACCATGAAAAACAATTATGCCAAGATAGCATTCTGCTTTGGAATGTTGTTAAGTCTATTCACGCCGGCTGCCATGGCCGACTCCGCCTCTGGTCAATCCACCGAAGGACGCGATTTCTGGGTTACCTTTCTCCAAGCCGACCAACACGAATCCAAAAGCGGCGAATACGATGGGAAATATCATACACTCACATTGTCATTATCGGTCTCTGCTCGGACTGACTGTGAAATAAGCATAGAAAACCCATATACAGCATACACAGAAAAGCTTCAAATTACGGCCAATCAGTTAAAAATCATCGACATATACAAAGGAGACCCGCGAGCCTATAACGCCCGAACAGCAATGAATACTACGGGGCATATATGCTACGCTGTCAATTCCGAAATCGCAGATACCTGCGCTCTGCATATAACTGCCACTGCAGACATTTCACTCTTTGCCACCAACTACAAAGAGGCCACATTTGACGCCACCAATGTGCTTCCGACGGCTTCGCTATTGGATAGTTATCTGATCCAAACCTATACCCCATCCGACCATGACCAAAAAGTAACGCCACAGGGCTCTCATTTTGCCATTATTGCAACAGAAGACAATACAATCGTTGACTATTGCCCCACTGAAGCCACAGAAGCATATAAGAACTATCTGCAGCAATACAACGCATGGGGGGAGGATGTCTATACCCAATTCCCGGAATATGCTCGTTTCAAGGGCTATACCATAGGCGACACACTCAGCAGCGAGCCGCTCAAAAAAGGACAAGTATTCTATATCTGGACAGGCGAGCAAGATGGAGAAAAAGGAGACCTGAGCGGCACATACGTCAAGGCACGCAACGGCAAGAAAATTGCTGTATTCCAAGGTTGCCCCCACACCAACATTCCTTATCAGAAAAAACAACGTGACCACATTTTCTCGCAGGCCATGCCTACCCAATACTGGGGCAACACATTTGTCGTTACCACGTCTGCCAAGCGCAAGCGTGACATTATCCGCATTATGGCGCAGAACGATATGACTGAGGTGCGCATCAACGGTGTACTCAAACATACCATCGATTTCTCCCAAGACAAGAAACAATACTGGGAATTTGAGATCGGGGAAGAGTATGGTTCCCTTCCCAGCCCCGAAGTATTGGATTCAAGTTGCCTCATCGAAACCTCTTGCCCCTGCGCTGTTCACTTATTTATGGTGTCGCAGCAATACGATGGCGACAAGAACAACAACGGCGACCCCGCTATGCTGTGGATTAACCCAATCGAGCAGCAAATCGACCAAGTTACTTTCGCCACCTACCAGAGTTCTAATGGTACAACCTACCACTATACCAACATTGTGACCGACAAGCCGGAGTTGATGACGCTTGACGGCACTGACATTAGTGCTGATTTTCACCCTGTCTCTGGTTCTACTCAGTACTACTTTGCACAAAAGAGTTTGGGAACCGCCGCCGGTACCCACACGCTCAAGAGCAACGGCAGTAAGTTCATCGCCCATGTCTATGGTTTCACCGAGAACGAGAGCTATGGTTATTCCGCCGGTGGTGCCACCAAGCCGCTGAGCCAAACCATTACCATCAACGGACAGACCTTCTCTCCCGATACGCACAACTTGCTTTGCGGCTCTGATACCATTCCGTTCGGTTGCCACCTCAACTACGAGTTTGAAAAGATTGTCTGGAACTTTGGCGACGGCGCCTCCGTTGTCAGCAATGGCCCTGACAGTGTGGCAAACGAGAAACACTACTACAGCGAGGCGGGCGTCTATGAGGCGTATGCGCTTATCTACCGCCAGTCCTCCAATCTCTGCGTGGGTCAAAGCGCAATGGACAGCATTCCTTTCACCGTCAATATCGGTCGTTTCACTTTTTCTGTCGACCATGTCGATATTCCTTGCAAGGTCGAGGGCGAACCTTTCGAGGGCAAGGTCTATTACAACAATCAGTCCGGCGTAGATATGCACGGCGACAACACCACTATCGGTTTCAATGACGCCGCCAAGGAGGCAGGCTTCAAAGATAGCGAACTCGTTATAGACGAAGAGAACAGCATGTTCAAAATAAACATTCCGGACGATGCACAAACCGGTGTGGAGTATGGTATTCGTATTCAGATTACCTCCGACTGCGGCGACACCGATACCACGCTGCTCTTTATGCTCAATTTCGACAAAGATGTTCTCACACAGCGTTATGGCAATGTGTTGGGACTCCGCAAAGAGAGTTTCGAGGGTAAAGAGTTGTCCGATTTTCAGTGGTACAACGCCACAGACAGCACGGCGGTAGAGGGTCAGGTAAGTTCTGTGCTGCACCTATACGATGTGACGAACACATCCGATGCCTACTATCTCTGCTTCTATATCAACAAGGGCAAATCCGACGAAGTGCAGACCTGCGCTTGCGCCAAAGCCTTCGACCCGGAAAACAAGGGACTTGACCAATTCGACGCAGACTCTACCATTACGATTTCTTCCAGCACAGCACAAGTGGGCGAGCATATTTTTGTCAACGCCAAAGGTAACGCCAAAGCACAGTGGATCAATGTCAATGGCACCATCGTGAACGAGGAGGACATCCCCAATGGCGGGCGAACCTTGGTTGTCCCGAACGAAGTAGGATTCTACATCCTTCGTGTTACCACCGAAAAGAATGAAGGAAATTTCAAGTCCTTCAAAAAAGAACGTAATTTCAAATTTATCGTTAAGTAAGGACTACCATGAAACATACTCTTCGTACCATATTCGTATTTTTCCTTCTCATAGGATTCACTGCACCTATTTCTGTAACCGTAGCAGCCCCCGTGCCTGCAACACAAACCGCTGCACAAGATAAGAAGAAAGCTGCTGCACAAAAGGCTGCCGAAAAGAAGAAAAAGGAACAAGCCAAGGCCAAGGCTGCAAAACAGAAAGAGCAAGCCAAGAAACAAGCCGAGGCGAACAAGCGTAAGGCCGCTGCCGCCAAAGCCAACGAGAAGAAAAAAGCGGCAGCACAGAAAGAAGCCGAGCAACAGGCTGAAGAGCGTGCAAAGGCAGCCGCCGAACGCGAAAGAGAGGCAGCCCGCAAGCAAGAGGCGCAACAGAAAGCAGCACAAGCCAAAGCGCAACAAGAGCAGGAACAAAAAGAAGCTTATTTCAAGCAGCAGGCCGAGTTGGCTAACCCCAAGACAGAAATAATCAGTTTGATTAACCTCAGCGGCAAGGTCGGCTATGCAGCCATGATGGACAAGATGACCGACAATCTCTCGAATGTCAACCGTCCGGGGCAGTTGAGTAGCACCTATCCGTATCAGTCGCTTACGGGAGGTCCTGGCGCAGGTCTTTCCGCCACCTACGAACTCCAATACGGCGCATTCCGTTTCGAGACGGGGCTCGATTTCACTTGGTTGAATTCCCGTTCCGATTATGCGTTTACGCTGACACGCGGCAACACCTATTCCGACAACCACACCACCTCTCGCCAACTTTACTCCTACACCACCGACGACCTGTGCGAGGTACGCAATGTGGGCTATCTCGGTTTGCCTATCATGTTCGGCGCACAATTCAGTCGCTACTATTTCATGGTGGGCGCCAAGGTTGGCTATGGTCTATTCGGCACCTACTCCCAGAAGGGGCGTTACGACATCACTGTTCAGGATGAGGACCTGCTCGAGCCGTATGGATTGGGTATCTACGATGTACCGGCAGCCTCCGATCGCAAACTGCAGTTCAAACAGCCAAGCGTCAGCATCTGCGCTGAGGTAGGCCTCGATTTGGACGAATGGCTGCAATCACAACCTGCCAAGAAGAAAAAGCGAGTCAAAGCAGGCGAGCGTCTGCCTTTCGGCAAAGAATATATTCACTACAAGGTCAGTGCGTTCGCCGAGTATGGCGTGCTGAATACCAACTCGCCAAGCGGAAAACTGCCTTTGGCTTTCGAGCAAGGCAAAGCACAGGCCACCGATGCCAATTCTATGTTGGCGCTCAGCGGCACCAAGCTCAACAACCTTTTTGTAGGACTCAAGTTCACCGTGCAGTTCGAGATTCCGGGCAAGACACCGCGTCCGTTGCCCGCACCGGCATCGTATGCCGAAATCAGTCTGTTGGATGCAGATAGCGAACAAGCCATTGCTACATCTACGGTCGAGATTATCAACCAAAAGAACGGCAAGACGGCACTCAAAGAAAAATCTGCTGCCAAAGGTGCATTGCGTCAGCGTGTCAATGTGGGCGACTACACCCTCACCGCCAAGGCACAAGACTATTATACGGAGGATGTTACATTCTCTATCGTAGAGCCGGGCACAACCGTTCCTGTCACTATCCGTCTGCGCCACAAGCCTGTATTCCGTGTGCATGTCATCAATGCAGAGAGCGGCGAAGCCGTTCCTGCCACCGTACAGATTCACGAGCAGAATATTGCCGAGAACGCCCATACACTTGCTACCGACTCTGCATCCGGTGCCGCTCGCACTATGCTCGACGAGAGCAAGCAATACACGCTTCATATCGAGCAGATTGGCTATGAGCCCTACGATGCCACCATTGCAAGTGTAGGCGACAGCATGCATATCGCTCTGACTCCTGTCAAGAAAGGCGAAGTGTTTGTCATGAAGAATATGTTCTTCGCTACCAATAAGACCCGCATCCTTCCCTCGTCGGAGGAATCGCTGGAGGCCTTGTATATGTTCCTTGAGCGTAATCCGGAAGTACGCATCCGTATTATGGGACATACCGATAATGTAGGTAAGGATGCTGCCAACCAGCGCTTGTCCGAGGGACGCGCCGAGGCTATCAGCCACGACCTTATCAAGCGTGGTATCGCTCCCGAGCGTATCGAAACCATCGGTTATGGCGAGAGCAAGCCTATCGATACCAACGACACCGAAGAGGGACGCCAGAACAACCGCCGTGTAGAAATCGAAATACTATAAAAACCACTCTATCTTTCCTATTCGCTAATGAATAGGAGGGATAGAACCTAATAGAATACCATTATGAAAGTACGCAGTATATTTTTAACAGGGGTGCTGTTTGCATCATACCTATTCAGTCCATCGCTATTTGCCCAAGCCAGCACCGAAGGTAAAGAGTTTTGGGTTGCATTGACTATCGGTCGAGGTCCGAGAGATGTAAGTGATGGTTTTGAACCTTTTATTTGCGTATCATCCAAGACCCATAGTGGTACCGTAACCATTACAAATCCTGTCACCAGCTGGACAAAGACCTATACAATACCAACTGGAACCGGTTGGTTAAAGATTACAGGAACAGCAGCTGGTAACGGCGCCAATGAGATTCCGTATGCGCAACTCTATCCGTTGACAACCACTGGCCAACAACAAGCATCCGGACACACATACAATGTGGGACTGAAAGTGACTAGCACAGAGGTCGTATCGGTATTTGCTGCCTTGAGATATACCAATGCGTTCGATGCCAGCAATATCCTGCCTATCACAGCACTGCAATCGGAATACATCATACAAGATTACCCCCCCTACGCGAACGACGCACCGACTACATCTTTCTCTAACTTTTGTATCTTAGCAACAGAGGACAATACACAAGTAGAAATTACCCCGAGTGCTGGTACTTACGATCGCAAACCGGCAGGTCAAACTTACCAGATTACCCTACAAGAAGGAGAAGTGTATTATGTTGTCAGCGAGGAAGGAAGCGAAACTACAGCAAAAGCAAAATCTCTATCCGGCACACTGGTAAAGGCCAAAAACAATAAGAAAATTGCGGTTTTCAATGGTGATATTTGTACGCGAACGCCCAATACCGCTGCTGCTCGTGACATCCACTACGAGCAGGCTATGCCTACCGACTATTGGGGTACGGAATTTGTCATCACACGCTCCAAAGAGAAAGATGCGAACCGTTTCCGTATCACTGCGGTAGAAGATGGAACCCAAATCAACATCAACGGAACCTATTTGGCGACCGTAAATGCCCGTGAAACCCTCGAGATGGAATTGGCCGTGGCTAATGATATGAAAAACTCGGATGATTTAGCCGCTAAATATAAATTCGTTGCCGATGCTGCTCTCATCACCACATCTTGTCCTTGTGCCATCTACAATTACGACACCGGCAACGGTTATACAAGTAGAGCCAGTTCCGAGTTTGTTAATAAGTCTGGCGACCCGTCTATGACTTGGGTGAGTCCGGTACAACAAAAAATCAACGATGTCACATTTGGCGTGATGAACACCGACAAAACCACTCGCCACTTTGTCAACATTGTTGCACAAACATCCGATGTCAGTTCCATCGAACTGAAAGAGATACGACAAGGACAATATAGCCAGAACTTATTGACCAGTAGCGACTTCGTTGCGCTTCAGGGCACAAAATACTCCTATGCACGCAAGGCTCTTTCCGTTAATACGTCGAACACATACAATCTATCCAGCAAACAAGGGGGATTTATTGCCACCATCTACGGAAACGGAGATGATGAATCCTACGCCTATTCTGCAGGCTCCTCCGCTGTCAAACGAGGCGTTGCGGTAAACGGCGAGAACTATACGGAGGACTATATCAGTAGCACCGTCTATTGTATCGGCACCCCCATAGAATTCGATGCACAAGTGGGAACGGATGTCATTGACAAAGTCGATTGGGATTTTGGCGATGGTGTATCGGTTACGGGTGGCACACCGCAAACCACCCACACCTACGATTCTCCGGGTTGGTACGATATCAAAGCCAATGTCTATGCCCACAAGGAGTGTCCCTACACCACCTATCCTGCCGAGGAGGTCTCTTTCTCATTCCGTGTTCGCCGCCCCGATACCACTCGTGTGGTCGTTCGTGGCGATTGCAAGCCGTGGGACTACACCGGCAAACTGCAAGAGATTGACTCCGTGCAGCCGAACGACTGTGCTACCGACAATTTTGAGATTCAAACCATTGTCTATGGCAAAGACACTCGCGACACCACCGACCACGGTGAGGTCATTGCGCACGATAGTATTCTGATTAAAGAAACGGGCAAGTGGATTACCTATGATTTTGCGCCGGGCGGCAAAGGAATACTGGAAGACAGCATCGTTTCCACCAACGCCGAGGGGTGCCGACACACTCATGTCTATATCTACGATTTGACTATTCTCACCTGCCTCGATATGGAACTCCCGAACGCAACAGAACCTGTCTGCGCTGACCCAGAAGCCGACGACACCGAACTCTATTCCATTCCTTTTGCTTACAAGAAAGGGCAGATAGAGCGTGCCACCCTCTTGCTCAATGGCAAACGCATTTCGGCAGAAGCCGACCTTACGGCAAAAACCATCTCCGTTCCGCTCAACCAGATTGAGCCGGGCGATTGGAATGCGACGGTCGAATTATGGGATTCTATTTGCAACGACACCCTGCTGTTCCCCTACCATTTCGTGGCGCACTATCCAAGTTATATCTTCAAGCAGAAGTTCGACAATGTATTGGCAGTTTACACCACCGCATTCAACGGAGGCTACACCTTCACAGGCTACCAGTGGTATAAGGACGGCGAGCCTATCGAGGGAGCTACTTCGTCTATTTACCATACCACCGACCCGTTCCCTGCAGGCTCCAGCTACTATGTGTTGCTCACCCGTGCGGACGGATTGGTTCTGCCCTCGTGCGAGCAAACCATCGCCGATTCCGCCGACGCCAATACACAATCGGCACCTAAGGCAGAGAAAGTTGTCTATAATCAGCAGCTCTATATCAAACTAAACGGCACGCTATTTGATGTATTTGGCAATCGAGTCGAATAAACGGCCACACAACAAGACCTATCGTGTGCGTTTTACTTCGGCTAATACCAAATAATTTGCACCTACCAGTATGAAGTTTCTCCGACAGAATGGGCTCTTTTTTACCCTTTGCCTGCTGCTCATTGTTGCATTGAGTGTTGCACTTGGCTACATTCCCAAACCTGAATTGCACTTGCTTTTGTGCGACCGCCACACCGCAGTACGGGATGTTTTCTATAAGTATTACACCCAAGTGGGCGAATGGTTCCCGTATGTCGTGTGTGTGGCGCTTCTGTTCTACAAGGCGGGTTGGGCGGTTTTCACTACGGCCGGCACACTGCTGTCAGGTTTGGTAACGCAAATTATCAAGCGTATTGTCAATGCTCCCCGCCCTGTTACCTATTTTGCGGACAACTATCCGGATGTAGTTCTCCCGTTGGTCAATGGTGTCCATGTCAGCCACCACCACTCTTTCCCATCGGGGCATACCACTACCTTCTTTGCCTTGTTCTTTGCTCTGTGTATCATTGGCACGAGTTATATCGCCTATCGCTATGCCCACAAGTCAGCTACGCAGAATAGCAGCAACACACCACACAACCACAGCAACACACAATCAGTTCTATGCAGTACTGCATGGCAGATTCTGTGCTTTGTGTTAGCCACCTTGGGAGCGTATTCCCGTATCTATTTGTCGCAGCATTTTGCAGCAGACATCCTTGCCGGTATGTGCGTGGGTATTCTTATCACCACCCTACTCTATGCTTGCTTGCACCGCTGCATGTCCCAGAAGTGGTGGAATTGGAATCTACTCTCCCTTCACCGTCACAAAGGATAGTCTAAAAGGCAGGACACCGCCATTTTTCGCAGTGGCTGACACGAATTTCTATTTGTGTCAGTGGTTACATAATAATCAAGAGGGGTATCCGCTTTCTTGTAGAAAGCGTCAAAAGACTAATAGGCGACTGCAGAGCAGTCCCGACAAGTCGGACAGATACAATAAACCCACGCTATTTGCGTGGGCTTATCGTGTAGTTAGTGTTTGTTACCTAATTTCCGAAGAATACGAATAATCAAATACCACAAATAAACAGACAAAGGCAATGCTAATAAAAGCATTAAACACATAATTAATGTACTATTCATATTTTTTGGTGCAAAATTACAAAATTATTTTGATAATCCAACAATTTTTCCAGCAGGAAGCATATTTTTGAGTACAAAAGACCACATATTCAATACACGAGCAGCAGGATTCAGATATCCAGTATCTTGTGCGTTGGCCAGATTTAGAAAGCCCCACGAAATAGGTTAGCCTATCTTGTGCAGGATTGTCAGCCCGTCACGCAACGGCAGTATCACCTGTTCCCAACGAGCATCAGCAGCCACCTTGTCATTAAACGCACGCAGGCCTAAGGTCTGTTTATCTTTGTCGTACGCAGGGTCTATAATGTGTCCGTCCCACAGGGTGTTGTCGGCAAGCACCCATCCCCCCATCGGCACAATGGGATATACAGCATCGATATAGTTACAATATTCCCGCTTATCTGCATCGATAAATACCAAGTCGAAAGTATCAGGGCTGAGCGTAGGCACTATCTCTTTTGCGTCACCTATACGCAACTCTATCTTGCTGCTCAACACCGATAGCGACAAGTTGTGCCGAATCGTATCCTCCAATTCATCATTGTGTTCGATGGTGAGCAACCGACCTTTTTCTCCAAGTCCTTCCGCCAAGCAAAGTGCCGAGTACCCCGTAAAGGTACCCAGTTCCAGTATATTCTGCGGTCTTATCATCTGACTTAACATCGACAGCACCCGCCCTTGTACCTGCCCCGAGAGCATGTGTGGATTGAGTACATTCAGGTTCGTATCGTGCGTAATAAATCGCAACGCCTCATTTTCCGGCGTTGTGTGCTTCTCTATGTAATCGTTGAGTGTCATATTGATACATTTAGTTGCTAAATTTTATGCAAAAGTACACTTTTACTTGCATATCTCCAAGAAAAGCGGTAATTTTGCAATCCAAAAAGAAAGAACTGCCGCATTTTGTGCCAATAGGTGCAGTACAAATGTGGCATTTCCGCTGGGCGTAGCGTCCTGCAGCACAACAAGAAAGCGCAAATTACAAACAAGAAATACAATAAAAACAATGGAAAAAATTGACGAATTAGACCGTAAGATTCTCGCTATCATTACCCGCAATGCTCGTATTCCCTTCAAGGAGGTAGCAGATATGTGTGGCGTGAGCCGTGCGGCAATCCATCAGCGTGTGCAGAAGATGTTTGACAATGGTGTCATCGTCGGCTCAGGCTATCAGGTAAATCCTAAGATGTTGGGCTATCAGCTTTGCGTATATGTGGGTATTATCCTCACCAAGGCATCTATGTATAAGGAAGTCAGCACCGCCCTGGAGAACATCCCCGAAGTTGTAGAATCCCAATTCACCCTGGGTACCTATTCGATGCTCATCAAGTTGTACGCCAAGGACGACCAACACTTAATGGAGTTGTTGAATGCTAAGATTCAGGAGATTCCGGGTGTAGCCAACACCGAAACGCTCACCGCCCTCGACCAGCGCATCAACCGTGGCCTCCCTATCGAGCAACTTAAGAAATAATAACACTTCTATCGGCTTTGAATCGAGTCATTCCCGAACCATTGCCGAAGGTAGAACATAGATAACCGCACTATACGCATTAATTTTATATAAATCCGAGTTATATGGAAAGAGTAATCAGTGGAATTCGCCCTACAGGAAACCTACATTTGGGTAACTATTTCGGCGCAGTAAAGAGTTTCGTACAAATGCAGCACGAGTATGATTGTATGTTCTTTATTGCCGATTGGCATTCGCTGACTACTCATCCGACCCCCGAGAATATCCGTCGTTCGGTCAAGACCATTCTTTCCGAGTATTTGGCGTGCGGTATCGACCCCGAGAAAGCCCCGCTTTATGCCCAAAGCGATGTCAAGCAAGTGCTGGAGTTGTACCTCTACTTCAATATGAATACCTATCTCGGTGAGTTGGAGCGTGTTACGAGTTTCAAGGAGAAAGTGCGCCAGAATCCAAACAATGTCAATGCGGGCTTGTTGACCTATCCGACGCTTATGGCTGCCGACATCCTAATGCACAAGGCAGACAAAGTACCCGTGGGCAAAGACCAGGAGCAGAACATGGAGATGGCGCGTATCTGTGCCCGCCGCTTCAACCGCATTTATGGCGTAGAGTACTTTAAGGAGCCGCAGTCGTTCTATTTCAATCAGAAAGCCGTCAAGGTACCTGGTCTGAACGGAACAGGCAAGATGGGAAAATCGGAGGGCAATGCACTCTATCTCTGCGACGACGAGAAGACGATTAAGACCAAGGTAATGCGAGCAGTTACCGACGCAGGACCGAACCAACTCAATCAGGAGAAGCCAGAAGTGATACAGAACCTCTTCACGCTCATGGAGTTGGTGTCGGACAAGCAGACCTACGATTACTTCAACGATCAATACAACAACATGACTATCCGCTATGGCGATATGAAGAAGCAGTTGGCGGCAGACATCAACGCTTTCTGTGCGCCGATACGCGAGAAGATACTGGCGTACCAGAGCGACGATGCCTACCTCGACAAAGTGTTGCGTGACGGCGCAGAGCGTGCCCGTGCGCGTGCCGAGCAAACCATAGAGGAAGTACGAGAGATTATCGGATTTCGTAAGATATAAATGACCAACCCCGTGTATAAGCGTCTGTTCATAGTAGTTTTGTTCCTATCGGTATGCATTGGTGTATCGGTACAGGCAGACGACTATCTCGATGATGTGTACTATTGGGATGCTATAGGAACTTCGTCGGCCGACTATACAACTGATAACCAAGCCCATACAGAACAAGAATATGAAGAAACGCCCGAGCTCCTACTTTATACTTATCAAACCGATGCGTACAACCCGGGCAATTTTACTCATGCAGTAGTTACTTTCGTGGAAGATACTACACTCAACCAAGCCACGCAAGTGCGTGCCATTATTCACCGCTATTAAATGAAAAAACGTCTTGCCATAGTATGTCTGTCGTTGCTCACCTCGGTGAGCAGTACGCTTGCGCAAGATACACAGCGCTTGGGCGAACAATCGCTTACGGGGACGGCACGCTATGTAGGTATGGGCGGTGCTATGACGGCTGTAGGTGGTGACCCGTCGGCAGTGAAAGACAACCCCGCAGGCTTGGGCATATATCGACGCATGGAGATAATGCTTACTCTTGACGGTCAATACGACCGCACACGCCAAGTAGGTACAGATGAGTGGGACAACAAACCGAGTGTTACCGTCCCGCAGTTATCGTGGGTTTTCTCGGTGGGCGACCCCACACGAACAAGCGGTATGGTATTGAACAACTTTATGTTCTCATACCAGCGTTTGCACACCTACCGCCGCTCAATGACAGCGAGCAGTACGGGACAAGAAAGATCTCTAACGGATGTAATTTGCACCAAGACAGACGGCTTAGCCGCCACTGCCCTGCAACCCGATTACCGTTGGGAGGATAGCAATGTCGGTTGGCTCAGCCTATTGGGATACGATACATACCTTATAAACCCGAAGGAAGACCGAAGCAAGGAGTGGGTATCCTGCTTGGAGCAGGGTGAAACGGTGAATAACTTATTGTCCATCGACGAGTCTGGCTATAGCAATCAATACGCCATCGACTGGGCAATGAACATCTCCAACCGTTGGTATGTAGGCGCAGGTGTCCACTTGCAGTCATTGCAACTCAGTCGTTCCTACACTTACCGTGAAACATTCGCTAAAGGCGGGTTCTTGGTCAATCACGGCGATGTGCTCTTCTCTGGACTGGGAGCAAATGCTACTATCGGAGTACTGTGCCACCCGATACGCGATTTGCGTATCGGTGCATCGTTCCAGACGCCGAGTCTATCATCAGTGACAGTGAGCAACTCGGGGACGATGCGCAGTGGTGTGCGCGACTCGCTTTATAGCAGCACTACGCCCACCAACACCACATCGGGTGTGTGTATCCATATCCCCTTACGCACGAGTATCGGCTTGGCGTGGCAGTGGGGACAATATGGACTGCTCTCTGCACAGTACGACTATGCGCACAGTAGCGATATGGACGATATCCACTCTTTGCGATTAGGTGTAGAGGTCGTGCCTATGAGCCGCCTATATATCAATGCGGGCTATGTCTATCAGTCGACATTCAAGAAACAGAGGATCATGGCAATAGGGGAGACCTCGGTACGAACGGATACCGACTTTCAGAACCTCCTGCGTACGCAATATATCAGTCTGGGGATTGGTTATCGCGGGCGTTCGCTCATGGCGCAAGTCGCTTACCAGTTTGCCATGCAGCGTATCGACTGGTACGCCCACGAAGCAACCACTGCCTACGACATGCATACCCAAACCCACCGTCTAGTCCTTACCCTAGGCTGGCACACTCGTAATTAATTAACAAATTAGAACTAGAACGCATAACTAGTTATTTCGATAATCAAATACCTAGCAATTAAAGATTACACATTAACATATCAGTGCCGTATAGTACAGAGACCGGAAAACTCAACAAATATAATTAACCGGGGTAAATGCCTAACCGATGGCGTGCCGACACTTGCCTGCGATGACACTATAGCAATATAGCCGAGCGGCGAAGGAGTCGGATTACAAAGGAAAAGGTACACCTCAAATCCTATTCTTAGGAGTTTTCTCGAGCAAGATACTATACGGCACTTTTTTCTTTTGTGTATTATTGTTAGTGTGTATTATAGCTTACTCACAAGGTGTACGGTATAGTTTCAATCAGAGGACTAGTATTAGGTATCTTGGCTATAGGTCATTATTACAATAATTCTTATTCTTTGATGCCAAGGGACCCTTTAGGTCTTAAATTGTCATTATTTCAGTCAATCTTTCCTTTGTATCTTCGAGTTTGTTCTTTGATAATGGAATGCCCAGTAGATAGATATCTGCATCTGTGTGTGTCAAAGGACTACTTACTCTAAGTTTATGGCAATAGAAGTCACTAAAGGGATATACTAGCATAGCTTTCCTTGTCTGCATACCATTAAAAGCACAGTATGCAAGTATCTGGTGGAAGTCATGGCGAAAGGTGTCCTTTAACTCATCTGAGTAATCATTCCAGTTGAAAATGTGACTCTTGTATTTTGCATCGATGACATATTGTACTTCGTCTTTTTGTACAATAATGTCTGGCTCCAGATAGTGCAAAACCCAGGTCGGTCTATTACCCGATACTGAATAATGTGGGTTACAGATTGCCCTAGCCGTAACCTTATTAGCCACATCCATAAATATGAACTGCACATAACGCTCAAAGAACTCCGAGTAGTCAATACGCCAAGCACGCTTGTTAGTGCGTTTGTTCTGTATGATGATGTTTGCAAGTCGTTTGGCTTCCTTGACTGCAATGGGGTCTGATGCATGCTCTACGAACTCGTCTGGTGTCTGCAAAGTAATTGATTCGCTATATTTGGCCTGCAGACGATCAATTTTTGAAGAATATGATATACGTGAACGCATAGGAGTCTGTGGCCTTTTTATCTCACGAAAACAGGTGAATAGAACCGAGAGTAGCTGACACATCTCGCGATGTAAAGGCTTTAAAGCGTTGCTACGAGATTGGAACAGAAGCATATTCTGAGGGGCATAGCATCGAGATGCATATACATCCCAACGAGTACCACCAGTTGGTAC
Source organism: bacterium (assembly GCA_963591775.1). GTDB lineage: Bacteria > Bacteroidota > Bacteroidia > Bacteroidales > Paludibacteraceae > Colicola. The sequence goes on from CAVATM010000014.1 coordinate 20,845, forward strand.
ATGTTCCACTCGTTCTGTCACATCAAACTTATGCCAATGTGCACGCTCTACTTCAAACCACTTATCAATGAAGTTGCAACATTCGAAGTATAGAGGTGGTTCAAGCATGGAAGAACTCAAAGGAGGTAATGAGTCGTCATATTGTGGTAGGAGTGTATCACCTACTACAGACAGTAACTCTGAGATATCCTCACCAAAACGGCCACCTATACATAGATCGCCACAAGGTTTTCCGTCCTTAGGCGATAATGTAGGCACACTCCCCGCGTATTGCGCAGTCGTTAATTGAAGATATGGGTCATTGCCTGTCAACACAATGTCTGCCTTCACATTCAGATAGTCAAAAGCCCTATGATTAAGGAATAAAAAGCGTTGTAGAGCATCCATACCATAACGCTTGTCACATTCCCATGCCTTATTGAGTTCGGCGAATGAAAATATAAACGTGTCCAGCGTATGTAGTTGTCTGATAAGGAACGGACTCATTACTCATACAGATATTTCCCTGTTTCTTCGTAAAATAGTTGTGCAAAGCTGTTAGCAGCCTTCTTCATCAGACCTTCTGCAAGATACTCCTTGATTAGTGGCATGAGTTCATAAACAAGACGATCGCGCATAATATTGTTATCATCAGAGGCCTTAGGAGTAAGGAAGTAGCTCGGACCTGGTTGCAGATTTAACTCCTCGTCTGTAGCATATCTGTCGAATATCTCGCAGAAGCGGTTGAAGATTTTCTCATGGAAAGTGTAGTCATTATCTGGTGTTATCTTTTGAGGACGAATAGTGTACCACACAAAGCGACGTCGCAAAGCAAAGTCAACTACAGCAAGGCTGCGATCGGCAGTATTCATAGTAGCTATCACATCAAGGTTTGATGGCAGTTGCGAAAGTTCCTCATTGCCTACCTTTAATGTAACCTTACGTGTGCCTACTTGATTCTCGAATAAGAAAAATATCGGTCCAAGTACATTAGCCAAGTTCGCACGATTTATCTCATCAATAATCAGCAGGACACGCTCATCTGGCATATCCTTAGCAGATTTTATTGCCTTGATAAGTTCTCCATCTTGATGAATGAACGACATACTACCAGATGTTGTGTCTGGCTTGATGCCCTCAACAAAATCTGAATACGTCGTCTCTGCATGGAACTGGATGAAATGTGTCTTCTTGTACTTCTTGCTAATCTCAAGAGCATTATACGTTTTACCTGTTCCTGGAGCACCTTGCAGTATGACATAACGGCTATTCTTCAGAAGTCTCTCGACGTCATTTTGTATATCAACAGGCTGTGTATTCAAATATGGCTTGATGGCTTCATCTTGTGCTTTTTGTTGAACCTTTGTCCCCCAGTTGCGCAACTTAGCATATTGGGCAAGCCAAGCTACTATAATACCCAACTCTTCGTCTGGGTCTACTATGCAAGAAGCAAGCAGTACGTTCTTGTAAGTCTCAATTACAGAATTTAGATCAGGAGCAATTTCTGCAATCTTATCCTGCAAATCTTTGACGGGAGACTCTATATCCATAAAGTCATTCTTAACGAAAAAATTGCCATCATTCTTGGTGAGTCTTGTAAAAAGCCGGCGAGTACCTGTTGTTGATACGAGGTCATAGTCACGCTGGAACCCTGCAGAACCAACGCCAAGCGAGACCACACATTTGCCCTCGTTCTCCTGTGGGAAGATGACGAACGAAAGGTCGTAGTATGGGCCCGATGGCGTCTCTTCAGGACGCACATAGCCAAAGTAGCTCTTGCCATCCTTATACGAATTCAGATTGCTTCGTTGCATAGCATTGGGTGTACCTCGTTTGCCATCACGATCTTTCATCGCCTGAGTGAGGATACCAAATTCTATGGCCTTCTCCAATACCTTCGTTTCAAGTTCTTTTGCAGTCATAATTAGGTTGGCTATTAATTATTACCATAAATTCGTTAACAATCTATCTGTTTTGCATTCTTGTAGCCCAAACCTATTTCAACGCAAATTCTCCGTCAGTCCGCCTCCTCAATTTATTTGCCGGTCCCATCGATAACTTGTCTCAACTCGTAATTGTGTCCATAACCGACACAATATGTATGCATTGTTCCTTCCTATTGGTGTAATTGGAACAAAGTCGCAGGTATATATTGCGCGTAGATTTCCAGGCAGATAGACTTTTCGGCATATCGGTCAACCGATATGCCGAAATAGTATCCTAGGGGACGCAATGGGATGAAGTTATTCGAAAGCTCCCATCTGGAGCATTGAAACCTCCTTAGGAGTCAGGAAACGATATTTACCGCGTGCTACATTCTTCTTGGTAAGGCCGGCAAAGCTGACACGATCCAACTGCATTACCTTATAGCCCACCTTCTCGAACATACGGCGAACAACTCGATTCTGACCAGAGTGTATCTCCAGACCAATATGTTTACGATCTTCCTTCGGGAATTCTAAGGCATCGGGTACTATTTTCTCATCATCTAAGATAACACCTTCACGCAAAATGGCCTCATCTGCCTCCTCTAAATCTCGATCAAGTAAGGCGGCATAAACCTTTTTCTTGCCAAACTTAGGATGCGTTAACTTAGCTGCCAAATCGCCATCATTGGTAAGCAACAAAACACCAGTTGTATTGCGATCCAAACGACCTACCGGATAAATACGCTCTGCACAAGCATTGCGAACAATATCAATGACTGTATGGCGCTCCTGCGGATCATCAGTTGTTGTAACCGTATTCTTCGGCTTGTTAAGCAAAATATACACTTTGCGCTCGCGGCGAACCGGCTGATCGTGGAACTGCACCTTATCTGTAGGCAGGACCTTGGTGCCCAACGAATCAACGATAACTCCATTGACCGAAATAACGCCTGCTTGTATAAAATCATCCGCCTCACGACGCGAGCAAATACCAGCATTTGCCAGATATTTATTCAAGCGGATGGGCTTTGTCGGATCCTCATATTGCTGCTGGTAGGTTTGACGCTTGCGCTCGCTATATACACCGGAATTACGCTGAGGACGGGGACGAAATTGACCTTGTGGACGCTCTCCACCATTCTGCTGATAGCCTCCATTGTTATAACGAGGACGATAACCACCCTGCTGAGCTCCATCCTGATTGTACCCACCATTTGGACGGGGACGATAGCCACCTTGCGGGCGCTCTCCACCATTGTAGCGGGGACGGTAACCACCCTGCTCGCCATCTTGCTGATAGCGGGGACGCCCCTGGTTAGTATAGCGATTGTCACGATTGCCCTGATAGCCAGCACCTTGATAGCTATTAGCATGACGAGAATCTACACGCTCAGAATACTGACCTTCACCACGCGAGAAACGCTGGCGAGGACGGGCGTCACGAGCGGAATTGTTGTACGAATTGAAACGGGGACGAACACTTGCTCCATCTGCCGATGTAACTACATCTTTTTGCTCACGCGGATTTTCTTCTCGGCGATAGCCACCTTGATGATAGGTGTGATTTTGATCATTGTTGTACATAATTGAAAAGTTAGTTAGGTTAAACTCCGTAACCCTCACGGGCTACAACCGCACTCCCGTGCAATGGATAATTATAACAGACTATTTTCACTCCATCGGTTAGTATCTCAAGAACGGATACAGGTCAGCCGACGTCAATGTGATTAAAGGTTGTTTAGTGAATTCAGGCTCCGAGTATCACTACGCGGAGCCTGAAAGATTACTGCTTAGGTTATGCCTCAGCTGCTTTCTCGATAGCTAATTTACCACGATAGTAGCCACAACTTGGGCAAACAGTGTGATAAATGTAGTGAGCACCGCAGTTCGGGCAGATTGCCAATGCAGGTACTTTCAGTACGTCATGCGTACGACGTTTCGCTTGTCTGGTGTGCGATTGTCTTCTTTTAGGATGTGCCATATCAAATTTCTTTTAATTTATTCGTCAATTAAACGCTGTAAATACGCCTCTACACCACGCAGAACGGCTATCGGCTACTCCACATCGTTCTCATTATCGAAGTTCTCTTCGTCTTCGGTGCAGAGGTGGTCTTGGAGAAGCGCGTCCATAATAGGGTCGCAACCACCAGCTTGGTGACTATGCACCAAAGGAAGATTTACTACAATCAACTCATAAGCAAGCCAATCCAAATCGAGATGTTCAATGCGGCTTGCATCTACCCCTTCGTCCTCTAAATCCATTTTCTCTGTAACCTCAACCGGAATGTCCATTGGACATAAGCAGCGATCGCAGACGACTTGCACCTTGCCTTGAACGGTCAAAACGAGATCGAAATCGGTCTCACGCAAGTCCAATACGGCTTTTGCGGCAACAGCACCACCCAACAACTCGGTATTCTCGATGCCGGTAAGGTATGCACTATCAAGCTCATAATCAAACTGATAGTGACCAATCGCAAGCGTTGCGAGGTCGATAATATGTGGTTTCTGCTCTGCCATAGTGCAAAATCGGCTGCAAAGTTACACTTTTTCTTTGAAACCACCAAATAAAAGTGCGAGTTCTAATTATTTTTCGTGGCGAATGGCAACGAAAAGTTGGGCACAATACCGACGGACTGAATATACGGGAAATAGTTTCGCTAACTGAATGGCATTGTACGTTAGACGAAAGAAAGAACACAGGCGATGAGAAAGACGGGATTTTGTATGCCAATAATGGAGTGAAAAACGGGAATTTGGATGAGTTTGGTTCGGAGTTCCTTCGGGAGTGGTTCGGGAATTAGGTGTATTTTTAGGACTATGCGTAAAGAGAGACCGATTGTTTTTTTTGAATACAGATGATATTCCTTGCTTAGAACAAGCATGCATATTTTGCTCTGAACAAGTATGCATATTTTGCTCTGAACAAGCATGCGTATTTTGCTCTGAACAAGTATGCATATTTTGTGCAGAAGAAGAAGGCTTTATTTGGGCAGGCCAAGCATGCATAATTTGGGCGGAACGGGGGGCTGTAGAACGACCACTATGACCATCGGCCAACAACTGGCGATACAGACGCTCAGATTGCCAAACGCGATACCTATATTTACAGGAAGTATATCGAGATACGGATTTTAAGGGGATATCGCCGGAATTTAAGGGGGAACCGCCGGAATTTAAGGGGAATGCATTGGAATATAAGGGGAAAGCACAAGGAGATAAGCCCAAATACTTGACGACCACATAGCCCAAAGATTGCCAAACGGAAAGAAGGTGCGTGGATTGCAACAGCGAGCGAGTCTGCTGCTCGAACTGCTTCCACTCTGCGGAAGAAAGTTGCTTGGACAATGCATGCAGGCACAGCGCCCAATCGCAAAGTTGGCGCAAGCCTACCCCACTCGTCAGGAAATGGCTCCAAAGATGAACAAAAAGATAAACCGCATTGTACGAAATCGGCGGAACTGACACAACGGTATCGTAAAGTGTAAGCGTATCGGTACCGGAAAACGAACGCTCGGTATAGTCTGAAAAAATGCGCTCTACCTTAGGCTGTCCAAAGAAGTCCATCGGCAAATTGTGTATCTCTGCCACCAACTCACGCTTCTCATCCATGACCAAAATGAAATGATGCCCAACACCAGACGGCGACAGCCAATAGGCGTGCGGATAGCTTTTGGCTACCAAAGAATAAGCCTCTTGGTAATGGGCACAGCCTACATACAGATCGATATCGCCAAAAATACGCATAGCGGGGTCGGGATAGTAAGTACAGATGCCATACCCCTTGAGCAGGACGGCGGGGATGTTATGCTCTCGGAACAGCGTGACCAACTCCGTGAGAAAACGATTCTGCCGTGCCTGTCGCTGCAAAGCGGCATAGACCCACAACCGCATAGACTCCTTATCATAGACATCATACCCCTGCGCAAGCGCCCACACCGACAAGAGATGACCACAATCTTGGCGATAGGCCTCCTGCCAAAAGCCGACCTCGCGCAATAGCGCAGGATCGATAGACAACGGCTCGTGCCACATAGCGGCACGCAAGCAGGCTACGACAGCGGATGGGTATAGAGCGTATTGTGACATAACTCGGCAGCTGCCACATCGGGCAAACAAGATAATTCGTACATGGGAATGGATTGAACAACCGCCGCAACGGTATCGTGCAACGCTTGTATTTGCACCGATTCGGATTTCAAACCGCTGGAAGAAGCCAACAAATAGACAAAGGCCTGCGGCAAACGAAGGCGAACGATAGTATTTTGTGGTGCTTGGGTTAGTTTGACCATTGCCTGCAAAGGGGCAAACTCAGGGCGATAGCAAGGCGTCTTGCCACTCCACGGCGAACCATAGATACGAACTTGCTCGCCCAATACACGCAAAACGGGATTATCATCGTTGAGCAGCCATGCCTCAGCATAACGCTCTTGCCATAAACGAGCATGCGTGGATTTTCCCGTACCCGACCAGCCCAAGAACACCTGCCCTTCCCCCAGACAAACCACGGCAGAAGCATGCAAAACCAAGGTTTGACAGGTGGCGGTGGCAAATGCATAGAGAAGCAATGTGGCATTATCGATAGCAAATCGAACATCGGATGTTTCGACATACAATGTAGCCTCAGCAAAATTTGCCGACGCAAGCATACGGCAACAGATAGGACTCTGCCGCCACATAGACATCTCGAAAAGCCATTCTTCACCGACACGGCTGACCTCAACACGAGGCATATCGTCATCGGATTGGTCTATAAAAAGGGGATGTTTGGGTTGTGTCAACTGCCATGATTCGGACACGACTCGCAAACGAAAAAGAGGTGCAGTAGAAGGCTGCACGGAGAAAGGATTATAATTGGGACATTGCGAGAGCCATGCCGCCTCCGCCTCAACAGCGAAGACATGTTCGGCAACAGAATAATATCACAGGACTCGCTCCATAGATGCATCTATTCGGTTTGGAAAATCTCGCCTAACTTATGCTTGATATAATGCTCGTTCATGAAGTGACTCTCCAAATCGGGCGTCATCTCAGCATGCGCAAAGAATTTCTTATACTCCCGCTTGACATCTTCGCCCAAGACCTGGTCTTTTGGAGTATAATGACATATTGTATTAGGCGAATCGTGCGGGGTAAATTTCTTGAAACGGAACAAGTCCTGCATCGTGAATTTGAACTCGGTATCACCATTTTCACGCCGACCAAGATACTTGTGTGTGCCAACACTTCCTTTGAGCGAGGACATGGGATTTAGAGTCGGATTGATGACCAACTTACGGCCGTCGAAATCGGCACATAATACATAATAGCCACCCAAAGAAGTGCCTATCAGATACTTAACATCGGGATTATCTTTGACGAATTGGTTGATTTTGGCAACCGACTCTTCCACATTGTGGTTGACCTCAAGCGGGCACCACTCAACTTGAGGATAGTACTGACGCAGGTTTCCTACCGTATTGGAATGGATAGACCCTGCAAAACCATGTATAAAAACAGCTTTATCCATAGCGGAACAGAATTATTTTCCTTCGATAAAAGACGGCTCGAGGTAGGTCTGCTCAAGCATATCGATAGCAGCGCTCTCTTCGGCCGTAAGCATTCGAGAGGACGAACAAAAAGAGGACACAAAATAATCGGACAAACCTTGAATATCCTGTATGGCTTGTGTGCAATCCTCCAAAATCGGTTTTAGATTGACCACACGCTGGCGGACAGACTGCACACCATGCTTGGCGAGTTTTTCACGTGTGGGCGTAATGGCCTGCTGCAACGCCTCAAAATCGACATCATAAAGCATCGTGCCATGTACAATCGTGCCGGTAGGCAAAGCATAGCACGCATTGCCCGACACCTTGCGCTCACCTATCAAGACATCGTTATGCTCTGACTTGGCGGCGGCAAATCCGAGTTGTTTTAAGGCATCTGTCACCGTATCTAAATAGGACTGAAAAACAGACTCGCTATGCGTATTGGGCGTGATATACGACAGCATAAGATTTCCCCCATCGGAATAGACGCAACCTCCTCCACTCTTGCGACGGTACATCTGCACCCCATGCGAGCGGCAATACGCCATATTGACCTCGTCCGCCATAACTTGGTGACGACCAAAGATAACCGTCGGGGGAACTACCCATGTAAAAAAAATGCCTCCATTTTCCGCTGAAGAGGAAATAGCCGAAGCGGCTTGGGACGCATCGGTCGATACCATAGGGTCGGAAATATGCTGTGCAAGGTATTCCTCCATAGAGAGATACCAAACCAAACGCTTGTTGGGTGGGGCGATAATGTGCTGACAAAAATTCATCGTGAGGATAGTATGATATGTTACTACTGTTGCGATAAGTGCGGAGGATTCATTTTGTCTTTTTTTCTTCCCTTTTTCTTGTCGCTTGCGGGAAACCTTTTGTACATAGCGGCTCCTGCTCGCTGCGCTCACACACGAGGCTCCGGTAGACACTGCCCCTGACAGAAACGGTGCGTCAGTTGGCGGTCGTCACCTAAATAGATATAGCGCTCCAAACGGTGCTGCAAATCGTACGGCTTTGCTCCGGCCACAGCGGGTGTAGCATTCAACTCGTGGTCATCTATCACCAACGCATCGAATGCATAACCACGCTCAAATGAGCCCGCCTTACCAAAGAACGAGCCACCGGACTTAGTCGCTAAATAGAAGACTTCCGGCAACGATAAGAACGGCGTTTTACCCTCTGTGGCAGCGTACTGTAATTTACTCATTTCGAGCGCATACTGCATGACACGGAACATACTCAGATGGTGTCCTGCTGCCACATCACTGCCCAAAGCGACCGGAATATGATACTGCAAAAAAGTACGAACAGGGGCTATACCTGACCCAAGATTGCAGTTGGAAGTAGGACAATGTACCGCCATAACCTTTTGGCGCTGCATAAGTTCTAACTCGGCACCTGCCGTATAGCAGCAATGCGCCATAAGCGTCGGCGTCTGACCGAACAGGCCATAACGATGATACGCATCGCCATAGCAGGTACTCTCCGGCTCCAACGACTGCACCCATGCTATCTCGGAACGGTTCTCACTCAGGTGAGATTGCACAGGCAACCCCGTGCGCTGCGCGAAATCGCCCAAGGCACGAAGCATATCGGGCGAACAAGACGGCACAAAACGAGGGGTGATGATAGGCTCAAGCAAAGGTGTATGAGCGAGATGCTTCGAGAGTCGTTCGGTATTTTGCACCGCCTCGGTTGGCGTATTACTCAATCGGTCAGGGCAATTGCGATCCATTCCGACAAGACCTATCTTGGCTCCCATGCCTGCCTCCGCAAACAAATCCGCCAAGAGCACGGTGGAGCGCAAATGGATAGTAGCGTAAACCGATGCGCGCATCGTGCCGTTGAGCCACAAATCGTGTACAAAACAACGGTACATAGCCTCTGCATACACACGGCTACGATAGCGGGATTCTTCGGGGAAAGTATAGGTGTTAAGCCATGGCAAAAGCTCCATATCCATTGCCATTCCCATGTTGCGATACTGGGGGGCATGGACATGTAGGTCGTTCATTGCCGGAATCAATAGCGATTCACCGAAGTCGGTAACGAGTTGGTTCGGGAATGGTTCGGGAAGTGTACGCCCGACATACACAATATACCCCTCGTCGTCAACCACAATATAGCCGTGCCGCAGAATTCGAAAAGCCTGCGGCGTGGGGGTATAAAGGATATTTGCTCGATAGATATTCATTTAGGATTACGGCTGCCTTATACAAACGGACTAACCTAACACATTAACCTAATACAAACGGATTAACCTTATACAAACGAAATTCTACTCTTGTGGAATGTCTTTTTCGGTATCGGGCTCATCGGCACACTCTTGAGCGACATGCTCCTCGATGACTTCCTCAAGGGTTTTGGTTTCTTTTTTGTGACTATAGAACGGCACAAGGACAAAATAATTAACCACACCCGCCAACATGATCGCCACGATACCGGACAATTCTTCCGACAGCGTACAAGCGATAAGAATATGCAGAAAGCCCACTTGAATGAGATAAGTCACCAATCGCCCCAACATAAAACCACCCGCATTCTTGACCGATGGTCGCGTACGGAAGGTATAAAAACTTGTCAGGAAATAATTGACAATCATCTCGATACAAAAACCGAGTGTGAATGCCGTTGTCACACGCAGCGTACTCTCCGCCCACACGACATCGAACAATGCCAGAAATCCATAATAGATAGCGTACTGCAGTGCCGTTCCGAATGTGCCGACACATACGAAACGGACTGCAGAACGATATTTTTCAGGCAAAAGCCGTGTGAGAGTCTTCAAATAATTAGGAATTAGGAATGAAGAATTATTACCTTTGTGCTCTACAACTATCTTTATAGACCATCATCGTTGACCAACAAGAGTATAATCCATACTTGCGTAACACCGATTATTTCAGGGCAGAGAGGAGTTCATCCATAGCCGAGTGCAGCCCCTCTACATTACGACCGCCGGCGGTAGCCATCCAGGCCTGTCCGCCGCCACCGCCTTGGATGTGCTTAGCGGCAGACTTAATCATCTGACCTGCATTCAGGCCTGCATCTACCAACGGTTGCGAGAGGAATACGGAAATCATGGGTTTGCCTTCCCATTCGGTAGCACCTACGACAGCGAAACGCACATCCGTAAACTTACCACGCAGCAATGGCAGCACGCCACGAATCATATCGGACTGCACTGTCCCCTGCAGACGCACCAACTTCGTGCCATTGAAGTCCTCCGCGCGGTCTATCAGACGGTCACGGTACTGCTCCAACTTCTCTACCATATAGGTCTCAATCTCCTTCTTAAGGCCTGCATTCTCCTGCACGGCTTTTTGCACAGCCGCAGAGAGGTCGGGGGCATTATTGAACAGACCACGCAGGTTGGTCAACATATCTTGCTGCGCAAAATACAACTCGTCGGCTTTGGCTGCCGTAACTGCCTCGATACGGCGTACACCGGCTGCCACACTGGCTTCCAACAAGATACGCACGGAGCCTATGCAACCCAAAGCAGGCACATGGCAACCACCGCACAACTCGATGGAAGGACCATACTTAATGACACGCACATCATCGCCGTACTTCTCACCAAACAATGCCATAGCACCCATCTCTTTGGCTTTGGCAATCGGGGTATGACGACTCTCCTCCAGCGGATAATTGCGTCGGATAAGTTCATTCGCCAACTGCTCTACCTTGCGGAGTTCTTCGGGAGTAACCTTCTGATAGTGCGAGAAATCGAAACGCAGAGAATCGGGCGTGACCAAACTACCCTTCTGCTCAACATGGGCCCCCAAGACGGTACGCAGTGCATAGTGCAGGATATGCGTACACGAGTGGTTGCAAGCAATAGCCTGACGGCGTGCTTCATCGACATGCGCAATCAGTTTGCCATCGATATGCTCCGGCAACTCGGTGCATATATGGACGGGCAAATTGTTCTCCCGCTTGGTGTCAATGATATGCGCAGTACCAAGCATACCGGTATCACCTACCTCGCCACCCATCTCTGCATAGAACGGTGTCTTAGAAAGCACAATTTGATAGAACTCTTTACCCTTCTGGCTCACCTTACGGTAGCGAAGTACTTCTGTCTCAACCTCTAACGAATCGTAACCGACAAACTCGGTATCACCCTCACGCAAGACAACCCAGTCGCCAAGGTCTTGCTTATTGGCACTACGCCCCATTTCTTTCTGATGCTCCAATGCCTTCTGATACTCTTCCTCGTTGGTGGTATAACCATTCTCGCGAAGAATAAGTTCGGTCAAATCGAGCGGGAAACCGTAGGTGTCTTTCAGTGTGAATACATCAACACCGGAAATCTCCTTGCCCTTGGCCTCTTTCATGAGTTTATCCAGCAATGTAATACCTTTGTCAAGCGTACGAAGGAAAGCCTCTTCCTCGCTCTTGATAACAGGGATAATCTGCTGCTCTTGCTTTTTAAGTTCGGGATAGGCATCGCCCATATCCTCGATGAGTTGCGGCACTAACTTGTACATAAATGCCTCACGCTGCCCCAAGAAAGTATAGCCATAGCGTACCGCACGGCGCAGAATACGACGAATGACATAGCCGGCCTTCTCGTTGCTCGGCAGTTGTCCGTCGGTAATAGCAAAGGCGATGGTTCGGATATGGTCGGCAATGACACGCATGGCGATGTCGGTTTTCTCCTCCTTGCCATACTCTGTTCCGCAAATCTCACCAATCTTGTGCAGCATAGGCAGGAACACATCGGTATCGTAGTTGGACTGCTTTCCCTGCAGGGTGCGCACCAAACGCTCGAATCCCATACCGGTATCGATAACACGCTTGGGAAGCCCCTCGAGGGAACCGTCTGCCTTGCGGTTGTACTGCATAAAGACAAGATTCCAAATCTCGATAACCTGCGGGTGATCTTTGTTGACCAACTCACGACCCGGCAGAGCCGCTTTCTCCTCCTCGGAACGACTGTCTACATGGATCTCGGAGCAAGGGCCGCAAGGTCCTGTATCGCCCATTTCCCAGAAATTGTCGTGCTTGTTGCCGTTCAGAATATGGTCTGCAGGCAAGTGCTTTGCCCAGATAGCGGCTGCCTCTTCGTCACGAGCCAATCCCTCTTCGGGTGCTCCCTCGAAAACGGTTGCATAGAGATTCTTCGGGTCAATATGCAGGACATCCACGATATACTCCCACGCAAAGTCAATGGCTCCCTCCTTAAAATAGTCGCCAAACGACCAGTTGCCGAGCATCTCGAACATCGTGTGGTGGTAGGTATCATGCCCGACCTCCTCCAAGTCGTTGTGCTTGCCGCTGACACGCAGACATTTCTGCGAATCCGCCACACGGGGGTACTTAATCGGGTCGTTGCCGAGAATGATACCTTTCCAAGGGTTCATGCCCGCATTGGTAAACATCAGCGTTGGGTCATCTTTGATAACCATCGGTGCAGAGGGTACGATATGGTGTCCTTTGCTCTCCATAAAGTCCAAGAAGGACTGTCGGATTTCTTTACTTGTCATATTGTGTTCTATAAATTTTACTCGTATCTATATGGGCGGCAGGCGCTTACCTACCGCATGGCGTTACCCTACTCGGCGTCCGTCTTGGGCTGCGCGGGGGCGTTAGTAGTCTTAAAATCGACAAACTCACGACGAGGACGACGGTCTTCATGCTCCTCGTGCGGCTCGAAAGGCAGCGGATTTTTCTTGAGTTCCTTGTTCTGCGCACGGGTATGGAGAATATCTATAGCCATATAGAGCGCATGCGAGAAACTATACGCCTTTGCCTCGTTCTTGCCTGCCAAATCGTACGCTGTGCCATGGTCAGGCGAAGTGCGCACGATAGACAAACCGGCAGTGTAGTTGACGCCATTCATATCGAGCGTCTTGAACGGGATTAACCCTTGGTCGTGGTACATTGCCAGCACCGCATCGAAATGCGTGAAACGCCCACTTCCAAAGAATCCGTCTGCAGAATAAGGCCCAAACGCCCATATTCCCTGCTCGTTCGCTTTTTCGATGGCAGGCTTGATAATACCCTGCTCCTCCTTGCCTATCAAACCGTTATCACCCGCATGAGGATTTAGAGCCAGCACTGCAATACGGGGTTTCTCGATGGTAAAATCGTCCTGCAGGGTTTGGTTAAGTACTGCCAATTTGGCAAGGATACGCTCCTCCGTAATCATCTGCGGCACACGGACGATAGGAACATGGTTGCACACCAACGCCACACGCATCATGTCGCTCACCATCATCATAAGGCTCTCCTTGCCCTCACCAAAAGTGGAGGTAAGGTACTCTGTATGTCCCGAGAAATGGAATAAATCGGATTGAATATTCTCCTTATTGATCGGTGCCGTCACCAGCGCATCCACCACACCTGCCTTAAGGTCAGCACACGCCCGCTCCAATGCTACGAACGAAGCCTTGCCTGCCTCCGGGGTCGAAACACCCAACTGCACAGGGGTGTCGTCGGGGTAGCACGAGATGAGGTTAAGGCGTCCGTCTTTGGTCTGACGGGGCGAATCGATGATGTTGAATTGCAATTTGGTATAATCCTCCCCCAGTGTCTGGGCATGTAAGCGGGCAATCTTGGCGTTGCCGTACAGAATGGGACGACATATCTCACAAATATGCGGGTCGGCAATGGCTTTGAGAATAATCTCGTAGCCTACACCGTTGATATCTCCTGCCGTAATGGCGATGGTTGGTTTCATGTTAATTATGAATGATGATTTATGAATTTAATGTTCGGCTGCGCCGTATTTTCGGCTATGGCGTAGTTGATTGTCTGTGGACGCCACCCTGCTCGCTGCGCTCACGAAAAAATAGAGGAAAAACAAAGGATTTATTTTTCTATTTTTCTTGCCGCTCTACGGCATAGGACACCTGCTCCGATAGCGTTACCCGGATGATTAGCCGTCTGTAGCGACGCACCACCCGCCAGAGTAGGAGGACTAATCTCCCTCGCGGATTACTTTCTCGTAGTGCAGTCTGGCGATGTCGAACGGTTGTTTTTCCTCGTCCTGGTAGCCTAAGGCGATGACACATAGTACATTGAGGTTCTCCGAGACACCTGCCAACGAGTGAACCAACTGCTCCGCCCCCTCTCGCTGATAGACATGACACCAGCAAGCACCTATGCCCTGTTCGGCAGCGGCAAGCAGGATATTTTGGGCAGCAATGGCTCCGTCCGCCTGCCAAGTATCGGTTGCTGCACTATCCAACGCCACAACAATAGCGGCAGTCGCCGTGGCGAACATACCACTTCCATAGGTGCGGCACGCTGCCAACGGGCGTAATTGCTCGGGGCGTGTCAGCACATAGAACTCCCATGGCATGGAACGATGGCTCGACGGTGCCATGAGAGCACAGCGGAGAATATAGTCCAATTTGGTTTGTTCGATGGGTCGATCCGTGTATTTGCGTACCGAGCGACGGCACTGACAGAGTTGTTCAAAGGTATTCATTGTATGTATCGATGGTGTTTCTAAAGCATTCATAACGGTCTCCTTGCCCGATCACAGCAAGTTACTAGCGCAATCATGGCAAAATGCCTACGCAATCTAATTAGACTCTCAAAGGAGACCTTACGAATTAAGCGTGCAAAGATACGGCTTTTTTACGGAATATGCAACTACTCTGTCCAATTCGGGTGGAATTGAGGTCGGCAAGAGCCGTGGGAATAGGGGCGTAGAGGTATAAGATTGACAAGGGATACAAACGGGAAAAGAAAGGAGTTGGTTCGGGAGTGCTTCGGGAATCAAGGGGAGTGTTTCGGGATTAACGGGAATGCTTCGTTCTAACAAACTATGATCTGCAAATTTTGATCTATAGGTTTTGATCTACAGGTCAAAATGTTCCTATCTTTGTGTTAAAACAGGTCTACTAAGACCCTTACAAAAACCTAAAGTGGTAGGGTAATGGTAGGGCGATATGTCCGAGATGAGAGGCTAATCGGCAAAGGTTAACAATGGCTATCATGCCATGCAGATTTGGCACAGTTTTTGCAGCCTATGGGCGAGTCGAAAAAATGGGATTGAAAAAGTGATTTGTCGGCAGGACGCAGAGCAATGCACAGCCCATCAGTAGAAACCATTCGGTACATCCGAAATATCTACTTGGAGCGAGCAACATTCTCACAATTCATTCGGGTTGTACACACCACATACATTATTGAGATTGTACGCATTACATACGCTGCCACCCGCCGAGAAATTGACATAAACAAGTGAGCCATAGGTGCATGGAAATGATTCCCGAATAGGGAGTTCGTAGCCCGTCCGTCCGCGTGAGCGATTGTTCGAGGCTATAGTCGTGGTAAAAAGCGAACATGTACAGAAACCTATCTATACCATTTATAGATGGGCTTTTTTTATGTACATAAGTGATGTCCCGCCCCCCCCACACACCATCCCAAAAGAGGACATAAGAACTCCACGACCGTCCCTACCCCCTCCAAGGGAGGGGAATACAGAGAATACAGAAATTCGAACAACAAAAAGACAACCCAAAGACAAAATATATAGACAAGATATTATAATATGAAACAAAAACTATTCATTGCCCTTGTGGGCGTAGTGTGCATAGGACTTAGTGCCTGCCACAATTCCGAACAACAGCAAGAACAAGCAGCCACCAACAAAACCATGGTGGTAACGGCACAAGACTGCCTTATCGAGGAGAACTACTCCGCCTCGGTGCGTGGTCGCCAAGACATCGCCATCATGCCGCAAGTATCGGGTACGCTGACCAAACTCTGCGTAAGCGAAGGCGAGCGGGTGCATAAAGGACAAGTGCTGTTCATAATTGACCAAGTGCCTTTCCGTGCAGCCTTAGAGACCGCCGAGGCCAATGTTGAGGTAGCCAAATCGAGCGTTGCTACGGCAGAGTTGTCGTACAACGCAAAAAAACAACTGTACGCCGACAGCGTCATCTCACTCTACGACCTACAGTTGGCTGAAAACAGTTACCTGAGTGCCAAAGCCGTTCTGGCACAGACCCAGGCTGCGCTGGTCATCGCCAAGAACGACCTCGGCTATACCGAAGTGAAAAGCCCGAGCGACGGTGTCATAGGAACACTGCCGCTGCGTGTGGGTGCGCTGGTATCGCCCTCGATGCCGACTCCGCTGACCACCGTGAGCGACAACTCGGTGATGTATATCTATTTCTCCATGACCGAAAATCAATGGCTCGGTCTGGCACGCCAATACGGCAGCAAAGAGGCAGCACTCAAGAACCTGCCGGAAGTTCGCCTTGTGCTGAGCGATGGGAGCGAGTATAGCGAAAAAGGCAAGATAGAAACCGTATCGGGCGTAATTGACCAATCGACAGGAACGGTCAGCGTGCGTGCCGAGTTCCCGAACAAGGGCGGACTGCTGACCTCGGGCGGTGCTGGAAACATCATTCTCCAAAAAACGCAACAGCAAGCCCTGCTCATCCCGCGTACCGCCACATTTGAGGTACAAGACAAGGTGTTTGTCTATCGTGTAGTGGACGGCAAGGCCATCTCGACCATCGTCCAAGTAACCCGACTGAACGGCGGCAAAGAGTATGTCGTCGAGAGCGGACTCAACGCCGGCGACACGATTGTAACCGAAGGTGTGGCTCTGCTGCAAGAAGGAACGGCTATTGCTAATTAAGAATTTAGGAATTAGGAATTATATGCTCTGCGGCAATCGTTACAAATGAGTAAGCGCACAGAGCAAACACATTGTCAATTCGTAAATAATCAAATCAACCTATGAATGTAAAAACCTTTATAGAACGCCCGGTGCTATCGGCTGTGATATCGATTCTGATAGTGCTGGTGGGTGTTATCGGACTCAAGACACTGCCTATTGAGCAGTACCCCGATATAGCACCGCCTACCGTCATGGTGACGACCCAATACTTCGGTGCCAGCGCCGAATCGGTGCAGAAAGCCGTAATCGCCCCGCTGGAGGAGGCTATCAACGGTGTGGAGAACATGACCTACATGACCTCTACCGCCACCAACTCTGGTACTGCGGAAATTCTGGTCTATTTCAAGCAAGGTACTGACCCCGATATGGCGGCCGTGAATGTACAAAACAAAATCTCGTCCGCCACATCACAGTTGCCGAGCGAGGTGAAGCAAGTCGGTGTACAGGCCTTCAAACGACAGACCAGTATGCTGCAAATTTTCACCGTATCGTCGCCGGACGACACCTTCGACCAGACCTTCTTGACCAACTACATCAACATCAACATCAAGCCCGAGTTGCTTCGTATTCAAGGTGTGGGACAGTTGGTCGTACTGGGCGGAAGTTACTCCATGCGTATATGGATGAAGCCCGATGTGATGGCACAATACAAACTCGTGCCGAGCGATGTAACCGCTGCCCTGGCAGAACAGAACATCGAGTCTGCCACAGGTGCCATCGGCGAGAACTCGGACGAGGCATACCAATACACGATGAAATACAAAGGGCGTCTGCAGACCCCGGAAGAGTTCGGCAACATCGTCATTCGCTCAACGGCAGACGGTGAGGTGCTGCGCCTGCGTGACATCGCCGACATCCAACTGGGCGAGGAGAGTTACGCCTACGACGGCCGCCAAAACGGCCACCCGGGTGTACAGTGTATGGTATTCCAAACCGCTGGCTCGAACGCCACGGAAATCAACAACAACATCGACGCCCTGCTCGAGAAAGTGCAGAAAGAAGCGCCTAAGGGCGTGAAAGTGACGCAGATGATGTCCACCAACGACTTCCTCTATGCGTCCATCAAGAATGTGGTCAAGACACTGATAGAGGCTATCCTGCTCGTCATTCTGATTGTGCTGCTCTTCTTGCAAGACTGGCGCTCGACCCTGATACCTTTTGTCAGTATCATCGTTTCGCTGGTCGGTACATTTGCCTTCATGGTGGTTGCCGGCTTCTCTATCAACTTGATTACCCTCTTCGCCCTCGTGCTGGTCATCGGTACGGTGGTGGACGACTCCATCGTGGTGGTCGAGGCGGTGCACAGCCGTTTCGATGCGGGCTATCGCAACCCGTTCCAAGCCGCCGTATATGGTACAAAAGATGTGGCAGTGGCTATCATCACCTCTTCGCTCGTCTTTATGGCAGTGTTTATTCCTGTCAGTTTCATTGGTGGTACGAGCGGTATTTTCTATCGTCAATTCGGTCTTACCATGGCGGTGGCCGTCGGTATCTCGGCACTCAACTCGCTGACTACCTGCCCTGCACTCTGTGCGCTACTGCTCCGCCCCAAAGAGACCAATATCAATAACCTACGCGGTTGGAAGCGCTGGTCGTTCCGTTTCGCTGAGAAATTCAACAGCGGTATGGAATGGCTCACCAAGCGATACCAAAAAGGCGCCGGTGTGCTGATTCGCCACCCGTGGACCTGTTTTGTGATTGCCGTACTCGGTATCGGGCTGATGGTTATGCTTATGCGCTCTACCAAGACCTCGCTTGTGCCGGAAGAAGACCTCGGCACCGTGATGGTCAATATCGATACTCCTCCGGGAAGTTCGCTTGCCACGACCAACGAGATTCTGCGCGTTGTGGAGAAACGCCTCGCCACCATTCCGGAAGTGAAAGAGGAATGTAGTGTGGCCGGTTACGGTATGATTTCGGGCGAGTCGTCGGCTGCAGCCAATGTCATTCTGAAACTCAAAGACTGGGACGAGCGTACCCACAAGGGACAGGATGTGAATACCGTCATACAGAAAGTTTATGCCCTGACGGCGGACATCAAAGACGCCAAGATATTTGCCATGGCACCGGCACAGATTGCCGGTTACGGTACGGGTAACGCACTGGATATCAATGTAGAGGACAAGTTAGGCGGCGATATCAACGACCTATATGCCTATACACAACAGTTCATCGGCAAACTCAACGAGCGCAAGGAAATCAGCGTGGCGTTCACCTCGTTCAACCTCAACTTCCCGCAGTGGGAGGTCGATGTGGATGCCGTCAAGTGCCAACGCTCGGGTATCACTGCCAACGAGGTGCTGTCGTGCCTTGCGGGCTACTACGGCGGTCAGTATGTGAGCGATTTCAACCGATTCGGTAAAGTATATAAGGTGCAGATTATGGGCGACCCGCAACAGCGTATCGATGAGCGCAGCCTCGACAACACCTTTGTTCGCCTCCATAGCGGAGAGATGGCGCCGCTGTCGCAGTTTGTCACCCTGCGCCGTATCTACGGCTCGAGCAACCTGACGCGATTCAACCTCTACAACTCCATTTCGGTCAGTGCCATGCCGGCTTCAGGCTATTCGACAGGTGATGCCATCCGTGCCACCAAAGAGGTAGCCGCCGAGGTACTGCCCCACCAGTATGCAGTCGATTACGGAGGTATCACGCGTGAGGAAAGCCAATCGTCCAACACGGGCACGGCGATGATATTCCTTATCTGCCTCGTGCTTATCTACCTGATTCTGGCAGCCCTCTACGAATCGTTCCGCTTGCCACTCGCCATTCTGATTGCCGTGCCGGTAGGTCTGATGGGTTCGTTCCTGCTGACCAAAATTTGCGGACTGGAGAACAACATCTATCTGCAAACGGGTATCATCATGTTGATCGGTCTGTTGAGCAAGACGGCGATTCTGATTACCGAGTATGCAGCCGAGCGCCGCAAGGCGGGCAAGAGCCTGCAAGAAGCAGCGACCGATGCAGCGGGTGCGCGTCTGCGTGCGATTATGATGACCGTCATGACCCTTATCTTCGGTATGCTTCCTATGGTGGCAGCCACGGGTGTAGGTGCAAACGGTAACCGAAGCCTCGGTACGGGTGTTGTCGGCGGTAGTGTCGTCGGTACGCTGGCCTTGCTCTTCATGGTGCCTGCCCTCTTCGTGGTATTCCAACACCTCGACGAGAAGCACCGCAAGAAACGCAATACCACCCCTATGGACTAACACCCTGTGCGGGACTACCTTGCGGAGCGGTTCGGGAACTGTAGCATACGGAAGACGAAAAATAACTCTGATTAAGATTGTCATCGTTATACCTCTATTATAGCAGTCTTATATCTCTCTTCCGAAATTCGTTACCAACTCGTTAGGAATTCGTTACCAACCCGTAAGGTAGCCCACAGAAAATCAAAATGTACGATTATTAAGATTCATGCACTATGAAACAAAGCATAAAACATACCTTATATACCCTTGCGGCAGTGGCGTTCCTCGCCTCTACACTCCCCTCTTGCGGTATCTACGGCAAGTATAAGCCCGTCGAGAGTGTGGATAGCACACTCTATGGCGACCTTGCCCTGTCGGATACGGCATCGAGCCTTGCCGCACTGGAATGGGAGCAACTGTTCACCGACCCGCTCCTGCAAGACCTGATTCGTCAAGCCCTCGACAGCAACCTCGACTTGCGTATTGCCCACGAGCATGTGGAGCAGGCGGAGGCAACGCTGCGTGGTGCCCAGTTGGCATACCTGCCGACCATCAGCATCGCACCCCAAGCGGGATTCTCGCCACAATACAGCATCAAGCAAGGCACCTACGACCTGGTGGCTAACGCATCGTGGGAGATAGACATCTTCGGGCGTACGCTCAACTCGCTGCGGGGGGCAAAAGCCGCCAAGCAGCAGACACTCGACTACGAGCAAGCGGCACGCTGCGGACTTATCGCTGGTGTGGCAAACGCCTACTACACGCTGCTCATGCTCGACGCACAACTGCAAGTAGCCGAGGACAATGCCATAACTTGGGAAAAGACCACGACCACTATCCGTCGCATGAAAGAGGCGGGTATGTCGGACGAGGCAGCCGTAACGCAAATGGAAGCGACCTACTACCAGATTCAGACCGTCGTGCTCGACACACGCCAACAGATTCGGGAGACCGAGAACGCCCTTTGCCTGCTCTTGGGAGGTACTCACCGCACCATAGTGCGCGGGCGACTCGACGAACAGCAGATGCCAGCCGAACTCGAAGTGGGCGTACCCGCATCCCTGCTCTACAACCGGCCGGATGTACGGGCAGCACAACAGAACATGGCACGGGCGTTTTATAACACCAATCTGTCGCGTAGCAACTGCCTTCCCTCGCTGAACCTGAGCGGCTCGTTTGGATGGACAAACCACTCGTATGGAACTATTATCGACCCTATGACCATGATATCGAGCCTTGCCGCAGGACTTGTCGTACCGCTCTTCAATTCGGGACGGAACATTGCCCAGGTGAAGGCTGCCAAATCGCAACAGCGTGAGAGTATCCTGTCATTCTCGCAGACCGTCCTTTCGGCGGGTAACGAGGTGAATAATGCACTGCATAACTACCAGACCTGTCACGCCAAGCGCGAACTCTACGACAAGCAGGTGGACGCTTTGACCCGTGCGCAGGAAGCCACTTCGCTCAAGATGCAATACGGTAGCACAACCTATCTGGAAGTCTTGACGGCGCAAAACAGCCTCTTGACGGCACAACTGACCCGCATAGCCAACCAGATGGCGGAACTGCAGTCGGTAGTAACGCTCTACCACGCTCTCGGTGGTGGAAATACCTACGGAAACTAACTCAACCACACTTTTTACTTTTTATTAGCCCTCGACAGCAACCATGCCGTCGAGGGCTAATTGTATAGTTGCAACCGAGTTGCAGACAAAAGACAGTACCTTTGTGGCATAATTTTCATAGATACGAGACAATGCAACGAAATTATTTGGTACTGGCAGCCTACATAGCCGCTGTGCTGACGGGCTGCAGCGGACATTCACACGAACATGGGGAACACTCGCATGAGGGACATGAACACGAGGAACACGCAGAGCATGCACATACAGCGGGAGAGATTGTGTTCTCGGAAGAGAAAGCCGCAGCCATCGGATTAGAAACAGAGGTGATAGACTATGCTCCTTTTGCGGAAGTCATCAAAGTGTCCGGACAAATACTGACACCAGCCAACAAGACTCTACAAGTAGTTGCAACCATGGACGGCGTGATTACCCTACAACGCACGCTGAACGAAGGCACGCCTGTCCGCAAAGGACAAGTGCTGGCGCATATATCCGTACGGGGTATGGCGACGGCAGACCCCGTGGAAACCGCACGCCTGCAATACGAAGCCGCACGCAGGGAATATGAGCGGGCAAGCCGACTGACAGGCAACCAAATAGTATCCGCCCAAGAGATGGAGCAAATCACACTGCGATACCGTACTGCCCAAACACAATACGAAGCATTGCGGGACAAGAAAGCAGAAGACGGCTGTATCGAGGTGGTAGCACCGCAAGACGGCTATGTGAGCGGAATGAAGTTTGCCAACGGCGACTATGTGGAAGCAGGAGATGCACTACTCGGTGTGAGCCAAACAAAGAGTCTGTTGCTGCAAGCCGATGTGCCGGAGCGCTACTGGAACAGCCTCAGCAAGATACAAAGCGCCAACTTCGAGCCAGCCTACAGCAGCACAACCTATCGGCTCGCCGACCAGAACGGACAACTGCTCTCCGTCGGACAAAGCACAAACAGCCAAACCGGATATGTTCCCGTAGTATTCTCCTTCGAGAACAAAGAGGGGCTGATAGCAGGCTCGTATGCCGATGTCTATTTGCTGTTGCGAGAAAAGCAACAGGCACTCTCTGTACCCGTATCGGCCGTATGCGAGGAACAGGGCATCTACTCCGTCTATGTGCGTTTGGACGAGGACTGCTACCGCAAGCGAGAAGTTGTCTTGGGGCAGAGCAATGGCGAGCGAGTGCTTGTGCGTAGCGGACTGCAGGCAGGCGAGGCTGTGGTTACGAACGGAGCCATGCAAGTAAAACTGGCAGGCAGCGCAACCGTGATACCAGGGCATACGCATAATCATTAAGACCTCCCCGCCCCCCTCCAAAGGAGGGGCTTACCGAATGGATATATAAATATCCCCAAGGTAGTAGTAAGAAGCTATACACAGAAAAAACGAACATAAGCACATAAAAAAACACCGTACGCATTTAACTTTTTCACCTGGGTTGCATCTATATAGATAGAAGTACTTCTACATTTGTGTAACCCGTGGAGCGGCAACCACTGCCCCACACATTCCCAAACATCTAAAAACAATGAAACGGTATTTTATTATGGCGCTTGTACTCGTATTCAATATGAGCATGGTTGCAGAAAACACCCCAACCAAAGAGCAAAAGCGTGAAGCACGCGAGAAACAACTCACTGAGCAGACCAACGCCTACATTCAGTCCTTTGGACTAAGCGGCGAGAAAGCAGAACAGTTCCGCAACATCTACATGGACTACAGTAAGAAACTGCAAGGCATTAAACTGCTCTACAAGAAAGAGAAATCAGAGGCTACTCCTACCGAGGAACAAATTGAGGCCACTATTCGCAGTCGTTTCGACCGCCAACGCAACATTCTCAACATTCGCGAAGAGTACTACCACAAGTTGCGCACCGTACTCACCCCGTCGCAGATACAGAAGATATACGACGATGAGCAAGTGCGCAAAGAACGGCTACAACCCAAACGCCAAGCAGAATGATTGACAGATTAGTCAAGACATACAACCAACCGCTGTACCGATACCTGAGGCGGATGCTCCGCAATAGCGAAGACGCCAAAGATGTGCTGCAGAACACTTGGTTGCAGGTATATACCCACCTCGGAGAACTGCGCGAGCAGTCCTCCGAGCGGGCGTACCTCTACCGCATCGCCACCAATTGCGCCTATATGTGGCTCCGCAACGAGCCGACTATGGATTCGATTGACCAAGTGGACGAGGCCGTACTGCAGACGCTCCATAGCGAGCCGGAGATAGAACCCGGGCAGGAACTGCTGGCACGGCTGGAGCAGACCGTTCTGCGCCTATCCCCCACCCAACGCACTGTATTCAACCTGCGCTACCACGAGGATATGTCATACGAAGAGATAGCATTGATTACACAATCGACTATTGGAGCCGCCAAGACCAACTACAGCCTTGCGAAACGCAAAGTGAGTTACTGGATGACAGCGATGGTCTCGTCTGGGCTGTTGCTCATTGGATTAGGAGCGACCCTGCACCACATCTCCGCTCCAACCGCCATCGAGATAGTCTATGCCTCCGACGACTGGGCTGACTTTGCGGCAGACGACCTATTCTTGGAGTAAGTGCGCAGAGAGCGACAATCCTGATAGACCACGCCCCCACTCCCAAGGAGAGGCCTAAATCAACATAGATAACAAAGACCAACATACCAGTGTATGACGACCAAAATAATCGCCTTTGCCCTGTTGGGAATCTTCTACGCTGCCTATTTCGGTAAGAAGATAGCACAAAAGAAACAAGGCATACAGACCAACCAAATTGGTGTAGGAAACAAACCGAAACGGATGCTGCGGATAGAGCGGTTGATGGGCGCAGCAACGCTTTTGGTTGTACCCGTGGAAGTGGTAAGTATCGCCGTATTCCCACAATGGACACTGCTACCTTGGTTGCAAGACTGTCCTGCGCTGCAATGGGTAGGATTGCTGCTCACTGCAATAGGAGTGGTGTTCTTTGTCACCGCCATACTGACCATGGCGGATAGTTGGCGGGCAGGCATACCTGAGAAAGACAAAACACAACTGGTGCAGACAGGAATCTATCGCATCAGTCGCAATCCGGCCTTTGTTGGGTTCGACTTGGTGTATATCGGATTGTTGGTAGCTTTCCCGAACCTGTTGCATTTGGTATTTGCTCTATTCCCCATAGTAATGCTCCATATACAGATATTGCAAGAAGAGCCCTACTGCCGTACTACCTTCGGCACTGCATACGAGGCGTACTGCAAACGAGTACGACGGTACTTATGATACTTTATTTTTAGCGGAATGAAAAAGATAGTTTTGATCACGATGTGTCTGCTGAGCCTGTACGGTATGGCACAGACCGAGCCGGTGTTCAGCAAAGAACAACTCACCTTGGGTGACGGCTCGGCACTGCCATATCGGCAAATGCGGATAGAGGGTAGCCTGCCGAGGGTGGTCGTCTATCTGCACGGAGGCAGCGGTTGCGGGACAGACAACGAGACCCAAATGACCGATGCGAGTATCGATTCGATTGCGTACTATCTGCTATGCCAAGATGTTCCCACGGTCTTTGTTGTTCCGCAATGCAGCAACAAGACAAAAGGATGGAGCAGCATGGCGACCCAGGTAAAACAATTGCTGGACTATGTGGCGCAACACGAGGCAGCAGACACAACGCGTATCTATATCCTCGGCAGTAGTATGGGCGGCACAGGTACATGGAAGATTGTATCGCTATACTCGGATTACTTTGCGGCGGCGATGCCTTGCGCAGGCGATCCAAAAGATACAAAAGCGGAAGACATTGCTTCGACGCCTGTCTATACCGTAATGGGGCTGGCGGACAAGGTAATGGGCAACGATGTGCGTGCGACGGTAGAAGCCTTGGTTTCGCAGTTGAAGGCAATGGGTGCGGATGTTGTCTATGAAGCCATAAGGGGATGGACACACGAGATAACTTGTATTCAGAGTTACTCCACACCCCGGTTAGACCGACTATTCAGCCACCAGCGGGAACCGAGCACAGACCTGAAAACCTCTTCAATCGATACCGGAGATGACGGTTGGTACGACCTATTGGGACGGTGCTACACAGCACCTGCGACGCAGAGGGTATTTATTCACAAGGGGAAGATAGTGGTTTTGACGGAATAGCACCGTATCGCCCAACAAAAACAGCAAGTAATCATTATATCGGTATATGCTAAATAAAATCATATCCTTTGCTTTGCGCAACCGGCTTGCCATTGTGGTGGCAGCGTTGCTTATTCTCTCTGCAGGTCTCTACTGCGTGCGGGAGATGGATGTCGATGTATTCCCCGACCTGAATGCGCCTACCGTGGTGGTGATGACCGAAGCCACGGGTATGGCGCCCGAAGAAGTGGAACGGCTCGTCACCTTTCCGATAGAGACGGCAGTGAACGGTGCAACCGATGTGCGCAGGGTACGCTCGTCATCCACGACGGGTTTCTCTGTGGTATGGGTAGAGTTCAATTGGGGTACGGATATCTATCGTGCCCGCCAAGTGGTCAGTGAGAAATTGGCAACCGTATCGGAATCGCTGCCCGACTATGTAGGCAAACCTATTTTGGGACCGCAGTCGTCTATCTTGGGCGAGGTACTGATTATCGGCTTAACAGCAGACTCCGTGACGACCCAAGAGGAACTGCGCACGCTGGCAGATTGGACGATTCGCCCTCGCCTGCTGGCGACTGGCGGCGTGGCACAAGTAGCCGTCATGGGAGGCGACATTCGCGAATACCAGATACAGATAGACCCTAACCGTATGCGTTCCTACGGCGTAGCACTCGACGACCTATTGACTGCCGCGCGCAACATGAATCAAAATGCGTCGGGCGGCGTGCTATACGAATATGGCAACGAGTACATCATCCGTGGCGCACTCTCGACCAACGATATGGAACTACTCGGGCAGACCGCCGTGCCTACCATCGCAGGCGGCACAGTGCGCTTGGAGCAAGTGGCGACTGTGGCTATCGGAGCGCAAACGCCTCGTCTTGGCGTGGCGTCCGTACAAGGTAAGCCTGCTGTACTACTAACCGTCACAAAGCAACCCAACACGGGTACACTCGAACTGACCGACCATTTGGACAAGGCCATGGAGGAGATACGCTCGCAACTACCCGCAGATGTGCAGATATCGACGGACATATTCCGCCAAGCCAACTTCATCAACGGATCAATAGGCAATATCAAGCAGTCGCTTTGGGAGGGCGCATTGTTTGTTATCCTCGTGCTGTTCATCTTCTTGCAGAACGGACGCACCACGCTTATCTCGCTGGTATCAATCCCGCTGTCTCTGCTGATAACAATACTTGTGATGCGCATTTTCGGATTTAGTATCAACACGATGAGCATAGGCGGAATGGCGATTGCGATAGGCTCGCTGGTGGACGACGCTATCGTCGATGTGGAGAATGTCTATAAACACTTGCGGCAAAACGCCCTGTTGCCCAAAGCGCAACGGCTGCCTATTCGAGAAGTGGTATTCAACGCTTCCTACGAGGTGCGCATGCCGGTCATCAACTCCACTTTTATTATCGTTGTCAGTTTCGTACCGCTGTTCCTGCTCTCAGGCATGGAGGGGCGTATGCTTGCGCCGCTTGGCTTGGCGTTCATCGTATCGCTGTTCGCCTCCACCCTGGTGGCACTGACCCTCACGCCCGTACTCTGCTCCTACCTACTCGGTACAGAGCGTGCCATGCGCCATGCCGACCGTGAACCACGCCTCGTCGTTTGGCTTCGCCGAGGATACAGCCGTGCGTTGGAATGGGCATTGCGCCACAAGAAAAGCGTGCTGGGGACCACCTTCTCATTCTTTGTAGCTGCCGTGGTCGTGTTCTGCTGCTTCGGGCATAGTTTCCTGCCCGGTTTCAACGAGGGTTCTTTCACTATCAATGTCAGCACCTTACCGGGCGTATCGCTCGAGGAGTCGGATGCTATCGGACGCAAAGCAGAGGAGATACTGCTCTCTATTCCGGAGATACAGACCGTGGCACGCAAGACGGGGCGAGCCGAATTGGACGAGCATGCACTCGGTGTCAATGCATCGGAGATAGAGGCTCCTTTTGTACTGTCCGACCGTTCCAAAGAGGAGGTGATAGCCGATATTCGTCAGCGTATGAGCGTGCTGTCGGGTGTCAATCTCGAAATCGGTCAACCCATCTCCCACCGTATCGACGCTATGCTATCGGGCACGCAGTCGAACATTGCCATTAAGATATTTGGCACCGACCTGAATCGTATGTACCAACTCGGGCAACAGATCAAGACCGCCATCACGCCTATCGAGGGCGTGGCGGACATCAATGTAGAGCAGCAAGTGGAACGCCCACAGTTGCTCATCACGCCCCGACGGGACATGCTTGCCCGCTATGGTATCTCGCCGGCGGAGTTCTCCGAGCAGATTAGTGTCCTGCTGGGCGGAAGCGTAGTGTCGCAGGTCTATGAGGAGAACAAGGCATTCGATCTTGTGGTGCGTGTTGCTCCCGCAGCGCGTGAAAACATGGACGCCATTCGTGACCTCTGTATCTCTACCCGTACCGCACAAGTCCCACTGTCGGCAGTAGCAGACATACGCTCTGCCATGGGGCCGAACACCATCAACCGCGAAAATGTCAGCCGCAAACTGGTGGTGTCCGCCAATGTTACGAACGGCGATTTGCGAGGGGCGGTCAACCAAATAGAGAAAACCATCGGCGAGCAGATTACGCTGCCCGAAGGCTATCACATCGAGTACGGCGGACAGTTCGAGAGCGAACAGAAAGCCTCCCGCACCATTGCCATTGCCACCGTCGGAGCACTGCTGGTTATATTCCTGCTTCTCTTTATGCAGTTCCGCGACCTGCGTCAAGCCACTGTCGTGCTGTGCAATCTGCCGCTTGCGCTTATGGGTGGCGTACTGGCCGTGTTGCTTGACGGCGGTGTGCTGAGTATTCCCGCTCTTATCGGTTTTATCTCGCTCTTTGGTATCGCCACGCGCAATGGTATGCTGCTTATCGAGCGCTACAACGACCTGTCGCACGAAGGAGTGCCGCTGCACGAGCGTATCATGCAAGGCTCAGCAGACCGACTGAATCCTATCCTCATGACCGCACTCACCACTGCCCTCTCGCTTATTCCGCTTGCCTTGGGGGGCGACCTGCCGGGCAACGAGATACAGAGCCCTATGGCAAAAGTCATACTCTTGGGGCTGCTCTCCTCCACCCTGCTCAACGGATTTATTATTCCGATTATGTACTCCCTCGTAGAGTCCCGTCACCCGCATACCCACGACCCCAAATAACACCCCGCTATGAATATCACACTTAGACTATTGATTGTTAATTGTGCTTTGTTAATTGTATCTCGTGTTTTTGCACAAGATATGACCGCTCTTCTGCCGCAAATCGAACAAAACAACAAGACCCTGCAAGCCTTGCGCCAAGAGGTTGCGGCGGAGAAAGAGGCGAACCATATAGGCCTTGCGCCCGACAACCCGGAAATAGAGTTCCACTACCTATGGGGTTCTGCTACGAGTATGGACAACCGAATGGACATCACCGTATCGCAGTCGCTACCGTTGAGCAAGGTATTCGGTTACCAACTGCGCCTCGCCAAGCAGCAGGATTTGCGGGCAGACTTGCGCCTGAAGGTGGAGCGTACAAATATCCTCCTCGAGGCAGAACAGAAATGTATCGAGATAGTCTATTGCAATGTGCTACTTCGTGAGTACAGGAAGCGGCTCGACCACGCAGAGGCACTGGCGCAAGCATACGAAGAGAAGTTTGCCGCCGGCAACACAAACGCCATCGAGTATAACAAGATTCGCCTCAATCTCGCCACGGCAATGGGCGACTACCGGCGAATAGAGACCGCGCGAAGCACGCTGGTCGAACAACTCGCTGCACTCAATGGCGGCGAACCGATTGCGCTTGCTGATACCGTCTTCACCCTTCCGTTGCCCCCTGCCGATTTCGATTCGTGGTACCAAGAGGCGGAGCAACGCAGCCCCATGCTGCAATATGTGCGGCAGGGAAGTGAGGTTGCCCAAGCCAATGTGCGCCTGAGCCGAGCCGAGTGGCTGCCCGAACTACGCTTGGGCTATATGACGGAAGGAATGACGGGCGAGTACTACCAAGGACTTACCGTAGGTCTTACCGTGCCGCTCTGGCAGAACACGCACCGTGTGCGCCAAGCCAAAGCGGCACAAGAGGCAACCTCTCTGCGCCTCGACGAGCAGCGTCAGCAGTTTCTCTCTAACTTGCGTGCGCAGTATGCCGAGGTATCGGGCTTGCAAAAGACTTGGCAGGGCTATGTCGATGCCCTCCGCATGACCAACAGTGCCGACCTTCTTCTGGAGGCACTGCAGGCGGGGCAAATCTCGATGCTCGACTATATGCAGGAACTCTCGCTCTATTACGACGCCACTTCGGCTGCCCTCGCCGCCCAACGCGACTACCTCCTCGCCCTCACCCAGTTGCAAGCCGTGGCACTGTAAAGCGAAATTCTCCTCCCCACTGTCAATTCCTATAGGTTGCGTTTGGCTAAGGCAAGCATGCTGTTCTTGATGCGGATGATATTGCTACCCATTAGGAAGAGGAAGCAATTCTGCATAATTGCGAATACTCCGACCGATGTGCTGCGCTGGTGTTGCGACCGCACGGCACAGGGTTTGGACGCTTATCTGTCGCAACGCCTGTCGGAGGGCAAACCGATAGTGTTCCGCGATGTTATGCAATATATGTTCGAGCATAGCCGTGCGATAGCGGCTGCAGTGGAGTGCCATCGCACCGACCAGGTACACGATGCGTTGTACACGAATATGCATGTACTGCAAGCCGTACTGTTGCAGGCACATGAGTCGCAGACTTTCACTGAGACCAATATGGAATACATCACCAATATGCTGCTGGGTATGATGACCTCACTGCTCTCGGTATGGATTTCGCGCGGGCGCACAGAAACCTTTGCACAACTGGAGGAGTATGTCCGCCTGACCGGTACTATCTACAACCCGATATTGGGGCGGTGAATTTAGCGGTCTCGATATTAGGTAAGGGGAAAAGCATACTGCTGTAGGGGTGACAGAGAAGGATAATGGGTGCGCATGGCAACTATACCTTTCTTCCGGCTTCGTGGGCTTCTTGGAGTGCAGGATGACCGGCTATTTCGTTCGGGGCAGTTACGCCGCCGGCAAAAACCGTTCCTGCCAAACGTACTTTCTCAAAACAGGCAATCCACCCGTTCAGCCCATGCTCTGCGCCTTCGGGGGTATAGGGTTCGTTTTCTGCCGCTGCAGTCAGCAGGTAGATATCACGGAAACGATAATCTGCATTGAATAAAGGGTTCGCACGGTCAAGAAGCGTCTTCATTTGTCCACTCATCTCGTAGTAATAGATAGGCGTCGCAAAAACAATCACATCCGCACGAAGCATCTTGTCCACAATTTCGGGTGCATCATCTTTTATCACACAACGGAGCGTTCGAGTACATGCCAGACACCCTTTGCAAAACTGTATCGTTTTGTCTCGGAGCGATACACATTCCACCTCATTGCCTGCCTCTATGGCTCCTTGTGCGAAAGACTGTGCAAGCGCATCCGAATTGCTGTTTGCCCGAAGGCTTGTGGAGATAACCAATACTTTTTTCATTCTATAATCCGATTTTTATTCTGCTTGCAAAGGTAGTGTCTTCTATTCACTCCGCCAAGTAGTCCGGCAGACACCTTTTATTCGGGTACTCTTTTCCGTAATTTGGGTACTTTGTTCTCCACTAATGCCCATGCAAAACCATTAAACAACGACTTCGCCAACCAAATACCCGAAGAGATGGTTCAAAAATCCCCAAAAACAACAGAGTTCTTGGGGATTTCGAATAAACACACGACAAATGCAACCTGTTTATTGAAGAGAAGCGATAAAGGCATCTTTGTCTATGTAGTCTTCTTGCCCGTTGTGCAGGCTAGTTATTTGCTAACATCGCAATATATATTAGCAGCAGGCTTATCGGTCTGTTATGCCATAAAATTTGAATAACTCGTCTATCCTCTCAATCGTAATACCTTTTTCGGACAATCCGTCTTTTCGCTTGTTGTAGATATAGCGTATCATATCTTGTCGCTCTCTATCGACTGCCAAATGGATTTTTCGGTGACATGTTGGGCATAAAGGCACATAGTTGCTCAGAACCTCAATACTATTTGGAAAACGATTCGCCACAGCACGAGGAATCAAATGATGCACCTCTAAATAATTACGATGCGTTTCCTTTGAAGTAAAATAGCGACAATCCGAATAGTCCTCCATAATGCAATGGTAATCACTTTCTTGGCGGGCAATGCGTTTCAATGTATTGCTTACTTCATTTAGTGTTTCGCTTCCTTCATTGTCCGTCGGGTCTATGATACCTATTTTCTCTATCTCTTGCCTTGTTAAAGTGCGTTGTGTACGGATAGTGGCAGTGTTTTCTTTTATGTCGTACACATCTCTGTAAATGACTTCAAAAACACTGTGATATGTAGCCAGAAAGTTCCTAATCCGGTTTTCGTCTATATCATAAAATTGGTGATATGAATGCAATAATGTGGATATAAACATCTCATAGTCCGTAATCTCATTTTCTTTGAGTATTTTGCACAAGAACATCACCCATGTGGTTTCCAATAATGTGCCGATGGTAAAGTTACCGCCGCTTTCGTATTTTTTTGCTAACAGATTGTGGGTTTTATCCGTACAAGATACAACATATTCTTTCAGTTCCTCTTTTTCTTGCGTAGGCGCCTTATAGAATTGCTGCAAGAAATTGATGTCGCTACTATATGGTTCCATAAAATTGGCTATATAAAAATAGTCCTGTTTCATCAAATCCTCCTTTGAGACTTGATTGCGAATACCATTTAGCAGAAAATCGGTTTGCAACCGCAATAATTCCTGTGTGCTATATCCGACATCTGTACTATAGGAAAACAGTTGTTCCGTACGACGGCTCAAGTAGTTAGGAATATCATAAAAATAGCCCGGCAGAATAAGCAGGAAACACAATAGTTTTTGTTCTTCAAGTGTTAAATCATTGTCTTGCAGCATACGGCTAAAGACAAAGCCACGCTTTGTCTTGTAAAACACTCCGTTTTTCTCTTGGAACAACCACGAATTACGCATACGCACCGTGTGTTGCTTGTTTACCTCTTGCCCTGTTCTATTGCTATGCAAGAAATTGCTTCGGTCTTTTCCTTCTTCTGTCTCCAATCCGATAAACCCTTTGGCAAATCCTTGGTATGTATTACCTCGTTTTCCGAACAGAGTACGGTAATTGGTGTTGAATATCTTTAATGGACTTCCGTAGTCATTTTCTCCGCAGCGGTAATATCTACCGGCAATATCATCATGTGTGCTGATGTATTGGTAGTAATCTAACAAAGTTATATGCATGGCACTTTATTTTACACAACAAATAAACAAATACTCTTTATGATTGGGCAAATCTGTTTTCCCTGCATTGAAACTATGATAATCAATACCTGTTTTTGTTACCTCTCCCTTTTCGGACAAAATACGCATTATTTCTTCTTCCTGTATCTTGTTGTTTGATGCAACGCTTCGTGCATTATAGGTATTGTTGTAGGACACAATAATAACACGGCACTGCAGAGAAGAAACCAAATCTTGAAATAGAGCAGGAGCCACCGAACGAGAATAACCACTTTTTAGATTGTCCCGTTTGAATTTCATGGAATTTCCTTCAAAATCTGTAGGCTTATTCCAACGCACAAGATTTTCCAATACATGGTAAAAATTGATATATTGCCGTGCATTATAAGGCGGGTCGAGATATACTACATCCGCTTGAATATGTTTTGCCAACTCGTTGGCATCCTCGTTGAATATCTGCGCCGTTGCAGTCGGGTGCAATTCCAATGGGGGCAATATAAAGTCGGTATCTTGTGGCTGTCTGTTGAGAAATGATTCAAAATGTCCGACGGTGTTGGCAATTTTGTCTGCTGTATAGAGAAGGGATGTGAGCAATATACAATATTCCCGATAAGACAACTGCGGCTTTATCTGTTCTATATAATCCCGAATAAAGCCAATTTTCTTGGCATCATTATGTGAGAAATACTTTCCGCCGTATATAGAGGAAAAGTAGTTGTCATCTATTTTGTCATAGTGCAAGGTATTAAGATAATCGAATATCTGAATAAGTTTGTCCTCTTGTACACACTCCTTCCCCATCCAAGCAGTATAAGCGACCACATTGGATAACAGGATATCATTGACAATAACGGAGTGCCCCCGCTTGGCAAATTCGTATGCCACGACCCCTGTTCCTCCGAATAAATCGGCAAAAGAAAAATCATTGCTGCCGGCTGATGTGTACGCAGCCTCTATAATATGCGGCAATAATTTGGTTTTACTGCCTATGTAGCGTCTGTTGTTGATACTCAAGCTATTCATATACCGGTACAATTAGAATCTCATGTTCTCCATTTCGTTCTTTTTTGTTGTAATAGGCTCCTCTGTAATGGTAGTCTATATCTATCATTTGCACATTCGGATGCTGGTGCAACCAACTATCCAGCAAGACATTCTTATGTTTCCCTTTCTCCAGCATATTAGACAAAGCAAATGGAATATGATGCTGCAACATATCGCCCAACAATGACAATAACGCTTGTTCTGCTTGTGAATTCCATTTATCTGATTCATTATAGACTGCATTCGTAATCAAATACGGAGGATCGGCATATACAAAATCAGCCGAAAGAATAAGATTTTGTATCTCTACAGCGCGAAAGTCCCCACAGATAAAGTCGGCTTGTATGGACTGGACGCGCTCTATATAGGTTTTCAGTTTGCGGATATTGTTTTTGTTCAAATCCGTTTTACCGATAGGAAGATTGAAATAGCCGTCTTTGGAAAAACGGATATCATTGTTGAAACCATATACAATGAGCAAATAAAGTAACAAATTGGCACGCTCACACGCCTTATCGGATAGGGCATTGTAATCCTCCCTTAATTGGTAGAAACCGTGTAAGTTGTATTCTTTTAATCCGTTATTGCGGTGGATTTGGTCGGTCTGTTTTTGGTAGTAGAAGGCATACGAATTTTGTGCAGAATAGGAAAGACCGTACTGCTGTAGCAGATTCTCTAATTTACAAAGCAGGTTGTTGAATTGACATGTTGCAAGATATTGCAACAGATGGATAACATACGGATTGTTATCCACAAATTGTACATTCCTGCAAGGGGTATTCAAACCTACCGTTGCCCCTCCGCAAAACAAATCCACCATAGTCCCGATAGACTGCGGGAAATGAGGTTGTATTTGTGACAAAATGCGATATTTATTTCCCGTATAATTTAGGGGAGACTTGACAAATGTGTCGAATATAGGCATATACAAAAAAAATGCGGGCTTGACGCATTGTCAATTCCGCAACCTGGGGCTCTCGCATTGCCTTGTCTTACTAGAACTGACAACACGAAGCCCACATCGTACAAGTATATACAACTATACGCCCACAACTGCACACGATAGGTGTACAGCATAGGCATACAAGATACTCATACCCTGCAGGCGTTCATCGTTGCCGTGTCCTGATAAGACTAAAAACTTGCGAGATTTCAAGTTGTCAGAACAAAGCGTCAATAAACGCTGTTAATAAAATGTTAAAGTCTGATTTTTGTATAACAAATTGATTATCTGCTTATTATACAAAGACAAAAAAGACAACCGATAAACAATGGAGAGACTGATAGGGAAATTGGTTGTTGCGCTTTGAGAATTTGAATAGGGCGTAAAGGTACAACAAAAATCCCAAACAGGCAAGTGGCTATGAATAGTTGGTGTCTGTATCTATGCTCTTATATGTATCTGCATCCATATAGATGGTATCTGAAATGCTCTTAGGACGGAGGTTGTCTATATCGGGGACATCTGTATCGACCGCATCCACATCGAGGTCGTCGGAGTCAAAGTCTTCGTCGGGGAGACCATCGGCAATGGCAGCGGCTGTCTGCTCCCGCTTGAGTGCCTGCTTACGCTGCTCCGCCTCGTCATCAGGTAGTTTCGCCTGCGGGGCGGTAGAGAAACCATAGCGAGCCATCTTCATATACACATCGCAAGCGTCCCTCGGCTTCAACTGCTGGAAGTTCGCCCAGAAGACATCGTAGTTCTCTATCAGTTTGCGTCGTGTAATACGGCAAAACTCCTCCTGAGAATAAGACTCGGTCCGGCCCGTCTTACGCTCCTGCAGCTGTTTGGGAGCGGATTGGGACAGATAGGCAGAAGGGCAATGCTCTACTATCGTATCTCTACAATAGTAGGCATCCTCCTTCGTCGGGAAAGAGTTGGCAACATCCTCCATCCCTATCCCATCGGGCAGACCCGCCAAGACTGTAGGTAGGACAGTGTCCGACGGCTTAGCCTTATCCCGACGGACCACCTTGCCAACGGTAGTAATCACCCAGTCGTTCATACCATTCTACTTTGTGGCTTTGAGCCGTCCAAACATACGGTCCATACGGATACGCTCCATATAGCGCAACCATCCCTGACGCTTCTGCAATCGCTCGGCTGCCGTAAGCCCATCGGTATTGTTGAGCGAAGACGGGGTGTAATAGAGGCAGGACTTCATGATGTCGAGGTGCGACACATTCTTGGGTAACATACGGACCGTGTAGGTACGCAGTTGTCCTCCTACCAAACGACGCACACGACGGGGGCGTTTCATCAGGTCGATGTCGTCATTGCATACCCATATCAGTTTGCCCTGTGCGTTCTCGATAACATAGAAGCGTTTGTTGCGTGCTTTCTGCAAAGCATCGCACATAAAGATAGCGAGCGAAAGACGCACAGCATCCATCTTTACTTGTAGGAATACTCTAAAGAGCAGCCACTTCTCGATAAGTTCGGCCTTGATTTGTTTTCTATTCATACGATTTTCTTTTGTTGAGTTGGTAATTCTATATAGTGCTTTCTCCGAGTACCTTCATCTCGGAAAGTCCCTTGGCAGAGATGGGTTTGTACTGCCGTGGAGTGTTTAATTCGTCGTAACATATCCAGACACCGATGGCACGGGTGATGTGTCGGTCATCGTGCTGTCCGTCGATAGCACCGATAGCCCGTCCGTTGGATTTTATCTCCATGAAGTCGTGCTCATCGCACGCTTCTCGGCAAGTCTCGATATACATATCCTTGGCGAGTGCTTTCTGCTGGTGCTTGCAGACCATGGGCTTGGTGGAACGGTTGGTCTGGAAGCCCCACTTCGGCTCAAAACCCATATTGATTTTGTCCATCGGCGTACGGCAATAGAGATTGTCGTAGTGCAAGGCTATCTCATCGAGGACAAACTCAGAGTTACCGCCCTCCGTCTGCTCGGTATCGAGAGTGTTGGACTCAATGACAAGCAAACCGTTCTCGTAGGCTGTGGCAATCTGTACCGCCTTCCACGCCAACTGATAATGCGGGCAGTGTCCGCACCACTCTGCGACGACAATAGGCACGCCACCGTGCGTCATATCGTATCGGTCGAAGACACATATCACCGAGCGGTCGGAATGGTCGGATGTGCCACCTATATCGACCACGATGACATAGCGGTCGTTGCATTGCCGCTCGGGCGAGTGGTCGGGCATGAACCAAATCTTGAGTGCACCATCTTGCCGCTCACGGAACTCTATATGCTCGAGAGCCTTGTCTCCGCAATCGCTGTCGGCAAAGACATCCCCGATAAACATGGGGGTTCGGCAGCCCTTTCGCAAGCGTTCGACATCCTCCTGCGGATAGAGACGGTGGCCCGTAGTCTGGAATGCCTCAATGGCAGACGAAGGCCGCTCGGATTTCCACCGCCATATATCCTTAATTTGGAGCATGGCGTTGCGATACCACGCTATGCCTTCGAGTGTAGCCCCCTGCGAGAACAACCAATGCTCATAATCGGTCATCTCATCGATAAACAGGTCGTAGTCTGCGATAGGCAAGCGGTCGTTGTCGGCTTCGTACCACGCCACGAACAGAGGACTGAAGGCAGATTTCTCCTTTGGGTCGAGCGAAGTGGCACGCAACCACTCGGAATGGAAAAAGTTGCCCACACCACGAGCCGTACTCTCGTAGAATATCATCGTATTGGGTGCATAGGAGATACCACCCATGATAGACTGCACCAAATCCTCGGGCTTGACACCCTGCGTGGCTTTGTATAGACCCACCTCGGAGAAGTGCGCCATAAGAATATCGTCTCCGACAATGTTGTTCGGCTTTTCCGCAGAGCCAATAGTGATACGGCAACCCACACCCTTGACGATAAGTGTCTTATTACCTCGCTCAAACGGTGTGAGAGCGAAGTGTTCGACCACTTTTTCCTTGCCGAGCAACCAAGTGGGGAGTTTGGCAAGCATTTTTGAGTACATTCCTCGTATGATACGAGCCGTATTCTCGATATGCGCCACGATGACGGAGTTCACCGCACCCAAAACGAACAGTTGCTTCCACGCCATGTACAACTGTATGAGCGTAGAGAAGCCAATCTGGCGTGATTTGACGATAATGATACGCACAGGCTTGCCGTATTTGTCGCAATCGTATATCATCCGCAGCAGTTTGCGCTGCCCACGGTTGAGCGTAAAGAGAATATCCTTCGGGTTGAGCGGATTTTTGTCCTTTATATAGAAAAAAGAGGCGGCACAGTACTCAAAGTCGTGGCGACAGCGAGCCTTAATCAACTCCTGCCGTACCAATTCGAGATTGACCTTTGTGTAACGCAGATGCAGACGGTGAAGATAAGTACGAATAGAGAAATTGCAGTCCCTAAGGTCGCAGAATATCTTCTCTTGGTAGCAGTCAAAAGGTACTTGATAGTCTATCCAGCCCAACTCGACGGCAGAGAACGGCAATCGCTCGCACGAGGTACAGCCCTCGCCCGTAATTGGATTGTAAGCGTGCTGTCGTTCGAGGTTACGCTCCTGATTGATATGCAGTATCTCCTCTTTGGTCATTCCATATCCCGAATTTTAAGTTGTTCGCAGGCTTGGCGCACGACCACCGCCGCTGCTCCCAAGCAAAACGCCACAATATGCAGTGCTACATTGCTGTTCCCGAAATATATCTGTACGCCAACGGCAAGAGCGACCCATAAATAGTTGCGTACCTGCCGCATAGTTGGGTTGAGCAACAACAAAATGCCGAGCAAGGTGAACACCATTCCCGAAGCACCCACCGTAGGCACTTGTGCCGCCGTAGCAAGCCCTGCCAACACGGCTACAAGATAGACCACACCGAAAAAATGCCAAGCCGAACAGTTGTATCGGCAGCAGTAGAGACGGCTGACAGGCGGATACATCATGGCAAGAGCCAAGGTATTGATAGCGAGGTGCAGCCACGAGGTATGGGCAAACGAATAGGTCAGGCAGCCCCACAAATGGCTGTCGGAAACGCCCATAGCGGTCAGAATATCCTGCGGACAAAGGGCATAGACGGCAAACAAAAAGACTAAAAAGACTATCATAGGCGTTTGGATTTGTGGCGACGGCGGTATGCCATGGCTCGGTAGTAGAAAGTGAGTGCCGCATTAGGGTTGATATAGAACGACGGAGCAGGCTGCTCCAATACATCCTGCATGATGACATACTTGAAGTCGATGCCACCGCTCTCTGCATAACGGGCACGGAAACGAGTGAAGATGTCCTGATACATACGGCGGGTATATTCGCTCTCCCCCTCAATACGCCCCGTCTGTTCCCACAAACTATACTTCTCCAACGCCTGCTTGGGCGTGATATAGAACTGAGGCGCAGGCGACTGAGCCACTGTGCGGCACAGATACGACAAGCGGGGACGGGAGATGAACTTGGCTTTCCAAAGCCTATCTACCGCCTCGATAAAGTGCAACTGCCGCAGGTGAGAGTTATAGTTTCGCTCGGTTGTCCGTACAGAGCAAAGGGATTTGGGAATTAGAAATGGTACTTTTCGTTTCCGAACTATGCAAAGGTACAAAAAGGAAGCGGAATAGACAAATACTCTTACCCATACCGCAATAAGTTTTACATCTACCGCACTTTTTATCCACATTTACCGCAAGACTTACCGCCAAATAGCCGTACTTTTGACGCAGATTTGATTTAACATCACAAGACTATGGCAGAAGAAGAGAAAAAAGTAGAGCAGCCTGTTCCTGAAGTAACGGAACAGCAGCCGACGGTAACGAACGGCGATATCGAAGCCACCGAGCGGCAGCCACGGGATGTATTCTATGAGCGTATTCGTACCAATGCGCCTGACGGCAAATATGACGATGACGAACAGGAATACTACCGCCAAGCCATGACGCTTTTTGACAGCGCAGAGGAAGGCAACAAGAAGTACAAAGGTATGACCGAGAAACTGATGCGTCGCTATCAGGAAGACCCCGAGGAGATAGCCATACTGATGGACTACTTGGAGGGTATGCCATTGATAGACGCTATCGTAAAGAACAAAGGCGAGGAAGCACTGACTATGCACGAAGGCGATGAGGGCTGGGATAGTTATAAGCAGGCAGTGGATGACCGCAAGGCGCAGCGTCAGAAGCAGATGGACCTAATGGAAGAGGTAAAAGGTAACATCGACGGTACAGTGAAAGAGTTTAACGCTTGGGCTGAGGAAAACGGCTTCGATGAGGAGCAGAAAGCAAAGGTGTGGGACTTGATACAGGGCGACTTGGAGAATATCAGCAAGGGTAAATTCACGAAAGAGATACTCGGACGGTACAAAGACGCACTGAACTATCAAAAAGATGTAGAAGGTGCTCGTGCGCAAGGTAAGGCAGAAGGAAAGAACGAGGCTATCGAGGCAAAGAAACGCCAGATGAAGGGAAGCGGACTGCCTGCCACCGAAGCAGGGAACATCCAAGAGCCCGAGCAGCAGAAGCCGAACGACACGGTTACATTCCTGAGCAAGATGCGTCAAATATAACACAACAAAGAACAACTAATTAACAAACTAACTAATCAAAGAGATGAAAAAGTTTCTGAAAAATTTCAACTTGCTCGGCTTCTTTATGCTGGGCTTGTGCGTATTGCTCGGAGTGGGCGATATGTCGGGGGCTGTGTTGGGTGCTGATGGTACTGCAACCGCATTGGATGCTGGTACGCAAATCAATACAGCCGAGCGTAGTGCGTTGGAGACCACTGACTACAGAGAATGGGCACCCAACCTAATCAAAGACCCTGTGGACCAAAAAATCGTACAGATACGCCCGTATGCGACGCTGTTCGATACCATCCTACGCTATGTAGGGACACAGCAGACCAGTAACCTCGAGTTTAAGTATTGGCAGATTTCGGCTCGTGAACAGAAAGACAAGGTCGTTTCGTTTACCGCAACCGCCAGCACCAATAAGAAACAATGTACAGGTAAGATGGCTATTGCCAACCTCGGCAATGTAGACAAGACCGACAATATCTTGGTGAAGGGCATTAAGGATGGAAATGGCGAGGAGTTGGTACTCTATGTGTACAACAAGGATGACCAATATCTGTATGTCAGTGCAGACGAGGAGCAGGTAGTTGCAAGCGGTTCGGACTGGACCATTCCTGCCATCGAAGAAGGCAAAGAGATTTACCTGATGGGGCGCTCGGCTGCTGAGTTGGATACCACTTCTCCAGCAATAGAGTTCTTCCCTGAAGAGAAGACTGGCTACTGCCAGATATTCAAGTGCGAGATTACCCTCTCGAACTTCGCAAAGATGGCAAACAAGGAATTGAAGTGGGATTTGAGCGAGATTGAGGAGGAGGCTCTGTTTGACTTCCGCCGTGCTATGGAGAAGAGTTACCTCTTCGGGCGTCAATCGAAGGTATATGACCCGCTGAAGAAGAAGTACATCTATCGTACGGGCGGTATCTTCTCGGAGGTAATGAAGCAGAACGGTGTAACCCAACTGAACAGCGCAGCCACCGACCCGAACGCAGAGATTGTGGATATGATGAAGGACATCTTTGTCGGCAACTCTGGTGCCAAGGAGCGTTTCGCATTGGCAGGTAGCGATGCCGTAGCCAAAATCTCGAAGATGCAGAAGATATACAAGAACCAAGATGCTATCAAGACCGAGGTTATCATGGGTATAACTTGGAGCAAGATTGTTACCAACTTCGGTACGCTAAACATTGCATCTCACCCTGTATTTGATGAGACTCCGTACGGCAGTTATATGCTTGTGATTGACCCGCAGTTCATCAAGAAATGGCAATGCACTCCGTTCGAACGTCAGGAGGTAGATGGCAAGGAGCACTTGATTGTAAATGGTGATATTGTAGTAT
Organism: bacterium; assembly: GCA_963591775.1. GTDB lineage: Bacteria > Bacteroidota > Bacteroidia > Bacteroidales > Paludibacteraceae > Colicola. The sequence goes on from CAVATM010000014.1 coordinate 63,014, forward strand.
TCACCGAGACCGCAGGTGTAGCCGTATATAACCCGAAAGTACACCGAGTAATCGAAGTGGTCTAACCGAATAACGAATAGATAAAGTGTAGGGCTTATGAGGCTGATAAGTCTTGTAAGCCCTATTCTTTTTCTCAACAAACAGGAACAAGCATGAAAAAGACCTATATGTCGAAAGCCAAACACCTGCGTCTTGTAGTAGAGACAAAGGGTGAGCGTGTATCTATTGCCTTCGGGTGGGACATTGTAAGCCAAGGCGGTGCAATGGGAAGCAGTTTCTCTACCGAAGACGAGGAGATGCAGAAGGCTATCGAGACACACAAACTATTTGGTAGCACGATATGGTGCACTACTCCTACGAACGAGACGGCAGCCGATAACGAAACCGACACGATACACACGATAGCCGACGCTCGCCAACTGCTGAAAGAGAAATACGGAAAGACGGCAGAAGAGACAAAGACAAAAACGCAAGTGCTGACTCTATTGAACGAATTGGGAATACATTGCCCACTAAATAACTAATCGCTATGCTTGGCAAGGATATAAATGACTTGGTAATAGTCAAACTGGAGGAATACACGCCCTTTGGGCAGCAGGCGGGTACGACCCTGTTGGCAGGTGGGGACAGCCTTGACGAGGTGAAGCCCATCTATAGTTATATAGCCCAACACCTTGCCGAAGCAGGGAACGAGATACTGCTTACCGCTCCACTCGGGCGACTGCATTATACCGACCTGAGCGCAACCGCAACAGCAGATGCGGACACACAAGATGCGCACACGGGTAGCATTGCGAAACCTACGGACTTTCTACGCCTGCATACACTCCGAATGAGTTGTTGGACGCTGCCACGGCACAAGACCGTACATATAGGCGATGCGGAATACACCTTGCAGTTCAACGCATGGACACGAGGCACAAAGCAGAAGCCCGTCGTGATAGAGAACAACGATGCATTGCTCTATTTCAGCGTAGATGAGAACGACCATACGATAGGTACATTCACTTATATCCCGCAGTTCTCCGACACTCAAAACTACGACAGAGAGGTGGCGGAACTGATAGCACTGCACTGCGCTCGGAAGGTATGCGAGGTATTTGGAATGACAGAGCAGATAACGGTATTTACCACTGAGATTAACTCGGTATTGGAGAATATACAACTATGATAGACAAGAACGACAAACGATATAAATTCCTCAAGCAGGACGGCGACAAGACCCCGAAGGTACAGTTGCAACTGGAGCAACCGAACGAGGAGCGCACAAAGAATATGCAACGCCTGATGCGTTATCGGGCGATGTGGGATGCCATGTCGGGCTTTCGGCAGCGTCGTCTGCGCACCAAACGCTATGAGCGTGGACAGCAATGGGAAGACCCCATTATTGTAAACGGGAAGCAAATAAGCGAAGCGGAGCATATCAAGGAACAGGGTAAAGTACCTCTCAAGAACAATGTGATGCTCCAGACGCAGAACAGCGTTGTGGGCGTGTTCCGCACCAATTATACCTACCCTGAAGCCATAGCCCGCACACGGGACAATCAGCACATCGGTGAGATGATGACAGCGATGTTGCAGTATGTGGAGCAGATAAACGAACTAAAGGAAGTAGATGCGATGGACTTCATGGAAGGTCTGCGCAGTGGGTTTGCCGTTCAGTATATAGACTATCAATGGAACAATGAGACGCACACCAAGGAGGTGAGTATTATAAGTTGTGCCCCGACCCATGTATTCGTGAACGGTGGCGTGCGTGATGTGCGTGGCGGGGATATTACCTGTATCGGGTTGTTGATGGATATGCCGTTGCACGATGTGATACAGCGTTTCTCGCACAGCGCAGAAGATACGCTCAAGATACAGGAGATGTATCGCCATGTGGACAAGAACAACCTACAGGGATTGTACCGTACCTTTATGGACAACAAGGTGCAGAGTATGGATTTCTTCACCACCGACCGACAAGATGTGTGCCGTGTGATACAAGCATGGGAAAGAGAGAGCGAGGAAACTTATCTTGTACATGACCGCTATGAGCAAACGCTGACTATCTATCCCAAGAAAGACAAGGCGCAGATAGACGCTATGATAGCCGAACGCAACAGGGACATCAAAGAGAACGAACTCGACCCTGAGAAGACGGAGATAACCTGCGAACTGCACAACGATGTGTATTGGTATGTGCGCTACCTGAGCCCGACGGGGGATGTGCTTTTCGAAGGGCGCAGTCCTTTTGCACACAACAGCCACCCCTTTGCCGTATATATGAGCCGACTGGTGGACGGGGAGATATACTCGTTTGAGGAAAGTATCATTGACCAGCAACGCTATATCAACCGCCTCATCACGCTGAACGACTTTATCATGTCGGCAAGTGCCAAAGGCGTATTGGTATTCCCCGAGAACGCCATACCCAAAGGAATGAATAAAGAGGACATCTTGGAACAATGGACTTCGTACAGAGGTGTTATCTTTGCGAACCTAAAAGCGGGTGTGCCGATGCCGCAGCAGATAAGCACCAACGCCACAAACATAGGCACGAACGAACTGCTCGCCCTGCAGATGCAACTGGTGCGAGACATCAGCGGTGTACATGGGGCAATGCTCGGGAAAGAAGCCAAGAGTGGTACTGCTGCCAGTCTATATGCACAGGAGGCAAGCAATGCACAGACTAACCTACTGGACACGATAGAGAGTTTTGCAGCCTTTCGCAAACGCCGAGACTATAAGATAGCCAAGACTATTCCGCAATGTTACGACTATGTGGATTACATACCTGTAGCAGGCAAGGACTACTCGGATGCAGCCAAAGAATGGAACGCTGAGTTGGCATCGAAATTCGACTACTACATACTGATAGCCGAGACTAACAACAGCGAACTCTATCAGTCGCAACTGAACCAACTGCTGATGTCGGCTCTGCAACAACGGCTCATCGACTTCAAGACTGCACTCGAAGTAGGACGCTTCCCATTCAGCGACCAGATACTCCGCCTGCTCGAACGCAAAGAGCAGGAGATGCAACAGCAACAAGCACAGCAACAGGCGATGATGCTGCAAGGACAGGCCACAGGACTGCAGATGGCAGACCAAGGCGCAAGTCAAGCAGAGATAGCCCAAGCAGGTGCAGACATGGCAGCACAAGCCTTACAAATGCCCACCGACGAACAGGCACTGCAAACACAAGCGGGACAAGCCAACCCACGGGCTATGGAGATGATACAGCAGGCCATCGGATAAAATATACATTTGCCGCAATAGATAAGGAAGGAAACTCGTAATTTTGTAGCGTTATGACAATCGCAGAAGCACAATACTTTAAGGACTATATTGACAGCAAACTGGATGAGATATTCAACAAGTTGTCGCAAGTGGAGGTAGATACATTAAAGGCTCGTACCTTTGCCGACCGACACATGGTCGGTATTACAGGGCAGCAAATGCTACCGCAAGAAGTGTTTCGGACTTTTCTGTCGGAAGTGGATTGGGCTGCCGTTAAACGATTGTGCGATGGATTTGAGGAGGCTATAGGGGAAAACGCACATAACATAAACGAAAATAAGACGGCTATCGCAGCGAACACATCGAATATCTCGGAGTTGCGGTATATGCTCGAAAACGACTACTATAATGATGAGATGATAGGAGCAATGTTGGACAACAAAGCGGACGCTGAAACGGTAGAGACATTGCAAACCTCCATCACATCTGTCGAAAGCAAAGTGGCTACCAACACGACCAACATTACAGACAATGCTAATGGTATATCCAATCTTTGGACGAGCGTAACCAACAACAAGAACAGTATCTGCACTCTCGATACAATACAAAACGAACTGATAGAGAAAGTCAATAGTATTACGACAAATTACAAGATGTTCGTTGTGCTGGAAAGTCTCTCTGGCGGTGGCGGAAAATGTCTAAAATTGGACACCGATTTTTCCGATTTGGTATATAAGGCAATCGATGAATACCAAGATATGGCAGAGACAGACGATACGGCAGAGGACAACGATGCCATTTCTATGCTTCGTACGCTATCGAGCAAGTATATCGTACCAACATTACAAAATAGTAACTTCCAAGAGAAACGCAGCGGTGCTCGTCATTTCTTGCATTTTAAGCCATGGCAGATATGGTTCTACGATAAGATAGATACACTTGAAGAAAGTATGATAGAGGGTGTAACTAATGCTACACTCTTGATATGTTTCCAACAGGACACTATCGACTATCTGGTAAATCTTGGTTTCAGCCAGACACCTATCGGGCTGCGACTAAATGCGGAGGAACGCAAATGGGAATATGTAGATGATAACCTTGATGTAATTGACTACTATGACTTATAACGAACTGACAACAATGTCGCACATAGCGAGTGCGAAACGG
>CAVATM010000015.1:0-14126 GCA_963591775.1 bacterium
GAAATTCTAGAGAGGGATTAAAAAAAGACTGCGCCCTTTTCGGGGTGTGGTCTTTTTGCTCGTAAATCCTCTATAGATAACCTTTTAGGTTATGCAAAGTGCCTAAGGAATGGAAGGGTATGCACTATTTGACTCTCCTTGGTAAGTTATGCAAAGTGCCTAAAGAGTGGAATAGTATGCACACTATTTGCTTCTCCTTTGTAATCGAGGTCTTGCGTTTGCACTTTCGTTCCGTCTACCGTAACATTGAAGCGTTTGGTCGTGCCATAAGCATTACCATAGGCAGTAGCTTCAGCGGCATTGACAATCTCGTGCCAGAGACCACCATTATATACCGCATCCGTGGGGAAACCGCTCCAAGAAACATTATTGATAGTCACATCGTGCGAAAGCGTAAGACCGATTAACGAATACTCGCTGACAACGAGGTGATGGTTGTCTTACCTGCCGTTAATGCAGCGATCAACTATTCTTGCGTGGAGACAGTAGCATTAACAATCGCGGTTTTCTGTACCGTCACGCCGGTTTCCGGAGTATTTGTGATGGTCAGTGAAGCAGTAGATATACGACTTGCATATTCTTTCACTGCTATCGGCTGAATGGATTCTTCACCACGGCGCGGATTTCCTGTATGGTCCGCATCTACTGCATAGTATGCGTTCACGCTTGTGCTTTCGGCAGCACAGTTCTCGATAACAGCCGTTCCTTGCACACGACCTACGAAACCTGCTACGAAACCAGACTCATTTTCCGCTAGGCGGTTGGAGATAGTACTGCTCTTAATTGTACTATTTGAAATGTGGGCAGTAGAGCCTTGGGCTACAAGCCCTACAAAAACCGGCGACAGACTGAACGCCGGAAACATTGGCGTTGATAAGATGTACATTATCAACAGTAAGCGTGCCACCTTGCAAACTAGCACAGATAACAGCGGCACGATTGTCTTCGTCATTGCCGGTACTTTTTACAGTAACATTTTCGAATGTGAGGTTCTTGATGGTAGTCCCCCGCAATCTAATAAGACTCGCATTCGTACCATCGTTATTGTCAAAGAGAATGTTCGAGAATTTGTGTCCCTGACCATCGATAAGGTCAAGCGAAATACCTACATCATTATTACCCGGATCCAAACTCGGTACATTATACCCACCAAAGTCAATATCATTTGTGACATACACTTTGTTCTCTACACTCTTAGCATAACGGCCATTTTGTTGTGCCACCCACACCCACTCGGCTGCGTTGCTAACGAGGTAGTTATTATCAGCATCTTTTTGAGGCTCCGTTGCTGTTACACCGTCCCAAACAGATACCGTGCCGTCAAACTCGGGTTTTACTTCGACATTGAAATCGGTTGTCGAGGTCAGCAACTTACCAAAGATATTGGTGCGGTAGTTGCGCTGCAGAGGTACATTATTAAATGTACGGGCAGGAACTGCTTCGTTGTCGTAGATAATTGTGATGTTGTCTGTCTGTTTGTCAGCAGGCATGAGCAGGTAGTTCATTGTCAAATAGCTATAACCCTCCACCGGGAACGACGCTGTCGGAAGATCGGCAAGCGCAAATGTAACCTCGGCAGCATCGCCTTCTACTTCGCCACTCTTCAGGTTCAATTTGCTATAGGTATCTACCTTGATACCCGCTTTTTTCAGCTCACGATTGGCATCTGCAGAAGCCTGCAAGTCAGAAGTACCGATATTCACCTGCGCGAACGGACGACGCAACTGAACGCTCTGCTGCGATGCGCCATTGACCGTGAGGGTTGTTACGGCATAGAAAGCATCGAGGCTCTCGCTGTTCGATACAACACCATCAGTATATTTGGCCGTAACGGCGCAATTGTCCTTGTCAAAATCGTAAATAGAGCCCTCTGCATCAGCCCAGAATGCGACCGCATAGGTATTGCCGTTTGCCAGATTCAGCTTAATGGTAGTTTTGAGATTGGAGAGAGTGGTATCTCTTGACAGTTTCTCAATCAGCGTCCAGTTGTCACCATCTACCTCATAGACTGCATAGCTAAGGTGGGTTGCGGTTGTGCCATCACCAAACGAGGAAGCAGCAGCGACTGCCTTCGGCGCACGACGAGCCATTGAATTGGGGACTTCGGCGGTGAAGGTAACGACAGCTTCACCCTCCGTCTTTACTTCTTCGAACTCATTCGAACAAGATGTCGCCATAAGCAGCCCCGCTGCCACGGCAAACATAGATAATAAACTCTTTTTCATTATTAGTTAACTTGAATTTGTATAATATGTGAATCAGCAAATTAGATTCGATTGGATTTCCTAATCGGGCATAAGACACCCTCGTTGAAAGTAGCTTTTTAATGCTTATTACCGGGTTTTATGGCACAAAGATACGAGGATTATTTTATTTAAGCAATGCCCCCAGAAATTATACACATTTATCATATTACTTACATATTAGAATTTTATTTAACCAAGGTATTCGCCGATTGGATTATCGTACATATTATATGAGACATGCCGGATTTTTTGAAAGAATGGAATAATAAAAAAAGAGGCGGTATGGAATACCGTCTCTACAAGAGGACAACACAAAAAAGTGTGTGGGTGGATTGGTTAGCGGGTTTGAATAATGGTATGTGGATAGTAATGCGTCAAGACCTCTTCGTACGATGCACCCTCTGCCGCCATCTCGGCTGCACCTATTTGGCAAAGCCCTACGCCATGCCCCCAACCGTGTCCATGCAAGACAAAAGCAACAGGAATCTGCGCCGAACTACGCACTTCCCCACTCTCACCCTCCTTAGATAGGAAATGGGTATGCGATGTACTATCACCCTCTTGCGACACAAGATTTTCGTACTGCGGTTCTACCTCGAACCACGAAGAATAGAGGCAACTGCGGCTGAGCCAATAGCGGATAGTGAGTTCCTTGCCGATAGCTTCCGTCCGCCGAGTACCAACGACCTCGAGCGAATAGATTCGCCCGCTCGCTCCCCGCAAAAGAGGACGCAACGCCACTATCTCTCCAAAGTCCTTACCCGACTTGGCGCGAATAATGTCCGCCAACTCTGCCTGCGAGTAGCGCACCTCCCAGTCGTGGAAGTCCTGCGTCTCTTGGTCGTAATTGTTCAACACCAGACGAAGCAGGCGTGTGTTGCCCACAGCCCGACCGCAATAGGGGCAGTCCACCGGCGACAAATACGGCACCTCGATGTCTTCCCAACAGGTAGAGAACCGCTCGGTCTTGCCCCCACAGCACTTGTGGTAGCGGGTATCGCAAATCTCGCCATCGTAAGTCAGCACCTGCCCTTCTGTTGCCCGCACCGCCTCGACGGCACGCGGATTGCGGCGGAGAGTACCCTCGTAGCGTTGGCAGTGGTCGTCACCGCATACATCGTAGCCATCGTGCCCCGTGTGGTTGTGCCCGAGCAGGATGTTCATCGCCCAAGTGCGGGAGATAACGGCATGTGCCTTGAGCAATTCGAGCGGGCTGTCTGCCGACATCTCGGACGATATGACCGAAGTGAGGTAGTCCTCCAAATCCAACACATTGACTGCTGTCTGCGTTCCGTCCGCGTTCTGCAGTATCTCGAGACGCCCCTCAAACTCTTGGTCTTCGAGCCTGTCCCAATGGAAGCCAATCCCGATACGCACATTATGCAGCAAGAACCCATATTCTTGTTGCTCATAGTCAATATGCGGGGCTGTCAGCACCCCTACGCGAATCTGCATAGATCAATGTATAAATTTGTAAATGTGTAAATTAGGAGAAATGTGCAGTACGAGTTGCTGTAATTGTTAATTGTGCATGAGGCGTGCCTGTAACTCCCAAGTACGCAGGCGGTCTTTGTACCAGTTGTTGCGGTTCATGGCAGGTATGTCGCAGTTAGCGTCGGAGTTGTCTTCCCAGCGGCGGCAGTTGTACACCACATCGTAGATACGCCCGATAGGATAGTCGCGCGAGATACGCAACCCGACCGCATAGTCCTCGCCGTACTTAGTAGTGGGGAAATCTATGGTGCGCAGCAGCGGAACATAGAACGCACGAGGTGCTCCTAACCCATTGATACGCAATGCGTTGTTGCGTCCATTCTCTTCTGTCCACTCACGGTGGTCTATCACGCCCGGCGGCAGCAGGTTACCCTCTATATCGGTCATCTGATAGGTGCCAATCACCATGCCATATTGCCCTGCCTCGAATGCATCGATAAAACGCTGCACCGTCGTTTGGTCGTAGTAGGTGTCGTCCGAGTCTAACTGAATAGCATATTTTCCGCAGCGAGAATCGTGGATTGCCTTGTTCCAGTTGCCACCGATGGCGTGCCACGACTTGTCCTGCGCAATGTAAATCAGTTCGGGCGTGTTCGGGTGCTGCTCTCGCTGCTGATGATTTTCGGCAACTAATTCTGTGATTACCTCTTGCGTGCCGTCTGTCGAATTATCATCCACAATAAACACATTATAGGTATAGGGTACACGCACTTCCTGCGAAAGCGCACTGCGGATAGCGTCTCGCACGGTGCGTACTCGGTTGCGGCAAGGGATGATGACACTCGCCGTCGTGCTGCTCTCCACCGGCGCAAACCCGCCAAGGTTTTTATACTGCAACGGCTGCAGATATGCCCCGATGCGACGAAGGTGTGCCGTAACGCACTGCTCCATCTCTATCTGCACGCCACGATTGCGAGGATCGACATAGTCGAACAGTTTCTCGCCCGACTTGCGGGTGTCTGTCTCAATCTCGTAATAAAGATATTCGGGGATATGCACCAACCCGCAGTCGCCCGTACCGCCCTCGGTAGCACGCAACCGCAAGTCGTATAGCCCTGCGTATTGGTAGTCAGTATCCATGGCTGCCACGAGGGCTTTCAGTCGGTCGGTGCGCCAGAGCATGACGCTACCGAAATCGAAATCGTCCCGCAGTGCCCCCTGCTGATAGTCAATGACGGGTGCTTCGGTAGTTTTTCCACCGATAGACTGGAAGCGGTCGGCATAGACCATCGTCGCACCCGTCTGCTCCAACACTTGCACCATGCGCTCCTCCGCACGATACACCCAATCTATCTCCGGCTTAATCTGTATCAAAACATAAGGCGCAACAGCCACCAGCGCAATCTTGCGTATCTCATCCGTGGCGCAAATCCGCCCGGCTATGTAAAACGATTGAATTTCCATATTCGTTGTTTTTTCTATGATTTACAAAAAAAATAGGGCTGCATAAACAGCCCAATTCTCATTCTTCACTACCATTACTCTTCTACAATATGTCCGTCACGGAATATCCACTTGCGCCCCGCATAACGCTCAGGCCAAAGGGTGTTGTGCGTGGAAATAAGCACCGTGATTCCCGCCGTACTGATCGTATGCAGCAACTCCATAATCTCGTTGCCCGTTTCCGGATCCAAATTACCGGTCGGCTCATCTGCCAATATCAACTCCGGCGAATTCAGCAACGCACGAGCGATAACTACCCGCTGCTGCTCACCACCCGACAACTGGTGCGGCTTCTTATACGCCTTCTCCGCCATACCGACTTGCTCCAAGACTTCCGCCACATGGTTTTTCATCAGCACCTTATCTTTCCAACCTGTGGCCTTCAAAACAAACGAAAGATTTTCTTCTATGCTTCTGTCTGTCAGCAACTTATAGTCTTGGAAAACTATTCCTAAACGACGGCGCAAATAAGGCAACTGGCGGCGTTTCATATTCGTCATATCCTGCCCCAACACCTCTGCAGCCCCCTTAGCAATAGGCAAAGCACCATAGATGGTTTTCATCAAACTGGATTTTCCGCTCCCTACCTTACCGAGAAGATAGACAAGTTCGCCTGCCTCCACCTGCAGATTGACATCACGCAGCACTATCTGTTCCGCCTGATGTATCTCAACATCCTTATAATTAATCAGTTGCGCCATATTAAAGCAATAAAATAAGTATCGGAATAGGAATCCATGTGTCTAATGTGTACAAGCAAATGCCATACTTATTGTCCCCCGAATAGACATGCCCATCCTCTATCGTATAGAGTTTGGTACCATACTTGTTCGACCGATAGATATGTTTGCCATCCCAATAAAACAACTTTGTACCATACTTGCTGCTCCCCTGATATACATATTCACCGTCCCAATAATATAATTTGGTACCATACTTGCTGCTACCGCTATACACATATTGGCCATCCCATGTGTATAACTTCGTGCTATACTTGTTGTCGCCTTGATATACATATTGCCCATCAAAAGTGTACAGGCAAGTGCCATATTTCGTCTTCCCTTGATACAAATGCTGCGCACTCACCCAAGGGACAGCCAAAAACAACAGACAGAGTATGTACCAACGGAGTCTCATCCTACTCCTCCGTTTTGTTTATCTTGTCCTCAAGTTCTTTGAGCTGCGACTTGAGAGAATCGATTTTCTTCTGCATATCGTCCACCAACTTATTAGCGGTTTTCGATTTGCCCGTAAAGAACAAAATGTTATTCTCGGCCACCTTGATGTCCTGCTGCAAGTTGGTATACATACGCATCAGTTTCTGGCGGTCGGTCATACTCTCTACACGCTTGCTGAACTGCACCTTGGCTGCTGCCTTTTTCTGCTCGTATGCCTCACGAGCGCCCTTGTTCGCCTCACGCTTAGCATCGAAGAAAGCGTCACAGGTCTCCGAGAACTTCTTCCACAATTCATCCGAATACTTGCGCGCCACGGGACCAATCTTTTTCCACTCTGCCTGGAGCGCAATCAATGCCTCTGTGGTTTCTTTCCAATCGGTGCTGGACTTCAATTGCTCCGCCTTCTCTATCAACTCACGCTTCTTGCGCAGGTTCTCCGAAAACTCATCACGCATTTCCTTATAAAAGGCCGTTTTTGCCTTGAAGAACGCATCGCACAACGCACGATACTCCTCGTAGATGGCTTGATTTTGTTTCTTGGGAGCAAAACCAATCGTACGCCACTCGGTTTGCACATTCTGGATAGCTGTCGTTGCCTCTTCCCATTGCTTGCTGTTTTTAAGGTCGGCAACATTCACCTCCTTGAGTTTCTCTATTAACGCCTGTTTCTTGGTCAGATTTTCTTCCTCTTTGGCGTGCAATTCATCGAAATAAGCCTGATGCTTCTTGTTGATGACAGACGATGCTTCTTTGAATCGAGCCCACAAGTCCTCACGCAGTTCTCTTGCCACAGGGCCAATCTCTGCCCACTCTTCGTGCAACTGCTGCAAAGCACGATTTGCCTCAACGATATTGGGATTCTCCTGCAACTTTTCGGCAGCCTCGCAAAGCAAGGTCTTCGCCTCAAGGTTTTTCTTGAAATCCAAATCGCGTAACTCGTTGTTTATCTTCACCAAATCATAGAACTGCTCTTGATATTGCTGATACTGTTTCCAAATATCTTGCGCATTCTGCGGAGGAACAGAACCGATGGTTTTCCATTCTGCTTGCAGGTCACGCATCTTTTGCAGATTGCCCATCACATCAGCCGTCTCGGCGGCAGCCATATCCTTCATTTGGCTCAGGATATTCTGTTTGCGGAGCAGATTTTGCTGCATCTCAGCCTCTTGTTTGGCTACAGCCTCTGCCTTTTTCTGCTTATACTCATTGAGCAACTCACGGAACTGTGCCTCTGTCTCATCAATAGTCGGCTGCCAGGCTTCCACTACCTCACCGGCCGCCTCTGCTGCAGCTTCAGCAGCCTTCTTTGCCTCCTCTAACTCCTGATGATACACACGATAGAACTGACTTTTCAGCTGCTCTACCTTGTCTTTCACTTCCGTTACATTTTCCGATAGTAGAGCCTTCAGCTCATCTACCAACTGTTGCTTTTCGTTTGCCATAATTGTTTGCTACTTTTCGAGCCACACAAACGGGCTCGCAAAATGTTTGTATATTCCCTATTTTGGGGACCAAATTCAACCGCAAAAGTACTATAAAATTTTTATATGTACAAAAAAAAGTGTACCTTTGCACAAATATTACAAATACATACGAATAGCATTCCGTCACAATGATAACCATTGAGCAACTCAAAGACATTCAAGACAGAGCAAACAAGCTGAAACAATATCTCGCCATCGACGAAAAACGGATTCAGTTAGAGGAAGAAGAATTACATACACAAGCCCCCGGTTTTTGGGACGATGCCAAATCCGCCGAGGCACAGATGCGAAAAGTGAAAGGCATCAAACGCTGGATAGAAGGATACGAAGGTGTCCGCTCGGCCGTAGAGGAACTGCAACTGGCTTTTGAATACTACAAAGAGGAACTCGTCACCGAACAAGAAGTGGATGAGGCATACTCGCATGCTCAAAGCGAAGTAGAAGACCTCGAAATGAAAAATATGCTTTCGCACGAAGAAGACCAGATGCCTGCCGTACTGAAAATTGTTGCCGGGGCCGGTGGTACAGAGGCGCAAGACTGGGCAGAGCAACTGATGCGCATGTATCAGCGCTATTGCGAGAAGCACGACTACAAAGTAACCATTACCAACCTGCAAGAAGGCGACGAGGCTGGTATCAAAACCGTAACATTCAATGTAGAAGGCGATATGGCTTATGGTTACCTAAAAAGCGAAAACGGTGTACATCGTCTGGTGCGTGTCAGCCCTTACAACGCCCAAGGTAAACGCATGACATCCTTTGCCTCCGTCTTTGTGGTTCCATTGATTGACGATAGCATCGAGATAGATGTGAATCCGGCCGGCATCTCATGGGACACTTTCCGTTCTTCCGGAGCAGGTGGTCAGAATGTCAACAAGGTCGAGTCCGGAGTGCGTCTGCACTATAAATTTATCAACCCGCTGACCAACCAACCCGATGAGATAGTTATCGAAAACACTGAGACGCGCGACCAGCCGAAAAACAGAGAGAATGCTCTGCGCCACTTGCGGAGCCAACTCTACGAATTGGAATTGGAGAAACGCCGTCAGGCAGCCGCCAAAGTGGAGGCAGGTAAGAAAAAAATCGAATGGGGAAGCCAGATTCGCTCGTATGTATTCGACGACCGCCGAGTGAAAGACCATCGCACCAACTACCAAACCTCGAATGTCAATGCAGTTATGGACGGCGATATCGATGGATTTATCAAAGCATACTTAATGGAATTCCCGGAATAAAACGACGGATAGCACAACCACCGTGCATTCTAGAATAAACAAAAAAAAGAACATCTATATGAGAGACAGATGTTCTTTTTTTGTACTTATTTATCGGAACTTATGGGCAAAACCGATAGAGAGCAATTCTCGGAACTGAATTTTGGCTTTCTCATCGCCCGTGTAAATAACCGTGTTGTCGTAACGAGGGTGCAACATCACCCGTGCCGAGAAAAAGCGATTGATGATAAAATCACAGTTTACCTCCAAATCCAACTCTATTCTCTTGTAGTTGCTATACATATAAAACTTGGTCTCTAACGACACTTCGCGCACGGGTTTCCATACATACTCCACGCGCAACGAACTACCTAGTTCGCTCAACGTCTTTTTGCCTGACTTCACACCGTAGTCGGTCTGTTTCATGTTCACCGTATCATTGACATGCACCAACTTGTACGCCAGCGGTGAAAACGAGAGACTCAGTCCTTTCACAGGCTTATAATCCAAACCAAGCGCCAAATTTAACCGAATCGGCGAAAAAGGAGCCGATTTCTTGTCGTGGGTGTTTGCCTTGTAGGTATTAAGCAATCGCGTCTCGAACTCTGCTGAAAATGAGTAGAATAACTTTGTACCGACCGCCTTGTAGTTCGCTTTTGAATAGAGGCGGAACAAGTCGTCAGTAGTGTTCACCTTGCGCAGCGAGTCACCACTCACCGTCGAGCCGCCCATACGCCACTCGCCCGTATTCTCCCAAGTAAACTTGTCCGAGTAATAACCGATCTCGCCCTTGCAGATACTCAGCGCAGCAAAACTGGACGACCCGCCCTGATACCAGTTGGGTGACACATAGTTCTGCGTCAATTGCAGCATTATCTTTGCCTCTTTTCGCCATGGCGTATGCATATTACGAATGGCACGCATCACCGCATTGCGGTCTTCCTCGGCGTCTTTGATGAGCGAACGCTCCACAATCAGCACCGGTGGCACATCGTGTATTTCTTCTTGCAGATTCGCATTCAATTGCTTGAGCGAATCAAGTTCGATGGAATCACGTCGTGCCACAGCCAGAAGCGAATCCCGTCGCAACACTTCCGCCACCGTCAGCGTATCACTAGTGCTGTCCACCCTACCCCGCAATCGCTGCGATTGCTGTGCCACAAGTTCCAACAGCAGCTGGTCCAAGTTGGATGTTTTGTCTAAATCTTGTAAGCGAATGGTATCCGTCAGCGTACCCGCATACGAAGAAGCCGTATAGAGCGTATCTTGCGTGGTAGCATTTGCCACCACACATAACCAAACCAGCCCTATTACGCCTAACCACTTTTTCATACCCGATTGACAGGAACTACACGGCTAACCAATTTTACACAAACTATATAAATAAGCGTGCCGCACGATGGAACATACGGCACGCCTCACATTCTTTACGGATTACAATGCGCCACCGTTCTCCATGCGTCCGTGGCATTGCTTGTATTTCTTGCCGCTACCACACGGGCATGGATCATTTGGACGCGGTTTCTTTTCCACATGCACCGGCATCGGACGCTGTGCCTCACGAGTATCACGACCTGCGGCTGCCGCTTGTCCGCTCTGCTGTGCCGCACGCGCCACGGTGTCTTTCTGCGTACGATAACGCGAGTAGTCCTGACGGCGTTGCTCTGCCGCTTGTTGCACCTGTTGCGGGTCGGCGGTCGGTATCTGCCCACGCAGCAAGATAGCAATCGCACGGCGATTAAGCGCATCGAGCATACGGCTGAAAATACCAAACGACTCTATCTTATATATAAGGAGTGGGTCTTTCTGCTCATACGATGCATTCTGCACGCTCTGCTTCAAATCGTCCAACTGGCGCAAATGCTCTTTCCATTCGTCGTCGATGACATAAAGCAGCATTCGTTTTTCGAACTCACGCACCACCTCGCGGCTCTCGCTCTCAGCAGCCTTTTTCAGGTTCACCGCAATGTTGTACACTTTCTTGCCGTCTGTGATAGGAATCAAGATGTTCTCGTACATCTGCCCCTTTTCCTCGAATACCTTTTGGATAACGGGGTTTGCCACCTGCGTAAGTTTGTCCATACGGCGTTTGAATGTATCGAGTGCCGCCTCTGCCAGTTTCTCGCTCAGCACTGCCGCCTTGGTGCCATGGAAAGTTTCCTCGTCGAATGGTACTTCCATAGCGAAAGTCTGCATCACCTCTGTCTGCAAGCCTGCATAATCGTTGGCGTCGCGTGCTTCGGTCAAGACACTCTCAGCGGTGTCGTAAATCATGTTCGTAATATCCACCCCAATGCGCTCTCCCATAAGGGCATGGCGGCGTTTCGCGTAAATAACATTACGCTGCTGATTCATCACATCGTCGTACTCTATCAGTCGCTTACGAATACCGAAGTTGTTCTCTTCCACCTTTTTCTGCGCACGCTCTATCGAGTTGGAAATCATCGAGTGCTCAATCATCTCGCCCTCCTCGAAGCCCATCTTGTCCATCACAGCGGCAATACGCTCCGAGCCGAACATACGCATCAAGTCGTCCTCAAGGCTGACATAGAATACACTGCTACCCGGATCGCCCTGACGACCGGCACGACCACGCAACTGTCTGTCCACACGGCGGCTCTCATGGCGCTCCGTACCAATGATAGCCAGACCACCGGCGGCTTTCACCTCAGGGGTCAGTTTGATATCCGTACCACGCCCCGCCATGTTCGTTGCTATGGTAACCACGCCTGTGCGACCTGCCTCGGCAACCACATTGGCCTCTTGTTGGTGCAACTTGGCGTTCAGTACATTATGCTTGATTTTGCGCAGGTTGAGCATACGGCTCAGCAACTCGCTTATCTCGACGCTGGTCGTACCCACCAGTACAGGGCGTCCTTGATTGACCATTGCCACCACTTCGTCGATAACGGCATTGTATTTCTCACGCTTGGTGCGATAGATACGGTCGTTCATATCCACACGGGCAATCGGCTTGTTGGTTGGGATAACCACCACATCCAGTTTGTAGATATTCCAGAACTCACCTGCTTCCGTCTCGGCAGTACCCGTCATACCCGCCAACTTGTTGTACATACGGAAGTAGTTCTGCAGCGTAATGGTAGCGAAAGTCTGTGTAGCGCCCTCCACCTTCACATTCTCCTTGGCCTCTACGGCTTGGTGAAGTCCATCCGACCAACGGCGTCCTTCCATCACACGCCCCGTCTGCTCGTCAACTATCTTCACCTCGTTATTGTCGATGATGTAGTCAACATCTTTCTCGAACAGTGTATAGGCCTTGAGCAACTGGTTAACGGTATGCACACGCTCGGACTTGACACTGTAGTTGGTCATAATATCGTCCTTGCGCTGCTGTTTCTCTTCTGCCGTCAGCGTGGTTTCGTGCTCCACCTCTGCCATCTCGCTACCCACATCGGGCAGTACGAAGAACTGCGGGTCTTCCGTCGTGCCCGTCAGAGCGTCGATACCCTTATCCGTCAGTTCTATCGTCTTGTTCTTCTCGTCAATGACGAAATAGAGTTCGTCGGTGGCGACATGCATATTCTTCTCATTCTCTTGCAGATAGAACTCCTCCGTTTTCTGCAAGCGCACCTTGATACCCGGCTCGCTCAGATATTTAATCAGCGCCTTGTTCTTCGGCATACCTTTGAACGAGCGGAACAGAGCCAATTCACCGGCCTCACGCTCTTTCTCGTCCGTACTGCCCATCTTGGCTTTTGCCTCCGTCAGTAGTTTGGTTGTCAATGTCGTCTGCGTGCGCACCAGTTGCTCCACACGGTGTTTGTATTCGTCAAACATCTGGTCCTCACCCTTCGGTATCGGGCCACTGATAATCAACGGTGTACGCGCATCATCTATCAACACGGAGTCCACCTCGTCCACAATGGCGTAGTTATGCCCACGCTGCACCAAATCGAGCGGCGATGTCGCCATGTTGTCACGCAAGTAGTCAAAACCGAACTCGTTGTTCGTACCGAAAGTAATATCGCAGGCATAAGCACGGCGGCGTTCATCGCTGTTGGGGCGGTACTTGTCGATACAATCCACCGTCAAGCCATGGAACATATAGAGCGGCCCCATCCACTCCGAGTCACGCTTAGCGAGGTAGTCATTCACCGTCACAACATGCGCACCCTCGTGTGTCAGCGCATTGAGGAATACAGGCAGTGTCGCCACCAGTGTCTTACCCTCACCCGTTGCCATCTCGGCTATTTTGCCTTGATGAAGCACAACGCCACCTATCAACTGCACATCGTAGTGCACCATATCCCATTTCACCTCGTTGCCCCCGGCCGTCCATGTGTTATGATAGATAGCCTTGTCGCCGTCAATTTCCACGAAATCATAGCGGCTGTCTGCAGCCAGGTTCTTATCTTGCTCCGTAGCAGTAACCACAATCGTCTCGTTCTCCGCAAAGCGGCGAGCCGTTGATTTCACAATTGCAAACGCTTCCGGCAGCACCTCGTTAAGAACGGTCTGATAATCATCTTTTATCTCTTTTTCCAGTTTATCTATCTCCGCATAGACTTTCTCGCGTTTGTCTATTTCGAGCGACTCGATGCTTGCACGCAGGTCGGCTATGCGCTGTTTTTTCTCAGCAACAAACGCACTAATTTTCGCCATCAGGGCGGCACTATGCGCACGCAACTCATCATTGTTCAATGCATCTATCTCCGTATAGGCAGCCTTTATTTTCTCTACGTATGGCATAATCGCCCGCATATCTTTCTGCGATTTATTGCCAAAGATCTTCGTAATCAATTGAATAAAATTCATATCTAAGTCGGTATTTTAGTTTCTATTTTTATCGATACACACTCACGCAACATCCTCTAATCCGCCCTATAACACGTCCCCGATAGCATTTCCACCCGCTGTCCATTTCCAAACATCCTAAATTCACACACCAATCAGCCTGCAAAGTTACCATTTTTTTTTGATTTATACAAACAGCATTCCTATTCCACCAATATTTTTACCCAACACACGCCAATTATCTATTTCTCAAAGCCCCCAAAGTGCCCAATAATCAACAAAGACGAGGAAACATTGCTGTTTCCTCGTCTG
>CAVATM010000015.1:14180-61910 GCA_963591775.1 bacterium
TCTGTATAATCGCACCAAGTGCTTTGTCGGCAGTACGAAATACTCGTACCCCAAGCCGGCAATTACTTGCGTTTGCGATCGCCGTAGCGAGACATAAACTTGTCCACACGACCGGCGGTATCGACCAATTTCGATTTACCGGTATAGAACGGGTGGCTGGTGTTCGAGATTTCGAGCTTAATCAGCGGATACTGAACCCCGTCAATCTCAATGCTGTCCTTCGTTGCAGCGGTCGAGCGGCTGAAGAACTGCGTACCATCAGACATATCTTTGAAGACTACCACACGGTAGTTCTCGGGATGAATTCCTTTTTTCATTGTCTTTCTGTTTGTGGGTTTAACAATTTGCCGCCGATTACTCAGCCACAACATTCAGTTTGATTTCTGCCTTTACGTCGCGGTGCAGACGAGCCACAGCCGTGTGCTCACCCGTTACTTTGATAGGCTCAGCAATCGTAATCACCTTCTTGTCGATGTTGATTTCTTTTGCAGCCAAAGCAGCCGAAATCTGTGCGGTGGTCACCGTACCGAAGATTTTACCGTCCTCGTTAGCCTTTACAGCCATATCGATGGTGATAGCAGCCAATTGCTCTGCCAGTGCCTGAGCGTCAGCCAGCAGTTTTGCCTGCTTGTGTGCCTGTTGCTTCAGGTTTTCTGCCAGTTGTTTACGGTTGCTCTCGTTTGCGATGATAGCAATCTTGTTGGGCAGCAGATAGTTACGGCCATAACCGTCGCGAACCTTTACAATATCATTCTTGAAACCCAGATTTGCCAGGTCTTGAATCAAAATTACTTCCATGATGTTTCGTTCATTAAAGGGTTACACTTCCGATTACTTCATCATATCAGTTACATAAGGCAGCAATGCCAAGTGGCGTGCTTTCTTAATAGCCTGAGCCACTTTGCGTTGATACTTGAGGCTCGTACCTGTGATACGGCGAGGCAGAATTTTACCTTGCTCGTTGAGGAACTTCTTCAAGAACTCAGGATCTTTGTAGTCGATGTACTTGATACCGCTCTTCTTGAAACGGCAATACTTTTTCTTCTTCTGCTCGCTGGTTTGCGGGGTCAGATAGCGAATTTCATCATTCTGTGCCATAATTAAGCCTCCTCTTTTTTAAGATTACCACGACGCTTCTCAGCATACTCAAATGCGTACTTGTCAAGACGAGTAGTGAGGAAACGAATGACACGCTCATCACGGCGGAACTCGGTCTCGAGAGTTGCAATGTAAGCGGGCTCTACATCAAATTGAAGAATAGCGTAGAATCCCGTTGTTTTGCCTTGGATAGGGTAAGCCAATTGGCGAAGACCCCACTCCTCACGATTCAGGACGGCACCACCGTTCTGCTTGAGAAGGTTCTCGAATTTGTCAACTGCTTCCTTCATCTGTGGTTCAGACAAAACGGGAGTCAAAACGAAAGCAGCTTCGTAATGATTTAACATAATACTGTTAATTGTTTGATAGTTAATAATTTATACTTGCCTTTCCATCCAAATAGACGCCCAGCAATACTTGCCGAGTCGAGCCTACTCTGCGCAAAAAGCGTGCAAAGGTACTTCTTTTTTTTCGTTTCCACAACACCCCACCTCATTTTTCATGCATTTTTCTTATTTTGCCCTACCAATGCCTTACCAATACCTTACCAACTCCATATTTGCATCTTGCCAACTCCATATCTACTCCCCACTAACATCTTACAAAATCCTTACCTAGTCCCGACTTACCCCATACTCACCCCTTACTTATACCACACTTATACCACACCCCTATACAACCCACCCCTACAAAAAAGGCACCTTGTCCTTCGACAAGATGCCTTCGCAATCGCACCAATCCTATTTATTTCTTGAAATAGCGGTTAAACAGCCCCTCGAATCCCTTACCATGACGAGCCTCATCCTTAGCCATTTCATGAACGGTGTCATGAATTGCATCCAACCCCAGCTCTTTTGCACGGTTTGCAATGCGCAACTTGTCCTCGCAAGCACCTGCCTCTGCCAGCATACGCTTCTCTACATTCGTTTTTGTATCCCAAACCACCTCGCCGAGCAATTCTGCAAATTTAGCGCAATGTTCTGCTTCCTCAAACGCATAGCGGCGGAAAGCCTCAGCCACTTCAGGATATCCCTCGCGGTCTGCCTGACGCGACATAGCCAAATACATACCCACCTCCGTTGCTTCTCCCACAAAGTGTGCATTGAGGTCTTTCTTCATTTCTTCATCGGTGTCTTTTGCCACACCTATCACATGCTCACAAGCGAACGATATTCCTGCTTTTTCGTCCACTTCTTTCCATTCTACCACTTGTTTGCATTGTGGGCAACGCTCAGGAGCGTGCTCGCCCTCAAATACGAATCCGCAAATCGGGCAAATAAATTTCTTTTTCATTGTTGTTTGTTTTTTGAATGGGGAATGCAGCATTCCCCGAAGGGTTATTGGTTTGTTATTTATTCTCTTCCGCCGCCTTGGCGCAATCGGGACAGAGTCCCATATAGTACAGTTCGCGGGTATCTACCTTGCAGCCATTTGGGAAAACCGTATCTCCCACTTGTGGCATGGCAATATCAATAATTCGTCCGCAGTGCGTACACCGAAAATGAGCGTGCGGCGAGAGGTCTATATCATAATGTGTCTGTTTGTCATCCACCGAGATGGCGCGAACGGCATGTTTTTCCGCCAAAGCATTCAAAATATTATACACCGATGCGCGAGACACTGTTTCATCCTTTGCATTGATTCGATGAAATATCTCCTCGGCTGTTGCATGCACATGATGTTTCATCAAGTCCTCCACCACCTCTATTCTAGGTTGCGTCATTTGCATACCATATTGTCTCAAAAATTCTCTTGCAGTCATCTGTTTCCTATTTTTTTGCATCTGCTATTTTTGACACATTCTAAAATCAGTGCAAAAGTAGGACTTTTTTCCGACACCACCAAATCTCACTCGTTTTTTATGCACTTTTTGCATATAGTCCTCTCTATCAACAAAAAGAGGACGCCCGCAATGGCATCCTCTTTTTCCTTCTGCAAATAATACACTATATCATTCAAACAGAGCGTAATAGGTAATCGATCTATTCACCTTTTTACCATCGGCCGTCGCGAACAAATCGTCCGGTTCCACAAACGGGTCACGCCAGTCTTTCTCCGTAGTCCACCCTATCAACTGCGTACCCTCACAAGGAGTTACCTCCGCACTTGGCAGTTGCAGAGCATCCCCCGCAGCATATTCCGCAGTCTCTATTGTGTCGCCATCCACTACCCAAGTTACTACCGGTGCTTCCTCCGCCTCAATATAGATAAAGCTAACCGCCCCATTTTCTTCCGTAATATCTTTCAGAGGCTTGTCCGACAGCTTAGTCCATGTCGTCACTTTCTTCGTTCCCGGATAGGTATCCGAAGAAGTGCCGATGCTTGTTGCATTGCCCGTTGCCGAAGAAACCGTATAACGAGGGCTCCTGGCTGTGTTGTTCGGTTCGTTGTTGTTCCAAACGCTACTGCTATAATTCACATACCATATTAGCAACCCATGTCCGGGGAGATAAGTATCCCATCCTGTCTGCTGGCGGTTCTCCACATAGTAATTCACCCCATCTTTTGTCGCCGACTGTAATGTACCTGCCGCATTTACCTGCAGTGGAGCACTCTCCGTGGTCAGCGTATACAATGAACCTTGGGTTCCGGGATTCTCCGGCGTCACCCAACCGAAGAAGTATTTCTCGTGTGCGCTGTAGTTAGGCGGACACGCACCGTCACCGTTGTAACTTCCGTCATCCATTATATCCCAAGCCCCTGGAGTATAGCCATACTTATAGTTTGTTCCATACTCCGTATCGTAGTAGTCCGGGAGCCCCAACACATGCCCGAACTCATGGCACAGCGTACCTATTCCGTTGCGTTTCCCGGTCAAACCATTGAGTTCTCCCGAGCAGGCATAGTTGTCAATATATTTCCCATCTATCTTGCATTGCGCTTGTGTATAGGTGCAGTTGCCATAATACCTTGCAGTAGTAAGGTTCCAGTTGTGCGGCCATATTGTGGTCGTGGCGCCACCGTCTGCTTCTCCCTTTCCTGCATAGATGACATACACAAAATCCACATATCCGTCGTTGTCGTTGTCATATTGCGTAAAATCCACATTGTATTCCGACTTTGCCAATTTGCACGCCTCGATTATCATATCGCCGGCATACATATCCTCACCTTGTACACCTCCTTTATTTTTTCCATAGTACGAATGTGCCTTGGTCAAAGTTACAGGTCCCACTGCATCAAACTGAGGCTGATACACTCCGTTCGATTGATCCATAAAATACCTCCGAGCCGAACCGTACGCATTGTTGTAGGTATAGTTCACCGCATTCATCATCGAATCCATATCGGCCCGTGTATTCGTCGATTGATATTGGGTATCCGAGAAATTAACTAGTATAAAAAGTCCCCGAGGCGCAAGATTCACCGAACCAACATCTTTTTTTGCTCGGCGTGCACGCAGCATGGGCGATTTTGCCCGCCGTGCAGCTATTGTATCGCTCGACAACGCTTCTTCCACTACCGTCCAGTATCCGTCTGCATTTTCTGCTACCACTTCGCCCTGCTCATTGGTATAGTAGTGATAGAATTCGTCACCGTTCAGTCGCACTTGCAGTGTAGTGCCATCAGGTTGCGTTTTAGTCTGCCATCCACGATAAGCAGGCACCGCATATAGTGTAGTTGCAGCCACGCACAACAACCCTATCAAAGTATATTTTTTCATTTCATTCTCTATTTAATCGGTTTTCCTACAATATCGTACTTCCGCTCGCCTACTACAATATATATAGTATTATCACGCACCACTTTTCTCGCTTGTACCTCAGCCGTTGTGGTTTGAATGCCCGACGCTTCGTCCCATTGTGCCACAAGCGACACATTTTCCGCAGGCATCACAAAACTATCTCCCGCCTGATAGATATTTCCACCATATAGCCAACCTGCAAATACTTTTCCCGTCTGAGTCGGTTTGCCTTTCGACAGGGTAACTTTTTCCCCTTCTGCATATTCCGCAACGCCACAATGCGTGCTTTTGTCGGGATAACCGGCATATTCAAAGGTATAGGTCACCGTAGGCGTAGCGTCTTCCTCAATGTAGAGCGTAGGCAGCAACATCGTTGCCGACACATCTGAAGTATAATTCAAAAAACGCGGACTCGATACATTGTATAGTATTCGTCCACAACTTGAGTTCGTGCTGCTGATAGTCGCCAGGTTCTCACTGATGGCTATCGTCCATGTGGTCGTTCCGCTACCGATAGCTAACTTCTTTTTTGCCGTAGCCCCAAGCAGCCCCGTACCATTCGACAGATTCCAAGCCCCGCTTGTACCCCCCAGTGTCCATACCTCTGTGCCATCACCCAACAACTCAATCGAGTTGCTGTCGTTTACAAAAGTGGTTGCCACCGTGTCCAAATAGGCGCCCGACAAAGCGCCGGCAGTACATCCCTTTGCAGGACACGCCAGCACCACATTCTTGCCTGCCGCCAACTGTGTTTCATCGGTAACCCGCACCCAATCAGCAGCCTGTGCCACGCTTACTATCGCAGCAAACGCCAACAAAAATACATGTTTCATATTTCTTTCTTTTCAAAACCTACCGCAAAGGTACAACATATTATACAGATGCACAAACTAAACGCACATTTTATTGCACTTTGCGACCATTTTTAACAGCTTCTACACAAAAGTGTCCTGCTTTTGAGTAAAAGCAGGACACTCAATTCTATTTTAGTTATGTATTTTTCGGATACTATTGTTCTATATTCTTTGTTTTGGGGAATATCACCCAGAAAGCAACAGCTACCACCAATGCAAAACCCGCAAAGATATACCAACTGGTCTGCCAACCTTGCCATACCGCTATCGGTCCTTGTGCACTAACCGCATCAGAATAGACAAAGTGGTTCACAATGGCTTGTGCCGAAAGAGTCCCGATGGTAGCCCCCAAACCGTTGGTCATCATCATAAAGAGTCCTTGCGCACTCGACCGCTCCGACAGGCGCACTTCTTGGTCCACATACATACCGCCAGAGATATTGAAGAAGTCGAACGCAAAGCCGTACACAATACAACTCAGCACAAAGAGCAGCACGCCGGGGAAGCCGGGGTTACCCAGTCCGAACAGTCCAAAGCGCAGCACCCACGCAAACATAGCCATCAACATAACATTTTTGATGCCATAGCGTTTCAGGAAGAACGGAATCGCCAAGATACAGAGTGCCTCGCAGATTTGCGAGATAGAAATCAGAATGTTCGCATGCTGCACACCAAAGGTATCGGCGAACTCATCTATCGCCCCGAAACTCGTTATGAATGGGTTTGCGTAACTATTGGTCACCTGCAGGCACATACCGAGCAACATCGAGAAAATGAAGAAAATCGCCATTTTCTTCTGCTTGAATAGTCCGAATGCTTGCAGTCCGAGTGCCTCCGTTACCGATTGTGCAGCCACCTTGCCTTTCACAGGGCAAGCAGGCATCGTCAGTGCATAGAGTGCCATCACGATACTCAACCCACCACTCACGATAAACTGCAGACTGGTCGGTTGGAATCCGCACAGATCCACCACCCACATTGTAACGATAAATCCGACCGTTCCAAACACGCGCACGGGCGTAAAATCCGTATCGATATTTTTGCCTGCTTTCTCAAGTGCCGTAAATGCCACCGAATTGTTAAGCGCAAGCGTCGGCATATAGAACGCCACAGAAATGGTATAGAGTGCAAAAAGCGGAGCAAATTGAATATTATCTCCGTACGCAATACCATAGATACCCGCACCTATCATGAATGCACCGGCCACGGCATGGCAGAGGCTAAGCAGTTTTTGCGCCGGAATCCAGCGGTCTGCGACAATACCCATCAGTGCAGGCATCATCAGACTCACGATACCCTGTATAGAATAGAACCCACCGATATGCTTGGCGAGCCCATGCCCCGCAAGGTAGGTTCCCATCGATGTCAGATACGCGCCCCAAACGGCGAACTCCAAAAAATTCAGCAGTATTAACCGCCCCGTAATGTGTTTCATGTATATATGAATTAGAATTTAAGAATTAGGAATGATATGTATTCGGTTATACATTCTCATTATTGTCTGAACTAGAATTCGCTGGTAAAATGGAACAGAATATGTTTGTAGTCGTTCTGCGCCATTTGCAGCACATACGCCGAGTCTGCCATAAACACATCCCGTCCGTCTTTGTCGGTTGCCATATATTGTGCTTTCCGTTTCTTAAAGGTGGCGAGTTCCTCCGCATCATCGCTCTCTATCCAGCACGCCTTGTACATCTGCAGACTTTCCCAGCGGCATTTTGCCTGATATTCATGCTCCAAGCGATACTGTATCACCTCAAACTGCAGTTGTCCGACCGTTCCGATTATCTTGCGCCCGTTCATTTGGCTGACAAAGAGTTGCGCCACGCCCTCGTCCATCAGTTGGCTCACGCCCTTGTCGAGTTGCTTTTGCTTCATCGGGTCGGCGTTTTCGATATACTTAAACATCTCAGGCGAGAAAGACGGCAGCCCCTTGAAGTGCAGATTCTCGCCCGCCGTCAGTGTGTCGCCAATTTTGAAGTTCCCCGTATCGGGCAGACCGACAATATCGCCTGCGTACGCTTCGTCAACCGTCTCCTTGCGTTGTGCCATAAAACAGGTAGGCGAAGAGAAACGCATCTGCTGATTTTTGCGAACATGTTTATAATATACATTGCGCTCAAATTTGCCGGAGCATATCTTGAAGAACGCAATACACGAGCGGTGATTCGGGTCCATATTGGCGTGAATCTTAAAGCAGAAGCCCGTAAACTTGTCCTCCATGGGTTCCACCGTACGCTCTTCTGCCTGCACCGAGCGTGGCGAAGGCGCAATGCGCACAAAGCATTCCAACAGTTCTTTCACGCCGAAAGTATTCAGTGCCGAGCCGAAGAACACGGGAGCCAATTCGCCCGCAAGATAATCCTCCTGCGAGAAGGGATTATATACCCCCGCTATCATCTCTATATCTTCTCGCAGTTTCTCCGCATCTTTATCGCCCACCAGCGCCGTGATTTGCGGATCGTTGATATCGTCGAACCGAAGCGACTCTGTCACATGCGTCTTGTCGGGCTGATATAGGTCGAGGGTCGACTGATAGAGGTTGTACACCCCTTTGAACCGTTGGCCGCTATTGATAGGCCACGATAGCGGGCGTACATGAATGCCAAGTTCCGATTCTATCTCGTCCAGCAAATCAAACGGGTCCTTGCCTTCTCGGTCCATTTTGTTGACAAACACCATCACGGGCGTTTTGCGCATACGACACACCTGCATCAGGCGGCGTGTCTGCGTCTCCACACCTTTTGCGGCATCAATCACAATGATGACCGAATCCACAGCGGTCAGTGTACGGAAAGTATCTTCCGCAAAATCTTGGTGGCCCGGGGTATCCAAGATATTGATATGATACCGAACCAGTCCCGACTCTACTCGTCCCTCTTTCGGTAAGTTCTCCGTCGTTTCATAGTCGAATCCCATTACGGAGGTAGCCACCGAGATACCACGCTGTTTCTCTATCTCCATCCAGTCCGAGGTAGCCGTCTTGCGTATCTTGTTCGACTTCACCGCTCCTGCCACATGGATAGCACCTCCATAGAGCAATAGTTTCTCTGTCAGGGTCGTTTTACCGGCATCGGGGTGTGAAATAATCGCAAAAGTGCGACGGCGAAGTATCTCTTGTTGTTCTGCGTTCGAGAGCATGGATGGTTAGTATCTTTTTGTTGTATTACTTTTTTGTTCACTATCAACGGTCTGACGGCCTACTCTTACCTGTTTTTGTCCTGTCTTCCGTTCATTTTAAGCGCACAAAGGTACAACATTTTTGTCGGAAAACAAAATGCTTACCCCCTGAAATAGTAATCTATACGCCTATTTTATTGTGTATTCCGTCATTTTTGCGTACCTTTGCAGCCGTTTTTGTAGAGAGCGGTATTGTGCGTATTCCCCAACGGCAAGAGACGGCAGCCGCGCTTCCAAAGCAAACCATTCACAACATCCAACAACACAAACCATAGTGAATACCCTTCAGCAGATACGGAAACCCATCGAGAAGTCGTTCTTGGCGTTCGAGAAATTATACGAATCGACCATGCAAACGGAGGCGCAAACGCTCAATTCTGTTTTGAGTTATGTCGCCGTGCAGCGTGGCAAGCAGCTTCGTCCCATGTTGGTTCTTTTGGCCGCTCAAATGTGCAACGAGCCCACCGACAAGACCCTCAAGACCGCTGTTGCGTTAGAGTTGTTGCATACCGCTTCGCTGCTGCATGATGATGTTGTAGATAGTTCCCCCACCCGACGCGGCGCAGAAGCCGTTCATGAGCGTTGGTCGAACAAGGTGGCCATTTTGGCAGGCGACTATATGTTGGCACGGGTCATCGGCATTGTGTCCGAATTGCGCAACTCCAAAATTCTTGACATCGTGTCTGATTTGGGGCAATCTCTCTCTTCCGGCGAGTTGCTGCAGCTCCACGCCAACGACACCATGTGGATTTCCGAGGAGCAGTACTATCGTGTCATCGAGCAGAAGACGGGCAAATTGTTTCAAGCCTGCACAGAGGCTGGTGCCGAGTCGGCGGGTACTACACCCCGTCTACGCAGTGCGCTGCGTGAATATGGGCGCCTGTTCGGTTTGTGTTTCCAAATCAAAGATGATGTGTTCGACTATTCCGACAACGAGGAGTTAGGCAAACCCACCATGAACGACATTCGTGACGGCAAGGTCACACTTCCGCTCATCGTTTCGCTTCGCCGTGCGCCCCAAGAGGAGGCAGACCATATCCGTGCCGTTGGCGAGGCATTGGCAAACCAAGACCCGCATATCAATCCGGAGAAAGCCGAGCAGGAAATCAAGACCTTTGTCATGCGCTATCAGGGTGTCGAATATGCCACTCGTCAGATGTACGACTACAAAAAGAGAGTCGCCGAAGTACTCTCTGTCTTCCGCGACTCTCCTACCAAGGATAGCCTTCTCAGTCTATTCGACTACGCCATCAATCGCCTCCACTAATTTTTCTCTCAAGGCCATATCGGGTATTGTCTCCACAATATCTTTCATAAATGCCCCCACCAGCAGTTGGCGTGCCGTCTGCTCGCTCAGACAGCGCTGTTGCATATAGAATAGAGCACTTTCATCCAGTTGTCCCGTACTGGCGCCGTGGGTAGCCTTCACATCGTCTGCATAGATCTCCAGTTGCGGCCGAGTGCGCATCGTTGCCGTACGGCTCAGCAGCAGGTTTCGGCTGGTCTGGTGGGCCGAAGTCTTTTGTGCATCCGGAGCAATTTTCAGTTCACCGAAAAACTCGCCTTTCGATTCCCCATCCAACACAAATTTTATCAATTGTTGACTCTCTCCTTCTCCTATAGCATGATGTACATGCGTCGAGGTGGACACCTGCTCTTGTCCGTTCAAGAAAGCCAATCCGTATAGTTCCGTTTTGCATTGTTTGCCCACCTGTTCCACGGATATGGTATTCACTACAGGTGCCGCAGGCGCAAACTCTATCTTTTCCTCTATTCCATCAGCCAACTGCTTTTGTACCGATTCTGATAGTGCCGAGTAGAGGTTCAGTATATGCAGCCGCAGTGTCGAGCCTTCTTCTTGCACAAAATGCAAGTCCAGCGAGGGTGCATTCAGATACACCCGCTCATAGACTTCCCCTGCGTGTACCACTATGGGTTCCACCGCTGTCTTATTGGATATGTTCGATCCATTCATAGCCTTTTTCCTCCAATTCCAACGCCAATTCTTTCGTACCCGTTTTCACGATACGCCCATCTGCCAACACATGCACAAAATCGGGCACTATGTAGTCGAGCAAACGCTGATAGTGCGTAATCACAATCTGTGCATTTTGAGCCGTTTTCAGTTTGTTCACGCCGTCAGCCACAATGCGCAGTGCATCAATATCCAGCCCGGAATCTGTCTCGTCGAGGATCGACAAGCAAGGCTCCAACATGGCCATTTGGAATATCTCGTTTTTCTTTTTCTCGCCTCCCGAGAAGCCCTCGTTCACCGAGCGGTTATTCAGTTTGTCCGCCATTTCGAGCAACGCCCGTTTTTCGCGCATCAGTGCGAGAAATTCTTTGGCGGTCAGCATTGGTTTTCCTTCGTATTTCCGTTTCTCATTGACGGCAGTACGCATAAAGTTCACCATGCTCACACCCGGAATTTCCACCGGATATTGGAAACTCAAGAACACCCCTTCGCGTGCTCGTTGTTCGGCAGGCATAGCAAGCAGGTCTTTGCCGTGCAGCAGCACCTCTCCCGCAGTCACTTCGTAGGCAGGATTTCCTGTCAGCACAGCGCTCAAGGTTGATTTACCGGCACCGTTCGGTCCCATTATGGCATGCACTTCACCTTCGTTTATGGTCAGGTTCACTCCTTTAAGTATTTCCTTCCCCGCTATAGTAGCATGCAGATTTCGTATTTCTAACAAAAGACTCATAGTCCCTTTTTCTGTTTTTTATTTCGTTACCCTATTGTAGTAGGTTGTTTTCCCGTTTTTTATTTCGTTCCCTATTTTTGGGACTGCAAAAGTACTGCTTTTTGTGCAAATGTGCAAATCCTCCCCCGCAACCCAATAAAATTACCCCTATCATTTTACTCTTCAAATTCCCTACTATCCCCTCTAAATGCCTCCGTTTTTGCATATCTCGTATTTTTATTGTACCTTTGCGAGCTTTATTGAGCCTATAGCTCCATTTTGGTATGTCAGTACAAATCGAACATCTCAACAAGCACATCGGCCGGCAACATGTATTGCACGACCTCACTTTGTCCATATCTACAGGCGAGGTCGTCGGGCTGTTAGGCCCTAACGGTGCGGGCAAATCCACACTAATGAAGATACTCACCGGTGTATGGGACTGCGACCGCGCCTCGTCCGATGCCACGACAGTGCTGCATGTCCCTGAGCACATCGGTTACTTGCCCGAGCAAAACCCTCTCTACGACGAGATGTATATCACAGAATATCTTCGTTTTATGGGAGGTCTGACCCTTCCTTACACATCGCACAAAAATATATCCGCTATGGTCGAAACGCTGATTGACAAAGTGGGCCTTACCCCGGAGCGCCACAAGCGTATCGGCAGTCTGAGCAAGGGCTATCGTCAGCGGGTAGGATTGGCGCAGGCGATGTTAGGCAACCCCGAGCTACTGATACTCGACGAGCCGACAACGGGTCTTGACCCGAACCAACTGATCGAGATACGCGCCTTGATTCGCTCCCTGAGCCACGACCACACGGTCATTCTCTCGACGCATATTCTGCAAGAAGTCCGTGAGATGTGCGACCGTGTTATCATACTGAGTCACGGGCAAATCCGAGCCGACAAACGCATCGAAGACATACCTGACTTAGAAGAACTCTTCGCACAATGCACAAAGCTATAAAAGAGTAGCCCTCTCCCTGCGACTGTTCAATGTTTGAGACCAACGAACCTGTAGGACAATTCTTAATTCATAATTCATAATTCGAAACAGTGAGCGAGTTTGATATACGCCAACAGATGACCGAGAAGGAGCAGGACAATGCCCTTCGCCCGCTTCGTTTTGCCGACTTTGCGGGACAGAGCAAGGTGGTGAGCAACCTTCGCATCTTTGTCGAGGCAGCGAAACTTCGTGGCGAGAGCCTCGACCATGTGTTGCTTTTCGGTCCTCCGGGCTTGGGCAAAACGACCTTGAGCAATATCATAGCCAACGAGTTGGGCGTAGGGTTCAAGATTACTTCCGGCCCTGTGCTGGACAAACCCGGCGACTTGGCGGGGTTACTCACCAGCCTCGAACCGAACGATGTCCTTTTCATCGACGAGATACACCGTCTCTCGCCTGTGGTGGAGGAGTACCTCTATTCCGCCATGGAGGACTATCGTATTGATATTATGATCGATAAGGGTCCATCTGCCCGCACCATACAGATAGACCTCAATCGTTTTACTCTTATCGGCGCCACCACACGATCGGGTCTGCTCACCTCGCCGCTTCGTGCTCGTTTTGGTATCAACTGCCACCTCGAGTACTACGATGCCGATGTACTTGCGGGTATTGTCACCCGTAGTGCAGGTCTTCTCGGGGTCGCTATCGACAGCAAAGCGGCAAGCGAGATTTCCCGTCGCAGTCGTGGAACGCCCCGTATCGCCAATGCGCTGTTGCGCCGTGTGCGGGACTTTGCGCAGGTCAAAGGCAACGGTGCCATCGATTTGGACATCGCACAATATGCGTTGGAGGCGCTCAATATCGATACCTTTGGGCTCGACCAAATAGACAACAAATTGCTCTGCACCATCATCGACAAGTTCCAAGGTGGCCCCGTCGGATTGAACACCATCGCCACGGCTATGGGTGAGGACGCAGGCACCATCGAAGATGTGTACGAGCCGTACCTTATCAAGGAGGGCTTCATCAAGCGCACCCCCCGTGGTCGTGAGGTTACCGAGTTGGCGTACAAGCACCTGCACAAAACGCCCTACCCCACGAACAACCAGCAAACATTGTTCTAAATACATCATTCCTAAAAATTTACACATTGCATCAATGTATCGCGCCGTTTTTATCGATTGGGATGACACCGTAGGCGACTGGATGGGTGTTGCCCACAAGTCGCAGCAAGAATTATACGACAAATACCACTTGTCGGAGTGGTTCGATTCTTTCGACGAGTGGTTCGCTAAATACAATGCGCATAACAGCGACCTTTGGGTGCTGTATGGCAAGGGGCAAGTCACCAAAGACTTTCTCTATCTCGACCATTTTCTCTACCCGCTTTGCCACCAGATGGGGATAGAGACCCAACTTGCCCCCACACCGCTGCGAGAGATGGCAAAACGCATGGCCGATGAGTATGTCTATCTCACAAATGCGTACTGCACCTTGATGCCGGACGCCGAAGAGGTAGTGCGCTATTTGGCTGCCCGCTACCCGCTCACCATCGTGAGCAACGGCTTTCTCGAGTGCCAATACCACAAGGTGGAGCACACGGGGCTTGCCACCTACTTCAAGCATGTCATTTTGAGTGAGGAAGTGAATATCCAAAAGCCTCAGCCGGAAATTTTCCAACGTGCCATCGAGGCGAATCGCGCCGAACTGCTGGACTTGCAACCGAGCGAGGTGGTTATGATAGGCGACAGTTATACGAGCGACATCGCAGGCGCTAAGGCAGCAGACATCGATTCTATTTGGGTGTGGAACAAAGAGACCACAGAAGCGCAGCGCCACGATGCGACCTATATTGTGCCAAACCTGCGTGACTGCATGACAATACTATGACAAAATGGCACATATCGTCCCTTTGGCACATAGATTGACTACCCACATAAGGCAATGGTGCCGACCTAAAAAAGGAGTAACAACAATGAGTAAGAAACATAAAAACAATCACATGGAAGAAAATACAGTGGAGAAGAACGACGCACAAAAAGTAGAGCAAACAGCACAGGCAGAACAGCCCGAAAATGCTCAAAATCCCGAAGCTGCCCCGAAGGTAGACGCTACCGATGCGGCACAAACCGAGTCAGATGCAGCGGACACTGCCGCCGCAGAATCGAACCTCACCGAGGAGCAAGCCAAGGAGATCGAGACGCTCCGTGCTCGTGTCGCCGAGTTGGAGGACAAGAACCTGCGTATGATGGCAGAGTATGACAACTATCGCCGCCGCACCCAGAAGGAGAAACTCAGTTTGATGGAGACAGCCGGCGAGAAGATTTTCACCGAGATGCTCTCTTTGGTGGACGATTTCGAGCGTGCGTCCGACGCAATGCACAAGACAGAAGATGTATCGAGCCTGCGTGAGGGTATCGACCTTATCCACCAGAAGTTCATTTCCTTCCTCGACAAGCACAACATCCACGCCATCGAGACCAAGGATGCTGATTTCAACACCGATGAGCACGAGGCGATTACCACCTTTGCCGCCGGCGAAGACAAGAAGGGAAAAGTCATCGATTGCACGCAGAAGGGCTACAAACTCGGCGACAAGGTTATCCGTTTTGCCAAAGTCGTTGTCGGAGAATAGTGGTAATGACGAATTATGAATGATGAATTAATAGTGTCCTATATCGCAAAATAAGAACATCATTCCACTTACATATATTACTTGTTAATTATTAGTTGAACAAATGGCAGAAAAAAGAGATTACTACGAGGTATTAGGGGTCGAGAAGACCGCTACAGCCGATGAAATAAAGAAAGCGTACCGCAAGAAAGCGATACAATATCACCCCGATAAGAACCCGGGTGACAAAGAGGCCGAAGAAAAATTCAAGGAGGCTGCCGAGGCCTACGAGGTGCTGTCCGACCCGCAGAAGCGTCAGCGTTACGACCAGTTCGGACATGCCGGCATGGGCGGAGCAGGCGGATTTGGCGGCGGACAAGGAATGTCTATGGAAGACATATTCTCACAATTTGGCGACATCTTTGGCGGTGCAGG
This sequence comes from bacterium, assembly GCA_963591775.1. GTDB lineage: Bacteria > Bacteroidota > Bacteroidia > Bacteroidales > Paludibacteraceae > Colicola. The sequence continues at coordinate 29,684 of CAVATM010000015.1, forward strand.
CTTCGATTTGGGCGACTTGTTTGGTGGAGGAAGCCGCAGTTCGCGTGGCGGGCAGCGTGTTCGCCGTGGTTCCGACTTGCGTGTTAAAATCAAACTGACCTTGGAGGAGATTGCCACCGGTACAGAAAAGAAAATCAAGATACGCAAACTCGTACCTTGCCACACCTGCAACGGAACGGGTAGCGCCGACGGCGGTGCAGGCGAAACATGCCCTACCTGTAAGGGAACCGGGCGTGTCGTACGCTCGCAGCGTGGCATATTCGGCATGATGCAAGTCCAAGAGGAATGCCCGACCTGCCATGGAGAGGGACGGGTCATCAAAAACAAGTGTCCCAAATGCCAAGGCGAAGGCGTTGTGCGTGACGAAGAAGAGATTGCTATCAACATCCCTTCTGGCGTAGCGGGCGGAATGCAACTCACCGTGCACGGCAAGGGAAATGCAGCCCCTCACGGCGGCGTGGCAGGCGACTTGTTGGTGCTTATCGAGGAGGAAGAGCACAAGGACTTTGTGCGTGACGGCAATGACTTGGTTTACAATCTATTGCTCGATATGCCAACCGCTATCTTAGGCGGACAAGTTCAGATACCGACGCTTAGTGGCAGTGCCAAAATTACCATCACGCCGGGCACGCAGCCAGGTAAGGTATTGCGTATGCGTGGCAAAGGTCTGCCCGGCATCGACCAGTACGGACGCCAAACGGGCATGGGCGATTTGCTCATCAATGTAGGAGTCTATATTCCGGAGAAGTTGTCGCGCGACGAGAAGAAGTTAATCGAGCAGTTGCAGTCGAGTCCGAATATCGTACCGGGTGCCGCCGACAAAAAGAACTTTTTCAAGAATCTATTCGGCTAAATACCGTACCATTTTAGAAGCAACTTTGAGAGAAATCCCGAACCACTCCCGAAGGAACTCTATAAAAATTCTATAGGAATTCCACAGAAACTCTATAAGAACTCTATAGAAACTCCATAGAAAAATCAGACATACCCCTTGCGCAAGTACCTATTGTTCATACTGCTGACCATCAGCCTATCCGCTCGAGCCAATGAGGAGCCCCTTGTCCCTATCGAGCGATCCGATTACAGCCGCCCGACGGGGATAGCCCCCTACTACTTTGGGCCGAATGCATTCCCCATACCCGATATGCTGGATGGTCGTACAGAGAGCCGTCTCCGCCTCGAATTGGCGGGGGACGGCTATTTCGGTTTCAAGAAGGATCAGACAGCCGACCTCTTTGCGCGTGCCTACATTCCGCTCTTTACCGACCGAGTAAACCTCACACTTTGGATACCGGTCACCGAGTGGTACCGTATGACGCCGGAGCGTCAGCGCGAGTGCCGCCTGCAGGACACAGTAGCTATGAGCGGACACGAGGCGGGCGATGTCTATATATCAACCGACATTCAGTTGCTCAAAGCCCGCAAGTACGCCCCTGATATTGTATTGCGTGCTGCTATGAAGACCGCGAGCGGGGGCGGATTCGAGAAAGCACGCCAATACGACGACCCCGGCTACTTCTTCGATCTGGCTATCGGAAAGTCGCTCTACTTCGGACAGGGCAAGACCTTTCCTTATGCAGACCCTGGGAATGCCGTCGTGGAACTGCGCTTTGCGGGTAGCGCCGGCTTCCTATGCTGGCAGACCGACAACGGCAGACAGAACGATGCTGTGATGTACGGACTACAGATGCTCGTCAAGACGGAATATGTATCGCTCCGTACGACTTGGGGCGGCTATGTGGGATGGGAGAAGTACGGCGACCGCCCCATGAGTATCAAGGCCACACTCGCGGGGCATATACGCGACTTTGAACCCTACCTTACCTATCAATACGGCATCAAGGACTATCCGTTCCACCAAGTGCGTATCGGGTTAGCCTATCGTATCGACATACTCAAATACAAGAAAACAAAGCAATGAGAATGCACAAGTGGTTAGCAGATAGAATGTGGATTGCAGATAGGAAGCAATTAGCAGGCAGACAGGGGATAAGCAGACGATGGGTAATGGTCTGCCTATGGGGATTTGGGGAGTTCCTATGGTGTTGCTTCGGGAATCCAGGCTCCACGGTGTGGGCAACAGGTGTACCTAACACCCATAAGACAAGCACGGACTCGGTATCTACTGAAGAACGAGCTTATGTTCCATACACAAATACAAGCCAGAATTCGGAGGGAGCGACGGGGGGGGGGGCGCAGGCGGATGTGCCGTACACCAATATGGCGGGGATGGACTCGGTGTCGGCGGAGTTCTTCCGCAAATGGTATCACCGCAGCGACCTGCCTTACTACTTAGAAGCACTGAGCGACCACACAATATACGAGACAATGGCTACCGGACAGTGGTGGTTGCCGGAGCGCATTACATTTGCCATTGACGGGCTGCCTTGCACCGCCAATCGCTACTACATAGACGGTATGCGGGCAGATGACCGCTTCCAACCGGGCAGCACCTACTATATGCCTAATATGCAGCAATACGACCTACGTATGGATATACATCGCGCACAGATGTATTTCGACAGAGATACCACCGCACGCAACTATGTGCAGGCAACCTACAACTTCGGGCAAGTAGGCAACGGTGCCCCTGCATTGGTAACGAAAGAAATTATCAATATAACGCACCGCTCCGCTGTCGAAAGCGCCGACGCCTACAAACATATCACGGAGCGTCGGCACCAGATAGGGGCAGGAACGGTGGATGCAGGATATACCTTCCATGACCGTAAGGGAAATCCATACTATCAACATCTATACGCTGCTTATGGACAAAGACTCATCACAAAGGAGAACCAGCAGGGAATCATGGTGGATGACCCACTCTACGCCACACCATACTACAAAGTGCAAGCAGATGGTTACTTCCCTATCGGGGCGAGCAAAGCGGGACGGCAGGTGGGCTATCGGCTCAACTTCTCGGGACGCTCGGATGCGGGCAGCGAGAATCTGTATAACTACAACGAAGTGTATGACCTGAAATCGTATGTTGGTTCGGTGTTCCTTCGGGAAAAGTACCTCACGACGGGGCTGACTTGGGAGACAAATGTGACCCACCACAACGACCGCTCGTTCAGCAAAAATATCATTGACCAAGACGGCGAGAGTTTCTCTCCATGGGTAGCCGACGGAAATACGCATATTCTCAGTTGGGCGGTAAACTATGAACAGCCCGTACTGCCGTGGCTGTCCGTCTTTGTCGATGCCTACAACTCGCTGGTACATTTCAGCCCCGAAGCCACCCAATTCAGCAACTCGATCTATCTGCAGTCGCCTGTAGATAGCCTGCCCAAAGACCTCTATCGGTACGAATGGACCAGCAATGCTTACACGGGGGGGCTACTGGAGAACACGGTGGGACTCAAAGCACATTACGCCCCTGTTTCGTGGTTCACGCTGACGGGACACGCCGACTTCACCTTAGATGCTATACTACTCCGCAACAAAAGCAAAGTAAGCCCAAATGTACAGGCAGGCGTGGGGCTGGATTTTCACCCCTGCAAATGGTTTGAGGCGGGGCTGTCGGCAGACTACAACCGTCTCCCCTACACTACGGACTATCTCCGCTACTTCTCAGACGACTACATGAACGCCAACATCTACTATGCCGGCACCGACGAATTGTTTGCCACCACAGGCGGGCGCCATCACTCCTACAAGAAGAACCTGCGGCAGACTTCGTATATCGAAGTGAACATACCGATTCGCTTTCACTTTGAGGACAAGCGGGGCGGGCGACACGAGATAGTGCTACAAAACAACTACAAGAAGTATTTTGATGTGTGGCACACCTACTACAAGGGCGAAACCGAGGACTATGGATATTATCAACAAGAAGGCGAACTCAATGTATTCTATCAGAATGCAGGGGTAAAAAATTACGAGGTGGGCTACACGCCTTCTTTTGGCAGCAACGGGCTGCTCAACACGCCATACTTCTTCTCGCAACTGACACGCTACACCTACACGGGGCGCAAAGTAATGGTCAGCCTCAGCTGGCAATCGATGCAGGCTGCCGGCTACACAGGGCTCGGCAACGGAGCGAACAGCAACACGCTCGGCGTGCTGTCGGAGACCACGGCAAACCCCAACACCACGAATGTGGTGCAGAACCAAAGCGGGCAATACCCGGGCGTGGGACGACTCGACCTGGACAAAGGCTATGTGGCTCGCTTCTACTTGTCGTACAATATCTGCAAATGGGTGCAAGCGGGACTCACCATCAAATGGACGGACGGGAAGCCCTTCACCGCCTATCGCTACTACCAAAAAGACGGACAAGTGGCTATCTTACCCTACGAGTCGCGCGGGACAAACCCCACCGACGGCAATTTCGGTACTCGCCACGGCGCTTGGTATATGTGCGACCTGCACGCCCAAGCGACTTGGTCGGTAAAAGACATCGGGATGCGCCTCAAAGTGGAATGCTACAATATGTGGGATTTCTGCAACGATTTGGCAGAGTTTGCTTTTGTTCAGGATATTCCACAAGCCAAGCGTTCGTCTATTATTCTCAATGTTCCAACCGGCATATTAGCCACCTATACGGTTGATTTCTAAGGGACTTCCATAAAAATTGCTTTGTAAATATGAAAGAGCGTTTTCTATCGTTTATCAGATATTATCTCTATTGGGTTGTATTCTTTATGGTGCAAAAGCCCTTGTTTATGCTCTGGCAGCACAACCTGATAGGCAGTGTCTCGTGGCAAGATTGGTTCCTGGTGCCTTGGCACGGGCTGCCATTGGACTTGAGCGTGGCGGGATATATTACGCTGGTGTTCGGGCTGCTGCTCTGCATCAGTTGTTGGGCACCGACAAAGGTGGTAAAACCGATTACACATATCTACACGGGGATTATTCTTGCCATTGCGCTGATTACCGTCATCGGCGACAACGGTTGTTTCCCGAGTTGGGGCTACCATATCGACAAAGATATATTCGACTATCTGCAATCGCCCAACGAGGTGCTGGCCTGCGCACCGTGGTGGCTGTGGTGCTTAGGCGCTGTACTTTTTGCGGTGCTCTACGCCGTATGGTGGGTACTCTATCGTCGGTTGTTCTGCTCACCACTGCAACCCATCAATGGGATATGGCACAAAACGGGCAGCACCGTGGCGCTATTCCTATTGACGGCACTGCTATTCTTGCCCATTCGCGGCAGCGTGACCGTTTCGACCATGAACACGGGGCGGGTCTATTACTCGGAGAACCGAGTGCTGAACCTGGCTGCCGTCAATCCGATATTCAATGTGGTGGAGTCGCTGAGCGAAAACACACTGAACACGGAACGATACCACTATATGTCCGACGAGGAGTGCCAAACCTATTTCGCACAACTGCACCCTGCGACGGACTCGATTCCGCACTACGAGGAGCCGCTATTTACCACACAACGCCCGCATATTGTGCTGTGTATACTGGAGAGTTTCTCCGCCAACGCGCTGCCTGCGATGACCAATATGCAGCGATTCACGAAAGAAGGAGTGTATTTCGACCATGTCTATGCCAACAGTTACCGCACCGACCGAGGCGTGATGGCGGTGTTGAGCGCTTTCCCCGGCTGCGCCACGACCTCGGTGATGACCATTCCTTCGGTCTCGCAACGCCTGCCACAGATTGGGCAAGTACTCAAACAAAACGGATACGACCTGAAATTCTACTACGGCGGTGACGAGGACTTTACCAACATGCGCTCGTATCTGGTGGACGGCGGCTTTGAGCAGCGGGTATCCGACCATGATTTTCCCATCTCGCAACGACTCAGCAAGTGGGGCGTGCCTGACCATATTCTGTTCGACTATGCCGCAAAGGACATACGGGAACGACAGAACGGGGCGGTACCTTGTTTTGATGTGATTCTCAGCCTCTCGAGCCACGAACCGTTCGAGGTAGATTACCACCACTTGGAGCATCCCTATCTGAACGCCATTGCTTACAGCGATAGTTGTTTGGGGGCTTTTGTAGATTCGCTTCGCAACGCCCCCTCGTGGGACAACACCGTGGTGGTGATGGTGGCAGACCACGGATTCCCCTACCCCGACGGTATGCAAAACTACGACACCTTGCGCTACAAGATTCCGCTCGTGATGGTGGGAGGTGCAATACGCCGCCCACACACTATCTCGACGCTGGCCTCACAGATAGACTGGGTACCTACCCTACTACACCAAATGGGACTGGATGCATCCGAGTTTGTGTTTGCCAAAGACATCCTTGCGCCCAACACCATTCCCTTTGCCTATTATAACTTTGTGGACGGTTTTGCCCTATTGGACACTACGGGAGCGGTGATAATTGATGCGGCTGTTAATCAACCGATTATGGAGGTGAATGCCTGCCCGGAGCGAACCCGACAAGCACAAGCCGTTACACAAACCATTATGCAAACGCTTACGGCAAAATAAGCGTGCTGAGTATAGCAATATCGAACAATGAATACACCCAAACGAATAGCCTTCGACGCCAAACGCGCCTACCATAACTCCCGAGGATTGGGCAACTACAGCCGAGATACGATTCGGCTGCTGACTCACTATGCACCGGAAAACGAATACTTCTATTTCGGGCAGCCTACCGACTTGTTCCGCCCCGCTTGTGGTACGGTGGTCGCTCCGAAAGGGATTTGGAATGCGTTCCCCGCACTATGGCGGAGTTGGGGCTGCCTGAGCGACCTAAGCGAGCAACACATCGACATCTACCACGGGCTGTCGGGGGAGTTGCCATTTGGTATTCATAGCACCGCCACAAAGACGATAGTCACGATGCACGACACCATATTCGTGCGCTACCCCGAACTATACAGCCCGACCTACCGTCGGATTTTCTCCCGCAAAGTGCAATACGCCTGCGACCATGCCACCCGCATTATCGCTATCTCGGAGCAAACCAAGCGGGATCTCATCCGATTCTTCAATGCCGACGAGGCGAAGATTCGGGTGGTCTATCAGGGCTGCAGCAATCTATTCCGTCAGCCCGTGTCGGACACAGCAATAGAAACGGCTAAGGAGAAGTACGGTTTGCCCGACCGATACATCATCGATGTGGGGGCCATCGAGCCCCGCAAGAATCTGCGCAACTTGCTCTACGCCATGGCAGAGGCACATATCGATTTACCTTTGGTAGTGGTAGGGGGAAAGAGCAAATATGCCGAACAGATGCGTGCCTTGGCGGAGCGCTTGGGCGTGCGACTCACTATGCTTCACGGAGTGTCGTTTGCAGACTTCCCCGCACTCTACAAAGGGGCAGAGTGTTTGGTTTATCCTTCTCTCTATGAGGGATTTGGGATTCCCATACTGGAGGCAATGTGCGTCGGCACACCTGTGCTGACCTCGACAGGCTCGTGCTTCGAGGAAACAGGCGGGGAGGCTGCACTCTATGCAGACCCCAACGCCCCGATTGCCATCGGACTACAACTCCAACGCCTGCTCACGGACGAGGCGCTGCGCACCGACCTCAAGCAGCGTGGGCTGAAGCAAGCGGAGAAATTCTCCGACGACGCCGTCGCACACAATCTATTGGAAGTCTATCATACCTTGTAGAACCACCGTATTCTTGCTATTTATGAAGATACTCATTGACTTATCCATTCTCAAGAATGTCAACTGCGGGTTGGGGCAAGTAGCCCTCAACTATGGATACTATTTTCGCGATACCTATACCCCTGTCGAGGGAGAAACCATCTATCTGCTCGTTCCGAAATCTTTTGTCGGAGCGTTTGGCAACAAAGTGCGCTATATACAAGCCCGCAAGATATTGCGTGTATTCCCGTTCCTGACGGGGATTCGCTTCGATGTATGGCACGCCATCCATCAGTTGTCCCGCTTCCGTCCATTTGCACGCCACTATGTGCTGACCATCCACGATTTCAATTTCGTGTACGAAAAACACGGCGGCAAGGTGGCAAAATATATCTTGATGATACAGAAAAAAGTGGACCGTGCCGACCGCATTGTGTGCATCTCTCGCTTTGCTGCCATCGAAACAGAGCGATATATGCGACTCCACGGCAAGGAAGTGCAAGTAGTATATAACGGAATCGAGCGCATTGACCAACAACCGGAGCAGCAACCCGCTTCCGTCAATACAGAGCAACCATTCCTATTCAGTATCGGCGAATGCAAAGAGAAGAAAAACTTCCATGTTCTGCTCGACATGATGCGCTACATGCCTCAGTATCAACTCTATATCGCCGGGAAAGACGACACGGACTATGCGCAGTTTATTCGTCACAAGATAGCCGACGAAGGCATTACCAATGTGCACCTGCTCGGCATTGTATCGCCCGCAGAGCGGGTATGGCTCTATCGGCATTGCGCTGCCTTTGTATTTCCGTCGCTGTTCGAAGGCTTCGGGTTGCCCGTATTGGAGGGTATGCTATTCCGCAAGCCCGTGATCTGTTCACGCGAAACCAGCCTGGTGGAGATAGGCAGCAGCCATGTAACTTTCTTCCCTGTGAACTACCCCGCCGAAGAGTCTGCCGCACTGATTGCCTCCGCCATTGAGAGCGCCACACCTGCACGACTGGAGGCCGCATTCCGCTATGCCACATCCTATTCGTGGCAACGGCACATAGAGGAGTATCTCCATATCTACCGCACGATATACTAAGTTATTCCACGGAAAAGCAGACAGAAGAATGGAAAATTTCTGTTTGCTTCTCCATCTATTGTAACTTGCAGAATCACACGCAACTATGTCCTCATATTCTCATATTCATACCCGCTCATGGCAAGAAATGGTACGCACGCTGATTGCCTACCTGCCTGTGGTCGGTATGCTTGTTATTATTGCCTCGCTGCCTTTTGAATATAGCGAAGTTCGTCGTACGGGGCACTACCTGCTCGGTGTCGGCTTTGTATTGGACTATATCGTTAATCGGCGCTGGCAGGGCTGGCATTGGACGAAAGACAAATGGGCATTTGTGTCACTGATTGTGCTATTTCTCCTGATTCCGCTTTGGCAACTATGGGACACGACGCCGCCCACCGACTATTTCTGGCATCAGTTGAATCGTCACTGCGTATTCCTATTGGCAGGTGTGGTGGGGATTATGGGCTTCTCCGACCGTTTCCGTCTGCGCTATGTGGGCTATACGATGCTGCTGACGGGACTGGTACTATTGGGAGCAAACCTGTATCTCTATCTGCAGCAGTACTCGCTTGTGCCATTTAACATTCTCGCATTCAACGAAATACGGGCAAAAGGGTTGCAATCACACATGGTGATTAACCTGTTTGTAAATACAGGTCTCATTATCGGATTCTATATTCTGCGCCGTTCTTCTTCCCGTGTGGAGCGCACCCTCGTCGCTATTGCTATGGGCTTAAATTGGTTCTATGTTCTGCTCTCCGTCGGGCGTGCAGGATTTCTAACCTCACTCATCGTTGTCTTTGTATTCTTGACCGGCTATGCATGGCGATTGGGGCGGCGTTATTGGATGCCGCTCTCGATTGCTCTTATCGCCCTAATGGGTGTGCTCGTATGGAACAACAAGCGATTGATGTCCGATGAGTTGTTCCACAACACGCGTATATATGTGTGGGACTATGCCGTACGACAGATTGCCCATAAGCCTTGGCTTGGCTATGGGGTATCTACGGTAAGTACGGCGTTTGTGGATGAAATGTATGATGACGAGGTAGCGTACAACGGTTTTGTGGTGCCGCTGCTACAGTCTGCCGACTTCGCTGCCTGCGGGCGTAGTCTAATGACGCACCATGCACACAACACGCTACTGATGCTATGGTTGGAATTTGGTATAGCGGGAGTACTGGCTTTGTTGCTCTTCTTTATCAGTTCGGCACTCATGCCGCCCCCCTCTATGCGTATCTATGTGTGGCTATTCCTGATGGCGTTGGCTATTCAGATGGTTTTCGAGCCACTGGGCGACCACCTACAGCCGGAGTTTATAGGTTTACTCTTATTCTGCTTCCTGCGAGCCTGCCTGCGAGAATCTGCCGCAACGCCTTGCTGTACGGGCGATACGGACGCGAGCAGATAGCCTCAGCGGCGGCATGCCGACACGCATGTATCAGCGAGACAAGCCAAGTCCAGCCTTGCAAGTAGCGATAGTTGATATAGACCCGATTGCGTAAAAAAATTTCTTGTACTCTATCGGGAGGAAACAGACAGCCAATGGTGGCGGCATGCCGGTGCAGGCACGAGGTACGGGTCGTATAGAGCGACACCCACCCTTTGGCTTTTGCCCGCAAGGACAAATCCATATCTTCGAAATAGAACGGACAGAACAGTTCGTCGTATCCTCCCAAGGCGAGCAATTTGTCGCGCCACACGAGCGTATTGCCTCCACAGAGGTACATCGACTCTCCCTCTTCCGTTTCCTCACATAAGTCGATATACGACAATTTGTAGTGGTGAATGCGCGCCTGCTTTCGGCCTTCTATGATTCTGCCTGTCTGCGGCGAACGAATCGCGCAATAGACTCCAAACATCTGCTCTTGCGTCATGCTGCCAAACCCATGTGACAAAAGCGGCAGCAGCACCGAGAAATAGTCCTCCGAGAGTTGCATATCCGTGTTCAAGATGCAAACTATCTCGTAACGGGCGGCGGCTATTCCCTTGTTCACGCTCTTTCCGAAGCCGCCGTTCTGCTCATTTTGGAGCAAGCGAATATCAGCCCACTTCTCGGTTATATAGTGCGCAGAGCCGTCCGTTGAAGCATCGTCCACTACGATTACCTCGCTATCCGTTATCGCCGGACACGCGTGGAGCGAACGGAATAGGTACGGCAAATACTGCTTGAGCAGTTGCTTTCCGTTGTAGTTCGGAATGATGACGCTTACCCTATATGTTTGCGGTATTTCCATGTGTTACTTTCTGTGCTTCCAAAACTGTTTCCAATAGTGCAATATCAGTCTGCGAGTGGTCGCCTTGTCCCAGCCGCGTGCGGTGGCATACTCATCTGCCAGCAACTCGAAGAAGTCCTGCTCGCCCCAAAGACGACAGAAGTTCTTACAAGCGTCTCTCTGCCCAATAGGCGCACCACGGAACTGCATACGATTGATATCTACCAGCATAAACTGCGCCTGTCCGTTGGCATCCACATCAAAAAGGATATTGCCCGGCGAGTAATCCAAATGCAATACGCCTTGCTCATGCACACGAGCCGTAAAGCGAGCAAACTGGCGAACGATGGATTCGTAACCGGAAAGCGGGTGATTACGGAACTCATAAAATTGGCGGGAGACTGTGGACTGTATCGTGACGAGATAACTCTGCGAGAGCAACCCCCGCCCACAAAGGATGTAGGCGACAGGCGTGGGTGTAGCGATGCCCATCTGCTGCAAACGCCATGCGTTCTGATAGGCACGCTGTGCCTTGGGCTGGCGCAAGAAGGAATAAACCATGCGGTTGAAAGGACGAGGGACGCAGTATCGCTTGATATTCAGCACCAGTCCTGCTGCCTGCGTCCCGCCTTTGAGGTCTATCACCCGTATCTGATTGCGGGCGTTGTAGATTACCTCGCCCTGCTGCTCGAAAGTCTGCGGCAAAGCCTCTATCCACGCACGCAGATAGGTATAGTCGGGATTGATTACTACTCGCATAGGGCTTGTTGTATTCGTTTGACAATATCGGCCGGGGCAATGTCGAGGCAGCGGTAATCGCCATACCGGCAAGGCTTATTGCCGTAGATAGAACAGGGGCGGCAAGGCAAATCTCGCTGAATACAATCTGTCAGGCTCTGCCCATAGCCGAGAAAACCGGCGGCGGGATGTGTCGCGCCCCAGACCGAAAACGCGCGTGTGCCTGCGATAGAGGCGAGGTGCATATTCGCCGAGTCCATGGTAAGCATCAGCCTCAGCCCCCGCATAATTTGAATCTCATCTGCCATACTCTGCTTGCCCGCCAGCGATACCACATGCGGGTATCGGCTTTCCCATTGCTCGAGGACGGCTTTTTCCTTGGCTCCGGCTCCAAAAAGGTAGATAGTCTCTTCGCCTTGCGAGAGCAGACGCACTACATCTTCCATCTTGTCGAGCGGGTATATCTTTCCTTCGTGTGCGGCAAAGGGCGCAATTCCGATTCCACTCTTCTCGGCAGCGGGCACGATAGGCGCAGGCTGCACCGTATAGCCTAATCGGGCGAGGACAGCAAGGTAACGCTCGATGGTGGTCGGCAACGGGCACTCGGTACGATGCGTGCGCACCAACTGCTGTTTCTGCCAACGCCCTTTGCGGATAACGGCTACTCGCTTACCCACCAAGAGAAAGCGGGTACATAGATACTTCGAACGCAGCACATCGTGCATGTCTGCTACCTCGCTGAAGCGGTGGTAGTCGATGTCACGGAGCAGATGCCGCAGGCCCGCTATGCCCTTGTGCCGCCCACGCAAGTCTGCCCCAAAGAAATGCACATTCTCGGGTAGCCCCACAAACAGGGATTCCGTCTGTTTACGAGAGAGAATAGTAAGGTCTACCTTCGGGAATGCTTCAGCAAACGCCCGCACCACAGGCACAAGCATCGCCACATCGCCGAGAGCGGAGAAGCGAATCAGAAGAATGTGTTTTCGGGTCATTTCAGATTGGTTAAGCGTAGATATTTCTCCATCGTGCCATAAGCGATGAGCCGCTCACGGCGGCTGTCACGGAATGGAGTCACAAAAGCATGGGCGTGTTCGATAATAGCCTGCGCCTCTGCAGGGTGCGCATTGTAGTAAGCAATGCGTTCCGCAAGGTCGGCAAAATCGGCACGGCACTCTATATAATGATAATCTGGGATTAAAGTTCCCTCCATAAACCATGTTTCGCAAGTAGGACGAGGCATAACAGCGATTGAGTTGGACGACATCACCCACTTGAGATTGCTGGCGACATCGTTGCCCTCCAACGCCATGATATACCGATAGCGCAGGTGCTCCGCAATAGTGAGTTTCCGTGTTTGCCACTCAGCAGGGAGCGTAGGGTCTTTGCTCACATCACCACAGTCGCACACGCTGCTACCAAAATACTGCTGCATGAAACGCACACGACTCTCTTTGCCGGATACCTTACCACGAAAGACTGCCATAGGCTGCTTATCTTCCCAGCATGTTTTGTCGTTAACGAAGATAAAATGGCGCACCTTGTCCATCTTGAGCAGCACACTGTTCTCATTGTCTGCCACAAGCGGGCGGCTCTTGACAATAGTAGGGCTGTCGGGTACATGCACGATGTCGCCGGGCAGAATTTGCCAACGGAGGTTTGGCGAAAAGAAACGGGTAAACTCTGCGCTGTCGAAATAATAGACTTTCTGCTTCTTGGGGATACGCCAATCGCCGAGACGCATAGCACTAGGGGACAACGACACAGGTTGCGTAAGGCGACAATAGTAGTCGATACGCGAACGGATATAGTCGCTATCGGGGCGGGCGTCTATCTCTTGCTGCAAGCGGTGTCCTTCCATACGGGAGAGCCACGATGGCACACACTCCCGCAAATAGCCGCGCAAATAGTACGCCGCCTTGGAATTCTTGCCGCTGTGGAGTATGTAGGAAAAACCATCCCGCATAGATAATCAAACGATTAGACTATGGTAGCAGTTGCTGAATAACGCCCAGCCCGTCCGTTTATTTCTTAGCGTAGAGAACCGGGTTGAGGGTCGGATCGTTGTACATCTTCATCTGACGATAGACCTTCATGATGCGCGCGCCCGACTCGTAATCCGCCAAGAGTTGCGAGATAGAGGTGGTCATATCCTGCAGTTGCTCGTTAAGCACCGCCAACTTCTGCGCACACTTCTCGTGTTGCTCGGGGCTGACATCGGTACGGCTGACCTGCTCCTGCATGTGGTAAATTTTCACATGAAGAATACTCAGACGGTCGATAGCCCACGCGGGACTCTCGGTGTTGATTTTAGCATCAGTCTGAGGCGTAACAGCATGGAACTTCTCCCAAAAATAGGAGTCTATACGCTCCACGAGGTCGGTGCGTTCCTGGTTGCTATGGTCGATACGACGCTTAAGAGCCAACGCGGCAACAGGGTCAATCTCCGGGTCTCGGATGATGTCCTCCAGGTGCCACTGCACAGTATCTATCCAGTTTTTGAGATAGAGGTCGTATTCTATCGTGCCTGCAGCATAAGGATTCTGAATCGGGGTATCGACATTATCCGTCTTGTGGTAGTCCTGCACCGCAGTGTTGAAAATATGATTGCTAAGTTCTACGAAATTCATATCGTAATATGCGTTTATAAATATCGTTTAAGGGAGAAGATTATCGCAGTTTTGCCCCGAATTTTTCCTCAAAGGTGTGCTGCAAACGCTGCATGATAGTCTCTATCTGCTTGTCTTTGAGCGTGTTCTCCGGGTCTTGCAGGATGAACGACAGGGCGTACGATTTCTTGCCTGCCTCGAGATTCTTGCCCTCATAGACATCGAACAGATAGACATGCTTGAGCAATTTGCGCTCTGTATCGAAAGCGGCACGCGCCAAATCGGCGAACTCGACCTGCTTATCTACCAAGAGAGCGAAATCACGCTTTACTTCGGGGAACTTCGGCAGGTCGTTGATGACGGGCTTGTATTGCTTGTTCTGGCGCAAGAGTTGCTTCCAATCGAGATCGGCAAAGAAGACGGCATCGTCGATGTCGAACTGCTTGAGCAGTTTCGGGCTTACGATAGCCATCACGCCCAACACTTTTCCGCCCTGTGCCTTGATAGTCAGCCCGTCCGAGAACAGTTCGTTGTGGAACGGCTCGAGTTCGCAACGGGTAGGCTCGACGCCCATGCGGGTCAGCACGGCGTCGATATAAGCGTGCAGGAGGTAGAAAGTGGTCTTCTCGTCCTTGTGAATCCACGACTGGCGGGTCTTGTTACCCGTAATCCACAACGCCAAATGCGGCTCCTCGCTATACTCCACAAGAGCGTTCTCGGGGTTATGCTCGCGAGCGGTAGGGTTGCTATGGTAGTGGTAGCAGTTGCCAAACTCGTAGAATTTCAGGTCGGCGTTCTTGCGGTTTGCATTGCGCTGGATAGACTCCAGACCACCGAAGAGTAAGGTCTGGCGCATTACACCGAGGTCTTGGCTGAGCGGGTTCTTTATCTTGACACATTCGGCGAGTGGGTAGGTCTCCATCGGCTCGTAGTATGCCACCTTGGTCAGCGAGTTGTTCAGTATCTCGTTGAATCCCTGCGCAGTCAGTTGCTCCGAGATGCGGGTTTGCAGTTTTTGTGAGTTGGGCTTCGGGCTGTAACTGAGGTTGGTGTTCACCTTCTCGGGGAACTCCACATTGTTGTAGCCGTAGATACGCAGGATGTCTTCCACCACATCGCACTCACGCTGCACATCCACACGGTAACGGGGCACAGCCAGGTGCCAATCGTCGCCCTCCTTACTAAGAATATCTATCTCCAATCCACGAAGAATAGTCTCTATGGTTTGCTCGCCTATCTCCTTGCCTATCAGTGCATTGACACGGGGGAGATTTATCGTTACGGGGAACGGTTCAAAGGCAGTCTGCCCTTGGTCGCTAATCTCCATGGATACCTCACCGCCGGCTACCTCCTGTATCAGCAGGGCGCAGCGTTTCAGCACATAGAGGGTATTATTGGGATCGCAACCACGCTCATAGCGGAACGAGGCATCGGTCTGCAACTGGTGGCGGCGGGCGGTCTTACGGATGCATACAGGGTTGAAGTATGCGCTCTCAAGGAATACGTTGCGGGTTTGTTCGGTAATGCCCGAATGAAGTCCACCGAATACACCGGCAATAGTCATCGGCTCGTTGGCGTTGCATATCATCAGGTCTTCTGTCGACAAAGTGCGCTCTACCTCGTCGAGAGTGACGAACTTATCGCCCTCGTGAGCCTTGCGGACAATCACATGGTGTCCTTCTATCTTGTCTGCGTCGAATGAGTGGAGCGCTTGCCCTGTCTCGTGCAACACGAAATTGGTCACATCCACCACATTGTTGATGGAGCGTAACCCGATGGAGGTCAGTGCATTCTTTAGCCAGTCGGGCGACTCGTGTATGCTGACGCCCTGTATGCTGACGCCCGTGTAGCGGGGGCAGTCGATGGTATCCTCGATGGTTATTTCTATGGGAAGGTTGTGGTTCTGTACGGCAAATGCGTCCACGCTCGGTTTGGTGAGCGTCAGTTGCGTGCCATGCGCCAGATAGTAGGCATAAAGGTCGCGTGCCACACCGTAGTGGCTGATAGCGTCCGCACGGTTCGGCGTAATATCCACCTCGATGACGCTGTCGTCCTCTACCTGGTAGTAGTCCTTAGCGAGCATACCCACGGGAGTCTCTGCGGGGAGAACAATGATACCGGCATGGTCGTGGCCTACGCCTATCTCGTCCTCTGCACAGAGCATACCAAGCGACTCTTCGCCGCGTATCTTGCCACGCTTGATAGTAAAATGCTCATCGCCGTCGTAGAGCACAGTGCCGATAGTGGCAACCACCACTTTCTGCCCGGCGGCTACATTGGGCGCACCGCAAACGATATGCAGAATATGTCGCCCCTGCTCGTCCACCACAGCACCTTGTGCTTCTGCCGTGCCGATATTTACTTCGGTGATGTGCAAGTGGTCGGAGTTGGGGTGTGCCACGCAGGTCAGCACCTCGCCGACCACAAGGCCTTCCAATCCGCCTTTGATAGTCTGTACTTTCTCTACTGTTCCAACCTCCAAACCGATAGAGGTCAGTATTTGGGCTACGGTATCTGCGTTGTCCGTCAGATTGATGTAGCGTTTCAACCAATTGTAGGATATATTCATAGCGATTCTATAACTTTACGAGAGTAATTCTTGGGCTCTGCCAGAGCGGATGTAGGGTTCTACAACAGGGCGTGTAGAGCACGGGGATTGCAGACCATACGCAAATGCAAGGCAGTTGTATGGGCGAGCAACGACAATGGCTGCGGACATAGACGGGATTGCATTTAGCGCACAAAGGTACTCTTTTTTTTCGGGTTATGCAAAGCAAGCGCCTTTTTCGAGCACTTTTAGCCCATTTCGAGCATTTTTGTAGGGCGGAAGGAGGGGGATGGTTCGGGGTATATAGGGGAAATATACGGGGTATGGAGGGAGTATATAGGGGGTATATACGGGTTTTATAGGGGAGTGGTTTAGAGATAGAAGTCGCGAGTGAGGGAAGCGTACTCATCACTACGGGGAGATGAGAGGGATTCGATATAGAAAATGGAGCGAGTTGGTTCGGGAATGCTTCGGGATTTTGAAGGAGTTGGTTCGGGAATGGTTCGGGATTTTGCCGATTTTTGTGGATCTGTTGTAGATGAAAAATCAGTACCCTCATTCTCCTCAAAGACATGACTACTATTATCCTCAAAAGCAGGACTACTATCATCCTCAAAAGCAGGACTACTATCATCCTCAAAAGCAGGACTACTATCATCTAAAGAGACATAACTATTATCCTCAAAAAAGGTAGGAGATAGTGTAGGGCGGGAGTTGGTGAATTCGAGAAGGATGCGCTTGGCGGGTTTGGAGGGCTTGGAATGTACCTGCAAAATGCGAACGGGATACAGCGCATGAGCGTGCAACAAAGACAACAACTCCGCCTCAGCCTCAGCGGGGAGAATATAGCAAGCCAACCCACCCTCGGCAAGCAAGCGTGCCGTATGTGTCACAAGGTCGGAATAGGAAAGCGTATCGGTATGGCGTGCCAACTCACGCGCCTTATCCGGATTTTTCAAACTATTCTGAAAATAAGGGGGATTGCTGACTATGAGCCGAAATTTGGCAGTGGATTGAAAAGACTGCAGAGAGGATTGTACTGCAGAAAGGCGATCTGGCCACGGGCTATTGGCAAAATTGTACTGCGCCTGCTCGACGGCGGAAGGCTCTATATCGAGCGCCGTGATGTGCGCCAACGGGAAACGCTGCGCCAACATCAAAGCCACCAAACCGCTGCCTGTACCAATGTCAAGAACAGGAAAAGAGTCGTCAAAAGAAGTGGAATTTTCCCCTACAGGATGCGGTAGAGCGTCCACATCCTTACACTGTGAAGACTGTAAAGATTGCGAGGTCTGCAACGATTGTCCAGCCCATGCGCCCAACAAAACCCCGTCTGTGCCGACCTTCATGGCACAGCGGTCATGAAAGACCTCGAACCGGCGAAAACGAAACGATGGAGAAGACATGGGCAAAAGGAGTGTTAGCGAGGCTCGCTACAAAGAAAGTTCAGTTGTCTCAGAGGTATGCTCGTGCGTGTGCCCCAGATAGGCATGCACGGCGAGATAGACACCTGTGGCAAGGAAAAGCACGGCACACGCATAGCGAAACCACTTCTCGAAATGCGCCATACGGTTTGTCAGGTTGCCGATACCGACGGCACTGTAACTGATAATCCACGCCAACAACATAATGGGAATGCCCGTCCCCAAGCCGAACACAACAGGCATGAGCCATGACCACCCACTCGGCATCGTGATGGCCATGTCGATCATCGTAACAAAATAAATCAGGCGGTGCGGGCAAAAAGCGATGGCAAAGAATATACCCAACAGGAACGACCACAACCAACCGGAACGACTGTCGGCGTTCTCCAACCAATGACTCAAGCCGTGGTCGTGGGTATGATGATGACGCCCTACCACCAACAGCAGCACACCGCAGAGCAGCATACACACCGCCAACACCGGCTCGCCCCACAGCTCGATAAGCCGCTGCATACCTGCCGTTTGCGCCCCCATGAGGAACGGGATACTGAGCAAGATATAGGTAGTGAGTTTGCCAAAGACAAACATAGCCCCATTGACAAGCACCTTTTGCTTGTTGCTCACCTCACGGTCGATATAACCAATGGCCGTGATACTGGTGAAAAGCGTACAAGGGTCGAGTATAGTGAGCAGCCCTAAGAGAAAGGCAGTAAGAATTTGCATAAAAAAATACCTCTTGTTTTAGCGAAATCGTTTGCAAAGGTACAAATTTTGCCGTATCTTTGCAAGCAGATATGAAAAAAGGATGGATTCCATATTGTCTTTTGACGGTATTCCTACTCGTGGGGATGACCTCGTGCCATAGTTTTCGGAAAGAAGGGAAGCGGCTGCAACGACAACTGCTATGCCAACAGGAAACCGCTGAACACGAGACCGCAAAACTGGCGCAATACCTGCAGCGAGGCGTGGATTTTGACTCGGTACGCACCCTGGCCCAAAGCAATACGCCGATACAATTCTACATATTCGACAGCCGACAACTGGTCTATTGGTCGGACAATACGCTGGCCGCCAACGATGTGCTGCTGCATAGCTACGACAATTGGCAATACTACCGATTCCAAAATGCACACGCCATCGGACGCTGGAGCCAAGCCGGCGAATACAACATACTGACACTAATCCCCGTCAAATATGCCTACGCCATAGAGAGCGAACAACTGCGCAACGAATTTGCCAAACCCTTTTGCTGCTCGCCCGAACGAGACATAACACGGCGACACGATGACACCTACTACGAGATAACCGCCAAAGACGGACAATTCCTGTTCTCGCTGACGCCCGAACTGCTGACCCAATCGTCGAAATTGGCACACTCGCCACTGGAGGAGTCGTTCTCATTCCGACAACTGGTGACCTCCACAGCCTCCACCGGAACATGGATGTCCAGCCGACGGGTACGGACATACTTCAGCATTATCATCCTGCTGTTTGCCGCGCTGATAACGGTAGGCATCATCGTGCTGATACGCTACAGAGGATTCGGGAACATGCGGCTGCGCACCCGATTTATGTATGTGATAATGGCGTGTGTGCTGCTCTGTTTTATCTATGTATTCATGCTCTCGGTGCGCTATGTGCAGACCAACTACGAAGACCGGCAACGCACGACCCTGCAAGCCAAATGCACCTATATACAGATGTATCTGCAGAATCTGTACTACTGGGACATGTCGCTGACAAGCGCCAACCGAAGCGGACTGGACATAGACCTGCGTGACATTGCCTTCACATCCGGAACGGATATACACGTGTACGACACCAACGGACAGATAGTAGGCTCATCAACCCCCGCCCTATTCACGGAGGGACTGCTCTCGTCACGCATGGCGTCGGAACCGTTCTTCTCGAACGAGACGAGCATGGTGCAATACGAAGACCTCGGCAACACCCACTATCTGTGCGCTTATGCTCCGTTCTACAACGGGTCGTTTGTGCAGATTGGCTATATCGCCGTGCCGAGTTTTGTGTCGGAGATAGAGAAAGCACAAGAGGTGGATAACCTGCTGGCACGACTGCTTCCGCCATATCTGCTGGTGCTGTTCCTCGCCCTGTTTGCCTCCTACTGGGCGGCACGAGGGATGACTGCCCCACTCTATATGCTGACCGACAAAATGCGACACTTCCAAATCGGCAAAAACGATAACCACATTGTCTATACGCACCACGACGAAGTAGGCGAACTGGTGGAACGATACAACGCCATGGTGGATCAGATAGAGGAATCCGCCGCCAAACTCGCCAAAGCGGAACGAGAAGGCGCATGGCGCACCATGGCACGACAGATAGCGCACGAGATAAACAACCCGCTGACGCCGATGAAACTGACCATACAGCAACTGCAACGCCTGCGGGGGACAGACCGATTTGACGCCTACTTTGACCAAGCGACCGCCATGCTGATAGAGGAAGTGGACAATCTCGCCCGCATAGCCACCTCGTTCTCAACCTTTGCCAAACAGCCCGAAGTGACGGCCTCGGAAGTGGATGTGGCACAGAAACTATCGAATGTGATAACCCTATTCCGCAACAACGACAACGAAGTGCCGATACGCTACATAGGCCCCGACAAGGGTGTGATGGTGTGGGCGGACAAAGAACAGATCTCGCAAGTATTTACCAACATTCTGCGCAACGCCCTACAAGCCATGGAAGGACGAGAGGGAGCGGATATAATCGTGATGCTGAAAGAAGGATTCTCCGCCGAACAGATAGAGATATCGTTCTCGGACAACGGCCCCGGCATAGCCAAAGAGATACAACCGCGCGTATTCATGCCCAACTTTACGACCAAAAACACGGGCATGGGGCTGGGACTCGCCATATCGAAAAACATTGTGGAAGGTACGGGCGGAAAAATATGTTTTGAAACATCGGAAAAAGGCACTACTTTCTTTGTTTATCTAACAAAAAAGCAGTAATTTTGCCGTCGGAAACGAGAAGGAAGGGCGAATGGATGACAAATAGACAGAAAAACGCCCTTGACACAAGAAACCATACACCCTGCCGCTTCCACTATAAAAGACTATAACACAACTAAATCAATAATACGATGAAAGTCGAAACCATTATGCAGCAGTTGGCTGCAAAGCATCCCGGCGAGGCAGAGTATCTGCAGGCCGTGCAAGAAGTTCTCGAATCGATAGAGGAGGTATATAACCAACACCCCGAATTTGAGGAAGCAAAGATAGTAGAGCGTATGGTCGAGCCCGACCGTATCTTTACATTCCGTGTTACCTGGATAGACGACCAAGGTCAGGTGCAGACCAACCTCGGCTATCGTGTACAATTCAACTCGGCCATTGGCCCGTACAAAGGCGGATTGCGCTTCCACAAAGCCGTTACGCCGAGTATGCTGAAGTTCTTGGGATTTGAGCAGACCTTCAAAAACGCACTAACCACCCTGCCGATGGGCGGCGCAAAGGGCGGCTCGGACTTCGACCCCGTGGGTAAATCGGACGCTGAGATTATGCGTTTCTGCCAGGCCTTCATGCTTGAACTATGGCACTGCATCGGCCCCGACCAGGATATTCCTGCAGGCGATGTAGGCGTAGGCGGACGCGAGATTGGCTTCCTGAACGGTATGTATCAGAAGTTGGCTCGTGAATACCACACGGGCGTGCTGACCGGCAAAGGTATGACTTGGGGCGGTAGTATTCTGCGCCCGGAGGCTACCGGATTCGGCGCACTCTACTTCACGCAACACCTGCTGCACAAAGCAGGCAAAGATATTGCCGGCAAGACGATTGCCATCTCCGGCTTCGGCAATGTGGCCTGGGGCGCTGCCACCAAGGCTATTGAACTCGGCGCAAAGGTAGTGGCTATCTCGGGACCTGACGGCGTATGCCATATTCCTGCAGGTATCACCAAAGAGATGATTGACTATATGCTGGTAATGCGCTCGTCGAACCGCAACCGTGTGCAAGACATGGCTGACAAGTTCCCTGCAGAGGTTACTTTCACTGCCGGACAGAAAGCATGGTCTATTCCTTGCGACATTGCTCTGCCTTGCGCATTCCAAAACGAGTTGAGCGAAGAGGACGCAAAGCAACTGAAAGCCAACGGCTGCTGGTGCTGCTGCGAGGTCAGCAACATGGGCTGCCAACCGGGGGCTATCCACTTCTTCCAACACAACGGCGTGCTGTTTGCTCCGGGCAAGGCCGTCAATGCAGGCGGTGTAGCCACCTCCGGATTGGAGATGACACAGAACGCTGAGCACCTGAGCTGGACTGCCAAAGAGGTGGATGAGCGTCTGCACCACATCATGCAATCGATTCACGAGCAATGCGTTCAGTTCGGTACACAGCCGGACGGCACAGTAGATTATGTGAAGGGCGCCAACATCGCCGGATTCATGAAAGTGGCTACCGCGATGCTTGAGCAAGGAATCCTATAAAGAAGACAGAGCGAGTGGGTTGCAGCGGTGTATGAAAGACCGCCAAACATTCCTCATAGATATGAAAATAGCCCTCAACGAATGCGTTGAGGGCTATTTTTGTGTGATAGAAATATGGCTGCTGCGAGAAATTGGCGTGATGTAGGTACAACCGAGGGATAGGTAGATACTTAAATGCATTTCTCGGGGTAGCAATACACATTTCTTGGGGTGGCGATACGCTTTTCTTGGCTTAGCAATACGCGATTCGCGGGGTGGCGATATGCTTTTCCAGGCTTAGCGGTTGCCTTTGGCGCGGTTGTGGGTCTGGCAGAGCAGTTGGCAGTTGGCTATGTCGGTCGCTCCACCACAAGACCACGCCGTCACATGGTCGGCGTCCATCTCTGTGAGTTTCCATATACGCACGCGTTGGGCTGCATTCTGCGACTGCGCACAGAGCGGGCAGTTCGATACGCCGTGCGCTTTCGCCTCCTCGGTCTGACGGGCATAGACCGTCTTCTTGGTAGGCTCGTCGAAGCAGCGCACCTCCAATAAGCGGGTATCGGTGCAGCCACCCAAGATGTACTCATAGATACCCTTCTTGTTCTTCACATAGTAGTCGGCATAGAGTTCCCGCTGTTTGTTCTCGACGGCGGCAGGGTCGTACGGCGTACTATGGTAACGCTCATAGAGGTCGCCCCAATCCAACCCGCACATCTCTTTCTCGATGGTGCGGAAGACGGACTTCGCCCAATCGATGACGGAATCGAAATAGGTCTGCAGCGCCACGATGTCGGTGTCCTGCCGGTGCGCCGCCATATAGTCTGCCACCTGCCCACGGCTCACCCAACGCAAGGCGGTGGCAAGGTAGTCCTGGCGTTTGACAATAGCCTTGATATAGGCTGCCCACTTGTTGATATTGGCGTTCTGCGAATTGGAGAACACCTCTTTTGCGCGTGTGACAAAGGGGCCGCAATAGACCGCATTGAGGATCTCCTGTTCGTTGAGGGCGATACCTGCGATGTTGATTGTACGGAACCAGTCTTTTATCTCGCTCTCCGTACCCTCACAGATATAGACCAGCAGCGGCGTGCGGTTGATACGCTCCTGTTGGTCGGCGGGGAGGCTGTCGAAATACTGCTCCATGCCGTTGCTGTCACGAATGGCGAACTTGCGGGTCAGGAAGCGTCCCAATGAGGTGATACGCTGTTGCCCGTCGAGCACTTCGAGGCGGTCGGTGTTGCCGATGCGGTTGAAATAGAGCAAGCCCAACGGATAGCCGCGCAGGATACTGTCGATGACGGCTTTCTCTTTCTCGCCGTTCTGCTCGGCATAGAGGTAGTGGCGTTGGTACTCAGGCTGGATGGTGAGGCGGCCGGACAAGCCGAAAAGCCCCTTTCCCTCTGCTTCGTTGTAGGTGAAGCCTTCGCAGATGTCGGCGACCGTGAATTGTTGTAATGTGGTAGTCATAGTATGGTTGTATAATTGTGATTTGTATTTTGTGCGGTACTGGTAGGGCGCAGATGCGGTATTGAGAGGGCGTTGGTTCGATGCTGATTTGACAATCACCCGTTAATCACGCGATAATAACGCGATAATAACGCATTAAGAATTCGGTATTGGTATGGTAATAGTATGGCGTTATTTGCTCTTTTTATGTCGGATGAATATACGCTTGTAGACTCTTACACCATTTACCACTGGCTGAGCGACATTGCTATCAGTGTGCCATAGTCCGTTGGAAAAGCCTTTTCCTTCGCTCTCTGTGGCTCCTACTATCTCAAATTGTTCGGGGCAATACTTGTCGAGAAAAGAGATAGGGACACCCATTACGCCTTCGTAGTCGTTGGGAATAGCGTCTGTATAAGGGACTTCGATGGCGTCGTAGTTGTCGTAGTGCCGGTAGCCTAAGCCTTTTATCTCTTTGTGACGGCTGTAAAGAATGTTGTCTTCCATAGACATTAGTTGCAAGGGCTCGTGACGACGACGGTGTTCTATATTTGTGAACCAAATAGATGGTACATTCTTAAAGTTTTTACCGTTTATTACCTTATCTACATCGTCTGCATTAGTGGTTTCAAACCATAGTCCACCTGCCCACTCTGTGCGCCCAGACCATAGTTTGTTGTCCTTAATGAGAGGGAATACCTCTTTATAGGTAACTGCGTTTTTATTTCCCAGCAGCAGAAACTGCTTGTTTGCGTCCATTATCCACGCAAGGAACTCACGGAAGAGCGAAAAGGGCGGATTGGTGATGATAATGTCCGCCTCATCGCGCAAGCAGCGTACCTCCTCGCTACGGAAATCGCCGTCGCCCTCGAGGTACTGCCACTCGAGGTCGTCGATGTCTATCTTGCCGCTGCCGTTGGTGTCCCGCTCGAGGGTGAATATCTTGCCACGGATACGACTCTTGTCGATGTCATACAGGGGATTCTCTGTCTCGAAGAGTGTCGGCTGCCAATCTGTTTTGTACTTCTTGCTCTCGATGGCGTAGGAAGTAGAGATGAGTTTGCGCAGCCCGAAGAACTCGAAGTTCTGCGCAAAGAACTTGGTAAAATTGCTCCACTCGGGGTCGTCGCACGGGAGCAGGATGGTTTTGCCCCGAAAGACATCGGGGTTGTACTCGAAGTAGGCGTTCACCTCCTTCTGAATGTCGGCGTACTGCGTATAGAACTCGTCGTTCTTCGCTGCCTTGGCTTGACTGAGATTGCTGTTCTTTGCCATAACAGGGGATAGGTACGGTGCATACTATATCCCATGCTACGGACACGAAAAGGGTGCGAGTCTCTTATCGTGTCGCCAAGGCAGCCCTGCAAGGAACCTTTCTCTACCTAAGATACTCACACCCAATGGTATGAGCATACTATAATACGGTAGAGAAAAGCACACCATACAGGTACGCTTGTCGCTATATTATTTGCGGTCGGTATTCCGTAAAAGATTTGCAGGGCTTTTCGGCAGACACGAAATAATAGTAATGCTTGTTATATTATGTGGGCGCAACACCTTGCGCCCTATTTTCGGCACAAAGATACGAAGAATCTTGCACACAAGCAAATCGGATGCATGATTCGCACACCAACAGAACAATTGAGGGTGCTCTCAATTTATGCAAATTGGTTTGCGCAAATACATTTTTTTCCGTACTTTTGCAGGCGATATGAATCTATTGGAACAACTGAACGAGGCACAGCGAAATGCTGTAGAATATATTGACGGGCCCGAACTGGTGATTGCCGGTGCAGGCTCAGGCAAGACACGCGTACTGACCTACAAGATAGCCTACCTGCTGCAACAAGGCGTGAAAGCCCACAAGATACTGGCACTGACCTTCACCAACAAAGCCGCACGCGAGATGAAAGACCGTATCGCCAAATTGGTACCTGCCGCCGACGCACGATACCTCCGAATGGGTACCTTCCACTCGATTTGCGCACGCATACTGCGCAACGAGGCCGAACAGTTGGGCTACACGCACGATTTCACCATCTACGACACAAGCGACTCGAAATCGCTGCTGAAAAAGATACTGAAAGCCAAACAATTGGACGAAAAAGTATATAAGCCCAACACCGTCCTTGGGCGTATCTCGACGGCGAAAAACAACCTAATCAGCCCCGAACAATACGCCAACAACGCCGACCTGCTGAAGATGGACGAACTGGACCGAACACCCCTGATGGTGGAGGTATATGCCATCTACCAAAATCAACTGAAAGCGTCCAACGCCATGGATTTTGACGACCTGCTGGTGAATATGTACCAACTGCTCCGAGACAATCCGGACACCTGCAAAAAGTATCAGGAGGCGTTCGAATATGTGCTGGTGGATGAGTATCAGGACACCAATTATGTACAGTATCTGCTGGTCAAATTGCTAGCCGAGCCGCAAAACAAAATTTGCGTGGTGGGCGACGATGCACAATCGATCTACTCGTTCCGTGGAGCAGACATACGCAACATTTTAGGATTTCAGCGTGACTACGCCAATGCACGGCTATACAAACTGGAGCGGAACTATCGCTCTACGCAAAACATAGTGAACGCCGCCAACTCGCTGATTCGCCACAACCGAAACCAGATAGAGAAAGATGTCTATTCGGAAAAAGACCAAGGGGCAAAAGTGGATCTGACAGCCTACCCCACCGACCGAGACGAGGCTAGCGCCGTGGCACAAAGCATTGCCACCTATCACCACAAAGGAATCGGATACGACGACATTGCCATACTATACCGAACCAACGCCCAATCACGCGCCTTCGAGAACGAACTGAGAAAACAAAACCAACCCTACCGCATCTATGGCGGCACCTCGTTCTACCAACGCAAAGAGATAAAAGATGCGATTGCCTATTTTCGGCTGATTATCAATCCGAAAGACGACGAAGCACTGCAGCGTGTGATAAACTACCCGGCACGGGGCATAG
The DNA here is from genome assembly GCA_963591775.1 of bacterium. Taxonomy (GTDB): domain Bacteria; phylum Bacteroidota; class Bacteroidia; order Bacteroidales; family Paludibacteraceae; genus Colicola. The sequence continues at coordinate 56,667 of CAVATM010000015.1, forward strand.
GCGACACCACCATCGGCAAGATAGCCGGCACGGCTGCCAAATTTCAGGTATGCATGATGGATGTGGTTGCCCACCCGATGGAGAGCGGCCTACCCGTCCAAGGAGCCGCCGCCAAGAAACTCATTCTGTTTGCCGACATGATAACCCGCCTCAGCGACGATGCAGACAAACTCGATGCGTACGATTTTGCGGAACAAGTGATGCTGCAATCGGGTATGCGTACGGCGGCTCTGCTCGACACCACCCCCGAAGGAATAGACCGAGCGCAAAACCTGCAAGAACTGATGGCCGCCATACGGGAATTTGTGGAACAACGCATAGAGGAAGGCATCTCATTCACGCCGATTACGGATTTTCTCGCCGAAGTGTCGCTGCTGACCGACCAAGACGAGAACCAGAACGACAACACAGCGCGCGTAACGCTGATGACCATTCACGCCGCCAAAGGATTGGAATTTCCATTCGTCTATATCGGAGGCCTGGAGGAGAATCTGTTCCCCTCGCAACATTGCATAAAACCCGCCGAGATAGAAGAAGAACGGCGACTGCTCTATGTGGCCATCACCCGCGCTATGGAATGCTGCCATCTGTCGTACGCAAAGCAGCGTTTCCGCAACGGCTCGATTAACTTCACCTCCCCCTCCCGTTTCTTGAACGACATCGACCGAAAATATATGTCCATTATTACGTCGGAGCCTACAACAAGTGCGCGGACACGCTGGGCAAATAACACATGGGGGGACAACGACGACCGCTACAGCCAGACCAACGAATGGAACGAGAAACCCATATTTGACACACCGAAGAAACAACTCAAGCGTGTGGCAACCGGCACCGAACAAGCCGTGCAATCCGATTGGCAGGCAGGCGACCGTGTACGGCACCGTGTGTTCGGCGAGGGCGTAATACAGCGCATCTACCAAGAGAACGAAAATGACAAGGTAGATATACTATTCGACACACAAGGACAGAAGACGCTGCTCGTGAGTTACGCAAAACTCGAAAAGGTATAAATGACCCGCAAAAAAGCCATATTGTGTGTGGCGGCTGTATTGTCCGTTTTTGGAGCGAATACCGCCACGGCACATGCACACTTGGACTCGCTGATGATTCAAGTGCATGGGAGCGATACGCTATATATGGCCTACCTGCACGATGTGTATGTCTATCCGCCCTTGCGTTTCAAAAACAAGCGGCAAGAGCGATTCTACTGGAAAACCGTGCGGGATGTGAAAAAGACGCTGCCCTACGCCAAGATGATAACGCAAGACATGGCGTATGCAGATGCTCAGCTGGCTACCCTACAAGACCCGAAGGAACGCCGAAGATGGTGGAAGCAATACGAACGCCAACTCTACAAGAAATACGAGAAAGACTTTCGCGGAATGTACGCCTCGCAGGGGCAGATGCTGATGAAACTGATGGACCGAGAGAGCGACCGCACGAGTTATGAGCTGATAAAACAATACCGCGGCAAAGCCAGCGCCAACTGGTGGCAGTTCGTGGCTAAACTATTCAAGAACGACCTGAAGGAGGGCTACGACGCCAACGACAAAGACCAAATCATAGAACGGGTAATCACCCTGGTGGAGGCGGGGCAACTCTAACCTCGCCGCTGCACTAAGAACTACAGCATACAACCGAATTACCCACACAAAAACAGCCTGCTCCGATAGACTCGAAGCAGGCTATTCTATTACGATTCGGCGACCGCCATCAATCCGGCTGGGGCGGAACGGTCTTGAGATACGCCTCTTGCTCCTGCACCAGACCTTTGAACTTGCCGATTTGTATCTTGAGCATAATGGCAGCGGTAATTCCCGCTATCACATCGCTGATAGGCTGACTCCACCATACGCCCAACAACGGATCCTCGGTGAACAACAGCGGCACAAACAGCGTGAGCGGGATGAGATACAGCACCTGCCGCGTCAGACTCAAAAAGATAGCCTTGCCCGCCATACCGATACTGGTAAACAAGTTGCCCGCCACCATCTGGAAACCTACAATACACCATGTGCAGCAGACAATACGCATCGGAATGACCGTACTATCCACAAGCACTGCATCGTGCGTAAAGATACGCACCATGAGTTGCGGACACAACTCGGCAAACAAGAACACGAGACTTGTCGCAATCGTCGCACAAATAGCCGTCAGGCGAAAAGCACGGTGCATGCGCTGGTATTGTTTAGCACCATAGTTGTAGCCCACAATCGGCTGCATGCCCTGATTGAGCCCCATGACAATCATGGCGAATACAAAGGTCAGACGGTTGATAACACCAAAAGAGGCGATGGCGATATCGCCACCGTAGCGCTTGAGCTGATTGTTGATGATAATGACCACGAAACAAGCCGCCAAATTGGTCAAGAACGGCGAAAGCCCTACTGACAACGCCTTGAGCGTAATGCGCTTGTCCAGCCGCCAGATATTGCGATGGAAATGCAGCAATTCGTTGGGATTGCAGAAAATGGTAAATTGCCAAATAACCGCAACCGCCTGCGAGATAACCGTCGCCAGAGCCGCACCACGCACGCCCATACCGAACCAGAAAATAAATATCGGGTCGAGAATGATGTTCACCGTGACTGCAATGATGGTCGATGTCATGGCAATTTTCGGATGCCCCATCGAACGAAGGATATTATTCAGACCATAGTAAATATGGGTCAGGACATTACCGAGCAAGATAATCTCCATATAGTCGCGAGCGTACGGCAAGGTATCCTCACTCGCGCCAAAGGCCATCAATATCGGGTCGAGCCACAACAGACCAACCAGCATGATGATTGAGCCCAGCAACAGATTGAGTACCAGCACATTACCCAACACCTTGTTCGCCCCCTCGTAGTCTTTCTGCCCCAAGGTGATAGCCAGTACCGTGCTCGCCCCGACCCCCACAAGGCTACCAAAGGCTGCGCAAATATCCATAAATGGTTTGGCTACCGTCAGCGCCGACAACGCCAGCGTGCCACAACCGTGACCAATATAAATGGTATCAACTATATTATACAGCGAACTCGCCGTCATCGCAATGATGGCAGGCAACGCATACTGCAACAAAAGACGCCCTATCGGGGCTGTACCTAATTCAGTAGTTTGATTAATTTTAGACATATATACCTTTTACGCGTTCCCAAGCTATAAATTATATCTTGCGAGCTATCTCATCAAAAATGGCAGCGGCAGGATGTCCTTCCTGCATGGCAATCGGCTGACCGTCGTCCCCCGCCTCACGGATGGACTGCACGAGCGGAATTTGCCCCAACAGAGGCACATCGAGTTCTTCCGCCAAATGTTTTCCCCCGTCACGACCAAAAATATAATACTTATTTTCCGGAAGTTCGGCCGGTGTGAACCATGCCATATTCTCAATGATACCCAATACCGGAACATTGATTTTGTCGTTGCGGAACATATCCACCCCCTTGCGTGCATCGGCAAGAGCCACCGGCTGCGGAGTGGTCACAACAATCGCCCCCGTCAAGGGCAGCAACGAGACCAGCGTAAGATGGATATCCGATGTTCCGGGCGGGAGGTCTATCAAGAAATAGTCCAACTCGCCCCAGTTCGCATCCTGCACGAGTTGCTTGAGCGCATTGCTCGCCATACCGCCACGCCAAACGACGGCCGTCGCAGGATCGACAAAAAAGCCGATAGACAACATCTTCACACCGTATTGCTCTATCGGCTCTATCAGCGTGCGTCCATCCACCTCGGTTGATACCGGACGACAATCCTCGGTATGGAACATTTTGGGCATACTCGGCCCATGAATATCCGCATCGAGCAATCCCACCCGCTTGCCTTGCCGAGCCAGTGCAATAGCAAGATTGGCAGCAACGGTAGATTTACCTACCCCACCCTTGCCGCTATGCACCGCAATGATATGCTTTGCATTCAGCACCGGAGCCGCAGCGGTAGGCTGCAGGTTCTGTTTCAGAAACTTCGTATGGATATGCACCGCCACATTTGGGTCGATATAGGTCTGCAATGCTACCTCTGCCGCACGAACCACCGATTTTAGGAACGGGTCATTATCTTTCTCAAATATCAGCGAGAAACTGACTTCCAGCCCGCTGATACGAATATCATCTTCGAGCATCCCGCCCTCTATCAAGTCTTTCCCCGTACCGGGATAACGGACATGGCGCAATGCATCAATAACTTGTTGTGGATACATAATTTTTATTTTTACCAATGGCGACAGAACACAATCTATGCCAAATTGGGTACAAAATTAGCACTAATTCCCGAATCGTACAAATCGAACGAGAAAATGGAGATTCACACAGACAAAAGCGAAAATAGTAAGCCAATAGATTAAAAAACACTCAAAAAAGAATTATAAATTTGTGTGTGTCAAAAAAAAGCAGTACCTTTGCAGCCGCTTTTGAGAAAAAGTCACCTATTGTCTGTTTGTTTTTCGACAGAATAGATAGTCCAATAGTGACGGGATATAGTTCAGCCCGGTTAGAATGCCTGCTTTGGGAGCAGGAGGTCGTGAGTTCGAATCTCGCTATCCCGACAAAACCGCAAAACATTGAAAATAAGCAAGTTACGATAATTTCGGACTTGCTTTTTCTTTTACCTACTGCCTCCGATATGTTAAAAATACCACACTTTTACCCACCATTTACCCCATATTGTAGCATAAAAATCGTAACAAAATCGTAACATAAAAAACACAGGATTATGGCAACCATTTCACTGACAATTGACGACCGCAGTTTGAGGGCGGGACAAGCACAGTTGCGTATTCGTATTGCGCACGGAAAGTCGAAGGTATATGTAGGCACAAAGATATATGTAGAGCCGCATTTTTTCACGGGGGACTTGTATAGTCCTATCAAGCCGAAGGCAGCGCAATGGAAAGAAAAGACAGAACGGGTTCAGGGGTTGGTGCGTAAATTTGAGGAGACGATTTTTGATTTGTCCCGTTCGGGTCTGTTGGACGAGATGACGGCGGCAGAGATAAAGGAGTATGTGGTCGGAAAGAAAAAGGTACAGAAGGGGGTTGTATCTTTCACGCAGTACCTGACGGAATTCGGAGAGGGGAAAGTGTCGCAAAAGACGAGGGACACCTATACATACACGCTGCAAGTGTTGGGGGAGTTCTGCAAAGACCGGGGTAAAAAGGCAAAGTTACTCTTTGCCGACATTGACTACAAATTCCTGAGAGAGTTCGAGGATTGGATGAGCAAGAGAGGCAAAGGGATTAGCACCCGTGGCATTATATTG
>CAVATM010000016.1:0-52364 GCA_963591775.1 bacterium
CTCATCGCATAGTTCTACATTGATACGCAACCGTTGGTATAAATCAATAGGTTTGTCCTTGAAATTGTATAACAGATAATTTGAAAAATCGCGTATACCCTCGGCTGCACTCATTCGAATGGCACGATCGTAAGCAGGATAAGTATGAATATCATCAAATGCAATTCGCAGCGGACGAATTGCGATAGATGCCAGTAATTTTGTTTTCTCTTCGGTGAACAATCGGGCATCCAATCCTTGATTGAAATCTACATATCGATTTTTAGCGATAGGTCGATGGTGTTTGCTGTAGTATGGTGCGATTTCTTGATATGACGCAAGGAGAGTTTCTTTGGTCGTTGTAGATAACTTAAGCAAATGATACCGCTCCAATATGCTGTAGAATGCATACGATTCTTCTTGATTCGAGATTTGTTCGTATAGTTCGACAATCAGTGATTGCGCTTTGCGTATATATGCACGGTTGTTAATCCCATCACGCAAATTCCGAATAGCAATTTCATACAGATTGGGTTGTATGAATTTGGCTCCTCTCTGGAAACCACAAGCAATAATATCTTCGATGATATTCGGGAAATTGGCAGAAGCGAGTACATTATTATCCATAAGAAGCATATCCTTTTGGTCTCCGTATTTCTCACGAATACCTTGAACTCGTTCTTTTAGTGGAATGAATGGATTATATTGAGGCTCTAATGTTGGAACGGCACAGAATGGACAATGCCGAATACACCCTCGGGAAGTGTATCCATAATAGGCATTGGACATAGGGTATTTATAGTCAATCTCATCTAAGATGGAGTAATCCAAAGGAAGTTCGTCAATAATCTGGGTATCCCCCTTGTCCAATTGCCCCGGGATATTGAGTACCCCAACAAATGGTTTAATACCTGTAGCCGCTTCTAATTCGTTAGGTTGTATGGAAGCAAGTACACCACCGACCATTAGGTTAGTGGGGTTCTTAACAAGGTATTTGGCAAAGTTGATGGTCTCAACCGTAATATCCCAATAGAATGTAAACAGTGTAGTTACACCGACACGGTCCCACTCCGGTTCTTTCTGCCATGCATCTGTCCGGTAGTTATCCTTATATTTCTGGATTATTCCTTTTAGGAGTAGTGCATATTCAGATTTTTCTAACTCGAGTTCGTCAATAGGCTGTCTTGTCCTATTTTTGATTACTGCTACAAGAATATCTTTTTTGATATGCCAATCGATGGAATTATCCACATTAGACAATTCTTCGATACATCTATCGGCTAGGCGTTCGAGGACAAATTGCTTTAAGTCTCCTTTGAAGAAAACGACTTCCCATCCACGATTTTTGTAATAGGTGGATAGTTTCATCAATCCGATGGGAGGGTATTTGTTGCTATAATTTGGTTCTATCAGGAGAACTCTCTTTTTCTTTGTCATTTCTGATTCGTAATCAATAAGTCGATGGTCTTCTCTTTTAGTTGCTCCAAGAGTGCCTTATTTGCCGGAGGGCATAGTATATTCATATATCCAAATATTCTGCGAGACAATGCAATATCATTCTGGCTGAAACCTGCATCCTGCAATCGTTGGAAGGCATCCCGTTTTACGGTCGGATTGGGAGATGGGATGGGGCCTGTACCTTGTGGCATCGTCTGTATCGCAGGTTGGGGTGGTTGATGGGGCTCCGTGTGGGTACTTGCCGGTGTATTTGTTTTGATTGTAGTAGGGGTGAAATTGTCTTCTTGAGTAGATGATGGGATTTTTGATGTCGGACTAGGAGTTTGTATAGTAGGTATCGTTGGTGTAGGAAAGGTTGTCTTCGGTGCAAATAGTGCAGTGATATGGTCTTTTAAGTTTTCATTGTACTTGGCTAAATAGATAGCGCATACATCTTTTACATACTCAGAATAATTGGCATTATCAATAATTTTTTTGAATATAGTCACATCCTGATTCAAATAACTATGCCATATCTCTACTTCGCTTTGACTGAGAGTTGCCTTTTTCTCGTTATATTCGTCATATCTTTTTTTAATGGCTTGCAGTTTATTTTTAATGCTGTTCGCCTTGCTGTAAACTTTAGTCAACTCTTTGAAAAAAGTTTTCATTTCTTTTATCAAGGCTTCCGTTTCATCTCCGGATGATAGTCCTTGTCTACCACTATTGGGTTTGATATTGTCATTATCGATAAATATCTCTCCATAAAAATAAGCGTTTCCTCGGTCTTCATTAAAATAGCCATTGAGAATATCAGTATCTAACGAAATGTTCAACTTGCGAAGTCGTATACCTCTACTCTTGTCTGTATTAGATATTTGCACCGAAAAAGGTGTAACAGCATACCAACCCCATGCCAACGAACCATATTCGGGAGTGGAAAAAGAGAAAAAGCGCAGTTTGTGTATTTCATCTCCGTTCCCTTCAATATTCAGCCCATATCGTTTCAGCAAATTATTGTTATTGTTTACGGCAACATGAATGTGGCGTACTGCGTTGAATCGATCTTGATATTCGGCATGGATACTCGTATGGATAAGTTGCTTGAATGGTACTTGGTAGTCAATGGGGGCAATGTCCCGGATATATTCCTTAATATCTTCTTCGTCCAACAAAATGTCAGCGGAAGTGGTAATGTTTTTTAGGCATACAATCATATAGTGGTCGCTTGCACTGACATGGTTCGTAGTAGCCGTACATATATGTTGCATAACCTGTTCGGCACTGCGGTCGTCGGATGGGTCATTCAAAATATTCCTAAGAAGTTGGATATCCAGTGTCAGTTGAGTTTCTTCCGTCTCGCCCACGGCGGTCGTGCGAAATATCAATTCCTTGCAGTAACCGCCACCAGCTAATCGACCGATGCCATATTGCCCGGCAGAATCAATGCCATCCTTGGTACTATGGAATATATCCATTAAGGTAGACAAAGCGGTTGCCTTTGGAATTCCCATTCCATTATCTTGGATTTCGATTTGTTTTTTAGCGGCATTGATGTTGATAACTACTTGTCCTTCCTCAATAGAGGAAAGGACATGACATCTTACGGCTTCATAAATGGAGTCGCAGGCGTTTTGTACATATTCGCGAAATATCGTACGCGGATTACTATACAACCGAATAATAAGACTGTCTAACAGCGTTTTTCCTACAATAGGAGCATTATCTAAAACTGCCATAATTTAACCATTTGGATATTGTTTGTATGTGGGGCGCGGGAATTTAACATTGACCAATGAGCGTAGTGCAGGATTGGAAATGATATACTCTCCGGGACTTAGGCGTGTCATCATATTTTGATACTGTTTGGGGATGTATCTGTAGTCCGATTTGGATACCTCAATCGCATTGGTACGACCATACGCTTGTGTGGCGCAGTTTCCTTTTACACGGTCATGGATAGCACTGCGGAATTGTTCGACAGAGAATAGAATAATACCTAACGAACGCCCACGCTCTGCGATGTCCAATAGTTGTTTTAGAATAGGCGAGTTCTTGGGTACATCATTGGAGGCATATTTGTTCAACTCATCCACAAAGAGAATCACTTTGTTGGGAATGTCGCTGCGCTCTGCGCCTAACTTCATATCGTATATGGCGCGTGCTACAGAACCAAATACAAAACTTTGTGTTCCTTCGTCAAGGCGTGCAATGTCTATAACCATCACTTGTCCATTCCGCAAATGATTAGCAATTTCCTCGGTTACATCCACTTCTCCGAGTTCTTCGTTGATAGTATCGCAGAAAACGGAATTCTTGATAGCCTTGCTGACACAGCGTTTGAATTTACGCCAACTGGTTACTTGAATATCATTCTTAGTACCACCATTGGCAATAGACTGCGTACAACTATCTAATTTTTCGGTCAATGTGTCCCAACGACTGATGGAATCAAAAGGTGACAGACGGGAAAGAATATGATTTACACAACTTTCCATAGTTCCTGTAGTGTCATCCTCATTAGCCAAAAGTAAATCTAATCTATCACCGCAATTTTCGTATGTAAATTTGTAAATGGAAGCCTTTGAGGCTTTTAATTGTGCTTTTACATCGGTTGATGTTGCATAAGATTGAACATTTCCATCTTGTGACTGTGTACTATAAGGGTAATAGTAATGGACATTCTTAAAAGGAGTGCCGGATAGTCCCAAGTCTGTGTATATGTCCTTATCCACAGCCGATAAGTCAGCATTGGGTTCATCAATTGCCATAAGGTCGCGACCTTTTACATTGAAGAATACAAAGGCGACAGATTCATTCTTTTCTGCACTGAATTTCTCCTGTATGGCTTTTAGCAGGAACATAGAGTAGGAGGTTTTTGCAGCCAATCCGGAAATACCGGAAATGTTGATATGTGCGCCATCGGGGCCGACAAGAAAATGTGCATCGAGGACTACTTTCACTTTTAGTGCCGCCTCTCCCTTATACATGTGGAGATAACCACACACGAGAGGGTCTTTGACATCCTCTTCACGAAGACCTAATGCACAGCGTACATCGTCTTCGTTACACAAGAAGACTTGTCTTCCATCTAAAACTGGGGTATAAATATCCTCCGTGTTGCAGGTTACAGCCACTTTGACATAGTTCATACCCAGGCGATTCATATTGCCGATATTGTCATCGGTATCACCAAAATCGCTAGATATATAACTTGTGAAGTGGTTTGGTGAATCTGTCACATGGCTGATGGCTTCGATTACCCCATAAGTGATGGAATTTTTATCGGGTGTTTTGCCTTCGTGGACGACCTTAACAACATCAAATGGACTGAGAATCTGTTTCTTATCTGTCCAAAAGTAAAATTCATCAATGGTAGATGGGCAAGATTCGGTAGCAGAGACCTTGCCAATGGCTTTTGTCTGTTGCATAGTGGTGTTAGAATAAGTTGAGTAGGATATTTTGGTCAATATAATTTGCCTTGCAGAATGTTTCTGTCAAAAATACAGGATACAAATGATTCCCCCAACGACTGTCTTTCCCATGACAAGTGGGATATGCTTCTCGTATGAGATTCGCACTAATGATATCCACTAAGTCTGTCTCAATAGTTGCGCCCGGTTGAGAGAGCATCATCTCGCATTTAACCACATCGGAAAAATGAGTTTCCCTAAATTCCGTATCTCTAAGGCGCAAATACCATACGGCAAATTCAAATTGTCCCTGTTGGTAGCGATACACTTTTGTGCGAGTATGTGGGGATAGATTGGCTATGGTTTTCGATAGTTTTTTCTTTTCGTAATCCAACATCAAATCAGGGTTGAACATTTTGGACACACCGACTACATGCTGAAAATTCGTTTTCATTTGTGCCGCTTCCGGACTTTTCATATCCACTCCGTAAAATTCTCTATATTCGAGAGAACCATCTTTTATAAGGTAGTGCGAATCGTCAAGATAGTGCTGTTTGCATAGGTAAGCAACCATATTCTGTTCTGTACGCACCATCTCATCTTGTATTTTTGCGGTCCCACTATCTTTGAGTGCGTTCTTATCGTTTCGGAATTTCTCATCGCCATCTACTTTATAGAGAAGGATATTATCTATTTGAATTCCGCTTTGCTGAATAAATGGGATTTTTGTCAACCGCTGGTTAATATGGTCACAATAACTTTTGCAAAGATCGTATTCTTTAGCCCCCGTACCATCTTTTATGGTTATAGGTAATCCTAAAACTATTTTTCGCTCTAATTTGCATTTGCGAAATGTGTCTCGGTCTTCGCGTTTGCAACAGCCTACAATGATTTGTCCAGCCATTACGGGGTAGATTTTATTACCAATAGCAATGTCATCCACCTTGTATATGTGTCGAGAACCATCTAGAAAATACGCAAATAATGGCGTCTGGCATAATTGGATGGTACGATCGGATATGACGACTGTTTTCTTGCGTGTTTGGTCTGATTCTGCAAAACGACTGTCATGCGTCTGTACTACCGGTTTGTCATCGTAGTCTAATGTATCTTGGTCATTTATGTCCAGAGAGACCTTGCGTGTCTTATAACAGATATATTTCCCCTCGCCTAAATCTTCGAGGCATTGTAGTATCTTATCCATGAGCGTTCTAAATAATATAGGGTTAGATTGCAGCGGTTGTGTTAGATTTATGTCGGTGCTGTCGTTCAGCGGGTACAGATGATGTGATTAGATGTAGTGTATGGGCTATTTGTTGACAATGAGTCTCGTATTGGGATTGTATAAGATTTTTTGGTTGCGAGGTATATGCAACAAAAAAACGCGGACTTTCGTTCGCTTCATTTGACATTTTGAGGTTCTGGACTACCTGAGAGAATCAAATTAACTACGCAAAAGCCCACGCCACAGGCGTGAGCGTCATACGGCTTTTGCTTGATTCTCTGTTTGATTTTTAGAAGTGTCCAGTTTCCAAAATGTCAAGTGCTGCTTATAACGCTTTTCTAAATATGTCATTGCACCGCCCATCGGTGCGAGGTATTACATAGGCATTAGTAGTTTGGTTGGTTATTGCTTTATCTTTTTGCACTGCAAAGGTAGGATTTTTAATTGATATAGGCAAGGTGGAGAGAGAAAATTATCTGAGATGTTGGAGATAGAAGGTAGAAGTTCTAGTTTAGCTAGAAGTTCTAGGGGGGATGTTATAGAGGAATAGACATTCTAGTTGAGCTAGAAGTTATAGAGGAGTAAGAGACCTAGGATTGGGTAGTTTGGGATTGGGTGTGGAGAGTGTGGAAAATGTAGCCGTAGAGGCTCTTGATTACAGAGGGGCGGCGGGAGTTGTAGGTCGGGACAAGGTTCGAACTTGCCGGACGCTTCGAGTGCGGATTGTAACGCTTGGTATATGCCGCAAACTCTTTCTCCCAATAGGCACGACGAACCGGGTCCGACATCTCGGCATGCACCTGCTTTGACACCGCTCCAAACGAGGCGGAGTTTGCCTTCTGCTGCTCTGTACGAGGCTCTGTACACGGGTTCTTGACTACATACGCATGCGTACGGCCATAACGAGTACGCATATACACTTTGTCTTTGCGCGATAAACGACCACTTATCGAGGCAACAGGGTCGGTGAAATCTATTCTTGCCATTGTTTTTTTATTAGGGATTATAAGTTAGAAATCATTGGTTTTTATGTTTCTATGTTAATTATTCTATGTCTTTCTTGGATGGAGAAGACAGGGTTTGCTGATAGTTGTCCTATTGTTGTCTTATGACCGGAAGTGCTAAATGTTTCGCTAATGCTTCGGTTATGCTTCGGTAATGCTTCGGTTATAGTACATCGTTTCTATGGCAAAGGTACTGCTTTTTATGCTTCTGTGCAAATGGAATGTAGGAAAAAATATAGAAGACTTGGCGAGATTGTTGCGGTTAAAATAAGATAAGGAGGCTTGGAGTAAGTGGGGCAGGGGCTATAGGAGGTGAGGGGAATAGGTGGTCTAGGAGCTCTAGACATTCTAGAAGTTCTAGACGCTCTATGAGTTCTAGAGATATTAGGGGTGTGGGAGAATGAAGAAATGCGGGGGATTGGGTTGCGGTTGTGGGAATGTTGGCAGGGTGAGGTTTGGGGAACTTTGTGCCGGCAGTGTTGCAAGGTTCGGAAAAAAAGTGTACCTTTGTGCGCTATTTACATAGACGCAACCAATTACATAGACACCAGGCGCAGGTACGATACGCAATTACTGCGCGATTAGTATGTAATTGTTGTACAATTAGTATGCAATTACTGCGCGATTAGTATGTAATTGTTGTACAATTAGTATGCATTTACTGCGCGATTAGTATGTAATTACTGTACAATTAGTATGCATTTACTGTACAATTAGTATGCATTTACTGTACAATTAGTATGCATTTACTGCGCAATTAGTATGTAATTACTGTGCAATTACTGCGCGATTACTAGACGAAATCAATAGACGCATGGAGAGCGGAGACTATACATCACTCATGGCAAGAAGGATACGGCGTATCCTGCTTGTGTGCAACAATTATGATAGTTTTGCGCTCGAAGAAGACGGACATATCGATGTGCAGATCGCTGAAGAATATGCGGAACTCAACCTGAGCAACCCGCCCGCCATCGTCCGTGCAGAGACCACCGACGACGCCTTGCGCCGTGTGGAGAAGGGCGAACACTACGACCTTGTGATTACCGTATATAATGTAGGTATCGAGGGAGTGTTCGATTTTGCACACAGCATGAAGCGACTCTCCGCCGATACGCCTATCGTGCTGCTCTCGTCTTTCTCGAAAGAGGTATTCAGCCATATTCAATACCAAAATCAGCCGGACATAGACTATTTCTTCTGCTGGAACAACTCCGCAGACCTAATCATAGCCATTATTAAATTGCTCGAAGACCGTATGAATGCCGAACACGACATTCTTGAAGAAGGGGTTCGAGCAATTATTTTGGTGGAGGACTCCGTACGCTACTATTCCACCTATCTGCCCCTGCTCTACAAACTGATTCTGCAACAGAACAGCATAGCCATTCGGGATGCGCTCAACGAGAAACAACAGTTGCGACGCAAACGGGCACGCCCGAAGGTGCTGATGGCGACCTGCTACGACGATGCGCTGGCGCTGTACTCCCGCTACAGGGACAATATCATCGGCGTCATCTCCGACATAGGCTTTGTGGTACACCGTGGGGATTGTTCGGAACAAGAGAAACTGGACGCCGGCGTGGACCTATGTCGGCTCATACGGCAAGATAATCCGACTATGCCTTTCCTGCTACAGTCGTCGCAAGAGTCGATGCGTGCCATTGCACAGCAGTTGCGGGTGGGTTTCATCGTGAAAAAGTCGAAGACGCTGACCCAAGAGTTGAGCGAATACATCGGGCGGGAGTTCGGTTTCGGCGATTTTGTGGCGATAGACCCAAAGACCGGCGAAGAGATAGCACGCGCCAACGACCTTGAGGGCTTTGAGCATATCATATCGACCATATCGGCGCAGGCGTTCCGTCGGCTCTCGGACAACAACTATCTAAGTAAGTGGCTGTTTGCACGAGGACTATTTGAGGTCGGGAAACGGGTTAGCCCGCTGAAAATCAAGGACGACAGCGACATAGAGAACATACGAGCCATCAACATAAAGACGATTCACGACTACCGAATCAATCAGGCACTCGGCGTGGTGGCGAAATACCATCCCAACACCTATAATGATACGATTTGGTTCGCCCGCTATGGGAAAGGGGCACTTGGCGGCAAAGGGCGGGGACTGGCGTTCCTGAACCACATACTGCAGAAATACGACCTCTACAACAAGTGGGAGAATGTGCGGGTGCTGGTGCCGCGAACGATGGTGATAACGACCGACTCGTTCGATACCTTTATCCACGACAACGGGCTGCAATATGTGATAAACTCGGACATTTCGGACGAAGAGATATTGTCGGAATTTGTTGCCTCGACGCTTCCGCAAGACCTGACGGAGGCATTACGGCGGTTCATTCGTGTGACACACAGACCCTTGGCAGTGCGTTCGTCGAGCAAGTTGGAAGATTCCTATTATCAGCCGTTTGCGGGGGTATATTCGACCTACATGATACCGCATACGGAGAACGAAGACCAACAACTGCGACTGCTGAGCAAGGCGGTGAAGTCGGTGTATGCTTCGGTGTATTTTGCCTCTTCTCGTGGGTATATCACCTCGACGGCGAATGTGCTGTCGGAGGAGAAAATGGCGATAGTGGTGCAAGAGGTGTGCGGCGAACAGGAAGGGAACTACTATTTCCCGACTCTGAGCGGTGTGGCACGGAGTATCAACTTTTACCCTGTCGGCTATGAGAAACCAGAAGACGGTATCGTGAAACTGGCGTACGGATTGGGTAAGATGGTGGTGGACGGAGGACAAGTGCTGCGCTTCTCGCCACGCTATCCGAAGCATGTGATACAGACCTCGACGCCCGACCTGGCCATGCGAGAGACACAGCAGGCAATGTTGGCACTCGACCTCGCGCCCGAACGATTCAAGACCTCGATAGACGATGCGGTGAATCTGTGCAAACTGTCGATAGGCGACTGCGAAGGGTTTGCCTCGCTCCGCAAAGTGGCATCAACATACGACTACGAGAACCAACGCATGGTGGATTCGTGCTTTGGGCAGGGTATGCGGTGCGTGACTTTTGCGCCGATACTGAAATACAACACCTTCCCGCTGGCGGATATTCTCTCGACGCTGCTACGAATAGCGGCAGAGGAGATAAAATGCCCCGTGGAGATAGAGTTTGCCGCCAACCTGCTGCACGAGCCTGCGCTATTCAATGTGCTGCAGATACGCCCCATTTCGGCAGACGGACTGACGGCACAAGTGGACTGGGAACACATCGATCAAACAGAGCCGATTGTACTGTCGGACAGTGCGTTGGGCGTTGGGCGAGTAGATGGGGTACGAGATATAATCTATTTGCGGCGAGAGGCTTTCGATATATTGCATACGCAAGAGATGGCGGAGACGCTGCGGCAATGGAACACCCGCATGCGCCTAGAGGGGAAAGGCTATGTGCTGATGGCATTCGGGCGCATAGGGTCGCAGATACCGACGCTGGGACTGCCCGTGCAATGGAGCGACATCAGTGAGGCAAAAGTGCTGGTGGAATGCAGTCTGCCGTCGTTCCAAATAGACCCGAGCCAAGGTTCGCATTTCTTCCAAAACATGACATCGTTCAATGTGGGGTATGTGAATGTCAATCCGTTTGCACGCCCGGCGGATGTGCTCGACGATGTGGCACTCGACCGCTTGGCTGCCGTGGAGGAGACGGAATATGTGCGCCATGTGCGATTGGAGGAACCCCTGGAGATATACATCGATGGTTTCCGCAATCATGCGATGATAAAGTGCGGTGTCGGCACTCACATATAGCCATTCGGGGCGTAAGTAGGTATATAACCAACAAACAATATAAAACGCATAAATCATTATAAGATAACTTTTTACTCGTTATGATTATTACAGCAATCTCTGCTATCTTAATGCTTATTGCCGGTATCGGTATCTTCTTGGTGGCATGCCAGATGATGTCGAGCAATCTTGAGTCGGCAAGCAGCGAGCACCTGAAAGCCTTGTTCTCGAAAGTGGGCAACAACAAACTGATTGGTGTAGCCATAGGTACGCTCAGCACCGCCGCCATTCAGTCTTCGGGAGCCACCACCGTGATGGTGATAGGCTTTGTCAATGTGGGTATTATGTCGCTGGCACAAGCCGCAACGATTATCTATGGTGCCAATATCGGTACAACCGTGACGGCACAGATTGTGGCACTCGGTCTGTCGTCGGAGGGCGGATTGTCCACAACGGCTATTTTTGCTGCATTTGCCGGTGTGGGGGCTTTTATGTCGCTATTCAGCAAAAAGGATATGTGGAAAACCATCGGCGGGATACTGACAGGATTCGGTATGCTGTTTGTCGGACTGAGTATGATGTCGGACTCGATGGGCGTGTTTGCAGAGATGGATGCTGTGAAGATATTCCTTGCCTCTATCAGCAATCCGATACTGCTGGTGCTGATAGGTGCTATATTTACCGCCATTATTCAGTCGTCGTCGGTGATGACCTCGGTGGCGATAACGATGGTGGTGACGGGGCTTATCTCGCTGAACCAAGGTATCTACCTGACGCTTGGTTCGAACATCGGCTCGTGCGTGGTGGCAATCATTGCGGGTATGACGAGCGGCAAGAATGCCAAGCGAACAGCGTTGATGCATTTGATATTTAACTGCTTCGGCGTAATTGTGTTTATGATTGCCGCCGGGGTAATGTATCTTGTCACGAGCGGAACATTGAACTTCGGAATTATCTTTGAGCGTATGTTCCCGTCTGCACCGCAATTGCAATTGGCGATGTTCCACACGATATTCAACTGTACGACGGTGATTATCATTCTTCCGCTGACAAACCTGCTGGTGAAGACGGTGTGCTGGATGATACCGGACAAACTGACCGAAGAAGAAGGACAGGCAGCGAAGCCGCATTTCTACTTTGTGGACGACAAGATGATGCGCACGCCTATCATTGCCGTGCGACAGGTGAAACTGGAGATAGAGCACATGGCAGCGGTGGCAATGCACAACTACGACATTGCAGTGTATATGATTTCGTCGCTCGACTTTCGGCAGAAAGACGAGTTTGACCGCAACGAGGCACAGTTGAACTACCTGAACAACTATCTGATACAATATGTGGTGCGGCTGAACTCGAAACCGCTCAACGAGGTGGACCACAAGTTCTTGTCGTCGATGATTCGCTGTATCGGTGACCTCGAGCGAGTGGGGGACTACGCAACGAACATCATCGAATATGCCGAGGTGTTGCGTGACCACAAAGTCAGTTTTTCGGAGCAGATAAAAGAGGAGATAGAGGAAGTGCGTGAGGGGGTGTTCTCGGTCTATCAACATGTGATGAAAGCGTATATGGAGGTGAGCATGGATGCACTGAACGATGCGAACAAGATGGAGGACCTGGTAGATACGCTGACCGACAAGATGGCTGACAAGAATGTAGAGCGACTGTCGCGCGACGAATACACACCGGTGGTAGGTGCTGAGTATTTGGAGTTTGCAAGCGACTCGGAGCGTATAGCCGACCACCTTATTAATGTGGGCAAGTCGATACGAACGATATTGCAACCGGAAAAGAAATAGCCATTCTGTAGTACAGAGGCACATCAAGACGGAATAATCCAATAACCTTCTAAATGATACTGGTATGAAACATCTACTTTTAGGCGATGAAGCCATTGCGCAAGGCGCTATCGATGCCGGACTGAGCGGGGTGTATGCCTACCCGGGCACACCTTCGACCGAAATCACCGAGTACATCCAGCGGTATAGTGCGCAGCGCACACCCTCTACGGAAAGTGCGCCGAACGAAAACACAGCGGGCATATTCTGCCGCTGGGCGACCAACGAGAAAACGGCTATGGAGGCGGCGCTCGGTATGTCGTATATGGGCAAGCGAGCACTGGTATGTATGAAGCATGTGGGGATGAATGTGTGTGCCGATGCCTTTATGAACGCAGCCATAACGGGAGTGAATGGCGGATTGGTCGTAGTGGCGGCAGATGACCCTTCGATGCACTCCTCTCAGAACGAACAGGACAGCCGTTTCTATGCCAAATTTGCCATGATACCCTGTTTCGAGCCGAGTAATCAGCAAGAAGCGTACGACATGACACAAGCGGCGTTTGCGCTATCGGAGCGGCTCAAAACGCCGATTCTGCTGCGTGTGACCACCCGTATGGCGCACTCGCGTGCCGTGGTGAATACGCAGGACGGAAAGCCCCAACAGAATGCGCTGTCGCTCCCAGCCGATGTGCACCACTTTATTCTGTTGCCGGCCTTTGCAAAAAAGAACTATGCGGAGTTGGTGGCAGCACAGCCTGTTTTTGTGAAAGAAAGCAATCTGTCGTCCTACAATGCATATACCAAAGGGACACATCCCGAGAAGGCAATAGTCGCCACCGGTATAGCCTACAACTACCTGATGGAGAACTATCGTCCGGAAACAGGGTGTTCTATACTGAAGGTGGCACAATATCCGCTTCCTGCCGCACTGATTGACCAGATGGTGACAGACGGAGCCAAAGAGGTACTGGTTATCGAGGAGGGACAGCCGATAGTGGAAGAACTCCTACGGGGCATGATACCTTCGACCATCGTCATAAAAGGACGATTGACAGGCGACCTGCCCCGCATGGGAGAACTGACGCCCGACAGTGTGCGTCTGGCACTCGGAATGGGGGCATTACCGACGCGTGAATCGGACACGATAGTCGTAAGTCGTCCGCCTGCACTCTGCCAAGGCTGCGGGCATAGGGATGTGTATACTGCGCTCAATGAGGTGGTACGCGAATATACGCAACCCCGCATTTTCGGCGATATAGGCTGTTACACGCTGGGGGCACTCTCGCCTTTCCATGCTATCCATGCGTGTGTGGAGATGGGCGCATCGATCACCATGGCAAAAGGTGCAGCCGATGCAGGACAGCACCCGGCTATTGCTGTGATAGGCGACTCCACTTTTACGCACTCGGGTATGACGGGGCTTTTGGACTGTGTGAACAGCCATGCCAATGTAGTGGTGCTTATCTCGGACAACCTGACGACCGGTATGACGGGCGGACAGGACTCCGCCGGCACGGGGCGCATAGAACAGATATGCTACGGACTCGGCGTGGAGAAGGAGCATGTGCGTGTCGTAGTACCATTGCCCAAGAATATGGACGAGATAAAGCAAGTGCTGCGCGACGAGATTGACTATGCAGGCGTATCGGTGGTGATTGCCCGTCGTGAGTGCATCCAAACGCTGAAGCGTCATCTAAAAGCACAAAAGTAGAATCCCTTAAACGAATACAACATGAAAAAAGATATTATATTAGCCGGTGTGGGCGGACAAGGAATACTGTCTATTGCCACGGTTATAGGCGAAGCAGCCTTAGCAGAAGGACTATACTTGAAACAAGCCGAAGTGCACGGCATGAGTCAGCGAGGGGGCGATGTGCAATCGAACTTGCGTCTGTCGAGCGAACCGATACACTCCGACTTGATAGCCAAAGGGGGCGCAGACATCATCATCTCCCTTGAGCCGATGGAGGCACTGCGCTATGTCAGTTACTTGAAACCAGACGGCTGGATAGTTACCTCGTCGGTGCCGTTTGTGAATATCCCAAATTACCCCGACATAGAGGAAGTGCTGGGACATATACGGGCGTATAAGAACCATGTATTGCTGGATGTGGATACACTCGCCAAAGAGGCGGGAGCACCTGCACAAGCGGCAAATATGGTGCTGCTCGGAGCAGCCATCCCGATGCTCGGTATCGACCACGACAAGATGGTTGCCGGTGTGGAGCGTGTGTTCCAACGCAAAGGGGATGCTGTCGTTGCCACCAACAAAGCCGCCATCGAAGCCGGCTATCGCAATTCGAAACACGAATAAGCACAAAAAACTGACGATGATACTGATAGCTGATTCCGGCTCAACAAAAGCCCATTGGTGCCTTATGGCTGCCAATGGGCATACCTCGGAATTCTATACCGAAGGGGTGAATCCATTGTTCCAAACCGAGGAGGAGATGGAGAGAATCCTGTCTGACAAACTATTGCCACAGATGGCGAAACAGTTGTGGGCAGGTACGATTACGAATGTATTCTTCTATGGGGCAGGATGTATTCCAAGCAAGTTGGATAGTGTGGCAGACACCATCAAGCGTGTGTTCCGTAAGGCGGAGGTATATGTAGCATCGGATATGCTAGGAGCGGCAAGAGGATTATTGGGCAGTCAGCGAGGAGTGGCATGTATATTGGGCACAGGCTCCAACTCGTGCCTCTATAATGGGCAAGAGATAGAGTGGGGAGTACCTGCATTGGGATTTATATTAGGTGACGAAGGGTCGGGAGCCGTATTGGGGCGTCGATTGGTGAGTGACCTATTGAAAAATCAATTGGGAGAGAAATTGAAAGATAAGTTCCTTACACAATACCAATTGACCCAAGCAGATATCATTGAGCATGTCTATCGAATGCCCATGCCTAACCGATGGCTTGCCGGTATGTCTCGATTCTGTGCGGACAATATGGATAATCCACAGATACAGACATTGGTGTATCGACATTTCTGTTCGTTCATAGAACGCAATGTACTGCAATACTATACAGATGAGAGCGAGAAAAAAACATTGCCTGTCTCGTATGTTGGCTCAATAGCCTATTACTATCAGACGATACTTGAAAAAGCGATGCGTGACCATGGATTGGTGATAGGTCTGATAATGCAAGAACCTATGCAAGGACTGATTGCCTATCATCGAAAAGATGTTGTCCCGACGCAGATATAATACCGAAAATACTATCTATGGAAGATACTATGTCCACCCCTCTTGTAGCCATCAAATGCACGGTATATAACCACGAGCCGTATCTAAGAGAATGTCTCGACGGCTTTGTGATGCAGCAGACGGATTTTCCGTTTGTGGCCATTGTACATGACGATGCCTCGACGGACAAGTCGGCAGATATTATTCGTGAATATGCCGAGAAGTACCCTGATATAATACTCCCTATCTACGAAACGGAGAACCAGTACTCCCGTGGTACGCTTAGCCAAATAATGAACGATGCCGTAGATGCCACCGGTGCCAAGTATATCGCCCTCTGCGAGGGCGACGACTACTGGACCGACCCGAAGAAACTGCAAAAACAAGTGGACTTTCTTGAAACGCATCCAGAGTATGATATGGTATGTGGTAGGTATGTCAAATACTGGCAAAGTTTAGGTAAGTATGAAACAGATGACCATTTCTCTTTTTTATTTCCTAATAATGAATCAGTCTCTGATTTCACAATAGATGCGTATCCTTGGATACCACAGATATTGACCGTTGTATATCGTCGCAGTCTTAATGACATGTTGAGTCATACATTTTACAAGAACTTAAAATTCAAGTACGATGTGCCTTTTTGTTACGCAGTGATGCGTTTTTCTAAAATCTGTATCTTGAATAGAAATGTAGGTGTTTATCGCAAACATGATGGAGGTATTTACTCCGGTTTAACAGGATGTGATAGTGTAAAGATTGCTATGGATACCTATTGGGATATTTATCAATATGATAAAATGGAAATTATACAGCAGTTGCTACAGATTGCAATAAAAAATTATGGATATCAATACATTAAATACAGCAAAGAACTATCTATAAAAGAGATTTTTCGTACCTACGAAAAGTATAAAGAAATATCTCCACAATCAGACTTGTTTTCATATCGTTTGAGACTTTTGAGGGCATTGGTGATAAGAATTGCAAAACGCCCCTATCGCCATCTTGTACCTGTCTCGGCAGACAATTTGAATTTACAGGATGCGATGGAATAAAAGGAATAGGAAATAATATATAATTGCTATCTTATGATTCCAAAAATCATTCATTATTGTTGGTATGGTGGTAAGCCATTGCCCCATGAGGTTGAAATTTGTATTGACTCGTGGCGTAAGTATTGCCCGGATTATTCTATCAAATGTTGGAATGAAACCAATTCGCCAATGGACAAACCTTGGATGAAACAGGCTTTCAAGCACCATAAGTGGGCATTTATGGCAGACTATTGCCGCTTTTATGCTTTATATCAAGAGGGGGGCATCTATATGGATACCGATATGCTTCTCAAACGAGGTTTGGATGATTTCTTAGGGAATGCATTCTTTATGGGTGAGCAAGATGCCCTTAGCATTGGTGGGAGTATTATCGGTGCCGAGCAAGGACATCCCTATCTGAAACACATTTTGGATTATTATGATTCAATACCCTTTGATGTGGTAAGCCCCCCTATTATTACGCATATCCTTACTGCATTGTTAGAGAAAGACGGCTATGTGTATGAGGATAAGTTGCAGCGTCTTTCCAATGGCATTGTGCTTTATCCGACGGAGTATTTCTATCCAATCCACTATTCTAAACGGCTTAAGTTCGAATTCAAGGATATAGATAAATTCTGTACATCCAACACAGTTGGTGTGCATTTGTGGAACTATTCATGGTCATCAGAATTCGACTTGTTAGAGAAAAAGCAATACAAAGAGGGCTTTAAGATAATGTTTGAACATATCAGTTCAACACCGCTATTGCCATTTAAGTATTACAAGAAAACCATAAAATACTTCTTTCGATTTATATTCCATAGATGAACACACCTCTTCTTATTGTCATGACGCCAGTTCGCAATGAAGCGTGGGTGTTGCGTGCTTTTCTGCAAGCCACATCGCTGTGGGCGGACTATATTATTATTGCCGACCAAATGTCCACAGACGGCAGCCGTGAACTCTATTCGCAGTACGAGAAAGTGATTGTGATAGACAATACGAATCCCGATTTCAACGAGGCAGAGCGACAAGCTATGCTTGTGGCCAAGGCACGAGAAGTAGCGGCGGGGCAAGATACTATTCTGTTTGGGTTGGATGCCGACGAGATACTGCAGGCCGATTGGCAGAACACGCCCGATGGGCAACATATATTGCACTCTGTGCCGAGAGATGTATTTTGGTTCCGTTGGGCGCAATTGGCTCCCGACAAGCAGCACTATGGTGACTCAGGCTTCTATCCGTGGGTATTCCACGACGACGGCGTAGAACCACACGGAAACTATGTACGCAAGATGCACAGTATGCGCATCCCATATCCGATAGAGGAAAAACAGATGTACTATGTACACGATTTCCGAGTGCTGCATTTCGGCGCTTTAGACCCGAACCGCACGGCTGCCAAGAGTCGATTCTATCAGTTTGTCGATTGGGAACTGAATCATCGTAGCCCAATAACCCTGTCACGCTCGTACGCTGCTCACTCAAAGCGTGCGCAGAAATACGATATGCAGTTTACGCTCACCGACGACATGATTGCTTTCCCATTTGATTTTTGGGAACAGATAGAATTGGGCGCAAGGCATAGTTGGTTCGATGACTATATAGCCGAACGGTTGACGCAATATCCTGTTTCTGTTCTGCGTAAATTGGATATTTGGGACGATGAGTTCCTGCAGTATTATCACATCAAAGACCCGCGTCGTTGGGTAGATAGATACATACATACATACATACAACGCAACCTATCCCTCGCTCTCTCTTTATCCGTTGTGTGGATAAAGTGCTGCAGAAAGTGTATAAGTGATTGCGTAATATAGTTCTATTTTCGGTTGACAAAAATGACTACTATACCTCTTGTTGCCATCAAATGCACTGTATATAACCACGAGCCGTATCTGAGGGAATGTCTCGACGGCTTTGTGATGCAACAGACGGATTTTCCGTTTGTGGCCATTGTACATGATGATGCTTCGACAGACCATTCTGCCGATATTATCCGTGAGTATGCCGAGAAGTATCCCGACATCATACACCCTATCTACGAAACGGAGAATCAGTATTCACGGGGTACGCTTAGCCAAGTAATGAACGATGCGGCAGACGCCACAGGTGCAAAGTATATCGCCCTCTGCGAGGGCGACGATTACTGGACCGACCCGAAGAAACTGCAAAAACAAGTGGAAATTCTGGAGAAAGACAATTCGCTTATGGCAGTTGTGACAGATACTTCTATTGTGGACGCACAAAGCAATGTTCTCTGCGCAAAGCGTGGTGGAGTTGTTAAAAATAATAAGAGGGGGGGGTACAATCTATATGATTTTTTCGGAACACCGCAGCATGCTTACCCAACGGCTACTGTTGTCTATCGCAATACCTACCAACAAGAGATACGCCGCATGATGGCTCATACAGCCAACCCGTATTTAGGCGACTGGACACTCTGGATTATTCTGCATACCTTTGGCGATTTCTACTACATAGATGAAGTGACGGCGGCATATCGGATAAACCCTACATCGGTTACGCATACTTGCAATCGGGTAGGGCGTGCCAAAGCCAATCGCACTATATGTCATGCTGTAGCGGATATTTTGCCACCGCAGTATGCTGACATCAGCCGTAGGCTGCGCAAGACAAATTGGGTATGGGTGAGTTTGGTATTGGCATACAAAGCCGAACATAAATACTTGCAGATGATAGGGGCGATGTGTGTGGCAATGCTAGCATGCCCGAAGCAACTATTCGAGTTGTTCTACAACTCGCTACGGAGCAAACTGACCCATCAAGCCCAACGCCCCTATTGGCAGGCCTTGTAACTTGTGATGGGAATGTGCGGCGGTGAACCAAGCCCCAAGGGGTAGGACTTGTGTATTTGCAGGAAAAAGGGTATCTTTGCAGCGAATTAACGATATTGAATTTGTATAAGCATAATCTATGAAAGTGGCATATCTATTGGGCTCACTTAACCGTGGGGGAACGGAAACATTATTGTTGGATGTGTTCCGGAGTGCATCGACGGCCGCTTTCCCTTTTATCGGGGTCTATCGCAACGGAGGCGCACTGCAAGCCGATTTTGAAGCCACAAGCCCCACTCTTTATTGCCGAAAGCCTCGTCCGTTCCATCGACTGGCGTACTTGCGCAGTCTGAGACGATTGCTGCTCTCAGAACAAGTAACGATAGTACATGCACAACAGTCGTTGGACGCCATATATGCGTATCTCGCTACGAGAGGAACCGGGATACGAGTGGTACAGACTTTCCATGGCTTTGATTATGATTGCTCGCAGCTGCAGCGTTGGCTGATAGGACTGAGTATGCATTGCTCGGATGCTGTATGCTTTGTGAGTGCCTATCAGCGGCAGCATTACCTGCGGCATTATGCGGTTCTCTCTGCCGCCAAGACGCATGTGTTGTACAATGGGGTGGATTTCTCCCGATTGGACAGCACGGGCGAGCCGAACCCGCCATTACCTACAAAAAGCGACCCCGCTTCGCGGGGAATGAAATTGGGCATGGTGGGGAATTTTGTGAGCGGACGCTCACAAAATTCCCTCGTACAATTTCTGCTTCGACTGCATGAGATGGAAGTGCCATACGATTTCTATTTCGTCGGCAAACGCAATGAGGCAGAGACATGGCGGTATGATGATTGCGTGCGCTTCTGCAATCAAAACAATCTGCAAGAGGTACATTTCCTCGGTAGTCGTGGCGATGTACCGCAGATACTGCACCAGTTGGATGCATTTGTCTATGCAACCGACCATGATACATTCGGTATTGCAGTGGTAGAGGCGATGGCTGCGGGTGTGCCGACCTTTGTGAACGACTATGGTGTAATGAAAGAAATAACCCACCAAGGTGAGTGGGCGACACTCTATCGCACCGGCGATACAGAAGACTTGTTGGAACGCTTTTTGTCGTTCTGTACGAATCCGGCAGCGGCACGAGAACACGCCTGCAATACAGCTGCAACTATACGCAAGACCTATAGCATTGCCGCACATCTCCAACAACTGAACGCCCTCTATTTATCTCTGTAACCTATGCGCTTTCGACTTCCTGCGGTACGACCTCTGGACTATATCCCCAAAAACATTACCAACAAGGCAATGTTGGCATACGGTGTGGCGATGTTGTCGTGCAGTGTGCTGTATATGCAATACATACTGACTTGGTACTGGTGGCTGTTCGGTATCGCAGAGGTATGTGGATTCTTTTATTTTGCCAATCTGTACTCCAAGCAATGGATGTGTCTCTCGCCCCGTACCTTTGCCAAACGACTATTCGGGACTGCATTGGGTATTCGGGTGGTCTATGTGCTGTTCTCCTATTGGTTCTATCTACTCATGACCGGAACACCCTTTGAGTTCGGGGCTGCCGATGTGGGATTCTACAACGAGATGGGACGATATGGTGCGAGCCTGTTGCGGGACGGGAAATGGAATATCATACCAAAGATGCAGGAATATGCGGGTATGGCCTATTCGGACATGGGCTATCCGTTGTATTTGGCGATAGTGTATTTCTTGACTGGGGATAGTATTCTGTTGGCGCGTATCCTCAAAGCCGTGTGGAGTGCATGGACGGCACTGCTAATCTACAAATTGGCCTCACGGAACTTCGGAGAGGGGACTGGACGCATGGCAGCGGTGTTGTGTATGCTGATGCCGAACCTGATATATTATTGTGGCTTGCACCTGAAGGAGACAGAGATGGTTTTTCTCGCCACACTATTTGCCGAACGCACAGACTATCTGCTGCGTAAAGGGACACTGGTGGTATGGCAGGTGGCGGCGGTAATGCTGATTGCGGCATATTTGTTCATGATACGAACGGCACTGGCTGCCGTATTGGTGCTGGCGTTCTTTGTTGCGCTATTGCTCAGCAGTTCGCGTGTCGTAGGATGGGGGAAGCGTATCTTGTTGCTTCTTGTGGCAGCGCTCTTTGCGGGGGTACTACTGCTGAATAATACATCTATCAGCAGCGATGTGCAAGAGATGGTGGCAGTAGGTGGCGCCGAGCAGAAAGGTAATATGGAATGGCGAGCAGAACGAGAGGGGGCAACGGGGCGTAATCAGAAATTTGCGAAATATGCGGGGGCTGCTGTCTTTGCACCGATGATATTCACTATTCCTTTCCCGACTATGACCGAAACACCCGGGCAGGAGAACCAGAAGATGATTCACGGAGGTAACTTCGTGAAGAATATCACTTCGTTCTTTACGATATTGGCCATGTTTATATTGCTTTTTAGCGGTGATTGGAGAAAGTGTGTGTTGCCAATTGCGATTATTTGCGGGTATTTGATAGTCTTGGTGTTCTCCAACTTTGCACAGTCGGAGCGCTTCCACTTGCCTACCATACCGTTTGCAATGATGTTTGCCGCTTATGCCATATCGTATATGCGCAGCCCAAAATACAAACGCTGGTATAACTACTGGTGTATCGTTATGGTCATAGCCGCTATAGCATGGAACTGGTTCAAACTTGCCGGCCGAGGGATGTTGTAGTCAGAGTAATGAACATGTATAGGGGGTAAATACATAGTCACCAATACATTGTCACTAAAACTGTGCAGACCACTTATACGCCTGCTACAAACATAAAATCACCAACATAAAATCATCAACATAAAATCATCAACAGCGCAACTCATTTATGCGCCAACGAAATAGAATATGAAAACAGCATTGATAACAGGAGTAACGGGACAAGACGGTTCCTACCTCAGTGAGTTCCTTTTGGAGAAAGGGTATGATGTACACGGTATCATACGCCGCAGTTCTGTCGATTACCGAGAGCGCATTGCTCACCTTGAAGGCAAGCCCCGTTTCCACCTCCACTACGGCGATATGTCCGACTCGATGGGCTTGATACAAGTCGTAGGCAAAGTACGTCCT
Organism: bacterium; assembly: GCA_963591775.1. Taxonomy (GTDB): domain Bacteria; phylum Bacteroidota; class Bacteroidia; order Bacteroidales; family Paludibacteraceae; genus Colicola. Next base: position 22,720 of record CAVATM010000016.1, read on the forward strand.
GACGAGATATACAACCTTGCTGCGCAGTCGCATGTACAGGTCAGTTTTGATTCGCCGGAGTACACGGCGAACATTGACGCTACGGGCGTGCTGCGTATATTGGAGGCGGTGCGTGCATGTGGGCTGACACAAACTTGCCGTATCTACCAAGCCTCGACCTCCGAACTCTATGGAAAAGTGGAGCAGGTGCCGCAGAATGAGAATACGCCTTTTCACCCTTATTCGCCTTATGCAGTGGCAAAACTCTATGGTTACTGGATGGTGCGGGAGTATCGTGAGGCATATAATATGTTCTGCTGTTCGGGTATTCTGTTTAATCACGAGTCCGAACGCCGTGGGGAGACTTTTGTCACGCGTAAGATTACGCTTGCGGCGGCTCGTATTGCGCAGGGCAAACAGGATTGTCTCTATCTCGGCAACTTGTCCTCACTGCGTGATTGGGGCTATGCAAAGGACTATGTGGAGTGTATGTGGCTGATTCTGCAACACAACACACCCGAAGATTTTGTCATCGCTACGGGCGTGCAACACTCTGTGCGTGAGTTTTGTGACTTGGCATTCCGTGAGGCGGGTATTACTCTGCGCTTCGAGGGAGAAGGAATAGACGAAAAGGGTATCTGTGTGGCAGGTCCAAAGTATTTGATAGGAAAGACCTTGGTGGCGGTATCGAAAGATTTCTATCGTCCAACGGATGTAGTCAATCTCTGGGGCGACCCAACCAAGGCAAAAGCCGAGTTGGGATGGAATCCGAACAAGACTTCGTTCGAGGAATTGGTGCGCCTGATGGTACGCTCCGATATGCAAAAGGTAGCCGCAGATCATGCTGCTCAACAAGCTCGTACCAACCTTGCCGAGTACCTCGAAAAAGGCATTGTAAAGTAAGGATTCACAGAACCCCATCCAAACTACTTACTAAATAGATGAGAACATTTTGGCTAATACTATACTACGCTTTTGCACGGCATTTGCCTAAATCAACAATGCCTGTATTGGGGCGTGCGGCATATCGTTTGCGCTATCAGTGTGCGAAACATCTTTTTGCGGAGTGCGGTAAGGATGTGAATGTGGAACAAGGTGCCTATTTCGGCAGTGGTAAGAATATCCGTGTTGGCAACAAGGTAGGAATAGGGAAGGATTTCTGTACACACAACCGCCCCTTATTGATTCAAGATAGGTTGCTGATGGGTGAGAATGTCCTTTTTCTGGGGGGGGCACATTCCTTCGCAGACCCTAATGTACCAATAGGCTCTGTACCGGAAACAGAAGAAGAAAGACTAACGCCTCTTGAGATATGTGGCGATGTATGGATTGGCTCTCATGCTATAGTCTTGCCAGGCTGCAAACGCATAGGCGCACATAGCATAATCGGTGCAGGTGCAGTAGTGACACATAATGTGCCGGATTATGCAATAGTTGCCGGTAATCCAGCCAAAGTCATTCGCATGCGCAAGTGAAAAAGAATCTCATATAGTATGAAAATCCTCATCGTAGCCGTAGATAAGGGTGGGCATTTTGCTCCATTTGTGGAGGAGCAGATGCAAGCGTTGCAAGACCTCTCTCACGAGGTGGTGCGGTATGCGGTGTGCGGTAAGGGCGTGCGTGGCTATCTGCGGGAGATACCCCGCTTGCGACAGGCTATCAGCAAAGAACGCCCCGACATTATACACGCTCACTACGGACTATGTGGTTTACTGGCTAATTTTTCTTCTATCAGCACGAAACGGCTTTCATCTCAAGTCTCCCTCTCTATGAATGGGCAAGGGGAAAGTCCTCAAAAGGGAAACCATAAGAGGGAAAGTCTCATTCCCGTGGTTACCACTTACCACGGCAGTGATATCAACAGCCATCGTGTGTTGCGGCTCTCTCGGTGGGCGATGCGACTCTCGTCGTGGAATATCTTTGTGTCGAAGGCGAATATACGCACGGCGCGTGGCGTGAGCATACGCTTTGCTCCGTGGGCGTATCGGGGGAACAACTATTCCCTTTTGCCGTGCGGAGTAACGCTGTCGGACGACCAACTGCTCTCTCGTGCTGATGCACGCAAGCGTTTGGCAGAGATGGGTGTGCAGTGTACCGTTTCTGACGGTAAAGAGCGTAAATCCTACTCATTCTGTGAGATACAGCACCGTTGTCTGGTTCTCTTTGCCGGTGCATTCGATAACTCGGTCAAGGACGCTGCATTGGCAGAAGAAGTTCTGACCGACTTTCTCCAATTCAACTTCGACTCCCCCATCCCCCTCAGAGAGGGGGGGGGCAGAGCATCGGAATTCCCCTCCTATGGAGGGGACAGGGGATGTTTTCTCATCGAACTCCGTGGCTATACCCGTGCTACGGTCAATCTCCTGATGTGTGCCGCCGACTGCTTGTTGCTCACGAGCCGTCAGGAGGGTAGTCCGCAGGTGATAAAAGAAGCCATGGCATGCGGATGTCCGATTGTATCGACCGATGTCGGCGATGTGCGGGAGCGCATAGAGGGCATAGACGGGTGTGCGGTGTCGAATAGCCGTAATCCGCACGAACTCGCCACTTTGCTACGAAGGGTACTTGATTTTGCCCCCCCCCTATTATTCGCAGCAGCAAGAGTCGTCAGCCACAGCGCAAGAGCCGTCTTCAGCGCATTATTCTACTGCACAAATGCAATCTGTCGCAGTGCGAGATTCCGTTTCGTCGTTCCGTACCGAAGCACGGGAGCGTCTGTTGTCGCAAGGGCTTACCAATCCGCAGGTGGCTCGCACGCTGCAGGCTATCTATTCCGCGCTCCTTGCGCACTAAGTTTCGTTTTTCTATCTGTTTTGTTCCTTGCTCGTTTGGGTCGAGTAGGGTGGTTGTGTTATGAAAGTACTTATTGTTTGTAGCCGTCGGTATTATGCCCCTTATACGGAGTATGTCGCACCATTTATTTACGAGCAGGTGCAGGCATTGCGTACCAAGGGGGTGGAGTTCGAGTACTACTTGATAACAGGTGGTTGGCGTGGGTATGTCCGTGCGTTATGGGGCATACCGAGGGCGGTGTGTGCCTATCGCCCCGACATCGTGCATGGGCATAGCGGTCTGTGCTGCTTGGTGGCGGCATGGTCCGTCAAACTTTTCGCTCGCCGCCACACTACGAACCACTCGCACAACCCTCAACAGAGCAAAACCCGCTCAACGCACAACTCGCCATTCTCCTCCCGCGTCTCCCACTCTTTGAGGGGGCAAGGGGAAAGTCCAATTAAGGTCTTCTCCACTTTCCACGGCAGCGATGTGAACAGCGGTTCGGTTAGGTGGTTATCTCGTTGGGCAATGCGTTTGTCGGACTGCAATATCTTCGTCTCGGAGCAGTTGTTGCGCAAGGCGGGCAAGCCGAAGCACACCGCCGTGGTGCCCTGTTCGGTGGATACGGCGGCTTTCCGTCCGATGGATAAGACGGCGTGCCGTGCGCAACTCGGATGGGAGCAGGACAAGACCTATATCCTGTTCTCCAAGGAGTTCTCCGACCGTGTAAAGAACTACCCCCTGGCAAAGGCAGCGGTGGAAACCCTCTCCGACACCGACTCGACCCACAGCGGAATCGTTCTCCTCGAACTCTTCGGCTATACCCGTGAACAGATGCCGTTGCTCTACAATGCCTGCGATTGTGCGTTGCTGACCTCGTTCTCGGAGGGCAGTCCACAGTTTGTCAAAGAGGCGGTGGCGTGCGGCTGTCCCGTTGTCTCAACCGATGTGGGCGATGTGCGGGAGGTTGTGGCGGGTGTGCCGAATGTGTTCCTCTGCAGTTATGACGCAGCCGATGTGGCGCATTGCTTGCGGCAAGCCATAGCGGCAGGACATCTTCCCTCGCCGGCATTGCCTGCCCGCTATACTACGCCCGTGGTGGCGGATACGCTCTATGAACTCTATACGAAAAGTGTCGTTTTTTAAGATGAAATCGTTATACCTCTCTTATAGCAGTCTTATATCTCTCTTCCAAAATTCGTTACCAACTCGTTAGGAACTCGTTACCAACTCGTATGCAAGTCCTGGCAAAATAAAAATGTCGTTTTTTAAGATTCTTCTCTATGGCTATCTCGATTGTTCCTGTATCGGAAACCTGTTATTCCGCTTTCTACTCCCTCGTGCAATCCACCCGCTGGGGTAATCCCATGCTGCCGGTGCATTATACCTCCTCGTTGTGGGGAATGGTCGTATTGGACGGGGAGCAAGTGGTTGGCGGTTGGGTAGGTACGCTGCGGGGAAATGTACGCTGGGTGCGATGGTTAGCCAAGTCGGTCTATTTCGACGGCTATCCCGTATTCTCTTCGGAGGAATGGGAGATACAATATCATGAGCCATTGCTGGCTGCGGTACGCGCTTACGCACGCCGTTCGCGTCTTACGATGCTCAATCTCACCCATTGGGTGCGTGGCAACGGAATGGCAATAGATACCACGGTAACGGAAGCCACATTCTGTACCGACCTGCATACGACCGAAGAGCAGTTGTGGCAGAGGGTGGAATCGAAACAACGCAACTGCATACGCAAGGCAGAGAAGAGTGGGGTGGTGGTCGAAGTCTATACGGGGGCGGAGGCAATGCCGTACCTGTCTGACTTCCAGCGACTGCGCCAAGCCACGCAACAGCACGCCATCCACAACCATGCGCAAGCGTCTATGTTGCTCAAATCGGACAGTTTCTTTGCCGCCAAGTTTGCCGACCCGAAAGCCACGCTTTTTGTAGCGAAAGCGGAAAGCCAAGTAGCCGCAGTGGCACTGATGTTGCAAGGGGGCGACACCGTGTACTATTATTCGGGGGGCAGTGATTACGACCTGAACCGCAAGTATTGCTGTTCGGCTTTTTTGCTGTGGCATGCCTTGTGCTACTACAACAGGAAGGGGACGGCGTGCTTCGATATGGGAGGCGTTCCCGTATCGCCCGACAAAGACCACCCAGCCTATGGGGTATATGCTTTCAAACGCAGTTTTGGCGGTTCGTACTGCGAGTTTACGGGGGGAACTGTCGCCATTGTGGCGTGGAAGTATCGCCTCCTTCGTTTTTTGCTGTCGCAGCGCAAACTGCTGCGGCTGTTTAGTAACAAACTATAGTTTCTCTTGTACACTATGCCGACACTCGTGCCTTATACCCAAGCGGATTATGCCGCAGTCCATGCGTATTTCCCCGATAAGGAAATACGCAAATATACCAATAGGGGGGGGTATGCAATACTTTCATTATCAACGCTTTATAAGTCCGAGTTTATGCTCTTGAAAGAAGGGAACACGCTGCTTGGCTGCGGGGTTATACGGCGCAAGTTCAGCCGTGATATATGCCGTTATTCGTGGTGGCTGTACGATATATGGATAGACCCGAAACAGCGGGGAAAGGGCTATGGTACGCAACTCATGCAGTGCCTTATCGCCGAACTACGGAGGCGGCAAGTGCAGCGGGTCTATTTGGTAGTCGCTGACAATAACCTCCGTGCGCAGAACCTGTACCATAAGATAGGCTTCACGCTCTACAAACCATACCCGACCGACAAAATACTCTGTTATGAACTATAAACTGCTATTCACACTCGATTACGAGATACACGGCAATGGCGACGGCAACCCGCAGGCATTGATGGTGGAGCCTACCTACCGTCTGATGAATCTGTTGGAGGAATACAAGCAACATCTGGTGATAATGGCAGATGTGGCAGAGATACTATGCTTCCGTCGCTATCGGGAGGAAACAGGCAGGGACGACTTCCGTGTGGCAGAGATAGAAGAACAACTGCGGGACGCCATCCGTCGGGGACATGATGTGCAACTGCATATCCATTCGTCCTATTTCCGTGCCAAATGGGACGGCAAACACTTTGACCAGTGTATCGAGGACTACAACATGGCGGCACTGCCTTACGAGCAAATCAAAGATATGGTCAGTCAGTGTGTTTGCTATCTCGAAGACTTGCTGCGCCCCGTGCGTGCGGACTACAAGGTCTGGCTGTTCCGTGCGGCTAACTGGAGCATGATGCCTACGCCCGCACTCTATCGGGTATTGGTCGAGCAGGGAATTACGCACGATACCTCCGTCTATAAGGGCGGCTGTCAGGGCGGTTCGGTCTGCTACGACTATCGTACGGCGTACGACAACCTCTTGCCTTATACCGCCTCTGCCGAGAATATCAACGACTATGACCCCATGGGAGCGATTACCGAACTGCCGATATATACCGAGATGCGTCCGTTTTACGCTTTCGTCAGTCCGATACGCCTGTTCCGTATGCTCCGTGCCAAGTTCCACCGCCATAAGCAACCGGTACACGCCACGGGAGAGAAAGCTAGTGACAACGCTGCAGACAAGAACGACAACCGTCGCTTATCGTTACGCAGTTTCTTCACTTTAAGTCCGCTCAAGATGGACTTCAACCAGTTGCGCAGTTGCCAACTCATTCGTATGCTTCAGCACATAGAATCCCGCCTGCATTCGCTCGAAAACGAGCAGGGTCGGGAGATGGAGAATATGGTGTTGGAGGATAGCAAGACAATTCCGGTTGTCTTAATCGGACACAGTAAGACTTTCATTCCCTACAACGAAACGACTCTCCGTCCTTTTCTGCGTTGGATTGACCCAAACGGATGTAAGAAGCAATAGAGTTAAAGAAGACGAAATATCGAGACGGATTAGAGAAAGAACACAGAAAGGGCGGTTATTTGTGCGAGAAGCGACGGTTGACAGGGCGGACACGATAGCCGGCCTCACGAAGACAAGATAGCAATCCCTTCTCACCGCCAAGGTAGATGGCATTGAGCGTAATGAAACAATGTCCTTCATGCAAGTAGGGTGCTAAACGCTTAACCCACTGTTGATTGCGCTGTGTATAGACCTTATAATCTGAAAAAGACAGACTCGTTTGGTTATCGGGACCTTCGACCTGATATGCTATATCTGCCAAGCGTCCATTAAGGTACATATCTCGAATGATGCGCTCTTGACGCACTTCTCGCTCCGGGTACTCAATCACTTTCTTCAACTCGCGACATTGCCATTCGAACGGTTCTCGGTCGAACAGCATATACATCGTCTCACCTATATCGTCCAAGCCATAAACAGGCACACCCTTCTCTTGCGCCACCGCTTCAAAAAAGGTTTCCATAGAGCGCTGCTCGTCATATTGCAGCCATTGCTTAAATAACTCGGCTCTCACCATCTCGGTAAGATATGCCGGCTTCATACGACACAATTTGTCTAATCCCATACCGAGATTGATACGAAGGGCGTTGTCAATATATTGATACTCCTCGTCGGTATAGAAATTCGTAAGACGAACGGAGTCGGGCAGCAGGGCTGCCTGACGGAGTGCCGCTATGGCTTCGTAGTCTTGCATGGCGAACTCGGTAAGCACCTTGTCGCACTCGGAAAAACAAGCAAACGTATTCGGAATGGTATCGATAAAGGACATATCCACCAACCGATTGGTAGCGAGAATATACGACTTCGCCCGACAACCATTGCCACTGACTTCATACAAGAGTTGAGCCGTGGCAGTTGTAGCAAAGCCCCACACGACAAGTAGGGAACAGAATAGGTGCTGAATACGGGTCATTGGGCAGTGGTTTTGAGTTCGCGAAGGATATGAGAGAGTACATACTTGTCGAGCCGAGCATACACTTTGCGTTGTCCGGTACGCTTGTCTAGTGGTGCATCCGACTCTGCATGGTGTAATTGGGCTTCCCAACGCTGCTGCCACTCGGCTCGAGTAGGACTGTCCGATGCAAGGGCTTGCTTCGTAAGACGATTGGCCTCGCTAAACCGCTGCATATTCGCCAGTTCGTTGCCCTGAGCCGGATGGCGCTTCCAATCACGCGGATTGGCTATGACATAGGACTCGGGAGCGTAAGCCCGCAGGCGGCTTCCCGTCGGTGAATAAGCGTATTTTTGCCGAAAGATGATGCGTTCGTGGTGACTCAATTGCCCATGCAGGGTATCAATTGGGTAAGACAAGGTAACTCGTGCCATAATGGATTAGGATATAAAATGAAGTTATACTCAAGAAAATACACAAGAAATATGCCAATTGCAGGACTTTGATTCAATAATCACGCGATAATAACGCGTTAATCACCCGATAATAGCGCGTTACAGAATCGACGGACAATGGAGGGTAATTCGTAGGTGATAGGGGAATTTATTGGCGAGAGATGGTATAAATTGGGATGTGTGTTGCAGAAAGACAGGTCGGTTTGTGTATTCCAAAAATAAGTTGTAACTTTGTGCGCTTTTTGAGGATTGGAAGAACAGAGGAAAGAAATAGGCAAAAGATACCATTGAGTCATTACTTTGACAGAGCGAACATAGTACGATACAAGTTCGTAATCAATTGGAAATAAATGCGATATAAATTCGTCATCAATGGGTAATGATACGATACAAGTTCGTAAGCAATGGGGAATAAATGGAAACAGTACGCCATAATGTTCGTAATCTGAGCGTAAAGAACGGGAAATTACGAAATGTATTGGTAGTAATCCGAGCACAAACAGTCGAAATAAACGGAATAAATAAGCAAACCAAAACGGAAATAAATCAAGAAAATAAACGATACTATGGCAATGAAAGAACGCATACAGGGACTGCTAAGCCAAGTGGCAGATATGAAGGCTGCCAATGCGGACGAACTGGAGGCTCTGCGTATTAAATACCTAAGCAAGAAAGGAGAAATCACAGAATTATTCAACGAATTCCGTGAGGTTCCCAAAGAAGAGAAAAAAGAATTGGGACAGGCTCTCAATGCGCTGCGACAACAAGCAGAAGCGCGTATTGCCGAAATGCGTGAACAACTGGATGCTGTGCGTGCCGAGCAAGACAAACAAGACCTTACCCGTACGCCTGACCCTATCGAGTTGGGTACGCGTCATCCGCTCTCGCTGGTGCGTGAGGAGATAATCGACATATTCTCCCGTATCGGTTTCACGGTGGCTGATGGCCCTGAGGTGGAAGACGATAAGCATGTCTATGGACTGCTGAACTTTGCGCCCGAACACCCTGCTCGCGATATGCAAGACACTTTCTTCATAGAGAAAGAGATAGGCGTGCAGAAACCGACCGATGTGCTGCTCCGCTCGCACACCAGTAGTGTGCAGACGCGCGTGATGACGAGCCAGAAACCGCCGATCCGTGTGCTTTGCCCCGGGCGTGTGTATCGTAACGAGGCCATCTCGGCGCGTGCGCACTGCTTCTTCCATCAAGTAGAGGGGCTGTATGTTGATAAGAATGTGTCGTTTGCAGACTTGCGCGAGGTGCTGCTTTACTTTGCAAAAGAGATGTTTGGCCCCGAAACGAAGATTCGTCTGCGCCCATCGTACTTCCCGTTCACGGAGCCGTCGGCGGAAATGGATATTTCGTGCGACCTATGCGGAGGCAAGGGCTGTTCGTTCTGCAAGGGTACCGGTTGGGTAGAGATTCTGGGTTGCGGTATGGTGGATCCGAATGTGTTGGAGGCGTGCGGAATAGACTCGAAAGTGTACTCCGGCTATGCATTCGGTATGGGTATTGAGCGTATCACGAACTTGAAATACCGTGTGAAAGACCTGCGTCTGTTCTCGGAGAACGATGTGCGTTTCTTGCGGCAATTCGAGAGTTGCTAAAACGAGGCAAATGCGACATAAAGAGTGGGGGTATGGTGTTCTTGGTGACTAAGAAGGAATAAGACGGCTTCCATTCAGTAATTATAAAAACATAACAAAATTACGATTATGAGTAAAGCAGGCAAGATATTGAGTTGGCTCATCGCTATTGTAGTGCTGGGGCTCGCTGTATTTATTTTCTTCAAATTCTGTTTTGTATATAGCACCGGCTATAACGAAGGGGATATAAACTACTTCCAGAAAGAAGGCTTTATCTTTAAGACCTATGAAGGAAAAATGATACAGACGGGATATAACTCGAAAAATACCACTTCGACAATTCAATCGAACGAGTTTAAGTTCTCGGTGGCTGACGAGGCGGTGGCCCACACGATAGAGGAGAGCAGCAACCGCAATATAAAGTTGCACTGGAAACGCTATTTCGGTACGCTGCCATGGCGTGGAAACAGCCAATTTGTGGTAGATAGCGTAATAGTATCCGGCACGAGTTCGTCGCTGAAGGATGTGTTGCCTCCACAATAAGTTAGTTCAAATCCAATTGTTTAGACGCTAAAAACTATGTTTGTCTAACAATATAGATACATTATGCTTACAGAAGAAAAAGACAATTTAGTCAAGATATTTGAGAATTCGTTCCGTACCCATTGGGCAACCGAAGCCGTTACAGACTACGGCACGACTACGACACTGACTTACGGCGAATTGGCCAAACAGATTGCCCACTTGCATATTCTTTTCCAACTCTGCGGACTCAAGAAGAACGACAAAGTGGCCGTGATGGGCAAAAACAACAGTAAGTGGGTAACGACCTACCTCGCTACGGTAACCTACGGCGCGATAATAGTGCCTATCTTGCAGGACTTCAAAGCGAACGATGCCATTCATATCATCAACCATTCGGAAGCGAAACTGCTCTTTATTTCCGACCTCAACTGGGAAGGCATCGACTTGGAGCAGATACCGAATGTGGTGTCGGTGTTCTCACTCAACGATTGGCACCCGATCTCAATGGCGCTTGACCCTAACAAGATTACGCCCGATGTCATAATTGCGCAGTTCAACACACAGTACCCCAATGGCTACACGGCAAACGATGTGCATTACGACGAGCGTGATAATGCAGAGATAGCAAGTATCAACTACACCAGCGGCACGACGGGTTTCTCGAAGGGTGTTGTCACACCGTGCAACGCCTTGGCAGGCAATATACGCTTTGGTTTGGACTCGCACTTGACTTTCCCCGGCGCACGCCATGTGGCTTTCTTGCCGCTGGCACATGCCTACGGGTGTGCATTCGACTTCCTGGCCTGCTTGGCTGCGGGCGGACACACCTACCTAATAGGACGTACACCTGCGGCAAAAGTGCTGCTCAAGGCTTTTGCAGAGGTAAAACCGACAATCATTCTCTCTGTACCGTTGATACTGGAGAAAATATACAAGAAGATGATTGTGCCACAGATAAGCAAAGCCCCTGTTAGTTGGGTGCTCAAAGTGCCGTATCTGGACGAGGTGGTATTAGGCAAAATACGCGAGAAACTGATTGCCGCTTTCGGTGGTGAGTTCTCTCAAATTATCATCGGTGGCGCACCCCTTAATGCAGAGGTGGAGGCATTCTTGCGTCGAATCAAGTTCCCCGTTACGATTGGATATGGTATGACGGAGACCGCACCGCTGATTAGCTTTACCAAGTGGGATGAGTTTCGCCCCAACTCCTGCGGACAGGTACTCGATGGGCTGATGGAAGCCAAAATAGACAACCCCGATGCGAATGGCGTAGGCGAGATACTCGTGCGTGGAGAGCATGTGATGTACGGCTACTACAAGAACGACGAGGCGACCAAACAGACCTTTACCGAAGACGGTTGGCTGCGTACGGGCGACCTGGGTGAGATAGATGCGGATAAGTTTATCTATATCAAAGGACGCTGCAAGACTATGCTTCTCGGCCCTTCCGGACAGAACATTTACCCCGAAGAGATAGAGGCAAAACTGAACAATATGCCCTATATCATGGAGTCGCTGGTACTGCAGAACGATACACAGTTGGTGGCCCTTGTTTGCCCCGATTTTGAGGCTGTGGATGCAGCACACTTGACGGAGGAACAGTTGGCTGAAGTGATGGAACAGAACCGCAAAGAGCTCAACCCGCAGTTGGCGTCCTACGAGCAGATATCTAAGATAAAAATCTACGCACACGAGTTTGAGAAGACCCCAAAGAAATCCATCAAACGCTTTTTGTATAATTTGTAAATCGGCATAATTTACAAATTGAATCGATGAATCTCTGTATTGATCAAGGGAACTCGCGCACGAAAGTGGCGCTGATGACACCCGAAGGACGAATTGTAAATAATTTCATTTACAAGTCGTTCTCTTCGGTTGATGTAGAGAAACTTTTTACACTCTATCCCATAACAGATAGTATCGTTTCGTCGGTTGTCAATATAGATCCTGCAGTGGTGAATGTATTGCACCGACAATCGAAACATTTTATTCTATTTGACCATACGACTCCTGTCCCAATTATCAACGGATATGATACTCCGCATACATTGGGACAAGACAGGCTTGCTGCAGCAGTAGGAGCCAATGCGTTGTGTCCGAATGAGAATCTGCTGATAATTGATGCCGGTAGTGCCATTACCTACGACTATGTATCTTCGGAGGGACGATATGAAGGAGGAAATATAGCACCCGGTATCAGAATGCGGGCAACGGTACTGCGCCAAATGACAAAGAAATTACCCCTTGTAGAGCGAGACGAAAATGAACTTCTGCCGCTATTCGGTAAGAACACTTGCGATGCAATTGCGGCAGGAGTGATACGAGGCGTTGCCTACGAAGTGAAAGGATATATGCGAACATTAGGGGAACGCGTGGAACACTTTCAGACTTATCTCACAGGAGGGAATGCGGCATATATTCTCAATAACGTACGGTCCACTCAGAACCAACACTACGACATACATTTTGAAAAAAACTTGGTTCTCATAGGCCTAAACACGATATTGGGTTACAATATGAAATAAAGACCGCGAGAGAAGAGTGGATTATACTACTCTGTGGAACATTGTTTCGCATAGTAACTGATCTTTATTTGGTTTATTTCTAAATAACGATATTTTTCCATTTATTACAAAACTACGAAAATCGGGTATAAATCTGCCTAATATACAGAGGCTTCGAGCGTATATCTTTGGGACTAAAACCCGTCTATATCAAAGATTTATCGTAGTGCAGGCATTGTAACTGTTTGATATACAGTGTCGTTTTCGTAACTTACTGAAATTCGTTAAGATAGCCGAATTTCAGAAGGCGCAAGACTAATCAGATTTGTCCATCTCCCGATTTTGTAGTACCTTTGCAATCGAAATCGGAGGTAAAACCTTCGTATTTTTTTGACTCTATAATGAACGAACAGTTGAACATATTGTGGGCAAAATGTCAGCAGATATTTGCGGACAACCTGACACCAACAGCGTACCAAACTTGGTTTGCGCCATTGGTTCCGCTGCAATATGAAAACGGCGTGTTGGTTCTACAAGTCAAATCGCAATACATGGCGGATTACATAGAGGAGAACTATATCAAACTATTGGCCTCGACACTATTTAGTATCTTTGGCAAGGGAACACGATTGGAGTACCGTGTGTTGATAGACTCTACCTCTAATTCGGGAAGTATCATTCCGTCGGTTGGTGCATCGAATGAAAGTATTCGATATGAAAATGGTGTGTCGAATACTGCAGCGGCAAATGGCGTTGCACATTTTGATACCCAACTGAACGAGCAATATACCTTTGATTCGTATGTAGCCGGGGAACCGAATAAATTGGCTCGTACGGCGGGTGTAACGGTTTCCAAAGAACCCGGGCGCACTGCTTTTAACCCCCTATTTATCTACGGAGGAAGCGGAGTAGGGAAGACGCATTTGGCTAATGCCATCGGAAATCGTGTATTGCTTCTCAATCCGAATGCTCGGGTGCTGTATGTATCAGCAAATACCTTCAAACTGCAGTATCAGGACGCTCGCGTCAATAATCGTATCCCCGATTTTTTGAACTTCTACCAAAGTGTGGATGTCTTGATCATGGATGATATTCAATATCTGGCAGGACTCAAAGGGACACAAGACACATTCTTCCATATATTCAACTATCTACAGCAATCGGGGAAGCAACTGATTTTAACTTCCGATCGCTCACCCGTACAACTGAAAGATATAGAGGAGCGTCTGCTCACCCGTTTCAAATGGGGGTTGGCGGCTGAAATAGCCCGACCGAACTTTGAATTGCGTCGGAACATATTGCTCAACAAAATGCACCGAGACGGTATCCAAATGGCGGATGAGGTGATAGACTACATAGCGAGCAATGTGCGTGAATCGGTACGAGATCTGGAGGGAATACTGGCAAGTCTATTGGCGTATTCGACGCTTGCTGATAGAGAAATAGACCTTTCACTAACAGAGGAAGTGGTGGCTCGTATTGTGGCTGTTCAGCCGCAAACAATAGATATGAGTGCGGTGGTAGAGGCAGTCTCATCATTCTACAATATATCTACAAATACTATTTTATCGCAAAGTCGCTCCAAAGAGATTGTACATGCACGCAATGTGGCAATCTATCTAAGTAAAGAACTGACAAATCGTTCGTTGAGCGAAATAGGGCTCTATATGGGGCGCAGAACACATGCTACAGTCTTGCATTCGTTGGGAACAATGAGAGAGCAACTATCGGTCGATGCCGCACTCCGTATGCAAGTAAGCAAAATAGAGGCTACATTGCGCCATTAAGAACAGCTAACAGGCGAACACAGAATTCGTGTAGCAAGATTACAGGAAACGATTTCAATCCACTTGAAGTCGTTTTCTTTTATACTACAGAATAACCTTGCACATTTAGCAAAAAATGCGTACCTTTGCGGCAAATTAACGAATATGGCAACAGCGCAATCCGGTACAGCAATAGGAAATGGAATCTACAAAGAAAAAGGAAGTCGATTCTTATCTTTTGTAGAACCCATAGCCGATGAAGAACAGGCAAAAACACGCATTGCATGGTATAAAAAACAGTATCATGATGCTCGTCATGTATGCTATGCCTACCGATTGGGACAAAACCTTTGGCGAACCAAAGATGACGGCGAACCGCATGGCACTGCCGGAATGCCGATATTGCGGGCTATGGATTCCTGTAAGGCTGATAATGTATTAGTAGTTGTGGTACGCTATTTTGGCGGCACATTGTTGGGAACAGGAGGATTGATAGTTGCCTATCGTGAAGCTGCTAAATTAGCTTTGGAAAGTATTTCGTCTGAAAAATAACTATAGTAATGAAAAAGAGAAAAGATCCGTATAAAGATATTCGAGCTTACCGTAACAATTGGTGGTTGGCACTGACTGATTGGTTCAATATATTTCCAGTACTCCGTGTGGTGCAATGCAAGACCACCACATCGGTTAAGTTGGCATATTTAGGCGAAAGAAAAGCGATAGAAAAAGATATTAAACAAGGGGCTTTTTTTATGACCAACCACCGAGATATTTGTATGGACTCGGCGTGGTTGTCGATGTTGCTGCGCAAACGCTATTTTATTCGTCCTTATATCGGAATTGGCAACAATCTGTTTGGTAAATGGTGGATAGAACCGTTGGTTCGGTATCTGCATAGTTTTGTGGTAATCCGAAACGGATCGGTACATCAGCAATTGGCAAATGCAAAGGTGCTATCGAGCTATATAACTGATTTGCGTACTCACCATAAGTCGATATGGCTTGCACAACGGGAAGGACGCGCAAAAGACGGGAATGACCGTACGCAACCCGGAGTATTAAAGATGCTGACAATCGATGCACCTGACTTTTTTGAGGCAATTATGAAGCTGAATATTTGCCCCGTTTCTATCTCATACGAATATGACCCGTGCGATTATCTTAAAGCTCGTGAGATGCAACTGAAACGTGATAATCCCTATTGGCATAAGACCAAAGCGGATGACATTCTATCTATGAAAACGGGCATAAACGGGCAAAAAGGGCGTGTCGTATATCGATTGACTCCAAGTATCAACCATGAAATAATTAAAAGTTTGCAACTTCATCCTGAATTACATGATCAAAGCCGCAACGAACAAATTCAATTTGTGTGTGACATTATTGACCGACATATTCATTTGGGGTATGAGTTATTTGATCGTGGCGCAGAATTTGATAAATATATAGAGGAACGATTGGATTTGATAGATATTCCAAATAAAGATACCGAGTTTCTGCGTACAAAGTTAGTGGAGATGTATGATAATCCTCGACGCAATGCGGAAGCAGCAAAAGCGATGCAGATCTGTTAGAATGAATTTGTAATGTAAATACTACTATGAAGAGAGCTTTATTTCCAGGTAGCTTTGACCCGTTTACGATTGGTCATTATGATATTGTACTGCGTGGGCTTAATATTTTTGATGAGATCATTATAGGGATAGGTCGTAATAGTACGAAGAAAGAAACATTTCCTATTCGAGAACGAGAGATGGCTATCCAAAAGATATTCAAGGATGAACCACGGGTGCATGTGTTGATTTATGATTGCTTAACGGTGGATCTTGCCAAGCAACAAGAATGTGATTTTATTTTGCGTGGTATCCGCTGTGTATCAGACTTTGAGTATGAGCGTAATATGGCAGAGGCCAACAAGCAATTGGGTGGAGTTGAGACCATTATTCTATATACACGCCCCGAGTATGCGCATATCTCTTCAACTCTAGTACGTGATCTCTATTCCTACAACAAGGATGTGTCGGCTTTTGTTCCTAATAAACTAAAGTAATTGTTCCGGATACATTGCTATGAAAATTTCATATAGGGCTAAATATATAATGGCGTCTGTGGTGTTTTGCATCGCAGCAGGGACTATCTGTGCACAGCAGAAAACATCACAGATAGATAAGTCGTTGAGTATATTCTCGGATGTTTTGCGTCAGTTGGATATAAACTATGTGGACACACTCAACTACGAAGATTTAACAGAAACTGCCATCAATGCGATGCTACAACATATAGACCCCTATACCGTGTATTATCCTAAAAAGAAACAGGATGACTTGCGTATGATGACCAGCGGAAAGTATGGTGGAATAGGGGCAGTTATTCAACAACGCGAGCAGAAAGACGACAAAGGCCAACTTGTAAAACAGGTGATAGTGGCTAATCCATACGAAGGAAAACCCGCACAACGGAATGGGGTACTGGCCGGAGATAGAATCCTATCGGTGGATGGTATTTCGACCGATGGGCAATCGGTGTCGGAAGTGAGCAATAACTTACGAGGCCTTCCCGGGTCGGTGGTGACTTTGTTGTTAGAGCGGGAAGGGGTAGAGAAACCGTTCAAAGTGAGTTTCCCACGAGAAGATATTCATTTGGAACCTGTTCGGTATTATTGTGCTGTATCGGCAGATTCGCTAACTCAGGCTGTAGGATATATTCTTTTCTCCGAATTTACTGAAAATTCAGCCCTGGATTTTGCTACTGCTTTGGATGATTTATATTATAATCAGCATATCGGTTCACTGATTGTTGACTTACGTGGCAATGGTGGCGGATTGGTGAGTGAAGCGGGAGAAATGGTTAATCTATTTGTCGATCGAGGAGTGGATATCGTTTCAACGCAGGGCAAAATACAAAAAGCGAACTATACCTATACAACCACAAAGACAGTGCGTTTCCCAGATTTGCCAGTAGTAATTTTGGTAGATAATAATTCGGCATCGGCCAGTGAAATTTTCAGCGGAAGTTTACAGGACTTGCACAGGGCTACGCTGATAGGACAGAGAACCTTTGGAAAAGGGCTGGTGCAGAATGTACGCCCGATAGTATATGATGGGAATCTGAAAGTGACAACAGCAAAATACTATTTGCCTTCGGGGCGTTGTATCCAGGCAATCGACTATGCAGAACGCCAACGGGGAAAAACACTTCATCGGGATTCAGCAGGTGGCATATTACCCGATATTGTGTTGTCGGATTCGGCAAAAGTGGATATAACTTATTCGTTGTATATTAAAAATATGTTTTTCGACTATGCAACACAATACAAGCAAAAGCATGAAAGTATTGCAAGTTTAGATGATTTCCAACTAACGGAACAAGATATAGAGGACTTCTGTCGGTTCTTATCGGAACAAAAATTTACATACGAGACAGAGACTAGCAAGTATTTTACGAATGTGATTGAAATGGCTCAAATGGAGGATATTGATAGCACAACGTTGGCGTCTCTAAAGGCATTAAAAGAACAAATGAATCCATCGTACCGTGAGGCTATCTATCGAAATTTAGATGAGATTAAGAGGCTCTTGGGGAGCGAAATAGTGCTACGCTATTATTACCAACGCGGGGATATTGCGTACCAACTGCGTTATGATAAGGAATTCCATCGAGCCATATCAGAGTGTGAAAAACTATCTCGGACAAAGTAATCGTAATGAACGAGAGAGGAATACACAAATAGTGAGAATATATTCCTGGTAGGTATAGTCTTATGGATAAGAAAAATATAGAAAATCAGATTAATACAATAGAGCGTGCACTTGGAGAAAGGATGATTAACCATGCACTTGTAGTCGTTCAACAATGGGTTACACAGATTGGGGATATGTCGTATGTGGAACGAATTGATCAAATAGATCGAAACTACGAACAAGTATTTGGTTACTACCTTTCTATTGACGACCCGGAACGAGATAAGATACTGGATGATTTGACGACTGAGACATATCGCTTGGTAGACGAGGTCTATGCGGCAATACGGGTTTGTTATGGGTTATCGCCTAATATACATAATTTTAATCCGGAACATTTGGATAGCGTAATCCGTTATTTTTCTTCTTGTGTTCAAATACAGCCGGATGACTTTGATTGGCTTCGTCAAAAGTTAGATAGTTCAACAGATAATAAAACATTGCTTGCGGCTACGGTCTCCTTAGGTCGT
Source organism: bacterium (assembly GCA_963591775.1). Classification (GTDB taxonomy): domain Bacteria; phylum Bacteroidota; class Bacteroidia; order Bacteroidales; family Paludibacteraceae; genus Colicola. Next base: position 41,291 of record CAVATM010000016.1, read on the forward strand.
AACCTTCGTGAATGTTTCTCGGAAGACGCTATGTTGTATATGGTGGATGCAGCAGCTTCCGCAAATGCCATTGTAGCGGATCAAGCCATGGCTTCACTCATATTGTTGTTAGCTCATTATGATGTGCGTATTGATTTCTTTCCTACCATAACCGAAGCGTTTGAAACTGCTATAGGAGATGGGGAGCGAGCGTTTGAAATACTAATGGCTCTAACTCGCTCTATCAATGTTAATATTCGGGATTTGATGGCGAATAGCGAGCTTGACATTGACAACCTACCAGAACCGATACAAGAACTATTGGGAATAGACGGAGATAAATCAGAAAACTTAGAAAAAATTGTTTCATGGATGCCGGAAAGTGAAAAAGAGTATTTGGCAGGAGTGATGTCGATGTTGCCTGATACATGGGTGTTTTCGCTGATTGTAGGGGATAATGAAGTACGTATCCAACAGATCCAAAAGGTATATTTGGCAGCTGGTAAGATGGACCTTTTATGGGACCAGATGGATGTGGCAGAACAGTTGCTTGTAGAACGTTTGTCCTCTGGTAAGGCGACTACGATGGACTATATCAATTATGGTCATTGCTGTTTTGTACGAGGAGATAGAATGATGGCCTTTGAAAACTATCGTGAGGCGCGTATTCGTTGCAAATCTGCAAAATCGTTTTTTACTATGTTTCGTCCAGATAGGCGATTCCTAGTAGAACATGGTGTGCCTCTGGAGCAGGTGTATTTGATGGAAGATAAACTATTGGTTTGCACGAAATAACCAGTAGAATACACTTTATGGTAGGCTATTTATATGCATAATTCACTAATTTTGTATAGTGGATTTGTATATATTCAAGAAAAGTAGTACTTTTGTACGCTTAAAGCCGCATAGGGTATGTTCCTACTATTGAGGCGCAAATAACTTATTCAAATTGAAATTAAATAAAAGACATAATTATGGCAAAGAAAGACGAATTCAAAAAAGAAGATCAACACTTGGAAGAAGTGAATGAAGCATTGACCACAACAGGACAATGGATTGAAAAGCATTCTAAGGTGTTGTCTTGGAGCATTTTAGCAATCGTTGTTGTTGTATGCGGACTGATTGCACTTAATCAGTATGTATGGAAGCCCAAGGTTCTGCAGGCTAGCAACGAAAATGCGAAGGCAGTAGTTTATTTCCAACAAGGCGACTATGAGAAAGCCCTAAATGGAGATGATGCTGAATGCATCGGGTTTGAACAGATTGCGAATTCATATAAGGTTTATCAAACCGGAAAATTGGCTGCACTATATGCCGGTATCTGCTACTATGAGTTGGGCGAATACGAAGAGGCTGCGAAATACTTGAAGAAATTTTCCGCAAAAGATCTCACAATTGACCCCGCAACCTCGCAATTGTTGGGTGATGTTTATGTAGAACTAAACGAATATGACAAGGCAGTGAAAGCTTTTGAGTCGGCTGCCAAATCGGGCAATGATTTGATAGCACCGATGAGTCTTAAGAAAGCAGGTTTTGTATATTTGGAACTGGGTGACAAAAAGGCAGCCAAGAAAGTTTTTGAGCAAATAAAAGGAGAATATCCTGCTTCGGTTGAAGCACAGGATATTGAGAAGTATATTTCAATTGCAGCAGAGTAATGACAACAGATTTGTCTAAATACGATGCCACTACATTGCCAAGCGCTGATGTTCTTAAACATCAGCGCTATGCAATTATAGTTGCAGATTGGAACTCAGACATTACTTATGCAATGGCGCAAGGTGCGCTTGATACGTTCGAAAAGCATGGGGTTGATGAGGATAATATTGTTGTGGTACACGTCCCCGGTACAGTGGAGCTTACATTTGCGGCATCACGTGTAATTAGTGAGTATGCAGATATGGATGCTGTCATTGTGATTGGATGTGTGATACAAGGAGATACTCCTCATTTTGATTATGTTTGTCAGTCGATTACACAAGGTGTGACAATATTAAATGCACAAGGGAATGTGCCTGTTATATTTTCGGTATTGACAACGCTAAATAAGCAACAAGCAATTGATCGTGCCGGAGGGAGATTAGGCAATAAGGGAATAGAAGGGGCAGTGACTGCTATTCACATGGCAAATCTTTAATAGTCGGAGTTCTGCTAATAGAGTAATACATTCATTCCAATATACGAAACACTCGACTTATGGATAGGAAATGTATTTAATTAGTTCCGTTTATTGAAATCTAATATGAAAGTCTATAAGTTTGGTGGAGCGTCTGTTCGCGATGCGGAATCAATCCGTAATGTGACTCGAATAATTTCGATGGCTGAAGAACAACTCGTAGTTGTGGTATCAGCCATGGGAAAGACCACCAATGCTTTAGAGCGTATCCTTGCTTCACAATGGGCTGGAGACTTTGATTCTGCAGAGGTAGAGTGGGAAGATTTGATTTTGTATCATCAAAACATTCTCAATGAGTTAGGTCTCACAACTGAAGTATTGCCTTTTTCTGCATTACCTACTATTTATGACAAAAATGATTATGATGCATCATACGACCAATTAGTCAGTGTAGGAGAGCTATTATCTACAAGCATTATAAATGCATATTTGCTAAAAGAAGGTATAGATAGTGTGCGATTGGATATAACATCACTTTTGCGGACGGATAATACATTCCGAGAAGCACATGTGGATATGGAGTATTCTGCAAAGGCAATACAAACCGCCGTGTATAGAGGCCAAAAACAAGTTGTCATTTTACAAGGATTTATTGGGGGGACGGAAAATGGGCTTCGAACAACATTGGGAAGAGAGGGATCTGATTATACAGCCGCGTTAGTTGGAAACTTTTTGGATGCGAATTCAGTTACTATATGGAAAGATGTTCCAGGAATATTGAATGCAGACCCACGGTTGGTTGAACATCCTGTTTTGATACCAAAATTAAGTTATAGTGATGCCGTGGAATTGTCCTATTCCGGCGCCCAAATTATACACCCTAAGACAATACGACCATTAGAGAATAAACGGATTCCTCTGTATGTAAAACCATTCTCTCATCCGGAAGAAGCGGGGTCTGTGATAAGTGCGGAGGTGGTATCAAGTATAGATGTTCCGGTATACATTTGGAGAAAAAATCAAATACTCATAACTATACGAGCAAAAGATTTCGCTTTTGCATTAGAGGAGAGTTTAAGCGATATATTTGCGATTATTCATAAAAATAGATTGAAAGTTTCTCTTATACAGTCGTCTGCAGTAACAATCTCTGTATGTGTAGATGATTCTCGAAATGTGGAATACGCTTTACAAGAATTGGGAGAACACTATAGGGTAGTCTATAATAAAGGGGTGAATCTTTTAACAATTAGAGGAACTACTCAGGAAATAATAGAACACGAAACAAGCGGGAGAGAAATTCTACTTAGCCAAATGACACGTCGGACGGCGAGATTTGTGACGCGAATGAATCCTTAATCTCATACCTTTTATGCAAAACTATCTGCATCAGTACTTTACAACATCGTATTGGACTAATCTTTGGGCATCTTTTCGCCATGCACTTCACACCAAACGTTTTTGGAAGGAGCTTGTTATAATGACACTCGGTATGCTCCTAGGGGCTGCAGCGGTCTATTATTTTTTGATTCCAAGTCATTTGATAGTAGGAACGATATCAGGATTGAGTATTGTTATAAATACGCTGATTGGTGGTAATGCGGATACATTTTCGTATTGGGTAATGGGTATCAATGCCTTTTTGTTGTTGCTAGCTTTTTTGTTGATCGGCAATGAATTTGGAGCAAAGACGGTTTATACAGCAATGATATTGGGACCATTGACACAATTTTGGGATATGGTTTTGCCCTATACACATTTTACGCATAAAATGATAGATAACCCAATCGTAAAATCTCAATTATTAGCAGGACAGACAATACTCGACCCTCATGGAAATCCATATATTTTGGATAAATCAGGAAATGTACTGGTTCAAGTGAAAGATTCTGTAATGTCTGCAGGATTAGGATTGGGGGATGTATGGTTTGATTTGGTGTGTTTTGTGTTTTTACTTTCGGTATGTCAGGCAATAGAATTTCGCATCAATGCTTCTACAGGTGGTCTGGATATATTGGCAAAGATTATCAATAAGTATTTGCACTTTGATATAGGTGTATCTGTAACCATAGGTGGAGCATTAATATGTTGCTCTGCTTTCCTGATTAACGATTTTCGTATGGTTGTTATAGGGTTAATCGGTACATGGATAAATGGTCTGGTAATAAACTATTTTTCTGCTACATTTAGTCGTAGAAAGAGAGTGTGTATTATCTCTCCTGAGTATGAAAAGATAAGACACTATATTATTGATGATTTGGTGCGCGGATGTTCGTTATATCATGTGATAGGTGGATATAAAAATGAAGAGAATATAGAAATTCAAACGCTATTAACCCAGGACGAGTTTTCTGCTTTGATGCATTTTATGAAAGAAAACAATATACATGCGTTCACTACCGCAGGGAACTGCTCCGAAGTCTATGGATTGTGGTTTAAACATAAGAAATCAAACGGGCGAATAGAAATAGATGATGAAGAATGAAAATTAAGAACTATGGGAAAATGTTCATAAGTATCATTATGTATTGTAACATCAAATAAAATAGAATATATGAAACCAACATTGTTTGTATTGGCGGCAGGAATGGGAAGCCGCTATGGAGGATTGAAACAAATCGACGGATTAGGACCGAATGGCGAAACTATTATGGATTATAGTATATTCGATGCACTCCGCGCCGGATTTGGTAAGATTGTATTTGTAATACGCAAAGATTTTGAAGCTGACTTCCGTCGTGTGGTACTCTCGAAGTATCAAGATAAGGTCGCATGTGAAGTATGTTTTCAATCTTTAGACAAAGTTCCAGAAGGGTATACCTATAACCATGAGCGCACAAAACCATGGGGAACTAATCATGCGGTATTGATGGCCAAAGATATTATTAAGGAGCCTTTTGCCGTTATCAATGCGGATGACTTTTATGGTAAAGAGTCTTTCCAAATTTTGGCGGACTATCTTAAAAATATAGAGGGTACAACGGGAAAGTATTGTATGATAGGCTACCGTGTAGCCAACACACTGAGTGAGAATGGAAGTGTAAGTCGAGGTGTATGCTCAACAGATTCAAATGGATATCTTACGGATGTCGTAGAGAGAACTAAAATTGAAAGTGTTGGCGACAAAATTGTTTATACAGAAGATGGTAAAGATACGGTTCTCGCTCCAAATACCCCCGTTTCTATGAATATGTGGGGATTTACTCCTGAGTATTTTGAATATGCAGAAAACGCATTTTGTTCGTTCCTTCAGCAATATGGAAACGAATTAAAGAAGGAATTTTATATTCCAACGGTTGTAAATGATTTAATTGTGACAGGGAGAGCAACTTGTAAGGTTCTCGATACACCGTCAAAATGGTTTGGTGTTACATACGCAGAGGATAGACCACAAGTAGTATTGAAAATTAATAGTCTAATAAAAGAGGGAATATATCCCGAAAAATTGTTTTAATGCATAATTAGCATTAAGGATTTGATATGGCACGAATTTTAGTAACAGGCGGTACCGGATATATCGGTTCGCATACGGTAGTAGAACTGATGCAACAAGGTTATGATGTAACGATTGTTGATAATTTGAGTAATTCATCTATTGATGTATTAGATGGTATCACTACTATCGTTGGACGGCGTCCAGATTTTTGCAATGTAGATTGCAACGATTTCGTTAATATGGAAAATATATTCAAACAATATACGGATATTGACGGAGTCATACATTTCGCAGCAAGTAAAGCTGTTGGAGAATCGGTGGAAAAGCCATTGATGTACTATCGTAATAATGTCGGTTCATTGATAACATTATTAGAGTTGATGCGTCGATACCATGTGAATAATATTGTATTTTCGTCTTCGTGTACGGTGTACGGGCAACCGGACAAAAAACATTTACCCGTAGATGAAACGGCTCCGCTACAAAAGGCGTTGTCGCCTTATGGCAACACAAAGCAAATAAATGAAGATATTATTCGTGATGAGGCACATGCAGATGCAAACTTGCATGCTACTATGTTGCGCTATTTCAATCCTATCGGAGCACATCCTTCGGCACTGATAGGGGAATTGCCGAATGGTGTTCCTAACAATTTGTTGCCCTTTGTGACTCAAACGGCTGCAGGACTCAGAACAGAATTGAAAGTGTTTGGTGATGATTATGATACACCAGATGGTTCGTGCATAAGAGATTATATCTATGTAGTCGATTTGGCTAAGGCGCATGTGAAGGCTGTTGAGCGTATGCTTAGAAATGAAGCGGTCGAGCAAATAGAAATCTTCAATTTAGGTACGGGGCGTGGATTAAGCGTATTGGAAATTGTCCGTGAATTTGTTAAGGCAACAGGAGTCAATGTCCCTTATTCGATAGTTGCTCGTCGCGAGGGAGATATTGAGAAAGTATGGGCTGACCCCACAAGGGCGAATACAATTCTTGGCTGGAAGGCAACTACACCAATAGAGGACGTATTACGCTCTGCATGGAATTGGGAAAAACATTTACGTAATATTAAATAATCAAGACGCAGAAGAGAACAGAGAAAGAATATGCAATTATATCCACTGAAGTTTACTCCTTGTTTGTTACCTAAAATATGGGGTGGACAACATATTAAGGAGTGGTATTTGCCAGCTGCAGAAACATTAGAAAATGTTGGCGAGAGTTGGTTAATATCTTCAATGGCAGAGCATTCGACAGTTGTAGCAAATGGATTTCTCGCTGGAAATGAATTGAGGGACTTATTGGAGGTATATATGGGAGACCTTGTCGGTGATAAAGTGTACGCGGTTTTTGGAAATATGTTTCCAATACTGCTTAAATTTATTGATGCCGATGAGGACTTGAGTATTCAAGTACATCCAGATGATTATTACGCTTTTGAAAATGAAGAATCGTTAGGTAAGGTCGAGATGTGGTATGTGATGCCGTCTGAACCTAACGCTGCTATAGTGTGGGGGTGGAAACAATCAATGACAAAACAACAAGTGCGTGATGCCATTGCGGGAGGACACCTATCTAACTACTTAGCAGTATATCCGGTTCAAGAGGGTGATGCCATTATGATTCCAGCGGGTAGGGTACATGCCATGAAGCGTGGCACGATAGTAGCCGAAGTACAAGAGGCGAGTGATATTACTTACCGATTGTATGATTACGATAGACTCGATGCCAATGGCTCAAAACGCATACTACATTTGCAAAAAGCCTTGGATGTAATGGATTATGAAAGCCCAAAAGAATCTATACAGCATCCACAATATATGCAAAACGGCGTGAATAATCTGGCTCAGACTCCTTATTTTACCACAAATATCATATCATTTGATAAAACAATTGAGCGTGATTATGCAGCATTGGATTCGTTTGTAGCCTATATGTGCGTTCAAGGCGCAATGGAATTATGTGCTCGTGATACAGACGAGGAGAATCGAAAAATAACTATACAATGTGGAGAGGCTGTCTTATTACCTGCAATACTGAATGATATTGTATTAACTCCTATCACTCAGACATGTCGTATCTTAGAGGTCTATATTGATACGAATAAGCTTGCCGTATAAGAAAGAATACCTGATAGTTTTTATCGAATAGAAACGACACTTAGGAGAAAAATCCTTAGTGTCGTTCGTTTTATTAGATCGGATTTGACCTATACGATAGATGCTTTGATTATACCACTTAGAGATGAAGCAACTGCCGTGCTGTGTCAAGCGCAGATGTCGTTGGATTATTTCCGGAAAGCATGGTCGCTATTTGTTGAATACGCTCCTCCGGTGATAACATACGAATGTGCGACTCGGTACGCATATCTGTATCTGCCTTATACACCAGATATTGTGTTTGTCCTTTTGCTGCGATTTGGGGAAGATGTGTGATAGCAATAATTTGTCTAGATGTGGCCATCTGCTGCATGATATCTCCCATCTGAGTAGCAATCTCTCCACTGACTCCTGTATCTATCTCATCAAAAATAATGGTCGGTAGGCCATTGGTGGAGGCTATCAAAGCCTTGATACATAGCATGAGTCGACTAATTTCTCCACCGGAGGCCACATCTGCTACACGGTGTAGACTTTGGTTTAGATTTGCAGCAAAGAGAAACTGCACATCGTCTTTCCCAGTCTCATTATAGTCAGGAAGAGAAGTAATAGAAATGGCTACATTGGCATGAGCGACCCCTAAACGGTGCATATCTTCTATAAGGTGCTTAGAAATCGTATCTGTGACCCGTTGCCGACTATCTGTCAAATACTTGGCTGCAGTCTCTAATGCTCGCAAAGCGGCATCTCGTTCTGCAGTAAGGGCGGCTATCTGCTCATCAAAGGAACTCAATTGTTGCATTTGGACGCCAAGCCTATCACGGATGGCAATCAACTCATCGATTGTTTGGACACGATGTTTTGACATCAATGTATGCAATAAATCGAGGCGTTCTTGCACGATTTGTAGTCGCTCCGGGTCTATCTCTATATGATTGGATAGGCGTTGAATTTCGTTTGCTATATCACGCAATTCAATAACTACACTATTCAATCGAGAATCTAATTCCGGAGCGGCTGTTTCCAAAGAGCAATTGCGCAAAAGAGATAAAACAGTGCAACTACTATCTCCATCAATGTTAGTTAGAGATTGAAGCAAAGAATCTTTGATCTCATTGGCATGTATAAGACGATACTCTTCATTTTGTAACTCTTGCAGTTCATCCTTTACAAGATTCGCTTCTGACAACTGATTGTACTGAAAAGCGACATAGTCTGCATCGGCTTGGGTTTTACGAGCAAGTTCTTGTAGGTCGTGTAAGGCTTTTGTGGCAGTAAGATAAGTCTGATAACAAGTAGAGTAGGTCTCTCTCTCTGCAGTATTGGCAGCAATCACATCCACAACACCTAATTGGAAAAGGTCGTTCCCGATAAGCAGACTCTCGTGTTGGGAATGAATGTCTATCAATTGGGCAGCTAATGTCTTTAGTTCCGATTGGGTTACCACTTCATCATTAACAAAGGAACGCGAGCGTCCAGACTGATTTAATTCACGACGGATTAGAATTTCCTTATGATCGGATGTGGAGAATGTGGCTTCTATGATGCATCGTTCTTCGCCCTCTGTGATGACACGAGTATCTGCACGAGCGCCCATAACTAAATTGAGAGCACCCAATATAATACTTTTTCCTGCACCAGTTTCACCCGTCAAAACAGAAAAACCGTCCGACAAATCTAAATCCAAATGCGAAATAAGTGCATAATTCTGTATGTGCAGGTGTGTAAGCATAGAATCGTTATTTTGAAGGCAAAGATACTACTTTTTGACAGAACCACAAAATTTATATCAAAATGGGAGCGTACTGTCTAACTATATACCCGTATTATTCAAACTATACTGTCCAAAAATTTTGTGGTATCAGTTGTAATTCCTTAGAATCTCTATTGGCTCTGCTCCTTCACATACATCTCTGCCGCCAAATCCACTTTGCTGATGTCGCCACTCTCTATCTGGGCTTCTATCTCCTCTCCATCGAATATAGCATCCAGTCTCTCCTCGTTGGCTGCATCTTGCTCCACCTCCTCTTCGGTCTGTGGGCGATAGTGCTCGCCCTGTTCCCAACGGATTATCGGGTCGGTACAGCGTATGTTCCCCTCCGAGTCTCGCACGATATTCATGCTGTGCAGGTCGCCGATAGTGAAGTTGCCGTTCGTGTATTTGCTGCTCTCGCCTTTGTCCTTGTGCAGTGTTTCGCTATCCACCTTCTCAAAGCCGTAGTTCTGCATGAACTCGTCCTTCTCCTCTTGCGTCAGGGGAGTGGTCTCCTGCATATCTACATAGGGCGTTTCGTACACAATACGAATACCGTCTTTCCCACCTCGTCTATCTATACCAATGCCGATGATACGCTGCTCATTGCCTCCGAATATCCAGTTGTTGAGCAGCATACCCTCTAAGAACTCCTCTGCGGTCTCGTAGTAGTCTGTTACTTTTGCCTTGATAACTCGTCCGTTGGCTTTGTCTGCCCATACCTCGCTCTCTGCACCACCACGCATACGGTTCTCTTTGCCGTATCTCTTGTCCAGTGCATCGACCACATCCTCTATCCAGAAGCCTTTCTCTTTGGCATAGGCTACCAGGTCTAACATCATCTGTGTGTTAGACCCATCACGGGAAATTATCTCGTCCGAGGTTACTTCTCCCCCAGAGCGTTCCACCGCTCTTGATTGGCGGCGACTTCTTCCTGCGACAATGGTAAGCGTTTCTGCAAGTTCTCGTTGGCTTTCAAGCAAGCCTTGTAATGCTTCAAATGGAACTCGTTCAAAAAGTAACGGTTTGTTTCCTTGTCGTAAATCATTTTCCAATGCGTCTGTTAATTCTGAAATTTGCTGCAAAGATAGTACTTGACTACCCCCCTTGTCAAGACCTTCGACCATTTTTTGAAATTTTTTATCAAAGGTCGTCGGGGTTTTGCCCAGCTCAAGGTTTCTCCCGTCCAGCAAATTATACAGGCTCATGTCTGCCACATCTTCCAATGACTTATAATGGGTTAGTCCGAATGTCGTACGCACCCAAACCCCATAGGCTGCGCAATGCATTCTGTAGTCGGCTGACAAATAGTTTCGACTCCACATCGCTTTCAAAACTCTTGCTGTCCTTTTCCATATGGGCGGCTTCTTCCAGCATTCGTTGCGCCCCACGCTTGCCACTATATCGGGACAAGACCTCACTGGCTATGGCATCCTCGTTGCCTTTGAGGTGCTGATAGTTCGGGTCGTTAGCGACACTCTCCCATAGAGCCTGGTTCGCTTTGCAGAGTCTTACTATCTTCCCCCATTCCTTTGGGTTGGCTCGCTTCAGTGCTTTTGCCCAGAGGTGCAAATACTCGTGGATAGGCGTTTCGGGGTTCAGTCCTTCCTCCGTCAGCCATATCTCATTGCCAATTGACCACCCATAGACCGTGCCGTCAGAGGTCGTCAGCGGCTCGGTTTTCTGTGCGG
>CAVATM010000017.1:0-50671 GCA_963591775.1 bacterium
TAACACTATTTTCTGAATTATCCAAATTTTCGGGCTCTTTTTCTGCAAATTTTTCTCACAACGCATCCCTTTGAATCGTCTTTTTTTGATATCATTCTACTGCATTACACTATCTTTGCGAGTGTCGGTTTTGCGAGGTCTATTGTCTCTTTATAGAATCCGCATAGTTTATCGAAATTAATAAAACAAAGATGAACGATGGAACACTCCTTAAGGCTACAAAAAGGGCATATTAAAGCCTTGTAAGCCCACTATAAGAGTCTAAAGTAGTAAGGTAATGGTAGAGCGATATGTCCGAAATGAGTCGCTAATCGATAAGAAAGGCACGAAAATGGCAAGTCGGATGGAGTATACTACAGTCTGTCTGTTATTGTATTTTAATCAAATACGCTCCTATTATCTATAAATTGCGTTAATCAGAACAACGACTAAAAACAAAGATGTGACCAAGGTTCCAGGCCAAGAGTAGTATTGGATATGAAAAGATATCTCGCACGGCAGGCAAAGAGATATTGATATTCTATGCCCAACAAAGAGATCTAGCGTATCAGAAAAGGGAGTATTAGGAGGTATGCAAAGATGGTTGTATTGCATATACACAAAAAAATGGCGACTTTCGCAAGCCGCCATTTCAAAACTATTACTTAAAGAATGGTCAAGAACAATGTTTATAAAAACAAAGCCTTTTTCCAATTTTGTAGTGCTACCCGGACTCGAACCGGGGTTTACGGCGTGAGAGGCCGTTGTCCTAGGCCACTAGACGATAGCACCAAGGTCGTTTACTTTCGAAAGTTTCGTTGTTTCTCGAAAGCGGGTGCAAAAGTACTGCTTATTTTTGACATACGCAAATTTGTGCGTATTTTTTTCTGTTTTTTTTTCTACAAATGTTGCATTTGCCCATTTCAACCCGCAAACTTGCAGGTGTCAGTCCTTTTTCGTATCTTTGTGCAATGTATTATGTAGTTCTAGCAGATAAGCCGCTTAAGCTACATATTGTAACTATTTCCATAATTGAATATCGAGCAATCAATGAATACAACTTTTGGTTTTGTGCGGGTGGCCGCTGCCGTGCCGATGATACGGGTGGCAGATTGTCACTATAACGCACAACAAGTAAAACAACAGATTACTGAAGCCATCGAAGAAGGGGTGGAGGTGCTATGTTTCCCAGAACTGACACTGACCGGCTATACTTGTGCAGACTTGTTCTTTACACAGCAACTGCAGCAAGATGCGCTGGCTGCACTCGAAGAAGTATGTGCCTTCACGCGTGAGAAACCTATCGTAGTGTTGATAGGGGCTCCACTGCAAGTGGATAACAACCTGTTCAACTGCGCTTTTGTGATGACCGATGGGGAAGTACTGGGCATTGTACCGAAGATCAACCTCCCCAACACGGGCGAATTCTATGAGAAGCGTTGGTTTACCTCCGGGCGGGAAGCATTTGAATATACGGGCGGAGCGGCTATTCCTCGCATTCCGACGGTTGAGATCTGGAGCGGCGATGTGCCTTTTGGCTCTGACTTGCTCTTTACGACACACAACTATTGTTTTGGTATTGAGATATGCGAAGATCTGTGGAGTCCGTTGCCGCCCTCGACACAATTGGCTATACAAGGGGCGGAACTGATATTCAACCTGTCGAGCAGTAATTGCTTGGTCGGCAAGAATGCCTTCCGTCGCCAAATGATTACACAGCAGTCGGCGCGTGTGCATTGCGGCTATGTCTATGCATCGTCGGGCGTAGGCGAGAGTACGACCGATGTGGTCTATTCGGGCTCTACCTACATTGCTGAGAATGGCGACCTGCTGACAGAGGGCGACCGTTTTCTGCGTGAGTCCACAATGATTATTCAAGAGATAGACATCGAGCGTCTGCGCACCGACCGCCAACGCAATACCAACTTCACCCAAGACAAGCAGGGGCATTATCGCAAAATATGTGTCGCCCCATTGGAGCGAGAAACGGCAGACAACCAGCCTTCGTTCACAGAACCTGTTCATCGTACCTTCTCGACTACGCCTTTCCTACCGGCTAAGGGCGACGAAGACACCTATTGTATGGATGTATTTTCAATCCAAACGAGCGGGCTGGTGCGCCGTTGGGAGCACACGCACGCAAAGACGGTGGTGGTGGGCATATCGGGTGGACTGGATTCAACCTTGGCACTGCTGGTCTGCGTACAAGCTGCTGACCAATTAGGCTACGACCATAGTCAAGTATTGGGAATCACCATGCCCGGCTTCGGCACAAGCGACCGTACCTATCAGAACGCCATTGCCATGATGGAACAATTGGGCGTGACCATTCACGAGATACCTATCCGCGATGTGGCTACGCAACACCTGCAAGACATCGGACACGATATCAATACCCACGATATTACTTACGAAAATGCGCAAGCGCGTATCCGAACTCTCATACTGATGGATATGGCGAACAAGTACAATGGCATTGTAGTCGGTACGGGCGACCTGAGCGAATTGGCGCTCGGGTGGGCTACCTACTGCGGCGACCAAATGTCAATGTACGGTATCAATGCGGGTATCCCCAAAACGCTGGTACGCTATATGGTGCGATACGCCGCAGAGAACCTGTTCGGCGAAGACACGCGGCGTGTGTTGCTCGATGTGATAGATACCCCTGTTTCGCCCGAACTGCTGCCAGCCGACGAGAACGGCAACATCGCACAGATTACCGAAGACAAAGTGGGACCCTACGAACTACACGATTTCTTTATCTATTACTATCTTCGCTATGGTTTCACCCGCAGCAAGATAGCCTATATGGCATCCCAAGCATTTGCCGAAAAGTACACTCCCGAAGTGATTGAACACTGGCTCGATGTGTTCTTCCGTCGTTTCTATCAGCAGCAATTCAAGCGCTCCTGTATGCCCGATGGCCCGAAGGTAGTGGGAGTCAGCCTCTCTCCGCGAGGAGATTGGCGAATGCCAAGCGACGCTACAGCCCCATACAGGGGAAATGCATAGAAGATAGTATGGCTACTACAGAGGCTTGATCGCATAGTAGTCAGACCCTATCTCATTCTTAACTGTTACTATATAATTAGACTTATTCTCGTGATAATCGAAAATAATACATCCCTTTTAGGGCGTAATACTTTCCGTATGGATGTCTGTGCGAAAGTGTGGGCGGAATACAATTCCGTGGACGAACTGCGCCAACTGCTACAACAATACAAAGGCGAACCATTCTTGCCAATCGGTGCCGGCTCTAACCTGCTATTTACGCAAGACTACCATGGCGTGCTGCTCCATTCGGGTATGCGTCGTGCCCGTGCGTTAGACGAAGATGCTGACTCGGTGGCGATTGAGGCAGAGGCTGGTATTGTACTGGACGAACTTATCGCCCAAGTGGTGGATATGGGGCTTGGCGGCTTGGAGAATCTGAGCCATATTCCGGGTGAAGTAGGAGCATCAGCCGTACAGAATGTGGGGGCTTATGGTGTAGAGGCAAAGGATGTCATTCTGCGTGTGAACACCATCGAGGTAGCCACAGGCAAGGAGCGTACATTCGAGAATGCCGAGTGTCGGTATGGCTATCGGGATAGCATATTCAAGAACGAATTGCGAGGTAAGTATATCGTGACAAGTGTGGTCTATCGGCTCGAGAAGCATCCTACGCTGCATTTGCATTTGGACTATGGTAATCTTCGTGCGCGGGTGGAAGAGCCTTATTCCTTGCAGAAAGTGCGTGACGCTGTAATACGCATACGCCGAGAGAAACTGCCCGAAGTGACAGATATGGGTTCGGCAGGTAGTTTTTTCAAAAATCCGTTTATTCCGAAGGAGCAGTGCGATGCGCTGTTGGCTGCATACCCCACGATGCCGCACTATGCTGCAGGCGACCAAGTGAAAGTGCCTGCCGCATGGCTGATAGAGCAATGTGGCTGCAAGGGCAAACAGATAGGGGGTGCTCAAGTCTATGAAAAGCAACCGCTCGTGATAGTGAACGCCACGGGCAATGCCACTCCGCAAGAGGTGATACAGTTGGCAGCCTCGGTTTGCGACAGCGTGCAGAAGCGCTTTGGCATAACAATCTCTCCGGAAGTAAATTACATATAATCATAGCAAATAGTTATGGCAAGTTTTATAGTAGAAGGCGGACACCGCCTGCATGGTAGCATTACGCCGCAAGGAGCAAAGAACGAAGCATTGCAAGTGCTTTGTGCAGTATTGCTGACCGAAGAAGAGGTAATCATTCGCAATCTCCCAGATATACTCGATGTAAACAACCTGATAGACCTGCTGCGCTCGATTGGCGTACAAGTGGAGAAACTGTCGGGCGAACGGGGTGCCTATCGCTTCTGTGCCAAACAATTAGACACTGACTATCTCCATAGCACGGAGTTCCTCAAGAAATGCAACAAACTGCGCGGCTCGGTTATGCTGATAGGGCCGCTACTGGCACGGTTGGGCGAAGTAACGTATGCTAAACCGGGGGGAGATAAGATAGGACGCCGCCGCTTGGATACACACTTCCAAGGCATGCTCAATTTAGGGGCAACTTTTGAGTACAACATCGAGAGCAAGGCATATCAATTCGTGGGCAAACACCTGCGGGGAGCCTATATGTTGCTCGACGAGGCGAGTGTGACGGGTACGGCGAATATCATTATGGCAGCCGTTAAAGCCGAAGGTACGACCACTATCTACAATGCAGCCTGCGAACCTTATATCCAACAACTCTGCCGTATGCTCAACCGCATGGGTGCACAGATAGAGGGCGTGGGGTCGAACCTGCTGACCATTACGGGCGTAAACGAACTGCACGAAACGGAGCATACACTGCTTCCCGATATGATTGAGGTAGGTTCGTTTATCGGTATGGCGGCTATCACAGGCAGCGAATTGACGATTCGTCAAGTGTCCTACAAGGACTTGGGTATTATTCCCGATGCATTCCGTCGTTTGGGCATACAGATCGAGCAGCACGATGACGACCTCTATATTCCTGCACAGGATCATTACCAGATAGAGTCGTTTCTCGATGGGTCTATTCTGACGATAGCCGATGCACCGTGGCCGGGACTAACGCCGGACTTGCTGTCGGTGATGTTGGTCGTGGCAACGCAAGCACGCGGTTCGGTGTTGATACACCAGAAGATGTTCGAGAGCCGTTTGTTCTTTGTGGACAAACTGATCGATATGGGGGCACAGATTATACTCTGCGACCCGCACCGTGCCGTCGTTATCGGACACGACAAGCAGATGCGCCTCAAGCACAACAACATGACCTCGCCAGATATTCGTGCAGGTATTGCCATGCTGATTGCGGCCATGGCTGCCGACGGGGTAAGCAAGATAGACCATATCGACCAAATCGACCGAGGCTACGAGGATATCGAGCAGCGCCTGAACGCCATCGGAGCGTCTATCCAACGCGTAGCAGACTGAGGCAATACATACTTCCACCCCAATTATCGGTTAATCCCTACTTACTTGTCAGAATGAAGAAAATAGTAACTCTTATCCTTTTCCTTATAAGTACATTCAGTGCCGCAGTGGCACAAATCGTAGCCCCCGTCCATTGGTCGGGCAAGACCGTAGGCGACAGCGTCTATGTCGAAGCCACCATTGACAACGGTTGGCACACCACCATTTTCGCAATAGGCGATTCGGCGGTAGAGCAGGAGTATAGCGACACCTATTGTATTGTTCTGCCCGCTTCGCAAAACATTCAAATCCGTTACAATGCCTGCAACGACCAAATGTGTACGGCCCCCGAGGTGTGGACATACAGCGCACAATCCCTATCGGAGAATCCCGCTAATGAATCTCTAGCAATTAACGGAGAAAAAACTACGACCATTAGCGGAGAAAACGCCGTTTCTCTGTGGCGTATCTTCCTTATGGGACTGTTAGGCGGATTGTTGGCGATATTCACGCCTTGTGTATGGCCTATCATTCCGATGACGGTATCATTTTTCCTCAAACGCTCTGACAAAGGGGTGCAAAATGCGTTGCTCTATGGATTGGCGATTATCATTATCTATGTCGGTTTGGGTCTGTTGGTGACGGCTATATTCGGCGCATCGGCTCTGAATGCCATCTCAACCAATGCCGTGGTCAATCTATTCTTTTTTGCCTTGTTGGTGGTGTTTGCACTCTCATTCTTCGGACTGTTTGAGATTACGCTGCCTTCTTCTTGGTCAACGAAACTCGACTCAAAAGCCCGTTCCACAAGTGGCTTCCTGTCAATACTCCTGATGGCATTTACATTGGTCATTGTCTCTTTCTCGTGTACGGGCCCTATCATTGGTACGCTGCTAGTAGAGGCGGCTGGGCACTCGTATCTTGCGCCGGCAATGGGTATGCTCGGCTTCGCAATAGCATTGGCTTTGCCTTTCTCGCTCTTTGCCATGTTCCCGCAGTGGATGAAAAGTATGCCGCGTTCGGGTGGCTGGATGCAATCGTTCAAGGTGGTGCTGGCGTTCTTGGAGTTGGCATTGTCGTTGAAGTTCTTGAGCGTAGCCGACTTGGCGTATGGGTGGGGGATACTGCCTCGCTGGCTATTCCTTGCTATCTGGATTGCCTGCTTCTTCGGTATCGGTTTGTATCTGGTGTGGAATATAGCCAAAGTATCTTGGACACGCCGTATCATTCGCCTCGTGGTGATAGTCCTCTCGTGGGGATTTACGGCGTACCTTGTTCCGGGACTCTGGGGCGCACCCGTCAAAGCCGTTTCGGCTTTTGCACCTCCTATGGCGATTGAGGGGCGTGAGGTGTTCAACGACTATGAAGAGGGGTTGGCTTATGCACGGCAGGAGCATAAACCTATCTTGCTCGATTTCTCGGGCTATGGGTGCGTCAATTGCCGTAAGATGGAAGCGTATGTGCTGGATAACGAGGAGGTGAAGGCACGCCTACAGAACTATGTACTGATCGAACTCTATGTGGACGACAAGCGGGACGGTATCGGTGAGAAGAACAGCCGTCTGCAGCAGGAGCGTTTCGGTTCGAACGCCCAGCCATACTATGTGCAACTCTCCCCGACGGGCGAACCTATCAGCACCCCGTATGCATTCTCTACCAATGTTTCCGATTTTCTAAACTGGCTAAAATACTAATTTATGTTCTATAAACCCTTCCAATCGTCTTCGGAGTACGACAACGGTGCGCCAAGACAGACGCATAACACACACACAGCGCAAAACAGAAACACCAATTACGCAAAGCCGAAATACGATACCAGGCGTCCGCCCGAAAAGGAGATGATTTTCGGTGTCCGTGCCGTCATGGAGGCTATCGATGCGGGCAAAGTGCTCGACAAAGTGCTGTTGCGTCGCGATATGAGCAGCACCATCGGCAAGGAATTGTTGCAGAAACTCGCAGGTACCAACACTCCGGTGCAAAAAGTGCCGGTGGAGAAACTGAACCAGTTCACCGACAAGAATCACCAGGGTGCCATTGCGTTCCTGTCGCCTATTGCGTTCTACGATGTCGAGGATTTGGTGCAGTCGCTCTTCGATGAGGGCAAGACGCCTCTTTTGATGGTGTTAGACGGCATTACGGATGTGCGCAATTTCGGTGCTATTGCCCGTACCTGTGCATGCGCAGGGGTCGATGCGCTGGTTATCTCGTCGCGTGGCAGCGTGGCCATCAACGGTGATGCGGTGAAGACTTCGGCGGGTGCGCTCCATACGCTGCCCGTCTGCAAGGTAGAGAACCTGCAAAACTGCTTGAACTATCTGAGGGACAGTGGATTGCGTATTGTGGCAGCAACCGAGCACAGTACCACCAACTATACCGAAGTGGATATGACCACTCCTACCGCAATCGTTATGGGTTCGGAGGAAAAGGGTATCTACGAGGCAAATTTGGCACTCGCCACCGACCAGGTACGCATTCCGATGACGGGGACTATCGAGAGCCTCAATGTCTCCGTGGCAGCAGGTGTCATGCTCTACGAAGCCGTTCGCCAACGGACAACCACCCAAGCATACTAGTGGCGTGTTGCCGAAGACAACCATCCACCTCCCAAGCACAATGCACAGAACCCCTTTTATTAACAATTAAAGCATATAATTATCATTTCGTATGCATTGATAAGAAACTATGTCTGTCGAACCACCGTCGAACCACCGTCGAACCAGCTTCGAAGGAGCGACGATGCGGAATAGGTAAACGATAGTTAAAAAGAGGGTTGTGTTATCTAACAACCAAAGCAGATAAAGCATATCGGTATTACGAAAGTATTCATTGAATAGAAATGACCGTTCTCTACGAAGACAATCACATTATTGCCGTCAACAAGACCTGCAACGAGATCGTGCAGGGCGACAAGACGGGGGATACGCCGCTGAGTGACATCGTCAAGGCGTATATTAAGGAGAAGTACCACAAGCCGGGCGATGTTTTCTTGGGGGTAACGCACCGCCTCGATCGTCCGACGAGTGGGGTAGTGCTCTTTGCGCGTACGAGCAAGGCGCTCTCTCGGCTCAACGATATGTTCAAGTCGCACGAGCAAATTCGGAAGACCTATTGGGCAATCGTGGAGAATAATACGCAATGCGCAATGCCTGATGCACAAGGTACAGAGAGGCGTCTTGAGAACTGGTTGGTACGCAATGAGAAGCAGAATAAGTCCTATATTGCCCGTCTGGACAAGAGCGGACAACCCATGGACAAAACCGCCAAGAAAGCCGTCCTAACCTATAAGCCTATTGCGGTTGGTGAGCATTATACGCTGCTCGAAATCAACCTCGAGACAGGTCGCCACCACCAGATTCGCTGCCAACTTGCGGCTATCGGCTGTCCTATTAAGGGCGACCTGAAATATGGCGCGCGCCGCAGCAACCCCGATGGAGGTATCTGCCTTCACGCCCGCCGTATCGAGTTTGTACATCCCGTCAGCCACGAATCCGTCTCCATCACGGCGCCGGTCCCGGAAGATTCGTTGTGGCACGCACTGGAAAAAATCGTTCACTAAATTATATAATCCATGAACACCTACCATTATCTTACACCCGAAGAAGCAGTGCGGCTCGTCAAGAGTGGCGATACTGTTGTGGTGCAAGGCTCTACATCCATACCAATGGTGCTGTTACGTGCGCTTACAGCGCGTGCGGCGGAGCTACGCGATGTGAAAATCATTTCGGGCTTTGGCGTCCATCCCGAGGATGCTCCTTATGCCAAGCGCGAACTAATGGACTCATTCCGTGCGCTGAATATCTTTGTACCCAACAACCTCCGGCGTGCGATGCGCGAAGGCGTGGCGGACACCATTCCGGCCTTTTTGGGCGAAGTGCCTTTCCTATTTCGTAGCGGGCAAGTACCTGTAGATGTGGCGTTTCTGAATGTGAGCGAACCCGACGACGACGGCTATTGCTCGTTTGGCATATCGGCAGATATTGTTTTCTCGGGGCAGGAGTGTGCCAAGACCATCATTGCACAAGTCAATAAGTATATGCCACGCACCTATGGAGACCCTGTCATCCATGTGAGTCAAATCACGGCGATGTGCCGTGGCGATGAACCGTTGGTAGAAGTGCCAACCGCCACGCCCAACGAGATAGAGACGCGAATAGGCAACTATATTGCCGCCGAGATACCCGACGGAGCCACGCTGCAGATTGGGGTAGGGGGGATACCCAATGCCGTCATCAACGCTTTGCGCAACCACCAACATCTGGGATTGCACACCGAGGCGATAACGGATGGTGTCTTGCCGCTGATAGAGAAGGGCGTGATTGACAACTCGCTCAAAAAAGTGCTGCCCGGTAAGTCTGTAGGCAGTCTTGTCTTGGGGTCTCGCCACCTATACGACTATATCGATGGTAACCCGGACTTTGTAATACGCGATGTGGCATGGACGAACGACCCACAAATCATCCGCCAAAACCCACGAGCCATGGCTATCAATTCGGCGGTCGAGATAGACCTCACGGGGCAAATATGTGCCGACTCGATTGGTGATACGATTATCTCCGGTGTGGGCGGACAGCACGACTTTATGTATGGTGCAGCATTGTCAGAGGGAGGAAAATGCTTTATCGCCCTTCCGAGTATGACAAAAGCCAAAGACGCACAAGGCACCCCCATAAAGGGCAAATCAAAGATCGTCGCACATCTTACGCCCGGCGCAGGAGTGGTAACCACTCGTTTCCAAGCCCAGTATATTGCCACCGAGCACGGCATAGTCTATCTGCGCAATTTGCCGTTGGCGGAGCGTGCGAAGGCACTTATCAGCATCGCCGACCCATCTGTTCGCGAGGAATTAGAGCGTGCTGCGGTAGAACGCTTCGGCGTAGGGTATTTGCGCCTTAAGTAAGCCAATTTCTACGCATACGCCTCCACACGACGCGGACAAATCAAATGACCTATCATTTACACAAGTACAAATTACACACTACAAATCACTAAATACAAAGTGAAACGCCTTTCTGCTTTTCTATTCCTACTTTGCCCGTTGCTTCTAACGGCAGAGACTATGCCTACGGGCTACTATAACAGCATCGAGGGAAAACAAGACTCCGTGCTGAAAGCCACGCTCAAAACGATTATCCGCAACCATACAGCAATACCTTATGGAAATGGTAGTAAGAATAGTACATGGGGCGTATTCTACTATTCCGACAAAGATGAAAGCGGCTATTGTATGGATATGTACTGCGACAGTTGGAAGAAATTCACAAGCGTCGGTGCCGTTGTAAGTGGCTGCAACATTGAGCACTCCTTTGCCAAATCATGGTGGGGAGGTACGGAGAACGATGCGTATCAAGACTGCTACCACCTTAACCCGTCTAACAGCACAGCCAACTCTTCACGCAGCAACTACCCACTTGGTGTGCCGACATCCAACATCAAAGACCAGTCTGCAACGGGTTCGCTAAGGGTTGGCAAAGCAACCTACGAGGGAGAGACATTCTGGGTGTTTGAACCCAAAGACGAATACAAGGGCGACTTTGCCCGTGCCTACTTCTATATGGCTACCTGCTATGGGCACGACATCGACGGTAATCCCGACCCCGTATGCAGTAAGTACAAAGGCTGGCGGTTAGATAATAGGGATGTGGGGAGCAAGTTTGCCATGCGCAACGACTCGTATTTGGAGTTTCGAGATTGGGAGATACAGGTACTACTGCAGTGGCACCGACAAGACCCCGTATCGCAAAAGGAGCTCGACCGTATGGACGCAGTGAGCGATTTCCAGCACAACCGCAATCCCTTTATTGAATACCCGTGCCTAGTCGAGTATATCTGGGGTAATCGAAAAGGACAACGAGTAGTACTTTCCATGCTCAAAAATACCTACGACGAAGACTATCTGCTACTCCCCGATAGCCTTCGCAATGGTTGTTCCTGCAACAGTCCTACGGATATAGAGCCTACCACTACCGAACCAACTCCGACAAAAGCCGCACGGAAAGTCCTTCGTAACGGGCAGATCCTAATTATCCGCGACGATGCCTATTACACGCTCCTCGGCACAAAGTGGGAAGAGTAGTAGGACGAAATAGTATCGTAAAATCGTTATATATGGAACCTCGTCATTTGATTTGTCCTCGTTGCGGAGAGGCGTTTGTCTGCACTCACGATATCTACTGCCAATGTGTAGGCGTACACTTATCTCCCGCCGCCAGAGCCTACATCGCCGCCAACTACACCGACTGCCTCTGCCGCTCCTGCTTAGATCAAATCGCCTCACAATTCCCCGGCAAGTAAAACCGAAGCATCCGTACAGAAGAGGTTGGCCAATAGACCAACCTCTTCTATGCGAAAACAGTTCTTTTTTGTAGGAATTGTTATAATAAGTTGCCGGAGTGGCAAAGGGCACCTATACTAGCGCAAATGCGATAACATCTTGAATATCACGGACATAGTGAAATGTAAGCCCCCGCAGATATTGTTCGGGGATCTCCAACACATCCTTTCGATTATCTTCACACAATATCAAGTCAGTAATACCAGCGCGTTTAGCGGCTAGTATCTTCTCCTTAACACCACCAATAGGCAAAACCTTACCCCGCAGCGTCATCTCGCCTGTCATAGCAATACGAGGACGCACCTTACGCCCCGTGAAAGCACTCACCAAGGCAGTAGTCATTGTAATACCCGCACTTGGACCGTCTTTCGGGATAGCACCCTCCGGCACATGAATGTGAACTGATTGAGTATCAATGTCTTTGCGTTTGATACCCAACTGTTCGGCGTGTGATTTTATATATCCCAACGCTAGAGTAGCAGACTCCTTCATCACATCGCCCAAGTTACCTGTCAGCGTGAGAGTAGAGGTCTTGCTCGGCGAAAGTGAACACTCGATAAAGAGTATCTCTCCGCCGACTTGCGTCCACGCAAGACCCGTAACCACTCCGATATACCTATTAGTCTCGTACACATCATGCGAATAACGCGGCTGCCCGAGGTAGGCAATCAAGTCTTCCTCCGTGAGAGACACATTGTATTCTTCGCCCAAAGATAGTTTGGTATCGATTTTCCGGCAGATAGTGGCAATCTGTCGATCCAGTGAACGCACACCCGACTCGCGCGTGTAGTCGTCGATAATGTGCGAGATAATCTCTCGGCGAAAACGCAGTTGCGAGGGTTTCAGGGCATGATTGATTAACTCTTTCGGAATAAGGTGGCGTTTGGCAATCTCCTCTTTCTCCTCTTGCAGATAGCCTGTCATCTCAATGAGTTCCATACGGTCCAACAGCGGGCGAGGAATGGTGTCCAGCGTGTTTGCCGTGGCGATAAACAGCACGCGGCTCAGGTCGTAGTTTACATCCAGATAGTTGTCGTGAAAAGTGCTATTCTGTTCAGGATCCAAGACCTCCAAGAGAGCGGAAGTAGGATCACCGCCATTAATGCCCACTGTACCTATTTTGTCTATCTCATCCAATACGAATATAGGGTTAGAAGTCTGTACTTTGCGGATATTCTCAATGATACGCCCGGGCATGGCACCTATATAGGTACGACGATGTCCGCGTATCTCGGCTTCATCATGCAAACCGCCCAATGAGATACGGGCATACTTACGCCCAAGTGCTGTCGCGATAGAGCGTCCGAGACTCGTTTTGCCCACACCCGGAGGACCATACAGACATAGGATAGGGGCAGTAACAGGATGTTCTGATTTCTCCTTATCTGTGCGAATAGAGAGTTGACGTTGTACAGCAAGGTATTCGATAACGCGTTCTTTGACTTTTTCCATGCCGTAATGGTCCTTGTCAAGCACCTGTTTGGCATGCGCAATATCGTAGTTGTCCTCAGAATACTCGCCCCACGGGAGTGCCAACAGCGTTTCCAGATAGTTTTGCTGGGTGGTATATTCCGGCGAGTGAGTAGGGGTGTTCTGCAGTTTGCGCAGTTCATTGTCGAAGAACGCACGCGTAGTGGCAGACCATTTCTTTGTGGCTGCTTTCGTCTGCATGTCCTGAACTATCTGCGTACTAGTGTCGCCCAATTCTTTTTGGATAGTCTCCATCTGCTGGTGCAGATAGAATTCACGCTGCTGCTTATCCAGTTCTTCTTTGGTTTTGGACTGGATATCCGCCTTCATCTCCAACATCTGTAACTCCTTATGAAGCAATGCTAACAGACGAACGGCACGTTCGTGAATGAAATTGTCCTGTAGCAGGTTCTGCTTGTCCTCAATTTTTAGATCAAAATTGGTGCAGACATAATTGACAAGGGTAGGGGGATTGGTAATGCTACGTAGCGTGATACCCGCTTCTGCTGGTAAGTTCTCCGAGACGTTGATGATATTATTGGCTTGGTCCTTTATGCTGTTCACGACAGCCATAAATTCTTTATCATCAGTCGAAGGAAAATCCTCAATCGTACGAATACGCGCACGAAGTCCGGTGCGTGAAGACATAAACTCTTGCGCCTCGATACGCATCAGTCCCTCGAGGATTACCATCAGCGTACCGTTTTTCATTTCAATGGTTTGCATGATATGTGCTGCCACACCAATGTTGTACAAGTCGTTGCAACTCGGTTCTTCCGTGTCGCGTTCTTTTTGACAAAAGACGGCAATAAGTTCCTTTTTCTTGAATGCCGATTTCACTAATTTTAGCGATTTTGGACGCCCAACAGCTATAGAAACCAATATATTAGGAAAAAGCACCATATTTCTCAGCGGCAGAACATCCAACACATCACCATTATTGAGCGTGATATTCTCCGCCGTATCATCATATTTTACCATAATATTCTGCAGTAGAGTATTTATTGGGGAATACTATTTTACATAATATAGATTATACACGTATTGGACATTATGTGAACAATACGGGTTTGTTTTGACTATTTGGGTAGAAATCAGCCGACAATAACAGTAGAATCCGTTTTGCGAATTAAACCTTTAAGAACATCACCAGGACCAAACTCGTAGAACTCAGTTGTGCCAGCGTCTACCATATTACGTACCGTTTGTGTCCAGCGCACCGACGATGTGAGTTGCGACAACAGATTGCTGCGTATCTCTTCGGGTACAGTATGCGGATGCGCATCCACATTTTGAAATATAGGACAATGTGGTGTATGAAAATCGGTTTTCATGATTGCTTGCTCTAATTCTTGGGCTGCCGGTTGCATAAGCGGCGAATGGAACGCCCCTCCGACTTGCAGACGCAACACGCGCTTAGCCCCGGCGGCTTTCAATAATTCACACGCTTTCTCAACCGCCACAATCGTACCCGAGATAACTACTTGTCCAGGGCAGTTGTAATTGGCTGCTACTACAACATCATCAGTGACAGATTGACAGAGCTCCACAACTTTCTCGTCGTCCATACCCAATACTGCCGCCATAGTGCCTGCCTCGATCTCACATGCCGACTGCATTGCAACAGCACGCTGCTGAACCAGCAATAAGGCGTCCTCAAAACGAATCGCTCCAGCTGCAACCAATGCGGAATATTCCCCAAGACTATGCCCAGCCACAAAGGAGGGACGCTCTGTGGTCAGCATACGGGCCGACACAACCGAATGAAGAAAAACAGCAGGTTGTGTTACGGCTGTCTGTTTTAGATCGTCAGCGGTGCCGTCGAACATAATATCGGTGAGGCGAAACCCCAATAGTTGATTGGCCTGCTCGCACATCTCTCGAGCCTCTGGATAGGCATCATATAAATCACGACACATTCCCGAAAATTGTGCGCCTTGCCCAGGAAAAACGAATGCTTTCATATATATATCTTCCTTAAATTTTACCCTGTTTTATTAGAATTTGCACGAGAAATCCTTCTTTTGTGCAAATTCTGCGTGCAAAGATACACAAATAATATGGGTGCTGCAAGAAAGAAACTATCATTGAGTACTTCTGGAGAAGGTTTCATAGGTATTGTCTGTGTAATAGACAATAATACGGTCTATTTGCTTGGCAGGAATGGAGATGGTTCGGGACTGGTTCGGGAATTCAGAAGCATTGGCCGATTGAATGGACGAACCAGCATCAACATTTGTTAGTTCCGCCATTGGCGAAATGGCCACGGCAGGCTCCTCTTTTGTGTCATCAAATAGAGTCAAATTGGGCGTTTCGTTTGTCGGCCTATACATGCTGCCAATACCTAATATCAACCAATCAGAAGAAATCGTACGATAACAATTCAACACTTTTTGCAGCACCTCGAGGCTGGGTTTATTGCGCCCTCCCATAATGTTGGAAATAGTACCTGCTTGAATGCCAACTTCTTGAGCAAATTGTTTGGCATTGACACCTAAAGCTGCTATCAGTTTCTCTAATCTTTCACGTTCGTTCATATCATGCGATTTAGTGTGGGATTTTTTATATACGGGAATTTCAAAAATACTCTGCAAAGATAGGAAAAATAATTCACATACACAAAATACAGCACCTTATTGATTAATTCACAACATATTCCGGGCGCAATGCACTAGTGTGTAATTCATTTTTGTGAATATATACATCTAACTATATATACATTCGTTCCATTAGAATATGTGTTGCTATATATAAATTGCATATAATACAGAGTATCTGCGTATTATAATACAAATATACATAGCAACCTACCCTATTCACATATAGACTGCGCGCATTTTGTATATCTCATATAGAAACACTTGAAATAAATATTGTATATGCTGATTATCAATGTATTAGTATTGTATTATATGGTAAATACATGTGCTGCATATAGCTTATACATAGTATACTGGATTGAGTTTTGTCGATTAGTGGATTATTATTCAGTTGTGTAATACACTGGAGATTTAACACTCCAATGGTTACTTATATTGTGAATTATCACATAATAGATCTGTGTTGTTTCACAATGTGCTTACATTGCGTCGATTCACATTACTATCATATAAATTATTTTGTTACCCAGTGTTAATCCAGGAATTGAGAAATAATTTGTTCAATTTGCAAAAATATCGTACCTTTGCCATACAAAAATTTCGGAGAAAAAAATCTGTAAAAATCATTTTTGTATGCAACAACTTCCCAACAATCCTGCTATATTGCTAAGCGTCATTAATATGAAATTACGTGATGCGTACTGCTCATTAGACGCTCTTTGCGAGGATTTGGATATATCGAAAGATGAATTAGTACGCAAAATGCAAGAAGCCGGGTTTGAATATAATCCCACCGCTAACAAATTCTGGTAAAAGAGTAAGCAGCCCCCCCATCGGTATTTGCCAAAGTATAGTAGATTCCCTTAAGCAAGTTAGGTGGTGGAGGAGAGTACATACCTATTTATTATTCACACAAAATGACCTACGAAGAATATCTAAAACAAGAACAAACAGCATGGGAAGAAGAACAGCACGATGAGTGTTGTTTTGTTGAATATCAGCCTGAAGGACAATTTGTCAGAGGGCACTAATCTCAGTATATAAATAGCAGCAAATATTATTGACTATGGCAGCTAATTTATTTAATCGATATATGTGGTTGGTGGATACAATTTACTCTGCCGGTCGAATCACATTGGATGATATCAACGAGAAGTGGAAACATTGTTCCTATAATGATAAACTAGAAACAAGTATTCCACGGCGTACCTTTATGAATTGGCGTAACGAGGTAGAGGAACTTTTCCATATTAATATTGCTTGCAATAGAAGCACCAATGAGTATTATATTGAGAACAAAGAAGATATAGAAAATAATATGCTGCAGCAATGGCTTCTCAATTCATTTACTATTTCGAATCTGCAAGGAAATTTTGGAGATATTCGTGAAAGTATTCTTTTAGAAGAAATACCTTCCGGAACGCGATATCTAACAACTATCATCGAGGCTATGCGCACACGACATGTGTTGGAGATAACATATCAACGATTTGATGCTGCGGTAGGACATCAGATGAAATTAATCCCATTCTGCATCAAGGTGTTCAAACAACGGTGGTATGTAGCAGGACGAAGTTCTGACCATGGAAAAGAAATCCGAATCTATGCATTAGATCGTATCAAAGATATGAATGTCTTAGATGAGACCTACAACCTGCCGAAATCATTTAATGCAAAGCGATTCTTTCGGAACTACTATGGAGTGTTTGCCGGGAGTGAAGAGAAACCTCAATTGGTTCGTATTAAAATATCAGCCAAAGGCGCTTGTTATTTACGCTCTCTCCCTTTACATCATTCTCAAAAAGAAGAGGAAAGTACTGCTGAATATTCGATATTTACTTATTACATTGTGCCTACACTTGACTTTGTACAAGAACTTAGAACCCACGGAGCACAACTACAAGTGCTGACACCGGAAAGTTTGGTAGAATCGTTCCGAAAATTAGCAAAAGACTATCGAAAGCTATACAAATGAAAGGAAAATAAGATGATACAGAGGCCACACTTATAGTCTTCGTTCGCAATACGAAAAAATCCGTTCCCTAAAAGAGAACGGATTTTTGTATTCCCATAATGAATTTTTTTATGTGGACTTTACTATCAAGCCACTAACAGACATATAATCAAGAAAACAATGGCTGGTGTTGCCAATAAGGTTGAATCAAAACGATCTAAAATTCCACCATGTCCTGGCAAGAAGTGACCAGAATCCTTAACACCAACTGTACGCTTGACAAGACTCTCTAACAAATCCCCCAATGTACCAAATATAATGACAAGGATCGCATATATTGCCCCTACGATATATGCGTTGTATTCTGAATTGTCCAGAAGTGTAGATAGATGGTAATAAAAACCATAATAAGCTAATAACATACTGCAGGCAATAGCGGTAAAGGCTCCACCGATAAGTCCTTCCCACGACTTTCCTGGACTAACACGGGGAAACATCTTATGATTTCCTCCTTTGCATTTACTAGACAGACTTCCAACACAATAAGCTCCTGTATCATTAGCCCATATTAAAATAAACAAAGCTAACAATAAGTGCCAATCAATATACATAATGACACTCATTAAACAGAAAGGAATGGCTATTAAAAACTGGCTCACAAAAAAATTACCCCAATTAGCAATAGGATTGGTCGCCCGACGAAATAGTTCGGAGATAATTTCAACAAAGAAAAGACAAATATAGAGAAATGAAAGTATCCCAAACAGTGAGGCCTTTATATCTGTTATCGAATCTAAAATACCTTCTTTTTTGAAAGAAATCCATACTCCACCAATAGCGAAAAGGATGCCTGCTGACACGGTTGAGAGAATAGTCAAAAAGCGGTCGGATTTTACCAAATGATGATATTCGTTTACAGCCCACATTGTGAGTATAGTAAATAATACGCTGTAAATGAGGTTATCAGACCAGTTAGAAGTAGCTATAGAAGCTACAAGAACTGCCACAAAGACAGTTCCGGACAGAGTTCGTTGGATTAAGTTTGACATTTTTGTGCGAATTAGTTTTGCAAAAGTACGAAAAATATTATACCTTTGCAAATAAATTCAATCGATTATGGAAAATAACTCTATCGAACTCAGTATGCTGGAAGCAGAAGAACGCAAACAAGTAGAATTTATATGGAATTTGATTCCAGAATGTGATCGAAACGGACTGACGCAGACCGATGTGCTTGATGTATTAGATGCATTGGATGACTATTTGGAGGAAAAAGGGTTGCTTGTGATAGATGAGAAGAGTGGAGAAGTCGAATATCTTGACGGAGATATTGACGAAATGGAACAATTAGAATATATTGTCAAAGAATTACAAGATAGAGGAAGCAAGCTAAAATCAGAGCAGATCCAAATGGTATTGGATGGTGATCTGCAGTACGGACTTGCTAACGGATATTACGAAGAGGAAGACTAAAGCAATGACAATACTCAAACTACTGAGCAAAATACCCAGTCGAGTGCAATATCGCATATCCGATTGGCTAATATTCCCTACTCTATACTATTTAGTCCGCTATCGCAGAAAACTTGTAGCAAAGAATCTACTGCTGTCATTCCCTGAAAAAACAGAAACGGAAAGGCATTCTATAGAAAAGCAGTTTTATCACTACTTAGCCGATGTAGTAGTGGAGATGATTTATGGTTATGGTGCACCAGAGGAAGAAATGGAGCAGCGGATTGTTTTTCATAATCAAAAGGATTTGTTACAGTTAGTGGAACAATCGGAAAGTATTATCTTTATGTTGGCTCATTTGGGTAATTGGGAATGGTTGACACACTTTAATTTGCCGTTGGAGACAGTAAATGCTCAGTTAGCCAGTGTATATCGCGAACAGAATAATAAACATATCAACAATTCACTTCGGGCTATGCGCAGTCGTTGGGGAGGTATTCTAATTGAGAAACGAACCATTCTTAGACAGCTATTATTGCTTCGAAAACAAGGACAGAAAATAGGACTTGGGCTGATTTGTGACCAAAAACCTCGTCCAGAAGTTACACGACTTTGGACCACCTTTCTCCATCAAGAAACCGGGTTCTTGGATGGGGGTGAGGTGTTGAGCAAAAAGTATAACTATCCTGTAGTATATGCATATATTCGACGACCTAAACGAGGATACTATGATATTACCTTTGAACTACTTACTGATAAGCCACAAGAAACGGACGAAAATGAGATTACGCTGAAGTATGCACAACGATTAGAACAGAATATAAAAGACCAACCCGAAATTTGGTTATGGACGCACAACCGTTGGAAATGGGCACGTCCTATAGACAAAAAACTACAATAAAGACCCAGGATATGCATTGCAGCGTAATCATATTAAATTGGAATGGAGCAGCGATACTTCGGAGATATCTGCCGAGTGTAATACAATACACTCTAGATTGTCCCAACACCGAAATTGTAGTAGCAGACAATGGTTCAACCGATGAATCGCTGCGTATTTTAAATGAAGAATTTCCTTCTGTTCGAGTAATTGCTTTTGACAAAAATTATGGGTTTGCAGAAGGGTACAACAAAGCAATTGCTCAGGTTGATAGTGAATATGTTGTATTACTGAATTCGGATGTAGAGGTAACCCATAATTGGCTTACTCCGCTGGTTAATTATTTAGAGAAACACAGTGATGTAGTTGCAGTACAACCCAAAATTCATAGCTGGCTAAACAAAGAAAAATTTGAGCATGCAGGTGCTGCAGGTGGATATCTGGATGCATTGTGCTACCCATTCTGTCGTGGACGATTGCTCAATTGTGTGGCTACGGACAATGGGCAATATGATGACATTGCAGATGTACTTTGGACATCTGGTGCATGTATGTGTATTCGCAGAGATGTTTATAAGGCTGTTGGAGCGTTAGATGCAGAATTCTTTGCCCACATGGAGGAGATTGATCTATGTTGGCGACTCAATTGCCGTGGATATCGGCTTTGTTACCTACCCGACTCTATGGTCTATCATTTGGGCGGTGGCGCATTGAACTACGAGAGTCCGCACAAAACATACTTGAATTTTCGCAATAACCTATTGATGATTTACAAGAATATGCCGGCGAATAGATTGTGGGGCGTATTAGCAATGCGCTTCGTGTTGGATTATGCAGCGGCACTACAATTGCTTGTAACAGGAAAGCCCCTAAATGCGTGGGCGGTCGTTCGTGCTCGTTGGGACTATCGGAATATGCGGAAATGCTATAAGGACAAACGAACTGAGAATATGAAACACATGAAAATTGCCATCCCATCCGGGATCAAACGACGCTGCATTCTATGGGATTTCTATATCAAAAGGAGATGTGAGTAAAACAAACAGGTGGCGGGTGCTCACCTTATGTTTATTGATGAAATAAGGAGACTACTTAGAGTTAATCTTATCATAAGTATTTTGGCGGGTCGGATCTATGTCCATTAAAAGGTCATAGACCGATTTTTTTTCCGTATTTGTTCCCTGTTGAAATATATTGACTAATTCATCCGATTTTGCATCCAAAAAGGTGTTTATAACATAGGTTGCAGGGCGAGCCCGATTGGCGTCACGGAGTACACTCAAACCATTTGCGATTCGTGCTCGACCATTGGCTACATTAGCTTGCATCTCATCCAACCCTAATCGATGGTATTCATAAAAATAAGAACGGTAGCCCTTGAATGCTTCATCCATTAGATTACTGATGAGTGCATAGCGATTTCTATTGCTATCAAAAGCTAACCACCCCTTTTGCTCTAGACTTTCCATTGATGCTGAGCGACACAAAGAAACTATGTCCTCACAAGCCTGAAAGTATGGAGTGCCTCCCAATCGAGAAAATGAGTCCATATCATAGCCAATGATAAGATAACAATAGTATGCCAACATAGCCGTTAAGTTGGTTGTAAACTGATTTTGTTGGTATTCTATTCGTTCGTATTCTTGATAGGTAAAATTGAAATTGTTATCCTTGAAGTTAATCAATGGAGATGCGTAGTTTGTATTGTAGACCGGACGACGGCTCTGCAACTGCATTTCACAGGTATAAAAATTGTCCGTTACCGACTTGACAATAATCATCATACTACATTCTATTTTCTCTCGGTCAGAGAAAGTAAGATTCGTCCAACGATTCTGATTCATATATTCTTCAATACTCGTTTTCAGGGTATTGAATACAGACTTGTTGCTTCCTTCTATCTGCTCCGAATTAATAGAAACCGTACAATTGAGTTCTTGAGACATTGAATAGTTAGGACAAATCCACAGCAACGCTGCTAAAAGAAGTATGTGAATACTTTTAGAATACGACATAGTATATGATTATTGTTCGATAGATAAGATATTTCCCGTCTTCGTATTAAACCGAATATGAGGGGGCTGGGCACCCGTAAATAAATCTCGAGCAAGTGGCACTGCAATACCAAACTGAGCTACCGATGCTGTATATTCTGTAAGTATTTCTCCACGATAAGTAATTGATAGAGAAGCACTTCCCGGTAGGTTGTAATACAGCTGGGATAAGGCTGGTGCTTTCTTGTTAGCAGTTTGACCATTGCTTGCTGATAGAACCTGCTTACGAGCAGACACAGAAAGCATTAGCGGATACGCTGTGACATCTTCCTCGGCGGTTATACCGTTTTCTTCCGAAAAATAAAGCAATGCTTTCTCCTCACTTTTAGTAGGGAGGTATGTGATACGCTTATGATGATGTTTCGTGGTATGTTTACCAACAAACAACACTACTAATTGATTTTCCTGTTGGTCTAACTCTCGAAGTACGCGTTCCATAGCCTTACCATCGGCCGGTGCATGCTCTATCTCTCCACTGAGCAAATACATTCTTGTTTCGCGTATTCGATATATCTGCTTAGCCGCCCCGTCCGCTTTCTGCTGCAGAGTTGGAGCCATAATTTGTTCTTCAAGCAAAGGCGTAACCGACTCCATTGAGCAATAGGTGTCTTTGGATGGCTTTTGTGCTGCTTTTTGTGCGGACTTCTTCGATTTCGGCTGCTCAACATTGTAACCATAGAGTATCCCCTTGTCGGTAAGACTAAGCAATTGTATAGAAAGCCCCTTTTCCGGTACAATCTTGTAGAAGCGGGAATAGTCTGCCACAGTATGCGTACAGGTTGTGATTTCAACGAGTTTATAACTTGTATGTTTCTCTTGTATGGCTTGTTCTGCTCCTAGGTACTTCTCCGCAAAGTGACAAAAAGGTCCCGGCTCGAATGTCTCCTCGACATATTCTATGTCGAATTCCAACTGTGTTTCGGGCATATAATATACCATAGCGGCTTCATTGTCTTGCACAATTTGTGCTTGTACTGCCCAAGCAAGACACATAACAACTGCGAAAGTTGACAAACGTTTCATATCAAATGTATTTTAGTGTTTGAAGTTTTGGTGTTTGATGTATATATTGCTATTTCTAAGAATATATGTTGTAAGATGCTACAATGAGATACGAACAGGGTTACTATTCCATATCTTCCATGCGGCTTCGGCTTGGCCATAGAGCATATCCAGTCCATTTTTGGTGCGGGTGCCTTGCTGACGCCCCTTCCGTAAGAATAAGGTTTCCTCCGGATTGTACACACAATCGAACAACAAATGGCGTTGATTCAATAATTGATATGGTATAGTGGGACAAGTCTCCGTACTTGGGGACATACCTAATGGAGTGCAATTGACAATTACTGAATACTTGGTAAGGACATCCTCGTTTATCTGCTGGTAGCTTAGCATACACTCATCCTTTGGAGAACGGCTGACCAATGTTGTCTCAATACCTAACTGATGTAAGCCATATACTACCGCCTTGGCTGCTCCACCTGTCCCCAATACAAGGGCGTACTTATCTGTAGGCAATAAAAGTGGGCGTATCGAGTGCATAAATCCTATGCAATCTGTATTGTAACCTACATGTTGATATATGACATTGACTGCGCCTATCTGTCGTGCGGTATCATCCAATTTATCAAGGAACGGAATAACAGTTTCCTTGTATGGAATGGTAACATTCATTCCATCTAATGTAGCTATCAAATGCTGTAGCGTTGCATTCTCTCTGCCTTGATGGGTGAATGTATCCTGTGCTAATGGGAATAAAGTATAGTCTGCCGATATCTTTTCTGTGGCAAACTTTTCAGTAAAATAGCGTGCAGAGAAACTATGACCGAGTGGATACCCTATGATTCCAAAGTGTCGCATACGGGGTGTGATTAGTAGTTGTTTGTGTTGTATGACACCTATATATTTAGGGGAAGTGAAAACCTTACCTCCTACTCCTCGTTGCAATGCATCGTATATTTTGTTGGGCTCAGGGAAATTATATATGCGAATTCGCTCGTAAAATTGTACATAGTGCGCTTCGCGCGTATCTTTTCCATCGAGCATATCGGTATATCCCTGCATATAACGAGCAGTGGATGCGATATTTTCGATCTCTGATTTACTATACTGATTCAATTCGGAACGAATCGCATTACGGGCGATTGAGGTATCAAGATTGGTAGAATCCACTACCCAATTGAGATGGCGTTTCGACTGCAAATAGTATTCGATATAATCTCGAGTAGTGCACAGCAACGGGCGGATGATGGGAACAGAATTAGGCACTATCGGATTAGCCGATAATGGACGCATGCCACAAAGTCCGCGAATACCTGTACCGCGTTTAAGGTTCAGCAGGAGCGTCTCGGCTTGGTCGTTCTGATGATGTGCAACAGCAATCGCTGCACAATGTTGCTCTGCAGCCAAGTCGGCAAACCAACGATAGCGCAATTCACGAGCAGCCATCTCTATGCTCACGCTGTGTGATTGAGCGTATTGGTTAGTATCAAAGTCGGATACATAAAGCGGCACTTGAAGTTTGAGGCACAAGGTTCGAACAAACTGTTCATCTCGCATACTTTCCTCTCCACGCAGATGGAAGTTGCAATGTGCCACCACGCAATCATAACCGGCAAGGCACAATACATCTAACAAAGCCACACTGTCTGCCCCACCGCTCACACAGACTAAAACCCGGTCACCACGATGGAGCAGTTGCTCCGTTTCGATATATTTTTGTACACGGCGTAACACAAACCGATTAGAGATTGTTGGTTGACAGTTGCTCTAAGTCAACTAGGTGGTTGACTATTGCATAGATGGTGAGACCTGCTGTGGAATGGATGTTGAGCTTACGAGTAATGTTCTTGCGATGTGTAATGACCGTATGCGTGGAAATGCACAATGCATCTGCAATCTCCTTGTTGCTTAGCCCCTTCACCAGTTCGATAAGCACATCTTTCTCGCGGTCACTAAGTTCCTCCACTTGTGCTGCGTTCACCGTTTTAGACACACTGCGACGCTTCTTATCCATCGCTATTGCAGGCGCCAAAATCTCATCTTCTATGGCACAATGGGTCGAGAAATCTTGCTCGATATCAAACATATCGTTCATGACATCTATGAGAGCATAGGTATGTTTGACATCGTTCGTTTGATTGGGATAGTACTTGATAATCATGTTCTTTATTTCGGAGAACTTAGATGCGATATTCAAGTCATCCTGTGTGTGCTGTTCTAACAAGCCCTCATTTTCACGCTCAATATGTGTGCGGATCTCCTGCGAATACTCATCGTAGAAACGAAGTATCAGCATAGGTATCTGGCTCGAAGTATCAGCGGGATTGATCGCTTCAATTAAGTCGCGTCGGATGCGCGGCAATTGGAAGTCGAGGAAATAGGCATGCGCATTGCACAGATACATACGCAAGGTGTCTATATCTATGTCTTCTAAATTGGTGGTGGATATATGGTCTATCTTGTAGTTTACGACCGCTAAAAATGTCGGACTATGTACACCATGCTCATGGCATACTTCTTCGATGGTTTTCTCGCCCACCCCCATCGTGAGTCCAAATCGACTTATGATGCGAATTGCATCGGGCTCTTTGGCCATCAACTCGCACATTTTGTCTTGTAATCTATACATCATTATTCCTCCTTTGTGATAAACAGCGGCAAAGTTACTGCTTTTTGTGCAAACACACAAGTTACACGCCCTTATTCGTTTTGGAATGCTGCGTGGAAGGCAGCAAGACGGCGGTCGAGTTCTTCGTATTGGTCTTCTCGAATGGAAGAGGCACAACCTCGCATACCTTCTCGTTGGGCTCCTGTGCTACTCAAGGCAATGGCAGATACGCCATAGTATATCAGTTTGTTGAGTAATTGTTCGCCTGTCCAATCTTTATAACCGAAGGTAAAGAAGAAGCCGTCCCCCACCTCCTTGCCATCTGCATCCTTATCATAGACAACATGGAAGCCGTTACGCACCATAATCTCCTTTATACGCGCCGCCCGTCGGGCATACTCGCGTGTATTCTCGACGAACTGTATCTTGCCCTCGCAGGCTGCACGGAACATGGCTGCCATGGCGTATTGCACCGAATGCGTTACACCCGATGACAGGCTGTAGAGTATGATATAGACAAAGTTGCGCAAGAACTGCCCATCGTTGTGATAGCGTTCACCCAGACTCGGGAAACAGGTATGGGCCAGATGTGGATTCATCGCCACTATAGCGCCACGCTGTCCTGCGTACGAGAACATTTTAGAACAGGAGATAACATGCACGCAGTTGCTTGTATAACGCCCGACAGTAGGTTGGTAGGGCGGCTCGTAAGGTGTGCCTCGATGCTCACGAAAATCCATATTTAGGTAGGCTAAGTCCTCTATAACCAACACATTATACTTGGTGGCGAGTCGGCCTATTGTTTCCAACTCCTTCTCCGTAAGGCACATCCACGATGGGTTATTCGGGTTGGAGAACAACATGGCGGCTATGCGACCCGTCTGAAAATGGCGCTCCAATTCTGCCTCGAGTTTGTCACCACGGAAATCTGCTACATCGAACTGGTCAATACGCACGCCAATAACACGACATTGCTGCTTTTGAACGGGGAAGCATGGATCGATAAATAGCACCGTATCACGCTCTTTGTCTAATTGTGCCATCGTGAGATTGAGGGCAAAAGCCGCTTGCATGCTCCCTACCGTGGGGACAATACAGTCTTCCGGTATATCTAATCCGACGAAGGCACGCACAAACTCACTTCCCCAATGCTTCACCTCGGGAATACCTGTAATGACCGGATAGTGGGCCGCACACCCATGGAGCAACGCCTCATGCTCGGCATCGATACCAATCTGCTCTGCCGGTAGTCCCGGCTCGCCTAACTCCATGTGTATGAATTCGGTATGGGTCGCCCGCTCGATGTCTTTGACAACACCTACCAACTGACGAATACTGGCGCAACCTAACTCGTGCGCATTGCGTAGCCCGAAATCATAACAGGTTTGGTCTACGAGTTGTTTGTTCAAAGGAAACATTAGGGATGGATTGAAGAGGTTGAACGAATATAAGATGTGCCTCGAAAGGACACGCAAAGATACATTTTTTATTTGACATGCACAAATGGTGCCAAGAATTAGGCAGGGACGAAATGGAAAGAACCATGGTAATCGAAGGGGCTGTGAGACGAATTAGAATGGTAGGTAAATCGACAATCACCCGTTAATCACGCGATAATAACGCGATAATCACCCGATAGTATCGCAATGGTGAATGGACGCTGCATGGTAGGTAGAAGGTAGTTCGTTGGTAGGTTTTTGGTAGTTTTTCTGTAAGTCTATGGTAGGTTTATGGTAAATCTATGGGCGTTTTATGGTAGGTATAAGGTGGCAGGAACAAGGTTGCAAGTTTCTTATCAATGGTTGATAATTGGAAAAGACTTGCATAGATGATGAAAAATGCGTAATTTTGTAGGCTTTTTGCAAAGTTAAGACTACCACAACAACTGACCATCATACTATGGACACCACCACAGAAGAACAATGGACCACCGTCATTAAGCCCAAAGATAAACTGCTGAGCGTCGATTTCAAAGAGATTTGGCACTATCGTGACTTGATGATGCTATTCGTCAAACGAAATATCATCACCCAATACAAACAAACGATATTGGGCCCGCTTTGGTACTTGATACAACCCTTGATGACTACCGTGATGTATATGGTGGTCTTTGGCGGTATCGCGAAAATATCTACCGACGAGATACCACAACCCCTATTCTACTTAGCCGGTATCAGTTTTTGGCAATACTTTTCGGATTGTTTGACCAAGACCAGCAATACATTTGTAAACAATGCCGGCATATTCGGCAAAGTCTATTTTCCCCGACTCATTACCCCTTTGAGCGATGTGATCAGCAATCTGGTACGATTTGGCATTCAATTCGGATTGTTTCTGGTGGTATATCTTTACTATGTCCTATTTACCGATGTAACCATTCATACCAACTGGTATGTATGCCTGCTACCCCTATTGATAGTGATGTTAGCCGGTTTGGCATTGGGATTCGGCGTACTTTTCTCCAGTATGACTACAAAATATCGTGACCTGCAGTTGCTGCTATCGTTTTTTGTCAGTCTATGGATGTACGCAACCCCCGTCATCTACCCTCTATCGACCATAACCAATCCGAAATTGCAACTCGTGATGCAACTGAATCCGCTTACCGGAATTGTAGAGTTTTTCAAGTACGGCATGCTCGGGAAAGGCTGTCATGAGTGGTGGATGCTCGGCTACAGTTTCGGTTTTATGGTAGTACTTTTGGCGTTGGGCATTGTGGTATTCAACAAAGTACAACGCTCGTTTATGGATACTGTATAGTATGAAACTGCAACCGAATGCGAAAATAAACTTGGGATTGCGTGTTATTCGCAAGCGAGAAGATGGTTACCATGACCTGGAAACCATTTTCTTTCCCGTGTACGGACTACACGACGAATTGGAGATAACGAAAAGCAAGCAGTTCGTTTTTGAGCAAACGGGTATTGCTGTGGATTGCCCCGCAGAGGACAATCTGATTGTTCGCTGCTATCACAGTATGCAGCAGAGATTTCCACAGATAGGACCGATAGAGATTCATTTTCGGAAACAGATACCTTTTGGTGCGGGATTAGGCGGAGGAAGTAGCGATGCTGCCCATACCGCCATTGCACTAAACAAACTATTCGACTTGGGACTTAGTAAATCCGAATTGGCAGCAATAGTACGACCGCTTGGTGCGGATTGTCCGTTCTTTATATACAATACCCCTTGCTATGCAGACGGAATAGGCGACCGGCTAACCCCTATCCGACTGTCACTCAACGGACTGAGATTGGTGATGGTGAAACCTGACTGCGGAGTAAGTACGCGTGAAGCCTATCAAGGTATTGTTCGACACCCGGAAATTAGTGGGACTATTTGGCACGCACTGGAAGCAAAAACAGAATTCAAGGAACTGTTGCCGCTGTTGGTCAATGATTTTGAACAAACCGTATTTCCCCTGCATCCTGAAATAGAAAACATAAAAAAACACCTGCAAGATGCAGGTGCTCTTTATACGGCTATGTCCGGCTCCGGGTCAACCGTTTTCGGACTGTTTGAAAACAATACGGAAGGTGGAACCGACACCCGGCTTGCTGCTTTCAAGAAACAATTTGCCCCGATGATACTGCTCAACGATACGCTTGGCGAGCGGCAAGCCTAACCCCCACCCTCGCGACTTGGTCGTAAAGCCGGGCTGGAAGATACGACGCTGCGTGCGCTTGTCCATTCCCTTTCCCGTGTCTGTAACATCAATAATGACTTCGCCATTAGTCCGCCGCAAAGAAACGATAATCTGCCCTTTGCCATTCATTGCATCCACAGCATTTTTCAGCAAATTCTCAATAACCCATTCAAATAACGGTACATTAAGCAATACTCGACACTCTACATCGGGA
This sequence comes from bacterium, assembly GCA_963591775.1. Classification (GTDB taxonomy): domain Bacteria; phylum Bacteroidota; class Bacteroidia; order Bacteroidales; family Paludibacteraceae; genus Colicola. The sequence continues at coordinate 29,609 of CAVATM010000017.1, forward strand.
AGTTGCTCTACAATCTGAACCTTGTTGGATAGGCGTACACGCATATATGCGACGGTATCGTGAATCGGTGAAACAATATCGGCAGGAACCATTTCCGGCTCACTGCCTATCTTGGAAAATCGATCCGTAATGGTTTGAAGCCGAGCAATATCTTTTTTCATCTGCGGAATAAGTTCATCCGACGGATAGCGCTCGGTCAGCAATTCCTGCCATGCATTCAGCGAAGAAATCGGTGTACCCAACTGGTGAGCCGTTTCCTTGCTCAATCCTGCCCACAGACGATTTTGCTCGCTACGCTGTGCCGTAAGCAACGCAATGACGGCTATGACGATAAAAATCAGTATCAAAAGTGACTGAATATATGGCACATAACGCAACTGGCGAAGCAGTGTGGATTCATCGTAATAGATATACTGTTTGGTATGCGGGGCAACATACAACTCAATAGGCCCATTGAGCGTACGAGGATCGGATACCGGCTTGGAAACATTACGACAAGACAAGACCTCACCTTGCTCATTGAGCATATAAACCGGGATGGTGGTATTATTTTCGATAATGGTACTGATAAAATCGATGTCTGTATCTGCATCCGCCAAAATCAACTGCCGCGTGGCTTCTGCCCATACCGACATATTTTTTTGCTCTTCCAACGCCAATCGATGCGCCAAACTGTTGGTAAACAGAACCGACAAAACAACAATAGCAAACGCAACAAACAGCACTATTGTTCCGATATTTTTTCCACTCATAGTATTCGTTTTTTGATGTGACAAAGGTAATGCTTTTCGGTGAATTATACAAGGATGGCTATATGTATTGACATAAACTATTCGCGAATGGCTATAAACGAACATACTACATGCTATTCGAAAAAGAAAGACATCTCATCAAAATAATGAGATGTCTTTTGGGGTATGGCAGAGGATAGTACCCTATTGTATAAAGCCACCCCCAACAACCAAACCATCCTTATATACAACGAGTGATTGTCCCGGTGTTGCGCCCCATACAGGCTGTTCGAATGTAAGCGTAAAAGCTGACTTATCTGTGTCCGGATTTTCGATAGACAACTGAGCCGGTACTGCAGGCGACTTGTAACGAATGCGTGCCTGTACCGATGGAGACTCACACAGCCAATCCATATCACGAAAGCGTGCTTGCAAGGCTGATACCTTTGTGGTATACAAATCGTCGTGGTCGCCTAATGTAACCGTATTGGCTGCAGCATCTATATGTGTCACAAAACGAGGTGTACCCAATGCAATCCCTAACCCCTTACGCTGACCAATCGTATAGTTGCAGAAACCTTCGTGTTGACCTAATATATTACCCTGAGCATCAATGTATTGCCCTCGCTCAACATGCACTCCCTGTTCGGACAAAAATGTACGGTAGTCGTTATTCGGCACAAAACAAATCTCTTGACTTTCAGCCTTTTGGCTCAACTTTTCAAAACCATGGTCAAACGCAATTTGGCGCACTTCCGGTTTGGTAAATTCTCCCAATGGGAACAATGTACGCTGTAGATTCTGCTCGGTAAGCATCCACAAGAAATAGGTTTGATCCTTGTGCGTATCCACTGCTGTACGGAGATACCAATGGCCACGATGTTGCGCAATGCGAGCATAATGACCTGTGGCGATATAGTCGCACCCATACTGGTCGGCTGTAGCACACAACGCTCCCCATTTGATATGCGAATTACACAAAACACACGGGTTGGGTGTACGACCATGCGTATATTCATCAATGAAATTGCGTATCACATGGTCACGAAATGTATCACGAAAATCGACTATATGATGCTCGAAACCAAGCAGTTGTGCATTATGTTTAGCCTCCATGATACTCTCGACAGAACAACAGCCTTTCTCCCGCACTAGGCAAGATTCTTTGATAGAATCGAATGTGCGAAAAGTAACGCCCACCAATTCATAACCTTGTTCCAACAAAAGCATAGCCGAAACAGTGGAATCTATACCACCCGACATCGCCATAAGTACGCGTTTTGCCATAGAAAAAAGAGAAAATAAACGGACAGGAAAGAATGACTTCTCCCTCCTGTCCGTTTGATTAGAAATAATTTAGTCTAAGCATGCATCAAGCGCTGCCGTGATTGCCTGCTTGTCGATATGTTGACCTATAAAGACCAACTTTTGCATACGGTCACCATATTGTTCGTCCCAATCGTGGCGGAGCTGTGCATCTTGAGCCTTCAGTGCCTCTAATTCCTCTTTAGGCATAGTAGCAAACCACTCGCCCGCTTTCTGTAATTTGAATTGGCGACCTGCCTGCTCGAATAGATAACACATATCGTATTCATCGGAGAAATAACACATACCCTTGGCACGAATGACAGACTTAGGCCAATGCGCTGCAACAAACTCATCAAACAGTCCAAGATTGAACGGACGGCGAGCATAATAGACAAATGTAGAGATACCATACTCCTCTGCTTCTCCTTCATCCTCGTCGTGGTGATGATGGTGATGATGACCATGCTCGCCTTCCTCATGTGCTTCTTCATCGTGGTCATGATGATGCTCTTCTTCGTCATCGTCGTCATCATCATGTTCTTCGTCATGGTGTGCATCCTCTACTTCTTGAATCCATGTAGCAGAAGTGGCCACAGCATCGAAATTGAACAATTTAGTATTCAATATCTTATCAAAGTCGACATCACAGTAATCACAATCGATAATTTCTGCTTTGGGCTGAATGGCACGAATAATAGCACGGATATGTTCGCGCTCATTCTCGCTCACTTCGCTTGACTTATTAAGCAAAATAATATTGCAAAACTCTATTTGCTGAATAACCAACGAGGCCAAATCTTCCTCACCGATGTCTTTGCGATTGAGGTCCTCGCCCGATGCAAACTCGTCACGCATACGGAGTGCATCTACCACTGTCACAATGCAATCCAACACAGGCAGACCATCTTTAGCAAACTGCGGTACCATCTGGGGATACGAACAAAGTGTCTGAGCAATAGGAGCCGGTTCGCAAATTCCGCTGGCCTCTATCACGATATAATCGAACAGATTCTGCGATGCCAAATCGTGCAACTGCTGAACCAAATCCATTTTAAGCGTACAACAGATGCATCCATTCTGTAGGGCGACGAGACTATCGTCTTTGGCACTCACAACCCCACCCTTTTGAATCAAATCGGCATCAATATTTACTTCACCGATATCATTGACAATCACTGCAAAGCGAATGCCTTTGCGATTGGTAAGAATTCGATTGAGAAGCGTTGTCTTACCGCTGCCGAGGTAGCCTGTAAGCAGCAAAACAGGGATATGATTAACCATTTTCATATTATTGTTATTTTTAGATGTTTACACAGGACACTTGACACCATTGGCACCGTTGACACGATGTCATATAATGTTGCTCCGTTTTTACTCCACAATTTTTGTACCCAAACAAGCATATTACCATAAAATAGCAAAGAAATGCTACTCAGGTGTAGCTACAAGAGAAATCGATATACATAAAAAGAGATTGCCATAATGGGGCAATCTCTTTTCGATAATTAATTCTGTAACTATATTAGAACTTGTAGCGGACACCTAAACTCAATCCATACACTCCCATTAAGTCAAAATTAACCTTGTTGCCATTAGCATAATAATCATAGTTACCAATACCGAACTGAGGACGCCAATCTAAAGAGAGTTGGAAAGGGAACCAAAAATCATACTCTATACCAATATGACCTACAACACCGACATTCCAATAGGTAGCATCTGTGAATCCCCATACACTGGTTCCGCCACCGACACCCATATACCAATGCCATTCACCTTTGTGATCCCACGGTACTGGAGCATTGAAAGGGTCAATCCAGTCATAAGTAACCTTACCGCCAATACCAAAGCCATAAATCATAGGTACATTTACAGCCAAGTCGATCATGTTAGACTCACCAAAACCATGTTGATAAGAGAAACCAAAATCAGTACCAAGATTACCACCGATGGCACGAGGCTGTGCGTTAACGAAAGCCACACTTACAAGAGCCATTACAGCTGCAAGCAAAAACTTTTTCATAATACAATGAAATTTTAAATTAAAAATGTTTTGAATATATAGAATTTAGTTTGCCCACTTTGCATTGTTACTATAATATATGTAGGAAGCGCCACGCCCTACCGTTTCATAAGTACCACTATAATTGGTCAACTGCCCATAAAGTACTACAAAGTCACCTACTTGTACTTGCTCTGTGCTCGTCAGTTTCTGCCCATTCTTACCATAGACTTGGTAAGCATAGAATGTCGAATAGGAAGAATCGTCCTTGGTAGGGGCAATTGTAAACAGCGCATTGCCATAAGTCTTTATCGCCTCCTCATTTCCACTATTTATACTACGCACATAACCTTTGATGTAATACTTGTTGGTGGTAGTCTTGCCAGAAGTGCTTATCAGACTATCGCAGAGAGCGTTAGCTTGATAAACATTAAGTGTACCGGCAGGGACATCCGCACCCTCCGGGTCGGGAGTAATAACCGTAGTATCAATCTTGCCATTGAATATATCATTGGTACTGGAATAGACATAAGCGGCACCTTTTCCAACGGTCTCGTAGGTGCCTTTGTAGTTAGTAAGTTGTCCGTATAGTACTACATAGTCGCCTACAGCAATAGCCTTTTCTGTCTGTATCTTCTTGCCGTCCTTACCATATACTTGGTAGGCTATCAGAGTCTGTGTAGATACACCTGTGCTGACACCTGCTAATGTAAAAATAGCATTGCCATAATTTTGTACCGCAGAAGCGTTATCTTCGTCAAGACTTTGTATCCACCCCTTTACATAATATTTTTCAGTAGTAGATGCGCCACTTGCTAACTGCGAACATATCTTTCGTGCTTGCGCTACGGTCAATGTACTATCCGGTATATCGATATTTTCCGGTTCGGGGAGAGTTGTTATACCTTCCTGATTATGACTATTGTCACCCGGATTGAGTATATAGGGTGATTCATTGCAGCCGACAACGAAAAGCGTCATTGCAACCATAGTTGATAGTACGAAATGATTATTCTTCATATCAGATAGATATTGATTTATGGGTGATTAGGAGTGTAAATGCATTTATTGCTCGAAATATAGGATATATTTTCAAGATCAAATGTCTGCAAAGGTATACAAAAATATCCACATACTAAAATTTTTCGCCTCATTCCATACTTTTTTTACTTTTTTATTTGTGTACTTCCCATAAAAGTTGTACTTTTGTGCGTTTTTTCGCGGAAAGGGTATAGTGTGCCTTGGCGAAAGCAGAAGAACGAGAGTACTTCAATAAATTCTCTCACCATTTAACAGGAGGATAAAACTATAGCAACAACACCTAACAGGCCACAACGTGGCCGAGTAGAGAAAGAGATGCCAAATCGTATCAACGATAAGATTCGTGGTGTCCATGAAGTTCGCCTGGTCGGCGATAATGTAGAGCAAGGGATCTACCCTTTCCAAACAGCCCTGCGTATGGCAGATGAGCAGAATTTGGATTTGGTTGAAATCTCGCCGAATGCTGAGCCCCCTGTATGCCGAATCCTTGATTATCAAAAGTTCCTCTATCAGAAGAAACGCAAAGAGAAAGAGGCAAAGGCAAATTCTAAGAAAATGGAGGTCAAAGAAATACGGTTTGGACCGCAGACGGATGACCATGACTATAATTTCAAGTTGAAACACGCACAGGAATTCCTGAAAGAAGGAAACAAGGTAAAAGCGTATGTGTTTTTCCGAGGGCGTTCTATTGTGTTTAAGGAGCAGGGAGAGTTGCTACTCGCTCGTTTTGCAAATGACTTGGCTGAATTCGGTAAGCCGGAAGCAGTACCATCATTGGAAGGCAAGCGCATGATTCTCAACTTGACACCGAAGAAAAACTAGATTTAATGAGGGAACATAACTTTATGGTATAGTTTTTGTCAAGGGAATTTGGCTGCAAGCCACAGAGTTAGTATCCAACAAATGAATCGAATAGAATAAAAAGTCAAAAGGCTTCCCCTTAGGCTGCCTAAGACTGATATAATAACTTATTAAATTACAAACAAAATGCCAAAGGTAAAGACTAATTCCGGTGCAAAAAAGAGATTTACTCTTACCGGAACCGGTAAAATTAAGCGTAAACACGCTTTCAAGAGTCACATTTTGACTAAGAAGACCAAGAAACAGAAACGCAACTTGACTCATGTTGCAATGGTAGACCAGACGAATCTGCGCTCCGTGCGTGAATTGCTACTGATCCGCTAAGTATTAACCACCAAATTTTGTAGTAAAGAACTATGCCAAGATCAGTAAATCACGTTGCTTCGCGCAACCGTCGTAAGAAGATCATGAGCCTCACCCGAGGCAATTTTGGTGGCCGTGCTAATGTATGGACTGTTGCCAAAAACACATGGGAAAAAGGTCTCCAGTATGCTTATCGTGACCGTAAGGCCAAGAAACGCAATTTCCGCGCTCTGTGGATTCAGCGTATCAACGCCGCTGCGCGTCTCGAGGGTGTTAGTTACAGCCAACTGATGGGCGCACTCAAGAAATCGGGTGTGGTTATCAACCGTAAGGTGTTGGCAGACCTTGCTATGAATCAGCCGCAAGCATTTAAGGCTATCGTAGCTAAAGCTAAGAACAACTAGTTGGTATTCTTAACTGCGTGTGTTACACAGACAAAGACGCATCTCTAACGAGGTGCGTCTTTTGTTTACATAATCCTTATCCACTTTTGTGCAATTAATATAAAATTAGTATCTTTGTATCCCATAATGGCCGGTATATATATACATATTCCATTTTGCAAAAGTCGCTGTATCTACTGTGACTTCTTTTCAACGACAATGCTCAATCGCCGTGAAGACTATGTAAAAGCACTACTTACAGAAATCGCAGATAACTCAAATGCGTTATCTACCTCAAAAATCGAAACCATTTATTTTGGGGGAGGAACGCCGAGTCTATTATCTATACCACATATACAGCAACTTTTAGATGCATTGCCCACCGACAATGCTAAAGAAATCACATTAGAATGTAATCCGGGAGATATTACACCTGAGAAACTCTCCGCTTGGAGAAATATGGGAATTAACCGACTATCAATAGGGATTCAATCATTTAATGATGTTATTCTAAAAACAATAGGTCGGCGACATAATGCAGAACAAGCTCAACACGCAGTATGGCAAGCACAAGAAGCTGGATTTGACAATATATCAATCGATATTATATATGCCATACCAACGCCGAAGGAACTCTCAATTTCCACTTTTGATGTAACCCAACAAGACATTGACAAAGCGTTGCAATTGAACATTCAACATATCTCAACTTATTGTCTCACATTCGAGGAAGGTACACCATTATATACACAACTACAGAATAAGAAGTTAATAGAAACCGATGATGATACTGAGAATCAGTTATACGATTATATAGTTCATACATTACAGAATGCAGAATACGAACACTACGAAGTATCTAATTTTGCAATAAAAAATAAACATTCGCTACATAATAGTAACTATTGGAATAACACTCCATACTTTGGATTTGGCGCAGGTGCATACGCTTACGATGGGGAAAAACGCTTTTGTAATATTGGAGACCTAGAACTATACATACATCAAGCCTGCACACATTCTTTGCAACATGAATACGAATATCTTACAGAGAAGGACCGATATAATGAATTTATAATGCTGGGGTTACGTACCGCAAACGGAATAGAATACAATAGGGTACATGATAAAGAAGTAATAGAGCGCTATGTGGATAGAGGACTATTACGCATTAGCGATACACCCAATCCTAGAATAGTAGCAACCCTATCAGGTATTCACATTCTAAACCAAATTATCGAAGACCTAATGGAATAATCAAATTTCGCTCAGTTCGAGCCAGCGCATTTCGGCATCATCCAGAAGACGTTGCACTTCCTCGTAACGGGCAGAAGCAGCAGCAATAGCATCCATCTCAGTCAGACCGTCAGAGAGTTGCGCCTCAAGAGCGGCTTTCTCCTGCTCCAATGCAGGCAAACGCTGCTCCAATTCTTCCAATTCCCGTTTCTCCTTAAAAGAAAGTTTTCGGGGGCGTTCCGTTGTAGTTTTTTTGCCCTGCTGTTCTACAGACTTGGCTCTCTCCAAGACAGCAGAATCCGACTTTGCTTTCATATCCGGGTCGGACAACACCCCACCCTGCTCACGAAACTGCGTGTAGTTACCAGGAAAGTCCTCCACAACACCATTACCTCGGAAAACGAAGAGGTGGTCGACCACCTTGTCCATGAAATAACGGTCGTGACTGACCACAATCAGACAGCCTTTGAATGCCCGAAGGTACTCCTCGAGTACATTGAGTGTTGGAATATCAAGGTCGTTGGTTGGCTCGTCCAAGATTAAGAAATTCGGATTACGCATCAGCACCATACAGAGGTGCAGGCGTTGCCGCTCACCACCCGACAATTTCGACACATAGTCGTACTGCTGCGAGGGCAAGAAAAGGAAATGTTGCAAAAACTGACTTGCCGTCAAGCGGTCGCCATTGCCAAGGTCTATCGTTTCGGCTATATCACGCACAATATCAATTACTTTCTTCCCATCCTCAAAGGGCAATCCTTGTTGCCGATAGTAACCGAAACGCACCGTCGTTCCGATGTCGAAAGAGCCACTGTCAGGCGCAATCTCACCCAATAGCAAACGCAGGAAAGTGGACTTTCCGGTGCCGTTGTTGCCAATGATGCCAAGTTTCTCGTAACGAGAGAAAACATAGGAGAATCTATTGAGTATCTGCAGTGTATGAGGCTGTTCGGCGGGGTTACGGGGCTGTACGATGAAAGATTTACTTACCTCTTTTGCCTCGAAAATCTTGTTGCCTATATATGTCGACTGCACCTGAAGGCGGACATCCGTATCCTGCTGCGTACGCTTGGCCTTCTTCTCAATCTCATAGAAGTTATCAATGCGGTACTGAGCCTTGTGGGCTCTCGCCTGTGGCATACGACGCATCCAATCCAATTCGGTACGATAGAGATTGCGGAACTTGTCGGTCTCGGCATTCTGCTGCTCAATACGCTCCGCCCGTTTCTCTAAATAATAGGAGTAATTGCCATGGTAGGTATAGAGCGTGTTTTGGTCAATCTCCACAATATCAGAGCATACCCGGTCAAGAAAATAGCGGTCGTGCGTGACAAGCAAGAGCGTCAACTGCGAGCGGCGAAGATAGTCCTCAAGCCATGCCACCATCTCCAAATCGAGGTGGTTGGTCGGTTCGTCAAGCAACAGGAAATCAGGCTCTTGGGATAGCACTTGCGCTAGAGCGACCCGCTTCTGCTGCCCACCACTGAGATGCGCAAGCGGTTGGTCGAATTCCGTAATGCCCAACTGCGTGAGAAACTGCGTGAAGCGGAGGGTTTGCTCGGCTGAATGAGAGAGCGAATGCACAGTCTCCTCCGCCGGCAAGACAATTCGCTGGGGAAGATACCCCACATGCAAATCGTTGCGCCAAGTGATTCGCCCGCTGTCGTAATCCGTGCGATGGGTTAGAATGTCCATCAGTGTGGACTTCCCCACCCCGTTGCGGGCGATAAGCGCCATGCGCTGCCCCTCGTTAACGGCAAAAGAGATATTGCGGAACAGTACCTTCGATCCGACCGACTTGGTCAGGTTCTCAACTAACAGATAAGGAGTTGGCATACGCATGAAAGATTGAAAGAGAGTACTATGCGGCTAATTGCTTTGTCCATTGCACATAACCATAGACACAATTGACGCACCAAAAAGCATATAGTGCCGCCATACAGTAGTTACCCGCCAACAACCACATCAGAACCGAGAGCGCATCCACAAACAGCCAAAGATACCACTGTTCGCGATAGACGAGAATCATCAGCACCTGCGCCACAAGAGCAGGCACCGTAGTAAAAGCGTCTAAGTAAGGACTTGTGTCGGCGGTAAAGCGACTAAGGCAAAAGCCTGTCAAGATCGACACAAAGAGCGCCCCAAAAGCCACCACACACAGCGCAGGAAAAGGCAAACGGCGTGTTGGCACAGGCACAGAGAGGGTTTGCTCGTCGGCATGACGAAGTTGGCGTCGCCATGAATAGACACCATAGATCTGCGTGACGAAATAGAACGCATTGAGTGCTATCCCTGCATAAAATCGTTCGAGATAGCAGAGGTAAGAATAGGTCAGAATCTGCCCGAAACCGAAGGCAAAAGTAAGGATATTCCCCTGCGAACAAAGTACTACCGAACACATACCGAGCAAGCCACTCAGCAGCGACCACGGATTATCGGGGTGAAGACAATAGACCAGCACCTGCACCGCCAATCCCGTCAAGAGAAAGGCATAACCGACAAGTTGTTCCTTCTTTTTGGTGACCTCCATGAGCATTACTTCTTAGTTGCTCCCGCATCTTTACGGAGTTCACGGGGTTTGGCATCCAACTGCGGAACAGTACGGTAGTTGAATATCTCCTCGAAGTCCCAATTGGCACGCAGCGTCAGTTTTTGCGGGAAATAATAGACTGGTTCCGGTTGGCGTTTGGTTGCCCAGTCGCCTGTTGTCCACTTGCCGTCTTGGTTCAGGTCGAAATAGAGCCGCAAATAGTAGGTCTTTGGCGCAAGGAACTCAAACTTGGTTCCATCGGGGGCGGCAGGCAGTTCGCGCACCACTTGGTCTTTGTCGTTGAGGAGTTGGAGGCGAATGGCGGGATCGTAATCCACCAATTTTACAAGTAGTGTGGCATAGTCCTCTGCGGTTTTCATCTTGAGAGAGAATGTGACAGCGTGATTCACTTTGCCGTAGATGTCGCGCATTGCCGCCGAATCAAGGTGTAGTTCATAGGACTTGCCCTGCTCCAATTTGGCCACCACCGCATAACCCATACGGGCACTGTCGAGCGGCAGTAGCGAGAATGCACATGTTTTCGAGAGTGTGTCTATTTTCTCAACCAGATGCAGGCTGTCTTTCCATACCGAGTCGATAGGCCACTCCGAATAGATACGCAGGGTGTCGTAGAGTTCAAAGTCGTTCTTGGCGTTCGATTTGATCGTCAACACTCGTTCTCGGTTCTTCGTGTCGAGGGCGGCTTTTGCCTTTGCCGTCAGGCGGGGTGCACGATAGATCACAGGAATGGTATCTGTCTGTGGCACAAGATTATAGAGCGAGTCGGACTTCTGATAAGTCATAAGCAGATAGATACTGTCCTGCCCTATTGCCACGGAATCACGCAGCCAACAGACGAGCGTATCGCGCGTCGCATTGTTTTGCCAGAGTGCATAGTCTAGCGGATTAACCCACGCTGAATCGCTCCGTGTGCTGTCGATGGCACTCGGCGACAATGCAACAATAGTCGGAAGACTGTCTTGTGGCGCTGAGAAAACCAAGCGGATACAATGCGCATCCTCTCGGTATGCACGCTGGAAATAGTGGCGCACCTTTTCCTCTTTGAAGAACCAGAGCAACAAGTCAGACGGACCGACATAGATATTCTCCACCGTGCGCACAGAATCTATAAGTCGCACAGGGAGCGTATCGCCCAACGCATTGATCATCAGCGTATCATGCCAAATGGTATCGTGTACTGTTTCTGTTTCGTAGAGTGGTGATACGAGCGAATCCAAGAATGCCAATCCCTCACCAGGTTGGTAAAGAAAATCGCGGCTTTGGTCTTGTAGAGCATAGAGCCGATACGAACCACCTCGCAGGTTGCGAATGCCAAACTGCCCGAGCGTATCCGTGCGAGCAACACGAGTGAATGGCATCGTAGAAAACGCTGAATCTTCGAGGTTCTCCTGCAACCCCACATACACCCCGGAGATAGGATTCAAATCCTCCGCATTGACCACCACGCCATAGACTTCCAGAGAGTCTATTTTGCCGCCCGTAGCAAAGGCAAAAGTGTAGCCCGTGAGGGGATTTTTCTCCGTATAGTCACAAATAGCATTGCCAAAATCGAGAGTATAAGTAGTCGAGTCTTTCAGTTCTTCCTGCAAGATAATCTGCAGTTTCTTGCCAACAGCGCTAACCTCTGGCGGCACCTGTTGCGGCGGAGAGACAAGCAGATTTGACTGCACATTATCCAACTGCAGGTACTCGTTGAAAACCACCTCTATCTTATCGCCATGGAAATTAGTCGAACCATTGAGCGGTGTCTCTTTCACCACCTGCGGAGGAATAGTATCTTTAGGACCTCCTTGAGGTCCGATACCACGATTAGCACAACCCGTGAACAGCAAGCAAAAAATGCTCACTATCAATAAACAACGATTTCTACAGAGGTTTTTCTTCATATATAGTCATTGTGTATTACATTGGCAGAGGTAATATCTCGTAACCCTCCAGTTGGAACCACTCTATTGCCTTGGGCAGCACGGCAAGCATACGCTCGTTGGACTTGATAGAGTCGTGGAAATTGATAATACTCCCATTGCGTGTGTAACGTTGGATGACACTCAACATGTGTTCCGGTGTGTAATTCGGGTTGTAGTCATGAGTCAGCACATCCCAGAGATACATACCATATCCCGCACGAAGAACTGCCAATTTCTGCCATATCCAGAACCGCCCGTAGGGAGGACGGAAGAGGTGCGTTTGACCAAGTACCGTTTCGGCTTTGGCTATATTCTGCATATAGGTGCGGGTAGAGAAACGCAAGGCGTTGATATGGTTATATGTATGATTACCAACACTATGCCCAGCCTCGACAACTTGTCGGTAAACCTCCGGATGCTTCACAGCGTTCTCCCCCACCATAAAGAAAGTGGCTTTAACACCATAGTGTTCCAAAACAGCCAACACCTGAGGAGTTACCTCTGGTATCGGTCCGTCGTCGAATGTCAAATAGACTGCTTTTCGGTGCTTATCCATGCGCCATGTGATACCCACATAGAGTCGCTGAAACCACATCGGAAACTGATAAAGTATTCTCACTCCGGTTAATCAAATTGTAAATGTGTAAGTTTGTAAATGAGCCGTATTTACCAACAAAGCCACTCAAAATAAACAACCACAATAATTCCAAATTCTTAATTCCTAATTAGATTACTACTCCCATGCCAATGCCGAAGCACCCAACACGGCAGCATCTGCCTCTTTCAAGTCGGAGAACAGCACCTTAACTTTGTTCGTCCAAGTGTGCATCACCTCTTCGTTGAGCGTCTTTACAATCGGGGCGTAGAGGTAGTGCCCACACTTTGCCAGGCCACCGAAGAGGATAATTGCCTCGGGCGCAGAGAATGCCACAAAATCAGCGAATTTCTGCCCCAAAAGTTTGCCGGTCTCGTCGAAAATCTGCTTGGCTACCTCATCACCTTTCTCCGCAGCATCAAAGACATCCTTCGATGTTATAGTAGACGAATCTAATGCTCTCAATAAGGTCGGCCTATCAGTATTTTCAATAATTTCGCGTGCAGTTCGTGCAACTCCTGTTGCAGAAGTATATGCTTCTAGGCACCCTCTTTGTCCGCATCCACATAGTCGGGCTTGCGATCCACGGATAATTTTAGTATGTCCCAATTCTCCTGCAAATCCATCATTACCATATACTAATTTCCCATCTATAACAATTCCAGAACCGACACCCGTACCTAAAGTAATCATAATAAAATTTTTCATACCTCTGGCAGCGCCATAAGTCATTTCACCCAGAGCAGCAGCATTTGCATCATTGGTAATATGACAGGGGAGTCCGAACTTTGCAGACATTAATTCACAAAAAGGCGTAATTCCTTTCCAAGGAAGATTTGCCGGATATTCAATATTTCCTGTGTAATAATTTGAATTCGGTGCTCCGGCACCAATTCCACGGAACATATCTGCTCCACCAACCGGTTCCATTATTTTTACAGCTTCAGAATACAACGCATCCACATAATCGTGAATGTCCGAATATTCTTTTGTTTTAATAGAAGTCCGTGCTAATACATGTCCACGTGCATCTATTATTCCTAAAACTGAATTTGTCCCGCCCATATCGAGACCCAACACATAAGGTTTTTCCATATTAGTATTATATGATTTATGGTTAAATATTACGATTATTAGACTAAGTTCTTTACACACGAATTCTATATTTCTTCAACATCATTCCTCTCTGCAAATCCTATTTCTGATACTTGGCGATGTGTTTCATCACAAAGAAGATAAGCCAATCGGGGGTGTGCTTCAAGAGGGGTGTAGCGAGATGGTTCAACACACCCGGCATATCGGCTTTCTTGCCACGGAACATACAGCGCAGCGCACGACGCACCAACTTCTCCGGCGGAATAGACACCGAGAGATTGACCGCCAAACGGCGTAGGTTGGGTGCCAAGCCGAACAACGCCGTATCAACTGCCCCCGGCGTCATGACGGTGATATTCACGCCATTAGGCTGAAACTCATACCACAACGACTTCGAGAGGTTGTAAATAAATGCCTTGGTGGCATTGTAGGTCTGAATACCCGGCATTGCCATCCACGCCGACATAGACGACATATTGAGAATATACCCTTTGCGGCGAGGCTTTCCACAGATATACTGCGACTGCTCCTCGGCAGTCAACTGACGGCGCATCATATCCTCCCCAAAGAGACGGCAGAGTTTCGCCACCGTCACGGTATGCAGATTGAGCATCAACTCGATACGGCGCATCGAAGTCTCGCAATAGGGATTGAAGAAGAAAACGCCTGCGTCGTTAATCAGCACATCCACAACAAGTTCATTCTCACGGCAATAGCGATAGAGTTCCTCGGCTGCGTCATGCTTACTGAGGTCGGCATAATGCGGTGTAGCCTGCACATGATACTGCTCCTCGAGGTCGTGCGCCACGACCTGCAACTCGGCTTCTTGGTTCGACACCAACAGCACATCACTATGATAATCACGGGCTAACTGCGTGGCATACTGCAAACCGATACCACTACTCGCCCCGGTAACTAGAGATAACATACTATCCAAGACCTCCCCTAACCCCTCCAAAGGTGGGGAATACATTATACAATCTATTCAAATTATACATTTGCATTGTGTATGGATTGTTGGGCCTTGGCTTCGAGGTGGGCTATCTCCTTTTTAAGACAAGCGGGAATCTTTTCGCCATCACGCTCTACACACTCATGGCACTTCATATCCAGTGTATACATACGACCTACACAATAGTTGGAGCGTCCACAACCTGCATGGTAGTGCGGATTCCGCCGTACATGATGCACAAAATCAGGGTCTTTGATCAGCACATGCGCAATCTGGAACAACTCAAACCCCTCGTCCATAATGCGTTGGCAGTTGTCGCCCGACTGCACACCGCCCACATAGATGAGTTGCGTATCGCCCAACTCACCCTGCAGTTCGCGTTGGAAACGCTTTGCCTGCTCCATAAAATACAACTCTTTGAACGGCACGGTCGGAATCATCAACGCCCCGCCACCACAAAGCAAAGCGGCCTTGAGCCACCAGAAACTCTTCATCGGCATATAGTGCGCCAGCGTCTTAATCGGCATGGCACCACCCAAAATACGCATTGGCGATGCGCTCACCGTACCGCCCGAGAGGACAATACCATGCACCTTGTGCTTCAGAATCTCACGCGCCACCTGCAAGCCCTCTTCGATATCCGAACCGCCACGACAAGCGTCCCACATATTGGTCTTAACGACTACCGCCATATCGTCTTTGGCGTGCAACATCACCTCGTCGAGCACCTCGTTCATAAACCGCACACGGTTCTCGAAACTACCACCATACTCGTCGTGACGACGATTGGTACGACGACTGATAAACTGCGAAATCAGATAGGCATGCCCTGCGTGTATCTCCACACAGTCGAAACCCGCCTCACGGCAGAAATCCACCGCCTCGCCAAAGCGTTTGACCAACTGCTTTATCTCGCTGACTTTCAGTCGACGATGAATAGTGGGCGAATAGAGATTGAAGCCGCTGCTTGCGCTGACGGGCGTACAATGGCAGGTATAGAAGTGCGTCATATTGCCACAGTGCCCCAACTGAATACTGGCTTTGGCACCCTCGGCATGAATAGCATCGGTCAGCTTCTTCAAACCGGGCAGAGCCTCATCGCGCACATAGAGTTGCCCATCGAAACTCACACCGCTCAAATCGACTGCACAATAGGCAACCGTAGTCATCCCCACTCCACCGTGCGCCACACTGACATGATAATCATGCAGTTGCTGCGACGGTGTGTTGTTATGACACATATTCTCGAACGCCGCCGAACGGATAAAACGGTTGCGTAGCGTAATAGGGCCTAACTGAAAAGGAGTAAAGAGTTTTGATTCCATACCTTAAGTATAAAAAAAGTATCTATAGCGGCACAAGGCAACCATAGATACTATTAAGACATTAGTAGATAAAGGGGAAAATGCGTTTCAGGCGCTTGCGGTCGAACTCATCGGGGAACTCCTCCTCGTACTTGTGATAGATAGAGTTGGCACGCGGAATAAGGTTGCAACAAGAGAACCAGAAGAACAGCAAGCCTGCAAGCGACCATGTAAGGATAGCAAAACCCAGCCACTCCGTAATCTCGCCCAGATAGTTGGCACTCGTCACATACTTGTACAAGCCTTTCTTGGGCAGATAGTGGTTGGTATCGCCCGGCTTACGCAAATGACGCACCACATAATCTGAATGCAAATTAATACACAGACCGATAATAAAGATACAAGTACCGACAATGAAACGAGGGTCGATCAACCACGCCGTGGTATAGAGTTGCGAATATGCCTCGTCCTGCGGTGCCAAATGGAAAAGCCAATAGCCCTGTACATAGCCGTTAATCAAGTTCCACACCACCGAGAGCGCCATAATTACAACGGGCATCTTGCTCTTGCCTTTCAACAGACAAGGGAACACAAAAGAGCGTTGGAAATAGTGGAACTCAAACAGCAGCAAGAACACCCAATAGGGGGCGTGTTTCGTAATACCATCGTACATAGAAAGCGACTTCAAGTAGAGATAGAGCACCACAATAAACACCGGCGCTTCCATCAAGAACCAGCCCACTTTGTTACTTATGGCAGGTCCCCACTTCTCGGTACGCATCTTGCCATACCCTGCGTCCACAAAATAAAGCGTTACAAACACAACCAACCCGACAATGAACATGATAAAGAGCAGGTCGTTGAAAAACTCAGGCGTGTAAATATGTTCCATTCAGTCTAAATTTACGCACCACAGCACCCTACCAAAGGGGACTTAGGCACAATACTGCTGCAAAGGTACAAAGATTTTGCGAAATAGCCAAAAATAAACTACTGCAGGTTCTTTTTTTTCTGAATTTGGCAGACAAACAGCCCGACGATAATCAGCAGAATACCTACCCATTTCGCCCACGGGAGTTGCTCGCCAAAGAAAAGAAGCATCCAAAGTGCCGTGAAAGCAGGGCGTACATTGTTGAATGCATTGGTGCGGGTAACACCTATACAGCGCACCGTGTAGCAAAAGCAGATAAACGCCACAACAGAAGCAAAGACTGCCAAATAGCCTACGCCCAAAAGCGAGCGCAGCAACTGCGTAGGGTCTGCCGCTTGCAAGTGGGCGACAAAAGTACTCCCCTCCATAGTGCCCCACAAGGGATAGAACAGCACAAGCGAGGTCAGTTGGACATAGAACACCACCGACAGGGAATTGTACTTGGATGGAATACGGCGCAGGATAATCGTATAGAACACCGCCGTGGATACGGCAGCAAATGCCAAGGCAATACCCCACGGATTGCCGATATTGAAATCTGCCGCACCTACCAATACCAAAAGCAGCATACCGACCGTCGAGATAAGAATGCCCAAGACATTATAAACTGTTACCCGCTCCCGAAGCAGGACAAAAGCAAAAAACGGTGCCAAGAGCGGACTCGTGCTGAGCAATGCTTCGGCGATAGTGGGCGAAGACAACTCACGATAACTGAAGGTCTCAAGGATATAGTACAAAAAAGGCTGCATCACCCCGCCCAAGAGAAAAAGTGGGATGTCCTTCTTGTCTATCCGTTGCAAGGCGAGCATATCACTCTTGCGGGCGAGCAGGCCGATAGCAAGCATCAACGCCACTGCCAGTGTAAAGCGCATGACTATCAGCGTCATAGGCGGCAAGGCAACAAGTGCTTCCTTGATAGCAATACCCGAAGCAGACCAGATAATCATCGCCGTCAAGACAGCAATATAAGGCACAAGGCGGCGCATAGTTCAATAGGTTAATTTGTAAGTGTGTAAATGTGCGTGATGTGGTTCGTTGAGCCTTATGGCTCATTTATCGCTGAATTAAGCATTGCTGTATTCCACTGGCCAGGTATTCTTAGTGATGCCTGCCATACGAACGATGGTTTGGTGTGCCTCTTCTCGCAAGCGCTCTACTTCGATGCCACGCGAGTTGTTGCGATTGGGCAGTATCGGAGCACCTATCTCCACTTGCAACAGCGGCAGTTCTTTCGGGCCGAACAGACGGTAAATCCCCTTACGCTCTCGGTAAGTAATGGCACACGGCAAAAGCGGCATATCGTATTTGTACGCCATAGAGAACGCACCTTTTTGGAATGGGCGAATGGGTTTATAGAAATCCCAGCGTGCGGCTTCGGGGAATATATGAAACCAATAACCCCGCCGATGGAACTCATCGAACGCCTCGTTGAACTTCTTCAAAGCCGCCATGCCGCCCTCCTGTTGAGGAATAGGAATACCGCCCACGACACGCAGGAAAAAGTTGTCCTTGGTAGAAAAATTAGGAGCGAACATCGGAATACGCGTTGTATGCTTGGCGTGTACCGCAATCAACACACAAGGACAATCGAACTTGAACATGTGGTTCGATATGGTAATCGCCCCACCCTGCAGCACATCTTTGTACTTCTTGAGGTTCTCACGCCCTTTAATACGCAAGCCCATCTTCACACGCAACATTGTTCCGATAGCAAACTTAAGCAACAAATCCCACATCGATGCATTCAAGATTCGGAATTTTAGGCTGTCATCCATATAGGGATAATGCTCATCTACCACCACCTTGCGGTCATAAACCGGATGATAAAGATGTTCATAAGGGTCATTCTCCGGGTAGTCAATACCCACATTGGGGATATATACACCCGGAGCGGTTTCTAAATCCTTGTAACGGAGATTCATTTCTAATTATGAATTAAGAATTTTAGATAATGCCACGGCGGAGGAGTTCAAAGTAGCAATCTTTCGTGGCGGTAATGTCTGATAGGGCATCGTGTGCGCCCGAGAAAGCATGACCGAATAGTTTGGTATAGAGTTCGGTCAGCGTGGGGAACTTATAGCCTGAATAGTAGCGGCTTGTGCTGGGTAAGGCGCAGAAATCCGTGCTGCGCACCATGGTACAAACAGAGGGTTTATCCATCAATGCACTATAGTCCATCGAGTTGCGATATAGTTCACAGCCGACGATATGGCAGTCGAAGTCGATGTTATGCCCCACCAACAGAGAGGCAGCCTCTACATCTGCCATAAATTCCGGCAATATATCCGTCAAAGCCACCCCATTACGCTGTGCGGCGGCAGTCGTGATACCCGTAAGACGAGTAACCTCTGCAGCAATAGTGAACGACTGCGGGTAGATGAGTTGGCTCTTGCGTTTCAAGATATTACCAGCTTCGTCGGTGATTATCCACCCCAATTGTATCATACGAGGCCAGTTGGAAGTCGCCGAAACACCCAACTTATAGTTCTGCGGTAGCCCGTTCGTCTCGGTATCAAAGAAAAGGATAGTCTTCTGCGGTGTACGAGTAGTGGCAGGCTGCGGCACTTGTCGCACAACATTCTGCTCCTCCTGGAAGGCAGCCAGACGGGCGTTCTCTTCTTCGATGTGCTGCAGGCAGGCTTTGCGGCGGGTCTCACCATTGGGGTGATAGAGTTGTGAGGCTTTGGCGAACCAATCTGCTGCTTGTTGGTAGTCTTGTGGCAGTCCTTTGCCCTCTTCGTAGAGTTCGCCGAGGTGATAAGCGGCTTCGGCGCACCCCTTATCTGCAGCCTGTGCATAGCAAAGAACGGCTTGTGCGAGGTTGCGTGCCATACCAATACCGAGTTCGTAGCCACGAGCGATATTAAGAAGAATGGTATATTCCTCCTGCTGTGGCTCCACTATCTTGTCTCGCCATGGTTCCAAACCCATCCGGCAGAAAGTATCCGTCATACCTTTGGGGACTCGGATAGTTTGCAGGTTCTCGCAGTCTTCGAATGCGTCTTCACCTATTTCGGTAATAGTCTTTGGTAGAGTAATAGAGGTAAGGTCGTAGCACTCTCGAAAAGCGTCGTATGCGATTCTTTTTGTTGTGTAGGTATTGCCGTCGTGCTCTACACGGGTTGGAATGACAATATCGCCTGCATATTTGCCCGCTTTGGCGCAAACTGTAGAAGTCATATTGTCATCCAATTCATATTGAATATCGCCATCATAGAATTCCGCATATTCGATAATTTTATCTTGTACTTTATACAAGTCTTTTTCGACAAATATAGACTTTCTTCCATGCGGAATGCGGATTGTGCATAGTTGTTCGCAATACCCAAAAACCTCCTCTCCGATATTCGTTACGCTGTTAGGGATAGTAATAGAGGGAAGCCCCGTGCAAATCCGGAAAGCATCGCTTCCTATACTCGTTACGCTATTGGGGATAGTAATAGAGGTAAGACCCGTGCAACCTGAGAAAGCATAACTTCCAATACTTGTTACGCTCTCGGGGATAGTAATAGCACCTGTTGCGGCACTACTACAAGCCAGTAAAGTGGTCTTTGTTGCGTCTGCATAGACTAAATAGCCATCTACATAACCATTCACGCTTTTTGCCTCCCATGGTGAACCTGTGGCAGTACCATTATACACGATATTGGGGACATCAGAGAAAGCATCCCAACCAATACTCGTTACGCTGTTGGGGATAATAATAGAGGTAAGACCCGCGCAACCAAAGAAAGCATAGTCTCCTATATTAGTTACGCTGTTTGGGATAGTGATAGCGGTAAGACCCGTGCAAAACCAGAAAGCACTCTCTCCAATACTCGTTACGCTGTTAGGGATAACAATAGCACCCGTTGCTGCACTAC
>CAVATM010000018.1:0-48933 GCA_963591775.1 bacterium
GGGGACCTCATGATTATGAATCATGCGCTCTAACCAGCTGAGCTATCCCGCCATCATGTCATTTTTTAGTCGAGAAGAGGCGACTCGAACGCCCGACCCCCACGTCCCGAACGTGGTGCGCTACCAACTGCGCTACTTCTCGTTCCCTTCGCCTAATTGACATTTTCGCCAAAAGCGGCTGCAAAGGTACTATCTTTTTTTCAATTACGCAAATTATTTGCTGCTTTTTCGTCGGAAAGTGCGTTTTTGTTGTCCCGTAGGCTCGGTCGTCTCCACTATTTTTTGGCACTCTTCCGCTGTCAGTTCCGAAGCATCTACGCCTTTGGGTATGCGATAGTTGCCGTTGGGTGCTTTTATGTAGGCGCCATACCGCCCATTGAGGACCTGAATATCCCCGAACACATGAATCGGGTCGTTCTGGTGTTCTTTTTTGTCAATCAGAGCGGCTGCCTGTTCTATGGTAATGTGCAGCGGGTCAATATCCTTGGGTATGCTCACAAATTTCCCTTGATAGCGTATGTAGGGGCCGAATTTTCCTTCTCCCACCACCACTTCTTCGCCACCAAGTTCACCCAGGGTGTATGGGAACGAGGTCTCGAATAGTTTGAGTGCCTCCTCCAGCGTAATGGAGAATATCGATTGTCCTTTCTTGAGCGAAGCAAAGCGTGGCTTTTGCCCTTCCGAGTCGCCCGCACCTATCTGTATGCACGGCCCCATCTTGCTTATTTTGGCGAGCACGGGCTCTCCCGTCTTCGGCTCTTTTCCCAGTTCTCGTCCGGCCATACGCCCGGCAGGAATGGCCTGCAGTGTCGGGTGGAATGTTTTGTAGAAAGTATCCACCGTCTTCACCCAGTCGGCTTTTCCTTCCGCTATCTTGTCGAAATTTTCCTCCTCATGTGCCGTGAAGTCATAACTCAGGATGTCGGGGAATTGCTGTACCAAGAAATCGGTCGTTATGCGTCCGAGGTCCGTGGGCAACAGTTTTCGGCGGTCAGCGCCATATTTCTCTTTTTTCTCCTCCTCTTTTATTTGGTCGCCCTGCAGTGTGAGCAGCGTGTAAGCACGCTCTTTGCCTTCCACATCGCCGTATTCCACATATTTACGGGTCTGTATCGTTTCAATAATGGTGGCGTAGGTCGAAGGACGCCCAATGCCCAGTTCCTCCATTTTCTTCACCAGCGACGGCTCTATGTAGCGAGCGGGCGGCTGTGAGAACACCTGTTGTGCCGTCACGCCTTGCCGACCGAGTGCCTCGCCTACCTGCAGTTGCGGCAGCGTAGCCTCTTTCTCCTCGGGTTCATCGCTCGACTGAATATATGCCCGCATAAATCCATCGAAAAGCACCACCTTTCCGGTTGCCACAAACACATATTCCGCCTCACCCACGCGTATCTCCACCCGCGTCGTTTCTATCTCTGCATCGGCCATTTGGCTCGCAATGGTGCGCTCCCATATCATTTTGTATAGACGCTTCTCGTCCTCCGTCGCACCGGCTGTTTTGCGGTCCATATAAGTCGGACGAATAGCCTCGTGCGCTTCCTGTGCGCCCTTGCTTGTGGTGTGGTATTGGCGTGTGTGCAAGTATTGCTCGCCGTATTCGTTCAGTATCTCCGTCTTAGCCGTTGCCAGCGCCAGCGTACTCAGGTTCACCGAGTCCGTACGCATATAAGTAATGTGTCCGGCCTCGTACAGCGACTGCGCCAATCGCATGGTTTTCGATACGGGAAAATGCAGTTTTCGTCCGGCCTCTTGTTGCAGCAGCGAGGTCGTAAAAGGAGGCGCCGGCGAGCGCTTACTCGGTTTTTTCTGAATGTCCGTTATCGTGCATTCCGCCCCTTTGCATTGTTCCAAGAATCGGTAAGCCTCCTCTTTCGTGGCAAACCGATGGTTTAGTTCCGTGCGTAGCACATCTCCCTTTTCGGTCAGAAATTCTGCTGTTACACGGTATTGCGACACGGCCTTAAATTCCTCTATCTCTCGTTCCCGTTCCACAATGAGTCGCACCGCCACCGATTGCACACGCCCGGCACTCAGTCCGGCGGTCACCTTTTTCCACAGCACCGGCGACAGTTCAAAACCGACTATTCGGTCCAGCACCCGTCGTGCCTGTTGTGCGTTCACCAGGTTGTAGTCAATATCTCTCGGCTGCTCGATGGCTTTCAGTATGGCATTTTTCGTCACCTCATTGAAAACGATACGCTTCGTATCCTTTCCGTCCAGTTTCAGTACCTCTTTCAGGTGCCATGCTATCGCCTCTCCCTCGCGGTCCTCATCGCTTGCCAGCCAAACCGTGTCGGCTTTTTTCACTTCCGTGTTCAGTGCTTCGAGCAAGTGCTTCTTCTTTGGATCCACCACATAGTTGGGTTTGTATCCATGTTCTATATCGATACCCATGCTGTTTTTGCCAAGGGGTTCGATGTCACGGATATGTCCCTGCGAAGAAAGCACTTTGTAGTCTTTCCCGAGATATTTTCCGATGGTCTCTGCTTTGTGTGGAGACTCCACTATGACTAAGTTTTTACTCATTACGCACTAGTTTTCGACATTTCTATTTGGTTTTGTGGCATTTGCACGACCCACGCTCGCCAAAATTGGCTGCAAAGGTACAGCATTTTTTTTATCCGTGCAAATCCGACCTATTCCGTCACTTTTCTGTATTTTCCTTCTATGAGCAGCATGCCGGGCAATATCTCGCCACCGCTCACTTTTTTCAGCGTTGTGTAACTCAGTTCCGAGCCTGTTCCTTGTTCCTTTACCGCATTATATCGGTTGTCCCATATTTTTCCCTTCTGCGGTTTCACGGTTGCCACATATTTATAGGTAGTCTTTCCCGTTTCCGGGTTAATCACCCGCTGCACCACCTGAAACTTACTCGATTCCGAGATACCCTCTTTCAGTCCTATTTTCGCCGCATAGCCTTCCACTTTTCCTTTTTCCGTGTATAGCACCGAGTAGATCGGGGTCTTCACCTTGAAGTCCTCGTATTGTTTGGCAAGTGCCACTATGTTTTTATCCATCGAGCGGGCACAGATGGTCTTTACCAACTCCGAGCGCTCATACTGTCCCTTCAGCGTACTTTTCTTGTCGTATTCATACTCATGCGCCACATATTTTACACGAAATAGCGAATCGTTTTCCACGAACGCCTGTATTTTTTCAGCGTCAGGCACATCCGTATAATAGTTTTGGTAGAACACCGTTGCCACCGAGTCGTTCCATTCCAGTTGATAGAGATAGCTGTGTGTCTTCACCTTGAATCCCGTAAAACTGTCGGCTATCTCGCCCACCGTTTCCGCCATTTGCCGCCCGGAGTTACCCCCAAGGAATGCATCGAATACCGACCCTATCACGGCGAAAGCAATTTTTGCGCTTTGTGCTTCCTGCTCTGCTGTCGTGTAGGTGATGTCGTTCACCAGCACAAAGGTCTGCCCTATCAGTTCCTCACCGGCGTCCGACAGCGTAGCCAACCCTTTGGCGGTATGCAGTGCCACGGCCACATCCACATCGCTCGCATTGTATTGTCCCCGCTCCTCTATCAGTTTGATGTCAAATCGTGCGTTGTTCACCGAGTCCCCTGTCAGGTCAAACCATTTCGCCACCAGTGCCTTGCCCATCTGTGCTTGGTTGAGCAAGTCTTCTATGTGTTGGGCGTTTCGGTTCAGTTCTACAGAGGTCAGCGCATGGCCATAGGTAGCCTTGTAGAATCCGGAGTCGCGCGGTTGCACACCCCCTATCTCGCTATTATCTATCACCCGCATCGATGCTATCGTGTGGTCGTCGTATTTGTCGGGCACGGGCAGGCTGTCAAACGCTTCGTAGATATTGATACCGAATTCATCTTCGGGGTGATATACCAGCATCGTTGTCAGCGCATTGCGCCGATAATCCAATGTCGCCGCATTTTTCCCCGCCGTATTCTGCACAGTCGTAGTGCCCGTTGTAGTTTGTGTCGTAACAGTCTGTGCGGGAGTTATAGCGGTCTGCGTCGTTGTGACCCGTATCGAATCTGCTATTTCCGTTGTTGGCGCAGCACAAAGCAATAGCGACCCCATAAGAGTCGCTATTCCTATTCCTACCATTCGTTTGTTCATTTGTTCCCTCATTGGATTTCGTGTTTCTTTTATCACAGAAAGTCTGTATCTTCAAATCCCAACAATCTGCTGCCCTTTCAGCGCAAAGCGTCGGTTGTCTCTCTCTTCTGTCCGGGCAGTTTTTTAGCGCAAGAAACCGATATTGGTCGTGGTCGGTTGTTGTCCTCGTCCGAAGGCAACGCCCACTTCTCGCATGGCGTTAATTTTTTGTTTTTCAATATCCACGCCGTCTTGATATTGCTTCATTTCAAATTTCCAGTCGTCGAGCACTTTTGCCTGTATATCCCGAACCAGTGCCGAAGCATCTCCGTAGCATTTCGCTTCCGGCAGTATCAGTGCCAGGTACTCGCCTGCTTTCTGAGCCCCGGTTGCGTTCTGTTCCGCTGCCCACAGCGTGCGAGCTTTCGCCAGGTTGATGTCGCACTGATAGTCGATATACTGTTGATAAATATCGAGTCCCGCTTTCAGCGCGTCGTCATATCGCTTGCATTGCGCCGGAATCGTCACCACCATGCTCAGTGCCTCCTCATATTGTTTCTGTGTAGCCAGATACTGTGCCTTCTTGATGATGTTGTCTGCCTCGTGGTCGTAGTAGGCCACTATCTTTGTTTTTCCTTCCTGCACAAATGTCGTCATCTCCGGCGAATTCAGGTTGATTCCTTTCAGTGCATTCATATAGCATTTTGCCTCCGTGTCGCCAATGCCGCGAATCGTAGTAGAAGTCGTTGCAAACACCACCTTGTTCGTATAGTCCGCAATGTACAGCGTCATCTCCATGGTCTCGGCAATCTTTGCCGGTGCCGAACCAACAATATCTTTCTGTTGCGGCACCACCAGCGCAGTCAAGAAGAACTGCCCCATATAGTCCATCGATGCGATGCCGTTCTTGGTCAGCAACTGATTGAGTTTGTTCTTCACCTGCACTTGTGCTGCAGCGGGGAACGGCTCCGCCATCGATTCCACATACACCGAAATCGGCAGATATTGTGTCTCTTGCGCCATCATCGTTGCCGACAGCACCAGTCCCAGCAATAGGTTCGTTATTTTTTTCATTGTTTTGTTCGTTTAGTAGGTCTTTACTTGTTTTTTCCTCTGCTCGCAACCTTCGCCGCAAGCGCATCAGCCCATAGCCTCAGCCCTGAGCCTCCGTCCCCTTTATTTCTCGCCGAGTATGATTACCGCACGGCCGAGTCCCTTCACGAGTACCTTGCTCGGAATGTTGTACGGTTCTTTCTTGAGCATGCGTGCCAACTTCTTTGCAAACGCATTCGCATCTACAGGTATCCCATAGTCGTCATATACCGGAATGCGCACTTGCGTGAAGTTCACCATGTTTTCGCTTGCGTAGGGCATCGAGAAACGCCCGCTCACCGTGTTTTGGAACATCCAACGACTGATAATATCTATCAGTTCATCCTCTCCGTATTCCGATTCCAGGTCTATGCCGGCCGCATTGTTGTCAAACACTTTTATGTCCAGCACTATCTCACGCCCAATGGTCTGCATCTCCGTGAAGTAGTCCTGCAGTCGGATGTTGAAGTTGTCTATATTGGCCACGATGGCTTCTTCCAACAGCGCATCCACATCCGCCGTCATCGAGGGCGTACCGGCCCCGCTCACAGCCCCGATACTCTTACCCGTGTATGCATCTTTTGCTTCCAATATGTAACTCACCGAGTGTTTGGGGCCCAGCGTTTTCACATCCCAAGTCAGTTCCAGGATGATGTCTGCTTTTGCGGCACGCGACAGTTCGTCGAGCGGACTTTCCGCCACCATATTTCCGCTCTTGCTCGTGGTCAGGTCGTCTTCCGTGCGGCGCAGTTCCACATTTTTGATAGCCTGCTCCAGACTCTGCAGCGGGAATTGACGCTCCGCCATCAGGTCGTTAATTTTCGCGATAGCCAGTTTCAGTTCCACATTTTCCTGCAGTGCTTGTTTGTAGTTGGGCACTTTCTCCGTCACACCCATGTTTTCCACTTCGGTGTAGTATCCGTTGTTGATACACCATGCGTCCGACGGGAACACCATCAGTTCGGGTTTCTTTATCTGTCCGAAGGCGAGCGTAGCCATCAGCGTCGCTGCCACAAGTCCCATTATCTTTTTCATCCGTGTCTTGATTTTGCGGTTGTGTTATTTTTCCGATATTTCCCCTGTTCTCAGGATAATCGTTTCTTACTTCACATCATATCGCCCCTCAGCCGGAATGATCCCGTCTGCCTGCAGGCGTTTTTTCAGTTCTGCCCGTTTCACCGTCACCGTCACATCCTGCACCATTTGTGTGCGGGTGCGTTGATAGGTCGAGCTGAACGCACGGCGATCCTCCAGCGAACAGTATTCCGTCCAGTCGCCGTTGTCTTTGAAAAATGCGTTGAAGTAGTCCTCGTATTTCTCGCGTGCATTTTTGTCATACACCAGTGGTTTCAGGGCTTGCACACCATTCGAGCCGGCAGCCACTCCGTCAAAGATCACCTCTTGTACGGCTTTGCGTTTTGCATCGGCAAATGCCAATGCCGAGTTGCGTGCCCGCACTTGGGTACGAATTACATACGAGCCGTCGTAGTTTGCCGACAGCACTTTGCTCGGTTGGTCATAATAGGCCTGCGATGTGCGTGAGCCACAGCCGGCAGCCAGTACCAGTACAGCCACCATCGCTGCACAAGCCATCCCGTTCCAGAATCGTTTCATATTGTTTCTCGTTTTTAGAATACCGAATTGTTTATGCATCAGAAGCCGGCGTTCAGGGCCCGAATCACCCCGGCGGACTCCAACGCTTTGCGCAGGTCATCTTTGCGCACGCTCACTATCACGCCCACTTTGTATTCTTTTCCCACTTTGGTCGTTTCCGTTGTTCCGCCCACTATCGAAGCGTATTTTTGAAACTCTCCGCCGTCGGCAAAAAACTCGTTGAAATAGGTCTCATATTCTTTCTCTGCACCGGCCACATTGCATAGCGGTCGTTGTGCCACGCAGCCGTTGCCTCCGCCGTACCCTTTGAAAATCACGCCGTGTACGGCATTCTTACGGCACTGATTTTCAGCCACATTCGCTTTTTTCGAATAGGTCCATACCTTCACCAGGTAGGTTCCTTGCGTACCGTTTCCGGCGCATTCTATCTCATAGCGATATTGATTGGTGTCTTTGTCTGCTTTCTTTTTGCTCACCGAGGCGGTAGCCACCAAGCATATCGACAAAGCACATAGCACAGAAAGAATTTTTTTCATTGTCCTATTTTTTAAGGGTTCATTTTTTGTGTTTTCATCCGCCTATTCCGTTCGTCACCCGACAGAATAGGCACCGGCGTTTAGAATCGGTAGCGTACCGAGGCCACCAGTGCCCAGTCGAAGAACGACAGATGATAGTTGTCGTTGAAGGCCAAGCCGTAACCGGGGCGGAAATCCAACGACAGGTTCACGGGTGCATCAAACACGATTTCTGCACCGGCAATGGCGTTGAATCCGAATTTACCAAAGGTCGGCAGGTCTGTATTGTCCACCCATTCGTTCGAGTACAGGTCGTGGCAGAGGCCGAGGCTCAATCCGCCGCCGACGAACCAATCCACACGCCCTTCGTCAAAAACGCCTATCACATTTTGGTACAGCACATTCGGGTTCAGTTCGAAGGTGTAGATATTCATCTGTCCCGACACATTTCCGTCGCCGGCAGCCGTTGCTTCCAGTCGTACGCCGAGGTCTGCTTGCAGGGCGAGGTGTTCCACACCGAATATAAATCCTTTGTACGATGCGCCGTACATGCTACCTACCATACCACCTACGCTGTGGTGATAGTCTTGTGCCGAAAGGCTCAGTGCCGAGAGGCACATCAGTGCTACAAAAATATACTTTTTCATATCATTCATAATTCAAAATTCATAATTACCCTACCGTGGCTCCGTTCTTCACGGGTGCCGTTACGGTGGTGACAACCAATTTTCCGTCTGCATCCACGGCGGAGAGTATCATGCCTTGCGACTCTATGCCCATCATCTTGCGGGGCGGGAAATTGGCGATATAGAGCACCTGTTTCCCTACCAACACCGAAGGATCCGGATACGATTGTGCGATACCCGAGAGGATCGTGCGTCCACCCATGCCGTCGTCGAGTTTGAATTGCAGCAGTCGATCCGATTTCTTCACGGGCTGACAGTCGAGTACCGTTGCCACACGGATGTCCGCTTTGTCGAAGTCGTCTATCGTGGTAGCGGCTTTTATCTCTGCAGGACGCCAGTTTTTCAGTGCTTCGGCTTTGGCAGCCTCTTCGTTCTCTTTCTTTATGCGAGCCAGACGGTCGAGTTGTGCCTGAATGGCGTCGTCTTCTATCTTCTCGAATAGCAGGCTCACTTCGCCCAGTTCGTGCCCTTCTGCCAGCAGGTCGGTGTGTCCGAGTTGTGCCCAGTCAGCGTGGTCGAGGTTGAGCATGCGGCGCAGTTTCTCCGACGAGAACGGCAGGAACGGCTCAAAGGCAATGCTCAGGTTGGCTGCTATCTGCAGGGCAAGGTTCAGTATCGTACCCGTGCGTTCCATATCAGTCTTGGCGAGTTTCCACGGCTCGGTGTCAGCAAGGTACTTATTGCCGATACGGGCGAGGTTCATCGCCTCTTTCTGTGCATCACGGAAACGGAAGTTGTTGAGCAACTCTTCCAATTGCGTCTTTATGTTGCAGAAGTCGGCGAGCGTGGTCTTGTCGTAGTCGGTCAGGCAGCCGCAAGCGGGCACTTTCCCGCCGAAGTACTTCCCTGTCAGCACCAGCGCACGGTTCACAAAGTTGCCGTATATAGCCACCAACTCATTGTTGTTGCGGGCTTGGAAGTCTGCCCATGTAAAGTCGTTGTCTTTTGTCTCGGGCGCATTGGCGGTCAGCACGTAGCGCAGCACATCCTGTTTGCTGGGGAAATCCACCAAGTATTCGTTGAGCCATACCGCCCAGTTGCGTGAGGTCGATATTTTGTCACCCTCCAGGTTCAAGAACTCGTTGGCAGGCACATTGTCGGGCAGGATATATGAACCGTCGGCTTTCAGCATCGAGGGGAACACAATGCAGTGGAATACAATATTGTCCTTGCCGATAAAGTGTATCATGCGGGTATCTTGGTCTTTCCACCAGGTCTCCCATTTTCCGTACTTTTCGGGTTGGGCGTCGCATAGTTCTTTTGTGTTTGAGATGTAGCCTATCGGTGCGTCAAACCACACATACAGCACTTTGCCTTCTGCGCCTTCCACAGGTACGGGAATACCCCAATCCAAGTCGCGCGTCACGGCACGGGGCTTCAGCCCACCGTCGAGCCACGACTTGCACTGTCCATACACATTCGGACGCCACTCTTTGTGGTCTTCCAGTATCCATTTTTCGAGCCATTGTTGGTATTGGTCAAGCGGCAAATACCAGTGTGTGGTGGCTTTCTTGGTCAGCGGATTGCCGTTTACGGCGTTGTACGGATTTATCAACTCGTCGGGCGAGAGGGTAGCACCGCATTTCTCGCATTGGTCGCCGTACGCACCCTGTGCATGGCAGCGTGGGCATTCGCCACGGATATTGCGGTCGGTCAGAAACTCCTGTGTCTCAGGGTCATAGAACTGCTCTGTCGTTTGTTGAATAAATTTCCCGTCGTCGTATAGTTTGCGGAAGTAGTCTGCGGCAAATTTGTGGTGAATGGCGCTCGTCGTACGCGAATAGATGTCGTACGAAATGCCGAACTGCTCGAAGGAGTCCTTTATCAACTTGTGGTAGCGGTCCACCACTTCTTGAGTTGTGATACCCTCTTTGCGGGCACGGATGGTTACTGGCACACCGTGTTCGTCGCTACCGCCAATGAATAGCACTTGTTGCCCCCGCAGGCGCAAGTAGCGCACATAAATATCCGCAGGCACATATACGCCGGCAAGGTGTCCGATATGCACCGGTCCGTTGGCATACGGCAGTGCGGCTGTCACTAATGTTCGTTTCGGTTCTGTCATCATACTGCTTTTCGTCTTCTGTATCGTAATGATTTCTAATCGTTATATTTCCAATCGTTGTATAGTCCTATATTTCCAATCGTTGTATAGTTTGCTATATAGTTCGTTTGTGTTATATTGCCTCCCCCTGTGTAGGGGATACTACGGCATAATAACACGCTGCAAAGTTACACAAAAAAACGGATGTACCCAAATTATTATGCGTTTTGCGCTTTGGGTGCATTCCATTTCGCTTCTGTTTCTCCTTTGTTTTAGTCCGTTTCTCTATCGTTCCCTATTATTCCCATAATGTTTTATGCTCTTTATTGTTCCACCTGTAGAGACGGTATTCCATACCACTCCCCCACACAAAAAAGGAGAAGCCTACCCCACATCGGTACGCTTCTCCCCCACAACCAAAAACTTTTTCTACCTTCCTGACTACTACCCTAATACCGATACCCCACTTCGGTTCGTATATCCGCCGACGAGGCACCTATTTTTATCGTATAGTCTCCTTTTGCGGGTGTCCATTGGTGCGCCTCGGCATCGAAGTAGCGGAACATCTCCTCGTTCAGTTCAAAACTGAGCGTCTTTTCTTCTCCCGCCTGCAGTTCCACTTTTTGGAAAGCCTTCAGTTCTTTCACGGGGCGCACCACGCTCGATTTCTTCGGTGCTACATATAGTTGCACCACCTCTTTGCCGGCTCTTTCGCCCGTGTTACGAACGCTCACCATCACCCGATTGCCATCTATGCTTGCTTTGCCGTATTCAAAGGTCGTGTACGACAATCCGTAGCCAAATGCAAATACGGGTTTGTGTTTAGGCGCATGGATGGTGTAGTTCTTTCCCTGTTCCGTATATTTCAGGTCTTTCTTGCGGCCGTATAGGTCAGCGTACCGATAGCCTACAAACAAATCCTCCTTGTATTCCTCTTTGTCATCCACCCCGGGGTATGCCTCCGGCCCGTATTGATGCGCAGGGTAATCGGTCAGGCACTGCATAAAGGTGAACGGCAGTTTTCCCGACGGGTTCACATCGCCGTACAGCACATCGGCCAGAGCATGTCCTGTCTCCGATCCGGCGAACCAAGCCTGCACCAGTCCGGCGGTTTTCGGCAGCCATGGGGTTGCGTACGCATTGCCAGACAGTATCACCACCACCAGATTCTTATTGACCTCACCCAGTTTCTCTATCAGTTCGCCCTGTTCGTACGGCAATTCATACTGCAGTCGATCGTAACTCTCCGCATCCTGATGGTCGGCTTTGTTCAGTCCACCCACAAACACCACCACATCTGCCTCTCGTGCAGCCTCCACGGCCTCTCGGGTCAGTTCCTCTGGGCTGCGTGTGTCGGTCAGGTCTTGTCCGGTCGTCACGCCGTTGTATTCACCGCCGGTGTCGCCCACATAGCCGCGTACATACCGCACCTCGCCGCCGTTGCGTTCCTGTATGCCTTGCAGCGGCGAAACCTCATATTTTGCTTTCAGCGACGACGACCCGCCGCCTACCGTCATCTGTTTGATGGCATTTTCGCCCACCACCAGTACCTTCTTTCCGGCTGCAAGCGGCAGTATGCCGTTGTTTTTCAGCAGCACCATACCTTCGCCGGCCACCGTGCGTCCGGTCGCTACATGTTCCGCCGACACCATGCTGCCAAATTTCCGATTCGGATTCATCGAAGTTCGGAATATCAGCCTCAGCACATTGCGTGCTTTTTGGTCGAGTTCTTCCGTTCCCACTTCGCCGCTGCGGATTTTTTCGAGATAGGGTTGCGCCATGTAGTAACCGTCGTATGCGTTCGATTTTCCTTCGGTCAGTCCGTTGGTCCACGACCCGAATTCCATGTCCAGCCCGTTGCGTATCGCCTCATCGGTCGAGTGCGTACCGCCCCAGTCCGAAATCACCGCTCCCTCGAATCCCCACTCGTCGCGCAGAATATCCACCAACATTCGGTGGTTATGGCAGCCGTGTTCGCCTTGGTATAGGTTGTATGAGCCCATGATGGACCAGGTCTGTCCCTCTTGCACCGCTTTTTTGAAGGCGGGCAGATAGTATTCGTACAGCGCACGGTCCGATACCGTCACTTCCACCGTGTGACGAAAGGCCTCTTGATTATTCAGCGCATAGTGTTTCACACAGGCAGCCACACCGCACGACTGCATTCCCTGTATATACGGCACCACCATCGTGCCCGCCAAACACGGGTCCTCGCCCATATACTCAAAGTTTCGTCCGTTGAGGGGCGTGCGATACATATTCACCCCGGGGCCCAGCACCACATTTTTGCCTCTGTATAGTGCCTCTTCACCCATCGAACGCCCGTATTGTTCTGCCATTTCGGTGTTCCATGTCGCCGCCAAGCAGGTCAGTGCCGGAAAGGCAAAGCACGAGTCGTTGGTCCATCCCGCTTGGTCCCATTCGTCCCATTTCACTTCGGGGCGAATGCCGTGAGGGCCGTCCGTGCACCATATCCCGGGTATGCCGAGTCGAGCCACCCCGGGCGACGAGAATTTCGATTGTGCATGAATGATGGCTATTTTCTCCTCCGTGGTCATACGGCTCAGTGCATCTTCCACCCGTTCCTCTATCGGTGCTTTCGGGTCGAGATACACTTGTGCCGTTGCTCCTTGCAGACAAAGCAGCAACAGGCTGAGTGATAAAACGATTTTTTTCATGTCTTGTTACTTTTAGGTTAGTATTTTGGTGATCCGGAGCGGTAATCAGCCGCTCCGAACCGATGTCTGTTATTCAACTACTACGCCCAATGCATTGTAGCGAACGCCGTTCTTGATTATCACGAGTTGCCCATTTTCGATAGTCTTGTAGGCCTTCTTTGCGTCAAGCACTTGGTCGATAGCCGTGTCGTCGGTGTCTTCTGTGGCAATCAGCACCTTCACTACCACATTTTCATAGTCCACTACCAGCGTTATCGTGCAGTCTTCGTAGGTGCGACCCTCTACAGCAGGCTTGATATTGTCTTTGCCTTTGCCCTTGATGGCGCAGGTGTATTCCTCGTTCACCTTCCACGGAGTGTCATCTGCGTCTGCCACAAATTCAATCGCCCATGCGCCGTATACAACCTTAAACTCGCCGTCAAATTCAGCAGCCAGCAGTTCATAGGTATTTTCTTGTCCGGCCACTTTGGTCATCTTTTGAGCAGCATCGCATTTCCATCCGAGTTTGTCGCCCGGTATATACCAGTCGTTCTCCGTCACATAGAAATCGCCGGCGGTCAGGGTCAGCACTTTCTTTGCCGTGTCGAGGGTTAATACGGCATTCTTGTATCCGCAAAACGGATTGGCCAACGACAAGTTGTCTACGCCTTTTTTCAGTGTGTAAGGGGTATTCAATGCCAGTCCTTCCCCCGATTCGTTTGCGCCGTATTGCGTATCCCAACTTTTGTCATACAGCAGTTTGAATCCACCGCTCAGGTCAGCCACCGTCGTCGTGAATACGCCATTCACTTCCTCAAATTTTGCCAAGGTCTCATCCAGTGTCCAGTTATTGAATGCTCCCACCAGGTAATAGTAGATAGGCGTTGCAGAGTCGTCAAAGTCCGTTCCGCTCACCAGTGTCAGCACCGGTGCATCTGCATTCGTCACATCCAGTGTCAGCACGGCGTCCTTGTAGTAGTGTTTGTCGGCTATATCCACATCCACATTCGCAGGCTCTACCGTTTTTCCGTCCTGCTCTATTTCCTTCACCAGGGTGTAGGCTTTGTTCATTTCCAGTTTCGGAAAGGTCTGGTCGTCAGCGGTCTTTATGCCGGCACCGAATTGCGGATTCCAGTCTGCACCGGCAATAACTTTCAGCCCCCCGCGCAATTGAGCCACTTTGAGGGTCAGTACGCCTTCTTCCTCGGCAAACTTGTAGTTCGCATTTCCGTTACTCCAACTATTACAGTCGCCTACCAGGTAATAATCGGTTGCATTCAGGCTCATAGCAGCCACCAATGCCATCACAAAAGAAAAGATTTTTTTCATAATGCGTTTGTTTTTAAGGTTAATGATTGTGTGTGTTTATTGCATTTCCATTGTGGAAATTATGTTCTTTGTTTGTGCGTAGTTTGTTGCATCGCCTTCCCGCAGCGGGCAGTATAGTTCGAGGCTCGAGCGCAGCATGGCTCCTTTCGCCATGGCTTGCACTTCCTGTTCGGTCATCGCCGCCCGATAGGATCGTATCTGATGTAGGTTCTCTCCTCGCACCGTAAAGGTATCTCCCGCCTGTTCCAGGCCTGTTCCTGCAGCCAACTCTCCCCTGTTATCATCATGCTCATTTCTGCATTCCACCCCGTTCCGATACGCAACTACCCGTCCCTCTCCGCTCCGATATACCGTTGTATAGGTCGTATCTCGGCTTTCAAAACTGATGGTGTACGATTC
Organism: bacterium; assembly: GCA_963591775.1. Taxonomy (GTDB): domain Bacteria; phylum Bacteroidota; class Bacteroidia; order Bacteroidales; family Paludibacteraceae; genus Colicola. Next base: position 14,407 of record CAVATM010000018.1, read on the forward strand.
GAGTCCTTTTTCGGCAACCCACCATACGGTGTTCACTCCGTTTTGGTCGCCTTGGGTCGGTAGGTATTCCGGTAGGGGTTTCCCGTCTTCCAGTGCCTCAAACAGCGAGGGTGGTATGGCAGCCTCCGTTGCTCCTTCGGCCCAGTTTATCGTTGGCAGGGGCCATTGTTGTACTTCGAGATTGATGTCCCTGAGGTCGGCATAATCCACTTCGTTGAAGTTGTCGCTCGGGTAACTGTTGGCGACCACCACCGTTTTGCCGGCATTTTGCAGCCGTTCGACGATGCGCGGCATATTTTCCCTGTACGACAGCATAGCCCGTTCGCCTTTCTCATGCAGTCCTTCTTCGCCGAGTCCGACACACAGCACCACATACTTTGCCTCCCTCATCCCCGCTTTTCCCGGCAAACCAGATTTCTCAAGAAAACTAGATTTTCCATGAGAACCAGATTTCTCAGGAGAATTAGATTTTTCAGAAGAACTAGATTTCTCAGGAGAATTAGATTTTTCAGAAGAACTAGATTTCTCCAACAAACTATCTATCTTTGCCATTCGTTCAAAAGTATCTCCCCCATCTGTCCAATAATACACCTCTTTTTCTACCTTCGTGGTGGTACACCCTGTCAACACACCTCCCCCTATCAACAAAATCAACATACCTCCCCCTATCAGCAAAAATAGAACATTTGCCATCAAAATCCCGAAGGACTCCCGAACCAACTCCTTAGAAAAACCGAACATTCTCACTACAAATCCCGTTGTATTCCCTTACTTCCCCCATACGAACTCCAATGTTACACCTTACTTCCCCTTTATCAACTCCCATGCTCCCCATTACTTTCCCCATACACAAGAGGTAGTACTCTCGGCGGGAAGCGTTAGGCTGAACCACTTATCGCCTGCCTCGACGCGTAGCGACACGCCCGATGTGTTCTTGTTCATCAGTACCAACCCGTAGGTTCCGTCGGGGTTCTCTGCTGCCAGTGCTATCACATTCGCGGGCAAGTACCCTGTAGTCCCTATACGAGTCGAGCCGGTTTTGCAGGCTTTCGACAGGTGTCCTATCGCATAGTAGTGGCTTCGCTTTGTGAGCGTCGAATAATCCTTCGAGCTCACATCCACGCACCCATAGCATGTCGTGCATGCTCCGCTGCTCCCGTGCGGGCCTCCGTTGTCGTCCAGCATATAGTTCCATACTATCACCGTCTTGCACCACCTCGTTGCCGTTGCCAAACAAGTGTTCTCCATCTCCTGCATGAACGATTGTGCGAACGACTGATAGTTCCATGTGCCTATAGAAGCCTCTGTGAAGTACAAGTTCTTAGTCGGTGCTTGCTTATGGATGTTGTCCAACTCCGTGGGCGATCCGCCATAGTTGTGGTAGGCAGCCCCGTCGATGTACTTAGCCGCATCCGCATCCTTATATATCTCGAGCGGGTATTGCTGCTGGTCGGACTTGTTGTCGTAGTTATAGTTGTGGTCAAAGCATATTATCTTTGTACTGAGCCCCGCCTTCTCGAATGCCGGCCCAAGCGCAGTCTTCACAAAGTCGCGCTCTTGGTCGTAGGGCATATAGAGCGACATCGAATTGCCCCAGTTGAGAGGCTCGTTCTCTACCGTTACGCTCGTGATGGGTATGCCTGCCGCCTCGAATGCCTGTATCCACTTCACGAAGTAGGTGGCGTAGTCTTGGTAGTAGTCAGGGTTGAGATAGCCGCCTACCCAGTTGTCGTATGGGAGTTTTAAGGTCATGTCGGAGATCTTCATCCATTTGGGACAGCTCCAAGGCGTACCCATCACCTTCAGTGTTGGGTTGATGGTAAGGATCTCCTTAAGCACCGGTATGACATAGTCAGTCTCCTCGCTCGTCAGAGCAAAGTTCTCGATACCCTTGGTGTCGCAGCAAGAGTACTCATAGTTGGCGTGAGCATTGAAGTCACTGCCGCCAATGGACACGCGGACATAGCTGTAACCCATGCCCTTCTCAACGGAGAAGGTCTCGGTAAGGAGCTTCGTGCGGTCGGCTGCTGACATCTTAAGTAGGTTGTAGGCAGACGAGCCCGTGATGGCGGCGCCGAAACCATCAAACTCCTGATAGGTGGTTTTAGGGTTGATGGTAAGGGTTAGCTCCGGAGACATATTGAGACCCTCGCCGAAGGTTCGGGTTATCTTCGAGAAATGCATGGTGTTGTCTGCCGTCGTGATATAGGTCAGCACCTGCTCGGAGGTGGCTGTATCGGGAGTGACAGGATCGGGATCATCGGTTGAGCCTGTGGAATGTCCTTGACACCCTACGAGCAGCATAGCCGCTAAAAGTATTGGATACATTGATGTCTTCATATTTGATTGGTGTTACTATTGATTATGTACGGGAGTGGTAGAGAGAACCATCAGAAATGGTAGAGGGAACTACCGGGGATGATTGAGAGAACCACCGGGGAAGGTAGAGAGAAGTACCAGGGATGGTAGGGGAAACTACTTGCGGAGGTACTTGAAACCATCCATAATTACAACTCCATTATAGGAGGAATCGATGGGGCGACCAAGGAGATCTACAGGAGTTGGTTCGGGAGTGGTTCGGGAAAAGTCGGATTTTTCATCGAATTTTACCTCCTCGTTGGAGGTGGGATCTGCCTGAAAAAAAACGGTATTCGTCGATTGTGCCAAATTCTCCACTACACTTGTAGAAGTATTCTCAGAATCAGAAACATCTTTCGAATCAGAATCTGTCGCATTGAGTGGGCAGTAGATTTCCAAAGAGGATTGCAACATCTTGCCTGACTCGACGGCTGCCACCTCGTCGGCATTGAGCGCCGAACGCCACAACATGAAATCGCTGACCTCCATATCGATACCGCCTATCTCGATGTCGCCAAGAATACTCGTATCATCGAAACTTGTAGTGGGCGCACCATCGATATAGGTATAGGTCTTGCCTGCGGCATGATAGTGGGAGATAAGGAGTGTATGCCACTGACCATCGGCGGCAGCCTCGGGAAGCGTGACAGAATGCATCGTGCCACTCAGGCGCATACGGAGGAAGGTACCCGTCTGCGTGGTGCGGACACGGATGGCGAGAGCGTACGAACCGAGCGTTGCTTCGGGAGTGGTTCGGAGAAGTTCGGTGCTTTTGAGCCGCATACCGCTACCCGTTTGGCGAACGGGAGCCGGCTTGGCTGCTGCCAACGCATCAAACAAAGAGGGCACAAAGGCATGCATAAACTGAGTATGGCCTGCCTCAGTGGGATGATAGACATCGCCCGATACCTGATAGCCGTCCGCCCACTGGCCATTGCCCTGACAGTTATCCAACGCACCCAAGAAATTGACAGTCGGGATACCCCACTCCTGCATTTCGAGATTCATGCGCTTGACAAAAGCGTAGTCGGTGGCGTTGTAGTCGCCGCGCGGGTAGTTGTTGGTGGCAATGACATACTTGCCTTCCTCTTGGAACAAACGAATCAGGCTGTCCATGTTGTGCTTCCACTGGTCGTAGATAGCCTGTTGGTCAGCAGCCCCGTGCAATCCCTCGTTGCCAAGACCCAAACCGATGACGACATACTGTCCGCAGTCGCCCAACAAATGTCCCTTGTAGCGAGCAAGCAAGTCTTTGGTATTATTTCCGTTGACCGAAGCGTTGGAATACACATAGTCGGTCAGCAACTGCCCCAACTGGTAGGCATAACCGTGCTTGATATTACCATCCTCCGACGCGCCCTGCCCGTTGCAGACCGAAGAGCCGAAGAAAGTAATTTTATTATCCGTAACACTAAGACATTCAATAGAATAGGTAAAATTGCGCATATCAAGCGTTATCTCTTTTCGGCCGTGCCGCATCGGAATATCGCCCAAACTGATGGATGCCAACGACTCGTCCGGCTTGTAGCCTACCACGCCCTCGACACCGTTGCGGGTCTTGACCGTAAGATCCCACGAAGAATTGAAGCAGAACTGGCCACGCTCCATGTCCGAACCCGTATAGGCCACCAAATCGAGCGTATCGCACCAAACACCGTGACCACGATAAGTCATGGCATCGCCGGCTGCACTCCATCCGGCGGAAGTGACATTGCCCACGATACCGCAACGGGTAATCTGCTTGTACTCCGGCTGCCATGCATCGGTATTGAAACGCACGCTATAGATACCCGACTCGTTGGTCACCGTGCCGCTATACAGCACCGTACCCTCAGCGGTCTCGAACGAGATGGTGCCATCCTTGGTCAGGTGGCAGAAAGTCTCGAAATTTTGGCTCTCGGTCTCACCGTCCTTGGCGATACGATAGAGGTCGATAGAACCGTCCTCAACGCCCGTCCCCTTGAGATAGAGATGCTCGTATTTGACGACCTCCGGCGGCGTGACACCCGAGAACTCCTGCATACGCATGCAATTGATGGGCAGATATTGGCCGCTTGTCCCTTTGGACACATAAATAGTAATCACGCCCGTGGCATCGGGGAAAATCGGGTCGCTGAGATAGACCTCACTCACATTTTGATTGACACCCGTGCCCCCGATGTTGGAACCTGCCACCTTGAGCGAACCCGTTGTGGTGGTCAGCCCCTCGATGTCGTATTTCGACACGCGCGTATCTGAAGCACTGCGGCTACCGAAAATCTTGAACTGATAGGCCTTGGTCTGATCCAAACCGCTCAGCACCAAACCGCAACGCTCTGCATTGGAGGCAAACAGGTAATCGCGCGTGGCATTGACCACCGCCAAATCGCCCAACTTCTCGGCATCGGGCGAAGCCCAACCACCGGCTCCGTTACCCAAGAACAAATCGCCCGTATAGGTAAGGTGAATAGCCGTGGCAGCATTGGCGGATGTGATGAGCGCATAGTCGGCCGTGCTGCTGACTTTCCACGGGTCAGCCGTCACCTCAGCACCGATATTGTTCCAATAATTGCCATTGGCATCGGGATTGACTACGGCAGCCGCATTACTACGGCCTACCACGCCAAAATCGAAATAAAAAGAGCGTTCCAGCGTCTGCTCCGCCGACAGAGTCAGCGCAGAGAGCGAAAAGAGAGCCATCAAAAAAGAGTGTTTCATGGGTTAGTTTGCTTTATGGGACTTCTGAAATATCCCTTTATAATTTAATTAGCGGTTACTAAATTACAGATTGTCAACAGAATATATTAGCGTACCTTCTCGTAGGTAGTGGTTTTATTGTTGGTATCGAGCGTGATGCGATAGACGCCGGAGAACGCCTCGTTGGATGCAATCCAGTTGCCTTTCTCGTTGCCCTCACTGCCATCACCCTTCTCGCCGTCCTTGGTGATACCCGTGGCACTATCGATACCGTTGATGGCAAGGCCTACCTGCGTATAGGTGCCGCCGTCCTCTTCGCCACCCCAACCGTGCTGGTGGAAGAACTTGAAGTTGAGCGTACCATAGTTTGCATAGTCGGTGCTCTGCTCATTTTCCATATAAACCGTGAACTGATAGACACCCGTTGATACCTGACGGCCTACGAAATTCTGGTTCGGGCTGTCGAATCCCCACCCCGAAGTAATGGTATTGGAATAGTTGGGATGACCCATACCCGCACCACAGAGATAGATAGCATCCGGCTTGACCAAATCGTAGAGCGGCTCGACCACAAGATAGTCGTTGGCGATGTCGTAGGACACATAGTACATGCCCTTCTCGCCCAAGAACTTGACCTTACCGTCGCCAACATACTCCATCCAATCCATGTTGTACGCCTTCTGCAAATCGGTGCAGCCCGTGATTTCGATTTCGCTATTCTTGTCGAAATAGAGTTTGGCGCCACGATAGAGTTTCTTGGCTGCTGAAGCAGTGATATAGGACGGCTCTTCGACCAAATCGGTAGCAACATCGAGCGAAGAGATAGGCTGCGCCACCTTGCCCGAAAAGGACAACTCGAAAGTGAGCGGATTGAAGAAAACGGTATCGATGGTCTCGTACGCATCGTTTGCCAGCGTGATGGATGTTGCCTCGCCCGACTCGAACTGCGCCTTGGTAATCATAGCCAACTCGCCATCGAGCATACCGAAAACGGGATAGTTCCAATCGACACGGCCGAACTTATTGCCCACCACTGCCAACAGGCACTCGAAAGACTTAGGGTAGCCCAAATCGTAGGCGGCAAACTGCTCACCCTCGTCGGTCATCTGACAACCCTTGCCGATAGCGGCGTAGGACACCGTCGGCGGCATGATATACATCGTCTCCATAGCGGGGCGATGGCCTACGCAATCGGACAAGATGACATCCTTGGTCGTACCCTCGACATTGGTGGCTGTGAGATAGACACGAACGGTTTCCCCCTCTGCCATATTGGCGCCAAAGGGGATGAAATAGGAAAGCGTACCCTCCCAATTGTAGTCCTTGGTGCGGATGATCTCGGACTGAAGCATACGAGAGCCGACCATGACCTTGACCGAAAGCGTGGAAAGCGGAGTCTCCGTCTCGGACACGCTCACCGTGAAATAGATGCTGTCCCGGCCGTATTCGACATCGGTGGTCTGCATACGAGCGGACACTTGCGGGTCGCCCGCCGGATAGACCGTGCGGAACTCCTTCTTCTGGCAACCTGCCAACAGCAACAGAGCCGCAGCCGCCATTGTGATATACTTATAGGTTTTCATATCGTTTGCGAATTAAAAGGTTCTGTGAAAATTAGTAGCCCGGGTTCTGTTTCAGATTGCTGTTCTTGTCGATAGCGGTCTGCGGAATCGGCATGAGCCGGTGGTCGTCGGTGAAGGGACGCGCTTGTGCGATACGCCCCTCGTCACGACGGTTGATACCATTCATCACCTCCTGCAACTTGCCGAAACGGATGAGGTCGAACAAGCGTTGCCCCTCGAGCGCCAACTCAAGACGACGCTCGTTGAGAATAGCGTCCAACATAGCCTCCTCGGACACTACCTTGTCGGCGGTCAGGTTAGGCAACTCGGCACGCTTGCGAATCTGATTGACCAACTCCTCGGCACCTGCCAGATTGCCCTGATGAGCCAACGCCTCTGCCTTGAGCAACAAGATGTCGGCACCACGCAACTTGATGATGCTGTTGTACGCCGAACGGCACTTATACATGAAGGGATAGTGGTCGGACGGATAGTAGTTGGACCATGTGCAATCGTAATAGACGATGGTCTGGTTGCGGCGCACGGTGTCGCCCGCCTGCTCGAAGGCGTTGATAAGGTCTCTGCTCGGGGTAATCCATTTGGCCCATGTGAAAGAATTGTCCCAGTTGGACAAATCGCGGCCAAACATCCAAGTGCACCAGTTGCCGCTACCGGCGAAATACTGCACCTCGAGAATGGTCTCCTGCGAGTTGCGCAGTGTAGCGTCCGTGCCGTTGAAACCGAACAGATTGCGATAGTCAGGCTCGAGACGAATGCCATCGGCCAAGACCATGTCGCAATAGGAAACGACCTGTGCCCAATCGCCCAACTCGGCATATAACTTGGCAAGCAGCGCATAGGCAACCGTCTTGGAGAGGCGTGTCTTATCGGCCGTATTGAGGTCGGGCGCATAGGGAATAGCCTCCGTCAGGTCGTTGATGACTTGCTGATAGGCCTCAGCCTGCGTCGAAGGCTTGGGGAAATAGATAGGATAGACGGAATCGATGTTGGCGGCCGTGATATCGGGCGCTTCCGTCAGGTTGAGCGGGATGTTACCAAACCAGTGCGCCAAATCGAACAACATCATGCCACGGAAAATCAACGCCTCGGACTTCCATTGCTTGCGTTCTGCTTCGGTAAAGGCAGGGTCCGGCACAGCATCGATATTCGAAATAACGACATTGGCCTTGGCGATGTCCTCCAAATAGCGATCCCAGTCGCGGGCAATATCAGCGTTGGATGCGTCCAGCGCATTGGTCTCGACCGGAACGACCTCGGCACCCGTGGTACCCGCATAGGCGTTGTCGGTGCGAGCCTCACCAAAAAGGAGGTAATCGACATACCAATGCTCCTGACGGTCGATCATAATCTGATAGAGATTCTTATAGACTGCCTCCATAGCGGCACGGTCCTTATACTTGATACGCGTATCGGTGGTGTCCTTGCTCGAGATATTCAACTCCGACTGGTCGGAAATCGGCTCGATATCCAGACTGCACGCGCCCAGCATAGCAGCAAGAGCAAGCGTGGCAATATACATATACTTTTTCATATTCGTGTCTTTTATGGTAATCGGTTGTTAGAATGCGATGTTAATACCCAAAACGAAGGAACGGGTCTGCGGATAAGTGCCATAGTCCAACCCCTGCACGGTGCCGCTGTTGCCGCTCTGGTTCACTTCCGGATCCATACCCATGTAGCGGGTGAGCGTGAACAAATTCTGCGCCGAGAAATAGGGCTGAAGTTTGGTCATACCGATTTTCTTCATCCAACTGCCCGAGAAATCGTAAGCGATGGTCAAATCCTTGAGGCGGATATAGCTGCCATCCTCCACGAAATAGTCGCTTATCTTCATATCAAATCCTGCCTTGGGGATGTCGGTAATCATACCCGGGCGACGCCAACGGTCGAGCACACGGCTCGATTGGTTCTTGGCATCGTACATACCTTCGGTCTCGATTCGGCTGGCATTGAAAATATCGTTGCCGTAAGAACCCTGCAGCATGAAACTGATGGACACGCCATAGAAGCGGAAGGTGTTGGTCATACCGAATGTAAAGTCCGGATTCGGATCACCGATATAGGTACGGTCGGATGCGGTGATCTTGCCGTCGCCGTTGATATCGACATAATTCAACTCACCCGTCTCGGGATTGACGCCGTTGGTCTTGTAGCCATAGAACGAACCCAACGGCATACCCGGTGTATTGCGAACACAGTACTCAGCCAACACATCGGTTACCTTGGCATCGTAATAGACCTGGCTGGTGGCGAGTTTCTCCAATTTGTTCTTGTTGTGCGAGATATTGAACTGTGTATCCCATTGGAAATTCTTGCGCACGAAATTGTGGCTATTGATGGTGAATTCAACGCCCATGTTACTCATCTCACCCTCGTTGCGCTGGATGCTGCTGACAGCGGCACTACCCGCAGGCAGGCTCACCCACATCAACATATTGCGCGTATACTTGTAGTACCAATCGAAAGTAAAACTCAGGCGATTGTGGAGCAGTGTCCAATCGAGTCCGACATTGCCCTGCGAGGTGGTTTCCCATGTCAGGTCGGTGTTGCGCAGCGAAGACTGGCTATAGGTCGGCACGGCATGCTCCTTGCCGCTCTCCCACCAGTTCTGGCGGTTGATGGAGTAACGCTCGAGATAGGCATAGTCGCCGATGCCGGCTTGGTTACCCGTCTGTCCCCAGCCGCCACGCAACTTGAGGTCGTCAATCCATGTCACATTTTGCATAAACTGCTCGCCCGAGATACGCCATGCAGCACTCACCGACGGGAAGAAGCCCCAACGATGACCCGGTGCCAACTTAGACGAACCATCGGCACGGAAATTGGCCGAGATAAGATAACGGCTGTCGTAGTTGTAACTGATGCGGGCAAAGCCGGACATGATAGCCCACTCACTGGCAGTGGTCGATGTGCTGCCCGGGTCGATCTTGTTGGCTGCATTCAGCGTCTGAATTGTGCCGTCGGCATAGTGGCTGCCATAGATACCGGACCATGTGTAATTGGAGTGGGTATAGGAACTACCCGCCATGATGTCGAGCCCGTGGCGGTCGAGTTGCGTATTGTAACTCAGCACATTATCCCAAACCGTAACCAAATCGGACGAGCGGGTATCGGTGCCCTCGCCGTACTGGTTGCGCCCCCAACTGGTCTTGTCCGGGTCGAGGAACGAGGTATAGTTGATCATACGCAGGTCCTCCGTGAAGGTAGTGGTGAATTTCAAGGAGTGGTTGTAGGTATCGCCACGGCCGAAACGCTTGGTGTCGTACAGCGTGAAAATACCCTTGCCGCTCGCCACCATACGGTGGGTCTTGGTGTGCTGGTTGCGATAGCGCTCCATGTTCTCGAGCGGGCTGGTGATGTTGCTCACACCATAGAAGTTGGTATAGTAGTGGTTCGGGTTTTCGGGGTCGTAGATAGGCGCATAAGTCGGCGTGTTGATGACCGACAGCACCAGACCGCCACGGTTGGCACCCGTACCCGAAGAAATACCGCCCTGATTGTCGCTATACGAATACGCCACATTGGCACCCACATTGAGCCACTTGGCCACATCGGCATCCACCGAGGTGCGGAAATTGTAGCGCGAATACTTGGTGGTCGGCACGACACCCACCTCGTTGGTGTAGCCGCCCGACATATAATAGTTGACTTTCTCCGTGCCGCCACTGACCGAAACCTGATAGTTCTGCGTCGAGCCGGTCTTGTAGGTCTCGTCGAACCAGTTGGTCTCGTCCTTCAGCCCGTCGGGCAGCACCACATTGGAGCCGAGGTCTTGCAGATACTCTTTGTACTGCTCAAAATTGAGGCTCTCCATGCGTTTCGCCACCATTGTCCAACCGCCGTACATCGAGAAATCGACATGAATCTTTTCTTTGCTTGCCGAGCCGGCCTTGGTGGTAATCATAATCACACCATTGGCGGCACGCGAACCATAAATAGAGGCCGACGAAGCATCCTTGAGAATCTGCATCGACTCGATATCGTTAGGCGCCAAAAAGTCGATATCCGTCATCGGTACCCCATCGACCACATAGAGCGGGTCGTTGGATGCGTTCATAGATGTTGTACCACGCACACGGATGACCATGCCGGCGCCCGGCTGACCATTCGGCTTGACTACCGTCACACCGGCTGCCTTACCCTGCATGGCCTGTGCAGCACTCGTGATAGGAACTTTCTCCAAATCCTCGGTGCTGACCGAACTGACGGCCGTGGTCACATCACGACGCTTGACGGCACCGTATCCGATAACCACCACCTCGTCGAGTGCCTCGGTGTCGTCCGTCAGCGTGACCGAGATGGCCGAACCGCTCTTGGCTGCTACCTCAACGGTCTTCATACCCACATAGCTCACCACCAGCACCGATTTGTTGCCGGCCACGGTCAGCGAAAAATTACCATCAATATCCGTCACCGTACCATTGCCCGTACCTTTTTCCAGAATACTTGCACCGATGATAGGCTCATGCTTGGTGTCCTGCACCGTTCCGCTCACCGTGATGCCCGCCATGGCAGACATCGCCGATAGGAGCAGCACCGACACTGCTAAAAAGAATTTGTGTTTCATGGTAGTATTGGTTTTGTGTTTTTCTGAGTGCAAAGTTACAACAAATTTGCGCACCTGCGATTCGTTTTGTGCCTCCAAGTGGGGCAAAAGTGGTATGTTTTATAACATATTTGCCGTATTGTACTGATTATCTGCATACTACATTTCGTCGCATCCGTCAAAAAGTGGAGCAGGCACAACAAAAAATCCGTGTGAAAAATCAATTTTCACACGGATTTCCGTTTATTTTTCTACTTTTTCTGCAGGTGGCGGCTCTTGTTTTCGGCTCTTGCAGCCTCAGCAGCCCCCGCTGAAAAGCACTATCGTACGAACACTTTTTGGCGTGCTATCGTGCCGTCTGCGAGGCGAACCTCAGCCACCAGCACACCTGAAGGAGCCGCCATCGTCAGCACCGGAGTACCCGAAACCGCCTTCTCTGCCACGAGCAGACCCGTCACATCGTATAGACGAACCGAAGCGATGTCAGCGCTTGCCACCACATTCACCAGACCTGCCGCCGGCGAGAATACGCTCACCGTGCTCTCAGCATCAGGCGTTACCACATCGTGGTTATCGGTGGGGGTGTCGTCGCTCGAATCCTTATACGGGCCCTGGATGTAGTAGCGCATCTCGTGGTTCTGCGGAATATCGAGCAGCAACTCGGTGCAGTTGATGATTCGGGTCTTCGTGCCCGTCAGCGCATCCACCAGATAGCACTCCTGTTCCCAGTCGGTCAGCGTGAAATAGAGCGTCATCTTACCGTCGTTCACCTCGCGCATATCGTTGCTTACCAAGAACCCAAGCGGCACGATACCAATCTGCTCACGCACATCAATCGACAGCCCTTTGTCGCCCACCAACGAGTAGAGATTCATCTCCGATGCGCCGTTGCGGATGGTTCCGTCGTCGGCCACACCCGTCGAAACGAACAGTGCGTCCTCGCTCTGGTCAAACCCGTTGTTGGCAAAATCGGTAGCCACGAGGTCGAACGAAGCGGTGGCGGCATTTTTCATATCGCCCGCATAGCGAACGCCCGCTGCTATGTGCATCAGCCCGTTGCTGAAGTAGTGCCCTTGTGCGCTGTGCGCAATGCGTTGCGGTGCGCGTGTCACGGTGCCGGGCTGATAGTTGGTGCGCCCGCCGTTGATGTTCGACGAAGCCAGACAGTTCACAGTCAGTACCAATTCGAGGTCTTTTTTCGCTCCTTCCTTGGCGTAAACCAGCACCGACTCAAACGGCGCCACAAAACGGCTCTGATAGGTCACATTATATTTGTTGCGAGTCTTCCATTCGCCATCCACCATCACCTTGTAGTTAGCCTCTATCTTGTCGCTGTTTGCGAGATAGAACGCCTCTGCATCCACATACGCCATGGTCGGGTTGCCCCAGATGAACCAGTTGCTTGCGGTGTTGTTGTGCAGCGTCACCTTCATCTGTCCGTTCTCGTCGGGCTCGAAGGCAAACTTATGTGCATTGGTTCGGTCTATCGTCACGCTGCTCTTCACCACGCCGTCCAGATAGAGGTCGTATTTGGTGTCGGGCTTAGGCAAACGGATGGTTATTTGGTCGTCCGTCAGGTTGTCCGGTCCCCAGATACCCATCTGCAAACCGCCGAACGCATCGATTTTCTTGTCCACCGTGTTGCTCGAGTAGAACACGAGGTCGCCATCGCCCTGCAGTCGGTTGTAGGTGTTGTATATGCCACTCGGGCTGTAGTGCACCGTCTTCACCGAGTCGTTGTAGTAGGTGCTCCATGCGGCGTAGGCAGCCAACGAGTCGCGTATGCCCTTGAACGAACTGATGGTGAAATAGTCCGTGCTTTCCAAGTTCTTCGCCGAGGCGTCCGTATAGTTCTTACCACTGTGCGGCACATAGAGGTCGCCGCTATACACATCCTTCAGCGGCATGGCTATCGAGTGCCATGTGTCTTTGTTGACGGTCATATCCACATACGCCGAGTCGTAGGCCAGTTTCTGTTGGTTGAGCATCGTGGCTTGCGATTGGAACAGTATCTTGTGGCATTTTGCCGTCACATAGTTAGCGTCCATCGGGTAGAATATGCTGTCGCACAGGTAGGGGTATCTCCGCACATCGCTCAGCGTCGGAATCACCACATCGGTCTCTGCCAGCGGCACCATACCGTTCTCCACCTGTTTGCCGTTGATGATGGCGTGCCAGTTCTCGTCATCGCCCCAATAGTCGCTCTCCACAGGTGCCCATACCACCGTATCCGGCACCACTACCACCGTGAAATAGACTGTACCCACGGCGCAGGATGCATCCACATCTTTTGTCGCCAGCGATTGGTTCAGCAGCGTCACCATCATAGTGTATTCGTATCCGGGTCGCATCGTGTGCGTATTTGCGTGCCAGAATCCGGGATGCCCATCAGTCCATCCTGTTTCTGTAGCATGGCGTTCCTGCATAGCCGTCACATGCGCTGCATCTACCGGTCGGAATATAATGGTATCTTTAGCCTTGTAATAATTACTTTTGTTATCCTGATAGATTCGGTTCTGCGTATAGCGCATGCTGAATTGGCTCACGCCCGCCTTGTCGGCTATCAGTTGTTGCACCACAGGGTCGGTCGAACTTACCACGCGGCAGCTGTCCCATCCGAATACCACGCGGTCGGTTATCTCTGTCACGGGCACACGGAATGCGGTGTTGGCGGCTTTGGCTGCCACACGCACACGCGGAATAGCATGTTTCTGCTCGTCGGTCATCTGGCTGATTTCTATCGGCGACACATTCACCGTATGATCACTTGCGCCGGTGTAGGCACGCAGGAAGGTACGGTTCGAGCAGTTGTCCAGTGTATATTGCTTACCGTTGTATTCCACCTGTGCCGTCCCCGCAATCGGGTATATCCAGTAGCGCAGGGTGTCCTGTTGGCGCATGTAGAACCGGTCGGAGTCTCTGTACAGTTTCAGCAGATTGCGGTTGTATAGGTCGGCAATGATGGCGTAGTGTTCCGGCAGCAGCACGCTGTGCTTTTCGTCGTCCGTACCTATCGTGTCTTGTATGATGTCCGACAGGCTGGATGCCGTGTAGTTGCTTATGCTCGGGTAGCGGCGCAACTCCTGCAGCGCATCCTGCACCTTGCCTCGTTCGTAACCGTATTTTGCTTTGAATGCCATATCGGCTTTTTGCTTTTTGGCTTCAGTCAGATAGCCCGTGCTGTCCGGGTCGTATATGTCGTCGAATTCGTATCCCAGCAGCCAATCTGCTTTGGCGAGTGCGCCCAGCGTCACCGACTTACCGTCTATATCCAGGGTGTTGTTCACATTCACCGTCACAGGATAGAGCCCGTTGGCGCAAGCTCCGAGGCGTGCATCCGTCTCGCCGTCGCCGAATTTCAGTTGGGTCTTGTTCTGCAGCGACAGCGCAGCGGTCATGGCGCATTCGGGGTTCTTCAGTTCGTCGTAGGTTGCCGCCATGTTCAGCGCATACTTGCCCGTCGCGGGGGTGCAAGCATTGCTAACAAGGTGCGCTACATATAATATATATCGCTCGCCCGTATTGTCTGTGGTCTTCACATACCCCTTCAGTTCATAGCCTTTCTTCACCGTCCCGGCCTTTTGATCCTGAATATACAGTGTCTCCAGCGAGTCAATCATCAGGCTGGCGGAACTGAACACTTTGTCGCTCTCGTCGCCGAGCGAAGTGGTCAGGTTCTTCGTCGGGTTGTATCCCTTTTGCGGGATGAAGATAACACCATATTCGTCGCTTTTTTGGCTGTCTGCCCAATTGGACGGATAGTGATATACCGTCTTCACCAGTGTGTCAGCCTTCGTGTTCTCTATCGTGTAGTACAGCGTCTGGTCGTCTCCCGTCGAGGTCATGTTGTCGTAGTCGACACGCACCACCGCCACTGTCATATTCTCCACATCGCACGATGTGAACGCTTGGTATGCCTGCAGCGGCAGTTTCGTGGCGTATAGGCACACATCGTCAATAAAGAAGTCATTACCCGACACATCGTTCGCAAAGTTATATACCGCTATACGCGTCTGTGTATAGTTTGCTTTCGACACCACGGGGAAGTTCACCTGCATCCAGTCGCTTTGAACCGGAATCTGTCCGGCAAAGAATGCGCCCACCGATGTCCATGCCTCGCTGTCCGAGTTGCGTCCTTGGATATCAAAACGGAATATAGGCAATGTATTACCCGTACCGTTTGTACTTTTTTTAGCCGGGTTAGATACCCACAGATAGCAATACATCTGTTGTCCGGAGCATAACTGCGCATCTGTCGAGATGGTCGTCACCAAACCGGGCTGCATCTTTCCATCGACATACAGCATATATCCGTTCGCAGCCCCACCATGCTGTTTGCCTATTGCCCAATCATAGCCGGTAACTTGATTCACCAAACAGTACTCACCATAGAACGGGAAATTCTTCGCATTATCTATCGGTCCTACTCGTTTGTGTTGTGTATTGCCGGCGGCATCAAACACAAATCCGAACGAAGAGTTGTCGGCAGCCAGTGGATACGGATAGAATACCATTCCTGTAGTGTCAAGGCTTCCTGCTTTTGTACCGAAGTTGAAGTTCTGTTCTGCCAGTAGGTTGTAGTTCTCCGCTACCTCTGTGCGTGACATCAGTTCCGTCTTCGACGGACCATAACTCGTTTGTGGCACGAATGTCACCGTAAAGGTAGCTATGTACAGGTCTTTCCCATCTATCGTATTCGAGCCCGGCACATACAATGCATATTGGATTACCTTGGCTGTTGAGGAGTTTACCTTCTGATAATCATTCTGGTAATTATCGGTCAGGTCGCTCCAGCCGCCATACGATGCACCACCGTTCGTCGATTCTCGCTTTTTCCATTTAGCATTCGCATTCGATCCTACTTGTTTCAAACTACTATTTGTTCCATAATACCAATACGACAGTTCCGATTGGTGATATGCATAGTTCCGGTGCGTCAAGTTGGTTGCCAGATACACATCTTGTCCGGTCAGGGCAATATACTCATGTGTTTCGTAGGGATTGTCCGCCGAGGTACATTTCATCAGCGAGTCAGCCATGTCCTCCGCCGGCAGCAAGTGCCAAATCTGCCGATACGACAGCGTCGGTTCTTGGATCATAGTATCATTTACAACAATATCTTGATAGGCACTCGCATCCAATGCGATATTCCGTTTCTGTTTATCCGACCATGCATTTATCTTCGGTATCATTTGCTCAAAATCCTTAGTAATTTCCGAAGCGGGGAAATACTGATAAGTTTCTTTCTTCCACCCCTTATCCAAAATCCACCTTTGATATGTTGATGTCGCCCAATAATATCCGCGTGAAGCACTTGGAATGTTGGCATTAATGGTCAGAAACAAACATTTATTAGAACTCCCATCGTAGTAGTTATTTTTGGGAACATTCTTCCAGAAATTGCTTGTCTGCTTTACTGTTTCTCCATCCCAATAGTATTGCGGGTCAAGATCGCTGTCGTAGTCATACCAACGCCAATAGCCTTGCATAATAGGTTCATTAGCCACAAAGGCAATCTCCTCTCCCGCTTTATAATATATTGTTTTCTCCACCGTATGCACCTGCTGATAGCGTATACCCCGTGCATTTTTCGGCATCAGGTCTCCATAGCCACCCTTGGTATGCACAAAATTGATTTTGCCAACATTAGCCAATGTGTATTGCTGTATATAGTTGAACGAGGTGCTATGATAGTTTCCTCTCGTAGCAGTACAAACCAATTTTACGCTTCGTATATCCACACTATTGTTGGTCACATACTTGAATGTTACCTTGCTGTTTGCCGTATCCACTTTCAGGTCGGTTATCCAAATGTCCGTAAAATCCTGATTATCCTCCGTACGCAGCGCAAACTGCACTTGATCGAGGTCTTTCATCGCCACCGCATTGTGCGTGTTCGTATATACCGAGTCTATCACGCCCGCCGCCGTGTAGCGTATCTCGGTCTTCACCTCCTCGAAACTATAGGTAAACTCCGCTGTTCCGCCCGTAGCCGGCAGCATGGGGCTTACCGGATTCACCGTCACATAGATCGAGTCCGTCGAGGCGGTTTGCCGATAAGCAGTACGCGCCACACTGGTCGCCAGCGATTGGAGTACCGTATTATCCTTTTTGTTCACTATGTCGCACACCAGCGCATCGTTGTAGTTCACGGGCGCACCGGCGCTTTGCAGAGCAGTCTCCACCACATTGTACGGGCTCACGCTGTCGGGAGTCAGTTCTATTTTCCATACTCCGTTGTGGGTTGCCTCGCTGCGAGTCAGCATGTTGCGGGGCTTTTCGTTTTGGTAGGCCGCCACATTCGATAGGTTGTTGTTTATCTGCTCCGATTTCAACGCAGACAGCAGGTTTGTGTACGAACCCGTCCCGTTCGACGCCCAGTAGAATTTTGCCTCTATTCCGTAGTCGTTTATCAGGGTGGTGGCATCGTCCACCTTTTTCGGTGCCGTGAGCATGATGTCTTGCGACTTCAGGCCATGCGCGCGTGCGTATACACAATATAGGTTCGTCGAGTCGGTCAGCGTCACATGATAATTCTGTGTCGTCTTTTGTGCTGTGGCAGCCGCCTTGTCCTTTGCGTAGCCGAATAGTATGGAGATAGGGCTTGCTTCTATCGAGAACGAGGTCCGATTGGCTTGCGTCCATTGGAAGCATTGCATAAAATAGCTCGCCGATGCCTCCAGTTTGAATATATAGTTACGCGTGCGCGAGGTTTTTACATAGTTCCCCGCAGCCTTTGTGCCTTCTATTGATATCTCCTCATCTTTCGCTTGCGACTGCATATAGTAGGCACCATCGTCCTGATAGAACACCGGCAGGAACGAGGTCGCCCGATCCGTGTCGTAGAAGTGATAGTTCGGCTCTTCCTCGTCCATATAGTAGCCAAACAGGCTCGATTTCGTCGAGTCAGCCACGAGGTCCAGCACCACTTCCCCTCTTGCGTCGGTCTTATAGGCAATCCATTTTCCCGTTTTCAGGTTCTTGGCACGCATCCGCACTCGCTCACGCGGCCAGTACATATTGTCTTCAGCGCTCACAGTCGGGAGATACGGCGTACAATCCACAATATACCATAGATCGTTCAGCGAGGTCGCACGTCCGCCGTATCCGATAATCTGGTCCTCCCCGTTTTCATCTTGTTGTGCCGAGAACACGAGGTAGGTCGTATCTCTGTACGCCATCGAATAGAAGTAGTAGGTTTCCGTACCTTCCGTTTCCGTGCTATAGATACCCTCCTTGCCGTAAGTTTGGTCATCGTAGTCCGATTTCGTTATCTGTCGCACTACATTCGTATAGGTAACACGCGGATAACCGAGCGATACCGTGTCGCCGAACACATACCAGGTATTGTCGGGCATTAGTTTCGCCGCAGCAGGCATCGACACCCATAGAGCCGCCATGAGGCTCACCCACATTGCAATATGTTTCGTTGTCTTCATAGTCTTATTTTATTTGCTTTGTTTCACAATTTTTCGGATGGCTTTGGTGGCAGCATACACCATGGCGCACACCAGCATCGGCACCACCATATCGCCTATGGGCACCAACTGTCCTATTGCCTCATCGCCGCCGGGTCGTTTGGCACGCATCAGCCCCGCCGATTCTTCCACCGTCTCGTAGCCCACAACGCCGTATTCCATTTGTTCGTTGATAGCCACAAACGAGCCGGTGCCTACAGGGCACATCGCACCCTGCATCGTCGTCGATCCGAACGAACTTGCGGTTCGTTGGTTATACCCGATTTGATTCTCAGCAGGTTTTGCATATCGATTCAGATACGCACTCGTAGTCTGCATCGAGGCGTTCACCCCGTTGCGATTTGAGCCGGAATAGGATTCCTCTCTTTGCCCCATGTTTCCGGTGTATGCTGTTGCTGTTGAATTTAGCCACACACCCATGTTTGCATCACTTTTCATCTTATAGTCATTGTTTGCCATCGGCCCGAAAGATTCCCATCCGTCGGGCGCCATGTAGGTTTATAGTTCTATTGTTTTTTGTAGTTTTTTGAATTTAGCCTGCAATCATTTCCATCCGTTACCCTATTCTCTTCCGCACACATCATACCCCTACACGACATCTTTTTTTCTTGGTTCATTGTCGTACAGAGGCTCAGATCAATACCTTTTCTCCCCGTTGGCGGAATTGGCTTCGTGCGTATCGATTCCGCCGAGGGGTCTTTTCTTTGCTTTTGTCGTAGTACTGAAATTAATATCTCAGTACCGATATTTCATATTTTAGCATCCTAAAAGCGGGCGCAAAGATACAACTTTCTTTCCAAGTAGCCAAACCTTTCTGCCTCTTTCCTACTAATTTGGTACTATTTTTTGTCGTTTTCACACTCCCCCCCCCCCCTATATTGCAGCAAAAACGCACTTTTACCCTGTTTATTGCTACAAAAACGCTATTTCTTCCGTAGCCGATCCGCCAAATACTCTTGTTCGCTTTGCCCGGGAGTCGCCACCCATTCCGCTTTTTCCGTCACGCCGAGTGCGTCGAGGTCCATCAGCGTCGAGTAGCCGGAGCGGGCTATTATTTTCCTTGCCCCCAGCAGGGCTGCCGCCATGTCCGTATCGTTCAGGTGCGCCACTCGTGTTATGTTTCCGTGTCTGAGCCGTGTCGGTGGTCGGTTCACTTTTCCTTCCACTATCAGCACCCGTTCCGTCCGCCCCGCATAGCGTTCCTGTATCGTTTTCTCAAACAGGCTGCGTTGCGGTTCCGGTCCGCTCAGCACGGCCACCACCTCATAGTCTTTGTAGTCGCTTTCTATTTCCATGCCTGCGCACCCCTCAAATCGGGACAGCGTTCCGATGAATTGCACGCGCGGGTCGTTTGTCACCCCGTGGCTCAGTTTGCCGCTCAGTCCGTTCTCTTTTCGGTCGGGCACCCACACCTCGTCATAGTGTTTCCATACTTGTCGGTGTGCCCACTCCGCTATCGGTTCTGCCCATCTCCACCCTTTCGGCAACATGATATGCAACTGATGCGTGATATATACCGACCGTACCTCCGTTCGCACCTTATTCCCCTCTTGGTCTGTTTTTCTCGATGAGAACAGCGTTTTTTGCGTCTGTGTGTAGTTGGCGAATAGTCCGAATCGGTTGTCGGACACCACCAGGTCTATTTTTTCCTGTTGGAGCAATTTTTCCAGCATCCGATGGTCCTGCCATGCCGACCGAATTAGGCTTGGCAGCGCATGCACCATAGCCCCCACTTGACGGTTTCCGGCGGAGTAGGTCACCTCTAGGGGTGCCAGCGTAACGGTTCGCAAATCGGGAAAATGTTTATGCAGCAGCACGAGCGATTCCCCGTTGCCGCCGAGCAGTACCTCATCGCCCGCCTCTACATACTTTCTGACGAGCGGAATGCACCGTGCCGCATGCCCCAGCCCCCAATTCAATGGCGCCACCAAAATTTTCATACACAGACTCTCAACAAAACGCTCAACATTCCCTATACCTCCTATAATTTCTAGTTCTTCTAGTTCTCCTAGCTCTCCTAGTCCTTCTAGCCTTCTCTCAACTGATCACCACCTTATACCCTTTCTCCCGCAGCGGAGCGGCAATTTTTTCCATTTCCTCTCGGCTCACTTTTTCGAGTGCGTGTACAGGCGTAGCACGGTCTATCACGTATATCATTATCTCTCGAGGCCGCATACGGTCCACGGCGGCGTACCATGCGTCGAGTTCTTCGGGGGTGGTGTTGTCGATTCTTGCCGTGCCGTGGGTAGTGTCGTTCAGTTCCTCTCCGTGTCCGATGGTTCCGTCTTTTCGCACGCCCACCGTTCCCCTAAGAAAACAAGTCTGCAATATAAAATCCCCATACCACTCCCCACTCTCACTATCTTCTACACTACATGTATTTTTTCTACTACTGTTATTATCTTCTTTATTGTAATTATCTTCTATACTACATGTATTTTTTCTACCACTTTTTTCTGTTTTCCCGAAGCTTTCCCGAATCAACTCTTCAATATGTGCAGTAGTCAGCCCTGCATTCACCGGTGCATCAATCAACCGCATCGTTTGGTCAATGGCAGAATCCAGTTTCAGAATCCTATTGTCGCATAGCCTCAGCGCTTCCACCACATCGGCACGCCCCAGTTGCGTCGAGTTCGACAGCACCGACACCTTTGCTTGCGGTGCGTATTGGTCACGCAGTGCGCAGGTGTCCTCTATGATTCCCTTAAAATCAGGGTGCAGAGTCGGCTCTCCGTTCCCGCTGAATGTGATTACGTCTATCCGAGTCCCTTCTTGGGCCAAAGCCTGCAATTTCTTTTCCAATGCTTCGCGCACCTGTTCTCGTGTCGGCAGTTGCGGATGAGTTACGGCTTTGTTGAACCCACACTCGCAATATACACAGTCGAATGTGCATACTTTATGTTCCAGTGGCATCAGTTCCATGCCGAGCGACACGCCCAATCTCCGTGAGTGTATCGGTCCATATACAATCTCTCCAAACAGCATCGGTTCTAAGTATGAATTTTGAATTTCAAATTCTAAAGTATGTATTTTGAGGTATATGAATACTACTGTTGCGATAAAAGTGCGAATAAATCATTTTGTCTACAGTATTCCTCTATTCAGTTCTTGGCATAGCAAGTTACGGAATTGCAGCAGTTGTGTCCGCAGTTCTATCAGCGGCCGTATCTGGCTGAGGTCATCGCAGTTTTGCCGTTCCTTTATTTCTTTCTCCACCTCGTCAATGCGTTGTTCAGCGGCGGTCACTTTTATCTCCAGCAGCAGTCGCCGCACACGGTCGGCCAGATGCGCCCGTTCCTCTTTTTCCTCTATCGACAGTCCTTCTTTTCCCTCTGTTTGCGGCTGGTTGGGCAGTTTCAATTCCGGCTGCTCAAATATCTGGCTCAGCTGATAAGGGGCAGACAATAGTTCTATACCCAATCGGCTCACCTCTATATCGCTATGAAACTTAAAGAACTGATCCGCTTTGAATCCTTCCGTCTTACAGTTTGCTCTGTATTCATCCACCATTTTCTGATACAGCGCATTGGGAGCGGCTATCTGGTCGGCGTCGAGGTTCCCTAAAATATAATCTCCCACCGTCCAATTTATGCCGTTTTCATCGGCAAAAAACGGCTCTTCCCCATACCGTACAATCATTCTGAGCAGGTTTCTGTAGTTCTCCGTCAGTCGCTCCGCCATCAGGTTTCTTTTTTTCATCCTCTCTTCTCCCTCCTGCACCACTGGTGTCGCAGCCTCAGCCGTTGTATTTCCGCCCCCTGTCTCCGACGGTCCGGCAGCCTGCAATCCGCCCGGTGGTTGTATCCCGATGCTTGACTGCATCATGCGTGCATATCGTTCTCGCTGTTCTTTTTCCTGCTGTTCTTTTTTCCATTGGCTCGTTTTTTCCGCTCTTTGCCGAACCAATTCCTTAGCAAGAAGGGTATATTCAACATGCAATCGCTGCGCTGCATCCTTAAGATACACTTGCCGTGTTATCATGTCGGGTATCAGTGCCACCGATTCCACCACACTATGAATTACACCTGCATACTGATTCGGGTCATCCTTCATCTGTTCCTGCAGCAGTTGTATCTTGAATCGTATAAAATCCGTTTTGTGGCTATCGATATATTCGATGAAATCGGACGCATTGTGGCTTTGTGCATACGAGTCAGGGTCTTCACCGTCGGGCAGCAGCACCACCTTCACATTGAATCCGTTCTCGAGAAACATGTCTATACCCCGCAGTGCCGCATGTATGCCCGCCTTGTCGCCGTCGTATAGTACCACTATGTTTTGCGTCAGTCGTGCGATAAGTTGTATCTGTTCCTCCGTCAGTGCCGTTCCTCCGCTCGCAACCACATTTTTTATGCCCGACTGATACATCGATATCACATCCATCTGTCCCTCCACCAGGTAGCACAAGTTTTGTCGGCTTATCTCGCTCTTGGCTTGATAGAGTCCATATAGTTGTTTGCGCTTCGAATACACGATGGATTCGGGCGAATTGGTATATTTTCCGGTGTTTTCTTTGTTGCGCATTATGCGCCCGGCGAATCCCACCACCTTGCCCGATATGCTGAATATCGGAAACATCACACGGTCGCGAAAGCGGTCGTAAATTCGTCCGTCTTCGCTTCGTCCGCACACCCCGACACCGATTCGTGTCTCCGGGTCGTTGGTGATATATTTCTCGGTGAATCCTTGTTTTTTCAGTGCCACGGCCAACTGATTTCCCTTCTCGGGCGAATAGCCCAACTGAAAAGCCGCTATGGCATCATCCCGCAATCCTCGTTCGTGGAAGTATGCCAACCCGATGGCCCGCCCCTCCTCGGTCTCTTTCAGTTGGCGTTGAAACCATTTGTTGCAGAACTCATTTACCGCCGACATCGATTCTCTGTCGTCTTGCCGCTGCTGTTCCTGCTCGGTTAGTTGTCGTTCTTCTATCTCTATGTGGTATTTTTTGGCCACCTGTTTCACCGCATCCACATACGAGCATTTCTCTATATCCATCACAAACCCTATCGCATGCCCCGACTTGCCGCAGCCGAAGCACTTGTATATTCCTTTGCTCGGGCTGACGGTGAACGAGCCTGTTTTCTCTGTGTGGAACGGACATAGTCCGATTAGGTTTGAGCCCCGTTTGTGCAGGGTCACATAGTCTGCCACCACCTCTTCTATTCGGGCGGTGTTTATCACTTGTTCTATTTTCTCTCGAGGTATCATAGTTGTAGTATTCTGTCAAAAGGGTTGTATATACCTGTCGTTTTGTCTTCTCTTATTCTCAGCCGATAGGCCTACCTATCGACGCCATTTTTTCATAGTTGTGGGGTATTGTTTTTGCGTTTTTGCCTTACCGTTGCCATAGGTAGATGCCCAATCGTATATTCCATTGGTCAAGCCGTCCTCTCGTGTAGCGGTCTATACCGTCTATCTCGTTAAAGTTCTTTATCTTGTATGGGTTTATCAGTCCGAAGTCATACCCGCCACGGAGGTAGTACCGTTGATACTGAAATCCGGCTCCCAAACCCCATGTCACATTCAGTCGCTTCAGATCCGACAGTTTGTCGTCGTCTTTGTAGTCGTAGCGTGAGACTGCATCGCCTTTTGTCACATCGCCCTCTATATCTTTCGTATAGGTACGCTGATTATACGCCAGTGCGCATTGTATGGTCGGTCCCGAATAGAGAATGATATAGGTCTGTTTGGCTATCTCAAATTTGTATTGCCAATCTACAAACAGCTCCAATTCCTGATACACACTTTTCGTGCGGGTCTGAGGGTACATCTGCAGGCTGTTTGCCTGTGTCCAATCCGTATGTCCTCCGGCAATGGTATAGTTGATACCTATCGACGAGCCGAATCCTTTTATGTAACTCACATCATACACCAGTCCCACTTTCATACCGTTCAGTTTCACGGTGCTTGCCAGCGAGTCGGCCTTATAGTTGCTGTTTCCCGTGTTCAGTCGCAGTATCGGCTCAGCGAATCCTATCTGCACGCCCAGTCCTTGCGGCAATTCCTGTGCGTTTGCCGTTCCCGCTATGGCCACCAGCATAGCGGCCAACACGCATCGTACTACATTTCGTTTCATCTTGTCAATCGGTTTTCTGTATGTATAGTTACTTTAATGTTCCCGTGCTTTTCAGTTTTCGAGGACTTCTATCCTCTCCTTTATGCTGATTTTGTTCGGTTTCAACGGCTTTTTTCGGTTCTTCTTCTGCCGTTGCGCTCAGTATGCCCGCCGTAGGACGAAGCGTGCGTTTTGGTCGGCTGAATACATCCTCCTTGCTACGGGGGCGTTCCTGTTCTGCCCAGAAGAACCCGCCCAATCGGTCTTTCCCGCTCGCCACTTGGTCGAGTGGATAGAGTACCCCCGTCGTTTCTGCCGTGAATAGGATGTGATGTATTTTCTGTTCCTCCAGATACACTTTCACATAGCTCGATTGGGTCGTATTCACCCCGATGTAGGTGCTGTCGTCGTCTTGCGGATAGAAAACCGTCATCGCATTTCCGTTCACATCCACTTCTTTTATCTCTCCCTCACGGATGTAGGCAATCATCTCTTTTCCGGTCATTTGGTCGTAGTAGTCCCGTGTTTCTTGTTTCACGGTCAGTGCATTTCCTTTCCCGTGTGCATAGTCCACTTTCCCGTTCCGTACATAGATTCGCACCGTGTCTGCCGATATTTGATTGCTCTCGCTCCAGCACACGGGGTCACGGTACAGGGTCATCACCGAGTCTTTGCCGATGTAGTCCAGCGAGTCGCACACCGCTTGTATATCATTTCTATATACCCGCACATTGTGGAAAGCCCGCATGCGCCGATAGGTAGTGTCTATCGCTATTGTGTCCGGTGCTTGTGCCACCATCAGGCTGTCTTGCCATACGCTGTCCCGTGCCACAATTCGTTCCAGCCGATACGCTATTTCCTCCGTGAATAGCGTGTCTGCGTGCATGTAGGCGTAGGTGGTCGAATCCGCCCAATCCACCATCAGTGCGCTGTCTGTCGCATAGCCGGCCTCGCCGTCGTTGAACATCTCCCCTCGGTTGCCCATCAGGGTAGCTTTGTTCACGGTGTCTTTCATCACCATCCGCCCCAGTATGCGCCCGTAGCCTTCCCGTTTGTCGTAGAATATCGTGTCGCCCGTCAGCGATTTTCCGTCAGTCTGTTCCACCACCGAGCGGTTCAGCAGCATCGAGCGTTCCGTTTCCGTGTTATACCACCCCTTCGACGAGTAGATATTCGTTTCTTTTTCGTACACTATCTTTGTCGGACTTACCAGGTCGGCAATATGTGTTTCCGTATTGTAGAGCAGTGTGTCCGAGGTCAGTTCAAATTTCGGGTTGGTCAGTTTCACCTCTCGGCTGAATACAGCCTGTTTGGTGTTGGGCGTATATTGCCCCCATTCCGAGTCGAGTGTGTTCAGGCTGTCCCGAATAGAGCCGAAGCTAAAATAGTACGCGATGTCCCGCACTCGGTCGTAGTTCAGGCTGTCTGTGGTCAGTATGGTCGGGTTGTCTTTTCCGTGTACCAGTCGCACATTTTTCCGCAGTCGTGCCAGTTTAGTGTTTCCGTTGTAGTACAACTTGTCGCCGTAGCCCAATAGGGTATCGCCTTGTACAAACCGAATATGCCCGAATGCATCTATCGAGTTTGTTTTCTCATAGAAATAGGCCGAGTCGCAGTACATCAGTGCGTCGTCGTGTCGGAATATCACATTCCCGCTCAGTATCTGTGCATCGGCAATGCGTTCCTCGTCAAAACTCAGTTTTTCCGAGTGCTCCAGATACACCATCGTCTGTGCATGCATGCCCCCACACACGCCCAGCACAATGCCCAGCCATATCGTTCTATTTCCCCTCACACCCATCATTCCTAATTCATAATTTCAAATTCCTAATTACTCATGGATCCATCCCGGGTACTCAAAGTCGCAGCCGGCCCATTCGGGGTCTATTTGTATGAAGGTCGCCTTTTGTTTTTGCAGAATCCAGTTGTGTAGAAACTCATTGGACTGTTTTTGTTCGAGCATACCCTTTATGGTCTGGAAATCGTCTGTCAGGTTCGCACGGTGCACATCGGTTTTTTTGCGCAGTTTCACGATGGCGCACACCTCTTTGTTTTTGGTTGGGTCCATCATCACAAACGGAGCCGACACATCGCCTTCCTGCATCGTGTAGATTTGTTTGGCTATCTCGGGTGCCAGATCTTGGTATTCAAATCGGTTGCTTCCGGTGTTCGGATTGGTCATTATACCCGCATTCATCGCCGTATTTTTGTCCTCCGAGTAGCGAATAATGGCTTGCTCAAAACTGATCTCCCCATTGCGAATCTGCTGTGTCAGCGTGTCCAGTTTTTGCAGCGCATTTTGTTTGTCCACGCTGCTCACACGGGGTCGGAGCAGAATGTGTCGGCAGTTGATTCGTTCTCCTTTTTTCTCAATCAGTTGAATGATGTGATATCCGTATTCCGTTTGCACGATACGGCTCACCCGTTTCGGGTCGTTCAAGTTAAATGCCACATCTGCAAACTCACTCACCAGTTGTCCTTTGCCGACAAATCCCAACTCGCCGCCTCGTTTTGCCGACTCCGTATCTTCCGAATACATGCGTGCCAGCATACCAAAATCGGCTTTCCCTGAATTCACACGCTCCGTGAAATCCCGCAGTTGGCTTTTGATACGCTCCGTTTCTTCCACGGGCACGGGCGGCTCAAACGACAATATCTGCACCTCCACTTGTGCCGGCATCATCGGTATCGAGTCTTGCGGCAGCGAGTTGTAGTATCGGCGTATCTCAGCGGGTGTCGGTTTGATGTGTTCCGTCAGTTTTTGCTGCATCTGTTGGATGATCATCTGGTTGCGCACCGAGGTCATCATCTCTTCCCGTATCTCGCTGCTGGTCTTGCGGAAGTATTCCTCCATTTTCTCTTTCGAGCCTATCTGCGATATGTAGTAGTTGATACGCATATCCACCTGATGGCTCACCGACGACTCGTTGGCTACCACCGAGTCTATCTCCGCTTGGTGCAGAAACAGTTTCTGAATGGCTATCTGTTCGGGTATCACGCAGTAGGGGTCGCCCGCTATCTGTTGTCCCTCGTATTGCGCACGCAGCCGTTCCTCTTCCACCTCGCTTCTCAGTATGGCCTCATCGCCCACAATCCAAATCACCTCATCGATCACATTGTTTTGCGCCGATAGTGTTAGGCTGCCCATAGCGGCAACCGCCAAAAGGAATTTATTTTTCATAGAAATGAATTTGCTTTTTCTTCACGGCCTCGTCGTACAGATTTTCCCGTTCAGTGCGTAGAAAATCCACTTGTCGGCGGCTTAGTATGTTTTTTTCTATTTCGGGTCGGGCAAAATCGAGCGGCATTTGTTCGCCGGCCAATCGTTTGTCCGTCACTTGCAGTATGTAGGTCGAAACCGAATCGCTCACCATGATGCGTTTTTGCTGTTTGAGCAGGTTGTTCAGTTCGCCCGCTTCGGTGGGCAGATAGAGTTGCAGTTGTTGGGCAGACTGCCATCGGTCGGTGAATAGTTCATACACCGTGGCATACTGATACGCATATTTCTCTATGTGTTCAAGGTTTTCCGGACTCAGGTCTTCCAACCATTTGTATAGTTTCTTTTCTATGTTGGGCGTCCCGTTCGGCACTACCAGCAGCAGCCCCTTCAGTATGCTTTCTTTCAGCAGAAATCGGTCGGCGTTCCGTTCGTATAGTTGTTTCACCACCGTGTCTTCCACCGTTTTCGGCATGCGCCGTGCCACCAATTCCGATTCGTATTTATGCACATAGAGCGATCGGCGATAGTCGGCCACCAGTTCTTCTATCTGTTTGTCCGTTCCGTCCTGCGCCGCTTTGGCAAAAAGTATGTCGTTGGCCCATTGCCGCACATAGCGTTCCGCCACCACCGCACTATCCACTCCCGACAGGTTCGCCGTCAGCGAGTCCAGCGTAGCATACGACAGCCGGTGTCCGTCCAGTTCCACGGCCATACCTCTGTGCCGCTTCTCGTCGATGATTGTACATCCTCCGAGCAGCAGTCCCGCCATGCCAATTAGGGCTATTTTGCCTATTTTTCGCATCTCTTTTTCGCCGTCCTTGTGTCTGTTTCTCTACAATTTTGCTTCTTTGTTCAAAAACCACGCCAAAACCCACGCTATTCGTGCCGTATCGTGTAGAGCATTCGTCCGTCTATGCGTACCGCCTCGGCAGGCAGCGTCACTTTCGGTGCTTCCACACCCTGCCCGATGCGCTCCGGCGACACCTCTATGTGCAGTTCGTCATACACCCCGCTTTGCAGAATGGCGTTCAGCAGCGTCGGTCCGCCCTCCACCAATATCGAGTGGATGTTTCGGCTTGCAAGATCTGTCAGCACCGTTTCCCAATCCGTTTTTTCCCGATACACTATCGTTTCCGCATCGCCCGAAAAGAGGTTGCTGTCAGCGGGTATTTTTCCGGTTCGGTCGAGCACTACCCGTAACGGATTTCGTCCAACCCAACGGGTATTCAGCAGTTTTGGATTGTCGAGCAGTGCCGTGCGAGTGCCTACCATGATGGCCATGTTTTCCGCCCGCATCTTGTGAACCAGTTCTTTGGTCAGCGGGGTCGAGATTCGCACCTGCTCCCCCACCTCCTCGCTTGTGCGCAGCCGGTCCACAAATCCGTCCGCCGTTTGCGCCCATTTGAGCGTTATGTAGGGGCGTTTTTTCTCGTGCAGACAGAGAAAACGCTTGTTCAGTTCTCGACATTCCTTTTCCCGTACGCCCACCACTACTTCTATTCCGGCTTCCCGTAGCATATTCACGCCCCGTCCGGCAACCAGCGCATTCGGGTCTTGCATACCTACCACCACTCGCCCTACCCCTTTTTCTACTATCAGTTTGGCACAAGGCGGCGTTTTCCCATAGTGGCTGCAGGGTTCGAGGCTAACAAACAGCGTACAGTGCTTGTAGTCTGTTTTCTCCCCGTGTGCCTCTGCATCTCGAAAGCAATTTACCTCGGCGTGCGGTCCTCCGTACTGTCTGTGCCATCCTTCGCCTATTATCTTTTCATCCTCATCCCGCACCAGCACCGCGCCCACCATCGGATTGGGGGCAACATAGTATTCACCCAGTTTGGCAAGGGCGATACAGCGGTCTATGTATTTTGCGTAATCCATTATTTTTGCGTACTTTTGTGCCATGATTCAAACCATTCGTTACATTCAGTCCCAACTGCAAGGCATCTACCCCGATTCCGAATTGCGTGATATGGCGTGGTGGATTTTGGAGGAGGTCAGCGGCCTGAGTCGCACCCAACTTCTTAGTGGCTGCAAAGATACGAAAAATTATTCGGATATCGAAATCGTGCTATCTCGTTTGCGTAAAAAAGAGCCCATCCAATATATTTTCGGGCATACCTTGTGGCGGGGGCTCGATTTGCGGGTCACACCCGCCACGCTCATTCCTCGCCCCGAAACGGCAGAATTGGTCGATTTCATCGGAGAGATTATGCAGCCTTCTGCACAAGTTCCGCTTCGGGTCGCCGATATCGGCACCGGCAGCGGTTGTATCGCTTTGGCGCTCAAGCAACTCTTTCCCGCTTGGCAAGTCACGGCGTTCGACATCAGCCGGGAAGCTTTGTCCGTAGCCCAAGAGAACGCCGAGCGCAACGGGTTGTCCATCTGTTGTCGCCAAGCAGACATTTTGTCCGAATCCATCGGTGTTTTCGACCTCTTGGTAAGCAACCCGCCCTATATTTGCGAGTGCGAGCGAGCCGATATGGATGCCAATGTGTTAGACTACGAACCGGCGTCTGCGCTCTTTGTTCCGGATACCGATCCGTTGCTGTTTTACCGAACCATTGCCGAAGGTAGAACGGCGCCGCACCTTTTTTTCGAGCTCAATGAACGCTATGCCGATGCCACTGCTCGCCTACTCCGCTCTTTGGACTACCCCGACACCCTGCTCCGTTCCGATATGTTCGGCAAGCCCCGCATGCTCTATGCTCATCGTTCCGACCTATAGCGCCCTGTAGCCCCCCCTTCATTTTCTAAACACTCCTTCCCAATGCCCCGAACCACTCCCATAGATACTCCGCAGGACGGCCTTTGTCCCGCTGAAAACCCGTTGAAACCGAACGAATTTCGCTCTCGAGCCGAAGCCTATTGTGCCCGTGCCGAGCATTGTGCAGACGAGGTTTGTACCAAACTCTATGCATGGGGTTGCCCGTCGGAGTACATCGATTCCATTCTCGACCATCTCTACGACTCCCATTTTCTCGACGACGCCCGCTATTGTCACGCCTTTGCGCACGATAAGTTGCTCTATCAGTCGTGGGGAAAAGTCAAAATACAGGCTCACCTGCAGGCGCATCGTTTGCCTTCGTCGGCTATTCAGGAGGCACTCAATTCTATCGATGAAATCGAGTATAATCGCATTTTACACTCACTCATCTCGCAGAAATCCCGTTCCCTCCGCTCTTCTCATGGCTCATCGCTCCGGAGCGCCTCACAAGCCCCTGCGACAAACCGTTCACGGAGTACCTTTCAGCGCAACTCGCAGCGTGACCAAGAACAAGACCGGCAGCGAAACCAACTCATCCGTTTTCTCTTACAGCGTGGTTTTTCCTATTCCGACATTCTCTCCGCCCTATCAGAGAGTTCTAATTAGGAATTAGGCATTACGAATCAGGCATTCTGAGAATTAATGGCTAATCCACATCCACTCTTGTAGAGACGCTATTCCATACCGTCCCATCTCTTTTTTTCACCTATCGCAGCAATTCTTGGTCTATATTTGGCCATATTTGTTCCATTGAAATTTTAATGGCATTTATTTGTCCCCCAAAAAATCCGCATTTATGGAGCCCCTCTTATCCATTCATGCAGCCTTTCCTATGACTAACGCACAAAAAAGAGGGCTACACCAAGTATATTCTTAAACTGACCATTAAAAAATACTCGGTGTAGTCCCCTTCGTGTCGGTTACACTATATTAGCCTAATTTTCTCTTTTCTCGGTGCGACTTCTCGTCGGACACATTCATTTTGGGTGGATTTTGATTTGTGTTGTCTTAGGGGTTTGTAGTTTTATACAATAGGATATCGGCGGTTTAACCCCTATGTGCGTTTTTTATGGATTCGTAAGGTGTACTATTTTCCGTATCATTGCTCGGAAAATCGATTACAAAGTTACAACATAAATATAAATTGCACAAAAAATAAACATGCACAAAGTGCGCTGTAATCATCAGATTATCAGCGCACTTTTTTTTTCGCAATGCACACAATGATGTGGTGCAGTCGTAGGGTACAAAATTGTACCTTCCTCGTTCACTATTTTCCACAAGGGTCTTTGTCGCTTATTCGGTCTTCGAGGCTATTCTCAGGCAGGTCTCATATAGGTCAGCGGCGGAGCATCCCAATTTGTGCGAGACGCGTTGTTTCAGTGTTCCTATTCCGTTGGGCGAGTAGCACATATAGTCGGCTATCTGTTTCGATACCACATCTTTGTATAGTATCAGATAGATACAGTAGATGGTTTCTCGGTCGGTCAGCTTATGTTCCCGTGCGCTTGCGGCAAACTGCGCAAAGACGGGTTTTGTGTCGTAGTACAGATTGTTTATCTGTTGCCAGCGGGCAGGCGGTTCGGGGTAGGTATTCCGGATGGCCTCCACTTTGCCTAAGAACAGACTCACTTGGTGCAGATAACTCACATTTTCTTGCACATATTGTTGTTCTATGCTGCGTATCTGTTCTTGGTGTTCCTCTTTTTGACGCACTATCTGCTGTTCTTTGTGCTGAATAGTCTTGTCTTTGTGCGACAGCAGCAGTTTGAAGTTATATATCGCAAAATAGAGGATTCCCATCAGCACCATACCTATCACGCCCATCAGTATTACCACAGTCAGCCAGGGCAGATAGGGGTATGGGGCGTCCGAGTACATACGCAGTTGCTCGACGGCGGCAGTATATTTTTCCCGTTCATTACGCAGTTTTTTCTCTGCCTCAATGCGGGGTCGTGCATATTCCACCGGCACATTCAGACTGTCATCATCCTGAATATGAATATAGAGCAGTGTCGAGTATGCTTGTGCCAGATACGAGGCTTCGTTCGAGTTTTCTATCACCCGTTTTGCCAACTCTTCCGCTTTTTCGTTGTCGCCTTTGGCATAGTAGCACAGCATTTTCTGCTTATGGTAATATGCTTGTTGGTGGGGGCTTAGTCGCTCAAATGAGATTTTGTCCAAGTAGTACAACGCCGAGTCATGTTGTTGTGCTACCAAGTAGTACGAGCCCCGTACGCCCAATAGGCGTCCCAGGAAAGAACTATCCATTGTTTGCGTATAAGTCTCCGCCTCTCGCCATAGTTGGTCGGCACGCTCCATGTTTCCGCCGTTCAGTTCGCAACTGCACATATTCAGCAGCGCATGGGCATAATAGTACTTTTTTTCCGTCTCTGCCAGATAATCGAGTGCACGAGTGCAATAGACGCAGGCCAAGGCATAATCTTCTTGCAGGGCGCAAATATAGGCCATACACGAGTTGGCACGCCCTCTGAGCAAGTCGTTGTTTGGGCGCAACTTGTCGCAGGCGATGTAGTCTGCAGCGGCAGCGCATACTAGTTCTTTGTTGCGTTCATAGTTTCGCCCGCGGTAGTAGTAAGCTTTTGCGAGCATTTCTCGGGCGACCAGTTTTCCCCACAGGTTGTCCATCGACTCGATGGCAGTGGTCAGCGCAGCCGTATCCGAATAGAGTTTGCGTTCCGCATCCAGACTGTCAGCCACGGCAATTGTGTGTCGTGAATCCGAATAGGGCACACACGACACAAGCATCGCAGATAGCAGGGTAGAGAAAAAAACAATCGTCAGCGGAATATAGTTCCGAAACATAGTGGTTAGTACGAATAGGTTAGGTGGTTTATGATATAGTGATTACGATATAGTCGATGTATTTACGATAAGTTATAGGTGCTTATGTTGCAGTCGATGTATTATTCATGATAGTAGTAGAGATATTTACTATAGTCGAGGTGATTACACTGTAGTCGAATTATTTATGTTAGTAATTGAGCTATTTATGATCGTACCTGAGGTATTTATGATAAGTAGTCCAGAATTTACAATGTAGCCGATATATTTCTAATAGCTGTCGAGGTGATTACGCTGTAATCGTAGTTTTATGATAGTAAGTTGAGGTATTTTACGATGTTGCTGAGCTATTTATTTAGTAGTCGAGCTATTTATGATGTTGTTGAGTGCAAAGATACAACTATTTGCACACAAAACAAAATAAAATGTTTAATTTTCACATCAATATGCTCCAAAATATACAATCTTGTTCAAATAAAACCTTCTACAACCATCTTGTCGTACTATTTCCGGCTTTTTATCCTCTTTCCGCTCGCTATATTCCCTTTTCCTTACCTCCTTCCATCCCCTTCTCCCTCTCCCGACACCCACACCTTTCCTACCCACTTCCCCACTCCATATTCCACAACCGCTTTCCCTGTTCCTTATCCACAACATTATTTCCCCGTTCCTCATCCACAACATTATTCCCCGTTCCTCATCCACAACATTCTCCCCCGTTCCTCATCCACAACATTATTCCCTTACTGTAGAGACGGTATTGCATACCGTCTCTCTATGTGAGTAGCATACCTTTCAAAAAGTATTCGTTTTGAATAGCGCACACCTAACACCCATCCCCCCAAAAAAATCCTTTTCCAACGATTCTTGAACATCCCCTTCCTATCCTATTCTTCATTCCATTTCTCCCCCAAAAACGCTTCATTCTCAAAACTCACCCTATTCCCGGATCACTCTCCCCAAGCCTCTCGAAATACCCTCTAAGTTCTTCCAAAATATCCCTTACACTTTCAAAGCCCTGCAAAAATACTCTCTAAGTTCT
>CAVATM010000019.1:0-44554 GCA_963591775.1 bacterium
ACCTCGACGACAGAGTTTAATGTAATCATTAAGCCGGAATTTGACGGGGAAGATAATAATATGGAAATTTGGGATGGTGTGACAAAGACGGAGCCTGCTGTGGAAAATGGTGCATATATCGTTACAAAGGCTGCGGAATGGGCTTGGCTGACAAGTAAAACCATCACGAAAAACATTACGCTTACACAAGATATTGATTTTGGTGGGTTTACAATAACCCCGATTTGCCCGCGTGGGATTGTATTCGAGGGGAATAACCATTTTTTGTCGAATATGAATATCGTGGCACCGGCAGCGGATAACTATTCGGTAGGTTTGTTCTACGGAACGGCTATGCAGGGAGCAACGCTGAAAAACTTCACTGTAAAGGATGCAAAAGTGACCAGCACGAACCCCTATAATGGTATGGCGGCTGTTGTGTTAGGCGATGCGCAAGGTTCGCAAGTGGTAACTATCGAGAATGTGCATGTAATCAACGGAGAGGTATGCGGTGTGAAAGCTGTTGCCGGTTTAGTTGGCTTCTCGGCAGGCGGTATGACGCTGAATGTGACGAACTGCTCGGTGAAGAATACTACGATTAAGAACCTGTCGGTAGATGGCGAGTCAGGTTATGTAGCAAGCCTTGTAGGGCGTGTGGTTGGTACAGCGAACTTGACGGACTGCAAGCTGGAACACAATACGATTGAAGCATTCTACGCTGCTAGCCGTGGTGAAGCCTCGATTGATGCAATTGCAGGCGTGAATAGCGGTGCTACGCTGAACACTACGAATGTGGAAGGAGATGATACCGTAACGATTACAAAAAAACTGGTGAACGAATAAGCAGACAGACGGCTCGGCACTCAGAGAACGAGCCGAACCGAATACATAACAGAGGCCGTCGGAGAAATCCGACGGCCTCTGTTTTTGGTATTGAGAGGATTGAGGAGATTGGTTCCAGTCGCTTCGCTACTTGCTGTTAGGGTCTTAACGAGTTGCTGTTAGGGTCTTAGCGAGGCGAGTAGGACACGGATGACCTCGTCTTTGCGGTGGGTGAAATAGGCGGCACATTCGGCATCGGAACAATTCAAGATGTCCTGATACAAGGGCTTGGAAATGAAACTGAACGCCGTGAGCGAGACCATATTCAGCACGATGTCCTGCGGCGTGGTCTGTACGATACGGCCTGCGGCTATCTCCTCGCCGACACGCTGTTCCAGCTGTGTATAGACCTCGAAATAGGCAGGGTCGTGCAAGTAGTTATCTCGCAAGAACGCACGACGCACAGGGTTGTTAATCAACTCGTTGAGTATAAAATACGGCACATTCGGGTTCTCGGTCAGGAAATCGAAATAGTACGATACGCAATGGCGGAGCAGTGCCTCAAAAGGCATATTCTCGGCAAAACTCTGCTTAATGGCATCCAGCACACTGCGCGTCTGCGCAACGAAAATCTGCCGAAATAGGTTCTCTTTGGTTCGATAGTAGTAATGCACCAACGCCTGGTTGCACCCCGCAAGGCGGGCAATGTCGGTCGTGGATGTGCCTGCAAACCCATGTTCGAAAAATAGTTGTTTGGCAGCCTCTAAGATACGCTGCTCCATGTTGTCTTGTGTCATAATGGGAAAGAATTAGTCGTTGAGTAAGAAATGGAGTCGGTTATACACATTCGCCTCGGATGTACCGGAATCGAAATCGAGGAAGAGCAACGAGAGATTAGGGTAACGGTCTTTCAAACGGCGCTCTATACCCTTGGAAATGATATGATTGGCTATGCAACCGAACGGCTGCACGGACACCACCTTACGCACGCCGCTCTCCGCCAAATCGCAAATCTCACCCGGTAAGAACCACCCCTCGCCAAAGTCCGCCGCAGGGCTGATGACCGAACGGGAGAGTTCCTGAATACGGAAAATATCGGTGAACGGACGGTAGAACGGGAACGAACGACACAAGTCGTCGTAGGTGTGCGCCACACGCTCGATGAGTGCATGCCCCAAATCGGTGAGCCACAAGGGCATAGAATCGCTCTTGATATGGTACTGCCGATTGAGGTAGGCGTTGGGCATCGAGGTGGAGAAAAAGCCCGTGAGCGCAGGCGGCACCACTTCCACACCCTGCTCGATGAGGCGCGCGACCACCGACTTGTTGCTAAA
The DNA here is from genome assembly GCA_963591775.1 of bacterium. Classification (GTDB taxonomy): domain Bacteria; phylum Bacteroidota; class Bacteroidia; order Bacteroidales; family Paludibacteraceae; genus Colicola. The sequence goes on from CAVATM010000019.1 coordinate 2,136, forward strand.
CGAGTTGTACTTGACAAAAATTTCCCCCACCAATCCGACCACAGGCACCTGCTTCTCCATGTCTATGGCCGCAGCAAAATCCGCTGCTGCCTGCGCTATCAGGCGGTGCAGACCCTTATAGTCACGGGCTGCCACCAGGGGCTGTGCGGCAGCGATATACCGGTCGTAGAGGCGGCGGGCTGCTCCCTGCTCTCGCTCACGGGGAGCAGACGGATAGTAGAGTTTTGCCAGCGCATCGGCATAGTACATCGCCTCGAGTGTGGGGCGGGCTATCTTGCGCCACGGGATATCAAAACCGGGCTGACTGTTGCCCAGACTCTTGCCCGTCGCCACCGAGATGACCGGTACATCGGCAAAACCCGCTGCCACCATGGCATTTTTGATGAGCGAATAGTAGTTCGAGGCACGGCACTGCCCACCCGTCTGCGTGATGGCCACCGCTGTATTGCGCAGGTCGTACTTGCCCGAACGGAGCGCACGCAAAATACTGCCGATAACAATCGTGGCGGGGTAGCAGATGTCGTTGTTTGCCGTACGCAGCCCCTCCTCCGCATCCAATTGGCAGCCCATGGGCAACGGCTCTACCCGATAGCCAATCATGCCGAACAGCGTGGGGATAAACTCGGTATAGCCCTCGGCAAAATACGGGGCTAGGATGGTGCGACGGCGGTCTTCTTTCTCGAAAGTCTTGGTCGTCCACGCCGCCGTACTTGCCAAAACAGGCGCATGGAGCGGTTGCGAGGCGGACTGCACACTCTCCACGAGCGACCGCACCCGCAAGCGCAGGCTGCCGATATTGTTCACATCGTCTATCTTCAAGACCGTCAGGTTCTTATGGAAACGGCGCAAGATACCCCGCACCTCGTCTAAGATAAACGCATCGGGGCCGCAACCAAACGAAGTGAGTTCGACAATATGCAGGCGGGAATAGGTGCTTGTGCCCACCATATACGCAGCCTTGAAAATACGATTGGGGTACGCCCACTGACAAAGCGCATTGATATGCCCATAGACGCCCTGCCCCGCATGAGCAGCCACATTCTCCGTGATAACATCCACCCCCATGGCGGCAATAGCGTCGGCTATCTTGTGCTGAATGAGCGGGTCGATATGGTAGGGACGCGCCGCCAACAAGATAACCGTACGACCTGCCTGCTCCGCCTCGTGCAACACCTGCAGCCCCCGCTGCTCGAGGCGGTCGAGATACGACTGCTGCACACGGAGCGCCTCCGTTACGGCATGGTCTATTGTTCGGCTATCCACCCCCAGCGGCGAGAGGTAGTCCTGCAGACTCCGACGCAAAAGCCGCTCATCACGGAACGAGATAATGGGGGCGTCCAACGGAATACCATAGTTCTGCTCGGGGTTGATACTGCTGCGCAGCACATCGGAATAGCCGCTCACCACGGGACAGTTGAACGAGTTCTTGGCTTCCGTGTCCTCCTGCCGCTCAAAAACGACCCACGGATAGAAAATGCGATCTACCCGACGGGCTATCAAATCCATGACATGGCCGTGCATCAATTTGGCAGGGAAACAGATATTGTCTGCCATGATGGTGCGAATGCCCTGCTCGTAGAGTTGCGGACTCGACCCACGCGACAGCACGACCCGCATTCCGCACAGCGAGAACAGCGTATGCCAGAAAGGATAATTCTCGTATATGCCCAGCCCGCGCGGAATACCGATAGTCAGCCCCGTCGCAGGCGTAGGCACAGCGGGGGTGAAAAGCATTTTGTACTTCTCGGCAAACATATTCACACCCCGCTCGGTATGCTCCTTTTGGTTGGCAAAGATCCGCTCGCAGTTGTTGCCGGAATAGTAGGTACGCCCATTGGGGAACGCAAAGCAGCGCACCTGACAGTGGTTCTCGCAGCCCGGGCAGACCTCGGTATGATCACGGAACGAGTTCGCCTCGACCAATTCACTTAGTTTCATCGCTCGTATATTTTTCAAGACTGTATAATGCTGCACCGTACGCTCCCATCAGCTCGGGACAGGGCGCAATGCTGACCCGACAATCGGTCAAAAGTTCCAAAGCCCGCACCACGGAGCGATTGTTGAATGTGCCGCCCTGCACCACGATATGGTCGCCTAACTCACGGATATTCTGCAACTTAAGCACCTTGTAGAGGCAGTTTTTGATGACCGAATAGGAGAAGCCCGCCGCTATGTCCTCGACGCTTGCGCCGTCACGCATTGCCTGCTTCACCTTGCTATTCATAAATACCGTGCAACGGGTGCCGAGGTCGTAGGGGTGCGGCGCCAGCGTTGCCTTCTCGGCGAACTCGCTGACCGAATAGCCCAACTGCTGGGCAAAGGTCATAATAAACGAACCGCAGCCCGACGAGCACGCTTCGTTGATTTCGATACGCTGAATCGAGCCGTTCTCGACAAAGATAGCCTTCATATCTTGTCCGCCGATGTCCAACACAAAACTAACCTCGGGGCAGAGATGGCGAGCCGCCATAAAATGGGCCATTGTTTCGACAATGCCATGTTCGATACCAAACGCAGTGCGGAGCAGGTTCTCGCCATAGCCCGTGGCGCAACTGCTCACGATATGCACATCGCCCACGGTGCGATACATCTGCTGTATGCCCTCGGCAAAAGTCTGGAACGAATTGCCGTTGTTGTAGCGATAATCGCTATACACAATCTCCGCTTTTTGGTTGAGCAAAACGATCTTTGTTGTCGTACTTCCCGAATCAACGCCGAAGGTAAAACGCTCCTGCGGATCCACCGGTGCTCTGCGAATACGCAGTCCGTTCTGTTTTTGCCGAAGCCACGCCGCATATTCCGACTCGCTATGGAACAGCGGAGGCAGCGAAGATGTAGGCATTGCCACACCCTCCGCCGAATCGAACAGGCACAATACCTCTTGGGCAGACTTATGCGTACCCCCGTTGCGCTCTGCCAACAGCGCAGTACCTATGGCGGGAATGAACTGCGTATGCTCCGGCACGACGCAATCCGCCGGCTGCAACCCCATAGCCGCCACCAAGTGTCGCCGCAACTCGGGTATATACGCAAAAGGCCCCCCGCATAGCAACACCTGCGGAAGCATATCCGTGCCATGCGCCAACGCACTGACCACCTGCAACGAAACCGCATTGAGCATAGACGCCGCAATGTCCTCTTTGGGCACACCACGGCTGATAAGGTTCTGTATATCGGTCTTGGAGAACACACCACAACGGGACGCAATGGGATAGGTGGTCGTTGCCCGCTCGGCCAGTGCATTGAGGTCGGCCGTCTCCACACCGAGAAGGATAGCCGTCTGGTCGATAAACGCCCCTGTACCGCCCGCACAGTTGCCGTTCATACGCATATCGGGCACACGCCCCGGCTCGAAGAAGATCATCTTGGAGTCCTCGCCGCCTATATCCACGAGCGTATGCACATCGGGATAGAGTTGGCGCACCACCTCGGCTGCGGCAATCACCTCCTGACTGAAACGCACACCCGTACGCTCGGCATAGCCCATACCCACCGAACCCGTGATAGCCACCACGAAATCGGCATCAGCGGCACGGCGCACTACCCTATCGGACTGAGCGGCAGGATTAGTAGCAGACTTGGCGGTAGGATTAGTGGCGGACTTAGCGGGAACATTGGTATCGGGCAAGTCCTCGGACGCAAAAACCGAAGACAGCATAGCGTGCAATATCTGCCGCCCTACCAATGCCGGAGCAGCATTATGGCGACGATAGTCGGTGGCAAGCACACGATGGGCTGCATCAAGCAATGCCGCCTTGATGGTGGTCGAACCAATATCGATGCCTAAGAAATAGTTCTCTCTCATAAGAAACAGTTCTTTTTCGTACCCTACTCGACGGATATACCTCTGAACCTGATACAGCATACGCTATCTGTTACCACATTCTCAGGTAGTCCGTCTAAATTCTAAGTGTTGTGTTTAATAGGTTTATTAAATACATCACAAAAGTACTGCATATCCGTGAGCGGGACAAATATAGAGCATATATGGACTATTACTTTAGGAATATGGAATACAATTACGACTGTGTAGATATACGCAAAAGATGGTAGGCTGACCCATAATAGCAGAAGAGTTACAATACGCATGAGGTGTATAGTCCTATAGCAGGTTTCGGGTACGGTTCTCTTACGGTCGAGTATGCTTCGGCTTATATATATGTATCGCTAATGCTTCGGTTATGCTTCGGTAATGCTTCGGTTATCCTACATTCAAATATCGAGATAACTATGGGAAAAACAGGACAAAGATGCGGGGGAAAAAGGAGGGGAATTTGGAATGGATTGGGAGGAATTTTGGAGGAAATTGGGAAGGAATTGGGAGGAAATAGGGAAGGAAATGGGGAAGGAAATAGAAGGTTGAGCGTCTTGATTTTGTAAAACTCTCGGGGTGAATACATAGTGGATTCAAAGGAAGTTGCGTGGCGAAGAGAACGGAATGTAGAGAATAGCGGTACAGACACAAAAAAGGGTTGCCTATTTCGTACAGGCAACCCTTTTGGTGTAAGAGTATGTATAGATTGGTATGTCCTATCCTTGTAATTCTATTTGTGGGAAGTAAGCATGTCCTATGCAGACTACTTATTGTAGGTGTGCAGGTTACTTATTGCAGGTAGGCAGGCTACTTGTTGTAGGTGTGCATGCTGTATGCAGCAGAGGGAAGGTAGTTGACGCCGTACCATGTTATCTGCATACTTGCAAAGGTCAAGAGTATCACAACAAGGATATACCAACTGCGGGCTTTGCTTTGCTGCTTATTCGGGGTCGGAGAGGTCGAACTGCTCAATGCGTCCGAGGTCGGAGGTGTCGGACTACTCAAAGCGTCCGCTGTAGAAGTGCTTTCGTTAGGGGTGGTCTTTTTAGGGAATGGGATATGCGTGCCGATGATGGTCAGAAGCCATGTGACGGCTGCCCAACACTCTTTGGCGTCCCACATCCAATAGTCTCCCCAAGCATCTTTTGCCCATACCGAACCGCACAGCATACCGATAAGCAGCAGCGACGAAGCGGTGGTGAGCAGGCTCTGCGGCAGTGTCGCCCATCTTCCTTGCAGGGGGCGAACAATGTTCCACACTGCCGCTATCAGCCCCAAGGCAAGCAGCGAATAGGCTACCATATAGACCAGTATATGCGGGAAGAACCACAGACTGCGCAACGCCGGCATCAGCGTACCGAGTTCGACACGCGCCAACGAGGCGGCGCAGAAGACTGCTGCCAAGACCAACGACACAGGAAGCACATACCAACTATGCCACGCACGACAAGTCTGCGCCAACGCACCCAAAACCATCAGCACAAAGCCGATATACACGACCGGCAGCCACGGGTCTCGCACTACCTCAAGAATACAGAAGTCGCCCTGCGCATGGTCGTAGTCGGATTGGTAAATCCACCAGCCGTGATAGCGTGCGGGATGGTTGATTGAAGTCTCGACAATATCCCGCCCATCTATCTCGAGCGTGGATGTGTATTGTTTGGGGCTTTTGCCATCGGCATAGTAGTCGATACGGAAATCCTGCAGGCGTATCGCCATAGGCAACACGACCGGTTTCCCCTGCACGGTATATGCCACACGCTCCGTGGCGTGGCTATCCACTACGATCTTGACATCTGTCTCGACGACCGCACCTACCATACCACCAAGCAGCACAACAAACAGCCCGATATGGCTCAATGCCCCCGTCCAGCGGCGATGGCGAAGATCGCCGATTCCGGCTACGAGCAACAGCACCGCCGCCAGCATAGCCACCGAGACAAACAGCCACGAATGGTAGAGGCGTACCGCCCATGTGCCCTCTATGATAAGCAACAGAACGAGCAGGAGCAGTGTGACTGCTCCTGCCCATCGCAGTATCGTTGTACGATTAGATTGCATTGATAAAAGCCACTAAGGCGTCACGGTCCTTCTTGGTCAAGTTGTAGAACTTCTTGACGGACTCCAAGGCATCGCTCTCCTCGCTATAGCCGTGCCACATGATGGCCTCAACCGTTGTACGCGCACGGGTATCGTGCATACGAGCCTCGTAAGCGTCACCCGTGATCTTCTTGTGCAGACCACGACCCCAAAGCGGAGTGGTACGGCACCAACCCGTACGGATGTCATTCTCCATGCAGAGTTTGTGTTGTACGAAGTCGGTATAAGGCCAGATAGTCTGGTACGGGTAGCGCGGCATATCGCTGTTGCGCTTGAAGAACTTGTTCGGGTCTTGGATGTGGTCTGCGCCCGTTGTCCACGACGGACGGTGGCAAGCGGCACAACCAATCTGAGTAAACAATTCACGACCACGCAATACATTCTCGTCGTGTACATTACGCGCTGCGGGAACTGCCAAACCACGGTGCCAAACCATGAAGTCGGAATACTCGTCGTCGGTCATCTCGACAGGCAGGTCGGTGCAGGTCAGGTAGTTGTAGATATTCTGCTCCACATTGTCGGTGAACCAGTCTGCATGCTCGTGGTTGGGGTCAATCTTCTCGATATAAGCGGGGAAACCTGCTTGTACCTCAGGGTCTTTGGACGAGATGGTAGCGTAGGTAGTACCTGCCAAGTCGAGGTAGTGGTAGCGACGGTCGGAACGGGTCACATTGGTGATGTTCCAGATAGCGTTCGCACCCGCAGCATCCAACAACGGACCACGCGACATAGCATAGGTATAGCGACGGACATACTTGGTGCCGTCACCCTGCTTCGAGTTGGAGTAGTAGGCACCGTCTTTCCAGTTGCCACCCTCAAACCAAGCCGATTTCCAGTGCTTGATATAGCCCTTGTTGTATGCCAACTCCTCCTTTGCCCACTGAGCGGTAATGGAGTCGTCCGGGATAGCGTCGGTAAGACCCGTACCATAGACACCGATGGTGTTCTCGAGGCGTACCTCGTACTGGCCGAGGTCGATCTGCTCATGACCATAGACAGCGTCCTCTGGCATATTGACAACCGGGTAACGCAATTCGAAGGGCTCGCCGTCCTCGAACGCCATCTTGTTGTTGCTGGCAGCACAGGTGTTGACCGTATGCCAAGTAACTGTTATCTTGCTCTCGTCAATAGGTGCCTTGAACGGCGCAACGGCGTGCAGTTGGGGCATACCTGCCACCCAAGTCTTGTAGTTCTCCGTGGTAGGGTCGAAGATAACGAGCAGGGTACCGTTACCGATTTCCTGCGTGTTGTAGGTACCTTCTTCCACCGACTTGCCGTGTCCGTACCCCGGGTGGCAGTGTAAGCAAGAAGAACGCACATAGACAGGACCCAGTCCTCCACGAGTACCCGTGGAGTTGCTCATAAACTGTTTCTCAAAGAGAGCCTCGCCCGCCTTGAACGACTCTAACCAGTTGCCGTTGTCGATAGAGGGCGTCGGTTGCTCATAAGCATTCGAGGTAGAGATGTAGGAGGTACCAAGTTGTCCGCCCGTGTAGTACCAATCGGGCAACTCGGTGTCCGTGTCGGTCGGCTCGTCATTTGAACCGTTGCTGTTGGTATGGCAACTTGCCAGTGCGAAAACACTGACAAGCATGCCTACCATTAGATATGATTTCTTCATACTAATGAGATTTTATGTTATTTTTGTTTAGTCTTGTGCACTCAATTTGGCATTTACCTTTTGGAGTACATTTACGAGGTCAGTACCTACAACCTTAACAGCGTTGGTAGCTGCTTCACCCTTGGCATTGGCATCGAGAGCGAACGGCTCTGCAATTTTGCCGATAGCCTCGATAGCGTTCTCGATAGCCGTGCGGCACTCGGTATCCAGCGCAGCGTCAACGGTCTTGATGTAGTCGGAGATAGAAGCATCGCCCGAGTTGCTGCCGCAGTATGCGTTCTGGATAGAACGGATGTTGTCCTGGAAGTCCTCAATAGAGTTGAGCGCATACGGGCTCTCGATGTAGTTGCGGTCCTCAGCCGACGTAGCGCTGTTCGGACGACCGATCTTGGTGTTACCAACCTCATCGGCAATATCGATACAGCCTTGGATAACTTCCTCAGCAGCCTCTTGGTAGGTAGAATAGGTACCACCGGTAGCCACCTTCATGTACGAGCCGTAGCCCTTGGTGAACTCTACACCATAGTCGATCTCAGCCTCTTCGAGAATAGTCTGTTTCTCCTCGCTGACATTGTCCACACCTGCCCACGATGCCTCGAGAGCAACGGTCTGGTTGCGCAAGTCCTCTGCCACAGCCACGAGATAAACCAACTCGGCACGAGTGTAGGTCGAGATGTCGTGGGTGCGAACATTGCTCTTGTCGGCATTGTCGGTAGCATAGAGCATGTACTCGATAGCGTGGAAACCAAGCAGACCATAGCCGAGTTTCGTACCTACATAGTCAGCACCCTGCTCCTCGATTTGCTTCATCTGCTCTGCATTGCCGAGCATGGCGTCCATACCGTCCTTGTCGAGAGGCCACGAGTCGATATGCGGGTCGATATTGTGGTTGGCAGCAGGACCATAGAGGAATGCCTCGCTCAACTCCCAGTAACGGCGAGCGGCTGTCCACGAAGCAGCGGCTGCTTGTACATCGGCATCGGTCAGCGTCTTTGCCTCGAACTTATTGAAGATGTTTTCGCAGTCGGCATAGAGCGTAACGGTAGCGTCAGAAAGGCTCTTATAAGTCGGGATGACGGTGTTGTCCACATACGGGGTCATCGCTTCCTTGAGAGCGCTCTCCTTGGGCGAATCTACATCCGAATTGTTATTCTTCTCACACGATGTGAGACTGAGTGTGGCTACCGAAAGTAGCGTTGCGTAAAAGAAAATCTTTTTCATTCTTGTTGTGTAATTATTTATTGTATTATTATAGGCTTGTTTGGGGTATTTCTGGCGACTAGGTTGCGGACTCCTTCGGGATGATAAGATGGGAATAGCATCCGCAGCCTTAACCTATTTTAGTTACAACTGGAAGAAACCGCTGTAGTTGATGCTCAGTGCGATATAGGGCTCGTTGTTGTATTTTGTGGTCGAGTTGGGGTTCTGGTTGAGAATACCGTAACCGAACTCGCCTTTCACTACGATCTGCGGAATCGGGAAGTAGTTGAAACCGCACGACACTTTCTGACGCCCCGTCCAGTAACTGCGGGTAGATGCCACCTTGGCTTGTGCATCGTAGATGTCGTAACGCATAAAGAGGTAGAACTGTTGCTGCTTGTCACGCAAAGTCTTGTTCAGCGAGAAAAAGTCGTATCCTATTTCTGCGCCTGCACTATACGCATCGCTGGCGACGGTTTGCCGCTTGGAGACGGAAGTTTTGGGCATCGACATGTTGTAGGCCGTGATTTTGTCGGCGTCCGACAGATGGCCGTAGAGCGCCGAGCCACGGAATATAACGCCGTGTCCCTTGTAGCGCCAATCGAAAGCACCCAGGCTGACCAAACCATACACACCCTTATACTTGGTGGAGTTGGTCGGCTGCAGGTTGTTGTGGAACGAGGTACCTGTGTAGCCGCTCAAGGAGAGGCGAAGCGCATCCGACCCTTGTTTGTTGAGCGGGTAGAAATCGAGGCGTACCAAGCCGGCGTAACAATTGGCGAGTTTGAACTCGTAGGACGACGCCGAACCGTACTGAATCCAGTTCTTCTTGCCGAAAAGGGCACTCTCAAGCCCCGGCAGGAACTGCGCGGTGTAGCCTAACCACTTGTAGCGACCGTGGAACTGCAATCCCACATCGTGCCAGGTGCAGGGGATGATGGTATTGTCGCCCTCTGGACGATAAACGCCGAAGAACTGGTCGGGCTCGTGGTGGGCATTGGTGCCGCCCAGCGGGACGATAATCATACCCGCACGGATGTTGGCGTAGGGGTTGAACGATTTCTGAAGCCAGAACTGCTCGAGTGCAACCTCGCCGCCACGCTCTACCTCAGTCTCGTACTCGCCACCCTCTTCGTCCTCTATCTCTACGGCTGCTTCGGTGCCACCGTGCTCGAACTCAATCTCCGACCCCATCGACCAGCCTTTGCCGAAGTCGTAGCCCATATAGACCACCACATGCGGCAGGTCAAACTCGCCGTATTGGTCGTCCTTGTAGGTTTCGGGAGAGGTATAGCGAAGGTAGTTATTGGAGTAGAAGCAGCGTTTCATAGCCGCCTCGCCGTAGCCACCAATAGTGAAACGCTTCTTGCGTGCGGGAGCAGCTTCGGGAGTCGCAGCAGGGGTCGCCTTTTCTGAGGAGGCAGCCTGTGCGGCCGCAGTAGTCTTTTTCGGAGCGTCGGGCTGTTGTTGCTCGAGACGCTCCACGCGCTCAATGAGTGCCTTAAGGTCTGCTTGCGAGACGAGAACAGAGTCCTCGGCGTGAGAACTATAGCCCTCGGCATGCACAGCGAGTGCACCCGCCAACAGACAGATCGTGTAAATATATTTTTTCATACTAATACCGTTTGCTAATTTGGAATGATGAATTAGGAATTAGGAATTATGAATTGCGTTCCTCTCTTTGTGGCCTGCGTCCATTCCTTGTGGTCTGTTTGCCTTGCGCCGGCGGTTCCGTGGCGGCAGCGATAATGGTACAGATGTTCCTTTTGCATTGTCCCAGAACCGCCGTAACAAGACATTGTACAATTCAATAAACCTTCTTTCAAAAAACAGTGCAAAGGTACTGCATTTTCCCACTCCACACAATCCCACATATTTAGGAATTATATCCCTATTTATGGGGATATACAGCCGTTTTCATCGCATAAAACACACAAAAAAGAGGCAGTCTATCCTAAGACTGCCTCTACTCAATTTACAAATTCTGTCCTGTTTAACAGAATAGTATCAGAAAAGCCTATTGCGGTGTATAAAAAGGACGCGTTTGCTGCATGCTAATCGGTTTCATCCGCATAATAGCCGCTGTTTTTCGACCGAGAACGACCGAAACGGCTTCGCCAACCTGTATCCTGCTTCTGCGAACGGCCATATCCGTAGCCATAGCCATACCCATAATTCGCACCGTAGCCATAGCCATAGCCGTTGTGCGCATTGTTCGGGATGTCCGACAAGATGAGTTGCACCTTCTCCGGATTCTCCACAACCTCTGTAATCTGCTGCAAAGTGTGCTTGCAGAACGACTTGTTAGTCTGCATACAGCGGATGACATACAAGCACATATCCGACTGATTGATAAGCGTATATGCATCCGGAACAAGACCTATCGGCGATGTATCAATCACAATATAAGCATATTTTGTTCGCAAATCGGCGAACAACTTTGTCAACTCATCGGAGTGAATCAGTTCCCCCGGATTGGGCGGGATGGTACCTGCACGCATAAAATCGAACCCGATCTTCTCGTTATGCACAAGCGTATCCTCAATGGCGCAATCACCTACCAAAAAGTTGGTAATACCCATGCCCCCCTCCAGACCTAACTTGGTATGAATGTTCGGCTTACGCATATCCAAATCGATTAGCAGCGTACGCTTGCCCGTCATAGAATAGAGCGATGCCAGATTGGTGCTGAGGAAAGTCTTGCCATCGCCCGACTCCGTCGATGTAACCACCACAACCAGATTTTCCTTGCGTTTGACCAAAAACTCCATTCGCGTGCGGATGGCTCGCATCATCTCTGCATAGCTGGAGCGCGGATTGTCACGCACCAGCGTCGGATTAGCATTGTGTGTGTGACGCAGCGTACCTATCAGACGGAATAGATGCATTTTCTGCACATCTCTCGGCGTACGCAACTTGTTATTAAGCAACTCGCTCAATAGAATCAAGACAAACGGAATCAAAAAACCGATAGCGAGATAGGTCATCATCGTCTTGCGCTTCGCCTTCGAATTGACCACCGCCGTAGTGCGTGCCTTGTCCAAGACGGAATTATCGGGCGTGTTGCTGGCCTTTTGAATCTCCGCCTCGGCTCGTTTTTGGAGGAAGAAGGTGTAATAGTTGTCATCGATGCGATAGTTACGCTCAATGGCCACCATCTGAAGTTCCTTGGTCGGCAAATTCTGAATGTCCTTTTCTACATCGGCATATCGCGTTTTCAAATCACGCTTTTCGATCTCCAACGAGGCCCGCATGCTGCTAACCACCTCATTGATAGCGGTTTTGACATTCTCGATATCCTTGGTGTATTTTGCGTAATACACATTTTTTTCGCTCAACTCGCCCCGCTGAATGCGCAAATCGTTGAGCTGCTGCACCAACGACAACAACATCGGTTCATCCAGCCCCAATGAAGTGGGGGCTATGACAGCGCCACTTTCGATATTGGTTTTCAGATAGTTCGTCAGATAATCGAAATAGGTCTCACGCAGACGCAACGCCATATTCTGCTGGTCATACTCCGAAACACGACTCATCAACTGGCTGGCATAAGAACTGACATCGACGAATTTGTTCTCTTGCCGGAAGTTGGTCATCGCACTCTCGCTTACCTCCAACGCATTCTGCAGATGGGAAAGTTGCTCGTTGATGAAACGAATCGAGTTGTCTGCCACCTCGTTCTTTTTCTCCAGATTTTCAAGCAGATAGATTTCCGCCAACTTATCGATAAACTCACAATCTCGCTGTGGTGTCTCGCCCGTTAGCGATAGCGCCAATACCGTGCTCCCGCTCCCGACAAAACTAACATTCAGGCGCCCCATAAATTCCCCCACAAGCGATTCCGCCGAGCGAAAACGGAAGAACATACGCCCCGAATTAACCATCTTGTCGGTAGGCATGATAACACCCGAAAAGAGCGACGTCTCGATAGGCTCGCCATAATGTACGATACGGTCAAAAGGAAATTCCTCATCGGAAGAAATCAGCTGCAATGAGCCGTCCTGCAGAAACACAACTTGAAACATCAGGTTATATGCCTGCGGAGAGATATACGATGTTTCGACCACAAAAGGCGTCAACCGATAGACATTGCGTGTCTTGAAACGCCCCTGTGTGATGTACTCGGTGCGCATAAACGACAACGAATCGACCACGCGGGAAATCAAATCGTACGACCCCAACATGATGACCTGGTTATTCAGGTTCTTGTAGCCTGCATCTACGCCAAAGCCCTGCATAAGCGTCGATTGCGCACTTCCGTAGGTCGAGGTTTCTTTAATAATAATCGTTCCTTGCGTGTAATAACTCGGCAACCACTTACGATTTTTGAGCAATGCGACCCCAAAGGCGATACAAATAGCAATCGCAAAAAGATACCAATAATGCAAGAACAGCATTAGCCATTCCTTGATATTGAACTCAGATTGTTCTTCCTCGCTATTGAGATTCGGGTCGGGAGAGGCACCATACGAATACTGGCCATTGCCATACGCATTGCCCTGACCGTAGATATAGTTGCTATTGCCCGACTGGGTATATGGGTTGTTCGTTTCCATAGAAAAACAGAGTTATTTGAGCAATAAGGTATAATTAAGCACCGTCACCAGTAGCGATACCGAACTGGTAATCAGCCCCAAAAAGCCTGTATAACTGGCCACCTTGAAGAAACTATCCTTTGTCCGTGCCACATAAATCACATCGTTTGGATAGACATAATAGTATTTGGAATCGATGATGGTATTGGTTCGGATATCAAACTCCAGCACTTCCGGCTCACCACCATCGCGCGGGCGTATGATACGGACATGCTTTCGGTCGCCGGAATTCAGCAAATCGCCAGACATTGCCAACGCTTGAAAGATATTGAGTTTCTCCTTATATATATAATACTCCCCTGAACCTATATCCCCAATAATGGTGAAGTATTTATTATACAATGCCAATTTCACATCCGCATCCGGAATTAGCTCACGGAAAGCAGCCCGCACCGTATCTTGCGCTTCCTCAACCGTAAGACCGGCAATGTGAATCGGTTTCAAGAACGGGATATCAATGGTGCCGTCCGAATAGACCCGATACGAGTTGGCATACTGCCCCGATACATTGCCGTTGTTTTGCGAGATAGCCTTCGACAAGGTCTCATCCATCGTAATGAGCCGATAGATAATCTCATCATTGACCCGAATACGATACGGCACATATTCCGCACTGTCATAAATCGGCAACTTATTCGACTGCGTAGGCTCCTGCAACAATCCGATGGAGCGGTGGGTGTAGCACCCCGTAAGCGACAGACTGAATAGGAAGCACAACAAAATATACATCTCTCGTTTCATACCGCTGCCTCCTATTTAGATGAACTTTTTTTCTCCACGGCGTTAATACCCAGTTGCACCAACGAATAGACAAATACGCCAAACGAAATGGTCGAAGCAACCACGCTGACCGCGGTGGCCGCTGAGTTGATACCAAATTGATAGCCGCCTATCTTGCGAATATAGATAATGTCATTCGGCTCCACATAGTAGAACTCCGAATTGATAATATCCTTCGAGCGCACATCAAATGTCTTGATAATCGTTTTCCCATCCTTCTCTCGCACCAACTTTATCTGCGAACGGTCGCCAAATTCTCCTATGTTGCCCGCCATCGCCAACGCCTCAAAAATAGTCATCTTCTCTTTGTTGATAGCATACCGACCGCTCTGCATACCGATAATCGAAAAAGAACGCTGCACGATATTTACCTCCACAGAAATGGTCTGATAACCAGGCAGTTCCTTAAGGAGCGTACTCAGTTGTTCCTCCAATCGGAATTTCACTTCACGCGTCGTTAGCCCCAGCACTTGTATCTTACCCAGCGTCGGAAAATCGATATTGCCCTCATCATCCACCAGATAGGTATACAAATCGTAGCTGCCTGATGTACTGTTGCTTATCTGCGAACGCATATTCGAGTTGGTCATCCCCGAGTTGTACATCTGCGATATCTTCTCGTCGAGCGAGTAGACATAGACATACAAGCGATCACCTTTCCTCAGCTCATAATCCTCAAAACTCAAAGTATCCGTATAATGCGGGATACGGCGGTCCGGCTCTTGCATATAGTTCACCTTGCGTGAGGTGACACACGAAGGCAGCAGCATCAGCGCACACAGCAGCCCCGCCAAACAATATGCAAAATGAGAGCGTTTCGACATATTCTCAATCCTTAACTATTCAACAACCTCTATCCTCTTACCGTTTTTCATCCCAACCAAACGGGTGCTTTGCTAACGGCAACTTAGCCAACGGATGATAATCACCTACCAAGCCAATCGGTTCTGCATGACGAATCTGGCTCACTATCTCAATGCACGGACGCGCCTCCGCAATTCGGAATCCCTCACCGGACAAAATATGCCGATAGCTCTCCGTGTGCAGCTCCGTGAAACCTTGACTGAATTCAAATTCTTCGCCATCAATACTCAGCGTACGATAGGTGCGTTTTTCGCCTTGCACCGCATTGGGAGGCAAACAATCCCCATTAATACTCAAGAAATAGCGAACCCGGGCCTGTTTCAACTCCAGATAGCCCGCCACACGGTCAAAAGACATCACATGTACGATGTTTTTCTCTACAGGGCCGAATATCCATTGCAACATATCGTAAAAATGGACACCGATATTCGTGGCTATACCTCCCGACTTGTGTACATCGCCCTTCCACGAGCTATAATACCATTTACCACGGCTTGTGATATAGGTCAAATCCACATCATAGACTTTGTCTGCCGGGCCATTTTTTATTTTTTCGCGCAGCGCCTTGATTTTGTCGTGCAAACGGAGTTGCAGAATCGTATAGGCTTGATGCCCTGTCTCTTGCTCCATTTCCAACAGATTGTCAATGTTATATGGATTGAGCACCAACGGCTTCTCGCAAATTACATTGCACCCCAAACGCAGTCCGTATCGAATAAAAGCATCGTGCGTATAGTTGGGCGTACAGATAGACACCCACGACAGCGGATTGTCCGTGCGCATCTGTTTCGAACAGAATCGGTCGAACTGTTCATTTTCGGTAAAGAACGAGCAATCCGGGAAACTTGCATCCAGTCGACCTACCGAATCGAATCGGTCATAAGCCACCATTAGGTTATTCCCCGTATCGGCGATAGCCTTTATATGGCGGGGAGCAATATAGCCTGCAGCGCCAATGAGTGCAAAATTCAATTTCTTATCCATATCTTTTCAATAAGCGTGCAAAGTTACATAAAAAAATGCACCTGTACAAGTAAGAAA
The DNA here is from genome assembly GCA_963591775.1 of bacterium. GTDB lineage: Bacteria > Bacteroidota > Bacteroidia > Bacteroidales > Paludibacteraceae > Colicola. The sequence goes on from CAVATM010000019.1 coordinate 18,151, forward strand.
CGACACAAAATACATAACAAAGAGAATAGAGCATTTTTTTGCACTGTCCAATAACAAATGCAATTTTTCCGCAAAGTTAGCAAATAGATTTGCAAAAGACTCAAACCAAAAAGAACAGCAGCAGCATATTATTCATAGGGCAATTATCTCAAAACTCGCAGAGAGACTCAATCCACGAGTAACAATCGAACAAATAACAATAGTACAAACAACAAGACGGGCTGTTTGCTTTCGCAGACTGCCCGTCTTGTATCATTTTATCTTGTAACTCCAAGCCGTTCAGGAATTACGGATGTATTCACAGCGCCTACTCGGCACCCGAGCCATCCATCCCCGAACCGCTCAAATTACTTAAAGAATTCCTTCACGTTCTCGTTCGGAACGATCTCCTCTTGGAAGAAATATGCACCTGTCTTAGGAGACTTAACCATCTTGATGCACTTGGTGTGTGCACGACCGGAGTTGTCAGTCTTGAAGGTAGCGACCGCTTTCTTTGCCATAGTTCTACGCCTTTCCTTTTAATTTGGTTAATTACTTAATCTCCTTGTGAATCGTGTACTTCTTCAAGAAGGGATTGTACTTTTTGAGCTCCAAACGGTCAGGAGTGTTCTTACGATTCTTAGTCGTAATGTAGCGAGACATTCCGGGAACGCCGCTGGCTTTTTGCTCTGTGCACTCAAGAATTACTTGTACGCGTGCCTCTTTTGATTTCTTTGCCATTGTCTTGCCTCCGTATTATTCGTAAAGATACCCTTTTTCGGCAGCCTGCTTCAATGCAGCATCCAAACCGATTTTGTTAATAGTTCTCAGACCGGCTGCACTCACGTTCAACTCGATCCATGTGTCTTGTTCTACCCAGTAGAACTTGCGGCGGAACAGGTTCACATCGAAGGTGCGCTTTGTGTGGCGCTTCGAGTGTGATACATTGCATCCACCCATGGCTTTCTTGCCTGTAATTTGACAAATCTTTGACATTGTATTTATTATTTATTATTTCCAAATCCGTGCGCACCGCTCTACATTTTCCCCTCTCTCACCTTACATCCCCTTTTTCCCATTCTCATTTTTCAAATATTTCCACCGATGCGTTCCTTTTTTTTTCACCCCCACTCCACTCTACATCACTTCAAACGTTCAATGTTTGTGCGCAAGACCTACACCGCTGATATACAGCAGCATAGGCAGATTTCCCCGCAAAAATTCAGTCTACTCCACGCGAAAAATCGTGCAAAGATACGACATTTTTTCCATATAGACAAATTATTTCCCTCTTTTCGCATAAAAATCACAAAAAGTCTATTCCTATTTTGAACACACATTCGCACCACCCCAACCTACGCCGAACAAAAAATGGCGAAATTGCATTGCGCAATTTCGCCATTCAGAATTAAACGTTTTTACTAAACTCCACCCATCAAACAAGGCGAACATTTAATTACTCTGCGTCAACCAGTTTGTAGCCCTTGCCGTGAACGCCGATGATACGATAGCCCGTACCTTCCAAGTACTTACGCAGGTGGTTAATATAAACCGACAGCGAGCGGCTTGCAAAATAATCATCGTTTTTCCACAACGAGCCCAAAATCAAGTGACGATCTACCAATTTGTTCATATTGCGGCACAGGAGCAACATCAAATCACTCTCACGCGACGACATGTGCTCGCCGTCAAAGGTCTGGTGAACCGAGTCAAATGTTTTGCCTGCAATATCAAACGAAGTGGTCTGATTATCAACGCCAGCCAGATAGCGGCGGAGTACAGCCTGAATATGGCAGATCAGCACATCCATGCTATAAGGTTTGGTCACATAGTCATCGCAGCCCAACTCAAAGGCGTGAACCATATCTTCCTTAGCAGTACGCTGGGTAACTACGATCACAGGCGTGTGAAGGCTTATCTGCGACATGGCAGCCAGCACCTCAAAGCCGTTCAAATTCGGTACATCAATATCAAGCAAACACAAACTGAAATGTTTGGTACGCAACATCTCCAAAGCAGATGCCCCATCGGCAACTGTTTCTACCGCAAAATCGCGGGCATTAAGACAATCTGCCAACACCATCGTCAGGTTGATGTCGTTGTCGCAGATTAGAATGTTAGTTTTAGTGGTCAGCATAAAAAAAATAAATTTAGTTTTCATTCTGAAATACAATAACTATGCCAAAAAAGAGTATATAATACCGAACAACCGCTTATTTATCGAAAAAAATGCAGAAAAATCCTAAAAAAGGACAACCCTTGTATATATCACGAAATGTTAGTACCTTTGCGGGTACGAAATCTGTACCATAACAAACCACAGATTCCTACCACCACAAAACTCATTTGCCTATGAGGAAAGTCTTACTTATTTTCACCGGAGGCACTATCGGTATGGTGCGAGACCATGCCACGGGAGCCTTGTCTCCGGCCGACATGGAAAGCTTCAAAGCCTTTGTCCCCGAATTGTTTAGCGGCGACATACACATCGAAGTGGAAGCTTTCTCTCCCCTATTGGATTCATCGGATGTAAATCCCGAAAATTGGGCAAAGATGGCTCGCATCGTGTACGACCGTTACGACCAATTTGACGGATTTGTCATTCTTCATGGTACCGACACCATGTCCTACTCAGCCTCTGCGCTGTCTTTTATGCTCGAGAATCTCTGCAAACCGGTCGTTTTCACTGGGAGCCAGCTTCCTATCGGTCTGCTGCGCTCCGATGCCAAAGAAAACCTGCTGACCGCCATCGAGATAGCCGCAGCAAAAGACGAATTTGGCAATGCCATGGTGCCGGAGGTTACCATTTTCTTCGAGGATAAACTTTTCCGTGGTAACCGAACCACCAAACGCAACGCCGAACATTTCTCTGCTTTCAATTCTTACAACTACCCCGCTTTAGCCAAGGCGGGCGTACACATCGCCTATCAGCGTCACCTGATTCGCTACAACGACCCCAATGCGACGCTCCACCTACGCGTCAATACCGACCAAAATGTAGGTGTGCTGAAGTTGTTCCCAGGCATACAGCAAACCATTGTCCATCAGGTGCTTACCACACCTGGGCTGCGAGGTTTGGTGTTAGAGACATTCGGTGCGGGCAATGCCCCGTCTTCCCAGTGGCTCTATTACGAATTGCGCGATGCCGTCAATCGTGGTATCATTATTGTGAATAAGACACAGTGTAATACCGGCTCTGTCGAGATGGGTCTGTATGCCGTATCTATGAACCTGTTGAAAGCAGGCGTCATTTCCGGCTACGACATCACCACCGAGGCACTGCTGACCAAGATGATGTACCTGCTTGGGGAGAATCCCGATAACAACGATTTGGTCAAAAAACTGCTGCAGAAATCGCTCTGTGGCGAATTGACCACCGAAAAATATACAGAATACTAAAACGATATGAAAAATCTAGAACCCAAAGGTTTGTGGAATAATTTCTACAACCTCACTCAAATTCCTCGCCCGAGTGGCAAGAAAAAAGAAGTATCGGAATTTTTGGCGAACTACGGCCGCAGTTTGGGATTAGAAACGCTTACCGACGAAATCGGCAATGTGCTCATTCGTAAGCCTGCTTCCGCCGGGCTGGAGAACCATCCGGGCGTGATTCTGCAAGGGCACATGGATATGGTGCCACAGAAAAACAGCGACAAGGTGTTTGATTTTGAGAAAGATCCCATAGAGGCATACATCGAAGAAAACGGCGAGTGGGTAACTGCCAATGGCACCACGCTGGGGGCAGACAACGGAATTGGTGTGGCTACTGCCATGGCCATTTTGGCAGACAAGAATGTCGTACATCCTCCTTTGGAGGCATTGTTCACGGTGGACGAAGAGACCGGTATGTACGGTGCCTTTGCGTTGGAGGGCGGATTCTTGCAAGGAAAGACGCTCATCAATCTTGATTCAGAGACCGAAGGAGAACTCTATGTAGGGTGTGCCGGTGGCGTGGATGGCACGGCCACATTCCAATTCGAGCCTGTCGAGACCGAAGCAGGCGACATCGCTTTGCGTGTCTCGCTGCGTGGCTGCAAGGGCGGACACTCCGGCTGCGACATCAATATGCAGCGTGCCAATGCCATAAAGTTGCTATTCCGTTTCTTGAAGGATGCAGTGGCCAACTACGAGGCTCGTTTGGCGTATGTCGAGGGCGGCAGCCTGCGCAACTCCATTCCTCGCGAGGCGGCTTGTTTGATTACCATTCCTACAGAGAGCAAGGACGATGTATTGGATTCGATTGCCGACTACGAAGATTTGTTCATTCGTGAATACGATGGTGTAGAAGACAACATCTCGCTTACCGCAGAGGAGGTAGAATGCCCGAAGGTAGAATTGCCCGAGGATGTGCAAGACTTCCTGATTCACGCCGTCACCATCTGCCCGCACGGAGTCTATCGTATGATTCCTGAGATGCCGGATGTGGTTGAGACGAGCAACAACTTGGCGATGATTTGCACCGAAGGCAACCGAATCGTTGTCAACTGCTTAACTCGTTCGTCTGTCGAGTCGCGTAAAGAGGAATTGCAATCCATCATCGAGTCTTCATTCGCTTTGGCAGGTGCCGACATCGAATTTACGGGTTCCTATCCCGGCTGGAAGCCCAACCTGCATAGCAACATTTTGGAGATTATGCAAAAGACCTACAAGCATGAGTTTGGCACCGAGCCGCGTGTGATTACCATCCACGCAGGATTGGAGTGTGGTATCATCGGCCGCAACTATCCGGGCATGGATATGATTTCGTTTGGTCCGACCATTGAGCACCCCCACTCTCCCGATGAGCGTGTCAATATCGCAACCGTACAGAAATTCTACCAATTCCTGCTAGCAACGCTGAAGGAACTCTAATCTGTTCCCTCGGAAACACAAAAAGGCTGCCTAACGATTCGTTAGGCAGCCTTTTTATTGCTTCATGTCAATATGCCTGCTCGAGAGAGAAATCACCTCAAGCCAAGAACACACCTTCTACAAATATCTTCAACCCAATCAGTACCAAGATAATTCCGCCCAGCAGCCCCATATTGAAGTGAAATTTTTCCCCTACAAAAACACCTATCAGATAGCCGCAAATGGCGAACAAGAAACTAACCAACGCTATGATTCCGATGCCTATCCACAGCATTTCCGGTACAGGAATAAAAATCACCCCGGTCGCAAGCGCATCTATCGAAGTTGCCACCGCCAACATCAACAGGTTCTTCAGCGAGAAGTCCGCACTCCCCTCCTCGGGGGCTTGATGTTGATGGTGCGGGCAATTCGAGCTATGTCCCTTGTGGTCGCAGACCGCATTTTTTTTGCTGCACCGTTGCTGATTCAATGCGCACAAAATGATATTCTCGTGAAACGATTCCCATATCATTTTTCCCCCGATAATACTCAGCAGCACCAGTGCTATCCAAGGCGCAAAACGAGAGAAAAAGTTGGCAAACAGTGTGCCTGCAAAATATCCGATAAGCGGCATACCACCTTGAAACACCCCAAACAGCACTGCCATCAAGAACGGACGATTGGGTTTTGCGAACAGATGCCGTCTATCCACACGCAACCCGTTGGCGATACTTACCGCAAAGCAATCCATTGCCAATCCGATGGCTATCAATATAATAGATAGAATATCCATAGTTGTTTTTGTATTAAAAAAATTCCTTGTATTACTTTTGTCGCAACTCTAAAAAAAGAACACCATTGTTTAGATGGTGTCTTTACGAGTTTCTTTGCGCATTTTGTTTAGTGTTTGGTGCGATACCGAGCCACCACCTTGCCCTTTGCGATATTCGTCAGTTTTCCTTTCACAAACTGTTTGCGAATCGGTGAGATACGATCTGTGAATACATGCGCCTCCAGGTGGTCGTATTCGTGCAGCACGATACGCGCCGCAAAATCCGTAAAGGTCTCCGTATGTTCATTAAACTCCTCGTCTTGATAGCGAATCGTTATCGTGCGAGGGCGCACCACAGTTTCCGAGATTCCCGGCAGCGAGAGACACCCTTCTGCATACGCCAAGGTTTCCTCACTTTCTTCGATTATCTCCGGATTCACAAATGTCTTCACCAGCCCGGCACATTCCGGGAAATCCTCTACCAATTCCGAACCATCTACAATAAAGAGACGCTTCGACAACCCAATTTGCGGTGCAGCCAGTCCGCACCCTTCCGCCGCTTTAAGCGTTTCCTGCATATCAGTGACCAGTTGCTTCAGATCCAATTCGCCCTCAGCAATATCATCGGTCGCTTTGCGCAGCACCGGCTGTCCATATAAATAAATAGGTAATATCATTTTTGCTTCACTTCGTTTCGCGTAGGTTTTATTCGCTAAAAGCGCATTCTCGCTAATGCGTATGTTCGCTTCGCGTATTTTCGCCCTGCGTATGTTTGCTTTGCGTTAATGGGAGTTTGCACTAAACTCCATATATCCTTCCAGTATGATGCAGGCGGCCAATTTGTCCACAACGGCTTTATTCTGCCGATCTTTTTTCTTCATTCCCCCTGCCAGCATGGCTTGGTGTGCCAGCACCGATGTAAATCGTTCATCAAACGCAACCAGCGGTATGGTCGGAAAAGCAGTCCGAAATCGCTCCATAAACGGGCGTATATAGTTCATCGATTCCGATTCCTGCCCGTTCATCTGCGTCGGGTGGCCAATCACCACCTCATCCACCTGCTCGGTTTGCAGATAATTCTGCAGCCACGCCATCAAGTCACGCGTCTCTATGGTTAGCAACGGATTAGCCGTTATTCGGAGCATGTCCGTAACGGCTAATCCTGTGCGTTTCTTTCCGTAATCTATAGCGAGTATGCGTGCCACAGATTAGTTATTGATTTTCTCATTGATAGCCTCGTACTCTGCCTTCATGTCGAAACGATAGTAGAGTGTACGCAGCGTAATCATATAGTCACGGTTCTCGGGATCCAATTCGTGTGCTTTTTCAAAGAACGGCAGCGACTGTTTGAACATAGCGTTCATGTCCTCCAATGCCTTTTTATAGGCTTTTCCGTCAGAGATATACGCAGCCTCCTCATTCATTTTCACGCCTTGGTTGTAATATACACGCCCCTTGCCGGCCTCAGCGTCAGCCAATTTCGGGTCGATGGCAAGTGCTCGGTCAAAGTCAGCCATAGCAGCCTCATAGTTACCCTGATTTTCATCGAGGTTACCCTTAATCAAGTGATATTGAGCCACATTCGGTTCACGCTCGATAGCTTTCTCCAGGAAGGTAATAGCCTCAGCTGTTTGGTTCGAGAAAATGTAGTGGTTGATTAGGTTCTGCAGGAACCACGGCTCTTGCGGGAAACTCTCTACAGCGTCTTGCAACACACGCACATAGTTTGCGGTGTCCTCTTGTGCCTTATATTCCTGATAGAGGAATTGGTTCACCGATACTGCCTCATAAGTGCCGTTCTTCATCTCCTCAAGAATCTTGATAGCCTGGTTGTGCAGTTCTGCTTGTACGGCAAAGATTGCCTCGTAGTAGTGGTACTGCTCATAGATGCTATCCTTAGGCATCTCTTTTTGCAGCTTCTCATCCTGCATAAATTCCAGATTTGGAATCGAGATGTGCTTGTCAAATGCGAAATAGGCATTGGCAAAATCGCGGTCGTCGTTGAGCGCAATACCATATTTCACAAAATCTTGCTGTTTGTAGTATTCCAACAGTTTTTTCTGCACATTGGCGAGCGTCTTCTTGTCGGTCAGTACTTCTTTGCCTTTCTTATCTATTGTAGTTGCCGAAGCCAACTCTGCAGCCTTCACCCAATAGTCATAACTTTCCGAAATGGCAGGTCCCACCTTTTTCCAATCGATAGCCTTACCCAATACAGCCTCTGTTATGGCTTGTTGGTCTTGTTGGTAGCCAATCAGACCGGCCACATACCATGTCTCCGGCAGGTTTGCCGTTTCAGGATTGCTCAGTGCCTCATCAATAGCGGCTTTGGCGCCTGTGTAGTCCGGTGTTTCCTGTAGTACTAAATTCTTTGCCTTTTTCACATTGGCTTTTTGTGCGAAGCAGCCTGCGCTCACGAGCACCAATGCTGCCAAAAATAAAGACTTCTTCATCTTATTCTTGATTTTCGTTGTTTATTTCAGTTGTGGTTGTCGTCTCGTCTGTTACGGTTTCGCCCTCTGCCTGCTCTGCACTTTCCTCATCTTTCGGTACTATGCAGCCCGACATCAGGGTATCGTTACGCTTTTGCAATTCTATCAGTTTCACGCCCTGCGTGGCACGCCCCATTACACGAATCGTATCTATCGCCATACGAATTGCCGTACCCGATTTGGTAATCAGCATCAGGTCATCATTGTCCGTCACAGCATTGATACCTACCAGCGGTCCTGTCTTGTCGGTCAGGTTCATGGTCTTCACGCCCTTACCGCCACGGTTCGTGATACGATAGATTGGTTCTCCGTTCTCGTCGTCGAGAGCAGTACGTTTACCAAATCCCTTGTCCGAAATTACGAGCACCGTCTTATCTGAGTTCTTTTCTACACAAATCATACCAATCGCGCGGTCCTGTCCGTCGTCTTCCAGCGTGATGGCACGTACACCGCTTGCGCTACGGCCCATCGGACGCACGCTGTTTTCGGGGAAGCGAACCACCTTACCGTTGTACGATGCAATCAACATCTCGCTTTCGCCGTCGGTCAGCGTCACCCCTATCAGTTGGTCGCCTTCACGCAACCCCAGTGCTATAATACCATTTGTACGCGGGTGACTGTACGATTCCAGCGTGGTCTTCTTCATCAATCCGTTCTTGGTGGCAAAGATGAGATAATGTTTATTCACATATTCCGCATCATTCAGCCCCTTCACATTGATAAATGCACACACTTTGTCACCCTTCTGCAGGTTGATCATATTCTGAATAGCACGCCCCTTCGATTGCTTGTTGCCTTCCGGTATTTCATATACCTTCAGCCAGTATAGGCGACCCATTTCCGTAAAGAACATCATCGTCGAGTGCATCGAGGCCTGATGAACATATTCTATAAAGTCTTGGTCACGCGAAGCCGATGCTTTCGATCCAATACCACCACGCGCCTGCGCACGGAACTCAGCCAGCGGAGTACGCTTGATGTAGCCGAGGTGCGAGATGGTGATAATCATATCGTCGTCAGCGTACATATCCTCCGGATTGAATTCGGTTGCCATCTTCACAATCTGCGTACGACGCTCGTCTGCGTACTTATCCTTTATCTCCTGCAACTCATCCTTGATGAGGTCATAGCGCATAGTATCGCTGTTCAACAGGTCGTTGAGGTGTTGAATCAGTTTTTCCAATTCAGCATATTCAGCCTTCAACTCATCGATACGCAGTCCGGTCAGGGCGCTCAGTCGCATATCCACAATGGCTTTCGACTGTTTGTTGTCGAGTTGGAAGCGTTGTTCCAGGTTGCTTTGCGCCTCAGCAGGAGTACGGCTTGCACGAATAATGCGTACCACCTCGTCGATGTTGTCCACCGCAATGATCAATCCCTCCAAGATATGCGCTCGCTCTTCTGCCTTACGAAGTTCGAAGCGTGTACGGCGGGTTACCACTTCCATACGGTGTTCAATGAAGCACGATACCAACTGTTTGAGGTTCAGCAACATCGGACGACCTTTCACCAGTGCAATGTTGTTCACTGCAAAACTCGATTGCAGAGCCGTATATTTGTACAGTTTGTTGAGTACTACCTGCGCATTTGCATCTCGTTTAATGTCTATCTCTATGCGAATATCACGCTTCGACAAGTCAATAATTTCCGAGATACCCTCAATTTTCTTATCGTTTACAAGGTCAGCGATATTCTTCACCAAATCCGATTTCACTACCCCGTACGGCAGCTCTGTGATAATAATTTTCTCACGCCCGTTCTCCTCAGTCTCGATGTCTGCATTCGAGCGGATTACGATACGCCCACGGCCGGTCTCGAATGCGTCACGCACGCCCTGATAACCATAGATAGTACCGCCCGTCGGAAAATCCGGAGCCTTAATGTACTCCATCAAGTCAGCCACCGTAATCTCTTCCGTTTCCGGATTTTGCAAACGCTCTTCTATGTTGTTGATATAGGCCACGCAGCCGTCCACCACCTCGCCGAGGTTATGGGTCGGCATATTCGTTGCCATACCTACGGCAATACCGCTTGCACCGTTCACCAACAGATTCGGGAAACGACACGGCAGCACTACCGGCTCTTTGAGCGTGTTGTCAAAGTTCGGTTGCATATCCACCGTATCCTTATCGATGTCGCGCAGCATTTCCTCTGCCAGTTTGCTCAGTCGCGCCTCCGTATAACGCATGGCAGCAGGGCCGTCACCGTCTTCCGAACCGAAATTACCTTGTCCGTCCACCAGCGTGTAGCGCATATTCCACGGTTGTGCCATACGTACCAGTGTTCCGTAAATACTGCTATCTCCGTGCGGGTGGAACTTACCCATTACCTCACCCACGATACGAGCTGATTTCTTGGTCGGCTTATCACTTGTATTACCCAATTCATTCATACCGAACAACACACGACGGTGTACAGGTTTGAATCCGTCGCGCACATCGGGCAGCGCACGGCTCACAATCACACTCATCGAGTAGTCGATATACGAGGTTCTCATTTCCTCGTCAATCTTCACCGGAATAATTCTGTCGTTGTCAATCATTGTATTTTATTCAGTATTTTATGCCTTTTCAGTAGTTTTCTGTTTTTATGCCTTTTCCATATTTTTTCAGCATTTCATGCCTTCTCGGTATTTTATGCCTTGTTTTTCCTTATAAGTGCTCCTCTTTCCCACAGCAGCACGCCTTTTTCTCTCCACTCACACGCTACTCTCATTCATTACCTTCCCCTACCCCTTCATCGGTCACGCCACACTCTCACATCCCTTTTCTATCACTACCTTCTTTTTTCCAATCCCTTCCTATCCTCTCGTCACTCATGCTCTATTCTTTACTCGGCGCACGCATTGTTTTCGTCGGAGCGCTATCTGTACATTCAGCCTGCAAAGGTACAATTATTTCTTCAAATATGCAAATATCCTTCGTATTTTGTTTTTTACTGCTTTTTCGGGCAAACATCGGTTGCGCAACCCTCCTGCCCTCAAAACGCAAATAAACCCTATTCTTTGCGCGCACCCCCTCTTTTCACGCCTCGCCTACGCGCGTACGCGACCCTCCGTCCATTCCAACAACCCAACCCAACACCACACACATATTTCCCCGCCACAACCTAATCCCCCCCAGACACACAAATCCCCGACATACATAATCCCGACATACACAATCCCCGACACTGTCCAAGCCTCCGCCACACGCAATTCCGAACTTTCCCGAACCATCGCCTTACAAAAAAACGCTGCAACTCCATTGTTGCAGCGTTCCTTTGTCCTTATTTCGTTTGCGGTTCCTCGCCGACCAACTCGGCAGCCCTCGATAGCGCCCCGTTGATGTGATCACGAATGTTCTCTTTGCCTATTAGTTTCACAAGCCCGGCCTTCTCCAACGCATGATAAACATGGTGGTTCACGCCCGAGAGCACCAACTGAATGCCGCACGACTTGGAGCGATAATAGAGTTGTTCGAGGTTATGAATACCCGTCGAGTCGATAAACGACACCTTACGCATACGAATGATACGCACTTTCTGGTCATCCATACCGATACGACGGCTTATGTCCTCAAACTTGTTGGCAATACCAAAGAAGTACGGGCCATCAATCTCATATACCTCTGTGTACTGCGGAATATGCAGCATCTCAAGGTCATCGCCGTGCAGCCGCACATCGTTGTTCTTGGCGGGGTCGAGTTCGTTGGAGAAAGTACGAATAACCGTTGCCTCGTTGGTACGCTTGATAAACAGAATTACCGCCAACAGCAGTCCTATCTCTATCGCTACCGTAAGGTTGAAAATTACCGTCAGCACAAAGGTAACGATCATCACGAGGAAGTCCGATTTCGGTGCTTTTGCGAGCCATACGAACGAACGCCAACCCGACATGTTGTAACTCACCATAATCAGCACGCCCGCCAAGCACGCCATCGGGATCATACCCACCAGTGTGCCTAAGAATAGCAGTACGAGCAGCAGTACCACGGCGTGGATAATACCCGCCACCGGTGTGCGCCCGCCGTTGTTGATGTTTGTCATCGTACGCGCAATAGCCCCCGTAGCAGGAATACCGCCAAAGAACGGCACCACCACATTGGCAATACCCTGCGCAATCAGTTCCGTGTTCGAGTTGTGTTGATCGCCTATCACACCGTCTGCCACCATCGCCGACAGCAGCGACTCTATTGCCCCGAGCATAGCGATGGTAAATGCCGCAGGGAACAGGTCTTGCACCAACGAGAGCCAAGTCTGCCCCTCCGCCAATTCCACCGACGGCAAGTGCGGGGCAGGCATACCGTGCGGAAGTGTATAGAGGTCGCCAATAGTCTGGATATTCTCCACACCCGCGTATTTTTTGAGCAGCCACGCCGCCAATGTCATTACCACTATTGCCACCAACGAACCGGGAATTTTCTTGCTCACAAAGGGCGTTCCGATAATCAGCAGCAGCGAGGCGATACCGATACCGAATGCCCACCAGTTAATGCTCTGCCAGTGCTGCCCGTAGCAGATCCACTTATGAATAAAGTCTGCCGGAGCGTCTGTAATACCCAGTCCGAATAGGTCATTCATTTGCGTGGTAAAAATCGTAAGCGCAATACCCGCCGTAAAACCGACAATCACGGGATAGGGCACAAACTTAATCACGCTACCCAACTTAAACACACCCATGAGTATCAGGATGATACCCGCCATGATAGTAGCAATGAGCAGTCCCGTCAAGCCGTGCTGTTGGATAATGCCGTAGATAATGACGATAAATGCCCCTGTAGGGCCACCAATCTGCACCTTACTACCGCCAAGTGCGGAAATAATAAAGCCGGCAATAATAGCCGTGATAAGACCTTCCGTCGGCCCCACTCCCGAAGAAATACCGAAGGCAATGGCAAGCGGAATGGCCACAATGCCGACAATAATACCCGCAATGGTGTCCTGCAAGAAGCGTTCCTTGGTGTAGCCACGCAGCGAGGTAAACAATTTCGGGCAGAACACGCCCTTAAAAGAGAAATAGTTTTGCATATATAAAAAACAGACTAATAGCTAATTACGGGACCACCCATCACGGTTGCAATCCCTCCGGTATCTGCACTTGCTCGTAAGTATTTACTTTCGCCTTGTCATAAGGACAGGAGATGCGAATATAGTTCTCCGTAAATCCATCCATCAAGTAGGCAGCAGGCGTCTGCGGGTCTTTGATACGCTTGCTTTCCCACAGAACGGTGGCAGTGTCGCCTGCGTGGGCGGCATAGTAAGCAGCCAATTTGCGGGCACTGACCTCGTGCAGCACACGGCTGCGGCGTTCCCGCTCTTTTTGCGGCACCACATATAGTTCCAATTCGAGCATACGGGTATTTGCCCGCTCCGAATAGGTAAACACATGCAGTTGGCTCACAGGCAGGCTTTCGATAAACCGCAGATAGTCTTCCCAGCACGCCTCCGTCTCGCCTCGCACGCCTACCATACAATCCACACCGATAAAAGCATTCGGCATCACACGGCGTATATGCTCCACCCGCTCGGCAAAAAGTTCGCGCGTATAGCGACGGTGCATGATACGCAGCACCTCGTTCGAGCCGGACTGCAAAGGAATATGAAAATGCGGTGCAAAATGTCGGCTTGTTGCCACAAAGTCGATAATCTCGTCGCTCAGCAAGTTCGGTTCGCACGAAGAGATACGCACCCGAAATTCGCCCTCTATGCGGTCTATTGCCTGCACCAATTCATAGAAACTTTCCCCAGTAGAGCGGCCAAAGTCACCGATGTTCACGCCCGTCAGCACGATTTCTTTTGCTCCTTCGGCGAGTGCCTGCTCGGCATCTGCCACCACGGCGGCAATGTTCGGATTGCGTGATTTGCCGCGTGCCAGCGGTATGGTGCAGTAGGTGCAAAAATAGTTGCAGCCGTCCTGCACTTTCAGGAAACAGCGGGTGCGGTCGTCCTTCGAGTGTGCCGCATGAAATTCGTCTATCTCTCGGATTGCCGATGTATAGACATCCGCCTGCTTCGATTTGAGCGAGGCTATATCCGTATCGTCTTGTGCCGTATTGCCGGCATTGCGTTGTTGCTCAATGCGTTCCACCAGGTCGGGGATAGCAAATTTCTCGTTCATCCCCAACACATAATCCACCTCCGGCAGGTCGGCTATCTCGCCGGGCTTGAGTTGTGCATAGCACCCCGTTACAATCAGCACCGCATCGGGGTTTTGCCGACGAATACGGTGAATGGCTTGGCGATCTTTGTGGTCGGCAGCGTCCGTCACCGAGCAGGTATTGATGATACAAACATCCGCCTGCTCGCCTTGCTTGGCACGGACATGCCCACGCTGCATCAGGCTCTTGCCCAATGCGCTGCTTTCCGCAAAATTCAACTTGCAACCGAGTGTAGTAAATGCTATTTTCATAAAACGAGCCGCAAAGTTACAACTTTTTTACCATATACACAAACCAAAAAACTTCCGCGCTCGTCCCTCGCCGAAGAGCCCCGTACAAAAAAAAATTGGTGCGAGCCTCAGCCCGCACCAATTCGTTCTTTTCTCCTTTAGGATTCTTGGGGGTGTTCCGATTGCGTCGGATTCTCTGTTTCCGTTTGCGCAGCCGTTTTGTCGCCTACAGGCTTCTTGCGAGGTCTTTTCGGCTTTGGCTTGCGTTCTGTTTTCGGCTGTTCCGTTTCCGTTTTCTCAACCGTTTTATTGTCTTTCACCGGTTGTGCAGCCTCCGTTTTAGCCACCTTTGCGTCTTTCTTTGGCGCATTTTTGGGTTGCTTTTTCGGTTGTGCTTTGGGTTGCGGTTTTGCGGGTTCAGTCTGCGTCTTTTCCTGCTGCGCTTTGGGTTGTTCCGCCTTTTTAGGCGCTACAGGTGCAGTTGCTTTCGGCTCGTTGGCTTTCTTTGGCTGTTCCGCAGGCTGTTCTTTCGGTATTTTGAATTCTTTCGGCTTTTCTTCCGCATGGGTCAATTTGTTCCCCTTTGCGTCAAAGAATCGCATTTCCAACATACCGAGACTCTGATTCTCTACCACCTGCACGCCAAACTGACGCTGCCATTTGTTTTTCAGGCTCAATAGCCATCCACGGCTCACATACGAATACACATACGGGTGCAAATGCAGGCGCATGCCCTTGCCGTATTGCTCAAACATACAGGTCAATTCCTCTGCTATCTTGTCCGTAAACAAGATTGACGGCTGAATTTTTCCTTTTCCCATACAGGTCGGACACACTTCTGTCACATCCATCTCCACCGCGGGGCGCACACGCTGGCGAGTGATTTGCATGAGTCCGAATTTGCTGAGCGGCAACACATTGTGCTTCGCACGGTCGTGCGACATCAGTTTTCGCACATATTCGTAGAGTTGCTGTTGGTGATCTTTCGAATCCATGTCGATAAAATCGACAATGATGATTCCACCTATATCACGCAATCGAAGTTGGTGCACCAGTTCTTCTGCGGCGAGCATATTGAACTGGAATGCATTTTCTTCCTGGTCCTCATAGAGTTTCTTGCTTCCCGAATTGACATCTATGGAGAACAGCGCCTCCGTGCGGTCAATTATCAGGTATCCACCGTGTTTGAATCCGACCACTCGTCCGAGTCCCGTTTTCATCTGTCGGGTTATCTCGAATTTGTCGAATATCGGTTGTGTGCCGGTGTATAGTTTTACTATTTTTGCGCTTTCAGGCGCAATGAGTTCTATATACTGGCGAACCTCATCATACATCGCCTGGTCGTTCACTTGGATGGTAGCAAAATCCGGAGAGAACACATCTCGTATCACTCCTATCGTGCGTCCAAGTTCTTCCGACACCAGGCTCACCGGCTCTTTCTGTTGCAGCGATTTCACGGTGTCTTCCCACCGTTGCACGAGCAGCCTGAGTTCGTTGTCCAGTTCTGCCACGCGCTTGTCTTCCGCCACGGTGCGTACTATCACGCCAAATCCCTGCGGTTTTATCGAAGTCACCAGCTGTTTGAGCCGTGATCGTTCCGATTCCCGCTTAATTTTTTGGCTCACCATCACATTTTCCGCAAAAGGTATCAATACGATATTGCGTCCTGCAATGCTGATTTCCGCTGTCAGTCGGGGTCCTTTGGTGTTGATGGGTTCTTTGCTCACTTGTACGAGCAGCGTGTCGCCCACTTTCAGTATATCGGCAATATGTCCGTCCTTGCCCACTTCCTGCTGACGCGGTGTGCGTTGCATTTGCGGGATATGGCGGCGGTCCGATACAGCGTGCGTCACATAGTTTTGCAGCGTCAGAAACTGAGAACCTAAATCCAAATAGTGGAGAAAAGCTTCTTTTTCATAACCTACATCCACAAAGACCGCATTGAGCGCCGGCATCACTTTTTTGACACGTCCGTAATAGATATTTCCAACCGAAAAGTTGTCTTTATCACGGCGTTCCCGACTGATTTCTTGCAGTCGGTCGTCTTCTGTCAGCGCAATGGCGATCTCTTGTGGCTGTACGTCCACAATCAATTCGCTTTTCATACTTGGTCAATAAATAAAAAAATGCTTTGTGGCAACTTGTTCGCGCCCGAACAAGCCATGCACCACAAAGCAGGTTAAAACCTAATCGTCTTACTTATGCTTATGACGATTCTTACGCAAACGCTTTTTACGCTTGTGCGTCGACATCTTATGTCTCTTATGCTTTTTTCCGTTTGGCATAATGTTAATTATTTAATTGTTATTGTTTATTTGTCGTGTTTTGTGCGCCGCCGTCTTTTAGAGCACTTGCTCTTTGAATTCTGCAGCCGGCTTGAACGAAGGAATACGGTGCTCCGGTACTTCGAGCGATGTATTCTTGAGTATGTTACGAGCAATCTTCTTTGCGCGCACTTTCGTGCCGAAAGTACCGAAACCACGGAGATAGATATTTTCGCCTTCGGCTACCGATTTCTTAATATTCCCCATTGCCGACTCTACAATCGTCAGTATCGATGTTTTGTCATAGCCGGTTTCAATAGCGATGGCGTTAACGAGTTCTGCTTTTGTCATAAAACTTTATATATTATTTTCCTTTAATTTCCGAAGCCGGATTTTTCACATCTCTTTCTGTTTCAACGAAAAAAGTGGTGCAAAGGTACTATAAAAAATTGATTTACAAAAGTTTTCTTTCAAAAAAGTTCGCAGGTCCGTATTTTTTCAGTAATTTTGCACCCGCTTTTCCCCTCTCTCAACACTAAACTCTCAATACTCAACTCAGCAAATGTCCCTCCACACTTCTCTTTATCGTTGGTACGAGCAGAACAAGCGCGAATTGCCTTGGCGCGAAACCACCAACCCGTACAAAATATGGATTTCCGAGATTATCTTGCAGCAGACCCGTGTTGTGCAAGGGATGGCGTACTATTTGCGTTTTGTGGAGCATTTTCCCGATGTGGACAGTCTTGCCGCAGCCTCCGAGGACGAGGTGTTACGCTATTGGCAGGGGTTGGGCTACTATTCCCGTGCCCGCAATCTGCACCGTGCAGCACAAACCGTCGTCGCCAGCCACGAGCAGCCTTTTCCAGCCACTTTCGAGGCCATCCGCAGCCTTCCGGGTATCGGCGACTACACCGCAGGCGCCATCGCTTCGTTTGCCTACAACCTGCCCTATCCCGCCATGGACGGCAATGTCTATCGGGTAGTGGCTCGTTTATTCGATTGTGATGTCGTTTTTGACACCACGGCGGGCAAGAAACATTTTCACCACCTTATCGAGCAGATTCTCGACCGAGAAAATGCCCGGTTGTTCAATTCCGCCATTATGGAATTCGGGGCGCTCTATTGCACCCCCACTCTCACCTCCGCCGACTACGATGGTCTTGCCTGTCCCCATTGCCCTCTGTCCGAACTCTGTCTTGCCCATGCCCACCATACGGCAGAGTTACTCCCGCAGCGCAAGCCTCGGCTCGAACTCAAAGACCGTTTTCTTACCTATATTATATATGTGGATGCAGCGCACCGCACCCTGCTGCACCAACGTACCGAGAAAGATATTTGGCAGCATCTGTACGAATTTCCGCTTATTGAGAGCGACCACCTTCTTTCCCCCGAGGAGGTGCAGTCCGCACTCAGCGTCGCTCGCTGTTTTTCCGTCGATTTCACACATATTTTGAGCCACCAACGCCTGCACGCCCGTTTCTTTGTCTGCTCCGTGCCGACCTTACCCCTGTCGTTTCAGCCCTCCTCTGTCGTTTCCGATACGCCCTCCAAAGAGTCGGAAGCCCCCTATCCCACTCTCTCCGTTTCCTTCGCCGACATCGACCAATATCCACTTTCCCGCCTCACGCTTCGTGCGTTGGAGCGATTGCATGTAGCAACACTTTGATACGAAAATAGCGGCAGTTATTAAGAAAATTGCCGTATCTCCGCCCCGTCGTTTGCACAGATACCAAAAAAAACGTAACTTTGTGGCCGAATTGTGCGATAATGAAAATCATCGGTTTCACATATCACAACGGACAGACGGAGTTGGTCATGAAGGGCGACTCTTCCTTGCTGAACAATCGCAAGCCCATGTTCATTCCCGATTGGACGCACCGCCTGTGCGCCACACCGGGTATTGTGCTGCGTGTCAGCCGATTGGGGAAGAACATTGCGCCTCGTTTTGCCGACCGCTACTACGATGCCGTAGCGCCTTGCCTCGATTTTGTGGCACAAGATATGTTGGAGTCCGCACGGCAGAATGGGCGCAGTCAAACTACTGCCATTGCTTTCGATTTCTCCTTTGCCATCGGCAATTGGCATATTCTCAACGCCGCCGACTCGGCACAGTCCGACACACTCACAGCACAAGCAAATACAATAGATACAGCCGCCTTGCCAGCCCCAGATTCCAAGGACGCCCGCTACCGTTGGCAGCGAGTTGCATTCGGGCAAAATCCCGAAGCACTCCCGAACCAACTCCTTACCATCTCCCCTGCGGAGGCCATAGCCGAAGCCGCTCGAGTGATGACTATCCGCCAGGGCGACCTCATCTACATCCGGCAAGCCTGCGAGGCGTACCCTGTGAGCCGCGAGGATATCCTTACGGCTCACCTTGCCGATGCCGCAGATTGCCCCGACGACTCCCTTTATTGCAAGATAAAATAGCCCAAAAGTCCATCAATGAAACGACTAACCACCATACTTACCTGCTTACTCCTCTGTCTAAATGGCATAGGAGCCATCGAGCATACCTACACCTCCACTTCTGTGCTCAGCAGTGGCACATGGGTCAAAATACGCATTAGCGAATCGGGCGTCTATCGCCTCACCTACGATGAGCTGAAAAACGCCGGTCTGAGCAAGCCCGAAAATGTACGGGTGTATGGGTTTGGTGGAGCAATGCTGTCGCAGAATTTCAGTGTCAGCAAGATAGACGACCTTCCCTCCGTTGGTTTCTATATGGAGAAAGGCAGTGACGGGGTCTTTGGCAGCGGCGACTATATTCTTTTCTACGCCCAAGGCACCACCTCGTGGGCGTATAATGGCACCCAGTTCATTCATACCCGTAATCCGTATTCGGACTATGGTTACTATTTCCTGACCGACAATGCCGGTGTCCAGACCCTTCTCGACGCCCCTTCCTCCGATAGTGCTACCAGCAGTACTTCCGATTCTAACAGTGCCTCAGACGACGAAAGCCTTACCACTCCCGAAGCAACTCCTGTTACAACCTATCTCAACTACCAAGTACACGAGGTCGATTTAGTTAACTTGCTCGATCGTGAGAGCGGGGTCGATGGTGGCGGCCGCGAGTTCTACGGGGAGCAGTTCAATTCCAATACCCTCTCGCGTTCTTTCCCCTTCTCTACTCCCAACATAGTTTCCTCTACCCCCATCCTTGTCCGTTCCGAGGTTGCCGCATCCTCCAACTATGGTTCCCGTTTCACACTCTCTTTGAATGGCTCTGGCAACACCGTACGACTCGATTCTATTTTGGTTTCCGACTTCTATACCAAGGCCACTCGTGCCACCATCAACCAGACCTATCCTGCTTCGTCTGCCACGACACAGACCGTCACCCTTGCTTTCAACAACACCGCAGCCGGCGCCGTCGGCTTTCTCAACTATATCGAGTTGTCTGCCACCTGCAACCTACGCATGACGGGAGACTATATGCCGTTCCGCACAACAACGGGCTACGGTAGCAGCACCCCGAACCTCTATACACTGACCAACGCCACCGCCAATACGCAGGTTTGGAATATCACCGACCGCAGCCATATCTGGCGTGTGGATGCCACTCTCACCGGCTCGACGCTTACCTTTGAGGGCAGCAACCAAAGCCGGATTCAAGAATACATCGCCGTCAACACCAACGGCAGCAGTTGGCTCTCCCCGACCGTTATGGGCAGCATTTCCAACCAGAACCTGCACGCGCTTCGCAATATCGACTATGTCATCATCTGCCCAAACTTTTTGGTCGCTCAGGCCACTCGCCTCGCACAGGCGCACGAGCAGAAAGAGGCTATCACTTGGGCAGTTGTCACCGACCAACAGGTCTATAACGAGTTCTCCAGCGGCACCCCGGACGCCACCGCTTACCGTTGGTTGATGAAGATGCTCTACGACTGCGGCACAGGCAACAACCGTAAGCCAAGTTGGCTCTGCTTGATGGGCGACGGCACTTTCGACAACCGCAAACTCTTGACCACCTCCGGTGAGAACACCCTGCTTACCTACCAGGCCAAAAACTCCACTGTCGAGACAAAGGCCTATGCCACCGACGACTATTTCGGTTTCCTCGACAACAACGAGGGCGAGAGCGACACGCAGGGGCGCATGGATATTGGCGTCGGGCGTCTTCCCGTTACCACCGATACCGAGGCGCAGCAAGTGGTGGACAAGTTGATTGCTTATATTGAGAACATCAATCCGGGCAAATGGAAGCAGCAGCTCATTTTCCTCGCCGACGACGGCGACCACAACCTGCATACCCGTGTGGCGGAAGCAGGAGCCGAGCGTGTGCGCCGCAAGAACCCCGACTTCGTGGTCAACAAAATTTATCTGGACACCTATCCGCAGGAGACCGATGCATCGGGTGAGAGTTACCCTCTTGCCAAAAACAAGTTGGACAACCTCCTGCAAAATGGTGCGCTCTATATGAACTACTCCGGTCACGGCGGCTACAACGCCATCACCAACGAGGGTATGATGGACTTGAGCAGCATCCGCAAAATGACCAACAAAAATCAAGCGCTTTGGATGCTCGCCACCTGCAGTTTTGCACATTTCGATGCGGGTAAGCGCTGTGCGGCGGAGGAAGCAGTGCTGAATGCCAACGGCGGCGCTATTGGTGTCATTTCAGCGGGGCGTACCGTCTATGCCACTCAGAACACCTATATCAACCAAAACTTCTGTGACACGCTTTTCGGCCACAAGGATGTCTATTCCTACGACATGACCGTCGGCAAAGCCTTGGCTATTGCGAAAAATATGACAGGCACCGACGACAACAAACTTGCTTATGTATTGTTGGGCGACCCTGCATTGCGGTTGAATTATCCGACGGATTACCAAGTCAAGACGACCACAAAAATCGACACGCTCCGTGCGCTCGATGTGCAAACCGTCGAGGGCTATGTCTGCGACGAGGATGCTCAAAAGGCCGAGTGGTTCAACGGGAAGGTACATATCACCATCTACGACAAGATGCAACGTGTCACCACCCGCGACAACGACGAAACGAACGAGAGCAGCAAGCAAAAAATCACCTACAACGACTTTCCCAATGTTCTTTTTAGCGGTGCCACCAATGTGAAGGACGGTGCTTTCTCGTTCACCTTTATGGTTCCCAAAGATATCCGCTACAACTACGGCAATGGTCGTATGGTCTATTACGCCTACGACAGCACCGCTGTGTCGAGCACAGAACCGCTGAGCGAAGCGGTCGGCCATTTCGAGGACTTCGTCATCGGCGGCACGGGTTCTATACTGCGGCAAGATACCACGGGACCTGCCATTTCGCTCTATCTCAACACCCCTGCATTCACCGATGGGGGTACTACTTACGAAACACCTCGTTTCTTCGCCGACATCGAGGATGAGAATGGTATCAACACCGTCGGCACGGGTATTGGGCACGATTTGATGCTGGTTGTGGACAATAGTTCAAAATATACGTATGTACTCAACGACTACTATACCTCCACCGACGGCAGCTACCAGCGCGGTCAAGTCAGTTATTTGATGGAGGAACTTGCGGAGGGTTCGCACAGCCTCACTTTCCGCGCGTGGGATTTGATGAACAACAGCAGCACCGAGTCGCTGAATTTCGTGGTAGAGAAAGGCATTGGCCCCAATATCTATTCCATTATTTCCTACCCCAATCCGGTGCAGGCTGCCGGCACACTCAATTTGATTATCAACTACGACCAGCCGGACAAGGTTGTCGAGACACAAATCAATATCTACGATATGGCGGGGCACTTGCTGTGGCAAACCGAGATGAAGAATCCCGACCAGGTGCAAATCAACCTCAGTGAGATCGGGCTACAACCGGGTCTCTATATGTACAATTCCCGAATGAGGACCGAAGGAACTCGCTATTCATCCAAGTCCGGCAAACTCGTTGTCGTAGAGTAACCCAAAGGGCAAATGCTGGAATAGCCTTACCTATCCCACACCACCCCGCAGGTTGCCCCCTAAAAACCGTATATCACATACATACAACCATACGAACAGACCCATACTGCCTATGAAGCACATCGCTGTAAGATTCTAATGTATCCCTGCTTAGGGCGACACATCGCCGCCCAATGCACAAAACCCAACAAGAAGAAACAACTATTATAATATGAAAAAAAGCATTTTATCTTTGATTTTACTCGTAGCCATGGCAGGAACCGCCAGCGCTGTCGATGAGACTCTGAACCCGCTAATCACCGCAATGCCATCGTTGAGCATTGCTCCCGATGCCCGTTCTGCAGGTATGGGTGATATAGGTGTCGCTACCGATGCCGACCTCAACTCCATGCACTGGAATCCGGCTAAATACTCCTATATGCAGAGCAAGGGCGGTATCACGGCCAACTACACGCCGTGGTTGCGCAAACTCGTTAGCGACATCGATCTTGCCCACATCGCGGGTTACTACAATTTTGGCGATGTAGCCGGCGGTATTGCGGCTTCGTTCACCTATTTCTCGCTCGGTGATGTCCAGTTGCAGGATCAAAACGGTCAAGAATGGGGTACCTGCCGTCCTAACGAGTGGGCGCTCGACCTTTCCTACTATCGCAAACTGCACGAGTATGTCAGCATGGCGGTTGCGCTTCGTTTTATGTATTCCGACCTAAACAATGGTATGAATAGTTCTGCCACCACCTCCAGCGAGATGTATCCCGCATGGACCATGGCAGCCGACATTGCGCTCTACTATCGCCAGCCTATCGAGTTGCCGATGGGGCCGAGCTACTTTGCTTTGGGCTTCACCCTGCAAAACTTGGGTGGCAAGATGTCGTACGACAAGGGTGCCACCTCCAACTTCATCCCTGCCACTATGCGTATCGGCGTCAACTACGAGTTGCCGTTCGACAAATACAATAGTTTGACCTTTGGCGTTCAGGCCGACAAACTGATGGTACCTTCTCGTAAGTCGAAGTATGCAGATGGCGAGGATGGCCAATGGACCACCGAGGGCTACACAGCTTTGTCTTCCGTCAAGGGTATTTTTCAGTCCTTTGCCGACGCTCCGGGCGGTGCGTCGGAGGAGTTCCGCGAAGTACGCTGGGGTGCAGGTCTTGAGTATTCGTACAACAAGCAGTTCTTCGCTCGTTTCGGTTATAGCTACGAAAACTACTACAAGGGCAACCGCAACTACCTGACCGTAGGTGCAGGCTTCCACTTGAGCATTTTCTCGCTGGATGTTGCTTACTGTATCGGTTTGGCGTCCACCAATCCGCTCGACCAAACGATGCGTTTCACGCTTGGTTTCGACCTTGCCGGCATCAAGGATTTGGTCAACAACCGCAAAAAATAAATTAGGAGTATGCGAATCGGATTCGGATACGATGTACATCAGTTCGCCCCCAATCGCAAATTGTGGTTGGGGGGAATTGATATACCCGCGGAGCAAGGTCTGCTCGGGCACTCAGACGCCGATGTGTTGATTCACGCTCTCTGCGACGCTATTCTCGGCGCTGCCAATATGCGGGATATCGGGTATCATTTTCCCGACACCAAGGGCAACGAATACGAGGGTATCGATTCGAAGATTCTGCTCCGCCGTGTTATGGAGATGGTGCGTCAGGCGGGTTACGATTTCGGCAATTGCGATTGCACCGTCTGTGCTCAAGCCCCCAAACTGAGTCCTTACATACCCCAAATGCAGACCTGCCTTGCCGAAGTGATGGGCGTGAGCGAATGCGCAGTGTCTATCAAGGCCACCACCACCGAACATCTCGGTTTTGTCGGCCGCAAAGAGGGCATCGCTGCCTACGCTGTCGTATTGTTAAACAACTGAGGCTTACTTGTCAAATTACGCTTTGTACTCTGCAACCATGAAACGGGTTCTCATAGTTATACTTATCTGCATGTCTTTCTGTCGCTTATATGCGATAGAAAACTTCGTGGCGCAATGGATTCAGGATGCTATCGCATTAGGCTACACCCCGGAAGCAGAGATTGCGAACGGAAACTATGTGCGTATGCGCATGGCAGACAGTTGTTACATCGATATTCTCCGTTACCCGGATAGCCTGCTTGTCGTTCGTACGGTTTGCGCTCCAGTCTGTTCTTCAACGGCTGCCATTTACAGCCCTAATGGTCAGATAATCAGAGATGTACAGCCGGTAGTAGATGGCATTTTCCCGTTGGCGCACATTGAGGACGGCAATCTCACCTGGACTGACAACACGACGGAGATACTGGACGACTCCGAACGCAACCGAACCAAGAACTAACCATATTCCCCAAGGATACAGATAACCATGGAATTACCTATTTATTTGATAGGTTATATGGGCGCAGGCAAGACGACAGCAGGTCGTATCCTCGCCGACAAATTAGGTTGGCATTTTGTCAATCTCGATGATGCTTTCCAAGAGTTTTACAACATCAGCACAGCGGATTTCATTCGCACCTACGGGATTGAGGAATTCCGTCGCCGTGAGAAGGCTGTCATCGAAGAACTGGCGGAGTTGCCTATGGATAGGGTTATCTACGCCACTGGCGGCGGCTATCCGTGCTGGGAGGACAACATGGAGTGCCTGCACGAGTTAGGCACCAGTTTCTATATTCGCTGGCAGCCGGAGCATTTGGCAAAGCGATTGGCTCTCACCGACCTGAGCGAACGCCCTGTTCTACAGGGACATACCGAGGATGAGTTGTTGCAGTTCATCACGCCGCATTTGGCTTCTCGTGCTCCTTTCTACGAGCAGGCGGACTATATCGTCGATGCCCCTATGGGCGAGTGCGACGAGCAGGCTGACGAGCGCATCGCCGACCATCTCTACCACCTCATTCAGCAACTACGGGAAAAGGAATAAGGCAGAAGAGAGTAATGTCCATAGCCATCCACCTCATAGCATTCCCCCACATATAATTCATCATTCATAATTCACAATTCATAATTAGAAAACCATGTCTATCAACGATATACAAGACAATATCATCGACGAGTTCTCCGCCTTCGACGACTGGATGGATCGCTATTCGCTCCTTATTGAATACGGCAACGGGCTTGAGCCGTTTCCGGAAGCGGACCGCACAGAGCAGAACCTAATTGACGGTTGCCAATCAAAGGTATGGTTCACGGCCGAAATGAAGGACGGCAACATCATCTACCATGGCGACTCCGATGCTATTTTGGTCAAAGGTATTGTCGCTTTGCTCATCACGGTGCTGAGTGACCACACGCCACAAGAGATTATCGATGCGGACCTTTATTTCATCGACCGCATCAATCTCCGTGAGCATTTGTCGCCCACGCGCAGCAACGGTTTGGTGGCTATGTTGAAGCAGATGCGCCTCTATGCATTGGCCTTTGCTGCCAAAAAAGAGTAACATTTCGACAAAAAACAACCATTCTCGAAACTTTTTTATAGGGTGTGCCATGATTTGGCGCACCCTATTTATATCTTTGCAGCGTAAAAGAGAAAAAGACTTGAAACAAGCATAACGCTATTGCCATTAAACCTCTAAAAACTATTGGCTATTGTTATAGCCCCCCATGTAGCACAATGCAGGATACCACGTCGAAAGCCGAATCCACACCATATATATTCTGCATTCCCTACAAAAAAAGCAGCCTACTCACGATGAGTAGGCTGCTTTTTCCATATTATTTTACTAAAATTTTCCTATTAGTGCCGACGGTCGAGGCGTGCACCATCTTCAGGACGGGGACCACGACGCTCAGGGCGAGGACCACGGTCACCAC
>CAVATM010000020.1:0-42738 GCA_963591775.1 bacterium
CGTCCATCAGGGCGAGCGTACCGGCGCAAACGGTAGCCATCGAAGACGAACCGTTCGACTCCAAAATGTCGCTCACAACGCGAACGCTATAGGGGAACTCAGCAGGAATCATATTCTTCAATGCACGGCAAGCCAAGTTACCGTGACCAATCTCACGACGGCCTACACCACGCTGTGCTTTTGCCTCGCCTGTTGCAAACGGCGGGAAGTTATAGTGGAGCAGGAAGCGGTCAGAACCTTGAATCAATGCCTCGTCAATCATCTTCTCGTCACGGCTTGTACCGAGCGTAACGGTAGCCAGAGCCTGCGTCTCACCACGAGTAAAGATACTCGAGCCGTGAGGGCCGGGCAGCGGGCTTACTTCGCACCAGATAGGACGGATGTCGGTGGTCTTACGGCCATCCAGACGCTTGCCCTCGTCGAGTACGGCACGGCGCATAGCCTCTTTCTCTACATCGTGATAGTAGCGATCAACCATAGCGGCGATTTCGTCTATATCGATGCCGAGAGCCTCAGCACGAGCGGCCATATAGTCAGCTTTCTCTGTCTTGAAGTCTGCGCAGATTTGCGAGAACATCTCCTCACGGTGGTGCTTGTCGGTGTCGGCAGAGGTAGCCTGTGCATAAGCACGAGCATAACTGAAGTCGTGTACAGCCTGCTTCAATTCGTCGTCGTTCACCTCGTGGCAATATTCGCGTTTCACCTCTTTGCCGTAAGCCTTCATCATCTCGTTGATAGCCAAGCACTCGGGTTTGATAGCCTCGTGTGCGGCCTTGATAGCCTCCAGCATGACAGATTCGGGCACTTCTTTCATCTCGCCCTCTACCATCATGATATTGTCGTAGGTAGCAGCCACCATCAGTTCGAGGTCAGCCTGCTCGCATTGTTCAAAAGTCGGGTTGATGACCATCTCACCGTTCACGCGTGCTACACGCACCTCCGATACAGGACCTTCAAAAGGTATATCCGAGCAAGCGAGTGCTGCACCGGCAGCAAGCCCGGCGATAGACTCCGGCATATCGATACCGTCAGCCGAATACATCGTCACATTCACAAAAGTCTCTGCGTGATAGTTAGCAGGGAACAGTGGACGGAGCGCACGGTCAATCAGGCGGGCAATCAGAATTTCGTAGTCCGAAGCCTTGCCCTCACGACGGGTAAAACCGCCGGGGAAGCGACCTGCGCTGGCAAATTTCTCTTTGTACTCAACGGTAAGCGGCATGAAGTCCGTACCGGGAACTGCGTCCTTGGCGGAGCAGACAGTGGCAAGCACCATAGTGTTGCCAATCGTAGCCATCACAGCACCGTCGGCTTGTTTCGCCAGTTTACCGGTCTCGAGCGTAATGACACGACCATCAGGAAGTTGAATTTCCTTTTTTACGATATTCATTTCGTTGTTTTGTTATTGGAGGCACCGTTTATGCCTCGTTAGTGGATTATGGAGCACCGAATGCGCCCCGTTACTTAGTGGTGGAACACCGAATTGTGTCCCTAAATATATATGACCCCAAAAAGTCGCGCAAAGGTACAACTTTTTTTTGACATACACAACCCCCTGAACATCCACGCCCTAAAAAACACACCTACACCTACAAACATACCTATACCTACAAACACCAAACATAAAATACTAAACACACCTGCACACCAAAACACCCCCACACCTCACCCCAACACAAAGAAACATACGCCCCCCATCCTTTTCCCTAACCACTTCCAAGCCAACTCCGAAAATTCTCTCAACCTCCGCCCCATTTATCCACAAAAAAGTCCACGGGCTCTCTTATTTCCCGTGGACTTTTTCCTTCTGTTTGCCTATCCTCTCTCAGACAAGCCTCTTATTTTCATGCCGCCTTCGCCGTAGCACACCCCAAGCAAGACCTTCTCATTTCATCAGTTTCATCGTACCTCTCTGCGTGCTTATTATATACATTCCCTTCGGCAGGCTCAGCGTGCGAATATCCTCGTTCGTTGTGCGTACGAGTCGTCCCTGCACATCGTATATATTCATCCAGTCGCCCGTCTGATAAATTTCCTCTATGCCGGTCTGTTCTTTCTGTTTTGCCACTACTACCACCACATAGTTCCGCACATTGATGTGGTCGCTCACCCGAATAGTCACCGGAAGCAAGTTGCTGCTCGAGAAATCCACCGTACCGTCTTCGTTTGCCATCGGAATCGTGTAGTAGGTAGTCGCATCTGCCAGCGTCACGGTCGGTGTCAGTGCAGTCAGGTCTGTTTCCTCCGCCATCTGCAGATAGATACTATCGTTTTCTTGATATATCGTGGCGGACTTATCGTCAATCGTCAACTTCGTGATTTGCAGGGTCGGCAATGCTATCGTGCTTGCCGTGTTGGTCAGATAGTCCACGCACGCATCCAGCAGTTTCTTTCCGTCAGCGGTTAATCTTTGGCTGCTCTGAATTGACAACGGGAAACAGATATATTTCTTGCCGCCTCGCCATGTCGCAGGCACCTCGTGCAAGAATGTTTCCTCCACGCCATCACCATCGTACTCCTCGCCGCGAGTGGTCGCCGTCGCAATACAGAGCGTGCCTTGATAGTCCACCGCAGCAGGCATCAGCCCCTTGCCCGTTACCTCGCTGATTATCTCTATCTTGTCGCCCTGTTTCTTACCCAGTGCTTTGATTATCGGGTGCGTAGCTTGTACAACCGTTACGCCCTTGTTGTTCAGGCTTCCGTTGTCGGGGTCGCCCCAGTCCAGACGGCTCTCCGAGTACGAGAACGATTTCATATTCAGCACCGGCATACTTATTTTCTGCCCACGCGCCAGTGCCATTATCTCACCGTTGTTGGCATCCACATCCTCCGATATCAGCACCCATGTATACTTTTCGTATTGTGTCTGCTCACGCAGTCCTGCCTGCGCTTTGCGGGGAACCAAATTGAAGTTTTGGCTCTTGAGATATTGATATACCCCATCCTTCTCATACATATTTGTATTCTTGTAGAGATACAGAACAGGATTGTTCCCCGGGTCAAATACCGTCACCCGCAGTTGTCCCGTTATCGTGTTTCCTCCCGCAACCGTCACCGTAAATTTGTAGGTTCCGGCCTGTGTAGGCGTACCCGAAATGGTGTATGTCCCGTTGTTCCCCAGTCCAGATATTCCGGCAGGTATGTTGTCCCATGTCAGCTTAATATCATTTGCGCTCTCGGCGTAGTATTGGAATTCAAATCCATCTATCGCCTCGTTCGTAAATCCGTCTTGTATCGTGTCCGTTTTCGCCTCTATCTTTGTCGCCACCGTTATCTTTCCCGTCAATGTTGCCGTTGCCTCATTGCTTAGGTTGTACGAAACGACACGATACGGATAGACGCCTGCCGCACACATCGGAGTACCGCTCAGCACGAGCGTATCGCCAATCGCATCGCTTCCGCTTTTCTGCAACGCAATACCCGTCGGAGCAGTGCCGTCCCACTCCAATTTAGTTGTACCTTTGCTGTTATATTTTGTATAGTAAGTAACGGGTGCCATCGGCCGAGTTACCAGCACACTCTGTGTGGTGTCGTTTCCCGACAGATATTTCACTCTCGGTTCATCCGCCACCCGAAACGAAAAACCATACAATTCACTTGATTCATTTCCTAACGCCTTTACCTCAATAAGATGTTCCCCTGTTGATAGATTATATCGGCGTATCGTTTCAGAATCACTAATTTTATCATTTGCCTGCTTTATGCCATCTATATAGATTTCAAAATATCGTCCTTTTGATATATCAGACTTTTTATCTTTTGCATAAATTGAAAATTGGTCAAATCCTGAAATATGCGCCTTGAACGAATTCCCATTTTGCATCTTATACATAGAACTCTTAACACTTCCCCATACAAACTCATCTTTACTGCCAGAAAAGTTGCTAAACCCAGACAATGTAGCAGAGAACCATCCATCTATAGCCTTACAAGAAGTATCTTTTCTATTACTATCCGTAATGCCGTCCACTTTTTCCGTCGCCATAAGATTAACGGTAGCCTTACTATCATTGGTCTTTCCCATATAATACACCTCATATTCTCGTCCCCCGAACACAGTAAGTGCTCCGTCATACCCGCCTTTCAGGCTGCTTTCCTCATATACACCGGGGTAGTGTATGGTCAGGTCGGTTTTAGGGACGGTTATATTGAATGAAATCGTATAGGTTTGGGTCGTACCGTCTTCCGCCGTTATGGTCACCGTAGCCGTCGATGTCAGCGAAGTTGCTTGTATGCATACCACCTTCGCTTTCGTGTCAGCAGCCGTTGCCGACACTTGAGGCACAACCGATCCGCTCTCCGCATCCACCTTATAGGCAGTTTGCCCGGGCACTATGGTTATACTCTGTCCTCCGATGGTCAGGCTTCCCAAACTCGCATCGCTCGATTTCGGTTGTTCCACCGTCAGCGTCACCGTATAGGTTGCGCTTTTCGTGTTCGCCGCATTATTCACTGTATAAGTCACAGGGTTCGTAAAATCCTGCGCACCTTGGGGAGTATAACTACCTATATTGTCGCCCGTTACGGTCGGTGTCAGCCCGGTCAGGCTGCTTCCCAATGGCAACTCTGCCGTTATCGTTTTGTTGGCTTGGTCTATCGTAGCCGTCACGCCCCCGACCACAAACGAGGTAATACAGGGCTCATCGGCTGCCGCCTTCGTAAAATGAATTGTGTATGTTTTGGTCGTCGTACCGTCTTCCGCCCGAACCAGCACCGAAGCATCTCCCGGCACAGCCGTAGTCGGCGTTATGCTCACCGTTGCCTTCGTGTCATTTGCCGTAGCCGTCACCGCTGGCACGCCTGTGTAGTTCGCTGCCAGCACCACATTATAATCCGTCGTCCCCGCATCAAATCCCGGCACATCCGTCCCATCATACTTCAGCTCCGCCAGCGTCGCATCCGTCGATGCCGGAGTAGTTTCAACCAAAGTAACATCTATATCCGCCACAAAAAAAGTCTTGCCGTCGCCATAGTTACTTCCGTTACTAACAGAATGGGATGTAGTGTCATATTTTTTTATCTGCCTATACAAACGAACGGACTTAATTCCAGATGGTATATTTATCTCTGTATAATTGTCCGCACAATTGCCATCATTTCCCACCATAGTAACAAGTTGTTCTGCAGTGGCAGTTTGCGAAGAAGACGAACCACCCCACATAATCACAGCGATTTTAGTAGTACCCGAAGCATTTCCAGATCCGTGAATCGTAATTGTAGCAATATCTGTCAAAGAACTTATCTCGATATAGTGCTCACCCAATTTAGAGGCGGTATTTTTCACTTCTATTATATCTGCTTTCTTTGACGAACCATTCTCTTTGCATATTTGTTTCGAATTAGTACTAGTATAAGACGACGAGGCCGTTATCCCTGTCTTCGTTGTTCCGCTCGCAATTTCACTCGCTGTAAACGAATACACTGTTTGTGCAGTTGTGCACAAACTAAACACGAACAAGAAACAAAAAAGCAAACCTATACTGAGAAAGTGTTTTTTCATAACAATTTTGGTATTTATCCGATTTATAAGGTTATCCGGCAACAGCAGCGAGTCGGCTCACATTCGCATACACCGCTCCCCACTATTACACGCTGCAAAAATACAACAATTCTCGCACATACATACTACCTATATTGCGCATTTTTGTGTAAAAATTGACACACCCGCACAAAAAAGCCGTCCGAAAATTCCGACGGCTCATTTTGTATACACCTGCGAGCGCACGAGTCCTACAGTTCGCTCTCTTTCAGTCGTTCAGCGTTCTCGGCCACTTGCAACGCATCTATCACGCCCTGTATATCCCCGTCCATGAATGCGGCGAGGTTATACACCGTGTATCCGATTCGGTGGTCGGTGATACGCCCTTGCGGGTAGTTGTAAGTGCGTATCTTTGCCGAACGATCGCCCGTGGAAACCATCGTCTTGCGCCGTGCTGCAATGTCGTCTATGTATTTCTGGTGCTCTTTGTCGTATATCTGTGTGCGCAGACGCGAAAGTGCCCGCTCTTTGTTCTTTGGCTGGTCGCGTGTCTCGGTACATTCTATCAGTATCTCTTGCACCTCGCCCGTGTTCGGATTCTTCCAGTTGTAGCGCAGGCGCACCCCTGACTCCACCTTGTTCACATTCTGTCCGCCGGCACCGCCCGAGCGAAAAGTCTCCCATTTTATCTCGCCTTCGTTGATATGCACCTCAAACTCATCGGCTTCCGGCAGCACTGCCACCGTCGCCGCCGAGGTATGTACCCGCCCTTGCGTCTCTGTGGCAGGCACGCGCTGCACACGGTGCACGCCCGATTCATATTTCAGCGTGCCGTACACATTCTGTCCCGTCACATTGAAAATGATTTCTTTGTATCCGCCCACGGCACCTTCCGAGAACGACGACACCGTATATTTGAACCCGTGTATCTCGAAGTACTTGGTGTACATGCGGAAAAGGTCCCCCGCAAACAATGCCGCCTCGTCGCCTCCCGTGCCGCCTCGTATCTCCATCACCACATTCTTCCCGTCCTCAGGGTCTTGCGGCAACAACATCAGTTTCACCTCTTCCTCCAGTGTGGGTATCTGCGGCTCCAGTTCGTCTATCTCCGCCCGAGCCATCTCCCTTAGTTCAGGGTCCGACTCGTTGTGAAACAAGTTCTTTGCCTCCTCCAGGTTGGTGCGTGCTTTCTTATATTTCTCTGCCGACGACAGCACCCGTTCCAAGTCGTGGTATTCCCGATTCAGCCGCACATAGCGTGCTTGGTCGGCTATCACGGCGGGGTCGGTTATCAACAGACTCACCTCGTGGAACTTTGCCTCCAGTCCGTCTATTTTGTCTAATATATCCATGCCTTATTTTCTGCGCATCTGTTGCACTTTCTTCATCATCTTACTCGTCTGGTCAAATTGTTTGAGGAAGCGGTTCACTTCCACAATGCTCGTCCCCGAGCCGCGCGCAATACGCTCTTTTCGCGAGCCGTTCAGCAGACTGGGGTTAGCACGCTCTGCAGGTGTCATCGATCCGATAATCGCCTCAATAGGTTTAAACGCATCGTCGCTTACCTCTACGCCTTTCAGAGCTTTATCCATACCCGGAATCATGCCCATCAAATCCTTCATCGAACCCATTTTCTTGATTTGGTTCAGTTGGGTCAAAAAGTCGTTGAAGTCGAACTGATTCTTCGCAATACGCTTGCTGATACGCCGAGCCTCTTCTTCGTCAAACTGTTCTTGCGCACGCTCCACGAGGCTGACCACATCACCCATACCGAGGATACGGTCGGCCATACGCGCAGGGTGGAACACATCCAGTGCGTCCATTTTCTCGCCCGTGCCGATAAACTTAATCGGTTTGTCCACCACCGAGCGAATCGACAGTGCCGCACCGCCTCGTGCATCGCCGTCCAATTTGGTCAGTACCACGCCGTCAAAATCGATTCGGTCGTTGAACTCTTTGGCGGTATTCACGGCATCTTGACCCGTCATCGCATCCACCACGAACAGTGTCTCCGAGGGCTGAATTGCCTGCTTTATGGCCGCTATCTCCTGCATCATCTGCTCATCCACAGCCAAGCGTCCGGCAGTATCGACAATCACCACATCGTAGCCGTATTTTCGTGCCTCCACGATGGCGTTTTGCGCTTTCTTGACGGGGTTCTGCTCCGTTTCCTCGGTATATACTTTCGCGTTTATCTGCTCGCCCAGTACCCGCAACTGCTCGATAGCCGCAGGACGATACACATCGCATGCCACCAGCATTACCCGCTTGCCTTTCTTGGTCTGCAGATAGTTGGCGAGTTTCGATGCAAAAGTCGTCTTACCCGAACCCTGCAAACCCGACATCAGGATAACGGCAGGCGTACCTTTCAGGTTGATTTCCTGCGTCTCGCCGCCCATCAGTTCGGCAAGTTCGTCGTGCGTTATCTTCACCATCAACTGCCCGGGACGCACAGCGGTAATCACATTTTGTCCGAGTGCTTTTTCTTTCACGCGGTCGGTGAACTGCTTTGCCGTTTTGTAGTTCACATCGGCTTCGAGCAGTGCCTTGCGGATGTCCTTCACCGTCTCGGCAATGTTGATTTCGGTAATGCGTCCTTCGCCTTTCAGTATCTTGAAAGACCGCTCTAATCGTTCGGATAGATTGTCAAACATAGTTTTTGTATCGTTGTGTGCAAGTCTTCTCGCACAAATTAGTATTCAGCTCGTCTTGCCCCATTTTTCCTTGTCATCCGAGCAGGAGGGCAAAAAGCCTGCAAAGATAGGCAATTTTTCTCACTTGTGCAACCCAAAAACTAATCCAGCATATTGCCGAAGTTGTTGCTCAGTTGTATCATTTGGTCATACTGCTCCGGCGATAGGTCGTAGAAATAGTAGTTGCGAGGGTCAACGGGTTTGTCTTGTATGCGCACCTCGTAGTGCAAGTGCGGCCCCGTCGATTTTCCCGTGCTGCCCACCAGCGCAATGATGTCGCTGCGTTTCACTTTCTGTCCTTGCCGAACCAACGCCTTATATAGATGCCCGTACACCGTGGTGTAGCCGAATCCGTGGTCTATTATCACCGTATTGCCATAGCCCTGTTTCCATCCCACAAACGCCACCTGCCCGTTGCCCGTCGCATACACATCCGTGCCCACCGGTGCCGAGAAGTCCATGCCCGCATGGAATCGCCGCACATGATACACAGGGTCTATCCGCACGCCATAGCCCGATGCCACATGCTTCAAGTCTTTATTCAGCACGGGCTGAATGGCAGGAATGTTCTCCATGCGCATTTCCTGCGTCTTGCTCAGTTCGAGTATCTCGTCGTACGACTTGGCCTGCACATACATCTCCTTCTCTATCTGGTCCACCTTCATGGTCAGGTCTGCAGCCAATTGCGAATTGGTCATGCGGGCAATCGAGTCGTAGTACGATATTTTGTGCGTAGCCCCGAGCCGCACGCTTTGTGGTATCGGCTCAGCGCCGAACAGCACCCGATACATATTGTCGTCCCGTTGTCCGAGGTCTGCCATCACCACCTGCATCTGATCCACTTGTTGGTTGAGCAGTTCTATCTGTGCCGTCAGGTTGTTGTTCTGTTGCTGCAACTGTGCCTCACGGGGGGACGGGAAGAAGTAGAAGTACAGCAAGAAGAACAGCACCCCTATCGACATACCGATCAGCAGATACCATCCCGACCGCCGCAGCCAGTACCTCAATCCATACTCAATCCGCTCCAGTGCCAGCGTTTCCGGATTGATATGATATTTTATGTGTCTTTTTCTCATTTGTGTCGTTTTGCGTTGTTGTCATCCCGCCGAAAGGGTCTGCGTTCAGCCGACATCCTGCCGCCCGTGGTTTGTCCTCCTCCGTTTTGCGCATACCCTCGTTTTCCGCTCTGCATTTTTCCACTCGTGCGTTGCGGTTTGTGCGTCTGCTCGTCGTCTTTCCACCAGAAGAAGTACCTATTCTGCTGTTTTTTCTCCTCCGGGGTGCGTGCCACATAGATGGGCTGCATCGTGTAGGGATTGATACCCGTGTAGAACATTGTGGTCGAGAGTGTCATCGGTGTAGGCGTAAAATCCTGCACCTGCTCGGGGTGGTAGTACATACGCTTCGTCCAGTCGGCGAGGTTCGCCATATCTCGGTTGGTGCAGCCAGGGTGCGACGAGATAAAATACGGTATCAACTGTTGGTGCAGCCCCGCCTCCTCGTTGATACGCAAAAACAAGTCACGGAATTGCAGGTAGTGTTCCCACGACGGTTTGCGCATCAGTCGCAGCACATCGGGAGAGGTATGCTCCGGCGCCACTTTGAGCCGTCCGCTCACATGGTGCAATATCAGTTGGCGTGCATACGCCTCGTTCATCAAGTCATAGCGCACCCCCGACCCCACAAAGGCGTGGCGGATGTAGGGCAAGCGATCCACTGTTTGGTATATATCCAGCAGCGGTGCAAAGTCCTGATTCAGGTTTTTGCATATCGACGGCTGCAGGCAACTGGCACGGGCACACCGCTCGCATAGTTTCATGTCTTTGCCGTGCATAGCGTACATATTCGCCGACGGTCCTCCGAGGTCGCTCAGCACGCCTTTCCAGTCGGGCAATTGACTCAATTTCTCTATCTGTCGCAGAATGGACTCCTTCGAGCGAGACGAAATCTGTTTCCCTTGGTGGGCAGAGATGGTGCAGAACGAGCAGCCCCCGAAGCAGCCCCGATGCATACATACCGAGAATCGTATCATCTCGTAGGCGGGAATCCGCTTGTCTTTGTATTTCGGGTGCGGCAGGTATTGGAACGGCAAATCGTACACCGCATCCAGTTCCTCCGTCGTCATCGGGTCGTAGGGCGAATTCACCACTACGGTTTGTTTGCCGACGGATTGCACAATGCGCAGCGGGTGTATCTTGTTGCTCTCCACCTCTATCCAGCGAAAGTTCTCCGCATGCGCCCGCTTGTCTGCCACAGCCTCTTCGTGGCTGTGCAGGGCAATGGTGTGGTCGTCTATGCGTATCGGCTCACGAGGTGCATCAGCAGGTTTCCCGATAGGGGTTTGCACCGGTTTCTCCTCCGTCAGGTACGCAGTCTGCGGTATGTCGTGCGCTATGGTGTAGGTTTCTCCGTTTCGCACAAAGCCTCTGCGGGCAATCTCCACCATCGCTTTCTCGCCCATACCATAGACCAGCAGATCCGCTCCCGAATCCACCAGCACCGACGGCATCAGTTTGTCCGACCAGTAGTCGTAGTGTGTCAGGCGTCGCATCGAGACCTCCACCCCGCCTATCACCAGTGGTACATCGGGATAGAGTTGTTTCAGTATGTGGGCATAGGTTATGGTGCAGTAGTCAGGTCGCATACCCGCTTTCCCGTCAGGAGTGTAGGCATCGTCCGAGCGGCGACGGCGTGCGGCAGTGTAGTGATTCACCATCGAGTCCATCGAGCCGGGCGATATGCCAAAGAACAGGCGTGGGCGTCCCAGTTTGGTAAAGTCGCGGTAGTCTCCTCGCCAATCGGGTTGCGGCACGATGGCGACCTTGTAGCCGGCAGCCTCCAATGTGCGTCCGATAACGGCTGCACCAAACTGCGGATGGTCTATATAGGCATCGCCCGAGAATAGAATTATATCCACCTCGTCCCATCCCCGCAGTTCCAATTCTTTTTTGGTTGTCGGCAAGTATTTCTTCAGGTCGTATTCCACCTACTCCTAATTACTAATTCCTAATTACTCCAGCACCATCTCCAATTCCGTTTTCAGTTGTGCCAATACGGGATTGCTCTTTACCATTACCTTGTACCGCTCGTCTGCCGTGTAGGCCACTTGCTCTCGCTCGTAGTGCGACAGTTCGAGGGTAATCTGCAGCGTATCGTTCTGGAGTGCATCGTGCAGCCAGCGAAGTATATCGCCCATTCGCTTTTGGAGCGTTTCCATTTGCAGTTTGTTGGGCATCATCACCACGGCATGCACCCCATCCGCTTGCAGCGTAGGGCGATAATCCGTAATGAGTGAGTTCAGACGCGGTTCCTTCTCAAAGTGTTTTTTCAGACCAACCCACGCGTCATTGAGTTGGTCCGCCCGAAAAGGGGTCGTACGAGTCGGATTTTCTTTCTGCTCCACCTGTGCAGTTGCCTCTTTGGGTGCGGTTGCAGTCCCCACCGACGGCATAGTCGGCAGCCCGCCTATCGTCGGCATTTTCGGCAGCGAGCCCATTTTCTGTGCCTGAGCGGCTTGTGGTACGAATTTCGGATTCGGTTGTGCCACAAACGCTTGTGCAGTCGGTGCAGCAGCAGGCTTTGTCGCCGCCTGAGCCGTTGCAGGACGCGGTTGTGCTTGTGCCGCAATCGGTGCGGCAGCAGGAGCGGCTGCTACGGGTGCTTGCGGGGCTACCCATTTCATCAGGGCTATCTCTATGGTCAGTCGCTTGTTTTTCGCCGTGCGATAGTTCATCTCGCAGGTGTTCAGAATGTCCAGCGCACGAAACAGCCATTGCGGCGGCACGCTTTGTCCCTGCTCTGCATAGCGTTTGCGCATCGAGTCCGATGTTTCCAGCAGTTGTATTGTCTGCGGGTCTTTGGCCATCAGCACATCCCGCAAGTGTTGCTCCAGTCCGGCAACGAAGTTTCCCGCATCAAAACCTTTCGTCAGCACCTCGTTGAATAGCAGCATAGCCCCCGTCACATCGTTTCTCTGAGCGCAATCCACCATGTGGAAATAGTAATCTGCATTCAGCACATTCAGCACCTCAATGGCCTGCTCGTAACTGATTTTATTCCCGCAGAACGACACCATTTGGTCGAATATACTCAGTGCGTCACGCATACCGCCGTCGGCTTTCTGTGCCACCACATTCAGTGCGGCCTCATCCGCCTCCACGCCTTCCTGTTGGGCGATAGACTGCAGGTGCGCAATCGTGTCGGCCACCGTCATGCGGGCAAAGTCATACACTTGGCAACGGCTCAATATCGTTGGCAGCACCTTGTGTTTCTCGGTCGTGGCAAGAATAAAGATCGCATACGAGGGCGGTTCTTCCAGCGTCTTCAGCAGTGCGTTGAAGGCACCCTGCGACAGCATGTGCACCTCATCGATGATAAACACCGAGTATTTTCCCATTTGGGGCGGAATGCGCACCTCTTCTATCAGTGAGCGGATATTATCCACCGAGTTATTGCTGGCGGCATCCAATTCGTGTATGTTGAACGACCGTTGTTCGTTGAACGAGCGACATGAGGCGCACTCGTTGCAGGCGTCCAGTCCGTTCACGGGGTGCTCGCAGTTGATGGTTTTTGCGAAAATACGGGCACAGGTCGTCTTTCCCGTTCCACGCGGTCCGCAGAATAGGTACGCATGCGCCAGCCGCTTTTGCAGAATCGCATTTTGCAGCGTCTCCGTCAGTGCTTTCTGTCCCACCACGGTGGCGAAGGACATAGGCCTGTACTTTCGGGCAGATACTAAGTATTCACTCATAGTTAATTTATTTTTCCTTACCGCTTATTTTTCTTTACCGCACACTTCTAACGGCGAGCAAAGTTACAACTTTTTCTTCACATACACAACCCCTGTTTTTTGCCCCATGCCCGCCTGTGCCGAAATATACCCGCACGCCTCGGCAAAAATCCTTGCATACCTAACAAAAAAGCAGTACCTTTGCCCCATAAATCCGTTTTACGATGAAAAAACTACTCCTTTTTCTCTGCCCGTTTCTTCTCTTCTCGTGCCAGAAGCAGTTGCACACCACTTCGGCCACCACAGAGGCCATTCCGGTCGATTCTTCGCTCGATTCCATCCAAGATACAGCCTACATTGCCGAACTTGCCCCGAAGAAACTCGCTTTGGAGCAAGAGATGAGTGTCGTTTTAGGCTACGCTCCGGAGCGTATGTGGGTAGGTCACCCCGAGTGTCCTATGCTCAACTGGTCGTGCGATGCCCTGTTGGCCAAGGCACGCCAACTCTATCCGGGTCGGGTCGATATGGCGGTAGTCAATATCGGCGGAATGCGTTGTGAGTGGGACAAGGGCAACATCACGCGCCAGAATGTGTTTGAGTTAATGCCATTCGACAACCAATTAGTGGTACTTACCCTTCGTGGCGAAGATATTTTGGAGTTGTGTCAGATTTTTGCAGAGGACGACGGACAGGGTGTCGCAGGGTTGCGAATGTCTGCCGAAGACCAACAACTTATCGACGCCCAAATCGATAATTCCCGAATCACTCCCGAAGCAACTTACACCGTCGCCACCAGCGACTACCTAACCGGCGGCACCGACCACATGACTCCGCTCACCCGCTATATTGATATTTGGCGCTCGGACCGCTTGATTCGTGACCTCTACATCGAGTATGTGCAGGAGCAGCACACCGTCACCGCCCCGGTTGACGGCCGCATGACCATTCTCCACACCCACTAATCCCACAAGCAAACAATCGAAAAACAATATATCACGCAACATATACTATGGATACAAAAGAATTACGCAAACTTATCGCCTTATGGTTCGACGAGGACATCCGTGACGGCGACCACACTTCCCTCAGTTGCATTCCTTCCACCCAGATGGGTTGCCAGCAACTCATCGTCAAGGACACCGGCATTATCGCAGGTATCGAGGTAGCCCAAGAGATTGTCCGCTATTTCGACCCTGAGTGCCGCTTCGAGCAGTTGTTGCAAGATGGCGCACAAGTCCATCCGGGCGACATTGCTTTCCGTGTTTATGGCAAGGAGTTGAGCCTTCTGCAGATTGAGCGCACCATGCTCAACATCATGCAGCGCATGTCGGGTATTGCCACCACCACTCACCGCTACCAGAGCCTCATCGAGGACACGGGTTGCCATGTGCTTGACACCCGCAAGACCACTCCGGGGCTTCGCTATTTGGAGAAAGAGGCTGTCAAGATTGGTGGCGGTATGAACCACCGTATCGGTTTGTTCGATATGATTCTGCTCAAGGACAACCATGTCGATTTTGCAGGCGGTATCACCGCTGCGCTGACCCGTGCCAAGGACTACTGCCTGCAGCACAAGAAGGATTTGCGCATCGAGATAGAGGTTCGCAACGAGCAAGAGATTGACGAGGCGCTTGCCACCAACATTCCCGACCGTATCATGCTCGACAACTTCACGCCGGAGCGCACCCGTGCAGCGGTAGAGCATATCCGCCAATGGGAGCAGCAGGCAGGCCGCAAGATGGAGATAGAGTCGTCGGGTGGTATCACCATCGACACCTTGCGCGACTATGCTCTCTGTGGCGTCGATTTCATCAGCGTTGGTGCCCTCACCCACTCTGTCAAGAGCCTCGACATGAGCTTCAAAGCCGTCAAGCAGTAAACCGCAATTTACGCATCCTTCCGCCACGAACCAGCAAGCATTGCCACCAAGTAAAGGCCGCGCAAGCACTGGCACAAAAACCGGCACAATACTAGTACAAGCACTAGTACAAGCACTAGTATAAAAACTGGAACAAAAACAACACAAAAAAAGAGCGTTCCTTTTTTCGGAATGCTCTTTTTTGCATCATTTCCCGAAGGACTCCCGAACCAACTCTTCGGTTGTCCTTTCTGTGTCTGTTAGCTCCGCCTTCTATTTCGCGTAGTTGATCGCACGCGTCTCACGGATAACCGTTACCTTCACTTGTCCCGGATAGGTCATCTCGTCTTGAATGCGCTTAGCCAAGTCGAACGAGAGCAACTCCGTGTCCTTGTCGCTGATCTTGTCTGCTCCGACTATCACGCGCAGTTCACGGCCTGCCTGCAGAGCATAAGTCTTGATAACACCGGGGAAAGACATTGCCATATTCTCGAGGTCGTTCAGACGCTTCACATAGTTTTCCACGATTTCTCGGCGTGCGCCCGGACGAGCGCCGGAGATAGCGTCGCAGGCCTGTACGATAGGCGCTATCAGCGACTTCATCTCGCATTCGTCGTGGTGTGCACCTACCGCATTGCAGATATCGGGCTTCTCGCCGTACTTCTCGCAGAGTTTCATACCGAGTTCTGCGTGCGGCAGTTCGACATCCTCGTCTGCCACCTTACCTATATCGTGCAGCAGTCCCGCACGGCGTGCAGCCTTGACATTCAGCCCCAACTCGGCTGCCATAGCGGCGCAGAGGTTGGCGGTTTCGCGTGCGTGCTGCAGCAGGTTCTGCCCATAACTGGAGCGGTATTTCATTTTGCCCACAAGGCGCACCAGTTCGGGGTGCAATCCGTGGATACCGAGATCGATGGTGGTGCGCTTGCCCGTCTCGATGATCTCCTCTTCCACCTGCTTCGACACCTTGGCTACCACCTCTTCGATACGCGCAGGATGGATACGCCCGTCCTGTACCAACTGGTGCAGGCTGAGTCGTGCTATCTCACGGCGAACGGGGTCAAACGCAGACAGTGTAATGGCTTCCGGTGTATCATCCACGATGATTTCCACACCCGTAGCAGCCTCGAGCGCACGGATATTACGCCCCTCGCGCCCGATAATGCGTCCCTTCACCTCATCATTATCGATATGGAAAACCGACACGGTATTCTCCGCCGCCGTCTCGCTCGATACACGCTGAATGGTTTGGATAATTATCTTCTTCGCTTCTTTGCCGGCAGTCAGGCGTGCATCGTCCATTATCTCGTTGACATACGACATCGCCGCCGTCTTCGCCTCGTCCTTGAGCGACTCCACGAGTTGTTTCTTTGCCTCCTCGGCAGACATACCGCTCAATTGCTCGAGTTGTTGCTCTGCCTTATGGTGCATTTTCTCAATCTCCTGGCTCTTAAATTCAAGCGCTTTCTGTTGCAGTTCCACCTGTTGCGCTTTCTGATTTACCTCGTTTTGCGCACGCTGCAAGTCGCCTTGGCGGGAGTTGAGTTGTTGTTCACGTTGTTGCAAGCGCTGTTCTTGTTGTTGCTGTTTTTTCTCCTGCTCACGCAGTTGATTATCATGCTCCAACTTGAGGGCAATAAATTTCTCCTTTGCCTCGATCACTTTGTTTTTCTTCAGTACCTCTGCCTCCTCCTGTGCTTTCTTCAAGATGCTTAGGCTACTGAAACGCAGTATCGCATAGCTGATACCTGCGCCCACCAACGCACATCCAATAGCAATAAGAATATAGAGTACTGTACTAATTGCAAGTAACATCATATATTAATTGTGTGTTTATTTGGTTTTGATGAATCGAACCGATTTTTATTTCCGTTTCGTCCGTTTCTTCTCAGCCGTTTCTTCCTGCATCGAATCACGAAGAACTTGTTCAATCCGTTCGTTCATTTCTTTCAGTTTCTTTTCCACGGGTTGCATTCGTTTCCCCAGCGTATCCCGTTGCCATCCGGTTGCCATCTCCAGCGCCACATACATCCATACCATTTCCGCCGAGGCTTCCGGATAATGCTGCAGATAGTACTGGCTCCGTTCGTTGAGCAACTTCGTGGCCTCGCGGTAGTATTGTTCTTCCTCTCGCGGCACATTCAGCCCAACACGGTGCGCACCGATATGCAGGGTAATATGTTGTTTCTCCGAGTCCATTTGCACTTATTGTTTCAGCGTTTCTATGGCCTTATCCACTTGTGCAATCGCCAGAGAGAGTCGTTTGTACGCATCGTTTCTCGATTCGGTATTCCCCAGCATTCCGTTTGCGGTACGCAGCCGACGGCATTCGTCCCGTTCTATTTTCAGTTCACCACAGACCCGAACCATTTCCGTCCGTTGCTGTTCCACCTCAGCACGCAGAGCCTGATTTTCCTCTTGCAGTTTCGCATACTTCTCCAGCAGCGCCTGCACATTTTGCTCCAATGCGTCCAAGGTGTCCATCGCAGGAAACGATTCTTTTAGAACGAATAGCCGATACCCAGGCCGAGTACGCCCTTGAATTGCACACGCTCAGCGGTATAGGTCGAGCCGTCTTCGTTGGTGAAGGTTTTGTCAATCTTCACGCCGTTGTAGTACTTCATCGAAGTGGTCAGTGATACTTGCAAGCACTTCAAGAATTGGTACGAGATCGTGAAATCCCAATCTACATCGAAGTTACCGAAACGACGGTTGTTGTCACGGTAACCCTGATATTCCATCTCCGAGAAATCTATCTTGTTGTTGCCTAGGTCTGCATAGAGCGTACCGTCAGTTGCCTTATAGATTTTCGTTTTGTCCCATGCGTAGGGAGTATAGAGTCCAACGGTGGTCAGAATCTTGAGGTCTTTGTAGGTATAGTTGATGCTTCCCTTCAGCGACAGACCCAACTCAGCACGCAGGTTTTTCTCATAGCTCTTGGTCACCTCACCGGTCTCTTTGTTGGTCTCATATTTCCACACCGAATATTTTTCCTTCAGTTGTTTCTCCAGTGTGTTATAGTTCGGGTCCTCCAACAGCTCACGCATCTCTTCGTCGGTAAAATCACCTTGGTCGTAGTACTTGATATTCTTGTTCATACGGTCGCTTACATATACCGAGGTCAGACGACCTGCAATCGGCGACAGATAAACCGAGAAAATATCGTTCGGCTTCCAGTCTATACCGACCGAGATGTCTGTGTACGAAGGTGCCAGGAATTTCGAAATCACAGGGTCAAAATCAGCAGTACCATTGTAGCTACGGCCGAGGTCGAATTGGCTCTGGAAACCGCCCAGCACCGTGAGGTACCATGTTTTTTCAAACTCCCAACCGAATTTGGTGGAGAAGTTGATATGGTCGCTCGATTTTTGGAATTTGTCGAACTCTTGGTCTATCCACGACATACCGTATTCCAGGTCCAAGTTGCTATCCC
Organism: bacterium; assembly: GCA_963591775.1. Classification (GTDB taxonomy): domain Bacteria; phylum Bacteroidota; class Bacteroidia; order Bacteroidales; family Paludibacteraceae; genus Colicola. Next base: position 18,193 of record CAVATM010000020.1, read on the forward strand.
ATGCGATATTATTCTCGTGATAGAGCAGACGCAGTTTGGTCGAAGCCACAGCGTTCACATTATTATTACCACCGGCAGCCCAGTTCCAAAGTCCTGTAGCGGCAGCATTGAGTCCGACAACGCCGGAGAATTTCCATGCTTTCTCGCCTGTATCAACCTTTTTGAGGTCGCCTGCAGCCGATTGTGCAGCCGCAGCCTGATTCTGCACCGTAGCCTTATTTACTTCTTGTGCAAATGTCGTTGTGCTCAGCAAGCAGAGTGTGACAAGAGTAAAAGTCTTAATTTTCATCTGATTATAAATTTACAAAGTAATTATTTTTCTATTGAATTTATTTTTCCCGCATCAGGTCTGCGTACGATGGAGGCGCCTACCCTTTCCGTTATCGAATTCGTATTATTTTCGTATCGTATTCCGCATAGGGTTTCCGTTTATGGGTTCTTCCACATCTTCCCCGCCCCACTTCTGCCTTGCCCCACTTTTCGCCCTATTTACAAAAACGCCCGCAAAGGTACAAAAAAAAATTGAAACCACCAAGCCCGCAGTTCCAACTATTCGTACCTTTCCTCTTTTCCCCTATCTTTCCCCAAGCAAAGCAGCCGGCAAGGCACATCCGCTGCCGACATAGCCTCCTCGTTACGGTCGCAGAACCAATCATCAACCAAAGAAGTAAGTTTCTTGGCACACGCCGAGGATTCCCCCTGCTAGCCCGAAGAAACTCACTTCTTTCACTTTGCAACGACATCGCTGCAAATATATTTTCCAGGTAGCCGCCATGATGTTTTCCATGCCGGCACACCTGTCTTTCCCCAAATTACTTATACAAGAAACGCTTAATCGATTTTTTGGGAGTTTTCTCAAACGGTTCTTGTTTGATTTCCACATCGCTGACCTGACTGTATCCGGGGATAAGTTTATTCAGTTTTTTGATGTTTTCACGCATCAAGACCTTGATTTCCTCCAGCGACATACGCTTCGAGGTCTGCTCATCGGGGAAAATCAACGCCACAAGACGGCCATCGCGTTGAACCACAATCGATTCGCCCACGCCCTCTTGGTTGTTTAGTTTGTCCTCTATCTCTTCAGGGTAGATATTCTGTCCCGAGGCGCCCAAAATCATCGTCTTGTTGCGTCCCTTGATAAATATATTGTTGTGGCGGTCGAGATAGCCAAGGTCGCCCGTGCGCATCCATCCATCCTCCGTGAATGTGGTGCGAGTCGCCTCCTCGTTTTTGTAATATCCGAGCATGACATTCTCTCCACGCACCAGAATCTCACCCTCGCCATTTGCGTCTGGATTGTCAATTTTCACCTCCATATTCGGCACTGGCACGCCACAACTGCGGCGGCGGAAGTATTTAGGCGGATTGCCGCCAATCAGCGGGCCACATTCCGTCATTCCATAGCCGATACTGAGCGGGAAATGCACATCCATCAGACATTTTTCCACCAGCGGATTCATTGCAGCGCCACCGCACAAGAAATACCGCACATTGCCGCCAAACGCCTTAACCAATGCCTTACGAACATGGTTGCGCACTATATTCATAATACCCGGGGTGTACCAACACGCCTTCAGGAGTTTTTTAGACAACAGCGGATCCAGTTTTTGCTTGTAAATTTTCTCGATAACCAATGGTACGGTAGCCACCATATAGGGTTGCACCTCAGCCATCGCCTTGAGCAGAATACTCGGTGTGGGCGACTTGGTCAGGTAGTAGATATGCGTACCGGCGCACAGCGGATACAGAAAATCCGCCAGCTGGCCGAACATGTGCGCCAGCGGGAGCATCGACACCAATCGCTGTCCCGGCTCTACGGGAAGAATCGCCATGGCTGCCTCCACATTGTTGCTCAACGAACGCCCCGTAATCATCACGCCCTTGGGCGAACCGGTGCTACCGCTCGTGTAGTTGATGAGCGCCAAATCATCCGGATTGGCTGCATAATAGACATCTTTCGGAGTCAGTCCATTGGGGTATTTTGCGGCAAATTCCACCTCTACAACCGATTTTTCCGGCACGGTAAATCCTTCAGCCACACGCAGGAACGAGAAATCCGCCAGCGAGATCACTCCCGACAAGCCCTCCAACGGCTGCAGTTGCAGTTCTCGCCATACATACGGTCCCACAAACGCCATCTTGCTGTCCGAGTGGCGCAGCAGAGCCGCTATATCCTCCGACTTGAAATCCTGCAAAATACTAACCACCACGCCTTCGTAGGTTGCCACTGCCAAATAGGCGACCACCCAGTTGGCGCAGTTGCGCCCTGCGAGGGCTATTTTGTCTCCTTTCTTAATTCCCAATTTTGCGAACAAAATGTGCAAGCGTTCTATCTCCACTGCCAACTGCCCAAATGTATACGACTGCTCCTCCCCATAATTCGTCAACGCCTCATCCGCCCATTGGTGTTTCATTACCTCCTCGAGGTAGTGCAAATAATGCTGTCTCATTTCTTAAATCTAAAAAATTATGTTCTAAAAGAGTGGGCAAAGGTACGACATTTTTTGTAAATACACAAAAAAGCGGTAATTTTGCAGTCGCAAACAGTCTTATATATGTCCACAAATTATCCTCCCTGCCTGACACGAGCGCCCCTCTGTGGCGAACATCCTACGCCGTGGGACATTCAGAACAGGACGCTTTGCAGCCTGCTGTTGCGGCAGCGTATCGAGGAACGCTGCCAAGCCATCCACAGCCTGCTTGCCGACACGCAGCACAACTGGGAGGAGGCGTTCTACATATCGCTGGCACGCTCTTTCGGTTTTCATACCAACAGCCGCCCTATGGAGTTATTGGCACGCCACACGCCCCTGTCCTATCTCAACAAGCACCGTGACAGTCTATTCCAACTGACAGCGTTGCTGTTGGGGCAAGCAGGGCTGCTGACCGACGACGACGCCACCACTGAGGGACAATCTCTCTACCGAGAATACATTTTTTTGCAGAAGAAATTTGGTCTTACCGCCATCGATGCCGCTCTTTGGCGACGAGCCGGCGTGGCTCCGGATATCCGAATCCGGCAGTTGGCTTTGTTGCTGCACCAAACCGAATTCCTATTTTCGCAGTTGATGGAAGAAACCAACATCGAAAAAATGGTGTCGCTACTATCACTATCATCCTCAGCCCAAAATCCCGAACAACGCCTTACCATTCCCGAACCAACCGGCCGGAGTTCTGTTGAAAAACTACTGCTCAATGTAGTGTTTCCGTACCAATACGCCTACCATCGCTATCGCAATCAAGCCGAGCGAGCCGAACAAGCGCTTTCGTTCTACGATATGTTGCCCGCCGAGGACAATCGGATCGTCCGTCAATGGCAGCAAGCGGGACAGATTGTGCTTACCGCCGCCGACTCCCAAGCCCTGCTGCAACTCACCGCTGCCCAATGTACGCCGAAGCAATGCACGCAGTGCTTAATTCGTAATTCCTAATTCGAAATTTTTAATTCCTAAATTAACTAATGTGGGTTATTCTCAGCCTTCTTTCTGCTCTTTGCTTGGGCTTTTACGACATAAGCAAAAAGCGTTCGTTACAACAAAATAGTGTGTTGGATGTACTGACGGTGAGCCTACTCATCTCGTCCGCCCTGCTCGCTTTCCCGCTGTTGCTGTCGCTGCTCATACCCGACACTATGCAACAGACCCTTTTCTTTGTGCCTCACATCGACCTGCACGCCCATCTGCTCATACTGCTCAAATCCTGCATCGTACTTAGTTCGTGGGTGTGTGCCTATATCGCCATCAAGTACCTGCCTCTCTCTATCGTCTCGCCTATGCAAGCCACACGCCCCATGTGGACACTTATCGGAGCGATGTTGCTCTTTGGTGAGGTGCTGAACGGTTGGCAATGGGCAGGCGTGGTCTGCGCCTTGGGGAGCATTTTTGCACTTTCTATAGGCGAACACCGTTCCGACAAAAAGGGGGGCAACACCGAAAAGCACCCCCGCTACTATATCTGCCTTGCCCTCGCCATCGTCATCGGTTCGGCCAGCGGGCTCTACGACAAATATATGATGCGCCATTTCGACCACAATGCCGTGCAGGTCTATTACACCTTCTACCAAACACTCATCATGGCAGTGCCCTTGGCGGTGCAGAAGCTACACCGAAGCACCACGCACGCCCCCGCCGCTCATTTCCGTTGGACTTGGGCGATAGCGGGCATATCCGTATTTCTGGTGCTCAGCGACTATGTCTATATGTTGGCACTCAGCGATACGGCCTCGCTCATTTCCGTTGTCTCCACCATCCGCCGAGGCGGCACCATCATTCCGTTCCTCTACGGACTCATCGTCCTCCGCGAGAAAGACCCTTGGAAGAAGATTGCCTGCCTTGTCGGTATCATCGCCGGACTTCTCTGCTTGGCTCTGGGCAGTTGTTAGTTTCTGCCCCAAACACCAATTTTGGGTCTATACAACATCTTTTCGCTCAATTATATTCCAAAAAGACAAGACCGAACTACTATTTGTCGTAGTAGTTCGGTCTTTTTATGTGCCAAAAAGACATTGGCACATAATTTGAAAGAGTTATACTAGGTGTTTTGGAACTTATTGTCAGATTTGCCTGCTTCATCGGTTGCCGAACCATCTGTAGCAGATTCCGCATTTTCGGCATCCTCTTGCAGAACATCTACCAGCGAGGCCGAATCAAGAAGCGAGTCGTTTGTATGTTTCTCCATAAATGCATCATGGCGGAACAACACATAGAGCGCAATGACGAGACCACCTATAAAATCAAGCGTCAGGTCAGTCATCGTATCACGCAGAGCCGCATGCCCCGTCAGCGGTACATCTTGGTCAGTATAGATAGACGCTGTCGTTGTCGCCATAAACTGCTGCGTATTCGTGCCAAACAAGTCGTCATAAGTATATTCGCAAATCTCCCAAATTGCCCCGCAAGCCAGCGAGAACATCAGTAGGAAAAGCGCAAGGAAATACTTATTGCAGAATACCACCTTATCGGAATCCGACAGCAAGATATGCACCACCCACAGCCCGATAAACGACAACATTCCTCCTGAGAACAGGTGCAACAGCGAATCCCACCACGGGTAACGACCATAGAAATTCAATCCGTCACCCAAGACCATTGCCGTAAAGGCAAACGCCGCAATAGCCACCGACAGCACCAGCGGTACATTGAGCAGGAAACGCTTTCGGAGGACAATCGGTGCCGCCAAAATGAGCAACATGGCCACATACTGCAATCCACAAAACAGGACCGACTGAAGCGTTGATTCCGGGCGGAAACAGAGATACACCACATTCGCCACGCCCAACACGATGGTCAGGACAAAGAGCGTGATATAGAAACGCTTGAGATGTTGATGAGGATTTGTCATACAGAACAAAATTAGAATTGATATTATCCCACTTCTATCTATAGAACCAATAATTCTACCGATAGAACAGAGTTTTGGAACAATGGCCGCAAAAACTATACCGCAACACCAATAGTCCCAAACCCTGCGAAAACAGAACAATAAAAACAGAACAAACAATGAAAATTCTTCTCGTAATCGATCAATTTGATGCCGCCAACAACGGCACCACCATTTCGGCTAAGCGTTTTGCCAGCCACCTGCGCGAGCATGGGAACGAAGTGCGCGTCATCTCTACCGGTGCCGAAGCAACAGACAAATATGTAGTGGCAGAATGGCGCATGCCCATCGGGCAAGGCCTGATAGACGCGCAAGGTATGGCATTTGCCAAGCCCGAAGTGGATGTATTGGAGAACGCCATCGCATGGGCGGATGTGGTACATTTCATGATGCCTTTTGCCCTATCTATAGAGGGGCTCAAAGTATGCCAGAAGTTAGGCGTTCCCCACACGGCCGCTTTCCATGTGCAGCCGGAGAATATCACATCGAGTATCGGTCTGAAAGATGCCCCCTTGATAAATAAGACCCTTTACTTCGCTTTCCGAGACATATTTTACAACCATTTCAAGCACATCCATTGTCCCAGCCATTTCATTGCCAATCAGCTGAAAGAGAATGGCTACAAGGCCAAACTGCATGTGATAAGCAACGGCGTAGAGCCCGATTTTCAATATCGTCGTGATACAGAGAAAAGCCCCGAATTTGCGGACAAAATTGTAATCATGATGATTGGTCGCCTCTCGGTGGAGAAACGCCAAGATGTTATCATCGACGCCGTCAAGCAGAGTAAGTATGCAGATAAAATACAACTCATCTTTGCCGGTCAGGGTCCGCTCTTGGAGAGCCTTACCAAGCGGGGAGCAGACCTCAAGAACCCGCCCATTTTCCGTTTCTTCAACAAGCAGGAGCTGCTTGACACGCTGGCGCAGACCGATCTGTATGTTCATGCAGCAGACATCGAAATCGAGGCAATCTCTTGTATCGAGGCGTTTGCCACGGGGGTTGTGCCTGTAATCGCCAACTCCGATCGTTCCGCCACGCCGCAGTTTGCGCTCGACCGTCGCAGCCTCTTTGAGCCGGGCAACCCCGCAGACCTTGCCAACGCCATCGATTATTGGTTAGACCATCCGGAGGAGCGCAAACTGATGGAGCCCAAGTACGCAGAAGAAGGGAAAGAATACAGTATTGAGCATAGTATCGAACTTGCGGAGCAGATGTTCACCGAGGCAATAGCCGACAACGACCCCACCGAAGACCGCCGCACCTGGCGCAACAATTTGGAGGAGGAGGTCAAGCGTCTGCGCGAGCACATTGCCAACAAGATCAAAGGCTAATCGGTTTTACGCGACAGCCCTTCGTTGTATCAAAGCCTCCATATCGTTAGCCAACGAAATCAACAAAGCTAACGAAACCGACGAAGTCGACTTCCTACTTTTCCCCCAAAAATCAAATACGGGCTACTCAGTACGAGTTGCCCGTATTTTGTTTATATACCCCTGTGCCAAATACGCATTGTCCCACTTGTAGAAATCCTACCTCATACCATCTCTATTCTCAAACGAATCCCCCAGCCGACCTTTCTCTAAAAGAACAGCGTCGATTGCGTATGTGTAATGATATCCAGGTCTATATTTTGCCCTATCACCTTCATTGACCGAAGATAGTCTGTCGTTATAGGTACAATCAATATACTATCCTCGTTAGCGTATGCTGCCTGTACCTCCGCCAAGTCATTCCGTATGTCTTGATATTTCTCCATACTTAGGTTTGCCAAGAATATAGACTTCTGCACACGGGTGCATCCCTTTCGTTCTAGATATTTCACCACATAGCGACGCACCTTATTGCTCTCAATATCATACATTACAAAGAAAAGCATATCTGTAGATTTATGCGATTGTGCAGCAATGTTCAATATACAACGCACGCGACTCTCTATGTCCGTCAGCCTATCCCACTCCACCCCATCCCTATTGGGCGCTGCCTCCGACAAAAGTCCTTGCTCTGACAAGCGTTGCAGCACCCGCAGATAATCTTTTGCGTTGCGTGTACGAGGCATAACCTATAGTTTCGAGAGAAAAGCCAAAATAAGTTGCTGTAGCATCTCATTGAGTTGCGGGTCTGTTCCGCTACGAGGCGAAATAACCACCGAGAATCCCCGATGCCCCAGAAACAGATTACACTCAGCTTGTTTCATCCCTAACTTCGCCTTAATCTTCTTACCATATTGTATATCTACGACCTCTGCAACAACAATATCCACTTCTGCCAGAAATGCTACCAGGTCTTCCATTATCGCATTCAGTTGTTCCGGCACATAAATAGGTTTGGCTGTTTGCTTCGCATGATATAGCCCAAGCACCTCCTTTATTTTCGCCATCGAGTCAGCGTCCGGGTCATGATCCGTATGAGCAGACGGCACTGTAGGAGTTGAGGGCAGTACTTGCTGTTCTTGCAATCGTTTTTTGTCGAATAAATCACTCGGATTAGCCACAGATATACAAGCATTCAGATCAATCGCCTCAGCCAAAGGATTATAATGTGCCTGCGGGTCATGGTTCAAGAAACAAGCCCGCGTAACATCGCAAGTGCGAGAATCGATAACTTGTTCGATATGATATTGTGCGGCAAACTGTTGCGCAAAAGTCCGGTAAAACACGGAATACAGCCCACTATCATAGCAACGCTCCCTTAAATGAAAAAGCACCTTCAGCCCGTCCCCGCTTGGTGAAAGATAACATAGTACTACTCTTTGGTCACTTAAGATACGAATACGCAGTTCGTCCATACTTACACCTTTGGCAGAAATATGGTCTATGTCAAGAACAAATGAGTCGATATAGGCAAAATTTTCCGTACGGCGAATCGGTGGGTTAAATGTCCCACACACGAAATAAGGCAGTCTGCGTTTGAGTTCCGCATAACTCTTGTTATTCATGGTACGCACCGATTGCAGTTGCTGCAACAGGCTGAGCATTTCTTGTGGCGGATTGGTAATGCGAGCCAACAATTGCTCTTCTTCTATCGGTTGTAGGGTATCCGATGGAGCGGAAATGTTTTGTCCTAAGTATAGCATAAGGTTTTATTTTGGATTGTACGAGCGGAAAGTCTGCGCAAGCGATTGAGCATACAGTAGAATATGTGTTTCACGGGAGCGCAGGAGACCATTCATATCGACGATCTCGTCCAAATAATCATTCAGTGACTGAATAAGCACACGCCGCCCCAGTGTCTCCAACCAATACGAGCCGTCCGGCTGAACCGAATAGTAGTCGTCTGTCAGGATATTTTGGCAAGCCAATTGATACACCACATAATCCACCCACAAGCGAAATAGCTCGACCACATCATATACCAGCACTGGGCGAGCATATTCGTCACGGTGCAGGACGCCTATGTATGGGTCTATTCCTGCCTGAATCAGTGCCCCCTCCACTTTTCCATAGAGAACACCATAGCCATAGTTGAGAAAAGCATTTACCGGGTCTTTCGCAGGGTGCTGACTGCGTTCCTGGAAACATAGATGTTTTGGCAAGAAACCGTTCAATGCGGCAAAATATATACGAGCGGCACTACCCTCCCATCCTCGCAATTCGGACGCTATATCGGACACACGCTCCCCGTCGATGCCCTGTACCTTGTTGCGATAGACTTCCAAACGATGAATATCCCGTTCTATGTTTTTCTGCATCTCGGAGCGTGTGGTCATCGTCATCAGCATCGCCTGTTGATTGGTTATTTTGCGTTCAATGACTCCTTTTATCCAAGCGACCGCCCCTTTGGATTGCGTAAACTGCAGTTGTCCTTTTCGGATCGCAGAAATCGAACCATACTTAGGGCTCCATATCCGTCCCTCCGGTTTGCCGGTACGATTGACAAAGATGACGGGTATTTCGTGCTGAATCGCCAACAGTGCCGCATCACTCGTAATACAAGCCCCTTTGCTTATTTGGATACTGCTCACACTATCGGCGGGGATGCGTTGTTTTTCTTTCCCCATTGCAACCACAAAACCATTATTATCGATATTGAGCATTGCGCCGAATGTGTGGAGAACCAGTTCCATACCTAATACTCTCTGAACCGGGTGAATTTGAATAGCACGGTTTTCTTTCCCGGTTCTTCTTCAAACACTTCCCGAACCGTGGTCGAAGCAACACAACAATAGCCCATGTTTTTTAGTAGCGTAACCATCGCATAAGTCAGCGTCATCTCCCCCATTACATGCACCGTAGCCTCAGCGGGAGCGGCAGTCTGTCCGATATTTTTAACACAACTCTCGGCCATTCGCACAACTTCCTCTTTTGTTGCCATAGGTGGCACTTCGGGAAATGGAATATCCACCACGCTGCCATAGAGTGCATTCGCAGCTTGTATTTGTTCTGCCTGCCAACGGTTGGAGGGATGATTAGATAGATTGATTAGCATACTAGTATATATAAAAATCTTTTGGGAAATATGCATTCACTTTCGCACGCGTGATAGCCGTATAGAGCCATTGATAATTGCTTTTGCATGGATTTAGCATTATATTTCGCATCGGCAAAACGAACACATGGTTCCATTCTCCGCCCTGTGCTTTGTGGCAGGTTATTGCATAACCATACGAACAGCGCAGTGCATTCAGATAGGGGTCGTTGAACAGAGCTGTATTGAATTCTTCTTTTTTCTTTTGCGTAATACCCTTATGCCGCATACGCAAAACAAAATCCACGAACAAGCCTGTTTGTTGCCGAGCATCCAAATTGGGTTTGCTATCAGCGAGAAGGGTTGTCAGCAACAAGGTGTTTATCCGTTTTCCTGATGAGAGTTCTTCCACCGTCACTTCCTGAAACAGCAAATCCGTGCGATACCCATGCCTGTCTTCGTAGTTGACTCGTTCTGGTTTATTTGATACGCTAATAACTTTCACCATGTCTCCGTTCATCAGTCCCGTAGTCAGTTGATTTTGCGTAACCATCAACAAATCATCTACTTGTATTGGAGTTGTAAAGCCTAAGGCTTTGCGAATAGAAAGCGACAATCTCGTAGCATCCGCATTACTTTGACAGATAAAAGTAGCCTCATTATAGCCAAATTCTTGTATCATAGATACATATTGTGCGCACATATCACCCACCGAAGGCACAATTTCCACATTTTGATACGGAGAAAATTGGAGCCTGCCCCATACCTTACTATTGCCGAAGGAACTTTTTGTTTCCGGAGCCTTTTCCCATAATTTTCGCAACATTTCAGCAGCTCGAATGATACTGTTTCCTGTGGATTGCCGCATAATTTCTGTCAATGTAGCCTTTCCGGTAGGATAGCCGAACACTTTCTCTATGTATTGCGGCTCCAGAGCGGGCGATACAACTCCATCGATTGGAGGTAACTGACACGGATCGCCCACAAAGACAAACTTCGCTTCTGAGCGTTTATCATACTCCAATAAATCCTTAAGTACCCTACCACTCCCGAAGGTAGCCTGCGTGGTCAGAGCAGATGGCGTATCCGATAGCATAGAGGCCTCATCTACGATATACACGACCATCGAATTCCCGCTCTCTTGGGGGGTATAGGTTGATCTACCGAAAGTAAGAGTCAGTTGCCCAATAGTATCGGGAGTAGCATTCTCTTCTTCTACCTCAGAAAGGTCTTTGTTCAGTCCCTCAAAGCTGTATATACAATGATGGATAGTGCTTGCCTCTTCGCCCGTAGCGTCCGACAATATCTTTGCCGCCCGCCCGGTAGTAGAGAGCAAGCGATAACTGATTTGCTTTTCTTGCAGATATTGGATAAAGAACCGCATCAGTGTGGTTTTACCCGTACCGGCATAGCCCGACAAGACAAAGCATTTGTCGTATCGTTCCACAAAGTACCTCATCGCCGCCAACGCCCTATTCTGCGAAGCGGTGAGTGTTATAGTTGGAGTCGCCATAAATTCAATTATTTATTTTGAGGATAGGCAAATGCCTTCTGGCAACCATACACCAAGTTCTCTATCGTTTTTCTTAGTTTCAATACTTCCCGCGCCCCTACTCGCATTCCTGCATGATTTATATCGTTGCGCAAGTCTTTCAGTTTCGAGAAAGAATTAACACACTCACAGTCTTGCATCCAAGGTGTTCTTAACAGCGCATATATTTCATCTAATTCTTCCGCATCAGCATTCCAATTTTCAACAGGAATCGAGTTTTGAGCAATCTCAAATGCCTTGTTCACCAATTCTCGTTTTGCTCGATCTAACTTATCCATGCCTTGTTTCACGCACACGACACTCACTATGTATTCTTGTAATAGTGTTATAGCCTGTTGATACAAACCATTATCACAGCACCACACAGCGGCAGACAATGCATTCTCTATGTTTTCTACCCTACCAAATGGTTTCATTGAGTCTTGGACATATTCAAACAAAGGTGCCAATGGAGGTATCACATCCGATTTCGCCTTATCCGCCGCTTGAAACAAATTATTCAAATTCCTCGACTGAATAATATCTGTCGAACGACAAGTTTGCCGCTCTAGCACCACTTTCTCCAGCATATCGACCCACTTTCGCAACGAAGCCACCCCTTTATCCGTATCTCCTCCGGCTCGTAAAATTGGCAGCAATTCTTTACGCCCCAAAGAGCACAAGGCACGCACATCTCCATTCGAGACATATTCTCCTGCTGCAAAAGCCCAATCCTGAACAACAGCCAAGTGCAAAAGATTAACGATCAGTGCCTCATTTGTTTCTCTGTTTCTTCCCTCATAGTTCCCGTAGGTTATACTTTTTATGGACACATTCTTTAGATAGCGAGCATAGTTTCCTAATGTCAATATCAGCATTGGCAAATAGCGGAAGCCATGCGTCAGGTCAAAATACAATTCATCACCATCCTGAATTACCGCATACACTCTATTAAAAATCTCCCATATTTCCTCCTCATCGTTACCTACCGGCATATTATCCATCGTTTCGACTGACATTGGCAACGACATTTTACTCAATCGTGTTTGCAATCCTTCTATTTTGATTACATTATGTTCTTTGTCTTGCTGCCCATTATCCAACCAATTGCACCTCTTCGCATCATCTGTAAGCAAAATATACACTACATCATTCTCATTCCACTGAGTATCATTCACCTGTAACAAATAATCCAATGTTGCTTCCTGAATAAATCGAACCGACTCTGACTTAAAAGTAGCAGGCACGATATACCTACACTCAGCATAATTGGAGGTACCCAACACCGAAATAAAAACTTTACGCGCCATATTTTTAGGCATTTATAGTACCCATATTCTTATCCAAATAAGCAAATAAGCGATTCTCCGCATCCCGTCCATTATCACTCAACGAGAAATGCAGCAGATTATTTTCCTCGCATTTTTGGACACACACATTGCTAATGGGCTGGTCTGTTATGAAAATTCCCTTCGCAGCGGTGCCACCATACAACTTAACCACATTACTGAACTTATTGATGTCTGTCGGAGATACTATCTGTAATTTACACTCCACAAATAGCACCTTCACACCTGTGCTCACAATCACATCCACCTCATTTTTAGGGGCATTATTGCGAGCACGGAAAACTGTATTCATGCATATTTCTTGTGCATACTGCCAGTGCGAGAGCACATCTGCCACTTCGAACTCGAACCAACTGGTATGGAACAATAGATGAGCCGCGAAACGGCTTTCTGCTACGAATTCTTTACTCTGCCCGGATTTCTTTGTAATAGTCAGTCGGAAAAAACCTGGATTGTCCGCTTTTGCTTGTTCCCATTCCACCCACGAGGTTCCTAATCCGGCATCAAAACTGCCAAAACTTTTCGTTAGTTTATTTGCATCCGACTTTTTTTGAGGATTTGTAAGTTGTTCAAATATAGCCACATCGAATGCTCGGGCACTGTGAATTACTTTTAGAGCATTTCTATCCTCATCCGTATAGTCATCAAAAGCCGTATAGTGATTCAATGGATTGTTATTCAGTACAAAGCGGTCTTTCAAGTTAAATGGTGCCGCCGTCAACACAGAGTCTGTTTTATAGTCCCAAATGGTATTGTTTTGATCTACATAGACTACATGTGCATTGCGCATTGACTGAAACACATAGCCAAATATATGCGACCACGACTTCGTGCCGGAGGATATATTCACATACACTTCGTCTTCTGCATATTGTTCTGCCAATGTATCTGCCAACTTATGTATAGCAACAGGATCAATCGGTGAAAGTTCATGCGTAATTATGGGTAGCGGTGGAGGCAGCAATTGCCGAATAGTAGTCACTTGATTGCGACTCTCTGGGGAGACAATCAGCTCCACCCGATTGGGTCGTGTACCAACTATTCCGAGATAAACAGGAGTCGGCTGTCCCCCGACCAATGCAATATATACTTTTGCCATATTCTTATTCCTTCGTAAAAGTAAGTTTCACAAATCCCATCAGCGAGAACGGTCGTGAGCCGCTGACAGCTATTTTGCGTGATTTTGGCAAATCCCCTCTATATTTTCCTTGTCCCAACCTATGCCCCTTTGCCTCCGTGTAATCATCATACTGCCAATCGCCTGTAATCGAGTGGAAACCGGAGCCTACCGACATTTTGAGAACACACGAGTTCGCTTCGCAGTCATTTATCACATCTTGCACATCGCCTATTGCATTCAGTATATTCCCTGTATAATCCACCCCGTACTTATCAAAAAAATCGTATTCTTTTTCCAAGTATGCCCAAGTATGGTCATTCACCCGTCTACACAACACGCTAATCGGCGAATGCATAATCTCGCATTTCTCTTCTCTATGGGGTTGCTCTGCTATCTTATCAAACAGCGTATCAGCAAACATAATGCTCCCCTCTGCCGTAGCCTTGGGCGGCAGACATTCGTATATCGTATTGAATCCTTGCGCTGCGAAAGTTCCGTTGGTTTTATTCTGCCCGTGTTTCCAACCACCTTGCCATCCACCACGGCTCGTCCATAGGTTGAATATCTTGGTATTCACCAAGCAAGTCTTTTCAAATTCAAAATCCCCCACGCGGACAAAACGCATAAAATCGCTCCCGTCCTTCATCGAGCCAAAAACCTTCTCATTTTCCCGTTCTTTTGTCCGCAAATCCGCAAACAGCACCGAACGAAGAGCCCCTTTGAGCGAACTGCCTGCCAATATAGGATGATTCGTCAGCGAGTTTCGCAGAAAAGTCTTTATCGGATTCGGATTCCCGTCCAATGAGCACGGCAACCGCAACTGAAAATCGCTCACCTTGAGCAGTTTGTTGCCTATCAATGATTTCACCCCCGCTATATCTCCTCTGACAAAACATTGCGTCAGCCGAGATATATCGACACCGGCCTCCACCATCTTGTTCATATCCAAGTGGCACAACCATGGTTGCCCTTCCCCATCCGTGCGGGTCAGAAAATCTATGCCATACACCCAGTCATTCTCTGCTCCTTGCCCGATAGACAGCGGGGTCAGTACTTCGGCGGTTACTTTGTATTTTGTATTTATTGCTTTCATCGTTATTCTACTTTGGTCGGTATGCATATCGTCTTGCCGCAGCGCCACACCGGATGACGAACTATTCCCTTTGGTGCCAAATCCATAATAACGCCATCGCCCGTGTGCAACCCTGCCAACACACTCCCTGCCGCCAATGCATAAATGGCATTCTTGCGGTAGGTGTTGTACGGTGCCGTGGTTATCCATCCGCCTCGGCGCACCAATTCGTAAGCCGCCTGCCCACCGATGGCATGGTGCAGTTGTTCTTGGCTTTCGGGTATATAGGTCGATAGCGACAGCACATACTCGCTCTGTTCCGGAACGGCCAGTTCTATCTGCTCTTTTGTATATTCAAACGCCCCATTTCCTACATTGCGGTCTGTGCCGATTCCTTCTTGCGCAAGCAGCGGCAATGCTTTCTCTATTCGTTCGGTGTTGCCACTTGCCATGAAATAGAGTCCTGCCCCGTCTGCGAAATAGAGTCTGTCCATATAGAATGGTTTTGCATCCTCGCCCGAGCGAGATACCTGCACACGAGCCGACACCTCCGAATGTACAAAATCAGGTGTTTTCGTATATTCCGTCAGCGGTTTTCCGTCCAGCACCTGTTCCAACTCCGTTTGCGAGAGCCATTGCAGTTTCTTTATCTTTTTCAGGTCGTCTGCCTTGTCTGTAGCGATACGAGTGCCTAACGGTTTCGGGAAATAGTATGTAATTCCGTTCTCCGTTGTGTAATACGGGAACAGACTGCTCAACACACATCCCAAGTCGCCGTCCTTGGGTATAGGCTCTCCTAAATTGGCAAGCGTTGCTGTCAGTGCCGCATAGATAGTGTCCGACGCTACGGATAGCAGACTTGTGCCATAATCCATGCGTTGGTCGCCAATATGCAGTGGTGCCGTAAAACGCAGACGATATACTGTGAATTGTTGCGTAGCCATTATGCTTGCCAATTATTCTCTGCCGATAGTTCTACCTGTTTGAGTTCGCCGAATCGTACTTGACCATATCCACGCGAACCGCTACCGCCCAAGTAGTCGTTTTCGATCAGGCGGATAGCATCTTTCAGCATCTGTACCTGCTCGTTTTCGTTGTCTCCGTCCCATATATTTACCACCAGTTCAACGGCAAACTCTGCCCCCGCGGGTACACGCTCAATCTGTCGCGGATCTGCTGCCTTCCCCTTCACACGGTCAATCGTATTTTCGTACTTATTTTCCGTGTAGGGCATATCCAGTGCCGAGCAGTTGTACAATTCCTCTGCCGACTTTTCCGTCAGGTATGCATCACGCACTATCAGTTTCGAGGGCTTATCCTTCTTCGAGAATCCAAACAATCCGTTCACTTTTGGGTCGCCGCCCACTTCCGCTGCACCTGCAACCTGCTCCAGCAGACAACGCATTTTGCCCTTGAGCGAACTTCCCGGTATGTAGGGCTGATTCTTTCGGGTAGCCACTTTTATCACCGGACTGTCAATACCGCCTATTTCCACATTATCGCTGCTCCCGCCTATATGCATACCGGTCAGCAAACGAAGTGTCGTATTGATTCGTATTTTCTTGATTAACTTTGCCATAGTAGTATTGGTTATTGGATTGTTATACATTCTTCAGCAGCCTTGTGAAATGCCACCACTGCCTCGAACACCTGAATAAAATTCTTGAAACTTTTTTGGTCGGTCACGGCATCTATCAGCGGGAACATCAGCTGATAGAACTCATCTATTTTCGTTTTTCCCTTATCTCGTCCTACGGCGTATGCCAATTTCGGTTTCAGCAAGATGAACTGTGTTTCATCGTAGCCCTGCATCTCTTGGCGTTTCACTTCTCCAAAGAATCGGCGCAGTTGATTCGTCGTAAGTTTTCCTTTTTTACACATTTTCCCTGTTCTCGGGTTCAGAGCCTCTCCGTCCGTGCCGAGATAGTGCCCGTTTTCTTCTGCCAATCGGACGGTTTCGGGTGTTAACTTGTCCGTGATGGCGGTTTTCGGAAATGGTTTTATTCCTGCCATAGTTATGTATGATTTAATGATTTAATTATTTCACATCCGTTAAATTATTTTCTTTGTCATCATCCCGCAACGACAGTTCCGCCCAGCGAGCCGAGAGCGCAATCAGCCGCCCATGGTCAGGCACCTCATTGCACAAGCGATTGATAAACCGGCACACTTCGGGTGATTTGCTGTAGCGTTCCCGCATGCGTGTAAAGTAATAGACCGATTGCCACAGGTAGCTGAACTCTCTTGCTTTGCTTTTCCTCTCCGTGCCGTCCCTTTTTTCGGCTCGTTGTGCCTGCTTCGCCATTTCCGAGTAGCGAACCATTTGGTGCAAGATACCTTTCGAGAGTCCGTTGTTCTTTATCTGCGTATAGAATTCATCTTTTAGGCTGCGCACTTGGTCAAATTCCTTGTCCCAATTCACGCATTGCCCCAAGAAACAGAATGCATTTTTCTGCACGCCGTTGCAACTATAGGCTTTGGCTTGTTCCTCGGCCTCGCCTGCCATCTCAGCCGCTTTGGCTATCGGAAATTTATCGCTCACGATAGCCATTCCGCCCGATATATGCAATCCTTCGCCGACGGTGTGTTTCTCAAATGCCACGCGTATATCAGCAGCAAACTCCAACACTTTTTCCCATTGCCCCACCACAAACAGGTCGTCTCCGCCCGCATAAATGATATTTAGGCTGTCTCGGTACAGGGGCTGTCGTTGCAGTTGGCGCAATACGCTGTCCTTCCCCTCAAAGAACGACTGCAATTTATTCGAGAACGCACGATACTCTTTCATATCACGGAAGCCTTTTTGTATCCGTGCACCCATGCCGTCCACATCCATACGCGACACGCCCAGATACGAACCATGCGCATAGTGTGCAAAGGTCTTAAAGTGTTCCGTATTCCGCAATTCTCGCCCACGCTCAATTTGTCGTTTCACCGAGGGCTGCACCCAGATTTTTTCCTCCTCGTCGCTGTCTATTTGTACGCAGTCCGCAGCCTCTATACCGGTCACGGCGCACACCCGTACATCGCCACCTACAGGCAGCACTGAGAACATCGTTTCGTATTCTGTCTCCAGCAGATGTGCAAATTTGCGGTTTTTCAAGCGCATGAATTGGCTGTTTATCTGTTGCCACAGCAGTCCGATTTTGCCACGCACGCCCTCCACCTGCACCTCCGATTCAGTTGTGTCCGTAAAGGCAAAAGGTATATACGCTATCGCCAAGCCCAACTGCCCCTTATGCTCTTGCCACAGGTCTTTTTCGGCTTGCTCGGCATATCGGTCTATGGCTTGACGGATGGCAGGCGTATCTTCCGTGAATAGGTAGAACTTACCTCCCGAGCAATACACCTGTTTCGCCCGCCCGCCTTGTTGTACTTCCGGCAATGCCAATATATCTTTGCACAGCCGTGCCGTATAGTCCACAAGGTACGCACTACGCCCTTTGAGCGACACCGCCGCATCGGTTGAGGTTATATTGTACAAGAATTTCTGAATTCCGCTCAAATCTCCGCCCACAAACAATAGTGTTTCCATATTATTCGGTCTTTTCTTCCAATTTTGTTTCTGTTTGTTTTCCTTCTCTTGCTCGGTGTATCATCCCAAATCCGTGGCTGACTCCTTTCCCGAGCCCCACATAGTCGGGCATGTACAGATTGGTTCGGAATACCACATCCACGCCTTGCATTTTCACGCCTTTGAACCGATAGAGTCGCGGCTCCGACAGCGTGCGTATCGTGCAAGTAATCTGTTTCTCCAGATGCACCCCAAGCCCCGTACACATCGATAGCATATTGCCCACCAGTATGTGTTCCAACATCGTAGCCCGTTCTGCAAGCCCTGTCAGTTGCTGATAGGCGGCATAGTTCTCGCTGTTGAAGGGCAGCCATTTCCGTATTGTGTAGGTAAATTCCGTGTCCCACACTTGCAGCAACCATTGCCCTGCCGCCATGCGCTCCACTTTGTATGCCTCATCTCGATTGCCTATATGGAAGTCGAGGTTTCCTGCCTCAAAAAACTCCGATATCTCGTCCGTCCCGTCGCCTAAGCAGAGAATAGCCGCCTTGCCACCGATGCGTTTGTATTGTATCAGCGGATAGCGATAGCGCAACGAGTCGCCCTCATGGTTGTGGAAAAGCACCAATTGTGGCGGCACTTTCGATGCCACGGCACCACGAAATAGCGGCAGTTCTGCCAGCGCCAACTCGTTCTCAAAACAAATCAATAATGTGGGTATACGGTCTAGCAATGGTATTGGAGGTTATACGATTTAACATATTGTGAGGTTCGCAGTCGGTGAATTTAACAAGGTATACGATCTACCAATGGTATTAGAGGTATATGGTCTAACAATGGTACTGAAGGTACACGCT
Organism: bacterium; assembly: GCA_963591775.1. Taxonomy (GTDB): domain Bacteria; phylum Bacteroidota; class Bacteroidia; order Bacteroidales; family Paludibacteraceae; genus Colicola. Next base: position 37,422 of record CAVATM010000020.1, read on the forward strand.
CTAACAAAGGTACACGCTCTAACAAAGGTACACGCTCTAACAATGATATTAGGAGTGTTAATTCTTGGGTTAACGGTTGCAAATTTACAACATTATTTTCTATTTACAAATACCCCCCGATTTTTAATCACTTTTACCAAATATAACCAGCGGCATCACCTATTCGCTAACTTAATTTTACACACAAATCGACGGAATTAGAATAGTCTGAAAAAAGTCTATTTCCACTATCCTCCCGATACACCGCCCTGGTTACTCCTATTCACCTCTCCTATTTCTTATCTTATTTAACCACAACAATCTCGCTCTCTATCTCACCTCTCATCCATCCTTCCACTTGCCCAAGAGCATAAAAAGTAGTACCTTCGCCATAATAACCATGTACTATTACCGAAGCATAACCGAAGCATAACCGAAGCATAACCGAATCATTTAGCACTTTCGGTCATAAGACAATCATGGGACGATTGATAGAAAGACTATATTTTCCCTACAAAAAGTCACGCCTCCGCCAACGGGTGAATGATAAATTTAGAAATTAATGGAGTACATTTGGGCTGTATTTGCTCCTATTTGTTTCCCAACAAGTTTAATGGTTATTTAATGTCCTTTTATGGAATATCTATTCGTGGTGCCACCCGCCACAAAGTACAAATTTGCATATATGCATAAAAAGTCGTACCTTTGCACCCACATTATGGTTCCTTTGTCTAATCTCGGCAGTGCCATTCATGCTATGTTGGTACATTTTTTCTGTTAAAACTTCGCAATATAAATGCGCATCCAACAGAGACTCAACAACTTACGCCCAATGCTCTCCGAGACCATATTCCACCCAAAGAAGGATTAAGACTTGGTTGCTGCATTGCTTTGGTTTTCCACAAACCAACCTCCGAGACCATATTCCACCCAAAGAAGGATTAAGACGCCCCGAGGACTGCGTTTAACAATTCAATACCAGCCTCCGAGACCATATTCCACCCAAAGAAGGATTAAGACAGACTTTAATGGAAGGGTTAGTACCCGGCTGGTCACTCTCCGAGACCATATTCCACCCAAAGAAGGATTAAGACTTCAAACGATAATTCTCTTTTGGATCATAATTTTCGATACCTCCGAGACCATATTCCACCCAAAGAAGGATTAAGACAGTATTAAGAATAAGAGTTACCTGATCTTTATAAACTCCGAGACCATATTCCACCCAAAGAAGGATTAAGACCATAGTGTAACTTTAATACGGATCGTCTTCTGTATTACTCCGAGACCATATTCCACCCAAAGAAGGATTAAGACCTGGCAGAACTCTCGCAGGGAGCGGGAGTTCCGTGCTCCGAGACCATATTCCACCCAAAGAAGGATTAAGACAACTGGATGGCACTATGCTTGGCGTTCCAAGCATACTCCGAGACCATATTCCACCCAAAGAAGGATTAAGACACCATCATGATTGATGATACGGAAAGGCTGATCAACCTCCGAGACCATATTCCACCCAAAGAAGGATTAAGACTCTCTGCTGCGTTCCAATTGTAGTCAAGGGTATCAACTCCGAGACCATATTCCACCCAAAGAAGGATTAAGACAGAAAATACTTCAACATCTTACTCGCGGCACCTACTCCGAGACCATATTCCACCCAAAGAAGGATTAAGACTCAAATTGGATGGCGTTATGCTTGGCGTTCCAAGCACTCCGAGACCATATTCCACCCAAAGAAGGATTAAGACCCAATGTCGGAGGGTTCTTGTAATGACTTTTGCTTTCTCCGAGACCATATTCCACCCAAAGAAGGATTAAGACTACCTACATGTGCCCCTGGCTTGTATTTATACTCCCTCCGAGACCATATTCCACCCAAAGAAGGATTAAGACAATACAGTATTATCCATAAAATAAGGATTTAACTGCTCCGAGACCATATTCCACCCAAAGAAGGATTAAGACGGATGGCGTTATGCTTGGAGTTCCAAGCGAATTTTACTCCGAGACCATATTCCACCCAAAGAAGGATTAAGACCCGTACTTGCATACTTTGTGTTTGATGTACTCACGGCTCCGAGACCATATTCCACCCAAAGAAGGATTAAGACCCGTACTTGCATACTTTGTGTTTGATGTACTCACGGCTCCGAGACCATATTCCACCCAAAGAAGGATTAAGACCCGTACTTGCATACTTTGTGTTTGATGTACTCACGGCTCCGAGACCATATTCCACCCAAAGAAGGATTAAGACCCGTACTTGCATACTTTGTGTTTGATGTACTCACGGCTCCGAGACCATATTCCACCCAAAGAAGGATTAAGACGACCCGCCTCGGGGCAAATTATCTGATGCGCTTCAACTCCGAGACCATATTCCACCCAAAGAAGGATTAAGACATCATCGTGATGCGCACCTCAAATTTGCCAAATACCAACTCCGAGACCATATTCCACTTCCAATAAGGATATACGCCATCAGGCTAACCGAAACGCTATCGTTTCGGTTAGCCTCGAACACATCACTACTATGAAAACGCCCTACGAAATTGCCATTTTGCGCAAGAATGGCAATATAGACGAAGCCTATGTGGCTGCCCGAGAGGCCTATTCTGCCACACCCGACAATGCCGAAATTCTGCGTTTGCTCGGTTTCCTGCTCTCCGACCAAGCCAAACAGGCGGCCTCCCTTTCCGACACGCAGTTCCTCAACAAACTAAACGAATTTGTCGCCATACACATTCCGGCGACTGAGGGAAAAGTCTATGAGAGCCTTCTCTGGAACATCCGCCTCTATCTCAAACAGCCCCGAAGTCCCGAGCAGCAATCCACAGCCTTACATCGGCTGTTTCCCCTGCTGCAACAAATGCCCGTACGCCAACCGAGCATGGCATGGTCTGTCCTTGTTCATACCATTTTGAAGGCCAAAGGTTGGACAGAAACGGGCGAGTTCGCCTACTGGTGCGGTTTCGATTCGTTGCGGCAGGAAGACTTTCAGCCCTATCAACTTGATAACGGTAAACGCATTATGTCGCTCGCCGAACAACTGGATTGCAAGATCGGCAAATACCTTGTGGCGTGTGGTGACAACACGAAAATAGAATCCTTTATTCCAACCCAACTCTCCCTTTGCGAGCAACACCGGGGCTACACCTACCCGCCCTATTTCCTTGCCGAGATGTATATCGCTATCGGACAATCTGCCCAAGCCATAGCGATACTACGCCCCTTTGCCCGAAAGAAAGCCAACGAATTTTGGGTATGGGAATTACTAGCCGAAGCCGCCACAAAAGAGGAGGAGAAAATAGCCTATCTTTGCCGTGCCTTATGCTGCCGAACCAAGGAGGAGATGGCGGTACGGATGTACGAGAAAGCCGCCATCGTGTTCGCCCAAGCGGGGCAATACGACATGGCTCGTTACCTTATGGAAAACATCTGCCGAATTCGGCAAGCCCATCAGTGGTCTATCCCTTCCGCCCTACAGTCCTTGCAACAACAGCCGTGGTATCCCAACGCCACGCCCCGATGGGACAAGAACAAAATAGACAGCCAAAGTCAATACGCAGAGTACCTACTCTTTGGGCATGCTCTCCGCCCTAAAGAAGCAAAACGGACAGAGTCCCCTCGCCATATAAACAAAGCGACAGGCGAAACCAAGCCCTTCCGGGGCACGCTGCAGAAGAACGCAAAAGGATTTGGCTTTGTAGCAGATGTTTTCATTCCGGAGCGGTTACTGACCAACCGAAGCACGGGCGACCTACTTACCGGCACAGCCGTCCGCCAATTCGACAAGAAGAAAGCACAATGGGGTTGGGCAGCCATCACCATCCAATCCGTCCAATAGAACTATAATCGGAATCTACCGGTGTTGCGACAGACCGCTGCGGTGTAACTATAAGCAATTGATATTTAGATATTTAGTTGATACATAGCGTTTAGCTAACATTCCGATGTTTAGTTGATATTTGGGCTAATAGACATATCATATATACATATATCATCCCATACATATACGAGCCATAGACACACTCATCATATATATATACACACTTATACCCATAGTCACAAAAACAAAGAACCCCGAAGATTTCTCTTCGAGGTTCTGAAAGTGGCGGCTACCTACTCTCCCACAACAAGTGCAGTACCATCGGCGTGATTGAGCTTAACGACCCTGTTCGGAATGGGAAGGGGTGGGACCTCAATGCTATAACCACCTTAATTATAAGTTCAGTGTTCAGAGATGAGCGTCTGGAGAATAACTCCACACTCAAACCGAACCCTATGGGGTTGACATATTGACTAGTAAGAGAATGTTGTAAGCAAGTTTTGATTTGCTACCGCCGCGCTTGCGCTTGGCAATAGACTTTCTGTTTTTGTGCATTGCTGCACTAGAAAAAGAATTCGGGCAATTAGTACTGCTCGGCTTTATGTCACCATTGTACACCTGCAGCCTATCAACGTCGTAGTCTACAACGACCCTTAAACGAGATCTAATCTTGGAGCTAGCTTCGCGCTTAGATGCTTTCAGCGCTTATCTACACCGAACACTGCTACTCGGCAATGCCCCTGGCGGAACAACCGATGCACAGGAGGTTCGTCCAACACGGTCCTCTCGTACTAGTGTCAGACCTCCTCAAATCTCAACGCCCACAATAGATAGAGACCGAACTGTCTCACGACGTTCTGAACCCAGCTCGCGTGCCGCTTTAATGGGCGAACAGCCCAACCCTTGGAACCTTCTCCAGCCCCAGGATGCGACGAGCCGACATCGAGGTGCCAAACCATTCCGTCGATATGAGCTCTTGGGAATGATCAGCCTGTTATCCCCGGAGTACCTTTTATCCTTTGAGCGATGGCCCTTCCATACGGAACCACCGGATCACTATGCCCTAGTTTCCTACCTGGTCGACTTGTTAGTCTCTCAGTCAAGCGCGCTTATGCCATTGCACTCTACTGACGGTTACCAATCGTCATGAACGCACCTTTGGAAGCCTCCGTTACACTTTTGGAGGCGACCACCCCAGTCAAACTACCCACCATGCAGTGTCCCCGCTCCGCGGGTTAGAATCCAAATAAACAAAGGGTCGTATTTCAACAGCGGCTCCACGAATACTAGCGTACCCGCTTCGTAGCCTCCGACCTATCCTACACATCATTTACCCAAATTCAATGCAAAGCTGCAGTAAAGGTTCACGGGGTCTTTTCGTCCCATTGCGGGTAATCGGCATCTTCACCGATACTACAATTTCACCGAGCTCACAGCCGAGACAGTGCTCAAATCGTTACACCATTCGTGCAGGTCGGAACTTACCCGACAAGGAATTTCGCTACC
>CAVATM010000021.1:0-40963 GCA_963591775.1 bacterium
GGCTGATTAAAATCGTCCCATTTTGCGTGGCAGGGATATTAAACGCTACGGCTACAACTGGGCAAACTTGTGGTTGATTAATACCCACAATGGTGTGAAGGAGAATGGCAAAGTAAAGATACCTCGCATTGATATTAACGATTACCCTGCAATAAAGGCGCATTTAGACACCTATTGGAACAAAATTGTGTCTCGTGCAGACCAAGGCGACACGCCATATAACTTACGCAACTGCGCTTATATGGACGATTTTAATCAGCCAAAAATTATGTATTCTGAGATTGTTAGGGCTCCCCAATTTTACTTTGATACAACAGGACAATTCTATCCAGAAGCGACAACCTTTATTATGACTGGCGACCATTTAGATTATCTCTATCCATTGTTTCACTCAAAATGTGTTACATTCTTCTTCAAAACATTTTATGCAGGGGGAGGATTAGGAGAAACAGGATATCGATATAAAAAGGCATTTTTCGAGAAAGTACCTGTTCCATTATTTACGGGAGCTCCCTTGCAGCGAAAGATAATTCAAGCGAAATCTACTGATTATATAGAGGATATCGTTGGAGAACTATATAATCTAAGCAGGGAAGAACTAACATACATCTTATCAGTTCAAAACGAATAAGGTATTTGTATTAGTTCTCATGCGAATGTATTCAGCATTAAGGAGTAGATTAATGATAGATAAACACTTTTCAATGCACTAAAATATCTATACAATATACGGCTACGATATATCACACAATCTCTATAAATCCTATTTGTTCGCGCTCTTGAATAGACAATCCATATAGGTCAAATAACATTTGGTCTATTGCTTTTGCCTTGTCCGTTGTATATTCTTGCTGTATATCTTCTACCACAGTTGCAAAGGTTGCATCTTGCTCATCTGTTACTTCTAATACAGGTATTTTATCAAAGAATATCTTTCGGAGTTCTCTTGTTCCACCTTGCAATTCAGGAAAGTTATCTATAAAGCAAAACTTAAACAAAGACGAATTCAGGAAAGCTGTTAAAAAAGCAATGTGCTTGCCTGTTATCATAAATGACTTATCGTTTTGAAGAAACTTGTTTTCGTCATAGTAGAATGGTAAGAACTTTGTCATATTTGGGTATACGATTTTTGGCTGATTAAAATCGTCCCAATAAAAAGGAAAAAATTAGCCACTTCTTGCAAATATCACTTTTTGGCACTACCTTTGCGGCACAATAAGCAAACTACTAATACTTTACGACTATGACTGCTAAACAAAAGAAAGACATTGAGACAAAACAAAACCGTTTAGTAACTCTCATGCTGACCAAGGCGGGGCTGAAAAAACAAGACATTTACGATGTTGCTATGCGCCGTTGGGTGAATGGAAACTTGGATTTGCTGAGTTCTGCAGAGCGGGCAGAGTTTAAGGATGTACTATCGCTATGAAAAATAACGAGAACAACATCTTTATCGACACAAATTGCTTAATTGGCTTTTTGTGCGACAAGTACAACCTCCGCAAAAAGGCAGATGAGTACAATACAAACGCTATCAAATATCTGCTAAAACAAACAGGGAAGCGGTTATACATATCTTCCTTGTCTATTGCTCAACTTACAGCAACATTTCAGAAAAGAATATCCTATGAAGAACTAATCAGTGAAATAACGTGGTTAGTTTCTAAGTTTAATGTGGTTGAATTTAACAAGAGTGATATTACAACGGCTATTGGTAATCTATATATAAGAGATATTGAAGATTCGTATCAATATCAGATGAGTCAAAAGACCCGTTGTTTGTATATACTAACCAACAATAGTAAAGATTTCTCTTGTTTTTATAATGTATCTATCTGTACGCCCAAGACAGTACGGAAGATGATATTTGATTAACCACGAGCAAAATAAACACCCTCGCCACAAGCCAAATGCTTGTGGCGATTTTTATATCAGGATAAACGGGGTTGCTCTATGTCGGGGATAAGGATAGGAGTATCCACCGAGTGTTGGAAAAACATTACCTCGTATATTGGCAGATAGGTGATTTTTCCCTTGGTATGCACTTCACGCGTATTTGACAGCACAATACCCTCTATGATATGATAGTCGGGCGTGGATACAAAATGAGTCAGTGCACTATGTACGGTATAGTCCTTGCCGGACTTTACCTCTATCGGCAACACCGATAGATGGTCGTAGTCGTCGATAAGAAAATCGACCTCTCCACGCTGCTTGTTGTCGTAATAACGCAAGTCGAAACCATGTGCACGCAATTCTTGTGCCACGACCGACTCATAGACCGAGCCGAGGTTCACGCTCTGCTCATCCTGCAACACGGCATTGATATTGTCCGCATAGAGAATGTTCGTCAGCAATCCTACATCATTGAGATACAGTTTGATAAGCGACTTCGACTCGGACTCTAACAGCGGGAAGCGGGGATTGCGGATGGCTTGTACGCCTAAGGCAATACCCGATTGGGTGAGGTAGTCGAACTCGTTCTCATAATCACTGAATTGGGGATGCCCCCGTTTGTCCTCGATACGGCTGACCACCACGCGCTTCTTTTTGTTCTCCATGTTGGATGGAATGAGGTCGTATATCTTGCGGATAACTAATTTTCTGTTCTGCTCGTATTGGGAGGCATCGATGCGATAGAGATTCACTATATCGCGTTGAATGCGTCGGATGAGCGTCATATTGCGCGTTTCGATAAACTTGTTCACCGCTTCGGGTAATCCGCCAACCAACAGATAAATTTTGAACTGTTGCAGCATGTAGTTGTGTAGCGACTCGTTGAGCGATTCCCGCTTCTCAAACGCTGCTCGCACCCCATCAATCGTCTCTTGCGAGCAGCCCACCGCCAACAAGAACTCCTCAAAGTCCAATGGGTACATCTGCTCGACAGAGATACTTCCCAATGGCACGGATGGCGTCTGCGCCAAAGCAACGCCCAACTGTGAACCACTGGCGATATAGGTATAGCACTGTTCCGCGTTGAGGAATTTGAGCAGAGTCATCAAGTGTGGATAACTTTGTATCTCGTCCAAGAAAATGAGGGTGTCCTCCTTCTTGCCCAACTTATTCCCCGCAATGGCTCCAACCTGCAAATAAAAATCTTGTGTACTTCTTACGGTTGCAAAGAGACCTGCTCCCTCTTGGTCTTCTTTGAGGTTAATCTCCACATAATTGGGGAATAAAGACTTCCCGACATAGCGAATGATATACGACTTACCAATTTGGCGGGCACCATTGACCAACAGGATTTTTTGTCGCTCATGGCGAAGGAAATAGGCAATACGCTCCGAGAATTTACGATATAGCATAATAGTAGTATTTGTTATACGCTGCAAAAGTACTGCAAATCTTTTGATTACACAATACATTTGGGATTTATTCCATACTTTTTATACCTTAAAACGGGACTTTTCCATAGAAAATATGCCGATTTTGGGGATTTATTCCATACTTTTTATGCCATAAATCGGGACTTTTCCATATAATTCACCCCATGAGCAAGATTAACTATGGGGACGCAATCGGTTGGGGGCAGAACGCCCCAGAACTTGTATTGTTGTTTAGCCCGACACACCTGCTGATTTACTCGGGTAACTCCCATGTTATATACAAACACCCTCGCCACAAGCATCTGGCTTGTGGCGAGGGTGTATATAGTCTCTATTGTGGCACTGGCTGACTATCCAAATATATCAGAATGTGTGCCGGTATCAATAAGAAGCAATATAAGTTCGGTATCGTTTTGTTGCCACAAAAGCAGCCAATCGGGTTGTATATGACATTCCCAACATCCTGCAAAATTGCCGGTTAATTTATGTTGCTTATATTGAGCAGGAAGCATTGTACCCGTAGATAAAATCTCGAGTACGCTCTGCAATTTGTGCATATCCAGCCCTCTCTTGACACACAATTTAAGTTTCTTCTTAAATTGCGAAGAATAAACTATCTCATACATTGATTCCGCATTGTTTGAAGAGGTCATTGACACTTTTGGCACGAAATACCTTTCCCTCTTCTATCTCTTTTAAGGAAATCTCTGCAGATGACATCTTTGCTTTTGTAGAAGTCTTGGGTTTGGTAACAGGTGCCACATAGTGAGGGTCATACGGGCTCTCTTCTACTTTGAAGAAATCCATCAGTTTGATGGTTTCCATAAACTTAGTAGCCCTCTTGTCCTTAGGATTGAAAGACAAGATGTATGTTTGCATAGGTGTATTTTCCGCTGTTGTTGCCATGGTCGTAAAACATTCGTTGTTTGCTAATAATGCAGCAAAGGTAGTGCCAAAAAGTGATATTTGCAAGAAGTGGATAATTTTTTCCTTTTTATTGGGACGTATAAGTTCAGCAGTGCGACGGTACTCTCCCGTTGGAGCATAGTCCACATCGGCTTGCCCTGCTACATAATCGGCTGTATGCGACAATATCTCTTTGCGTTTGTCGCTCGTAATGATAAATGCCTCGTTGCAGCCTGTCAATACTCCACGATAGATATTGATATCCCAGTCTTTGAGCGGTGTGCCAACGGCTTCTATCTTGCGTTTGATGCTTTGCTCGATAGGCGAGAGTATTACCCAACTATCCGACGAGGCAAAGTCGCAGACCGTGTGCTCTTGCTGCACAAAAACGCTCAATTGCTCTCCGTCATAAACTCTTTGATATATTTATCCAATGTATTTCTATCCACTTTACATAGTTTGGCTATCTTGCATTTAGAAACTTGGGCTTTTAGAAGTTCCTGTATGAGAGTCATCTTGCCATACAATTTGTATTTTTCGGGAGCACTTCTGCTGCCCTTGGGGCGTCCTAATACTACTCCCTCTTGTCGCTTTCTCGCCAATGCTTCTTTGGTGCGCTGGCTAATCAGGTTGCGTTCTATCTCTGCCGATAGTCCGAAAGCGAATGCCAATACTTTGCTCTGTATATCGTCACCGAGACGGTAGTTGTCTTTGATAGTCCATACACGGCACTCTTTTTTCATGCAGATAGAGAGTATCTCCATTATCATAAACAGCGATCGCCCCAGCCGAGATAGTTCGGCACAAACAATCAGGTCGCCTTTTTCTACTCGTTTCAGTAGTTTGCCGAGTGCGCGTTTGTTGTAGGCTTTCGTGCCGCTGATAGTTTCTTCTATCCAGCCATCTACTTGTATGTGTTCTCTTTCGCAGAATTTGTTGATCTCAAAGCGTTGATTCTCGACGGTCTGCTTGTCGGTCGAGACGCGAATATATCCGTATGTCATAAGTATTATAGGTTTTTAGTGTGCATAGATGAGCACGATACTGTCGATATGGCATTTTTTGTCTTATTTTGTAATGCAAATCATATACCCATCTAATACCTATCTCTACTGCGATCTTCTAAAAATCCACACCACAGCACAAACCATAGCACCTACCACAGAAAAAATAAAATGTGATTTTTTATGCAACGCTATTTGTGTATATCAAAAAGTATCTGTACCTTTGCAACCGGAATTCAATCATAACAACAATGGCGTTTCAATTTATACAACTAAACAACTGCAATGTCAATTTGCGCTGCACCATCCAGTCCACAGGCAAGTTGGGTTTCACCTCGGCTACGGCAGAGGCGTTGCATTTGGAGAAAGATAAGCAAGTCAAGTTTGCCCAAGATACGGAGGATAACGCTGTATTATATATGGTGTTTGTACCGGAGAAAACGGACGATTCGTTTGGTGTAATCAAGTCGGGCAACTACTATACGCTCCCCACGCGTGGGCTGTTCGAGATGTTGGGCTACGATTACAAGAACAAAACCTATATTTTCGATATGGTGCGTGCAAAGAGTTTGGATCTTGAAGCACAAGGAATGGTGTACAAAATGACACGACGCATTCTTGAAAAACGCACCAAAACAAAACAAGAATGACAATCGATCCGTTCTTTTTTATATTCTATAATAGAATAGAAATGCAACGGAGTGGCAAAAATAGTGATAATCGATCTGTCTTTTTTATATTATATAGTAGAGTGGGGTATGATAGAGAGTACTACAGAGCGTAATAATATCGAGAAAGACAGAGAGAGGAAAAAAACAGAGAGAAACTAATTAGTAAACAGAATAAAATATACTTCATTATGATAGAACAGGACGCAAACAAAAAGTCCTACCTTAGTTAGCAAACCAAGATAGGACAAAGATAGTACAAAAACGACATTCCTTCCACGGCCTAGGAAACTGAGAGAGGAAAACGCGTTGCCAATACCATCTGTGGAAAATCAGTGCGCAAAGTTACACCAATTTTCCTGTTTGGGCAAAAAAAAATGGCTCCACTGCAAGTTTTTGTACGATATTGTGCTATAATTCACAACAAATAACGACTAAAAAGATGCAGTTATGTATACCTACAGCCATTTTAGCGATGCCCCTATGCATTCTCTCACTTTCGATCGAATAGATGCCGTTCCGTCGGCTTTAGTTCCTTTCCACGAGGCTATTCCCACTATGCCTACTGCGTTCCGCGCAGCAGCCCACTTCTTTGTTGCCAACAGTATGTTCTTGCTACCTCCCGAATCCAATGCAAGACGGATAGTTGGCAAACTATCATCCAATTCGATTAATCTTTAATGTATAGAATTATGAATAACGAAAATCAACCGGCATTGGATAATGCCAACGACCCTGTTATAGGTCGCGACTTGTTGGGCAACCCCTTCAATAAGAAGTATCCGCCCGACACCGTCAAGTACGGAACCAACTATGATGGCTATCCCTCGTACACTCGTGAGGCCTTTTTTCTCGATTTTGCTATTGAGGGGTACGATGTCTTGTTTGCCTACAATGGCAAGAACTATCTTGTTCAGCGTTGGGCAGAGGGGGCAGCACAACTCGACCCTGTTTCGCACCAACTCATTCGCCTTTTCGACAATGCCAATGTCTTAGTAGAGCAACTCGATGTTGAGGGCGCAAAACTGATCGACCGTATCGATCAAATTCAAATTATAGAACTATTGTAATCGCCACACTATCATTTGTGGAAAGATGGTCGCCAACTTCCGGACGCTTATCCTCTTACTCCCGAAATGTGCCACCTTTTGGACTATGTGCGCAATGTCGGAGAATAATTTGACTATCCACCTTAACTATGAAAATACACCCACCTGTAAAAACCCATTTCCCGCCTATGATTGTCTAATCGCCCTCGCAGTCACGCGCTGCCTATAGGGAACATGCCGGGGTGCGCATGTTCGACCTCGCCCCCAACATCTTATTAACGGCTATAGCAGAAGCAAGTTGTATAAGGTATTAGATAGATATACGAGGTATAATTAGGATATAAGGAATTCCTACACCTTAATGCTAAATTCAAGTAAACCTACGACCAACTATCGAAGATTTTATACCCTTTGTTTTCTTCAAATAGCCAATTCCATTTACTTTCCCCTCGGGTGTGCTAAGGGGACATACCAAAAATCATAATGGTATGCTACATCACACCCCAAATAAAATATGGCAAAGCTTGACCCCATGATCCATCTGGATGCGATCCATGGCAAATATGCCAGAACAGATAAGGTGTACACGCGTGTACGCAAGTTTGATAACCGTACGATAGGCGTTGCCTTGAAGAATCCTGTCACCAACGACCCGCCTTCTGAAAATCAGGCAGTGGTGCAGGCGAAGATGAAGACCACTGCAGCAGCAGTCACTGCGGCGTTGGCAGATCCGACGCAGCGTGCCAAGTATCTGCTTGGTTGGAAGTCGCAGCGCAAGTACAAGACCCTTCGAGGGTATGTTTTCAGGCTGCTCTACAACGATGAGACGGCATAATCTGTTTGCTTAGCAAGTGTATATATGGTTTGCTATTAATTCCTAATTAGTAAACATGGCACATGTCACTTTTATCGACCCCATAGCCACGGTGAGTGGTAAGTTGGTCAAGCGTCACCATACCACCTATATGGTACGCCGAGCCACCACTTCCAATCCGGTTATGTTGGCAAATCCCTGTTTTACAACGGTGTTGGGTAAGCGTCAAACGGCGCCATCCGAGTCCGAGCAGCAGTATCGTGAGCGTTTCGGTGCTATTTGTAAGGCGACCACGGAGCGTTTGCACGATTCGACGCAGGCAACAGCCGATATGTTGGCTTTCCGGTCGCAGAACGAGTACACCACGCTTCGTCAGTATGTCTGGCATCAGGTCGCTAAGGACATTTCCTAGCCCCGTACCGTCCTATCTATAGCAGTTTCTGCCGACGCACCGATAGTCCTTTTCGGATAGTTTTGTATAGCAAATACGCCAAACATCGTTGTAGTCGCTATGGGATTGGTCTATAGATGGTTGTACCGGACATATTGATTACCTTTTTTATACGCCCCCAAGCCCTCTGCTTGGGGGCGTATATGTCTCTCTCCTTGTTCCCCCGCTATTCCGATTATGTCAGTACAGCGGGTGGAATGTATTTGGGCGTTTGCAAGAAATGTTGTACCTTTGCAGTCAGAACGATACGGACAAAACAGCGGCACACGGTATCGCCCCCCCCTTATATGGCTCAGATGCTGTTTGGGACGCCTATAGGTGCAAATAGGGTGTATCAGAAAAACCGTTTGTGAATAGGCTTCGCTGTTTGAATCGAACTGTATATTCTATATGAACGAAATAGAAAGTCTTTTATTTACACCGACCATTACGCAGTCGCTGCTGGTGTTGACCTTGGTTATCACGCTGGGGCTGTGGCTCGGGGAACATGCCCGCATCGGGCATTTCTCGTTGGGCGTAACATGGGTGCTGTTCATAGGCATTGCCGTGTCCGCCCTGGGTATCTCTATCAAACCCGATGTCGCCCGTTTTGCCAACGACTTCGGCTTAATCCTCTTTGTCTATGCCATCGGTCTGCAAGTCGGGCCGTCTTTTGCACCATTCAAGCGGGGTGGGCTGAGGCTCAACCTATTGGCAACGGCATTTGTGCTGTTGGGTTGCGTGACGACCATCGTGCTATACTACACCACGGGGCTCGGCATGGATGTCCTGGATGGTGTCCTGGCGGGTGCAACAGCCAGTACGCCCGCTTTGGCAGCAGTGCAGCAGGCGTGCAGCGATGTGCTGGGCTATATCTCGCCCGATGTGGCAACAGGGTATGCGGTGGCATATCCGCTCAGTATTGTCGGCACGATTATCGCATTCGAGTTGCTGAGGCTGGCATTTCGGGTCCGTTTACCGAACGAAGAGGAGCAGTTGCGCCAAGAGACGGCAGAGTCGGACAAGGAGCGTCCCGTTTGTGTGGATATCACACTCCACAACCCGCAGATTACAACTATGACCGTTTCCGAGTTGCTGCATATCTGTCCTATTCACCAACTCATAGTCAGCCGTGTGATACGCCCCGATGGCACGGACGAATTGGTGAGCGAACAGACCACTTTCGGCAATGGAGATACCATTCGCGTGTTGACCGACAAGCAGCACCTCGATTCGTTGCGGCTGCTGGGCAAGGTGCGCAACTATAGTTTTTCGAGCAAGGAGAACTCCGACCACCTTATCTCGCGGCGTATCGCCGTCACACGCCCCGAGTGCAACGGCAAGCGCATTGCCTCGTTCAATTTGCGCTCGCAGTATCACGCCACTATCACACGGGTCAATCGGGCGGGTATCGACCTGCTCGCCACCCCCGATTTGGTGCTGCAGTTGGGCGACCGCTTGGTTGTTGTGGGCGACCGGGGCGATGTGCAGCGGGTGGCAGACACCTTCGGCAACGAGTTGAAGCGCCTCGACTTGCCGAACCTGCTGCCGATATTCTTTGGTATCTTTATGGGAATCCTGTTGGGTATATTGCCCATACCCCTTCCGGGGCTCAACCAGACTTTCCGTCTCGGTTTGGCAGGCGGCACGCTCATAGTGGCATTGCTTATCGGGCGCTTTGGCCCCTACTATAATATGGTCACATTTGCTACCACCTCGGCGAATATGATGTTGCGGCAGGTGGGCTTGACGCTGTTCCTCGCCGCACTCGGTTTGGAGGCAGGAGAGCATTTTGTGCCGACAATTTTGGCGGGCGGATATATGTGGGTGCTGTACGGCTTTATCATTACCATGGTGCCGTTGCTGGTCATAGGGGCGATTGCTTACAAGGGCATGCACCTCAACTATTTCAAGGTTATCGGCCTTTTGGCGGGGGCAATGACGGCAGCGCCGGCGTTGGCGTATGCCGAGAGCATGTCCTCGCAGAACGACCAAGCCTCTGTCTGCTATGCTACAGTCTATCCCTTTACCACATTCTTGCGGGTGATGGCAGCGCAATTGTTGATTATATTCTTCTGTGGGTGAGATGATTATGTGTCGCCGTCGTGTCTTGATAGTGCTTTTCGTGTGCTGCCTTTGGGGCAGTATTCGAGCCGTGTGCGACTCTCTCCCCGTGGCGTTTCCGCCGACAGTGAACGCTCCTGTTGGAGAGGCCTATGGCCCTGTTCTCTCGGCGGACGGAGGCACGCTCTATTTTGTAGGGCTGCACCGTACGGACAATTTGGGCGGCGAAGATATTTTCTGTTCCACACTCGATACCTTGGGGCGATGGACACCTGCTCATCTGGTGCGCCCCATATCTACCGCCGTTTACAACGAGGCACCTACATCTTTATCCACCGATGGCTCTACCTTGTTTCTGTTCTCAGAGGGGAGCATTATGCTCTCGCAGCGCACCTCGCAGGGGTGGAGTGTGCCGAACGCTTTGCCTCGCTCGCTGCGGGTCAGTTCGTGGCAAGCAGATGCACAGATGAGTAGCGATGGACAAGCGTTGTTGTTTGCGGCCTACACCTCTCTTCCGTGGGCAGATAAGCCCTCCCTGAATATCTATATCTCCCTGATGGATAGTACAGGCCGCTGGGGCAGCCCTTTCCCCCTTCCGGCTCCTATCAATAGCTCCGGACACGAACGCTCTCCTTTCTTGCATCCCGATATGCATACGCTCTATTTCTCGTCCGATAGACCGGGCGGACAGGGGGGCTTAGATGTCTATGTCTCTACTCGTTTGCGGGAGGACAGTTGGACGGAGTGGTCCGAACCACAGAATATAGGTTTGCCGGTCAATACCGCAGGGGATGATTGTTGGTACAAGGTCTCCACGGATGGCCGTAAGGCGTATTTCGCTCGTCGTGAAGACGACCGACAACGCCTCTATTGGGTGTCTTTGCCCATCGACCGGCGACCTCGTCCCGTCCTGCTTCTTACGGGAAAGGTCTATGATGCCCATGGACCGGTCTATACGCGTATCTGTTGGGAGAATATGGCGACGCACAAGGTAGTCGGCCACGCCATTACGGACCCTAATTCGGGGGCTTATACCATTGTTCTGCCGTATAATAGCCCGACATATAGCCTCTATATCACCGACGATAGATACTATCCCGTTTCGGCAATGGTAGATATGCGGCAGGTGGATTGTTTGGCGGACACGCTTTGCACCATCCGACACGATTTTGAGTTGGTGTCCTATACCGATATGTTATATCGTGGGGTGGCAGTGCCGCTGAATACCATTTTCTTTGAGACCGATAAGGCCGATTTGTTGCCGGTTTCGTATGCCGAATTGTCCCGCCTTGCCCGTATTATTCAGGAGCGGGGCTATCGAGTTCAGTTGTCGGGGCATACCGATGACCGAGGTTCGGCGGAGCATAATCAACGCTTGTCCTATCAGCGTGCGGAGGCGGTTCGGGCCTATCTCGTTCGGTGTGGCTGCTCGCCCGATGCGCTCACAGCAGTAGGCTATGGTGCCACTCGCCCGGTGATAGCAGACACCACCGAGGCGGCACGAGCGCAGAATCGTCGTGTCGAAATCCAATTTATGAGGTAGAAAAATAGGCCTTCGCTTGGCTTAGTATATCTCCACTATTTGTCGTTTGATACGCCGTGTCATTTGGTTCGCCTTGAGTGGGCGTACCCCTTCTGTCTGCAGTGAGGTCACTCGTTGGGTCGCTTTCACATCGATGGGTATCTCCATCTGCTTGGTGCCTATCACCATGGCGTGGCTTTGCAGGTTCTTTTCTAATATGTAGAGTTGCCCGTTTCGTTGCTGATAAATCGTGTTCAGGTGTATCGTGGCATTCAGTTTGCGCAGTCGGAATTTCTCTATCTGTTGGTCGTCCATATTCAGCAGATTGAGTATCTGTAGTTGCTCTTTGTTCAGTTTCATGCCGAATGGGATATTCACGGCGCCTTCCCCATACTCCGAGAATCGGAGAATGCGGTAGGTCTCCGAATCAATGATGTAGTTCCGAGTCACCGTATATTTTACTATCCCGAGATAGTTGTGTTTCTCCGTGTGGGTCAGTACGGTCTCGCCCTCGCTCTCGTTGCTTACGCTCCAGTGCCGCACATCGTCCACCCATTTCTCAAAGTCGTAGCGTACATTCCCCATTGCAAAGAGGCTCTTATGCACTACCACGCCCGAATCCACAGCCGTGGCAGCCTTCCGCATATCTTTGTCGATTCGTTCCAGCCCATCGCCGGCGAGTATGGTGTCAGCCAAGGCTCGTATCTCCGGCTTGAAAAATCGCTTGCAGTATTCCCCGGCAAATTGTACGGAATCACGATTGTCTTCGGCGGCTTCGGGTAGTACCACTATCGAGGCTATCATCTGTTCCATACCCCATGCCTCTCCCTCGGCATCCATACGCACATCGCTCACTATGTGGTATAGGGTCGGATCGTCGTCAAAATCCTGCTCCATCTGTACATATACAGCGTGTAGCAGGGCCGCCATTTGTTTGCGCTTGTTGCGTTGCTTCGATGCCTTGGCAGCCACTACGGTTTCTTCCAATGCAATCGGTTGTTCGTGCAGTACCACGACAGCCGTATCGTTTGTGGATCTGAATAGCGATAGCGGCAGACTCTGCTTCTCATACCCGACAAAAGAGATTATCACCTCGCTGCTTTCCGGCAATTCAGTCTCAATGCAGAAATAGCCGTTGTCGTTTGTTGCCGCACCCACTACGGGGTCTTCGGTAGGATATACCGTCGCATAACCGATACCGTTGTATTGTTCATCTACCACCCGTCCTTGATAGTGTTCGGCAAGTGCCGGTACTGCCATGAGCAGCCCAATCCCTAATGCTATATAGTCTCGTTTCATATTATTCTTGCTGTGTATCGACTTTCTCTAAGCAAATTCTGTTCCAATTATTTTGGTATGAAAAATCCGCCTTCTCCCCATAGAAAAATAGAGAGAGGCTTGTTCTGCCTCTCTCTATTGGGTTGTATGTTGGTTGCGTTAAGGTTGTACTATTCCATAAAGTGCAAGTAGGCACGGAGGAAGTGGCGCAATTCGGACAGCAGTTGCTGGCTCTCTTGGAGAATGTTCAAGTAGAGTAGGGCTGTCTGCTGAGGCAGTGCCTCTTGGTCTTCTTTGCTCGCTGTTGTCAGTCGGTCAAGGTGCTTCTTGCGTAGGGAGGACAAGCGCAGTTTATATACCTCTATCTTGTCCAGCAAGGCACGAATATCCGCTTCTTTCCCGTTATACACTTGTTCCGCCATCTCGTAGTATCCCGCCGTCTCTTGGGCGATAAGGTGCAGTTCTTCGCATAGATCTTCCGGCAGGGGGCGGAATCCGCTGTCGATATGGTCGCGGCAGGGGACGGCGATACGCTTCAGTCCGTAGAGCATCTGTTCGCCGGCGTTCGAGCCGAGATGGAACCAAGTGTTCTTTTCGAGTACAAATGTCGGCGTTATGCGGCGCAGTGCCATCAGTTCACGGCTACGGCATTTGCGTTTCCATTGTTGCAGTTGGTCGAGTTCCTTGCAGGTCTGGCGCAGTCCTTTCAGGTCGGCGAGTTCAAAAGCGTCGCAGGTTTTTTGGTATAGTTCCCGTGTGTCACGAATCATTAGCCCGGAGCCCAAGCGGTGGTGTTCTTTCAGCAATTCCCACATTTTGCCGCTGTCGTTGGTAGCAAGCATTTGTGTGTAGCAATCCTCCAGCGGTTTCGTGTTCTCGTCCACTGTCTGTTTCTTGGAGCGCAGGTTGCTCACTATAAGTATCACAACCACAATGACTATCAGCACTATCATGGCGGCAATACCTCCAAAGTGGAATAGCAGGCAGACCAGTCCGGCAGACAAGAATGCTACGGCTGCCGTCAAGAACCAACCGCCAATCACAGATAGCACACCCGTGATACGATATACAGCAGACTCGCGAGTCCACGCACGGTCGGCAAGCGAGGTACCCATCGCCACGATAAAGGTTACATAAGTGGTCGAAAGCGGCAGTTTGAGCGAAGTACCCATAATGATAAGCAAGCCCGCAATGACCAAGTTGACGGAGGCACGAATCACATCGAACGCTGCATCGTCGGGCAGAATCGCATTCTCTTTGTCGAATCGGCTCTCTATCCAGCGGCGTACGGGTTCGGGGGTGATACGCTCTATCGACTCATTCAGTCGGTTTGCACCACGCACGAGACTCTTGGCTACTCGGCTTCCGCCGAACATCTCATCGCCTTCGGCTTGTCGCGACAGATTGACCGAGGTCTGTACCACATTCTGTGCTTTCTTCGACATCGTGAGTGCCACTACCATGATAAGTCCTGCGCCGAGCAAGAAATAGGAGGAGGTGGTTGCAGGTGCGTTCAGTGCGCCCATATAGTAGGCATTGGCTTCTGCGCCGCTTGCCGCATAGTTTTTGAATGCGTCGAGTGCAGTCAGCGGCACACCCACAAAGTTCACCAAGTCGTTGCTTGCGAACGCCATCGCCAGTGCGAATGTACCAAAGAGGATAATGATTCGAAATACATTGACACGGCAGAGGTAGAGTATCTCCATGAGCAGCGTGCTGCCTACAAAGATACCCGCCATCAGTGCCCCTGTATTCGAACCAATCCACTCATTTACACCCGCAGGCATGATGGGGCTCGAAGCGAGTACTTTTACGAGTACGAAATAGAGTATGGCCGTTATGCTCAGGCCACCGAATATACCGATAAAATACTTCAGTCGTTTGGTATAGTTGAAGGTAAATAGGATACGAGCCAGCCATTGCACCACCGTACCGACCACAAATGCGATTCCCACCGACAAGAATATACCGAGTATCACTTCCAGCGCTTTGCCGGTGTTCAGCAGGCTGTAGAAATTGAGTTCACCCGTAGTGTCAGCGGCTATCTTCATGCACGATAGGCAGAATGTGCCGCCGAGCAATTCAAACACCAGCGAAACGGTTGTACTGGTCGGCATACCGAGCGAGTTGAATACATCGAGCAGTATCACATCGGTCAGCATCACCGCCATAAAGATACACATGATTTCCTCAAAGGTGAATTGCTCCGGTCTGAATATACCGTGTCGGGCAATATCCATCATACCATTTCCCGCCACTGCGCCGACAAATACGCCGATAGCAGCGATAAAGATAATTTTTTTCAGTGAGGTCACTTTGCTGCCCACGGCGGAGTTCAAAAAGTTGACAGCGTCGTTGCTGACTCCCACCCATAGGTCGATGATTGCCAATCCGAATAGGAATACGATCATCACGAGATAAATCATGCTCATGTCTTGTACTATTTAATCCGCTGCAAAAGTATTGCTTTCCTGCAAAGAAATTATGTACATTTTGTGAAGAAACCGTTAAGTGCTTTCTTTCGTTTTGCCCAAACCATAGAAAAGCTGTATCTTTGCAACGCATTTGAGAATGTATTCTGCCCAAACATGGCGCATAGCGAAAAGCAGTCCGTAGCGACCTACCACAGCAAAACGAAATCATAACAAGAATATGGCACACATTCTGATAGTGGACGACGAGGACGATATTTGTCAAATTCTGTCCTATAGTCTGGGGGCAGCGGGGTACAAAACCAAGATTGCCCATTCGGCAGAGGAGGCTCTGCCTTTGATTCGTGCCGCTGCGCCCGACCTGATACTGTTGGATATCATGATGGAAGGAATGTCCGGCACCCAACTGGCGGCGTACATGCAGGAGAACGGGCTAATGACGATGCCCATCATTTTCTTGACGGCATTGGACGGGGAGTCGGATGTGCTCAAGGGGTTCCGCTTGGGGGCAGATGACTATATAACGAAGCCTTTCCGTACCATGGAGGTGTTGGCACGCGTGGCAGCGGTGCTGAAGCGTGCGCAGCCGCATACGGAGCCGGAGGCAGCGTCGGAGCGAGTGACATTCCAAGGGATAGTACTCAATCTACGAGACAAGTCGCTGACGGTGGATGGCGAGCCGGTACCCATTACGCGCAAGGAATGGGAGCTGCTCTGTTTTCTGCTGACGCACCAAGGGCAGATGCTCTCTCGTGAGCAACTGCTGCGGCAGGTATGGAAAGAAGACGCCTATGTGTTGGAGCGTACAGTGGATGTCCATATCACCCATCTTCGCCGCAAGGTAGGGCAGTATAGCGGGCACTTGCAAACCAAGTCGGGCTTTGGTTACATCTGGCGCCCGTAGTTTAATGAAGAATTCACTCAACTCTCAACGAATATGACTCTCACGATTATCATTATTGTTTGTTTCGCATTGTTCTGCGGACTTAGTTTTATTATCTATCACCAGTGGAGTGAGCGGCGTGTGATGAAGGCGCGTGAGCAACAACGCCTCGAATTGACGCAGAATATCTCCCATGAGTTGAAAACCCCCGTGGCGAGTATCTTGGGTGCACTCGAAACTATTCTGCTCCATGCAGATATGCCCGCCGAGCAGCAGCACGAGTTTTTGGAGCGTGCCTACCAGCAGGCAGGGCGTCTGAGCAACTTGGTAGAAGACATATCAATGCTCAACAAATTGGATTTGCAGGAGCAACTTTACGATAGGTTAGAGTTGGAACTCAGTTCGGTGGTAAAGAATGTGGTGGACGATGTGTCCGACCGTGCGAAAGAGTTAGGCGCCAAGATATATTATAATGTGCCGGACCATATTATCATCTCGGGTAACTACACGCTTCTCTATTCTATATTCCGTAATATAGTGGACAACTCGCTGAGCCATGTCGGCAAGGGGGTGGAGATACATATCGAGTGTACGGGACAGGCTCCGAGTTATATTTATTTTTCCGTCTATGACAACGGAACAGGTGTCCCACAGGAGTGTTTGCCGCACCTATTCGAGCGATTCTACCGTGTGGATAAGGGGCGCAGTCGCAAGTTAGGCGGTACGGGATTGGGCTTGTCTATCGTTAAGCACGCCGTTCAGTTCCATGGCGGCACTATCACGGCACTCAACCGCGAGAATGGTGGCTTGGAGTTTCAGTTCTCCCTCGCCCGCCACATCGGTGAGAAATTGTAACATAAACATCTTACCCACAAACACAAAAGGCTGTCCGAAATGGACAGCCTTTTGTGTTGTATATGCGACAGCCTTAGTCTTTCAATATCGTTTCGGCTAAAACTTCCAATTCTGCTTTGTTTTTCTCCGTCATACTGCTGCGAATAGACACCACCGGTTCAACGATTCGGATATTCTTCATTTCGTCAAACATGGTACGCATAATGCGAGCTGCTTGCGGAGCCCAACTTCCGTTTTCTACCAGTCCGACGGTTCTTGATTGGTAGGTCTTTACTTGTAGTTTGTGCAGGAATTGGTGCATGGGTGGGAAAATATCGGCATCGTATGTAGAGCAGCATACCACCATACGGCTCATACGGAACGCATCTTCTATGGCTTCTGCCATATCATCGCGGCTCAGGTCGGTTATGGCCACCTTTTTTGCTCCTTTTTGACGCAATACATCTGCTAAGTATAGTGCAGCAGCTTTGGTGTTTCCGTGTATGGAGGCGTATGCCACCAGTACCCCGTCTGTTTCGGGTTGGTAGCTGCTCCATATCGTGTAGAGGCGGATGGCTTCTTGCATTTTCTCGCCTTCCAGTATCGGGCCATGTAGAGGTGCAATGGTTTGTATATCTAAGGCAGCGCCCTTTTTTAGCACATTCGATACGGGTAGTCCATATTTTCCGCATATATTAAAGTAGTAGCGTCGTGCCTCGCAAGCCCAATCATCCGGGTCTGCGTTCATCACACCGAATTTGCCGAATCCATCTGCAGAGAACAGTACTTTTTCCTCTTTGCAGTAGGTCATTATCACTTCCGGCCAATGTACCATCGGGGCAGCGATAAAAGTAAGTGTCAGTCCGCCCAAATCAATGCTGTCGCCTTCTTTTACCTCCAATGTGTGGGATGCTACAGCCCCAAATTGAGCCAACATAGGCAAGGCCATTTTAGAAGCCACAAGGGTGGTGTTGGGATATTTTTCCAGAAAGGCTTTCACCGAGCCGCTATGGTCAGGCTCTACATGTTGCACTACGAGATAATCCGGTTGCTTGTTCTCAAGAGCGATAGATAGTTTCTGCAGCCACTCGTCTGTCTTGCGGGGATCAACCGTGTCCATAATGGCAATTTTTTCTCCGACGACGACATAACTATTGTAGCACATTCCGGCAGGTACTACATATTGGCTCTCAAAAAGGTCTAAATCGGCATCATCGCAACCGATATAGCGAATAGTGTTTGTGTTCATGTCTATTATTTTGTGTTGTTTTTGTATTATTGCGTATAGTGTGATTTGTGAGTTAATATAGTGTGATAAGTGAGTTGATAGGATGTAAGTAGTGAGTGAAGTGATGTGAGTAGTGGGTTAAAGGGCGTGATTAGTGAGTTAAGTGGTGTGAGTAGTGAGTGAATATAATTTAGTGTGATAAGTGAGTTAATATGTTATATAGCATATTTTTCTTTCTTTTATCGTTGATGTAGAGTGCATATAGAACTATTTTAGAGATAGAAGCTCTGTGTTTTTAGATAAATTTTGTATGTCGTCTAATATATCGTGCAAAAGTACTGATTTCCTTGCAATAACACAACAACTACTATGCAGAAAATGTAATAAAATACGTTTTGTATTAGGTTATTCCGAAAAAAAGTATTACCTTTGTATTGTTTCTGATAAGAAAGCATTAGCGAATGCCACAGAACGACAAATATGTGTAAATTTTACCAATGAGGTGTGCAAAAAATACGCATTTTATGTGTAAAAATTGTGTAGCCGCAGTCATTCTGCTCTTAGGTAAAATTGAACATATTTGAGCCTTAAATACCTAAAATACCGAAGGAGGGCCGAAGATACATCCTATTGCCCTCGTAGAAAAATAGAACAATATCGTGGTGAGATAGGGTTATCCTCCTGCAGTAGTGGATGTTTTATTCCGCCTCCACAGAATAATCGAGAGAGGATGGCTCAATCGAATTAGATAGAGTAGGGAGTACCCCCAAATAGATTAAGGATGTATGGGTGGGGGAGAATAGATGATACCTTTTAGCAGATATTGTTTAGACCTTAATCAACACACAACTAATACTAACAAAAACACAGTTCTCGTATGGACAAATTTATTCCATGGAAGAAGGCTATGCTGCTATGCTGGCTATCTGTATCGTGCCTGTTTGCGTATGCACAACAGAGCGTAGGCGGTACGGTAGTGGACGACAACGGCGAGCCGCTGATTGGCGTGAGCATTCAGATTAAAGGCTCCACCAATGGTACTATTACCGATTTTGACGGTAACTATACTCTTTCGGATGTGGCACCCAAAGATGTACTCGTATTCTCCTATATCGGCTACGGCTCCAAGGAGGTTACAGTAGGCAACCAAAAGACCATCCGTGTTACCCTCTCCGAAGACACCAAGAAACTCGACGAGGTAGTCGTAGTGGGCTACGGACAGATGAAAAAGAACGACCTGACGGGTTCGGTATCGTCCGTGAGCAACGAAGCCCTGACTGCCAAAGGAACGACAGGCGTTGTAGAAGCATTGCAAGGCTCGGTGGCAGGTGTCAATGTATCGCAATCCACCGGCCGTATCGGCGGCAGTTTCGACATCGAAATCCGTGGTAAGTCTTCGACCAACTCCGACACCAAGCCTATCTATGTGGTGGACGGTATCATCTGCGACGACATCGATTGGCTCAACCCGCAGGACATTGCGCGTATCGATGTGCTCAAAGACGCCTCCTCAACCGCTATCTACGGTAGCCGTGCCACGGCAGGTGTCATCCAAGTAAGCACCAAGTCGGGTACGAGCGAAGGTAAGAAAGAGAAGAAACCAAGCATTACCTACGATATGTATGTAGGCGCTGTCAGCCCCACGCGTATGAATATGTTCATGGACGCACAGCAGTTCTACAACTACCGTTTCTTGAAGTTCCTCGGCTATGCCGGCGGCAGCAGCGTGGCTTCGAGCGGACAACCTGTTTATACCATGTCGGGCTACGAGCAGATGGCGCTCTACAACGACGGCTCCACCGCTGCTACAGCACAGTACGCAGGCCAGTATCGACTGAAACAGATCATGCAGGACGGTTCCTCTACCGACTGGCGCAAGATGGTAACCCGCACGGGCTTCCAGCAGAACCACTATGTAGCAGTGAACGGTAGCAGCGAGCATGTATCCTACCACTTCGGTGTAGGCTTCAACCAAGACAAGGGCGTCTATGTAGGCGACGAACAGAAGCGTATCAACATGAAAGGTTCTATCGACGCTACTATCAACAAGTATGTGGCAGCCGGTATCAACTTCAACCTCTCGTGGCTCGGCAACGAGTATGCCAACGACGATGCTATCAAGATAGCCTACCGTATGAACCCATTCATGCAGCCCTACACCGCCGACGGTGAGATTGCACAGAAGCCGGGTAACTACGAGGCAATGGGCTCGATAGGCAAGAACCAGTTCTCCGACCAAGTATCGCCGCTGCTCTACATGCAGAACCGCACCAAGGAGAAAGACACATGGCGTGCGCTAGGCAATATCTACCTCGCCATCACGCCTGTGAAAGGCTTGCAAATCAAGTCGATGTTCGCCCCCAACTACGACAACTACACAATAGGGCAGTTTGACAACACGCTCGTAACCGATTACGACAAGAACATTGCCCAACTCACAAAGAATCAGAACTTCTCCTACACTTGGGACAATACCATTACCTATAGCAACACTTTCGCTGAGAAGCACAGCCTCAACTTGATGGGCTTGTTCTCTATGGCACAATACCAGACCAACTATAACTACCTGAAATACACGGGCGTTATGGACGGCACGCTGTGGTACAACCTTGCTTCGGGTACTTACGACGCAAGCAACAGCACCAACAGTTACACAGAGAACTCGATGATGTCGTTCGCCCTGCGTGCCAACTACTCGTATGCCGGACGCTATATGATCACCGCTACGGTGCGTGCCGACGGTTCGAGCAAGTTCGCCAAAGGACACCAGTGGGGGTGGTTCCCATCGGCAGCCATTGCATGGCGTATGTCGGAGGAGAGTTGGATGCAGGATGCCACTTGGCTCACCAACTTGAAATGGCGTTTGAGTTACGGTATGACGGGTAACAACTCTGGTATCGGCAACTACGCTACCCAGCAGAGTGTGGCAGGTCCCGTGTACTATCCGTTCGGCAGTTCGTACAGCACGGGTTACTACCCGAACGCCATTGTGGATCAGAACCTTACTTGGGAGACCAGCCGTGAGTGGAACGCAGGTGTGGATTTCGGTTTCCTGCGCGACCGTATCACAGGTACTTTCGACTTCTACAACAAGGTATCGAGCAACTTGCTCTATTCCGTTGAGTTGCCGCTCGAGGCAGGCGGACAGTCGGTAGTAACGAATGTGGGTTCTGTGCTGAACCGTGGTATCGAAATCGGACTGAAGACCGTCAATGTGGACATCGACGGCTGGCGTTGGGAGACTTCGTTCACCCTGGCACACAACCACAACGAGGTTCTCGAAATCAACGGTTCTGGTACAGACTTGCCCAACGACGGACTCTTCATCGGACAGCCTATCAACAATGTCTATAACTACCAGTGGGTAGGCATCGTAAGCGACAAGACAATGACCGTACCAGACAACGACATCGCCAAGCAGAAAGGGCTTACCCCGGGCACGGAGATGAAAGAGGCAGACTACTATTACACCTGCTACGGCTGGACAGAGGGACAACCTATCATCCTCGATGTGAACGGCGACGGCAAGTTCTCCGACGCCGACAAGAAAGTCTATTCGTCCGACCCTAAACTGACGGGTTCGCTCACTTCGACCTTGACATGGAAGGGCATCGAGTTCGCCTTCTCGCTCTATGGCAAGTACGGACAGACGGTAGAGTCGCCGTTCTATGGCGAGTATCTGAACTACTCCGACCGTGGGCGTAACAAACTCAATATGGACTATTACATTCCTGCCGGTACGCTCATCGACTGCGATGGTATCAGCGAGAACGGTACCTATATCAACCCCGTTTACCAAGAGACCACCCACTACGGCAAGTATCCTTTCCCGAACAATGCTGCAGGCAACTCGGGTATCGGCAACTCCTACTGGCTCGATGGCTGCAACAAGATTGTGGACGCCAGCTTCCTGAAGGTGAAGTACATCACTTTGGCATACAGTTTCCAGAAGAAAGAGTTGGAGAAAATGCATATCCAGAAACTGCGTATCTACTGCACCGTCACCAATCCGTTCTGCTTCACCAAGTACCAAGGTTTCGACCCCGAGTGGGCAAGCACATCGCTCCAGAACGATGCACCGGCAACCATTAACACGCAGATTGGTTTGAGCCTTAAATTCTAAGAATCGCACAACTATTTTATAAGCGAATTACCATTATGAAAAAGAATCTATTGATAGGAATGCTGCTCATGGGAGGCTTTGCACTCACGGGGTGCGACAGTTTTCTGACGCCCGACAACAAGTCGGCAGGCGGACAGACAGCAGAAAAATACTTCACCGAAGACGCATCGACACTGCGTGTGTATGCCTACTCGCTGCTCAAGCCGGTAGTCGCACGCGTGGATGTATATGAAGAGGGCGTGGACCTCTATATGCCGAGCAACAAGAAGACGGGCTCGCAGTTCGACCAGTACACCATTACGCCGGAGAACTCCGATGTCAAGACGCTCTACTCAAACCTCTACTCGTGTATCAACATGGCAAACGCCACCATACACTACGACCAAACGGGTAAGTACAAGGCAGAGATGGTATTCCTGCGCAGTTACTGCTACTATATTCTCAGTCAGCAATTTGGTGCAGTGCCCTATATCACAGAGTATATCAACGGCAGCGAGCGTAATTACCCCCGCACGGCGTTGGCAGATCTCTACACGAGCCTGATTACCGACCTCGAAGCCGTGGCAAACGACACGAACTTGCCCGCTGAGGATACCAAGGGGCAAGCCTCGCAGCGTAGCGTCAAGGCACTGCTTGCCAAAGTCTATCTGGCAGCAGGTTGGGATCTGGGTACGACCATAACGGACGCTGCACAAGGCACTTATACCATTACTGACAACTCGTATTTCACCAAGGCACTTGCGTATGCCAAAGAGGCTATCAACAGCCAAGCACTCAGCCTGAGTTTTGAGAACAAGTGGAGTCCTGCCAACGAGGGCAACGAGGAGGTAATCTTCGCCGTACAGTACGACCGTGCCGGTTGGCCGGGCGAACTGAAGACTGGCGGTCATGGGCTTCAGAATACCTTCGGCAGTTACTATGGCGACTGCACCTCTACGGGCGAGAAGTATGTGGACGGCTTGCACGCCTGCAACCCCAAGTCGAGTTATCTCTGGACGGCAGAGGACACCCGATTTGACGGCACTTTCATGACCACCATGTACAACTCCGCTGAAGGCGGTTGGGGCACCGAGGGCTATTATGCATACTACAATACGGAAGCTGCCGCACAAGACACGCTGCCTATCCTGCTGCATGTTTTCCCCGGTACGGCAGGCTCTGCGGACGCTGCTGCCTACATGACGGCACACGCCAAGCAACTGGAGAAGGGTGATTGTGTAAACGAACCCGCTGTGCTCGTGATGAGTTATCCCAATATCTGGGTAAGTGGTTCGACAAAAGACTACATCACCTATGTCAAGAACGACCCGGGTATGTTTGCCGCTCCTGTTGTTAAGAAGTTCGATGACCCAAGTTCGGCGGCTATCGCAGTCAACAAGACCAACGGTTATCGCGACATCGTTGTACTCCATCTCTCCGACCTCTATCTCGTTGCCGCCGAGGCAGCCCTGATGGCAGGCGATGAGGCAACGGCTATCGGTTATATCAACGATGTGCGTGCGCGTGCAGGCGTTGCGGCTACCGACTTTGCTTCTTACGAGTCGCCCTATAAGTCGCTCTCGCTCTATGCTTCGTTCACCAATACGCCAATCGACCTTGTGCTCGACGAGCGTGCGCGTGAGTTGTATGCCGAGGGACACCGCTGGATGGACCTTCGTCGTACGCACCAGTTGGTACGCTACAACAATATCTTCAATGCCGACTTGGCAGGCAATGCACTGAGCCAAATGACCAATGCGGCAGGCGATATTAAGTGGTATAAGCCTATCCCGCAGGCAGAAATCAATGCGAACAACGCCCTCACCGAGGCAGACCAGAACAAGGGCTATTAACTCTCTACTAAAACGACTATTGATATGAAAAAGATAGCATATATATTGAGCATGGCGCTATGTATCGTATTGGCGTCTTGCGACAAAGAAGAGGTGCGCCACTACGACAACACCGCTGCCCAAGATGCGGTAGGAGTGTACGAAGGCACATGGACCAGTGTTTCTTCCAGTTCGGGTACATCGACCGACTATACCGGTACGATAGAGTTGGCAGTATTCAAAGACTCTCTTGCCAACCAATGCTTTGTCTATGTCAAGTGCGAGGAGGCAAAGTGGAATTTGCGTGGACTCGCAAATGTGGCACACGCAGGCGACGACATTGTGTTTAACAACGAGAGCGCTTCGGGCAGTGGCTTGGGTGCGTCTTTCTACGGGCGCATATCCGGCGACGGAAAGGCTACTATGTCTTTCTCCGGTACGGGAAAAGAAGGGCGTAAAACGGTCATTTTCTCCAATACCTTTGCAGGTCAAAAGAAAGAGTAGTCTTTTGTACATGTGTCAGAAATAATTGACAACAGTCTATATAACAACTTTAATAACAATTTTACTAACTAAACAACTAATTACTATCATGAAAAAGGTTTTCTTTTTGGCTTCTGCAGTTGCAGCAAGCATGAGTATGATGGCAGCCGTTGATTTTCACTATCTGCCTACGGCAGGTGATAAGAATGCGGCAGGCACTGAGTTTACAACCACAGACAAAGTGGCTGTTACGGCGGGTGAGAAACTTGTTGAAGGCACCAACTTTACCGTTTACAATGCCTACGCCACTACCTACAAAGTAGTAGGTATGATGACCGACACGGCTTACAGCCACCTTCAGGTGGGTGATGTTACAGTTGATTTTACAACCCAGCGCATTCAAGGTCAAGACAATCCGACCGCAGGTGGTGCTAACCCTGTTATCGATATGAAGTGCCCGAATGCCGGTGCTTGCTACAAAGTAGATATCAAGAAAGACGGTTATATCTATGTAGCCGTTAAATCGACACCGAACAAGCAGCAGTTCGTATTTGAGAGTGTCACTGAGTCTGCCGGTCAAGTTGCAGGCTCTATGCTCGGCTACCAATACCTCACGATGTCGAACAACACAACTGGCACTCCAGTAGGTACCCCTGATGGCGCACTCTGCATCAAGTATCAGGGTGATGCTGAGTATAACTATCTGCAGGCTCCTCCCGCTATGCCGAATGCAGTCTATGGCAGCAACTATAGCACCAATGGTATCGGTGTACTCTGCTTCAAAGTGTATGCAGAGGGATCACCTTATATCGTAGGTACTGCAGGTTCGAAGATGATGGCATGCGGTTTCGGTTTCTCTGAAGCAGAGGTAGAGGTTAAGGCTATCGGTTCGAAGAACATTAAGACACTGAAACCGGATTATGCATACAATGACAATTATGATGATGTTGTACTGACCAATGAGGCAAACATTAAGGTTGCTGACTGCTCGGATGCTCCTATCATGTTGCGTGCCAAAATTCCAGCTAACGAGACGGCTTCTGACGATGCTATCTGGAACAGGACCAAAGATGGTAAGGCTAGCATTAATATGACTGCTTATGTTACGGCAGAGGGTACAGATCCTTTGTTCATCTCTTCCTCGAAATCGGGTAATTATTATGTATTCCAAGTGGATAAACTGAAAAAATTCAATGTTCGCTTCTTGGCAGGTACGGTTTCTGCTCTTACCGAAGAGGGTGGCTATAAGGGTGCTTATGGCGATACCGAAGAGATCCAAAATGTAACAGCTGATGCTTGCTACCAGATTGATGGCTTTGATGCTGCTAACAAAGACCAGAAATGTATTGTCAAGACGCTTGACTGCGTAACGGGCGAGGAAATCACAGCTATCGACCAAGTAGAGGCATTGCAGGTATCGAAGAAAGTCATCGGTGCAGACGGCCAACTCCAACTCATCATGGCAGACGGTACAGTTTACAATGTTCTCGGCTCTGTAGTTAAGTAATTATTCTGCCTTTAAGTACCCATTCCGATATGTAAATATCGTGAATAGAAAGTAATAGCCACTTGACATAGCGTCAAGTGGCTATTACTTTCTCTATTATGGCACCTAATGCTTTTATAGGACAGCAATCATTCGATATCGTTGATTGTAACCAATCTACTATGGGAAAGAACTTAGGACTGTGTACGGTCTATGGGAAAAGAAGAACAGTTGCTCAATGTCGTTATCAACTGTGCCCGTCACAAACTCATTGTTGTCGGTCATATTACATGGCTTATTAACTTAGTACCAGGCAACTCCGTCATATAGTAAATGAGAAAGTGGAAATCATTCCTCCCAGCAAATCGCTCATAGGGTCAAGTATGGGTGAATTATAGGAAAACTAATCCAGTTGGCGCTGCCAATCGGTCAGGTATCGAAAGAACTCCTGTGCCGAGGTAGCGGGAGGATTATCCTCTTTCAGCGAAATACAAGTGAGATAGAAATGTAGATAGGTAGTGGGGCGCAATAGAATCAAGTTGTTGCGTCCGTCGTGCAGAGGACAGACGGCATATTCTTTCGGTACATAGACACCCAAGCCAAGCGTCTCTTTGGCATATTTGACGGTGTCATTCACCGGCCAATCCGTTCCCCATTCACCCACTATAATACCGTCCGAAATAGAGATATACTCGCGTGCATCCTCGTAGGTGGTTGCGCCCTCTACTATAGTAGGGTAGGGCGGTTGTATTCCTTTGTTTGGAATGAGTTGTACGCCTGTACAGAGGCTGTCTAGTGGCTCGGAGAGAAATACCTCGCAGAGCATATCACGATGGTGTGCAGCAAGTGTGTAGCGCACGGTCATATCCACAGTTTTGCCTTCTGTTTGCCAGCCTGTTACTGATACTTCCATTATGCCCTTGTCTTTTGTAACCTCCACCAAGCGTTGTGTGCGGCTCTCTACTGGCTCTATATGGCGTTGTTTACCATTGTGCCACGGTTTGACGCTGCCGACGCCTACAGTTCCACTAACTCGCAGTATATCATCGCCGTAATGTTGTGCCAACTGGTCATCGGACGGATACCAGTACGAGGTAGGCAACTCCAGCCGAGGCGTTTTTTTGGCATAGACATCAATAGTTTGTTTCTTGTCGAAATAGATGCGATAGGCCATCAGGTCGGACTCCAAGGCGACTCCATGGTGGTGCAGTTGGTGGTAGGTATCTACTTCTGGCGAGGCAGTCCACTCGGTGATAGGTACGATATAGCGTGTCTGTCCTTCCGCCTCTATCTGGCGAAAGCCATCTCGTAGCGAGTCTGCAGGCGACACCCGTAGCCACATCGAGCCTGCAATCTGTGGCTGTGAGCATGAACAAAGCAGCGCACCCGCTACGAGTGCGCTACTAAGGATATTATTTCTAATCGACATAAACATATTATTCAAAGTGTACATTCTCAACCGACGACGCCACAGAGAATGCCTCTCCTGTCTTTGGGGTGATATGCACATTCTGTACTTCCAATCCATTGGTTTGGCGGATGATTGCACCCTCGGTGCTTGTCATCGTGATGTCGGACAGGTGCACATTCGCAATCTTCATTTCTGGCAACCCATTGAAATACATCGCACGCTGCACATCCTTTGCCACGACATGATCAATATATATATTCTTAAATTGTGGTGTCTCTTCGCTCACGGTAGCACCTATAGCCATACGGGCAGCAATCTCCTCTTCTGTTTCCTCGCCTGCCCCTTTGCCTCCATAGAATAGGTCGAATAGCAATGCCTCGTTCGGGATGTTGCACATATTCACATTCGTGATATAGATGTTCTCCACCACGCCGCCGCGCCCGCGTGTAGATTTGAAGCGCAAGCCTACATCGGTGCCGATATAGAGGTTGTTGCTCACTTGTATGTTGCGAATGCCGCCCGACATCTCCGATCCGACGACAAAGCCACCATGTCCATGATATACTACGCAATCATCTACCACAACATTCTCTGTTGGCATTCCACGGTCGCGTCCGGGTTTGTTTTTTCCCGATTTCATACAGATAGCATCATCGCCTACATCGAATGAGCAGCGGGAGATAACCACATTGCGACACGACTCAACATCCACCCCATCGCCGTTCTGGCTATACCACGGGTTACGCACCGTTAGGTCACGCAGTGTAAGGTTCTCGCAGAGCATAGGGTGAAGGTTCCACGCCGGTGAGTTCTCAAAGCATACGCCCTCCAACAAGATATTGCGGCAGCCTACAAGGTGCAGCATAACAGGGCGCAAGAATGAATGAATCTCTTGCCAAACCGAATCGTTTTTCACAACCGGTACATTCTGGTCTTCGCAGAGAGTGGCCGCATAGCGAGAGCCGGCATCAGGATACCATGTTTTGCCGTCTTCCGAAAGTACTCCTCCTTTTTTTAGTTGGGCTTTCCATTGCGTTTCGCTCACTTTGCTACGCTTGAGTGGACGCCAATAGTCACCGTTTCCGTTGAATATGCCGTGCCCCGTAATAGCGATATTCTCAGCATTGAACGCAGAGATAGGCGATTGGCAACGCATGGTAGGAATTCCCTCAAACCATGTGGTGTAGCGTGGGTATAGCGAGAAATCGTTCGAAAATAGTACGAACGCATTTGTCTCTGTATAGAGGCGGACATTCGATTTGAGCGAGATAGGACCTGTATAGAACACGCCCGATGGAATAATAACCGTTCCGCCACCTGCAGCGGTACAGGCGTCTATAGCCTGTTGGATGGCAGCAGTAGAGAGTGTAGCCCCCGTGCTGTCTGCTCCATAATCGAGTATGGAAAAAGTCTTGTCAGGGAACTGAGGCACCACCACTTGCGGCATTTTGAACGAAGCCGTTTGGGTCAGTGCATCGATGTCTTTCTGAGTGGTGTTCTGGAATTTCGGAGTTGTACTGCATGCTGATAGCAGTCCGAGCAGTAAAAATAAGGGTGTATGTTTCATGTTTTTGTTGTATATTCTTTCTTCGCAATGAGGCTATCTTGTGAGAGCCTGTCCCATTTTGTGCAAAGGTAGCCATTTCCCTCCATTTCTATGTGGAATATTCGACATTTAGGGTGCAATAATAACCTATTCAGCCATTTCTTGTCGAAAAATGACCGAATAAAACTAGAAATACATAGGAACTAGTTAGCACCCTGTAAGAAAAACCTCACTCATTTATAAACCAAATGGAGTCTATATCATGGGCAAGTTGAGTGGTGAATAGAGCAAAAATACTATCGGCAAGAATACCGCAAACTCAATAGATTTAAATGATATACGAAAACGATATAAACAAGAGCACTAATTGGAACAAAAAAGATGAGTAAAAACAGAAAAGCCGAGAGCAGTGTTGTTGAAACGCTATTCTCGGCTTGAGTATATGCCCTATTTGGCACGGATGAACATCTGTACAGGAGTGCCGTTGAAGTCCCACCACTCACGGAGTTTATTCTCCAAGAATCGGCGATATGGCTCCTTGACATACTGCGGCAGGTTGGCAAAGAATATAAAGGTCGGAATCTGTGTATTAGGCAACTGCGTACAGTACTTAATCTTGATATATTTGCCTTTGGTAGCGGGGGGCGGATAGTTCTCTATCAGCGGCAAGAACTTTTCGTTGAGTTGCGCAGTAGGTATCTTCTTATTCTTGTTCTCATAGACATGAAGCGCTGTTTCCATCACTTTGAATATACGCTGCTTGGTCAGTGCCGAAGTGAAGATAATAGGGAAATCCGTGAATGGTGCAATACGCTCTCGTATTGCCCGCTCGTAGCCCTTAATGTCTGCATTTGTCTTGCTTTCCACCAAGTCCCACTTGTTGATACAAACCACCAGTCCTTTCTTATTCTTTTGGATAATGGAGTATATATTCAGGTCTTGTGCCTCGATACCGCGTGTGGCGTCAATCATCAGGATGCATACATCCGAATTCTCGATAGCCCGAATGGAGCGCACCACCGAGTAGTACTCCAAATCCTCGTTTACCTTGGCTTTCTTACGAATACCGGCAGTATCCACCAGATAGAAGTCTTTCCCGAACTTGTTGTAGCGGGTATAGATACTATCGCGTGTTGTACCCGGAATGTCGGTTACGATAGTCCGCTCCTCGCCGATGAAAGCATTCAGTATGCTCGATTTGCCGGCGTTCGGACGCCCTACAATAGCAAAACGAGGAAGGTCTTCCAACTCTTCGCCTGCTTCATCTTTCTTGAATCGGGAGCAAACCTCGTCCAACAGGTCGCCTGTACCCAATCCATTCTCGGCACTGAGGATAAACGGTTCGCCCAGTCCCAATTTGTAGAACTCGGGGGCACCGTATTGCATCTCGAAGGTATCTACCTTGTTCACACCCAATACGGTTGGTTTGCCTGCTTGACGGAGTAGGTGCGCCACTTCCATATCGAATTGGGTAACGCCCTCGTTGACATCCACCACGAGTAGCACCACATCTGCTTCTCGGATAGCCAAACTCACTTGGCGATTGATTTCGCTCTCGAAGGTGTCGTCCGAGTTGACCACCCATCCTCCAGTATCAATCACCGAAAACTCTTTACCGCACCACTCGGCCTTGCCGTATTGGCGGTCGCGCGTTGTGCCTGCGGTGTTCATTACGATAGCCCGCCTTGTTCCCGTCAGACGGTTGAATAAGGTCGATTTCCCCACATTAGGACGACCTACGATGGCTAAGATATTTGCCATAATAAAATGTATTAATTGTTAATTATTTGGAGCTTATTCTCCGCAGTTGCTGCAACTATGATTGTCGCATTTGCCACACCCGTCACTACAGTTACCGTGACAGCCGCCGCATCCGTGGTGGCGTATGGCATCGAGTTCTGCTTCAGTAGCTTCGCGTATTTCGAGAATAGTGCCTTTGAAATGGAGCGTCTCGCCTGCCAACGGATGGTTGAGGTCAATGGTCACATTCAGCGGTGATACTTTCACGACTTGTGCATTGACAATCTGCCCTTCACTTGTAGTCATTGGAATGATATTACCCACATAGACCCGATCGGAGTCGAACTCTCCGTCAGCGTTGTAGAACAAGTGTTTGTCGAGTTCACGAAGTCCAGTCTCGTCGTATTCTCCGTATGCATCTTCAGGAGCGAGCGAGAAGTCGAATGTGTCGCCGGCTTCTTTACCGGCCATAGCAGCTTCGAACTTCGGTAGCATCATCCCCTCACCGTGGCAATATACCAATGGAGCTTGCTCGGTGGCTTTCTCGATAAGTTCTTCTCCTTCTTCGCCGTTTACATACATCTCGTAGGTGGCTTTGACTACTTTTTGATTTTCTATTTTCATAATTCTATTGTATTATTAGTCTAACTTATAATAGCTGCAATAGCGTTTTAACCTATCGCAACGCAGTGTTCTATTCTCTTTCATTACCACCAATTCACACGCGCATTGGTGCTTTGGGTGCTCGATTTGTCGTATTTCAGGTCGGCAAGCATTGATGCATTGACACCAATATGGAAAGTGTAACTCTTGTATGGGCCAAAGGGTACAAAACTTGCCGTCATATTCCAACAGTGCAGGTCTCGGCTCACATTGAAGGTCGCACTTGAGAATCGTTTGGCCTTGAAATCATAACTGGTGCTTGTGCTCACTTTCCACCCACTGCCCAAACCAATGCTTCCCGAGAACGATAGGTTATGCGTGAATACCATCTTGTAGTACATCTTGTCGTAGTCGAATTCTGTTCCTGCTCCGTATCGCAGTGTATAACTAACCGACAGACTCCATGGAATCTCGGTCTTTACATAGCCGTCATCCACTTCTTGTTTAGCCTCTCTCCCTTTGTTGAGTTTGGCGTTTTGTGTCATTCCGTCATCGCCGACCGTTATGTCATCCATATTCTTGTCGTCGGTGTCTTGGCCTTTCTTTTTGTCCTTGCTAAACCACTTCTTAAAAGTCTGGTTGTTAAAGGTATAACTCAAACTGGTGCTGGTGCCGAGGAAATGCGGAAACCGCCCGTTGTTCCAATACTGCTTGTTTGTTCGGACGGGTGTGCCGAGCGCATTGAGTTCGTACATGTAGGGGTCAAACTGTCCGCTCAGGTTGATGGTATAGTTCACTTTCGGTATCTTGATACGCAGATTGACCGCAAAGTTGTTCCAGTTCATTGAGTCGGCGATGAAGTTATACCCGCCCGATATGCTGAAATTGTCTATCAGACTGACTACTTTGAATGGGTTCTTCCCTGTGGTGTCCTCTTTGTTTACAATTTTCATTTCGAGGTTGTTGCCGAGGCTGAAATTCAGTACAGCAGCCGCACCTTGTCCCGCATTGCCATAGATACCGTTGGGGAAGCGCGAGTAGGTCTGATGTTGATAGAGTGGGTTGCCTGCTTCGTCGGTTTTCTGTATCTTACGCCCGTCAACATCTACATCCGTTCCATAGACGGGCTGGTCGTACGAGCCGTAGTATCCCCAGAAAGACTTTCCGAAATCGGGGTGATACGAGAAACTGAGGCTCGGGGTCAGCACATGGCGAAATTTCTCCACTTTGCTGTGAGGGAATAGTTTCTTGCTTGGCGTATAGAATCCGTATAGTTTCGTAGATAGCGATACACCGACGCTGAAGTCAAACACATTGTAGAATCCGTTTGTCGTATCGCGTTGGAGTTGTTGCTGTTGTTCGTCCCACGACTGGTCAACACGCTGGAAATACATACGGTCGGTCAATGTCAGATTTGGCGTTACGCTCAGGTACTTGAACAGCATGAACGAAGCCGAGATAGGGATGTTGTGTTTTAGTCCGGTTTGCCAGTCGCGTAAGAAATTCGAGTGCAGGAACTGATTTTCTTTGATGCTGCTGACGGCTATACGCCCGTTTCCTGTATAGCTCATGCTTATTTTTTCGTACCATTTCTCTTTCCCGACCGGTTTCTTGCGCTTGAATGGATAGACACGACTCATCGTAACGCTGAGTTCTGGCAGGGTGAGCGATAGAGTAGAGTCCTTGGTGCGTTGGGTTACCGAGGCGGTCATACTCAGGCTCCACGGACTGTCCGGAAAACGCTGTGTGTAGTTGATAGTCGAACTCTTGGTGTTTTCCGAATTCAGTTGGGCGTTGTAGTAACTGTTGATATTGCTTCGGTTGTATCCGCTGGTCGAGAAATTCACACTCGCCGAGAATGAACTATACGGATTGGCTTTCGCGTCTTGCGTATGTGTCCATTGTATGCTGAAGTTTGTGGCTTTTGTATAGTCCGGCATGTCCTTCTCCCCCGTCACATCTGTTCGGTAGTTGATGTTGAAGTTTCCACTGAACTTGTAGCGTTTCACATACTTCGATTGTGCGCGTACTGCCCATGTGCCACGGGTATATATGTCGCCCGTCAGTTGCAGATCCATATAGTCGTTTATGGCGAAATAGTAGCCTAATCCGCTCAGGTAGAGTCCGCGTGTACCATCATCGCCGAAGTTCGGCATAATAAGTCCGCTCGAGTACTGATTGGTAAAAGGGAAAAAACCAAATGGAATAGCTAGTGGTAGGGGTACATCGCCCACCACCATGTATGCAGGACCCGTTGCTATGTAGTCGCCCGGGACGACCTTTGCTTTGGTCATTTTCAGGTAGAAGTGCGGATGGTCGTGTTGGTCGCAAGTGGTATACATACCACCCCCCATCATCATTGTGTTGTCATCAGTTTTCTTGGTGCGGTCGGCTATCACATAGCCCTCGCCTTGCTCTGTAACCACTTTGCGAATATAGCCTTTCTGGGTCTTAAGGTTGTAGGTTATTTGGTCAGATTCATAGCTGTCTTGGTTGTCTTTGAATACAGGGCGTCCAACCCATTCGTTCTCAATGGTGTCGAGTCGGCCCTCGGCATACATCATACTGCTGTCGCTGTTGACACGGATGTACTCACTGGTGAGTTCCATCTTCTCGTATTTCACATTGCTCTGTCCATGCAGATGCGCAACTCCGTTGCCCATCAGCACAATGGAGTCTTTCGCCACATACTCTATTGGTGCATCAATAGCCTCTTTCTTTTTGGGGTGAGGCGTTTTTGCAGGCCCTGTTGTGACAGTGGTATCTTGGGGGACTATAGCCAACGAATCGGAAGGTGTTTGGGCGTTGCTATGGCACAATGCCCCACAGGTTAATCCTATGAGTAGCAATCCTTTCCGAAGTATTCGTTTTGCTTCTGTGCACATAACACCAAATTAGCCCGCAAAGATACACAAAATTTTGGACATACGCAATAGCAATCCTCCTTTTGAATTTCCGGGATCAACTAATGTCAAATCTACATTGAACTTATGTCCTACATTGAAATTTCGCTCTGTGTCCAACTTACATCCAAGTTGAATTTATGTATCATATCCCGAACAATCCCAAATCAATCCCGAACCAGCACCTAACTATTTCCCCATTGCAATCGATTATGTGCGGAATATGCATTCAGGATATTGGATATCAACTAAATAGAGACCTTGTGCGGGAGCAGAGTCCCCCGCTTTTTGACGGTTCTGTTGGGCTATGACAGTTGCGAAAGAAGAAATAGGCATCTTGCCATAGCCAACCTCGAATAGTGTGCCTACCACCGCACGCACCATATTACGCAGGAAGCGGTCAGCCGTGATGACAAAAGTATATTCCGTGTCGCTCTCA
Organism: bacterium; assembly: GCA_963591775.1. GTDB lineage: Bacteria > Bacteroidota > Bacteroidia > Bacteroidales > Paludibacteraceae > Colicola. The sequence goes on from CAVATM010000021.1 coordinate 34,987, forward strand.
CGCACCCATTCCGCACGCACGACAGTACAAAACTTGGTTTTCACATCTGTATGTACGCGGCAGAACGAAGAGAAATCCTGTCGGCCTAGCAGACTCTTTGCCGCCTCGTTCATAGCTGCAAAGTCCAAGCCGTTACGCACCTGTGTGCGCAGTTCGGTGGCAAACGGGTTTTTGCGAGTGGTGATACGATAGTGGTAGGTACGTGCAGTGGCATCGAAACGGGTGTGTGCCTCGTCAGTCACAGAACGCAGTTCGTAGAGCGCAATGTCCGATGGCAGCAAGCGGTTCAGGCGATAGAGAAGGTTGTGTCTACCGTCTTGCGAAGTGAGATTATATCCTATGGATAATGCTGCGTCGGCGGGTAAGTCAAAGTGCACCCACATCGTCTCGGCATGAACACCGGCGTCTGTTCGTCCAGCAAAAGTGAGCGGTACAGGTTGCCGCAGGACAAGTGCAAATGCTTGTTCCATTGTATCTTGCACCGTTCCGCCAGCGGGCTGTGATTGCGACCCATGATAGGCTGTACCTTTATATGCAAACCGCACAAACCACCGCATAACTATTTGGATTTCTTATGAATAAGGGTATGAAAAAGGTTGTTCAGTTCGGTGGAGAGTTGCAGGCGCCATGCTACAAAGACGCCCGAGCCGAGCAATACTCCCGAGCGAACAATGCCACTCATCCATAGATTCGAAATAGGCAGATAGTGTTGCCACAATGCGTTCAGCACAAAGAGAATCAACAGCAATAGTATGCCCATAGTAGTCTTTCGGTTTGCCACTGACACGCGGCAGGTGAACCAGAGTACCAGCACTGCCAGCGCATAATAGAGGGCACTTGCCAGCAGCGTACTAAGTGCGGCTCCCTCCATACCGAAAAGTGGTATGAGGTAGTTGTTCAACAGAATGGTCGCTATAGTAAGCACCGCCGACAGCAGGAGTGAGAATACATAGTAGCGGGAATAATTAATCGCTGACAAGCAGAAAGAAAAAGTTGCCGTCAGCAGTTGGGACAGCCCCAAGATAAGCACTACGGTACGCGCCACAGAATAGGTGCTACCATTGGGTAAAATATGGTAAATAAGGTCGATATTGAACCATATCGCCAAGAATATCAGTCCCCCCACGAGCAGCAGGTTGTTGCTTACCTGATGCACGAGATGCGAACACTCGGTGTGATTCTGCTCTTTGACCGAGCGTGCCAACTGTGGCGCGGCGATTGCCGTTACCGACCGATAGGGAATGCTGACCATCGTTGCCATATAGGTTGCTATTGCATAGATTCCCGTATGCTCAAGCCCCATTTTTGCAGTGATAAAGAACGACGACAGTGTAGGTGCCAGTATGCCAGCGAGTGCTGACACAAAGAGGAAACCCGTATAGAGCAAATAATTGCGTACCAGCGGCTTGTTTTCACGCAAAAATGCCCAATCTGGACGCAACGAGATATGCCCGAGCGAAAAGAGATAGATGAGGTCAATCAGTGCGGCAATGGCGTAATTGAGGCATAATCCGACCACAAAGCCATCGAGCGAGAGCACTCGAAAGGCATAGAGTAGATAGAGCACCAACAGCCCGATACGCACCACCAATTCGCGCACCATACGAGGTACGACGATGCGCATCAGTACATTGGCGTTGGTTTCAAAAAGCGCCTGATAGAGCATAAAAAACGCCAAGGGAAGCACCATATAGTAGTAATCCATAAACAGAGGTGACTTCTCTCCAAACCAATGTCCCAATGGAATATGGCATGCCCAATAGACGATGGCAAACAGCAGAAATCCGACAAATGGAATAACCAATGTCCAGAAGAAAAAGCCATGGTCGTGCTGCTCTTTGTCCCGAAAGTAAGGATAGAAACGGATAATCGAAGAGTTGGTACCCAACTGCGCCAACCCGATGAATAGTGTGGCGGCATCAATCAGTACGCGCGACAACCCTATCTCTTCCGCTGTCAGAAAGCGGGTAAGAACAAAAAAGGTAGTAAAAAAGCCCACCGCAACCCCTAAATAGGTTACGATGGTGCCTTTTATACTTTGTCGTGCGATGATTCCCATTTCGCTTTGCGTATGCTCGCTATCGCGTATTTTCGGCGTTGCCGTATGTTCGCTTTGCGTATCTTCGGCTGCGCCGTATGCTCGCTATCACGTTTGGTTGCAACTTACTTCTCGATGCCGAGCAGTTCTACCTCGAAAATCAAGGTCGAGTAGGGAGGAATAGAACCTGCTTGACGCTCTCCGTAGCCCAAGTTAGACGGGATGTAGAATACGAACTTACTGCCTACAGGCATGAGTTGAAGGCCTTCTGTCCAACCGGCAATGACTTGGTTGAGCGCAAAAGTGATAGGCTCGCCACGCTGTACACTGCTATCGAATACAGTGCCGTCAATCAATGTACCATGATAGTGAACCTTAACTCGGTCGGTTGCTGTTGGTTTCTTGCCTTTGCCAAGTTTGAGAACTTTGTATTGCAGTCCGCTCTCGGTTACCACAACGCTGTCGTTCAGCGCATTTGCCTCCAAGAACTTCTCGCCTTGCTCCTTCGTCTCGCCATACTTAATATGGTTGATGGTGTTCTCGATATACTCTTGTGCCTGTCCTTGGTTGAGCACATCTTCGTACTTATAGAGTCCGTTGATAAAGCCTTGCTTGATGAGTTCAAAGTCTGTCGAAACCGATTCTATACCTACCAAGCCCGTAGGCTCTTGCTCTTTGATGCTGGCACCAATCTGCTTGCCGATATTCACCAACTGCGGGTATTTCACGCTGCTCTTCAGTGCTTTATTTACGGCAGCGATGAATTCTTTCTGTTGGCTGCCGTCGCTATCGTTTGCTAGTGCATAGACCTTAATCTGGTCACCGTTGAGCAGACCGAATGCATAGTTCAAACTATCGTTATAGGTAGTGAGTGCAATGGTTTTCGCTTTGGTGGGGCATTTCGCCGTGATAGCCTTGCCGGCCTTCTCGTTGCTCCCGGTCGAAGCCATATAGGCAGACTGAAAGAAAGTGCGGGCGTCAGCGGCTTTCAGCACGGTGGTGTCGCCGTTCAATCCGTTTACCAAACCTTGAAGCAGCACTTTCTCATTGACTGTCCAAGCCGCATTCTCAGCCAAACCTTTGTCTTCCGACGATTTGATAGACATACCAATGTTACGGCCTATCTCTGCGGCTTCCGATAGTTTCTCCTCTTTGCCGTTGTATCCGTCCGTAAGGGCGTCGATAAATTCTGTTACAGCCTCGTCGCTGCTATCGTTGGCGAGTTGGTACATCTTGAGTTGTGCTCCGTTCAGGTAACCGAGTGCGTAGTTGAGCGAGTCCGTTTGGTCTTCCAGTACGGGACTCTTTGCGGTGTATGTATTGCCGCAAGACACCAATGCCATAGTGGCAAGAATGGTGATTGTTACTTTCTTCATTGTTATAGTGTTTTTTATTTCGCTTTGCGTATTCTTTCGCTGGTGCGTATGCTTGGCTTTCGCCGTATGTTCGCTAAAAGCGTATTTGCGTTGGCGCAGCCTATATAGTTATAACTACTCTATGCCCAATAGTTCGACGGTGAATATCAGTGCTGCGTAGGGAGGAATACTTCCGCCTGCACCTTGTGCACCATAGCCGAGTTGGTAAGGAATGTAGAGTTTGTATTTGCTGCCGATAGACATCAGTTGCAGTCCTTCCGTCCATCCGGCAATCACTTGGTTCAGTCCAAAGGTAATCGGCTCGCCACGCTTGTACGAACTATCAAAAACTGTGCCATCGGTCAGCGTACCTTCGTAGTGTACTTTTACCTTGTCGGTAGCCTTAGGCTTTTGCCCGATAGTAGCCTCCAGCACTTCGTATTGCAGTCCGCTCGGCGTGGTCTTTACGCCCTCACGCTTCGCATTTTCTGCAAGGAATTTCTCGCCTGCGGCTTTGGCGGCACCGGCTACTTTCTGCTCTAATTCTTGGAAGAAAGTATTCAGTACCTGCTGTGCCTCTTGATAGGATATTTGTGGTTTCTGTTTCTCTAATACATCTTTAATACCTTCTGCGAGGTCGGTGTAGTTGAGCGACTCCACGCCGCTGCTCATCAAGTTTTGACCCATCGAGAGTCCTAATGCATAACTGATTTTGTCCATGTGTGTAGATATGTGTTATTTTTATTATTTCCGAATGTGGTTGTATGCCGTGTAGTATTCCATTTACTTCTATTTTCCGGTTGTTTCTCTATGTATTAGGGTCGCTAATGTACATACAAAGAAAAGGCAAACCCCGTTAATTTTGCCATGAATAGAAACAACTAGACCGCAAAGGTACGATATTTCTATGAATTATGCAATTTTTGATGCATATTCACTGAATTCTATGCTCTTTATCGATTAGCGACTTATCTCGGACGTATCGCCCTACCATTACCCTAGCATTATATGCTCTTGTAAGGTTTGTATATAAATTGTATATGCATTCTCGTTAAGTCCTACAATCCATTGATAATAATCGATCCTTTTTGTCTTGATTATTGATAGTGTACCCCATACAAAAATACACAGGCTGCCTTACTCACAGCCTGTGTATTTTGGGGTACTCTCTCTCGTGTGAGAGGGGAGTGTTTATTGCAGTGTTTTCTTTTTGCGGAGTTGGATAGGTGTCATCCCTGTGTGTTTGCGCACATACTGGCAGAAGAAACTACTATTGGGGAATCCTAATTGATAGGCTATCTCTTTGATACTATCCGGGGTATGCAGAAGGCGTTGCTTGATTTCGTTCATGGTTACTTCTACTATCCATTCTGAGGCAGATTTTGCGCTGCGTTGTTTGCAGATCTCTGATAGATATTTTGGGGTGATGCCCATTTTCTCGGCAAACCATTGTACCTCTCTTTCGTGCGGATTCGAATGTAGCAGGTCCAGAAATTTTTGGAATGTATAGTCGCTTTGATTTACACTGTTTCGAACCTCTCCGCTTGGAGCGGCCTCCATTACATTGTCCAAATAGTTCAAAAGTTCCAATATCAGCGCACGGATACAACTATGCAGAATAGCTGTGCGGTAGGTGGTGCGCTTCGGGTCTTTCATAAACAGCCCGATGATATGGTAGTAAGTTAGCAATAGGTCTTGATAGTATGGTTCAAGATGTACACTTGGGCATGTCTCCATTATGCTTTGTTTTTCCCACCAGCGTGGCTCTATACGAAAATTGTCCAAAAGTATTTCTTGGAACAACTTAGTCTTTACACGCAGCATGATAAACTTGAAATCGTATGAAACTGTAAATTCGCCCATAAAAGTATTGGGTAACACGACAAATACATGCTGAGGTAATACAGTTACTTTTTTCTCGTTTACAATTGCGTCCATACTTCCCTCAATGCAGTAGAGCAAGGTTGCACTATCTTCTAAACGGTAATTTTTTCGCTTGGGTAAATCTTCTCGTTGAGTAGTTAGAAAAATGTTCTCGGAAACTAATGCCATACGCTTATTTGGATTTAATTGTTTTTTGTTCAAAACACCGCAAAGGTACAAAACATATTTGAGATAATCAATATATTATACGAAATAAACAATATATTCATGCGTGTTTTGATAAATTGGATTGTGCTGTGTGAAAATTGGACTATTTTACTATGGAAGTTTGGCACACATTATGCATATTTTATAGTGGATTTTCAAAAAGGCAACCTCTCCGTTGTGCAGGCAAATGTGTTGGAAAATTGGATGTACAGCGTGTAGCAGAGGTGTCTTTTGATGTGGAATAAATTATACAAAAGAGATATGAAAAAGCAATTTGTTTTACTGGCAGCGCTTTGCCTGGTGTTGGCGTCGTGCGAAGATACTGCCGATGTACGCAATGCCAAGGGTGGCTATCGTTTTAAGACTACAGGTAAGGTGACGCTCAGTGTGCCTGATGAATCCAATCCGAAAGCCACTGTTTCGACTATTATCAATCTGACCAACGAGACGGGTTCGTTCGAACTTGTCAGCCTTAAGGACGGCGACAAGGTAC
>CAVATM010000022.1:0-25287 GCA_963591775.1 bacterium
GTCCATTTTGCGCTGCAAAGTTACACATTTAATTTAACTTCACCAATACCCCCCCCCCCGAAAATTAGCATCTTTTTGCCAAATTATAACTACATCTCAACAAAAACTCCCCTTTACAGCCCCACATACTTGTACAAAAAAAGCCGCCTATCTCCCTACGAGACAGACGGCTTTTCCATCATCAAGACGGCTTTTCCATCATCTATAAACTAAATTTTCCAAAGCACTTCCCGAAGCACTCCCGAACAAACTCCTTACGAAGTCGTCACGCAGTCCTCCTGCTCCTTACCAATTCACTACGAATCCTGCATGCACATTGATACCTGCCTGCGCATAGTACCAAGGCCAGCAGGCCGTACCGTCCTCAAAGACGGCGAGGTCACTGCCACCATTGCTTGCATATTTCGCATTGAATAGGTTGTTCAGTTGGCAGAGCAGGCGTATCTGCGGCACATTGTCCTTATGGCACCAGTGCGACATCGGCAACTGATACTGCAGGTTGAGGTTGGTGGTTGTGAAGGCTCTCAGCGCAGCCGACTCATTCTCCGTGTTGTCCAAGTACTGTTTGCTTGTCACATTGGTCTGAATACCGGCCGTGAAGCCCGCATAATCGAACGAGAAAAGCGACATGGCGGTAATCATCGGCGAGAAAGCGATCGTAGTCTCTTTGAGGAAAATCTCTTCGTTGCGCAACCAGTTGTAGTCTGCATCATATACATCCCGCGCATCCGTATAGTTCTGTATCTTGTTGCGCGAGAGGACAAAGTTACCGTCCCAACGGAACCAGTTGAGTATCTTCACGCCCGCTGTCAACTCCATACCCATACGGTACGAGTCCTTCACATTGGTGGTCGATTGCGCACCCACATCGTTGATACGCCCCGTAAGCACCAGTTGGTTGTCGTAGTCCATGAAGTAGAAGTTTGCGCCAACCGAGAAGCGGGGATGTGCGTATGTGTATCCTACCTCGTAGTCGTAGAGCGTCTCTGCCTTAGGAAGCCCCGTCAGTTCACCTGTCTCGGCGTTGTAGGTCACATTCTCTTTGTAGTTGTCACGGCTCGGGTCACGGTTGGCCATAGCAAACGATCCGTAGAGCAGGTGCCCGTGGTTCTGATAGGTCAAGCCTGCCTTGGGGTTGAAGAAATGATAGTTCACCGTCAGCGGCAGGTCTTCCATATCTTCGTCGTTGATACCGTCGCGGTGGTAGCGCACATAGCGGTACTGCAAATCCGCATACAGAGATAAGGTCTCTTGCGCACGATTAATCACCCGCCAGTTCACTTTTGCATACGCGTTTGCATCCACTTTATTGGCGTGGTTGCGGTAGTACTCGTAGTTCACGGGAAGCGCACCGCCATAGACACTGTCTTGAATATAATTCAGTGTGCCGTAGTGCGCCCCTATGTAGTCGTTTGCTGCCACACCTATCTGTGCATCGAGTGCCTCGGACACATATTTCGTGGACACAATTGCTCCGAAGAAATGGTTATCAAGGAACTTGCGGTACATACCATAAGCCTTTTTCACCTTCTCGCCATTCGCATCGTAGTAGTTGTCCAGTCCCCAGTAGGAGAAACTCTTTTTCTTGTATTGTTCATAGTAACCCGCACCGTGGGTGTAGTGCAGCGTAGCGTTGAGCGACCAGTTCGGATTGAACCGATGGGTTACCGCCAACTGCGCATGTTGCTGTGCATAGTTGTCCGTTTGGTTGTCGTAGTAGCAGGTATTGCCGTCGGCGTCGGTATATTCGCCAGAGGGGTTATAGCGGCGGTCTGCTCCGTTCTTGCCGTAGGCAACATCGTATGTAACGCCGTCCCAACCCATACCGGTCTTTTCCTTGCCGCCAAAGACACGCGCCACTACCTCCGTCTGCTTGCCGTACCAGCCAAGGTCGCCGTAGTACGAATAGAGGTCTGAGGTGGTGCGGTAGAGGAATCCGTCGGAATTCACCTTGCTGAAGCGGGCGTTGGCTCGCCAATTGTTGGGCAGCGCCACATGCGCCGAGGCCATCTCACGGAAGGTATTGTACATACCGCCGTTGAATGCCAGCGTATAATGGCTCACCGTGTCGTTGTCGCCCGTTTGCATATTGAGCGATGCGCCGAATGAAGCCGAACCATTGGTCGAGGTACCCACGCCACGCTGCACATCAATGCTCGACATCGAGGCCGCCATATCGGTCATGTTCACCCAGAATACCGTTTGGCTCTCTTGGTCGTTGAGTGGTACATCGTTCACCGTCATGTTGATACGCGTGTGATCCGTACCCCGCACACGGAAATAGGTGTAGCCCACACCCAGTCCGTCGTCGCTCGTCACTTGCAGTGCCGGCACCGTCGAGAGCAGATAGGGCAGGTTCTGTCCCGTGTTGTCACGGTTCAGTTCCTTTTTGCCTATCACCTCGTGGTTGATAGTGGTTTGTTGTACTCGTTGTCCGACCACATGGATATCATCCATTTGGTTCATCACAACCGTCAAAGTGTCCTGAGCAGCGTACGCTTGTACACCGCCGAAGAAGAGTGCTGCAACCATGCAGCCTCCTAAGAAGTAAGTTTTTTTCATTTCCCTCTACAGAATTACCTGTGCAGGTTCAACGGGTATTATCTCAGCCCTCTCGGCACCCCGAACGAATCTGAACGAAAGTTCTTTTTAGAAGATTACAATTTATATACGAAACTCACGTACCAACTCCATTCCCATAGATGTTGATCGCTCGTTACTTTGTTCTTTATTAGGTTGTTCAGCCCGAAATCATAGCCGGACTGTATCCGATATTTGTCCCATTCAAAACCGCCGCCCAATCCGTATTGTATATTGAAGCGACGGAGTTCTCCCTCCGTGTATCGGTCGTATTCTTGTGTCTGCACGCCCCGCTCTTGCAGCCATTGCTGCGTTTGCTCGCTCAGGTGGGTCTCGAGGTAGTCTTTCTGCGCCAAACCAATTTGCATCTGCGGTCCCGTATAGAAGAACATATTCAGTTGCCGCCAGAGCGGTATGGTGTAGTAGCAGCGAACAGGTATCGTCAAGTCATGTTGCAACACACGGTGTTTGATATATTCCGTCTGCACCGATTGTGCCGTCATCGAGCGCCAGTGTTGTTCCTGTGTGCCGTAGGTTATCGAGTACAGCACGCCCACTTGCATGCTAAAGTTCAGCGGAAGCAAGAAATCGAAATCCACACCTATCCGAGCACCATGTTGAAACATATCCGCCGCCGAATAGTTTTTCGTGCGTTGATTGCTCTGCACATAGCCCGCCTCGATGCGGTATGCCATATCGAAGTGATAATTTTCTTTCTTTTTCTCCTTGCGGGTCGGGTCAAAAAAGGTATTGTCTGCTATCTGCAGGTCAGGCTGTGTGGTCTTTTCTTGTGCCGACGCAGTCAGCAGGGCGGCATTTGCAGCCCCCAGCAGTAGCAGTATGTAAATAAAATTTCTCTTCATTTTGTCCTTTTCTTTTCCATCCCCCACTTTCAGCCCAATTTTCCTTTTCCGCCCCAAAAATGTTCAATTATCATACCAAACGGTCTGCAAAGGTACAACAAAAAAACGGATTGACCAAATCCGTTTCCCTTTTCATCCATAAGTTGAAGCCCGCCCCCTATTCATTCCTAATTTCTAATTTTCCCCCCCCAATTGTTTCCAGCATCCTTTCTCATGCCCGTTGATTATGCCTATAGCCTGCAGATACGAATTAACGATAGTCGTCCCAACAAATCGCATGCCCCGCTTTCGCAGGTCTTTCGATACGCAGTCCGAGAGGGGCGAAGAGGTACGGTCGCACTCACAAATTGTCTTCCCGCCCGTAAAACTCCATATATAGTGGTCAAAACTACCCCACTCTTTTTGTATTTCCATGAATACCCGTGCGTTTCCGACGGCCGCCGCAATCTTCAGCCGGTTACACACAATCCCTTGGCATTCCCGAAGCGACTCCATTTTAGCAGCGTCGTATTGCGCCACTTTCGTGTAGTCAAACCCATCAAAAGCCGCTCGAAATGCCTCTCGCTTGTTAAGTATGCATTCCCACGACAGCCCGGCCTGGAACCCCTCCAATACTAGCATCTCAAACAGTCGCTGCTCGTCATGCACCGCCACGCCCCATTCCGTGTCGTGATACCTCACATAGAGCGGATTGCCCACATTGCACCACCCGCACCGTATCTTATTATCGTTTAAGTACATATAATCATTTTTTCCATACAATCCGTTTTCTCTTTGCGACAAAGTTACAACTATTTTCAGACACTCGCAAACACCATCTATTTTTCATTCCCAACAAAAAAAGAAGGCACTCTTCTGCGAGTACCTTCTTTTCATCAGTTTCTTATGCCGAGGCTTACATCATGCCGCCCATGCCGCCTTGTGGCGCAGCAGCGACAGGAGTTTCCTCCTTCTTGTCAACGATGACGCACTCCGTGGTCAGGAACATACCGGCGATAGAGGCAGCGTTCTCGAGGGCTACTCGTGTTACCTTAGCGGGGTCAACTACACCGGCTGCACGCAGATTCTCGTAAGTATCCTTGCGTGCATTGTAGCCAAAGTCGCCTTCGCCAGCACGCACCTTATCTACTACCACTGCACCCTCTTTGCCGGCGTTGGTCACAATCTGGCGCAACGGCTCTTCGATAGCACGGCGGACAATCTCGATACCGGTCTGCTCGTCCTCGTTCTCGCCTTTCAGTCCGTCGAGGGCTTTCTGTGCGCGGATGTAGGCTACACCGCCGCCCGGGACAATACCCTCTTCGATAGCGGCACGCGTTGCGCTCAGGGCGTCATCCACACGGTCTTTCTTCTCTTTCATCTCCACCTCCGAGGCAGCACCGACATTCAGTTGTGCTACGCCGCCGGCGAGTTTCGCCAAACGCTCTTGCAGTTTCTCCTTGTCGTAGGTCGATTTGGTAGCGGCAATCTGTGCTTTGATTTGTGCCACACGGGCTGCAATTGCCTCTTTGTCGCCTGCACCGTTAACGATGGTGGTGTTGTCCTTGTTGATCGTAATGCTCTCGGCAGTACCCAACATATCGATGGTCGCATTCTCGAGTTTGATACCCTTCTCCTCGCTGATGACCGTACCACCCGTCAGGATCGCGATGTCTTCCAGCATCTCTTTGCGACGGTCGCCGAAGCCCGGTGCTTTCACTGCACAGATCTTCAGTTGTGCACGCAAGCGGTTGACTACCAGTGTCGTCAGTGCCTCGCTATCTACATCCTCTGCGATGATAAGCAGCGGGCGTCCACTCTGTACGGCAGGCTCCAATACAGGCAGTAACTCCTTGAGGTTCGAGATCTTCTTGTCGTAAATCAAGATGTACGGTTTGTCCATCTCCACCTCCATAGTCTCGGTGTTGGTTACAAAGTACGGGCTGATATAGCCACGGTCGAACTGCATACCTTGTACCACATCGATGGTAGTGTCCATACCCTTAGCCTCGCCGATAGTGATAACGCCGTCCTTGCTTACTTTGCGCATCGCATCGGCTATCAGCTTACCAATTTCAGCGTCGTTGTTGGCAGAGATGGTAGCCACTTGCTCTATCTTGTCGTAGTCGTTGCCAACCACCTCGCTCTGGTTCTTAATCTCTGCTACCACGGCAGCCACCGCTTTGTCGATACCGCGCTTCAAGTCCATCGGGTTGGCGCCTGCCGTCACATTCTTCAGGCCTACGCCAACGATGGCTTGTGCCAGTACGGTAGCCGTTGTCGTACCGTCGCCGGCTTGGTCACCCGTCTTCGAGGCTACCTCTTTGACGAGTTGTGCACCCAGGTTCTCTGCTGCATCTTCGAGTTCGACCTCCTTTGCCACCGTCACACCGTCTTTGGTGATGTGGGGTGCGCCGTACTTCTTGTCGATGATGACATTACGTCCCTTGGGGCCAAGGGTTACTTTCACTGCGTTTGCCAGTTGGTCAACGCCTTTTTTGAGGGCTTCACGCGCCTCTGTGTTATAGGTTATAATCTTTGCCATAATTTTGTTTCGCTCCGCGATTATTTTGTTTGTTATTGATTATGAAGCCCCTCCTTCGAAGGGGTTGGAGAGGTCTTATCCCAACACAGCGAGTACATCGCTTTGGCGCATGATGAGGTATTTCTCACCGTCGTACTCCAGTTCTGTACCTGCATACTTGCCGTAGAGAATATGGTCGCCTACCTTGAGCACCATCTGCTCATCTTTAGTGCCGTTGCCTACTGCGAGCACTTCTCCGCGCAGGGGTTTCTCTTTGGCGCTATCCGGAATGATGATTCCGCTCACTGTTTTTTCTTCTGCAGCCTCTGCTTTTACCAGCACGCGGTCTGCCAATGGTTGAATCTTACTCATAAGTCGTATCTAGTTTTTTGTTTATACTTATATTGTGTTGTTTCAGTTTGGTTCAATATAGCGGGCTTCGGTTGGCTTTTGCTTGCACATCCACTGCCTTCCTCCGCCCCTCGCTTCTACTATTTCAAACTCTGTGCCAATTCCCCCAACCGCCTCTTTCTCTGCCAAACCCGCCATACGCCCTGCCAAAATGTCAGCCTCGCAGACAGACACACCCCGACAAAAATTTACATTCACCAACACCCCGCCACCCGGCCAACACAAAAAAAAGTGGATTTCTCGTCTTGAGAAACCCACTTTCACCATACATATTATGTTATTCAGGAAAAGCCTCCTGTCTTACACCCTTTTTTGGTAGTGATAGTCCGAGTAGTCTTTGTCTTTTTCATCTTCAGTGCTATGCCCGTGCGTACTCAGTTTTCCTTTCCATATCTGCCATTGCCACCGCAGCTTGTTGCCGTAGCCGCTTCGCCACCATAACAGTAGCAGCCATCCGAAGAGCATACCGCCCAAGTGTGCAAAGTGTGCCACATTGTCAGCACCTGCACCCACCACGCTGTGCAGTCCGGCAAATAGTTCTATCACGGCGTAGATAATCACAAACACCCGTGCCCGAATTGGAATCGGCACGAATAGAATGTACATCGGCACATTTGGGAACAGCCATCCGAAGGCGAACAGCACGCCAAACACGGCGCCCGACGCACCTATAGTTATAAGCGGGTCAATGTAGTACGCCGCTGCTGCCGCCGTCATCGTCGATAGCCCCGACTGATACATCAGTGCCCACACGGCTTCTTGCACAGCCGCTGCACCTATGCCGCAGACCAAGTAATATATAAGGAATCGCTTGCTGCCCCATTCGTTTTCCAGCACGGGCGCAAACATCAGCACGGCAAACATATTGCAGAATATATGGCTGAAGTTGGCGTGCATAAACATATAGGTCAGCAGCTGCCAAAAGTAGAAGTGCTCTGCCGTTATATAATGGAGTCCGAGCCATGTATCCAGATTCACTCCGTATTTTTGCAGCAGCATATCAAGCAGGAAAACCAAAAAGTTTGCCCATAGCAAGGCGCGGGTTACAATCGGTAGGTTACGCATAGTTGTCGTTCGTGTTCTGTCTTGTTTGTATTTTGTTTCGTGGATTATTTTTTGCCCCGTCTTCGTGGGCACACCGTCTATTTTTCGGCTGTTTCTGTGCTTTGATACTGCAAAAAGTGTGCATTTTCTTGTTTTTTTTGTGTTTTTCCGTTGATTTTGAGCGTTTTTCATGGGTTTTTATTTGCCAATCCACTTTTTTATTGTACCTTTGCGCTGCCGAATGGGGGAATCCGGCCCCATTGGAAGCATTAAACGTTTAATTCTAAAAACACACTAAATCATGAACAAGGCTGAATTGGTTGCTGCAGTTGCAGCAAAAGCTAATGTATCGAAGGTAGAGGCTCAGAAGGTTATCGACGCAGCTGTCGAGGCTACTGCTGAGGCATTGAAGAACGGCGAGAGCGTACAGCTCATCGGTTTCGCTACTCTCTCTGTTGTAGAGAAGGCAGCTCGCAAGGGTATCAACCCTTCTACCAAAGAAGTCATCACTATCCCTGCAAAGAAGGCTGTTAAGTTCAAGGCAGGCGCTAAGTTGGCTCTCTAATTAGCAATTCCAAGGCATAAAACGAGTTGCTCATTTGGTTCGAGCAACTCGTTTTGTGTCCTTACTTCCGTGTTTTTAGAATTCCTCGTTTTCCCAAGAAACTCACTTTTTCCCGAACCACTCCCGAACCAACTCGCTCTTTTCCCCAAAGGAACTCCGTGTTTTTCCGTTGTTGTGGACTGGTCGGCCTATCAAAATCGTATTTTTAGTCTGTAAATACAAATAAGTATGCTTAACATCATTCTTTGTGGTGCTCCCGGCAGTGGTAAGGGAACACAGTCTGACATCATTGTCAAGAAGTACGGTCTGCAACACCTCTCTACGGGCGATGTCCTGCGTGCCGAGATCAAGTCGGGCAGCGAACTCGGCAAAGAGTTGGACGCCATCATCTCCAAGGGAAACCTTGTCCCGGATCAGAAGATGATCGACCTCATCGAGAACTTTATCGCCAACCTGCCCAAGGATAGCAAGGGCGTTATCTTCGATGGTTTTCCCCGTACGGTCGAGCAGGCAGAGGCGTTGACCGAACTTCTCAAGAAGTATCACCTCGAGGCTGTTATGCTCGATATGTTTGTCGAGGAGCAGGAGTTGATCGCTCGTCTTCTCAATCGTGGCAAGACCAGCGGCCGTGCCGACGACAACATCGACACCATCAAGCAGCGTCTGCAGGTTTATAAGGATGTCACCAAGCCGGTAGCTACCTACTATTTGCACCATGGCAACTATTTTGCCATCAACGGCAACAACACGATGGAGGATGTATTCGCTCAGATAGACAACATTCTCCAACGCGTCAGCAAGTAACAACACGCAACGCAAAAACACGGCGTTGCCGAACATACGCCTTAGCAACAAACACGCGCCAGCGAAATTATGAACAACTTCATCGACTATGTCAAGATCTACTGCCGCTCCGGTAAGGGTGGTGCGGGTAGTATGCACTTCCATCGTGCCAAGTACCTTCCTAAGGGAGGCCCTGACGGCGGCGATGGTGGCAAGGGAGGTAGTGTTATCTTGGTAGGTAACCGCAATCTATGGACGCTTCTCCACCTCAAGTACCAGAAGCATATCATGGCGACCGACGGCGGCAAGGGTGGCGAGAGCCGCTCTTTCGGTAAGGATGGCGAGGACAAAATTATCGAAGTCCCCTGCGGCACCGTAGTCTATGATGGCACCACGGGCGAGTATATTTGCGAGGTGCGTGAGCACGGCGAGCGCATTGTCCTGCTCAAGGGCGGACGGGGCGGATTGGGCAACTGGCACTTCCGCACCGCCACCAATCAGGCACCCCGCTATGCCCAGCCGGGCGAGCCTGCCATAGAGCGAGAAGTCATTCTCCAGCTCAAGGTGTTGGCAGATGTGGGTTTGGTAGGATTCCCCAATGCGGGCAAATCGACGCTTTTGAGCGTTGTGTCTGCCGCCAAGCCCGAAATCGCCGACTATCCGTTCACCACGCTTACCCCGCAGTTGGGTATCGTGTCCTATCGTGACGGGTGTTCATTCTGCATGGCAGACATTCCGGGTATTATCGAGGGCGCAGCCGAGGGCAAGGGGTTAGGCCTTCGTTTCTTGCGCCATATCGAGCGCAATGCCGTGCTGCTCTTTATGGTACCTGCCACGGCGGAAGACATCGTGGCAGAGTACAATATCTTGCTCCGTGAGTTGGAAAAGTACAACCCCGAGTTGCTGACCAAGGCACGGGTGTTGGCAATCTCCAAGTGCGACATCGGCGAGCAGCCCGATACCGAAGCACTGTCGAAGCAACTCGGTATCGAGGTAGTCGCCATCTCTTCGGTTAGCGGTTTGGGTATCAGTGCATTAAAGGACTTGCTCTGGACAGAACTCAACAAGGAGCAGAACCAAGTCATCGAGATTTCGCACACGCCTATTGATGTGCGTGTTATCGAGAAGGAGGAGCAGCCCGGTGACGACGAAGACGAGCCACAAACCATCTATCTCAACGAGGTGGAAGAGGAGTGGGATCTCAACAAGTACAAGGGTATCGGTTGGGACGAATAACGCGCAGCAAGAATACGCATAGCAACCATACGCGCAGCAAGAATACGCATAGCAACCATACGCGACAGCGAAAATACGCGTAGCGACCATACGCGACAGCAAGAATACGCATAGCAACCATACGCGACAGCGAAAATACGCGCCAGCGAAAACACGCACGAAGTGCGAAAACACGCATAGCGAAAACGAAAACAACGATTCTATACGACCGCATGATTGATTGGCGCGAGCGCCACATCAGTGAGAAGCAACTCGTCTTGATTCTCAGTTTCTTTGTCGGCTGTTTTTCGGCGTTGGCGGCTATTGTTCTTAAGTCGTTTATCCATCTTATTCAGTGGCTGATAGAGACCCAACTCATCGGCACCACCCACCATACTTGGTGGTATCTTATCTGTCCGGCGATTGGTATTCTCCTCGCCGCTCTTTTTGTGCGGTATGTGGTCAAGGACGACATCTCGCACGGTATTACCAAAATTCTTTATGCCATTTCGCAGCGCAAGTCGATCATCAAGGCGCACAATATGTGGTCGTCTATTGTCGGCTCAGGGCTTACCATCGGCTTCGGTGGTTCGGTCGGAGCGGAGGCACCTATCGTCTTGACGGGTGCGGCTATCGGGTCGAATTTGGCAAAGTTTTTCCGTCTTGAGCAGAAAACCATGATGCTCATGATTGGCTGTGGTGCAGCAGGCGCAATAGGTGGCATTTTCAAGGCACCTATCGCAGGTTTGGTCTTCACGCTCGAAGTGTTGATGATGGACCTCACCATGGCATCCGTAGCCCCGTTGCTTATCTCATCGGTTACGGCCACCGCCATTTCCTATATTGCCACAGGCTCTTCGCCCATGTTCCCGCTCAATACGCTGGAATCGTTCCATATTGCCAACATTCCGTGGTACTTGGTCTTGGGTATTGCGTGCGGACTTGTGTCACTTTATTTCACACGCGGCATGAACCGCCTCGAGCAGTGGATGAAGCACCATGTGCAAAATTTCTGGCTCAAGATTGTGGTCGGCGGCTTCACTCTGAGCGTACTTATCTTCCTTTTCCCGCCGCTCTATGGCGAGGGCTACGATGTCATTACCCAACTCATCAACGGCGACTCTCTGTCTGCGCTGACCAATAGCCCCTTTGCCCGTCTGGGTACGGCATCGTGGGTCATTGTGGGCTATTTTGCGCTCGTACTTCTGTTCAAAATTGTCGCCTCGGTGGCGACCAACGGCGGTGGTGGTGTGGGCGGTATCTTTGCGCCTTCACTCTTTATGGGTTCGTTGATCGGATTTCTTACGGCACGCTTGCTCAATCTGGCGGGTCTTTCCGTACCGGAAACCAATTTTGCGCTGGTAGGTATGTCGGGCTTGATGTCCGGCGTCATGCACGCCCCGCTGACGGGTAT
Organism: bacterium; assembly: GCA_963591775.1. Lineage (GTDB taxonomy): Bacteria > Bacteroidota > Bacteroidia > Bacteroidales > Paludibacteraceae > Colicola. Next base: position 11,379 of record CAVATM010000022.1, read on the forward strand.
TTTCCTTATTGCCGAACTCACCGGCGGCTACCATCTCTTCATGCCGCTGATGATTGTCTCCGTCGTGTCCTATCTCACCATTTTGCTTTTCGAACCACACAGCCTCTATGCCATGCGTTTGGCGCAGAAAGGCGAGTTGCTGACGCACAACAAAGACCGTAATGTGCTGACGCTCTTGAAGATGGAAAATGTATTGGAAACCGACCTTACCACCGTCTATCCCGAGATGACCTTGGGCGAATTGGTCAAAGTCATTGCCGACAGCCATCGCAATGTATTCCCCGTCATCGACCACGATGGGCATTTGCGGGGTGTCTTATTGCTCGACGAGGTGCGAAATATCATGTTCCAACCTCGCCTGTATAAACGCTTCACAGTGGGTCAACTCATGACCTCTCCCGAAGCCGTTCTTTCGTACGATATGCCGATGGACAAGGTCATGGAGACCTTCGAGGACACGGGTGCATGGAACCTGCCCGTGGTGGACAAAGACCGCCGTTATTTAGGTTTTGTCTCCAAGTCGAAGATTTTCAATTCCTACCGCCATGTCCTCGTCCACTTCTCCGAGGAATAACCTCCCCTTCTCCGAAAAACGCCCCCTCTCCGAAGAATACCCTCCATTTCTTCAAAGAACACCCTCCATTTCTTCAAAGAACACCCTCCATTTCTTCAAAGAATAGCCTCCCTTTCTTCAATAAATAATACTTTTTCCCAAGGAATCCCATCCCTGAGGAATAATTTCTCGTTCTCTGAGAAGCCCCTTTTCCCGAACCACTCCCGAACCAACTCGTAAAAAATGAACCATTTTTTGGTCATTTTGTATCTTTTTCGTAACTTTGCGCGCTATTTATATACCTAAGCACACCATAACCAATATACTATATGAAAGCTAAGCGAATATGGGCAGTCATCACGATGATGCTGACCTTATGTGTAGGAAGCCTTTGGGCAGACAACACATGGTTCGAAGAACCCTACAACTTCCAGTCCTACTCCATGGGTAGCGGGAAGGTACACTTTAAGGTACTCGTCTTTGCTCGCGGCGGATCGAACAACCACTGGGCCACAACCGGCACCAATGTGTATGCCGAGTTCAGCGACAAGACGCAAGTAAAAATCTTGTCCTATGTCGGTGATAACGACCAGAACACCGTTACCGACGACCGGGGTTGGGTTAAGTTGACCCCCGAGAACGGTACGATTGTCATTACCAATGTCTATGAGCGGGTCAACATCACCCTCAAGGCAGGCAGTGGTGAGCGCTCGATGAGCCTTACTCGTGTCAAGCAAACCGATACGCCGACCTGGCTCGAGTTCGACTGGTATCCTTCCACCGAGTTCGACGGCAAGGCGTACACCGCTGCCATCTACATCCGTGAGACCCGCAAGTGGGGCACCATCTACGAGCACCACTACACGCTGGGCAATTACACCACCGAGACGGCACAAGCGCCGCTCCTTTCCGACCCTGTGTTCTACAGCGTGGGCGACAATGGCAAAGCCGGCTTCGGCTATAGCCTCATCCCGTATGTCACCTACCAAGACCCTGTGTCCTACCATACGAGTTTCACTCCCTCCAACGAGATTAAGGCAACGGACCGCTCCGGCAATCTCTTCGTGATGACCACCGACTCGGTGCAGAAGGGATACTACGCCACCTTTACGGTTAAGCGCGACGGCGACCAGACCCAGGAAGTGAAATCGAACATCATCGATATTCCTGCTTTTCACCGTCTGTACAACTTCAAGGCATCCGACTACAAGCGCAACGACAGCACCGTGTACAGCAAGTACACGACCATTACATGGGATATACACAACCCAACGGCTCGCGACATCATGTCGTACGATATGTTCCAGCTCGAGCGGTCCTACACGGCCGATTTCTCGGAGACGGAATCGCTTGCGCTGCTGCCTGCTCAGTTCGACTCACTGCACAGCACCTACTCCTATATCGACTCGACCGATGCGGCGCTATACAACAAGACCGACCGCACTCGGCCCATCTACTATCGTCTTATCCGTACCAGTACGATCAACTGGGGCTATTCCGGGCATGCTTGGGTGGCCGTGGACAGTATTCTTAAGGACCCGAAATTGGTCACCCTACAGGATGATTCGATTTCCTATACGAAATCGTCCGATTTTGACCAGACGAAGAAGATAGTTATGCACCTGCGGACGAAGCCCGAAACAGGGAGTTCCTTCTGGGATGGTTCGGCAGAAGTGGTAATTCGACGCACTACAATTGCCGGCACAGACACCACCCATGCGGAGCGTATTGTGAGCGGTGCAGAATTCACCCGCCAAAAAGACGGCACCTACGCCGCTGACATCCATCTTATCGCCGAGGTATCGTGCGCACAATACGCCTACACGGTACAACTCTCCGACAGCAACTGCGAGATGAAGTGCGGCACTACGCAGCCCATCGTATGCAAAGGTCCGGACCTCTACTACCACAATGCTGCCAGCGTCGCTTCCTTCAACGCCTCCAAGGGCTACTACCCCGACCAGATATTCCTGCAATGGAATCAGACCGAGGGCGACGCTGACCACTTCCAACTCGACCGACGCATCGCCTACAAGAGTGCCTCGTGGGAAACCATTTCTGACAATGCGGCCGGCTATTTCTATCGTGACCACACCGCTGAGGCCGGGCAAGTCTATGAATATCGCATCATCTGCACTTACGAGTGCGCCGGCGTGGCGTTACGCGACACCGCCAATGCGTTTGGCTGGCTTTCGCCCATGGGCTGTATCTCCGGTACGATAAAATTCCCCAACGGAACGGGCAACGAGGGCGTTGACGTGCGTGCCGTACAGCAAGGCGACAAAAAAGATTTTATGCGCGGCTACCTCAAGGTAACCTCCGCCAGCCATACCATCTCACCTAGTCAGACAATCGATTGGTCCGGCTCGCACACCTACCAAATGCTCGTCAAGGTCGCTTCCGGCAACACGGCAGCAACCAACAACCTGCTTACCTCGCGCGGCCCGCTCGCAGGCAATGGCGGCTACATCTCCATCGACCTGACCGGCAACAACACCAAACTGAGTTTCCAGTACGGCTCGCAGGCAATAGAGGCACCAATTACCATTAAGAAAGATACTTGGACGGCCATCGCCATCGTTTGCGACACAAGCGCCAACACGATTACCTTCTACCAAGACGGTAAATCCATCTACGAGAAGACGGATGTCAGCCCCGTCAGAGTTGACGAGAGCAAGATGTATCTGCTCAGCCAGACCGCCTACATCTATCTCGATGAGGTGCGGATTTGGAAGCGTGCACTCAACGCAAAAGAGATAGCCGCCAACACAAATGCCTATCTTTCGGGCAAGGAGACCCTGCTGACCCACTACTACACTTTTGATGGGGCGATGGCGTACACCGACAAGGCGTCTATCTGTCGCTATATCAGCAACCTGGCATTCCAAAACATCAGCGAGACCAATCGTGCCGACCTGCTTCTGGATATCAATCAGGCCACTATCGACAGCGTGGGACGCCCCGATGACGCCATGCTCACTTTCCAATCTGTCAGCGACGAGAATGGTGCGTACAGCCTCGGCGGCGTGCCTTTCTTCGGAGGTGCCACCTTCGCCGTTACGCCGACCTCGGAACACGGTAAGTTCTCCTACAACGGCAACTCCGACGGTATCGCTACGATAACACTCGATGCCAAGCGACCTGAGGCCACGGGTATCGATTTTGTCAATACCGAGGCAGTGCGTTTCACGGGACGCGTGCTGTTCCGCAACTCCACCATTCCTGTTCGGGGAGCGCGTTTCTTGATGAACGGTGTAACGGTCAAGGACGCTGACGGCAATCAGGTCGAGACCAACGCGTCGGGTAATTTTAGCTTCGATGTTCCTAAGGCACCCATCACGGTACAAGTCGTTATGCCGGGGCATACTTTCGCCCGCAACGGTTTCTTCTTCGTGGAGAACGACAGCCTGTTCCAGCCCAAGCAGAACATGGACGGTCTGCGTATGTACGACGAGACCAAGGTACGCCTTGTCGGCCGCATCGTCGGTGGTGACGACCAGGGCAAGTTGCCACTCGGTTTCGGTCTGAGCCGCAACAACTTGGGCGACAGCCTGACCCTTGCGCTCGAATTGGAGGGTGACAACACGGCGCTGATTGTCTATGACCCGCAAGACCCAACCATCTCGCAACTGGACACCACGCTGCTACACCCCGCGGACACCACCAAGAAGCAACACACCGGCGTGGTATTCCAGCAGAAACAGATACTCATCTATCCGGATAAATCGACGGGCGAGTTCTTTGTGGACCTGTTCCCTGTCAAGTATAAAGTAACGCAGTTGAATGCCAAGGGATACTCGACGCTAACGGACAAAAACACCGCTATGCAGACCCTCGACCTGACCAACCGCCTGACCTTAGATTCGCTCTGCCGCAACGGCAAGACGGTGCTGTGCAACGACACATTCCGCCATGTTTATCATAGCGATGTCACCATCTCGCTCACGCAGGTGATTTACGGGATGGAGAAAGGCTACCTCGGCAACGAGAGTGCCTATATGACCATCTTCGACAGTATACCCAAGACGCAAAATTTGGTTTATAAGAACGCTGCCGGCGAGTACGAGTACCTATTCGGCAAGCCTGTATTCGCAGAGGGCAAATACACCTTCCGTGTTACGGCGCACGAGGACTACTACTACAACGGCAGCCGCACCTCTTCAGCACACGATCAAGTGATGCTGCAAGGCAACAAGGTGAATATCTACAACGGTATGCACTCCGAGACAGAGACGCTGACGGGCAACCTCAATGCAGAAGGTATGTGGGACGCAACGCTACAGGCAGACTATCCGACCTACACGGGGCTGAACGATGCCGTTACCCGCCGCATACAAGTTTCCGTGGAACATAACGGCGAGCATATTGCCTCCGACCCGCTCGAGGTCTATGTCTTTGCAGACCGACTGAACGGCGTGGAGAGCGTCAGCAAGACCAATACAGGCATCAAACTCTACGACATCTTGCGCGACCCTCCCGGATCTGGCAGTTACACCTCGCTGGCATCGGGAACCACCTATTCTTCGTCCAACACATGGAATCTGAACTGGAATCTCGGTCTGAATATCAACATTGTGCACGGCTCCAACTACACGGGTATCACAGGTGTGGTAGCCGCTCCGGGCGGTGGAGGTACATTCACCGGCCAAGAGGTTGAGATCAGTACCGTCAAGCAGGCTAGTATTCCTATCAGTTACAAGGGTACCCGAACCGTGAGCGGTTCCTACGAATACACCACCTCCGAGAGCATCCACACCGGAAGCGATGCCTACCATGTGGGGGCAGCAGCGGATGTTTATGTCGGCTCCACCGAGATGGTTTACCACGGTATCGGACACGGTATGGCTGTACTCGACTCAGTGGCTTACGCTGCCATGAAGGGGCAAATCAAGGACGGCACAATGAAACTGATTTCCGAGGGACGCAATACCGATGGCGAGATGCGCTATCTGGTTGTGGCTCGCAAACTGCTCTATGCGTTCGGACACGGCACCAACTTCGCCTACACGCAGGAGTACATCATCACCACCGTCATTCCAACCCTCTGCCGCGAGCGTAACGCTATGCTGCTGACTTGCGATTCTACCACAGCCAAGCAGAAAGCCAACACTTCTCGTGAGCGTGTATATTACACCGCACTGAGCCCGGAGGACTCCAATTATGGTGTAAAGGAATACACATGGGCTGATCCGGAAAATGCAGACCTGAAGAGTACCAACGATGAGATTGCGGCCTACAACAATATGATTCGCAAGTGGATGCAACTCATCTACATCAACGAGAAAGAGAAGGTACAAGCCATCAACAGCAACAATCCGTACAAGACCTATTCCGTTACCGGCTCCACCCCTATCACCTATAGCGAGAGCCACAAGTACAGTAATAGCGAATCGATGCAAAACGGATTGCCTTTCTCTGCAAATAGCATCACCAATGTATTCGGAAAAATCTCCGAGACCGTTACACGCAGTTTAATTGCCATCGCTGAGGGGCAAGACGAAAATGGCAATATAGAGATAACCGCCAACACCCCGGCAGCGAAGTTCACCTGCACCATACAGCCTATCATCGAGGTATCGTTCAATAAGACAACAGGCAGCAGCGAAACCCATTCTCGTACCTATTCTTATACGCTTTCGCCGAACGAATTCGGCTATATGGATGTCAATGTCTATCGTATCAAGGACACCATCAATGTATTCAACAAGGACGCAGAAGGCAACGAAAATGTGCCTACCACGGACTACAAGTACAGCAGTTTCATTTTCCAAGGCTTGGCAGGTGCCAGCCGTTGCCCCTACGAGGGTGGCGACAGCACGCTGTTCTATTGCCCGGGCACGCCGCTGAGCAACCCGACCATTGCCATCGAGAACCCGCATATCACGGTTGATAAGCGTGAGATTAGCAATGTCCCCGCCGACCAGAAAGCCATTTTCACCGTTTCGCTCACCAACGAGCAGCCTACCGACATCGGTCTGGGCACAATGGCAAGCATTCCGTTCGATTTCTTGGTGCTCGGGGGAAGTAACCCGAATGGCTTGAAACTGTTCATGGACGGCTATGCATTGGGTGTTACGCCTCTCACGATACGCATTCCGCACGGGCAGACCATCACGAAGACCATCGAGGCAGAGCGTGGCCAGGGCTACGACTTTGAGGATGTCACGCTGGCCATCCGCTCCACGTGCGATGTAGATTATATGCGTTCCGTCAAGATCTCGGTACACTTCATCCCCGCTGCCTCAGCGGTCAATCTCACCGCTCCGCACGACAAGTGGGTGCTCAATACCCTCTCGGCACACGACAGCGCAGGCTACTACCTGCCCGTCACCATCAATGGCTACGACATCCATTCCGACGGCTTCGACCATATCGAGTTGCAGTACAAGCAGGTCAATCAGTCGGACAACGATTGGGTCAATATCTGTTCCTATTACGCCAGCGACAGCCTCTTCCAACTCGCATCGGGCAACAAGGCGAAGATTACGAGCGGTAGCATCGACGGCGTTCGTTTCTATGGTGACCGCGACCCGATGGAGCAGCAGTACGAACTGCGTGCCGTCACCTACGCTCGCTATGGTAACGGTTTCGTCACCAATTCTTCCGCAGTGCTGCAGGGCATCAAGGACACCCGCTGCCCCGAGGTATTCGGTATCCCGACCCCGGCGGACGGCATCCTGACCGTCAAAGAGTCGCTCTCCGTTCGTTTCAGCGAGCCTATTGCGGGCAACTATCTGGACGAGGACGCCAATTTCGAGGTCATCGGCGGCACCAACAATTTGGACATCACCCAAACCACCTCGTTGGCATTCACGGGCGAGAAAAACTGCGTGGCCAAGACCCTTGTCAACCGCAATTTCAACAACCGTGCTTTCACCATCGAGGCGATGATTCGTCCCGCCGAGCAAGGCAAGGCGATGACCATTTTCTCTTTGGGAACCACCAAACAACGCCTTCGTTTCTCGCTGACGGCAGACACCTGCCTGCAGGCCGAGATTGGCGATTCTGTGGTCAAGTCCAAGCAACTCGAGCCGCTGCTAGATTTCACACGCTGTGCCATGACCTACGACACCACGGGTGTGGTTCGTTTCTATGCCGGCACGGCCGAGGTCACTCGTCCCAACCAGCCCACCATGCCGTACTATCGCAATAGCGGCACGCTGCTCTTCGGCAACACGCTCAACGGCACCGAGCCGTTCCACGGCAATATGCTCGAGGCGCGTATCTGGGCCGATGCACAAGAGGTGGACGAACTCTCGCTCACCTACAAGAAGCACCTCACCGGTTTTGAGCCGGAGTTGATGGCATACTATCGCATGGATGATGGTGTCGGCACTACTTGTACCGACCTTGCCAATGGGGCAACGCTCTCGTTGGAGGGCACTTCTTGGACGCTGCCCGACAACATGTCACTCCATCTGACCGACAGTGTGGGCGGTGTGCAGTTGCAGCAAGACATCTTCGCTCGTTCCGCCAAGCAGGACCTCACGCTTATGTTCTGGTTCAAGACCGACAAGCAGACGGCGGACACCGCAGCGCTATTCTCCACGGGTTATGGTCTAAAGACCGAGGCGGACGCCGAGGGCAAGGTCTATATCGGTTTGCAGAACGGCAATGTCGTGCTGCGCAACCAAGGCTACGAGCAGATTGCACGCGGTGCGTACGCCGACCAGCAGTGGCACCACCTTGTATATACCGTCAACCGCACCTATAATCTGGCCAACATCTTCATCGACGGCAAGCAGACCATCACTTTTGCGGCCGACAAGTTGGGCAGTTTCTCCAGCAACGAGATGTGGCTCGGTGCTTGCCACTGGTCGCTGACCGACAGCCTCGGCACCAAGCACGAGCAGCCGCTCTACGCATTCTCCGGCCATATCGACAATGTCGTTCTCTACGAGCAGGCACTGCCTACAAGCAGCCTGATGACCTACAACAATGTATCGCCCACGGGCGACGAGCTGGGTCTGATTGCCTACCTGCCCTTCTGCAAGCAGCAACTCACCGACAACGGTCGCCTCGAGTTGCAGTACTACCCCTACAATGCGCGCGTCTTCCGCGATAGCAACGGCGAGGTGGTGAATAAGAAGCAGCTCCTTCTGCGCACCGATGCCGAGAAGTTGATGGATAAGAACGAATTCTCGCCCGTGCGTGACGCTACGCCTCGCCAGAAGTACAACTTCGCGTGGGCTTGCAACAGCGACGAGTTGATGATCAATCTCAAGATGCTCAACAAGGAAATCAACAAGCAGAACATTTTCATCACGGTTCGCAATGTCGAGGACTTGAATGGCAACAAGTTGGTCAGCCCGCTCTCTTGGACGGTTTATGTCGATCGCAACCAATTGCGCTGGTCGGAGAACACCAAGACCATCACTTCTTCGCTAAACAGCAAGAACGAGTTCGATCTGACCATCTCCAACACGGGCGGAACCACACGCCAATATACTCTCACCTCGCTGCCTTTGTGGCTGACGGCAGTGCCTTCGCAGGGTTCGCTTTCGCCGCAATCCACGCAGACCATCCATTTCACGGTGGCAGATGGGCTGAATATCGGTGAGCATACAGAGTATGTCTATTTGAAGGACGACCAAGATCTCTACGAGCGTCTGACGCTCACCGTCAAGGTCGAGTCGGTTTGCCCGTGGGAGGACAAGCATACCGAGTTGCCTATGTCCATGTCGCTCATCGGTCAGGTCAAACTGACCAACACCAAGGACACCGTCTTTGACACCGATGTCAACGATGTCGTGGCAGCCTTCATCGACAATCGCTGTGTGGGCAAGGCAAACATCACCTACAACGATGCCACGGCTCAGAACCATGTCTATATGACCATCTATGGTAATGAGGAGATGAAGGGCGAGTATGTACAGATGCGCTTGTGGCAGTACAGCACCGGCAAAATCTACATCCTCGATGCGTCTAAGGACCTCGTGTTCGAGCATAAGCGTTGCTATGGCTGCGCCCCCGATTCGGCCATTGTGCTTACCACATCCGAGCGCAAGGTGCAGCAACTCACGCTGGCAGAGGGCTGGAACTGGAATTCGTTCTATATCAACCCCACCTACAGCAGCGACATCAATCGTATGCTCTCTTCGCAGGCCAACTGGGCAGCGGGCGACATCATCAAGACCCCGACCGGTCAGTCCTATAGCCAGTACTCCACCACCGGCAACACCTCCGCATGGTATGGTACGCTGAGCGGGCTCGATTTCCATAGCATCTATATGTTCCATGTAGCGCACGAGGTTTATCCCGAGATCGAGGGTTCGCCGCTCACCACGGCCGACCGCACGCTCACCCTGCAGACGGGTTGGAATGTGCTGCCCTACTTGCTCGATTGCAACTTCCCGATTGCGGAGGCCATGGCAGACTATCTGACCAACGCCAAGGCGGGCGATATGATCAAGAGCAAGGACTGCTTTGCGGTCTTCTCATCTGATTCCAAGTGGGAGGGAAGCCTCACCTATTTGGAGCCGGGTCAAGGTTACCTGATTTACCACCAGGGCGAGCCATGTAAGTTCACCTATTATGTGACCACACCTTCCACTGCTCCCGAAGCACTCCCGAAGGTAAACCGTACCAAGTCGCTCGAAACGCCTGCCTTGCTCCATAGCAACCAAGCATCGTCCAATATGTCCGTCATTGCAACCCTTGCCGACTGGGCAGGAAGCACCGACCATCTCGTATTGGCGGCCTATACGGGCAACCAACTTGTCGGCCGTGTCGCCGTACACTCCACCGACAGTCTGCCGCTCTTCTTCCTTACCATTGGTACCGAAGAAGCCTCAGCGCCTGTTCGCTTCGCTTTGGAGCAAGATGGTGAGACCGTAGCCTACAGCGCACCGATGTTTGACTACTCGCCTAACCGCATCGTAGGTTCGCTTACGGCGCCCCTGCCCATCTCCTTTGTCGGCACCAAGGTCGTTGCTTTGCCTTCGCCGTTTGTCGACCATGTCGAGATCGTTGTCACCACGCCCGAGGAGCAGCCCGTTGCTTTGGCTATCTATAGCGAGAACGGCCAATTGCTTACCCGTGCCGAGGGTCAGACCGAGAACGGCCAATATACCTACGAGTGGCACTGCACCGCCGTACCGGCAGGCATCTATTCGGCAGTGGTTCATATCGGCCGGGAGACGCAGACCATCCGCCTCATCAAACAGAAATAACATTGACGCATCAAATAGCAACAGTCATGAAAACGATTCAGAAAACCCTCCTTCGCATCTTTGTCATCGCAGGTGTCGCCGTGTCTTTTGTGGGCATGGCGGCCTGCCACCCGCATAAGAACGATCCCGTTACCCCCGACAAGAAGGACACTGTTCAGCCTGTGGACACATTCCCCAAGCACGACCGTCCCACATGGGTGGTTGCAGACACCACCGACCTCGAGAGTACGATGACCATCACCGGTAGTCTTCCCGCTTCGCTTCGCACCACGGTGGACACGGCCGATTTGGTAGCCGCCTTTTCCGGCAGTGCGTGCTGGGGTGTCACAAGCGTGCAGTATGTGAATGACATTCCCTATTTCTTCTTGTATATCAACCGTCCTCGCACGGCGACGCACACCTCTTCTGTGCTGCTCACGCTGCGCTACTATAGTGCCAAGACCCACTACATCCTTGTCGAAAAGGATGCATTCGAGTTTGTGGTAGATGGCTATCTCGGCACGGTCGAGGCACCGGTTACCCCTGCTTTTGCTACCCACGAGTAGCCTCCCCGCACGCAAGCGAGTGACAACCGACAAAAAACAAACATAACAAAAAACAGTACATGAAACGATTTTTCATTAGTCTTTGTGCATTGGCGGCCTTCACGGTCGCTTTTGCGCATGAGCCGGTCCGTGTGACAGGCCTTTCCGCCCGACAGAACACGCCGGCACCAACCACCGAATCTACCACCGCCCTCAAGAGCCGCCTTGTCGAGTCTGCTCTCGCCGAGACCGTCACCATCAACGGCACGCTCAAGGCCGAGCAGATTGACGGCTACTACGACCTTGATTGGTGGGTAGTCATCACCTCTGCCGATTACACCGTCAATTTGGACATCATGAGTACCACTTTGGCAGGCACCTACACGCTCTTGGATATGGATACGGAATATACCAACATCACCAAGAAGGACGGCACCGAGATCTACTTCTCCACACTGTCTGTCACCATTACGGAAGGCGCCGATGGTAGCATCTACCTTACCGGTACGGGTACCGACAGCAAGGGTACGACCTACAACATCACAGGGCGCAAGAATGCCTTACCAACCCCGAAGGATACCATCCGTTTGTCTTTCAACGATGCCAAGTTGGTGCAAGAGAACGGAAAGTTCTACTTGAGCCAAACCGAACTATTCCCCAAGGTCAGTGCCGATAGCATCCATGTTGCCGTAGGCTTCTACTATAGTGGCAAGAGCATCAACGGCACCTACGAGTACAAGGATCGTGCTTCTTACGCCAACTATGTGCTTTATTGCGGCAAGGACACCGTCAAGGTTGAGCCATGGGAGAAACTCAGTGCTACCGTCACCACCAATAGCGGCCTCTATGTCTGCCGTGTGAATATGTTCGGCACCGACTCGCTGTTCTACGAACTCACGCTCTATACCGATGCGCCGGACCCCATCGTTCCGAAGAAGACCATCAATATATGGGCTCACAATCTTGAGGTGACCGACTATACATCCCTTATGGAGTTGGCTATGTTCGAGGCCAGCAACGACGACTATTATGTTTTGTTGGGTGTCAAGTCCAATAGCCTCTATGGCACCTATACCGAAGATGTATTGTCCACCTATTCCGTCATCTACTCCAAAACCGATACACTCTCCATTCTGACGGCAAATCTCGAGTTTACAAACTGGGAAGGTGTCGATATGTTGTATGGAAGTGTTATCGCCAGTGACACCATTCAGTACAACCTCCTGTTCAATTGGGTAGCACCGGACGCTAAGGACACCACCACGATTGTATTCGACAAAGTCGGTACGGGTGAATACATACAGCGCAGCCAATACATCTCGCTCTACAACGAGAACAGCGACTATACCTTCCTGCTCAATATCGCTACCGACTCTGTAGGCGGTGCTTTCAACAAGGACAGCCTCTATTCCGGTTCGTATATCGGTGTTGTCGGCAGCAAGGACACCACCTACTTCTCTGTTTATACCGCCGACATCAAGGTTACCGATACAGGCAAGCAGACCTGCACGGTCGAGGCAAACATTTTGGCTTCGGATACCATCTTCTATAAGATTCGTTCCTCGTTTGCTTGGACGGTCAACGAGGGCATGGACTATGATAGCGAATCGGGTGCAGTAGATCGCACTTTCACCGGTTCGGATGAAGTTTCCGTTGATACCTATCCGGAGGACAATGCCATTGTCTTCAAGGTTAAGAGTGCTGCCGATGCGCTGTATTTGGAGTTCTATACCACGGCAGGTGCAACCACTATTCCGGCAGGCACTTACGCTATCAACAAGTCGGAGCAGGCATTCACCGTTTATGCGTGCGATGGCGTAGAGAAAAGCTATATCTATCCTTCCTTCTATACGGCTCTCACCTCCAAAGGCGAGGTCACGACGCCTATCTATTTCCTCGAGTCTGGAACGGTAGAGGTCGAGTATATTGGCGACGATACTCGAATTACGGTCAATGCCTACAACTCGTTCAAGGTACCGGTTCATGTCGTGTACGACAGTTCGTTGACGGCTCTTGACGATGCCACCGACACCACGGTTCGTGCCGTCAAGTTTGTCCGCAATGGTCGTATGTATATTCTCACCGCCGACCATCTCTACGACGCCTCCGGCACTCTCCTGAAGTAATCCGTATAATAGCAATCTACTATCCGTTAGCAATCTACTATCCGTTAGCAATCTGCTATTCATACAAAAAAATGCCCTTGCCTATATGGCGAGGGTATTTTTTTGTATCGCTTTCGTACAATCCTCCCAACACACATTTTTTTGCCTGAAAAAACGATTCCGACACCCCACATTTTCTTCCCTATTTCATCCAAAAATTCCCCCCCCCCATTCACCCCCAGATTCACTCCAAAAACAACCTCATTTTCCCAAAATTCCCGAACCACTCCCGAACCAACTCTGTCCCTCCCTACTCCTTCCCTCATCCTTTTTCCTACCCTTTCCCATAAAAAAATGCACTTTTTTCGCTCAAAATTTGTGTATTCCAAACTTTTGCCGTATCTTTGCACCCGCTTTTCGTGAAAAGGCATGCTTATTGGCTGCCAATCGGCCCGGCTGACACGGCACAGGTATGTTGCCTTACACGACAAGCACCGGTGAGGTCCATTCGTCTATCGGTTAGGACGAGAGATTTTCATTCTCTAAAGAGCAGTT
>CAVATM010000023.1:0-23856 GCA_963591775.1 bacterium
CGTCCATCAGGGCGAGCGTACCGGCGCAAACGGTAGCCATCGAAGACGAACCGTTGGCGGCACTCGACCTGAAGATGCGTAAAGACATGCAGATGGAGTTGCGTGAGATGCACGACAAGTTGGGTATCACGTTTATCTACGTGACACACGACCAGGAGGAAGCACTGACGTTGAGCGACCGCGTGGTGGTGATGCGCGATGGACGGATACAGCAGATATCTGCAGCATAGCCGCCCGATGCACACACAACGCTGCTCCTTTCCATTCTGTCTTTTGGGGCTAAAGGATAACACTACCTCAATCCCCTTACTATTTCCTAATACCAACCTGCCCGTTTTTCGTCCCTTTCTTTCCCCTTTCACCCTCGCGCCAAACAGCAAGGGTGAAGCGTAAGGCGGGTGCGCCATGCGCATTGAGTGCCGTAGCGAAGCAAAAGCCAGTGGCTTGAGCAGAACTCCTTATCAGCAAGGGATAAGCAAGGGATAAGCAAGGGATAGACACCCCCTCACGAACACACAGACATTTCTTTTTGTTTGCTTTGAAATTTCACCCCTGAACCTTGTGTAGTGCATAGAACATGCACGCCACATCTTTCCCTGCCCGGGCGGCATAGTGAAAACCATATTTCTGATAGAACGGAACAGCACTATATGTGCCGTCCTCCAGATCTAAGGCATCCACATGCACATACTCCGCCCCGGGCACCAACGCTTCAGCCTTGTCGCACACCAAATCCAATATCGCCGTTCCTATCCCCAAGAACCGATAATCCTCGCGAATAGCCAAACACGCCACATCTATCATGTCAAGATACTCGCAATGCCCCTCGTATTCTAACGGGAAATTTATCTTGCCTATGATGCAAAAACCCACCAACTCTTGCCCTGCATTGTACACACAATATGCCACAGGGTCATCGACATACAATTCTGCCAACAGCCCTTGCGAGTGAAGGATCCCGTCCATTTCGGGAACGCCGCAGGAGAATTCCCGCAGCAAAGACAAAAGGTCAGGCGATATTTCTATCGACCGTATGGTATAATCACCCATTCTCTACCTCTATCAACCGAATGGATGTCTTGTGTGGCGAGTAAGCACGTTTCATAGTCCCCTGTTTCCGTTCCTCGGACATTTTCGCAAGGTGCTCGTGCATCTCTTTCGCCATGGCTCCACGAATGGGCTTGCAAGATGTTGGCATTCCTATCATAACGCTATCATTTAGGGATTAAATTATCAATCTTTGTACAATCTTTCGCAAAAGTACTACATTTTCTGCACATGTGCAATATAGCAGATGCTTCTTCTGCAAAAATTGCACCCTTTTACGTTATTTCTTACAATATCTATGCCACACTATCGCCATTTTGCAGAGAATTCAGCCTCCTACCAACATCATTTTTATATTTCTGTTTGTATACTCGCAAGAATTATTGTAATTTTGCACCGTGAAGACCGCGCAGAGGTGAGAGGGTGGGTATTATGGCTCGCGTATGACGGGTTGTGAGACCACTGGAACACCGATGTTTCGGGCTTCACAGACACATAGTAAAAGGCGTTTATTACGCTCTGTTCTGACGAATTGAAATGTCGCAGTTTCTTTAGAGTAATCAGACTTAGCAACGATAGATGTCCTCGGAATATAAGTATATTTCGCAACCTGCGTAGGGATGCGGGCGTTTTGCCCGTGGATGGTGCATAAGCACCGTTTGTAACATTCCCTGCCTATGCTCTTTTGTGGAGCGTAGTGTGATATTGTAGGTGTGCGTATAGTCTTATATTGGCGTGGGCTTCGCGTTGTCGGTTCTATTACTCAAGGCAATGCGACAGCCTCAATTCGTGGAACGACAACGGTCGAACTCCACGTTTTTTGTTATGTACCGAGGTTAAACATCTTACAATAAAACATCTATGCGTTGCAACAATTGCGGTTGGGACAATCCCGACACCAACACACACTGCGAAAAGTGCAATGCTCCCCTTGCAGGAGCAGCACAGGTCAATCACCCGCACATCGAAGCGGCACCTCTCAACAAAACCGTTAATGAGGCGGCGGTCTTCGGCTCGCCAAAGCCCGAAGAGTACCAACCTACCATGCCCGAAGTTGTGGCACAAACCTGTCCCGATTGCGGCTATCCGCTGCGCCCAGGCACCTCGTTCTGCCCGCAATGCGGCAAAGCGCTGAAGGCGGAAAAACCACACACGTCTTCGCCTCAACCCGCACCCAACCACTCGGGCACCATCAATCCGTGGGTGCAAGTCACGCCGCAGAGCCGATGCACACTCACGCCCGTCCGCCAGTCTTCCGATGAGGCAGACCCCGCTGCACTTACCTTCAAAGGCGATACCCACACCCTCAACCGTGCCAATTTGGATGCCGAAAACCCCACCATCACTTCGCAGGCGCAAGCCGAACTGACCTGCCAAGACGGTACATGGTATATCCGGGACCGTAGCGCACAGCACACCACATTTATCCATGCCGCCGAGCGTACCGCCCTTCACGACGGCGACATCATTCTGATGGGTAATCGGCAATTCATCTTCCATTCGGGCAAGTAACCATGGTCGAGCGATGTGATTTCCGTACAGGTGATGCCATCGGCGGACAATACACCGTGCAGCGCGAGTTGGGCGAGGGGGCTTTCGGCAAAGTGTTCCGTGTTACCGACCGCGCAGGCAATACCTATGCCCTCAAACTGCTCAAGTTATGGGAGGTCGCACCTGAGATACGCCAGCAACTCTACGACCGTTTCGAAATGGAGTACCAGACAGGACGTATCGACAGCCCCTATTTGGTGCACTCTATCGACCACGGTTTCGCGCAGGGCAACCCGTATATCATCATGGAGTTCTGCCCCAATGGCGACCTCACACAGTGCGGGCGCAATGCCGACTGGATAACCATCGCCCGTCAAGTGCTTCTCGGACTCAAAGCCCTGCACGCGCACGGCAAAGTGCACCGCGACCTCAAACCGGAGAATGTGCTGCTCAAGCAGGACGGCACCGCCGTACTCACCGACTTTGGAATCTCGGGCGACCGAAACAAACGCATGACCGAGCGTAATATTCTCGGCAAACCCATGCAAATCTTCGGCACGTATGCCTATATGCCACCCGAGCAGGTGCAGCCCAAGCGTGGAGATGCCACCGTCCTGCCGACTACCGACATCTTCTCGTTTGGCGTGATGATGTACCAACTGCTTACAGGCAAACTGCCTTTCGGAACGCTTAGCACAGAAGCCGACTTGGCACTTTATATCAAGCATGGCAGTGAAGGTAACTGGAACCGCAGTCCGCTCAGTCTTAGTGCGTATGGCACCACTT
Source organism: bacterium (assembly GCA_963591775.1). Classification (GTDB taxonomy): domain Bacteria; phylum Bacteroidota; class Bacteroidia; order Bacteroidales; family Paludibacteraceae; genus Colicola. The sequence continues at coordinate 3,325 of CAVATM010000023.1, forward strand.
TCTTGCCCGTTATAGAAGGATGCCTGCGCCCTGATTTCAAGCAGCGTCTGCAGTCGGTAGATGATGTCTTGCGCCTGCTGCCGGCTACAAACGACGAGCCCCACGACGCTGCCTTGCCGCATATTCCTGCACACATCATGGGTTACCTGCTGCGCGTCATGCAAGGCGAGGAATACGGCAAGACTTACGACCTCAATGCCTACCACCGCAACCTGCTGACTATGGGGCGCAGCGACTATGCTGTCCGCAATACGATTCCTATCTGTGAGGTGCAGAGTAGTTACATCTCGCGCAAGCATTGCACCCTCGAATACGACCCGCAGGCGGCGATATGGTTTATACGCGACGGGCAGTGGGACAACCTCGCCTCGGGAGGATGGAAACATTCGCTCAACGGTACCTTTGTCAATTCCACCGAAGTAACCGATGCAGGTTACTTTCTCCAATCGGGAGACATTATCTCTATCGGAGACACCAAACTCCGCGTAGAGGCTTATGGATAAAACGTACAGACATAACCTTAAAAAAAAGGCATTAGCCAAACCAAACAACCAACAGACATGAACACCATTACCATCGGGCGCAACCCGCAAAACACCATCGTAGTCGGTGCGGAATATACCACCGTCAGCGGCAATCATGCCACTATCGAGCAGGTAGGCAACCAACTCTATCTCACTGACCATAGTACCAATGGCACATACATCAACGGCTCATTGGTGCACAACCAGCGTGTTGCCATCTCGTCATCCGACCGTATCACACTCAGCACGCACTATCCGCTCTCCATGGCGCAGGTGATGCAGTATTTCGCTACCGCCACAGCGCCCTCGCGGGCTACAGCACGCTATGTACCTACGCCGCAGGCTCCTGCGCCACAAGAAGTACACCAACAACAGGTACAGAAACCCGAAGCCGCTACGCCTAAGGTCGAACCGCGCAATCTCAACTCCTTCAACTGGGGAGCATTCCTGCTAGGTTGGATATGGGGTTGTGGCAACGGTATCTATTGGCCGCTCATCATCTTCATTCCGTATGTAGGGTGGGCTGCAGGAATAGTCATTCCTTTTGTGCTGGGGTTCCGAGGCAACCGCATGGCATGGGAGAAATACAATGGTTCTGCCCTGGCTTTCGAGGCAAAACAGGCATCATGGACCAAAGGCGCATGGATATATGTAATCTGTGCATGTGCTCTGTCACTCCTTATCGGAATACTCATTGCACAATAGTATATAGAAGAATAAAATAAATCGTAAATTCGTAAATTGTACATAAATTTATGGCACAATCAACTACGTACAAACGTACACTCAGTGGCTCCGTAGGAGCAGGTATCGGTTCTGTCTTCAATGCCGGTGGTAGAAGCTATTACATCCTCGAACACAAGGTATCTTCCAAATACCACCATGCGGGCGAGGCACAGGAAATCATTGTGGACCAAATCGAGATAGGACGCGACCCGAAGTGTCAGGTCCAATTCGATGAGTCGTTCTCCACCGTCAGCCGTCGCCATGCGGCTATCGTGCGTGATGGGGAGAACTGGAAACTCGTGCAACTCTCGCACACCAATCAGACCTTCCTCAACGGGCACCCTGTTACCAATGAATGGTATCTGCAAAACGGTGATGAGATTCAACTCTCTGTCAATGGTCCCAAATTGGGCTTCATCATTCCGCAGGGCAACAAGTCCAAGACCGGCAGTATTGCCCTCTCACGCCGTCTCAGTCTGTTCCGTCAGCAGGCACTCAAACCTTACAAGACGGCTATGGCGATTATGGCTGCCGTTATCGTCTTGCTGATAGGCGGAGGCACATGGCTCGGCATATACCTTGGCGACGAGAACAAAGGGCTGAAAGAATCGCAGCAACTCACACAGGCGCAGTTGCAAGAGGCGCAAGAGCAGTATCATCAGCAGATGGAAGAAGCGGCAAGGCAACAACAGCAGTTGCAGGCAGAACTCTCCCGTGTCAAGAAAGACCTCAAAAACGCACTGTCTTCTTTACCCGCGTCTTCCACATCATCCGATGAGTCTGTGCCTTCCGTATCGTCGCACACCACGGGCAATACCTCTTTGGACGCATGTGCGCCGAATGTCTATTTTGTGCATATCCGTGAGATACAGGTTACCTACAACGGACAAACCAAAACATTACAGAATGTAGGTACTGGCACAGGCTTTTTGCTGGATGACGGACGTTTCGTCACAGCACGCCACATCGTAGAGCCGTGGATGTACCCGTCGGGTGAAGACGACACCAATGCACTCATCTGCAATGCGGTGGCGTACAATGGTGGCAACGTGGTCTGCCATATAGATGCCTATTCACCATCGGGCAAGCAACTGCATTTCACCTCCACCCATGCAGTCATCAACCGCTCTGCCGACAAGCGGCATACGATGGACGATGGCACCATTATCTGCCTGCCCGAGGATGTAGCCCAGGATTGGGCATATTTCCGCACTTCGGAGCCAGGAGGCTTGTCGTATAACAATACGCTCTCCCGTAGTCTTCCTGTGCGTGCCGACTTGGCTATTCTCGGCTACCCGATGGCTTTGGGTGCCAATTCTCCTACGGACATTCACCCCATCTATTCGCAGGCGGTGGTTGCCAAAGAGGGATTGGAACAGGGCATTATCCTCACCACCAATACCACTTTCGAGCATGGCAATTCGGGCGGTCCTGTTTTCGCCACCACCAATTCGGGCGAACTCCTTGTTGTCGGCATTGTCTCTGCCGGTGCCGGTCGCTCCACTGGCATGATAGTCCCCATATCTTCCGTAAAATAACAACCCTTAAAACTATACAATATGAAACTGAAAAGATATTTGTTATTATCCATCCTATTTCTTGGTGCAATGGTCTATGCGCAAAATAGCCGTAATTACATTAAAGACCAAATTCGTATTCAAGGAGAATGCAGAAATGTAGCCATCACTAAAACAAATGGAGATTTGGTGTTATATGGACGAAACGGTTGGGCTGGTTCCGGTCTACCTTATGGGTCATCAGATGCTCTTAATGAGTTAAATAGGGATAGAGAATACATTGATGATGTTCAAATCACAGAAGGTGGCTCTTGGCTTATTCTGTATGGGAACAATGGATTTCGCTGGAGTAATATTCCCTATTCTTTAGAACGAAAAATAAGAGAATGGAATACTGATAATGAAGTGATTACATCTGTTACATTTAATGATGCAGGAGATTGGATTGCTGTAAGTCAAAACTATTATTCCGCATCTGAACAATGGATAATGAATTGGTTAGAAGAGGGATCTAATAGTTTCGGACAACTATGGGCAGTGTGTGTTACAGATGATGCTATGGTTGCTGTATATTCTGGTGGCTATAAGTTCTATGGTAATGTCCCTCAAACATTGCGAAATGCGTTAAATAATGAACGTCGTGATATTTATCGCCTCAAAATTGCTGGAACCTCTTGGTTCTATGCAGACAAGTATGGAAGTTATAACTATTATATGTAACGATTATGAAAAACAAGACATTATTATTTCGTATGGCAGCGCGCTGCGAGGCTGCGGGGCGCCAGAACAATGAAGATAACTATCAGATAGATGCAGACCTGTCTGACTACAAGTGGGGATTTACAGCAGATGCTCAGATAGAGTTGGGCAAAAAAGGTGCTCTATTGGTTGTATGTGACGGTATGGGCGGAATGAATGCCGGTGAGGTAGCCTCTGCCATCGCTGTAGAAACCATAAAAAGTCGTTTCGCAGCAGATCTACTGACCGACAATGCATTAGCAGAGCCGATGGTATATATCAAAAATGCGATTGTGGCTGCCGACGCGGCTATCAAAAAACATAGCAAAGAACATCCCGAAACTGCAGGTATGGGGTCTACCATTGCATTGGCATGGTTGCTTGGCAAAAAAGTATATGTTGGTTGGTGTGGTGATAGTCGTTGTTATTGTTACAATTCAAAGACCGGACTTGTTCGCTTGAGCCACGACCACTCGTATGTGCAAGAATTGGTTGATGCAGGAAAACTGACAGAAGAGTTAGCCTTTGACCACCCGAATAATAATATCATTACGCGCTCTTTGGGCGACCCGAATGGTACGGCTCGCCCCGATGTGAAAGAGTATGATCTTCACAACGAGGATATCCTGCTCTTGTGTTCTGATGGATTATGTGGTTGCCTGCGTGATAAGGAGATAGAAGAACAGATTGCAGTTCATCAAACCTCTATGCAGGAATGCCGTGATGCACTATGGGGGGCAGACGAAGCCGCAGGGTGGCATGATAATGTTACAATAGCGTTAGCGCAGATTCTTTGCGGGGCAATACCAGCAGTCGCTACAGACACACAGACATCGAATTCTGTAGACAAATCGCTGCTTAAAAGTAATGAACGCCTTAAAATTGCTATTGCCGTTCTTGCAGTATTGTTGGTTGCTATCATTGCTGCTGTGGGATACAAACCTGCAAAACAATTTATTTCAGCACGTGTAATCCCTACAGAGAAAAGCGGTTTACAATTAGATAGTATATTAGGAAAGGAGATTATCTCTGACTTGGGGCAAGACACTTTGCAAAATGCAACATCGGAAACCGATAAAGATAGTTGTATATCAAATGCTAATGTAAAATATAAGCCTAAGAAACGAACAAAGGCTACTATTGATATTAATCAATTGGGGGATGACGATGTACCTGAGGTGCAAAAAGCGGAACAAAATGTGACGGAACACAGCCAAACAAACGATGAGGGGACTATTCCTGAAGTTTTAACAGAAGAAACGGAAATTATACCTGATGTGAAAACACCCCAAGGAGATGATTCCGCTGCTGCAATAGAAAAGAGTGCAGACAAGAACGCTTCAACTGAACCCGATAAACAGAATAACAACTAATTATGCAGCTACAAGAAGACACGCTTTTTGCGAATAGATACCAACTTATCAACCTTTTGGGACGCGGCGGTTTCTCAGAAGTTTGGTTGGCTAAAGATAACTGGACGCACCTCAAGATAGCCTTGAAGGTGTATGCTCCAGGAACGGGTATGGATGCCAACGGATTGCAAGAATTTTGCGGAGAATTAGCCGGCGTGTATGACCTCAATCATCAGAATCTGCTCAAACCGCAGCACGTAGATACATGGGAGAATATGCCGTATTTGATTATGGCGTATTGCTCGCAAGGTTCATGCGGCAGTAAGTTGGGCAAGATGTCCGAGACGGAGATGTGGAAGTTTATTCATGATGTAGCCGCGGGGTTGGCATATTTGCATGCGAAAGAGGTCGTGCATCAAGATATAAAACCTGATAATATCTTGATTGACGATGCGGGAAACTATCTCATTACCGATTTTGGAGTTTCTACCCGTGCGCGTAGTACTTTGCGTAAGAGTGTAGTTGCTTCTTCGTCAGGCGGTACTACGGCTTATATGGGACCTGAGCGATTCTCACGCCAACCTGCTCCCACTAAGGCGAGCGATATATGGTCATTTGGAGCAATGTGCTTTGAGTTGCTGGAGGGTGTTGTTCCCTTCGGTGAGATAGGTGGTGGCATGCAAAAAGGGGGAGCGGAGATTCCTGCTATTACAGCCGATGTATCCAATGCACTTAAATATACTATCACCAAGATGCTCCAGAAAGAAACTTGGGATAGACCTACGGCAGCCACTTTGGTCGAATGGTCAACCAATCCCAATGCTATCGAGGTGGATTATTCATTACTCGAAGAGACTGAACCGGTAGTAACACCTTCGGCAAATTTTGTGGATGGCGACCGTAGTACACAGCGATTGGGCACCGCGTCCAGCATCGGTCAAGCAACGCATCGGTTAGATAATGTGCCTGCAGAAGATGAATCTGTGCTCCTGTCCGTTTCGCCAACAACAATAAACGTACCGGCAGAAGGAGGCGTACAAGTGATAAATATCCAATCGGATGATACAGATTGGAGATTGGGCAATTATGATGAGTGGATCCATTTCGTAAACAATAATAGCAATAGTTTTGTTTTGCGTTTTGATAAGAATAAAACAGGCGAGACCCGCAAATGCTCATTTGATGTCAAAGTACACGACACTAATGGAAAATTGGTGTTTACAACAGTCCGAGTCTCCCAAATCTCCTTACCAAAGAGCAATAGTTCTTGGTGGAAATGGCTGTTAGGCACTGCTATGGCGATAGTATTGATAAGTTGTATAGTTAGTATAGTAGGTATTTTGACAGAGACTCCGCAAGAGAAAAAAGATAGTATAGCACCAGTGATAGTTTATGACGTTGATACTACGTCAATTGTTTCGAATGTTATTCCTACAGAGTTGTCGGTATCAGATAGCCAACTATTGTTTGATGCAGGAAATGCAACAAAGACAATAACGGTGCAATCTAACAACTCTTGGGAACTACAAAATACAAGTAGTAATATCTTTTCAGTTTCTCGTTCTGGAAACGTCTTGTCTATCAGTTGTAATGCTAATACGAGTACTTCTTCTAGAAATGATTATTTTGATATTATAACCTATAATGGTGCCAAAAGTCAAAGAATAACCATTATTCAAAAAGGGAGAACGGAAACGCAAGTAAGAACTTCTACAAAACAATTCACCATTGATTCTAAGATCAGTAAAACAAACTCTCATTTATGGAAAGTCCTTTCTATTAAACTCACTCCAACAAAGACTATTTTGTACGAAAGAGTTACACCACGGTCACAAAATACTTATGTGTACTGCGATGGATCCGAGTTCATAGAAGATGCTGATAGCGGGAAAAAATATTATCTGAAATATAGTGATATCGGGACACCAAATAATCCTAAAATTCTATATTCTGATGAACCTTATGAGTATACATGCACATATCCTATGATACCCGAAAATGTTCGTGCAATTAATATCTACAATGGTTCTCAATACATTGTTAAAAATTTTATAATTCAATAATCTATGAGACGTCTCTTTTTATTTGTTTATATTATATTATTTGCAATGACTGCAAATGCTGAAATATATATTTTCCAAGCAACAAGTTTCTCTTCATGCAGTGAAAATAATGATGGTTCATGGAGTGAATGGTCGGAATGGAAGAGTAGTAGCGTTAGAATCAATTATGATTCGGACAAAGATAAAATTAAAATATATGCAGATGAGACTTTATCTTTTGATGTCTATGAGAATCAAATGGAGGGGGATGATGCTGGGGGAAGTGTCATTGCATTAAGTTGCGTAGATGGTGATGGTCTAAAATGTACTATTGATATTCGTAATGCTGTATCAGGAGGAATACAAGTTTATGTGAGATATGCCGATATCAATGCTGTTTATGATATTGTAGAACCTCCGACTAACATTAGAAAACTTTTTCCCGATTATGTTGCAACTCAAACAAAAGTAAACTCAGTATCTTCACAATTGTCGGGCGGAACAAAAGTTAATGGTTCCATTTCTTCTAAATCTGCTTCGTATCTAACTTTGTCGCAGACTTCTGTATATGCATCTTCTCAAGGGACAACACAAACAATTACAGTTTCAAGTAATAGACACTGGGAGATAAAATATCCAACGGGTTCTATTTATTCTGTTTCCAGAAATGGAAATACTATAATTGTAAAAGTTTCACCGAATCCGACTATAAAGACTCGTATGGCTTCATTTTCAATTCAGACTACAGATGGTAGTAAGGCTATAAGGGTTGATATATCTCAAGCAGCAGCGACTTCCCAATCTTCACAAACATCTTATTCCACTTCACGATCCCATAGTTCTTATGAGCAAAATATGATATATCAATCGCCTTATCGCAGATATATATATGAGAATGGTGTCTTTGAGGTAACTTGGTTTGGCATACGCGCAGGCATTGGAACAGCAGGGGCGCTATCTTATTCTTTGTTCAAGATGCGTTGGGGACCGATCCAATTCTCACCTCTTGAAGGTACTGCCACTTATAATTTCTTATCCAGTCATAGTAATATGGATATGGATGTACTTTATCAACCAACAATTGATGCATTCATACCTATAGGGGCAAATAATGCAATATATGCAGGTATTGGACCATCATATAGTTTTGTAAGTTCTGATATTTGGTTCAAAACAGAAGCCGGTTGGCATTTACGTTATGGTTATTGTACTTCATCGGATTTCTTCTTTAGATATGATGGCACTTTCTGTATAGGCGTATCTATACAATGGTCAACAGGTTGGTAACGTTTAAGTTATTAAGGAGATGTGATTATGAAAAAACTAATGATACTATTGGTAGTACTTGTTCTATTGCTACCTGTTTCCGCTCAAGAACACAATACAAAATCAAATGTAACAATCAATCCTCGTATAGATCAGCCATATCCTGCCGACATGTTGGGAACCACACATATTGATAATGTTGTGATAACTACTGATAACACGTTTGTGACTTTTACATACACAGCTGGAAATATTAATGGAGGTTATATTGCTTTATCTTCGAAGACATATATGGTAGTTGATGGTCAAATATATACAATTGAATCTTGGGCGGAGGATACTGATCCTATTAATGAACTTGCGTTTGATACACACTTGATGGTACAATCGAATACACAATATCGTTTTGTAATGGCATTTCCACATCTACCAGCAGGGGTTGATGTGATATCTATTATAGAACCCAATGGCTTCTATTGGAAAGGAATCCATATCAATAACCAAACAGCTATATCGGAGGTAAACAATGCAGAAATTTCTTCTCACTATACAGAACTGGTAGGAACAACTTTTCGAGTAACGAATAATACCACCAATGGTGAGAATCGGGATCAATTGTCTCTATCTTATGACCATGTAATCCATTTTTATGTAAATAATAATGGTGAATTAAGTTTTTCAAATCATTGGCGTGCAATAGATTCTCAATCCTATGGTCCGATTTACTCGATGAAAGTTTCTGATGTACCTGAGACTGCGCGAAATTACGCTTATACAGACTATAAGTTCACTTGGAATTATTTCAATACTTATGATGATAAACATGGATCTGCTGTTGTTACGTTCAATGTGATTCACATAGGTGATGTGAAAAAGTTTTCTTGTCAAATCATTGTTATGGAAACAAATATGATACTTGAGTATAAGGGCTATTTAGAATAATCTATTGTAGCGCAACCTTTTCTAAATTAAATATTGCAATGCAAAGAAAAACAATTTTATATGGTAATGGTTTGAACCTTCTCACGCAAGGAGTCCCAAAATGGGACGATTTACTCACACAAATTGATAACACTTGGCATACTTCTATGGCATTACAATGTATAGCTCCGCCCAATACTGTTCAGTATGACCAATTGGAACTAACTTCGTCTATTTCGTCACCTCAATTGATGGCAAATTTATGTAATGCAATACATGGTCCATGGAATAATCAAGTGTACGAACATTTGAGTTCTGTACCCAATGTGAATTTTCTAACAACCAATTATGACTTAACCTTGGAAAGTTATTTGCGGCATACGCCTTCGGGAAAAAGAGAAACGTTATATAACCTATATGCTTATTATTCAATAAACTCGCAGGAAAATAGTTTGTATGATAGTGGAAATATTTGGCATATACATGGTGACATTAACCGTACACAATCTATCATCTTAGGATATGACCACTATTGTAAACAAATAATAAAAATACGAGACTATATTCCAAAATCTTATACAAAAATTCTTTCTCAAGGATTCCGTAGAAAATATGATGAGAATTGGAAAGGTCAATCTTGGGTTGATTTATTCTTTAATAGTGACATATTCATTGTAGGTTTAGGATTAGGATTTGCAGAATTAGACCTTTGGTGGATATTGGATTTATGGGCTCGTTGCAAGAAAGTCGGCATCGTTTCCAATGAGATTATCTACTTAGATGCAATTTGTGGAACACTATCATATTGTAAAAGACCTTTTATACGTGTGTTACAGGATTTTGGAATAAAATACTGCCAAATGTCAGATTCTACATACATTGGCGCTTACGAAAAATGTTTGGATTATATCTACTCAAAATAAACTATGATACAAAATTTCGAACGGCAACAAATGAAAAGTGGAGAATATCTATTATCTACCAATAACCGTTTGTCCATTTTTGACGAATAGTTTAAGGGTTCAGGCGATAACCTTCTGTTGTTATTATATGGAGATGTTGTTTGTCGAATATGTGCAGAAGAGGCATTGGGAATGGGGAACTATGCATCTTCTGATTTCTATGTCAGATATAATGGTATGTACACCGTCGGCGTATCTATACAATGGTCAACAGGTTGGTAATATGGATTGCTTATGGCACGTATTTATAGTACATCTTATTTTCATTACACAAAAAACTTTGCAAACTTGGTAGGGATACTACAAAATGGGTTTGTAGGTTCATATTGTGAAGAAAATTTTAAGTGGAAAGGTAATGTCTTGTCCCTATATATGCCAGTGGTTTCATTTTGTGATTTGCCACTATCACATATAGATAAAATGACCTATGGTGATTATGCCATCGGTATGAGTTCTGTTTGGGGTAATGCTACTAATATCACGCCTGTATGTTACTTCCCTAACAACCAGCGAAATCCATTGACAAAGTACATATCCAAATTGGCTTATGATTTTTGTCAAACTAATGTAAGCAAAGGCATACAACTACTCGCTTATGCAAAACCGAAGAATAAATATAAAAATCCCAATAAACACCCTTTAGATAACTATAAAGAGCGAGAATGCAGACGTGTTTATCTTAACGGAATAACAACAGATTGTGGTATGCATAAACAGCAATGTCCACAACTAGTATTACCTTTTTCTGCAGATGAGATATCATTTATCATCGTTAAAGACGAACAAGATAGAAGTAGTTTGATTCAGCAAATACTTCAATGGTCTCAAATTGGAGGAACTCAATCCTCTAACAATTTGTCATTGTGCTCAAAAATACTAACCAAACAAGAGATACGAAACAATTTTTAATTAATGTAGAGCAATGCCACTTCAACCTAATACATTATTTCACAACCACTACACCCTTGTCCGATTGATAGGGCGTGGTGGATTTAGCGAGGTATGGCTTGCACAGGACAAGTACACCGGTCTTGACCTCGCTCTCAAAATCTATGCGCCCAATGGCGGTTTAGATACTGACGGCATAGAATCCTTTGCTGGTGAGATACGCCGTGTGTATAACCTCAATCACCCGAATCTGCTCAAACCACAACACTTTGATGTGTGTGACGGCATGCCCTATCTTGTGATGCCTTATTGTGCCAACGGTTCTGTTACCAAGCGTGCAGGACATATAAGCGAGGATGAGATATGGAAGGTGCTCCACGATGTCGCTGCAGGATTGGCTTACTTGCACGAACACAACATTGTGCATCAAGACATTAAGCCCGACAATATCCTGCAAGCCGCCGATGGTCACTATCTCATTACCGACTTTGGCATTTCGGCACGTACTCGTGCTACATTATCCAAGACCCAATCTATGAGCAATATCGGTTCAGGTACTGCAGCATATATGGCACCAGAACGTTTCTCTACCAATCCTGCACCAACTTTTGCCAGTGATGTATGGGCACTCGGTGCCACACTCTACGAACTCATCACAGGCTCTGTTCCTTTCGGCGATGGCACACTCCCTGGTGGGCTCTTACAGAAGAATGGAGCAGAGATTCCTGGTATTATGGGAGATTATTCCGAGCAGTTAAAACATATGATAGACCAAATGCTTGCTATCAATCCTTGGGATAGACCGACGGCAGTCGTATTAGAGAATGAAAAGGGGGTATCACCTGCACTCACTACAGAAATGCCAAACAATCCTGCCGAAGGCACACACAAAGAGGATGAAGTAAGTTTTAAGGATACTATTTCTCACATTGTGTTAGGGATTCTCACTACAATTTTTGTAATGCTTGTAATTTTTATGTTATTAGTAACGGCTTTAACTTAAAAACATCTTATTACACGTAATTCAAACAGCATTTCTTTTTATGGTGCTCAGTGTGTCAATGATATAATTCGTAATTCTAAATGGTTTAGTGATGTTTTAGTGATGATATATGGTTTTAATGGAGTATAAGAAACACGCACCCCAAATAGGATACGTGTGAAGAAAAAAGTGTTCTTTGACATATTGTCAGACAAAGTGCTGTAGGACTTTATCGGACTTGCGAGATATGAAACTCATAGTTTGGATTTCAGCCATAGTTCCATAATGGGGTCGGATAAGAAGAATCCATCCTGAGTGGATACGATATAGTCTTTCTCACGCAGGACATTCTGAATGCGCTCCACATTAGACTTGCTTCCCAAATGGTATTCCTGAAGTACCGATACCGATGTAAACTGATTATGTTGCCCCGCAGCAATGGCTTTCAGGAAGTTCATTTGGTAACTTGACAGCCCTCCTGTTTGTTCCATGAATAATGGCGTACTTTGGATTAGCAAGTCGCTTATACCTGCTTGTATGGTCTGCTCCGTGACTTCGGTGTCGGTATTAATCATCACGTTCCATGCCAATTGCTGAACATAAGACGATTGGTTTTGGACCGTATCACAGATGGTACGGATATGGTTTTCGGATATAGTCAACCCTTTGTCGGTGAACTTTTGCTGAATGAATGGTATCCAGTCTTCCGTAGGGATGGGCTGTAGGTAATTGGGCTCGCCAAACTGGTAGAACGGCATCGCCTTGCTTTGGAAAAGTTTGTTCATCATGTGCTGACGGCTGCCGAACAGGCAATAGGATACGTGTTCCTGATGCTGCCATACACCACGCATACGTTTCTGAACTTGCAGCGTATCGGACCACTCAGCCACTTGCTGAAACTCATCTATGCAGACCACTATATGCTTTCCTATCTGCTGCGCAACGAGTTCGGGCAACTGAAGTATCTCCTCCGGAGCATATTCTTTTGGTGTAATGCCTAATGAAACCGAATACTCTGCAGTAGGATCGGGACTGAAGGAAATCTTGGGAGTCAAGCGAGTCAGGAACTTCTTGGTCTTCTCCAAGAATATCTCCATTCTACCGGAAGTTTGCTTGAGGACGGATTCTGCGAACTTATTGTAGAAGTCATACTCCGATTTGCAATCGTAGATATCCATATACACGGTATGAACGATTGACGGGTCCACTACTTGTTGCACCTTCTTCACGAGGGAGGTCTTTCCCATCCGTCGAGGTGATATAAGTACTACATTGAGCCCGTTCTCGAAGTCCATTTTCAGACGGCGCGTTTCCTTGATTCGGTCCGTAAAGTTGTCTCCTGACACCGATACACCATAGATAAATGAGCGGTTAATTCCTTGTACCATAACTGATTACTATTGGTTCACATTCTTATGGTCCACAAAGTTGTGTACTCTAATATGCTGCAAAGGTACTACAAAAGAATGAAAGGGGCAAGTATATGAGCAAAAGTTTTTTGTTTGCTGCAGTTTATCACTGCCATCACAGCCATTTTGTCTGATAATATCACATAGAAGTCAGAAAGATAATATAGATTTGATAAAACAAAATATGATATAAAGATATGAACCGGTTAACGTTTCTTTTGGTGGCACTCTGCATGTCAGTGATGTCGCTCGTGGCGCAGCAGACTGCGCAAATCAGACAATTGTTGGATAGTGCACAATACGCGGAAGCAGTGCAACTATGTACCATCGAGTTACAACAATATCCAAAGAACGGTATGCTGTACCGCTATCGTGCCGTTGCCAACATCATGCAAGAGCAGTACGGTATGGCGTTGCAGGATATAGATATGCTACTGAAATACGCCAAGACCTCTGGTATATCCAGCAGTGATGTATATCGGCTGCGTGGCACGACATATATGTATGCGGGTGAGTTGCAGAAAGCATTGGACGACTACACTACCGCCATCAAGAAAGATAAAAAGAATGTAGATGCATATGCAGACAGGGCGGAGCTGTACTACCAAATGGAGAACTACGCGGCAGCCCTTGCGGACTACAAAGCGGCAAGCAAACTGGTGCCTACCAATGACTCGTATCTCGTGGAGATAGCCCGTTGTACCCTACAATCAGGCAAGCCCGATGAGGCACGTGCCATGCTCACTTCTATCACAATGCTCTATCCATACAACGCCGAGGCATGGCGTCTGTCTGCCGTACTGGCGATGCTGAATGGTGAGACGACCAAGTTTATAGACCAATACATCCGTTATCTCAATCTCGGTTACAACGAGACGGGACGGTTCGGCGATACCGACATTCTGATTGCTGCCACCGGTACCAAATACCCCTACTTGCTCAATGCCGTTTCCGAGCAGATAAGCAACCTGACGGATTATCCGCAGTTGTTCTACATGGGTGTCCGTATCCGTATCTATATGGCGAAAGAGTACTACGCAGATGCTATCAAAGATTTGGATATGATGGAGCGGATGGAAGGTACCGCCGACCCGTTTGTTCTCGTCAATCGGGCGGAGTGCTATCAAAATCTGTATCAGTACCGCAAGGCGATTGCTGATTATGATGCTATGCTCACGACCAATGCGGAGTATGGATACGGCTATACCGGTCGTGGTATGTGCTACCAAAGTATAGGAGATTATGCGAGTGCTGTCAATGACTATTCGTATGTGATACAACATTTCCCCGGCAATGCGGCTTCCGGGTATTACCTGCGTGCTGTAGCGCAGGCGGAACAGAAGAAGTATGCAGACGCATTGTCGGACATATCGCGTTGCATTGAGTTGAGTCCCGTGGCAGGTGCTTATATTTGGCGCGGTCGTTTGGAACTGATACAGGGTGATACAGCGCAAGCAAAGATGGATTTTGAGCAGGTTGTGGCTATGGATACTACTATCGATGGTTCTGTGCGTCAGTATGCGCTTCATTACCTCGGGCGAGATGCTGAGGCTCTTGCGTGGATGGATAGTATTCTTGTAGCAGAGCCCAATAGAGGCAACTATTACGATGCAGCGTGCCTTTACGCACTGACGGGACGCTCCGAGCAGGCGTTGGACGCTTTCGACAAGGCATTGTCATTGGGCTATTGCGATTTTCAGCATATTGCCGCTGATACCGACCTCGACGCTATCCGCGACTTGCCGCGCTTCATCGAGATACTCAACAAGTACCGCCAGCAAGAGGTGCAAAGCAAATTCGACCTGCTGAAAAGCGCAGATACGGACAAGCAAAAGGACAAATAACCGGTAGAGATGTATCTGGCAAGGGAATGATGAGCATAGGATATGCCTACTGTCTGAGTCGCTGAATGAACCGATTATCTACCGTGTATGTACCGTAGTTGTCAGCATGAGGACAGCGGGATAGAAGAACGAAAATATGGTCAGGTTATCTTGTGCAATATAAAAAATCCAACACAAACATTCATTTAATAAGTAAAATATGATAAGTAAAAAAACGAATTTCGGTTTTGAAGTGTTCAAGGCTTATTTTATATTGAGCCTGTTCTTCTTGTATTTTCTGGCAACTCTCCTTATTGCTTTCGCTGCATTGGTGTTGAGTATAGTAGAATTGGTACCTGTCATAAAAGTGTCTGTAGGAGTTGCAATAGTAATTTTAGTATTCGTAGTTGTTCCTGTGGATTGGCTCGTTTATATAGCCACCATACGTCCAATTGTTCACCTGCTAAAAGAACAAAAAGAAAAATTGGGTACAGAGTTTACCTCTGCAGAAGCACCAGCATTGTTTGAAGTCATCAGAAATGTCGCAGAGCAAGTAGGGTGTAAAACGCCCAAACATGTATATATATCCAATGATACCAATGCTTCTGCCTCTTTTGATGCGACCATAGTCAGTATATTTTATCCTACTCCCAAAAATCTGACGATAGGAGCCGATTTGTTTACAGGGATGAATATATCCGAACTCAAATCCATTTTGGCGCATGAGTTTGGACATTTCTCACAAAAGACTATGCATGTCGGCTCCTGTGCAATGGCAGCAGAATATCTGTGTAATGAATATATGGACGTGATTGTTTCGCAGAGAACGGGGAACGTTGTGTACTATGTGTTTTTATGTGTAAACTGGTACCTCCTTAAACTATTGTCGAAAGGTATTCATGCTACCTTTAGAAGCTTAGCACGTCGTATGGAATTTGATGCAGATGAGATTGCCGCTTCTGTAGCGGGTACAAATGTATATGTCTCCGCCTTCTGTAAAGTATCCGCGCTCACATATCAATATGAACAATTTAACCGTGTGTTGGCAACCCTTTCCGATGAGGGCATACAAGTGTATAACCGGCAGGAATGTCATAATATTTGGTGGAAACAATTCCCGCATAACAGTGCATTTGATGTTACGCCATCTGTACTGATGACGAAAAAACCGCATATCAATAAGGGATATATTACTATCATAGACAAAGATGACACGCACCCTACCGATGAATCCCGTATAGACAATATCATTTCTATGCATTATCCTGATAAACAGGTGGATTATACACCTTCGATAGCCGTTTTTCCTGCCATAATTTGGGATAAACAAAAGAGTGCGAATTTGGAGACTCGAGATTGGCAGTATTATGACAATGCCCAATTTGCAGCATATAATGAGCACTTGGCAAAGAATTATTGCAAGGGAGACTTGGGCGAACTTATCAACCGGAAAATATCCGGGTTTGATATTGATGCCATTGTGCCTACAATAGGAATTTCTTTGCCCAAATCGGGAAAAGACAAGAGAATTATTGCTGATTATAAGGCTGCTTGTTGCGATGAGGAAACTTGCAGATATTTAGAGAAAGGGCTATTGTCTTATTCGGTACTGTTCTATAAAGGCGAGAAAGTGAAAAGTGTGTCGCTGCTGCGAAATGCTTTACAAGAAGATATTAGTTCATTGACGGATGAAGTAATCCGTATAGACGAGCAAATTGCAACATACTTACTGGCTAATTGTGCCAATGATGCTGAACAGAACAAGGTTCGCACACTCTATAAAGACATATTTCAGTTTCAAGATATCCAATCCGAACTATTTGCATTGGGACTGCAAATACGTGTAAAAATTAACGAAGATACTTTTGTTGACAGGGGAAGTGGTGATGTGGAGATTGATTTGCATCAGGAAGAAAATCACTTCAAAACACTGCTTGGCAATATAGATGCCGACTGGTTGAAACAATATGTGGATGCACGACGAGCAGACTGGCTGTTGGATTGCCGCAAAAAATCCTATAATATGCTGACTTTCACCGATTGGCATAAAATCGAGACTTTTCTATCTGTGATTGATTATTGGGCTATGGATGTATTGTCGGAAGGGGCTCTCGAGTGCAAAATGGAACTTTGTGAAATAAGGGATGGTTTTTCGTTGAACATAGTACAAGTTGGCGGTGATTAACGGAGAAAGGGACATCTTGTGCGCATATTGCGCACAACAGGTTTTGCGAGTTTTGAATGTTTTGTTCCGACTAATGCCGAAATAGGCACATTTTGGGGGGGTTGTAAATCACCATGTTACAAAGAAAATGCATTTTTTCTTGTTTGTAGGTGATAGCTTCTGCCCGTTTCTGCATTATATGTATAGAGGTTATATGTACGGTACGCGACCAATGTAATGTAATCTAACCAACAAATAGAATAATATGAAACTTTCAACCATTCACATTGCCCTTGGGGCAATCATCTTAGCGGGCATGAGTGCCTGCACACAGCAGGAGCGTGTTGCTACGGAGCACCCTGTTGCCATTGTCGATTCGTTGCAGCCGATTGTAGCAGAAAAGGTGCTGGCGCGTGTCAATCGTACCGAAGCCGAATGGGGTGTGGGCGTATTGATGGACGCACACAGCGGAACGGTGGTGGCAATGTATGACACCGATTCCCCGCTCGTTCATGCACATTCGGCATGGGAGATGGGGACTATCGTCTCTCCATTGGCTCTCTTGGCGGCATACTCCGTAGAATCACACGGGTGGGACACCGCCGCTACGGTGTGCCGAGAGGGAATGACGTGCAACGGACACCTGTTTCGAAACGGACACCCGCGTGACGCTACCTTCTCTCTGTCCAATGCCGTTGCCACGAGCAGCAAGGTGGCGGTGTGTCAGTATATGCTTCGTGTGTTTGAGCAGCAGCCGGCATTGCTGCCAAAGATACTCACCCGATGGGGCTTTGAATGTGCAACGCAGGATAGTGCGTGCGATGCCATGACCGAGACAGTGGCGTACGCCACGGGCCACCATTGCACCATCACGCCTGTGCAACTCGCCTACTTGTATTCGTGTGTGGCTACAGGGCAGCACTTGGGCGTTCCTACCTACGGATTGGACTCTGTCCGTTTGGGGCTGCATCGCGCGGTGTGGGATAACCACCTTGGTACGGCAAGCATCAATCCGTGGAACATACGCAAGGCGCAAAGCAATAAGGTGCCGATTGCGGGCAAGACGGGGTCGGCACAAATTTGTATCAACGGGCAGTATGACAGGCTCCATCATCGGTTGTCTTTTGTGGGGTATTTCCCCGAGGACAATCCGCAGTACACGTGCCTTGTTATTCTCAATAGTCCCAAGAATTATGGCTTTTACGAGGCAGGTTCCGATTGTGGTATTCCTGTCCGCAGCATCGCAGAACAGATATTGGCACCTGATGAATTTTAATGGTATGTCAATGGCAATTTGTGGAGAATATAAATAGCAAACGATTATGGAAACAATCCATTCCAAACTCACTCTCAAGCGGGCAACCTTGGTTGCGGCTGTCGGCACAACCGTTTACACGTTCTTTGTGCTGGTATGCCGAATGTTGTTCGGGCACAATACCGTGTGGTTCAACTATGCGGAACATCCATGGTGCTGCAATGCATGGCATACATTCTTCTCCTGTGTGCTGATGGTATCATGGGCTGTGTTTGCCCTTGGCATCATACGTGACGGAGAGCATTTCCCTATATTGGGCAAGGGATTCCGGTATGCATTGCTGGTGTTTACCCTAGCCCCTGGTGGTTCCTGCTTTTTCCAGTGGTGTACAGTGCCGTGTTGTGGATCTCTATGCGCACAAACACCACATGTTTGTGGCTTATCGTTCCGAGCAATGGTTTCTAAAACATGATACTGGCTAACATATTGCGTTGGTGTATAAGGTGGGTCTATGTAGAGGATATCTCCATGTAAATGTTGAATAATATCATTGGCATTTTCAAAATAGCATTCATTGTTGTATGTAGGTCTGGCATTTATTGTCTCAACAGGAATAAAGGTCATAGGTTTAACGGTACGAGCATCCCATGTACGAAGAAATGCACTATATACACCTGCCACATTTGACACTTTATTTACGCTCTCCAGAAGACTTGCTATTAGATAATACTTTTCGTCTTCTGTTATCTTGCCATCCGAAAACCATCTGTCTATTGTATCTCGAATAAAGTCTATGCGCTTTGCATTCTCGTCCGAGAAATACATTCTATTAGAAACTGTTGGGGCAAAATTATTATAGCAAAACCCTGTAATGTAGTCATCTGTATCTGCGGTATTAAAATATTCAAAGGGATTAAAACATAATTCTTGAAAGAGGCATGGTTGGCATAGTTTACCACGAGAAAGTGTGTATGCAGCAAAGAGAGAATCATTAGCGATTATTCTGTACCTATCTTTGAAATAATCACCGACTATAGAAGTCCCGGCAAATATGTCACAAAAAGTAAGTCCGTGTTGAGCCGACACCTTAATCTTCTAATAAATCTTGAATGGCAGGGAGTAGTTTAGTCTTGCTACCAATATATCTCATAATGAGAATTATATATCTCCGCTGTTCCCTGACGGATTGTATACAAAAAAAGCGTGGGAACAATACTTGAAGGTAATTCTCCACCGCTCAGGTCTTAGCATTACCCATAGGAAAGAGAACCAAGTATAAGTAGCCCACGCCGACATATATATACGCCAACATACCGTAACAAAATCGCTACGATATGGGCGAGATATATACATCTCGTAAGCATTTACTAGTTTTCATTCTGTTCCTGTTTGAAGTTGCTAAGTTCGAGCGGTCAGAAATCAAACGACAAGCAAACGCCTTTCGTATGTAATTATGTTATTATAGTTTCGAGTTCTTGAGTGACACTTCACCCTCTCTTGCTATAATGTCTGCAAAGATAATGAAATAACATATCATACACAACCTTATTGTGCATTTTCATTGTCATATACATTGGATGGTGGATTTTGCGAAATATATTTGGCGTATGAAACATCCACCACCTGTTCTGTTTTATCATCGGAATAGTCACGCCACCTGAGAAGAGCACTCCGTCATACAAGAGCATCGCCGAAAACCCAAATTGTTTTGGTTGGACAAATACACCTAAAAAAGATAGAACAACCCAAAAAGAAATTACGGCTGCAAGAGGGTAACTCTTGCAGCCGTAATTCTTTTTATATAGATACTATATCTTATATAGAAAGTCTAGAATGTCTAGAATGTCTAGGAAGTCTAGGAAGTCTACATAGCACCTACCGTTGTATTAGTGTCGGCGGTCGAGGCGCGCACCATCTTCAGGACGGGGACCACGACGCTCAGGGCGAGGACCACGGTCACCAC
>CAVATM010000024.1:0-18521 GCA_963591775.1 bacterium
TCATAGTGATAGGTATGAATTATAGTGATATGTATAGAGTCATAGTGATAGGTATAAAAAAAGAGGATTGTCTCCCGACAACCCAATCTTTTACTTAACCTTAAAATCTAATACCATGAAAAACACGGTGCAAAAGTACTGCCTTTTTTTGATATGACCAAATAAAAATGCGAAAAAATATGTTTTATAGCATATTTTTCCGCATTTTGATAACTGTAGTTGGCAATCAGCCGCAGTCCTTAAGTTGGCAATCAAATTCCAGAAGCACTTGTTGTTGGCAATCGGACTGCCAACCCATCTTGCCTCATTTCCGCCTCATTTTCGCCCCATTTTCGAGCGATTTCCCGAACCACTCCCGAACCAACTCCTGATTATTTCTGAGGAAGGGTCGGGTGACAGACCTGTCTAAGCCGAGTGAATTCCCTTAGTTCAGGTCGTATCCGTAGTGCTTGAGCCGATTCTGATTGCTACGCCAGTCTTTGTCCACCTTAACAAACAGCTGCAGATAGACGGGCTTCCCGAAGAACTCCTCTATCTCCGTGCGTGCCAACTGCCCCACTTTCTTGAGGGCTTTGCCCGCCTTTCCGATAATGATGCCCTTCTGGCTGTCCCGTTCCACATATATGATCGCCCCGATACGGATGATGCCCTTTGGGTGCTGCTCCGATGTCTCTTCCTCTTTGAACGATTCCACCTCCACCTCTACCGAGTAAGGTATCTCTTTGTCGTAGCAGAGCAGTATCTTCTCACGGATAATCTCGTCCACAAAGAAGCGGGCGGGTTTGTCCGTCAGTTGGTCTTTGGGGAAGAACGGCGGGCACTCGGGCAGTGCATCCCGTATGGCGTCGAAGAGTTGTCCCACACCGAATCGCTCTTGTGCCGAGATAGGGAATATGGTCGCTTCCGGCAGTTGCGCGTGCCAGAACTCCACCAATCGCTCCAGTGTCTCCTGTGTCGTGAGGTCTATCTTGTTGATGATTAGGAATACCTGTGGCGACCGTTGAGTCGGCTGCATATTTGGTGTGTCATTGACGACCGCAAAACTCTCCTTATTGTTAGCTCCGCTGTGTGCAGCGATTTTCTTTACCTTCTCAAGGAAGTCGGTGTTACGCTCGGGGTTGTCCTGCGGCTCTGTCACATAGAGCAACACATCGGCGTCCACGAGGGCGGAACGGGAGAACTCGAGCATTTGCTCCTGCAACTTGTAGTTTGGGTGCAGCACGCCCGGGGTATCTGAATAGACCATCTGGAAGTCCTCGCCGTTGACGATACCCATGATACGGTGACGCGTCGTCTGTGCCTTGGAAGTGATAATGGACAACCGCTCGCCCACCAGGGCGTTCATCAGCGTCGATTTACCCACATTCGGGTTGCCGACTATATTTACAAATCCTGCTTTGTGCATAAAATGAGACTCCCCGAACCCTCCCAAGGAGGGGAAACTATATTCTTCCTTCGGGAGTGGTTCGGGGAGAGTGTTATTTTGAAATCTAAATCGAACTTCTAGATGATTATTTTGAAATCTAAATCGAACTTCTAGATGGTTATTTTGAAGTTCTAAATTGAACTTCTAGATGGTTGTCTTGAAGTTCTAAATTGAACTTTTAGATGGTTGTCTTGAAGTCCTAAATTGAACTTTTAGATGGTTGTCTTGAAGTCCTAAATTGAACTTTTAGATGGTTGTCTTGAAGTCCTAAATTGAACTTTTAGATGGTTATGTAGAAATCCGAATCAGGTTAGAAATCCAAATCCAGCGGGGCGAAGAGGCGGCTTTTGGACGGCTTGATGAATTTGCCGAACTTCTGCTGCAACTTCTTCTGGTCGATGAGTTTCGGATCTCCCATGACAACGATAGTTACCGGCTTGCCTTGGATGTTCTGCTCGTAGAACGACTTAATCTGCTCGAAAGTCAAGTTGTTGATCTTGTCCATGTTATACTGTGCGGGGTCGATGGTATAGCCCATCTCTTTCCATGCAGCATAGGTCTGGCTCTTGCCACGGAACGACGGCTTTGAAATTTGTGCATCTTGGCGCAGGGCAGCCTTTACGCTCTCGATACGCTCCGGATACTCGGGCATCGAATCGAGCAAACCAACAAAGGTCTCAATAGCCTCTGCCACCTTGTCGGATTGTGTACCGATGTAGCCCATGAAGTATGCATCTTTACCCGGCAGCGCTCCACGCACCATGCTACCCGAAGCGGTATAGGCAAGCGAGCGTTTCTCACGAATCTCGTCCAACACAAGTCCTGTGAAACCACCCGAGAAGTATTGGTTGAAGGCTTGGAAATCAACACTTTGGTCGATGTTGTATGGTGTGCCGTCGATGTAGAAATAGACGGTAGCCTGCTGTACATTCGAGTTGGGCAAGAAATAGATATTGGTCTTGTCGTAGCGTTTGCGGTCGCGAATCTCGGGCGAGGTAGATGCCTTGACGCCCTCTTGCAGCGGCAGGTTGCTCGTCAGGATGGTTTTTACCTCGTTGACAGGCTTGGTACCGCAGTAGTGGATGTCGAGCGCATACTTGGTGGCACTCATGAATTGGCTCTTGAGTTGTCCCTCGTCCATGTGATATACATCCATGAAAGGAACGACATCAATAAAGTCGGACTGCTTGTCGTACAGCACATACTCCAAGAGCGCATTTGCCTGAATACCATCGATTTTCGACATTGTCAGACGCGACGAGAGTTCGCTACCCTTGACGGCATCAAACTGCTTCTCGTCGAATTTCGGGAAGAGCATTTGACGCTGAACGAGTTGGCAGATTTGCTCCAAGTTCTCCTCATCGCCGACGATTTGTACGGTGAAGTAGCTGCGCGATACGCTGTAGCCGCAACGGCCACCGAGTTCGGCGAGTTGGCGACGGAATTCTTGCGGCTCGGTGGAAGGCATAATACCCGACATGTTCATCAACGATGCCACATACTCAAGCATCGGCTTCTTGCCCGTACCCACACCGTAACGCAGCGTGAGCGAGAAGATATTGTTTTTCGGGTTCTTGGAATAGTGCAGGTTGACATTCTCGTCGATAGGCAACACCTGTACTTCGCTGAAATCCAAATAGGTCTGCTTCAGCGTGTCTTGCGGCAGTGCCTTGAACATCTTGGCGTACTCCGTCTCTTGTCCGTTAATCAAGTCCAACGGTTTGATTTTCGGTTTTGCCAGTTTGTTCTTCTTCGGCGTACCTTCCTCGAAAGCAAGGGTCATATAGTTGGCGTCGAAGTATTTCTTAGCCACACGCTGAATGTCCTCCTTGGTGAGGGCTTGAATCTTGTCGTTTTCGGTAAAAATGTCCTCTATCGGCTGGGCATAGATGAAACTCTGTACCAGCGACATCGTCTTGCTGTCGGCACTCTCAAAAGCGAGTTTGTAGTTCTGTGCGTATTCTGCTTTTACGGCCTGAATCATCCAGTCGGGGATGTCGCCCGTTTTCAGACGGTCAATCTCGTGCATGATGATTTTCTTGGTAGCCGAGTTGCTCTCGTAGGTCTGCTGGTTCATGTCGTAGTACGGAACTGCCTCCACCAAGATACGACCTTCGTCCCGACGCGAGTCGAGCGAAGCGCTGGCAGACGACACGGTGCCGTCCAGCGTCAGTTTGTCCAAAAGACCCGTTTCCATCGAGTTGGACAGCAACGATACAACGAATTGCAGGGCGACATTGTCCTCAGCGCCTACCTTCGGGGCATCGAAAGCCCAGCATACGACCGGGTAGTAGCCTACATGGAAAGTATATTCGGGGTTGCCGGCGAACGAGGTGTTCGGATAGGTTGCACGAGCGGGCAACTCCTTCGGCTGCAAGCGGCCGAAGGTCTGCTCAATCATCGGTTTGGTCTTCTCCGAGTCGAAATCACCGACCAAGATAAGAGCCATGTTGTTCGGCACATACCAGGTATTGTAGAAATCAATCAGTTTGCTCAGACGCGGATTCTTCAGATGCTCCGGCAGACCGATGACATCACGCTCGTAGGGGTGCCCTGCATAGATTTTGGCGAACAGGTTCTGGCTGATGTGCGATTGCACATTGTCCTGGTACATATTGTACTCCTCGAACACATTCTCCAATTCTGCCTGGAATGTACGGAAAACCGGGTCAATCAGACGGTCGGAGTAGATGGTCAGCCACTTGTACATGTTCGACGCAGGGAACGAGTTGTGGTAGCAGGTCATGTCGTAACTGGTGAACGCATTGACCCCCGTAGCGCCGATACCGTCGAGCAGCACGAAGAAATCCTCCACGGTGGAGTATTTGGCTGCCTCGATAGAGGCTTCGTTGATTTTGGTGGTCAGTTGCTCACGCACTTTCGGGTCGGTGGCCTCAGCGTATTGGTCGTAGAGTTTGATGATCTCATCGTAGTAGGGCTTCTCTTTCTCCCAATCGAGTGAACCGATACGCTGCGTACCCTTGAATAGCATGTGCTCCAAGTAGTGTGCCAGACCGGTGTACTCCTTCGGCTCGTCGATAGAACCTGCGCGGACGGCTACATAGCCCGTCACATCCGGCTGGTCGTGGTCCTCCCACAGCAGAACGGTTAGCCCGTTCGCCAATTTGTACTCTGTCAATCCTTCTCGCGACTGTGCCTGCATGCCCGCCGAGACGGTAAACAAGCACAATGCGGCTAAAATAAACTTTTTCATTGATTATGTTAGTTGTTGTTATGTTCTGTTATGGCTATCCCTGTTGGGGTGTATAGCAAAGATAGTACGGTAATAGTAGGACACCTCCGGATATTGCCCACTGACTGCCACAAAAAGCGTGCCTAACATTTTTTACCACTCCAACAGCACCTTGCCGCACTGTCCGCTTACCATCACATCGAAACCTTTCTGGAAGTCATCGAACTTGAAATGGTGCGTAATGACGGGTGAAAGGTCGAGCCCACCGAGCAACATTTGCTCCATCTGATACCATGTCTCCCACATACGGCGACCCGTGATCCCCTTGATAGTCAGTGCATTGAAGATGATGTCCGACCAGTTGACTTGCGTCGTGGAGGGCAGGATACCGAGTTGGGCAATGTTGGCGCCCTTGTACATGTGCACAATCATATCGTTGAAGGCAGCGGGGGCACCCGACATCTCGAGTCCAACATCGAAACCACGGATACCCAATTGCTTCATAGCCCCTTCGACGGTCTCACCTGCACCGGTATTGACGGTCAGCGTGGCACCCATTTTCTTGGCAATGTCGAGACGCAGCGGGTTGAGGTCGGTCACCACAATATGTTTAGCTCCGGCATAGCGGCAGATACCTGCTGCCATGGTGCCTATAAGTCCTGCGCCCGTAATCAGCACATCTTCGCCCAAAAGCGGGAAGGCTAAGGCGGTGTGTGTGGCGTTGCCGAACGGGTCCATGATAGCGGCAAAATCGTCCGAAATCTCAGGCCGCAGATGTACGATATTCGACTCAGGAATCGACACATACTCGGCAAAAGCGCCATCGCGTGTGATACCCACCGACAGGGTGTTTTCGCACACATGCCCCATACCGCGGCGGCAGTTGCGGCAGTGCCCGCAGACGATGTGCCCCTCGGCGGTTACACGCTCGCCGACTTTGACATATTGCACACCTTTGCCCACTTCGACGACCGTGCCGACAAACTCATGCCCCTGAATATAGGGTGGACGGCAGTGTTTCTGCGACCAATCGTCCCACTTGTACATGTGCAGGTCGGTGCCGCAGATGGCGGCTTTGGTCACTTTGATAAGGACATCGTTCACACCCACTTCGGGCATCGGAACTTCTTCCATCCATATCCCATACTCGGGATAACGCTTTACCAGTGCTTTCATATTTTTGCTTGCGCTTAACGCAGGTTTGCTGTTGTTTTTTATTATCTAGACACTCTAGGATTTCTAGACATTCTAGAAATTATAGTTTCTATTATCAGAATCCCCTTCTCTGAGGGGGGGAGTCCTGTTGAGGGGGGAAGTCTTTGGGGAAGTCTTAAATTACATTCAGTTTTTTCCCCACTTTGACAAAAGCCTCTACGCCTTTATCCAACTGCTCTTGGGTGTGGGCGGCGGACAGTTGCACACGGATACGGGCTTGCCCTTTTGGCACAACGGGATAGTAGAATCCCGTCACATAGATACCCTCCTCCTGCAATGCGGCTGCAAACTCCTGGCTCAGGCGGGCGTCATAGAGCATGACGGCGCAAATGGCAGATTGTGTGGGCTTTATGTCAAATCCTGCCGCTTTCATCTTTGCTACGAAATAATCCGTATTGGCGTGCAGACGGTCCTGCAATTCGTTGCTGCGGGTCAGTATCTCGAAGGTCTTGATACCGGCGGCGGCAATCATCGGCGGAATGGAGTTGGAGAACAGATAGGGGCGGCTGCGTTGGCGCAACAAGTCGATAATCTCGCGCTTGCCTGTCGTGAATCCGCCCACAGAGCCGCCAAACGCCTTGCCGAGTGTGCCGGTCAGTATCTCTATCTTGCCCCGCAAACCGAATTGTTCTGTCACGCCGTGTCCGGTCTTGCCCACCACGCCGGCAGAGTGGCTCTCGTCCACCATCACCAGTGCGTTGTATTTCTGCGCCAGTTCGTATATCTTGTCCAGCGGGCATACATTGCCGTCCATGGAGAACACACCGTCGGTGGCAATGATACGGAAGCGTTGGCTCTGCGCTTTCTTCAGTTGCTCTTCGAGGTCCGCCATATCGCCGTTGGCGTAGCGGTAGCGCACCGCCTTGCAGAGGCGCACGCCGTCGATGATAGACGCATGGTTCAGTGCATCGGAGATGATAGCGTCTTCCTCGGTAAGTAGCGGCTCGAAAAGTCCACCGTTGGCATCAAAACAAGCAGCGTAGAGAATCGTATCCTCGGTGCCGAAAAAGTCCGAAATGGCTTTCTCCAGTTCCTTGTGTGTGTCCTGTGTGCCGCAGATGAAGCGCACCGACGCCATACCATAGCCACGGCTGTCCATGCGTTCTTTGGCGGCAGCAATCAGTTCGGGATTGTCAGCCAGCCCGAGGTAGTTGTTGGCGCAGAAGTTAATCACATCGGCGCGTCTGTTCTCGGTAGCCACTTGTATGCCGGAGGACTGAGGGGTTACAATGATGCGCTCGTTTTTGTAAAGTCCGGCGTCTTGGATGTCTTGCAGAGTCTGCTGCAGATGTTTCTGAAAATCAGTGTACATAGTATAGTGTTTTTAGAAGGTTGTTACAAAACAGTGCGATCTGTATGGATGTATCGTAATCGGGACACAGTGTATTAACGAACAATAATACCTCAAACCGTCAGATACAGCCGCAAAGTTACAAATAAATCCGCACACCACCAAATCAATTTGTTATTGTGGAGCGCAGAGCGGGTAGGGATGCTAACTTTCATAAAAATAGACCACAGGATGGTTGAACCTGTGGCGCATATAGTGGGCAGGAACGGCTGCGAATGTGCGGAACGATAACATGGCGAGAAAAAAGGATGCATACCCAATCGAAACTGAAACAAAAAGGCTGCACATTTTTTTGTGCAGCCTTTTCGGTATGATTGCATTTTGCTATGGGCGTACCTCTATGCCCGTTGTGGTGTAGGTCTTGTCGCCACGGAGGATATACACTTGCCCGTCTATCAGTATCTTGCGGACGGTGGTATCTGCAGCGTCGGTGGTGTTGCCGATAGCCGTCTGAGGGGACTGTTTGAAGGTAGCACTCACGGTTACATTGCTTGCGGGCATGGTGAAGGTGTTGTCATTCACCGTGACAGGATTACCGGCAGCGTCTTGTACCGTCAGCACATCCAATTCGTAACCCGTGTCGGGCGTAATAGTGAGCGTTACCTCGTCGCCGGCAACGGCTTCGGTCTTGTCGGCTGCGACAGTTCCATTTGTTGTGGCAGCAATGTTTACTGCATAGACATCTTGGACGAGGCGGACGGCCTGCCCGTAGTAGCGATTGTTGCGGTACGTGCCCGCTACGCGCGAGGAGAAGTAGAATTCTTCCGCGTCGTCCGTACCGTAAGGCGTAGCAGACCAGTAGCGACCGCTGGTCTGCACATCGTACACGCCCGAACCGTAGCGGTCGCCCGAAGCGGGAAGGAAAACGGCGCCTGCGGCTTCCATTTGCTGCCACTGCTCAGTAGTATAGAGATTTTTGGCAGCATACGCCTGTTCGCTATAGTCGGGTGCAAAACCACTATTGAAGGTTATACCTTCGGGGCAAGACCAACTATCGGGCAGCAGGATTAGACCATTGACATAGTCCGTGCCATCGTCATGGAGTTTGATACGGGCTACACCTATCAGTTGGTCGGCATTTGTACGATTATAGCGCAAGTAAGTCCATTCATCATAAGTCAATGTACGCCATGTATCTGGTGCGTCGGTACCAATAGTGTTAGTACCCCAATCTACAAAGTCGCCCGAGTAGTCTGTGTTGTTTGTGGAGGTGCTGATACCCCACTTGGCTGCACCCGTGCTGCCGCTCCAGCCGAAGAGATCAATCGTGTCGGCAAGCCCCCCACTACTCATATTGTCTGCGCCAATCATTTCTGTTTGATACTCGGCGAACGACCAAGTGGTATCGTTTGTCGTTAGCCCCGAGCATTGCAAATTGCCCTGCGAGAAGAGAACTTGCTTGCCGCTCTCGGACACCGTGAAGGCTGCGGGCGTAAAGGCAGAGGCAACTTTCTCGAACACGGCACTTACTGTTACCTCGCCTGCGGGCATAGTGAAGGTGTATTGGTTGGTGGTGTCTTCGACAGCGGTGGTTGTGATAGGCGTTTCGCCTTGCAGGACGGAGAACGACTTCAAAGTACTGTATGCAGCGGGCGTAATGGTCAGTGTAACCGTCTCGCCGGCAACGGCTTTCGTCTTGTCGGCAACGAGTGTGCCATGTTCGGGCTGAGTGAGCGTAAGGGTATATTTAATATCTTGAACCAGACGGACGGCTTGCCCGTAGTAGCGAAGGTTGTAGCTCGTGTACGCCGCGCCCGAGTAGGAGCGCAGGCAGTCCGCGTAGTCCGTATCGAATGGCGCAGCAGACCAGTAGAAACCGTAGCACTGCACATAGCGCACGCCCGAACCGCCGCGGTAACCCGAAGCGGGAAGGAAAACAGCACCTGCGGTTTCTAACTGCTGCCACTGCTCAGTAGTATAGATATTATTTTGGGTATACGCCTCTTCGCTATAGTTGTCTGCAAAACCACTATTGAAGGTTATACCTCCGGGGCAATCCCAACTATCGGGCAGCAGGATAAGACCATTGACATACTGTGTGCCGTCATTGAGTTTGATACGGGCTACACCTTTCTTGTTTGCGGCATCGGTGCGGGTATTGAGCAGGTAATTCCACTCATCATTCGTTAGGGTGCGGTAGGTATTCGAGGCATTGGTACCGATCGTATTCTGTCCCCAATCGACAAAATCACCACTATAATCTGCATTGTCTGTGGAGGTACTGATACCCCACTTGGCGGAACCCGTGCTGCCACTCCAGCCGAAGAGGTCTATCTTGTCGGCGAGATTGCCACCGCTTACATTGGCTGTACCGAGCATATCGTACTGGTTCTTTGCAAACGACCAAACGGTGTCGTTTGTCGTTAGCCCCGAGCATTGCAAATTGCCCTGCGAGAAGAGAACTTGCTTGCCTTCGGCTGAAACCGTAAAGGCAGCGGGAGTGAAAGCAGCATGGAGAGCAGTGGAGGTGAATAGTGCCACTGACAATAAGAAGAGTAGTTTTTTCATAAATGGACTATATTGGTTTGTAAGGATATGATTTAGTTTGTCTATACTGGTTTGTGTGGATAGAATTTAGTTTATCTTGGCGTTTTGAAATGTG
Source organism: bacterium (assembly GCA_963591775.1). Lineage (GTDB taxonomy): Bacteria > Bacteroidota > Bacteroidia > Bacteroidales > Paludibacteraceae > Colicola. The sequence goes on from CAVATM010000024.1 coordinate 9,788, forward strand.
TTTGCCCATTTTGTTGTAGGCAAACATGATGTTTGGAATTTCTTGGATTATGTCGCAAAATTACGTATTATTTTTCGTACTACCAAATTTTGCTGGGCATTTCAGTAACATTATTGTTGCAAAATATCTTACCACACAACGGGAAAAAAGGTGTTGTGCGCACCCCATATTCACCCTCATCCATGCCGTTTTGTGGATTCCCCACAATAAAAAAGACGAGAGCCGAAAGACTCCCGCCTTAAATGTTTACACATCGGAATAATCCTTATTGTGTATATCATTCAAATTTTATGCTGCAAAGGTACGCCTTTTCTCCGAAACCGCCAAATAATTAACCTACTTTTTGCGTGATTTGCATATTTTTCTTACCTTTGTGCGAAAATAGGGCACATCTCGCCGAATAAAAAGCGAAAATTCATAACAATCTATACCTTTCATTCTCTATGGCAACTCGAAAAGTTTTAGGCTTAGACCTGGGTGTCAGTTCTATTGGTTGGGCACTCATCGAAATGGACGAAGACACCCCGCAACAAATCCTTGCAATGGGCAGTCGCATTGTTCCGCTCTCGGCGGACGATAGCGACCAGTTCCAGAAGGGGCAGGCAATCACCAAGAATGCGGACCGTACACAACGCCGCACGGCTCGCAAGGGCTACGACCGCTACCAGCAGCGCCGGGCTTTGCTGACCGAAGTGCTGCGCCGCCACGGTATGCTCCCGCAGCGTATGGACGAGCACATTATCGACCTCTGGGGCGTGCGGGCTCGTGCCGCGCAGGAGCAAATCTCTCTGCAAGAGTTGGGGCGTGTGCTCTACCATATCAACCAGAAGCGCGGCTACAAGCATGCCAAGGCGGACAACTCGGGCGATAAGAAGCAAACCGACTATGTAAAAACTGTCAATGACCGTTATAGCCAACTCCATGCCACGGGCAAGACACTCGGGCAATTCTTCTACGAGCAGTTGTGCGACACGGCGGTGCATAATCCGGATGGCAGCACCTACTACACTTTCCGTATCAAAGACAAAGTCTATCCTCGTCAAGCCTACATCGAGGAATTCGACCGCATTATGGCCACACAGCGGGCGTTCTACCCAAATGTGCTGACCGACGACCTGATAGACACGCTGCGCAATCATGTCATTTTCTATCAACGCCCGCTCAAGTCGTGTAAGCACCTTGTCAGTCTTTGCGAATTTGAGAAGCACGCCTTTACAAAACCGAACGGACAAATTATTTATATCGGTCCGAAATGTGCTCCTCGTACTTCGCCTTTGGCACAACTCTGTGCGCTGTGGGAGATGGTGAATAATATCGTACTGACCAATCGCAGCAACGATACCTTGCAGCCGACCAACGAGCAGCGGGCAAGGATGGTGGAGTTCCTCAATACCCACGAAAAGATGGGGCAGAAGGACTTGCAGAAGATACTGGACATTACGCCCAAAGACGGTTGGAAAGTGCGCAGGGATATAGAGAAAGGATTGAAGGGCAACGATACACTGGCGAAAATCCGCAATGCACTCAACGGCAAGTACCAAGACCTGCTGGGTATGAAAATCCGTCTGGAGGATTCGCTGGTAGATACTGCTACGGGCGAGGTGTTCCAGACCGTGAGCGAGCATGTAGAGCAAGAGCCGCTCTATCGTCTATGGCATGCGCTCTATTCTATCGACGACGAGCAGAACTTGCGCCGCACGCTGACGGCCCAGTTTGGCATCAACGACGAGGAAGTGCTTGCAGCTCTGTGTCAGATAGACTTTGTCAAGGCTGGCTATGCCAACAAGTCGCATAAGTTCATTCGCAAACTGTTGCCGTGGCTCATGCAAGGCTATCAGTATAGCAAGGCGTGCGAGATGGTGGGCGTCAACCACTCCAACAGCCTCACCGCTGAGCAGAACGAGGCACGCGTTCTATTAGAGAAACTGCCGCTCTTGGAGAAGAACGCCTTGCGTCAGCCTGTTATCGAAAAGATTCTCAACCAGATGATCAATGTGGTCAATGCTCTGCGTGAGGAATATGGCGACATCGACGAGGTGCGCGTGGAGTTAGCCCGCGAACTCAAGCAGAGCAAGGACGAGCGGGAGAGTGCCACAAAAAAGAATAACGAGCACGAGAGGGAAAACAAAGATATAGCCAAAAACATACAAGGAATGGGCATTACGCCCACCCGCTTGCGCTTGCAGAAGTACAAGATGTGGCAGGAGTTCGACGGACATTGCGCCTATTGCGGCAAGCCCATTACTATGGCGCAGTTCCTCAACGGCGTAGAGGCAGAGGTGGAGCATATCATTCCGCAGAGCGTCTTGTTTGATGATAGTTTTAGCAACAAGGTCTGCGCTTGCCGTGCTTGTAACCAAGCGAAAAACAATCGCACGGCCCGTGAGTTTATGGAGCAACAGGGTGAGGCAGCCCTTACGGCATACCTCAATCGCGTCAACGAGGCAGCGGAGAAAAACAATATCAGCAAGACCAAGCGCAACCATCTTCTTTGGTACACCAAGGATATTCCGGAAGATTTTATCGAGCGCCAACTGCGCCAGAGCCAGTACATTTCCAAGAAGGCGGTGGAGATACTGCGTGAGGGTTTTCGCCATGTCTATACTACGAGCGGCAGCGTGACGGATTTCCTGCGTCGCCTCTGGGGCTACAACGAGGTGCTCGAATTGCTTAACCTCGACCGCTACCAAAAGGTGGAGGGAATGACCGAGTGGAACGAGCAGAAGCACCGTGACCAAATCAAGGGGTGGACAAAGCGTATGGACCACCGTCACCATGCTATCGATGCCGTTACGATTGCCCAGACGAGCCAAAGTATTATCCAGCGCCTCAATACACTCACTGCCTCGCGCGAGAAGATGTCGTTTGAGGTCGCCAAGGCGGCAGAAGAGCGACACTACAACGAGAAACTATCGTTGCTCGAGAAGTGGGTCGTGCTGCAAAAGCATATCTCCGTCAGCGACTTGCAGGCAAAAGCCGATGGCGTGCTTATCTCCTTCCGTGCGGGTAAGCGGGTAACCACGCCGAGCAAGCGTGCCGAGTACCATCATGGCAAGCGTATTGTGCGCCAGACGGGGCTGCTCGTGCCGCGTGGTGCGTTGTCTGAGGAAACGGTCTATGGCAGGCAGGGCGACCGTTTTGTCGTTAAGTACCCGCTGACGCACCAGAGCATGAAAGTGGAGAACATCATCGACCCGACCATTCGCCGTATCGTGCAAGCCCGCCTCGATGCTTTTGGCGGCAATGCGAAGAACGCTTTTGCCGAACCTCTCTATTCCGACAAGGCGCAGACGATGCAGATACGCAGCGTCCGCTGTTGGACGGGGCTAAAGGAAGAATCCATGCGTGCCGTGCATACCGACGCACAGGGCAAGGAAGTAGGTTTTGTCAAAACGGGCAACAACCATCATATTGCTATCTATATAGATAAGGACGGCAAGTACCGAGAGTCGCTTGTGTCGTTTTGGGACGCCGTAGAGCGCAAACGCTATGGCTTGCCCGTCGTGATAGAAGACCCCAAAACGCTATGGGACAAACTGACGGCGATGAATGATACCGACCTCCCGCCGCAGGAGTTCTTGAACGACTTGCCGCACGACGACTGGCAGTTTGTTATTTCTCTGCAATCGAACGAGATGTTTATCCTCGGCATGGATGATGTGGAATACACTACGGCAATGGAGAACAAAGACTACCGCACATTGAATAAGTATCTGTATCGTGTGCAAAAACTTTGTTCCAAAGATTACTATTTCCGTTATCATACAGAAATAAGGGTAGATGATAAGTACGATGAGAAGTCTAATCCTCAATTAAGTACCCAACTACTTAAACTAAAGCGATTTAATAGTGTCAAAGCCTTCTTTGCTCTTCATCCTCACAAAGTCCGAGTCAATATCTTAGGCGAAATTTCCGAGATACACTAACTGCTTAACCCAAAAATCTACTACCATGATAAAACGCGTTCTTTGTTTCACGCGTCCTGCCTACCTCAGTCTGCACCTGCGGCAGATGGTGGTAGAGCAGCCGAACGCAGCCCCGCCTGCTGCGCCTCGCACGATACCTGTCGAGGACATCGGGGTCGTTATTCTCGAGAACAAACAAATCACTATCACGCAGGCTCTTCTTGCCGCATTGTTGGACAATAATTGCGCCGTCATCTCGTGCGACGACTACCACTTGCCGTCGGGGTTGTTCCTGCCGCTTGACGGGCATAACTTGCAGAGCGAGCGTTTCCTTACGCAGATTAATGCTTCCGAACCGCTCCGCAAACAACTCTGGCAGCAGACCGTGGTGAGCAAGATACGCTCGCAGGCAGCAGTCTTAGGCACATTGCAGGTCGAGAACAAGAACCTGCTGGCGTGGGCAAGTGCTGTGCGGTCGGGCGACACCGACAACCTCGAGGGGCGTGCAGCGGTGTACTACTGGCGCAATGTCTTTGGCGATGCCGATTTCCTGCGTGGGCAGTTCGACGACTTGCCGAATGCGATGCTCAACTACGGCTATTCGGTAGTGCGGGCAATGATGGCACGCTCGTTGGTGGCAGCAGGGCTGCTCCCTACGCTGGGTATTCACCACCATAGCCGCTACGATGCCTATTGTTTGGCGGACGACATCATGGAGCCGTATCGTGCGTTTGTCGATTTGCAGGTGTTGGAACTGTTGCCTGAGTACGAAGAGGCGACCACCCTCACGCCGCCTATCAAACAGGCGCTTTTGTCGCTCACTACGGCAGATGTGTCCATCGACGGGCATCGCAGTCCCATGATGATAGCCATGCAGACCACAGCCAACAGCGTGCAACAGTGTTTCTCGGGCGAGGCACGCAAGATAATCTATCCCGATTGGTGATGGGCACACGCTTTAGCGAGTATCGGATTATGTGGGTGTTAGTTCTTTTCGACCTCCCAACGGAGACCAAGAAAGACCGAAAGGACTATGCTCTGTTCCGAAAACGCCTGCTGCAGGATGGCTTTACCATGTTTCAGTTCTCTATCTATCTCCGCCATTGCCCGAGTGCGGAGAATGCAGAGGTACATATTCGCCGTGTGCAGAATATGTTGCCGCCTAATGGAAAAGTAGGCGTTATGCGCATCACCGACAAACAATTTGGCGACATGAAACTGTTCGATTGCCAGAAAGAAGCCATTGTTAATCAGCCGGTGCAGCAGTTGGAATTGTTTTAAGACGTATTTTTTTTCGAAAAAAAATATCATGAAGTGATTGTTTTTTCCGTTGCCTCGAAAAAAAATGCGTAGAGGCTACCAACTTAGGAACGGAAAACTGCACCGCCATAAAAAAAGCGAAGGATAAGAACCTTCGCTTTTTTTGTTTCTAATGCGACTTGTAATGATTTGATTTTCACTACAATATACACATCCGGTTGTGTTTGTGCCGCAAAGATACAAAATTTGAATGATATACACAACCGTTGGCATTGTTGATAAGCAACACCTTCCGTTGTGTTTGTGCCGCAAAGATACAAAATTTGAATGATATACACAACTATATGGCGGCAAATCATAAACGCCAACTGGTTGTGTTTGTGCCGCAAAGATACAAAATTTGAATGATATACACAACTCGAATAATTCGTTAATCTGCTTCTCTATGTTGTGTTTGTGCCGCAAAGATACAAAATTTGAATGATATACACAACCTGTATCACTGGGGCTACAAACAACGAAAAGTTGTGTTTGTGCCGCAAAGATACAAAATTTGAATGATATACACAACAGGCAGAGTATGGCAAGGTTGGGGCTTCGTGTTGTGTTTGTGCCGCAAAGATACAAAATTTGAATGATATACACAACAATACAGAGTGGAGCGGTTAAGCGCTGTGGGTTGTGTTTGTGCCGCAAAGATACAAAATTTGAATGATATACACAACCGCAACGCGTTTAGGCGCAACAATACAGAGGTTGTGTTTGTGCCGCAAAGATACAAAATTTGAATGATATACACAACCCTCTTCGCATTCGGAGTAAGACCCTGCGAGTTGTGTTTGTGCCGCAAAGATACAAAATTTGAATGATATACACAACACTTGCGGCAATAGCCGCTGCTTGAATAACGTTGTGTTTGTGCCGCAAAGATACAAAATTTGAATGATATACACAACCTGCCTTTTCTTCTTCCACGCTCCACTCGGTTGTGTTTGTGCCGCAAAGATACAAAATTTGAATGATATACACAACGGCAACGGTCGTCTTGCCCGTCTTCTTCTGGTTGTGTTTGTGCCGCAAAGATACAAAATTTGAATGATATACACAACTGATAACAAGGTTGCCATTCGCGATCAGCTGTTGTGTTTGTGCCGCAAAGATACAAAATTTGAATGATATACACAACTGAAGTATATCACAGCAGAATCCAAGTCACGTTGTGTTTGTGCCGCAAAGATACAAAATTTGAATGATATACACAACGTCCACAATCAGCACACCAGTACCCTTGATGTTGTGTTTGTGCCGCAAAGATACAAAATTTGAATGATATACACAACGCTCACGACCCGATAGGTCAACCCCAAGCCGTTGTGTTTGTGCCGCAAAGATACAAAATTTGAATGATATACACAACTGCCACCCTGTCGGTAGCCTTGATAAAATCGTTGTGTTTGTGCCGCAAAGATACAAAATTTGAATGATATACACAACCCGCCACTATCAACCTATCAGGGTTGTAGGTTGTGTTTGTGCCGCAAAGATACAAAATTTGAATGATATACACAACCGGTCAAATAGTCGCCATCCTCTGCGGCTAGTTGTGTTTGTGCCGCAAAGATACAAAATTTGAATGATATACACAACCACTCGCTCGAAATGTATGCGGTCTTCAAGTTGTGTTTGTGCCGCAAAGATACAAAATTTGAATGATATACACAACTGTCATCGTCTGCTGCTTGTTTTAGCAAGTGTTGTGTTTGTGCCGCAAAGATACAAAATTTGAATGATATACACAACAAGTTGGTGCTTGCAAATCGTATGTCAACTGTTGTGTTTGTGCCGCAAAGATACAAAATTTGAATGATATACACAACCACTCGCTCGAAATGTATGCGGTCTTCAAAGTTGTGTTTGTGCCGCAAAGATACAAAATTTGAATGATATACACAACGCCCAAAAATTGTACCCGCATTTAATCCCCGTTGTGTTTGTGCCGCAAAGATACAAAATTTGAATGATATACACAACTCAGCAGAGAGGGTAACCGTGTGGCGTGTGGTTGTGTTTGTGCCGCATATACTAAAAGTTTAGTTGTTGAAGTGCCTATTTATCGGCAATTGCAGTGCTTATAGATATTTTGATTTTACTATTTATTTCATAATATCGAAGATTATTTGTACCTTTGCACCGAAATGTTTTTGAAATGTTTCGGGAAAACACGCAATCAATAACCGCAAATAATCAATTCTATTATGGCTACATTCAAAGCAGTCGTCAATCAGGACAGTAAGAAAAAGGACGGCACTATCAATGTCAAAATCCGAATTACTCACAATCGAAAGTCCCGTTACAGGGCAACGCCATTTTTCCTCACAGCAGACGAGATAACACGAACAGGGAAAATCAAGAACCAACGAGTGCTTGATTTGGTGAATGACGAAATACGGAAAATGCGTGAAAAGCAAACGCAACTTGGCTTTGTCGTGGAAGGTCTTGATGTGGATAGTCTTGTTAAATTGCTTGATAGAAAAGAAGACAATGATGACTTTTTTGCCTACACCGACAAATATCTTCAAGATTTAGAGCAAACTCCAAGTCGTAAATCAACGGCAAGATTACATCGTATGATAGTTAATGTGTTTAGAGATTTCGTTGGGAGAGATATGCTGCCTTTTGATATGATGCGTAAACGGCTTATATCGGATTTTGGTATCTACTTGCAAGAACGCTACGCTCCGTCAACAAAAGTTCTCATTATATCGGTGTTGCACACTATTTACAACAAAGCCAGACGAGAATTAAACGATAAGGAGATAGGACTTGAGGTCGTGAAATATGATTGTTTTGAAGACTGTAAATGCTCTCGTGTTAGCACAAAACCCCGTGCGTTTCAAAGCGTAGAAGAAATGCAGAAAGTAATTGATTGCCCATACAAGGGGAGTTTCCTATTTGATTCCTCAAAGGATATGTTTATTCTCTCTTTTATCCTATTAGGGCTAAATGCAGCAGACCTTGTACAACTTAAAAAGGACAATGTGCAGAACGGAATTTTGACCTATAAACGACAAAAGATTGTAGGTCGGGTCGGGGATAAGGCAGAAATAAAAATAAGGCTCTCCAATGTCGCTAAAATCATCCTTGAGAAATATACAGACAACACCGACTATCTAATCGGTATGGGAAGACATAAAAGGTATAAGGAGTTTTGTAGCGTAAAGATACACGAGGTTTTCAAAGCGGCAGGAATAGAAGATAAATATGTATTTTATTCCGCCCGCCATTCAATGGCTACATTTGCACGGAATATATGCGGTGTGGACTTTATGACTGTCAATGATATGCTCAACCATTCAGTACCACGCAGTTTAAGCGTTACTGATATATATATTGCTCCCGATTATACGCATATATGGGAGGCTAATGACAAACTATTATCTTTATTCGATTGGGATTTTTATCTCAAACAAACGGGAACTAACTATTGGAAAGATAGGAAGAAACCTCTTCTATAAACTCGTCTATTGTGCGGCAGACGACCACCTTGTTGCCGTAGGCTTGCAGGCGGG
>CAVATM010000025.1:0-7722 GCA_963591775.1 bacterium
ACACCCGTATCTTACAATGCACGCCTTTGTTGATTATGTTCTGCGTCTTTGACATTTTTTTTGCTATACTATTTTGCTATATCGGAAAATTGTTGTACCTTTGTCGTGTCGGGGCGATTTATATCGTACCGGCGACTAGAGATACATTTTATCTTATGTCATAAAAGTGGCCTCTGTGACCACTTTTTTTGTTTATTATACTTATCATATTACGCCATACGTATTCCAACGACTTAGAACATACCCATCAGTCCATACATCATTTTCTATATGTTGTGTATGACGAACGGCAAAGGGTAGGTAGTCTGTTATCTGTACTCCATTACGCTCTATACAAAGTCCAAGTTTTTTGTTTTTTAGACGAAGACTGTCATTTTTGGGTGGGTAGGCTACATATAAATCTCTTGCGACCTTAGATGTATAGGTGCGAGATTGGTTCATAAAATCTGACGCACCACTTTTTACGACAAAGTAGTCGTATACATCGCTGTCCCAGCGTGTTACCTTTTCCATTACCATAGGTACATAGGGGTATTTTTTATTGAGCTTTTCTTGCTGTGTAGGTCTTATCCAACCCCTACGCTTGTAGTGAAAGTTTCTACCATCGACAATTTGCCGAATACTACTCCTTGTATAGCGGGCGAAGACGGGCTGGTCTGTGTCGGCGTTGAGTTCTCCGACGGGCGCAATCACATACAGATTGTCGTCTATGATATTCAGGCGCACATTAGAGAACGAGGCTGCGTGGGTTATCTCCGAGCGGACTGCTGCAAACTCTGCTGCCAAATCGGTTTGGTCGGTGAGGTCGCCTGTAATCTCTCCCCATATAACATCGCACTTGGTGGTGTCGCACCGACTGGCGCAGGTAGCATTATGCACGCAGTGGGCGCACATACGAGGGTCTTGTCCTAATGGGCATTGGGTAGTTATCATTGTAGTACAGTAGTTTTCTTGGTTTCAAATTCGTCTGCAAAAGTCTTGGCTGCATTAGGGTCTCCCAGTATCTCCTCTACATACATCGCACAGACAAGCACGATAAAGTCCTCGATATACGACTGTACATTCTCGGCAGAGATATGGCTGTCGATATAATACAAGACAACGGGCATAGTAAACATATTACCGCACTGACAGCAGCCACAGCCGGTGGGGTAGGAATAGAGTTCGAGTTCGGAGGTGTCGGGTGAATAGACCACCACGGGTTTGGCACAACCGCCCCGTGTGTGAGCGTTCTGCTGCAAGAGGTAGAGCGGGTCGGCAGTGGAGATAAACATAGTAACATCTCGCTCCCATATATCTGCGTCATCGTGCAAGCGTATGAGCCGCCAATACTCGTCAATGTTGGCAATATGCCCCACACCTTTCTTATCAACCGAAGCAGTGGTACTCCATTTTGTTACATCTCGTGCAAGCAAAGTGAGCGGTAGATTGTTCAGACAGAACCAAGCGGCTTTGTCTAAACACTCGTCTATATAGGACACGATAGGCTTTACCTCTTCGTAGTCGGTGTCGCCGTCGGCGGCAATGAACGAGGAGGGCTCGTCGAACGGACTTATCTCGTCCAACTTCGCCTTGACTGCGAGTATGTAATTGTCACGGGTCATAAATTAGGGAAAGAGATATTCAGTTTCTCAGCAATACGCAAAGCGTCCTCCTTAGCATTTAATTCATCTTTGCTCACTCCATACTCATTCATAAGTATTTTGTTAGCCTCTTGTGTTCTATGCACATCGGGGTACTCTTTGTCGTAGATATGCTCTTGCGGTTTGCTCTCGGTCGTTTCGATAGAACCGCTTTCGAGAAAGAAATACTTGTTAAAATCAGGGTGGTTCTCCAAAGCAGTGGCTATGGCAGAATCGTTGGTAACATACACGCCACGATTGATACGCTTACCCATATCACGGAAGCGTATATAGACCGTTGTGCCGTTGATACGGACGGTCATTAGTTTTTCTCTCTCAATAGATATATATCGTTTCATAATAGAAAATAGAAAAAAGTATGGCAGCGGTATCACCCGCCACCATACTTGATTAGAGATTAGGCTGCAAGGCGTTTCTCGTCATTCGCCCCGGTAGGATTGTCCTCCTGCGTGCCGTCGTGCATAATGATTATGCGGTGGCACTTAGCATATTTGAGAACGATAGACGAGATTTCGCAGCAACGCAATACCTTGCTGTCTTCAATCATCAACTTGTCCAAGTCAAGCATATCCTCGTCCATAGGACGGAATACTACACGCTCGATATTCGACTTATCGAATACGAAAGCAAGATTGCCAAAGCCCAACATATCAAACAGAGCATACGGCTTGTTCGAGATAGTGTAGTTGAACAACTTCCATTCCTGCCAATCGTAAGTAAATTGACGGCGAGTAGCATTGGTGCTTACCTGATGTTGCATAGACTTGAGCGAGAACAGAGCCGACGCAAAGTCCATACCCGTCAGCATATAGCGGCGCTCCGAGCCACGGTTGCCTACGAATATATCGGACATCGTCTTGATAATGCTCTCGTCGGTAAGGTCGCCCTTCCAAATCTCAATTGGTGCAACGCCCTCCTCAAGCATTTGCTCGAACAGACCGCCAAGCGTACGAATCATCTTGTTAGTCTGCGGGTCAAGGAAGTAGCCCTTGTGTCCGAACAGATAGGTCTTTTCAATCTCCAACAAGAACTCACGGGTAAGTGTCTCCTTGATGTCTGCCAGACCCCAATTGACATTCTTTTCGCTATCCAAGAACACATTGGTAACAGAAGCCTGTACCATAAACTTCTGCATATAGTGCTCAGTTGGTTCGGGAATGGATTGGAATGGTGCTACATGAGCGTCTTCCTCTGCCAAAGCGTGACCCAAGATAAGAACCTCCGTATCAACAGGAATTTCGATTTCGGTTACGCCCAACGAATCAGCAGGGTTAGCGTTCAAGAGAACAACTTTGATTGCGCCATTCTCACGGTCAACCTCGCATACATACGCACTCAAGAAATACATCTTGTGGGTAAGACCCTCTTTGTCGTACCCCTGCACACCCTTGAATACTACTTGGTCGGTCTCGTGGAAAATCTCCTCGTTTTCAACTTTGATAGTCTTGATATTCTTAAATACCTTGCTACCCTTGACATCAGCCACCGCGATTTTGACTGCTGTGGTTTCGGTTACCTTAGCAGCCGAGCGACGCTGGTCAATGGAGAAACTATCGAACTTCATAGACTTGATTTGTCGATAGCCCATCTCACGAGTGATTTGGTTGATTACCGTATCAGGGTAACCCATAATAGTTACATCTTTATCGAAAGGGGTATGCAATAGTCCGGGCACAGCCTCCTCCGTTAAAGCAGCAGACAGCGGGGCTTGCTCAACATGCACGCCTGCACCGTCAGTTCCGGTAGTTACACCCGGAGTTTGAACACCTACTTTCAAAGTGCCGGTTGCACTGGTAATAGGGTCAGTTACAGTTACTTCTGCCATAATAGTGAAATTTAATTGGTTAGTTTATGTTAATTTGCCATTCGTTTGCGTCTCTCTGCAATCGCACTAAGTGAGTTCGGGTCGGACTTAGCATTTTGTCCGCCTGCGCTCTGCGAATGAGGTAGTCCGTCCGATTGTGCGCTACTGCGTCTGTTACGCTCCGTGAATTGTGCGTTGCGACCACGAGCCTCTGCGGCTACCAAGTCATCGTCATAGGTAAGCGAACGAATGAGAGCCACATAGAAATCCTTACTTGCACGGAAATCCGTTTCACCCTCTCCGCCTGCGTTGTACTTTTTAGCCAACTCCTTGGTTATCTCCTCGGGGTCTTTGCCTAACTCCTCACACGCACTTACAAAAGCCTCGCCTGCCTTTACATTCAGTTCCTCGTTTCGTGCTTTCTGCTCGGCAAGTTCTTTCTTGCGTTTCGAGTAAGTAGGCGAATCAATCTTGCCCGTGAGCAAATCGACCAAGTCCTCTCCAAACTCTGCAAAAGCAGCCTCCGGTTCTTCACCGTCTTTCGGATTGACCAAGCGATTGATTACCTTAGCAGCCTCCGGCGAACTCTGTATGGCATTGTAGATTTTACCATAGCTATCCGCATTGCTCTTGTTGAGTTCGTGCTCTCTATCATACCCCTCACGAGAAGCCTTATACAAAGCCTCACGATTCCCTTTCAGGTCGGGGTACTTGCCCTCCATACCTTGCACCCAAGCGTCCTCCTCGGGCGTTTGTGATACCTGCTGTTGGGGCTGTACATTCTCCTTTTCAAGTTCTTCGTTTTCCATAACAAAATGAATTTTGATTTGGTTGCAAAATTACGCAATATATGAAATGTTTTTGGTACATATTTAGAAAACTTTTGGTACATATTTGGAAAAAGTTCAATTCTGTTGTAACTTTGCAATGTTTTGATAAAAGACTTGACCATAGAGAGAGACGAAGAGTTGCGCAAGCGTGTGGAATATATGCTTGACGGAACTATAAATTGCCAATACTATGATTGGCGTTCCATTATTTTGCTGGTGTCAAGACAGACTGCTCCAAAGTTTTATATCTCCCCGAAGAAAGCAGAGCAGTATGTCTGCAATTATTATCGTGGGGTGTATCTATTGAAATCGTATGCAGGGCGGAAAAAAATAGAGGACTTGGTTGAGACATACGAACGGTTGAAAGAGCAGCACCCTGATAAGTCGCAAAAATGGTTGTGGACTATGACAGCCGAAAGTCAAGCGAAATCATTCTATCTATCTGATAACTCAATAACCCAAATAGTTCGTGGCTACCTCAAAAGAAAATAGTGTTTCGGTGGAGCAGGCAAAGTTGATTGCTCTGCGTTCCGAGAGTGCGTATTATTGTAGAGAATCTATGCGAAAGGAGATTGCAGCCCTCCAAGCATTATTGCCGATACTACAAGACGAGAATGCACTGCCTGACGAGTTGATAATTCCTATGCACAATATCATTAGCATAGCCCCCGAGGAGCAGTATCGTTTCCTCGCAGACATCAAAACTCTGTTTGCTCGTCTGCCTGTTTCTGTCAAAAATCAAGACGATGTAGTGTATGTGCAGAACAGGCTCAACAATCTCAACACTAAGAACACCAGCGATAAGGTACAAGAAACAGACCTGTCTATGTATTGGGCTGCTTATCGGAAGTTCTTGTACAAATATGGAGAGATTGACAATAGTCGACAGATTAAAGCGCAAGAACGCCTGCAAAAGAAACTATTGGAGACTGCAAACTTTGTCATAGCCAAGCGAGAGCAGGGGTGTATAACAGCAAGTAAATTTATACGCAGTGATAGAGTATAATTGGAATAGTCCTGAGAGTATCATAGAGATAAATAAGGAGCGTATTGCAACCAATACTGCTCCTTATAATCCATTAGTAGGCACTATCGTCAGCGATGATATGCCTCGTATTCCTATCTATATTCCAGACGCCCCTATTCCGAATATGCTCATTCCGAAAGAAATGGAGTGCGAACTGATAGTTCAGTCTATTCGTAAGGGAGTAACACTGCGTAATACTGCTCGTGGTTTATTTGGCGGAGTAACAGACGGCAAGGAAATGCTACGTGTATGGAAGTCGTTTATTCGTTGTCGGCAACGATACGACTTTGAGTTCTGGTGTGCGACCAAGTGGCATATATACGACAAAGAGACGGCAGAGTTAGTGCCTTTTATTCTTAATCGCCCGCAGCGCACCGTGCTTGTCCCTGCCATGGAGAAACTACGCAAACAGGGGAAGCCAATAGATATTATTCTGCTGAAAGCACGGCAATGGGGTGGTTCTACTTGTATAGACGCATATCAGTCGTGGATTCAGAATGAGTGGCGCACGAACTGGAACTCAGTCATTTGTGCGGATGTGGAAGACCAGGCCAAGATTGTGTTGGGTATGATGGACACCGCATTTGAGCATTACGATGTAGATTTGACGGGAGAGGAGAAGCCGGAGTTGCGTCCCTATATGAAATCGAATAGTACCCGAAAGATTTCTACCAATGGTGCAACGGTGTCTATCGGCTCTGCTCAAAAGCCTGAGAAAATCCGTTCGCAGAATATCAAGATGGCGCACCTTACGGAGGTCGGTCTTTGGAAAGCAACTGCGCAAAAGAAACCTGAGGACTTGGTGCAGTCTATCTTTGGTTCTATCAACCCTGGTGCATACACAATGAAAGCATTGGAGAGTACCGCAAAGGGCGTGGGTAACTATTTCCACCATACCTATCAAGCGGCAAAGAAAGGTAAGAACAACTTCACCGCTGTCTTTGTGGCTTGGTTTCAGATTGATATATACCAAACGAGCATACCCAACTACCACGAGTTCATAGAGACAATGAACGAGAACGAGAAATGGTTGTTTACTCTCGGTGCTACATTGGAGGCAATCGCTTGGTATCGTATTAAAGATAGGGAGTTTGACGGTGAACATTGGCGTATGTGTTCAGAGTTCCCCTCCACCGATATTGAGGCGTTTCAATCAACGGGTAGCAACTTCTTTCCGAATGAGTATGTGGATGAGCAATACGAGCATTGTTGCGAGCCGAGTTTTGTGGGAGATATTTATGGGGATGAGCCGAAAGGGCAGCACGCATTGGAGAACTTGCATTTAGAGCAAGACCCTAAGGGGCGTTTGAAGATATGGAAAAACGCAGACCACCAAACCAAAATGCACAACCGCTATTTGGTAACGGTGGACTTAGGCAAGGGACATACTGCGTCAGCCGATAACTCTGTTATCTGTGTGTTTGATAGGTATTGGCAGATAGAGGCAGACGGACTACCTGAGGTGGCAGCAGAGTGGGCGGGGCATTTAGACATTGACTTGCTCGCTTGGAAAGCAGCACAGATAGGGACATACTACAATAATGCTCTACTTGTGATAGAGAGTAATACGATAGAAACACATACGATAGACTATTTCCGTACGGTTTTGGTAGAGATAAAAGATTTCTATCGTAACCTATACAAGCGAGCCGCAAATAACACAAGCGACGATTCGAGTAAGATAGAGCGATATGGGTGGAGTACAAACAGCAGTAGCAAACCGCAGATATGCTCTATGCTTAAAATGTGTTTGCGTGAGGGCTTGTATTACGAGCGATGTAAAGAGGCGGTGGACGAAATGAAAACTTTCGAGGAGAAACCCGATGGAACAATGGGGGCAGTAGATGGCTGCCACGATGACCGAGTAATCACGAGAGCCATTGGAATGTATTTTATCTATAAACCTCTAATGGGCTCTGTGCGTTTCTACGAGGAACGCAAACCCGACCCGATACCTGATAGTAAGTATTTCAACGAATTTACCTTATAGATTTATGACTTTCTTAGAAAAATTACGAAAACTTAATCCGATTAGTGTATATCGTTTGTTCAAGCATATTCACACTTTTGCGGATTACGACAAAGAGATAGCGGGGTATAAGTATGCCATATTCTATGGGCGATTATATTTCGAGCGTAGTCGGTACAAGCGAAACGGAGATTTGGACTTGTCGGAGCGTTCTCGCAGAATAGACGCAATCATAGCCGAATATAAGAACCCTGCAAGTCTTATGGAGTACTTGGCTTCTTTGAGAAACCTCCGCAATGGGTTAGAGCAGGCTGCTTCGGAGGGAATACTATATGTAGGGAGCGGTACAGATATGACTACGAATAAGCGTATTCAAAGCGAGGAGGCTGCCCATTACCAGTTAGCAATAGACAGCCTCGACTTACTTATTCCTGCGGTTACCTTCTACC
>CAVATM010000026.1:0-3847 GCA_963591775.1 bacterium
CTCGGCAAAGTGGCCATTGTTGGGGCCGAAAACAACGGGGATGCCCCATACGGCCATCTGCTGTTCCCCGTGCAACGCAGTTATTGGAGCGGCGAAACCTTGGAACAATTGCGTCTCACCTATTATAATTATATAGATCCGAACGAGACGGTGGCGATAGTGAACTATCTTCACAATCAGGCTTCAGCAGGACAGACCGTTTTCTACAACATCTATTCTGACGAGGAGAAAGCCGCTGATCCACGGAAACAAGATACAGGACTGTTCTTCTTCCGTGGCAGTCGAGGTTCCCGTTTCGCCGTATGCAATGCGGGCGGTGCGTTTGCCTATGTAGGAGCGATGCACGATAGTTTTCCCCATGCTTTGGAACTTTCAAAGAAAGGCTACAACGCTTTCGCTCTTATCTACCGGCCCGGTGCACAGACTGCGTGTGAGGACTTGGCACGAGCCATCAGTTTCATCTTTGCCCATGTCGGCGAGTTGGGAGTAAATGCTGACTGCTATTCGCTCTGGGGCGGTTCGGCTGGCGGACGCATGGCGGCTTGGGTAAGCGGTTATGGCACAGCGGCTTTCGGTGGCGACAATCTGCCCAAGGCCGGTGCAGCCATTATCCAATATACCGGACTGAGCGACTGCTCTCGCGATGACGTGCCCACCTACGTCTGTGTGGGTAGCAGCGACGGCATCGCCTCATGGCACACAATGAAGGCACGGATCGACGGTCTCTCCTCACTCGGCATACCGACGGAGTTTCATGTGTACGACGGCTTGCCTCACGGTTTCGGTCTTGGCACGGGGACGGTTGCCGAAGGATGGATAGACGATGCCGTGAGGTTCTGGGAGCGGCAGATGAAAGACAATACGACTAGGATTAACCCCATAACAAAATAGAACCGTATAGACATGAGAAGAATAACATTATTACTCGCTTTCGCCATGACTGTCATGAATATGACGGCATGCAGCACCAACGACACAACTCGCCCCGACGATGACAATCCGATGGGCAACGAACGGCCGTCTGACGGAACGATGAGCAATCCCGATGAGGCTGTCAACCAGACCGTTGGCGACAAGGCTCCAATGAACGGCATGGTCAATCTGTGGTATAAGGGAAATATCCCTGCCACAACCAAGAACGCAAACAACTCCGACGGTACAGACTTCATCCCGAATATGGAGGTATTCACCGTGGCGCAGGACGTAACGCCCAAAGGTGCCGTGATGATTTGTCCGGGAGGAGCCTTCATATTCCGCAGCGTACAGAACGAGGGTTATGATGTGGCAAACATGCTCACGGCTCTTGGCTACCAATGCTTCGTGGTGAACTACCGCATACAGCCCTACACCATGCAGGAGAGTGCCACCGACCTCCAGCGTGCCATTCGTTATGTGCGCGCCTATGCCACGGATTATCGCATCAACGCTGAGAACATTGCCTTGGTCGGTTTCTCGGCTGGCGGCATACTCAACGGTGAGGTACTGCTCAACTGGCGCGACCTGAAGAACGCCTCTTCGCTCGACAGCAATTATCAGCCCGACGAACTCGACAACGTGCCTGTATCGGCTTGCGCCGTGGGCATGATTTATTCGTTCTATGGTCGTCTGAGCGTTTCGATGAACAATGTCAGTATGCTCCGTGCCGCCAATCTTCCTCCGGCATTCTATTGTTGGGGAACGAGAGACGGATTTGCCTCGCAGTTCACCCAAAACTCCAACGCCGTGCGCGAGGCTGGATGCACCGTTGTGACGCACATCCTGCAGGATTATCCTCACGGCTACGGCACAGGCGGCAATGCCTCGGTTTGGGCCAATGATTTCGACGCTTTCCTTATGCCGATTATGCAAAGTAATACTACGGAGAAGAATGTAAGTAACAATAAAGAAAAACAATGAAATTCAGAACATTAGGAATGAGCGGACTGCGTGTGTCCGCCGTGGGCTTGGGCTGCATGGGCATGAGCCACGCCTACGGCCGGCCTGCCGACAAGGACGAGATGCTGGAACTGCTTGCCGAGGCGGTGGACATGGGCTACACGTTCTTCGACACCGCCGAACTGTACGGCACGCCCGACCGCCCGAACTACAACGAGGAGGTGGTGGGCGAGGCGCTGCACAAGTATCGCGACAAGGTGGTCATCGCCACCAAGTGCGGCATTCGCTTCGCACGCCCCGACCTGGCAAGCAACCACGACATCATCACCGATGGGCGACCGGAATCGATACGCCGCTCGGTGGAGGGTTCGCTGCGCCGACTGCGCACCGACCACATCGACCTCTACTATCAGCACCGCATCGACAAGGAGGTGGAGCCGGAAGTGGTGGCGGACACCATGTCCTGCCTCATCAAGGAAGGCAAGATTCTGCATTGGGGAATATCCGAGACCACAGAGGAGTATCTGCGCCGTGCCCATAAGGTGTGCCCCGTCACTGCCATTCAAAACCGCTATTCGATGATGGCACGCTGGCACGAGAGCCTTTTCCCCGTATGCGAGGAGTTGGGCGTGGGCTTCGTGGCGTTCTCGCCCTTGGCAAACGGACTGCTCACGGAGTGCTACAGCGCAGAGTCGAAGTTTGACGCCGAGTATGATTACCGAGCCGTGATGCCGCAGTACCGGAAGGAGAGTTTCGCACAGAACAAATATCTATTTGAACTGCTCGACCAACTTGCCGAAGCGCACCATGCCACCCCGGCGCAAGTGTCGCTCGCATGGATGATGTGCAAGAGACCATGGATAGTGCCAATTCCCGGCACCCGTCGCCTCTGCCGCATGAAGGAGAACATCGGGGCCGCCGACATAGAGCTCTCGGCGGATGAAGTGAAAAAGATAGACAAAGCTCTCAGCACGATGGAAATGAGCGACGTGTTCGGAGGGTCAAGAATCGTCAAGGAATAAAAACAACAACAACAATGAGAAGATTATTTACAACAATGATTTGTCTGTCGCTATTCGTATGCGGCACCATTAACGCTAAAAAGAAAATTATGGAAAAGAAGCAAACAGAAGTATTCACACAGGTGGATTTCAAGACCGTGAAGAGTCCTAACAACAATCCTTTCGGACTGGTTTACGACAATGCCATAACCGAGAACGAGCAGGGCAAGGTGAATATCCACCGCATCAACTATCTGTTGAACGGACTGAAGATAGCCGCCAATGTCTATACTCCAGCCGACTACGATGCCGAGAAGAAATATCCCGCTCTCGTTGTGGCCCATCCCAACGGCGGAGTGAAGGAACAAGTGGCAGGTCTATACAGTCAACGCATGGCGGAGAAAGGTTACATCTGCTTGGCTTTCGATGCCGCCTACCAAGGCGATAGCGAAGGCGAACCGCGCAACACCGACAAGCCAGCCAACCGCATAGAGGATATACGCCGGGCTGCCGATATATTGGCGCAATACCCCGGTGTGGATGCCCGGCGCATGGGTATTCTGGGTATTTGCGGTGGCGGCGGTTACACGCTGAAGGCTGCGCAGACCGACAAGCGTTTCAAGGCTGTTGCCACGCTGAGTATGTTCAATACGGGTCTGGTGCGCCGCAACGGTTTCCTCGATTCGCAGATAGGTCAAGTGCAAGAGCGTCTTGCCGATGCCAGTGCCGCCCGACAGAAGGAGGCTGAGGGCGAGGCTCCTGAGTATGTAGGCGACATGAGTGGTGTCACACCCGAGCAAGCAGCCAAGTTGCCATTCGACCTCTACCGCGACGGCTACACATACTACCTCCAGACATACGCCCATCCCAACTCCACATTCCGCTACACCAAGAGCAGTCTTATGGATCTTATGGCATTTGATGCCAGCGAGGGCATGTACCTCATCAACCAACCCCTGCTGATGATGGCA
>CAVATM010000027.1:0-2386 GCA_963591775.1 bacterium
TCACCATTGGTGTGGCTTGCAAATCACGCTGCAAAGGTACGGACAAAGTGCGATATATCGGTTAATCTTTTCGGAGAGTTAGTGCCAATTTATCGGAAATGTATCGTGTAAATAAGCGGAAAGTTACTGACGCTTGCTTGTATATATGGTAGTTGGCAAGGTATGTGTAAATGGTTGCCGTACGCTTTCGAGAAAGGAAACGAGCAATGTCATTAACACATATACCATAGTCGTTACAGTACCATACGAATAGAGTACGAGCATAGATAACTTCTGTTACACGAGAGGTGCTACGGATTTGTTCTCTATCTATTTCGCAGCATTCCGATACAATATCAAGTATCAGTCCGAGAATTTGGCTTTTAATCATAGGATTGGATAATTAAGGGAAAAACTGTGTTTGATAAGGTGGAGTTATTTCTCCACCCTATCGTGCAAATTACGCAATGCGATTGCTGCTTGTGTATATTGGTCTTCGATTTTTTTCTCCGCTCTTCGTAGAGTTTCGATTTCAAATCGAGAGTACATTTTGGCGGAACGGACATCCTTGCCAACCCTACTATAATGCAGTAGCCCTGACTTTACTCTATCTTTTACCCACGCCCTACCATAGCGTGCAAACGCCTCCCTTTCCGCTAAGTCATCGCCTTGTAATCCTAAGATTGCTATAACTGCATAAGCATTAAGGATAGCCTGTTCTCTCATTTGTTGTGCAGCATAGCACACTTGTTCTGTTGTATTCATACCTTTTCGTTTTGAGTTGTTGTTTCTACAAGTTCTTGATATTTTGCCTTTTCATCTTGCAGGCGTTGTTCTGCTCTGCGCACTCTGTCCTTGCCAGCAATTAGAAAAGCCGTATTAAAATCAATACCCTCATACTCTTTCTTATCAAAATGTATATTCACAAAGAACTCTCCGTTTTCTGTTATCGTAGCAGATACTCCGTAGTCCAATATGAACCTTGCGACTTGCTGATATTTCTTATCCACACCAATGTTTGCGCGGATAATGTTTCCATTTTCGATACTTTTGATTACTGTTTCGCTGATTGTTTTTTTGAAGTTTGACATAATCTTTTAATTTTTAAGTTGTTGTAGATGTTATTAGAATAGAGCCGCTTGTTGTGGCTCGTTATCAAGGCGTTTTTGCGC
The DNA here is from genome assembly GCA_963591775.1 of bacterium. GTDB lineage: Bacteria > Bacteroidota > Bacteroidia > Bacteroidales > Paludibacteraceae > Colicola. The sequence continues at coordinate 1,152 of CAVATM010000027.1, forward strand.
CATTTGGTAATACTCTTTGTCTATCTCAAATCCGATATACTGACGCTCGCACCGCTTGGCTGCTACAAGTGTACTACCACCGCCTGTAAATGGGTCTAAGACAATGTCTCCAGCGTTACTGCTTTGCTTGATAAGCAACTCCATTAGTGGGACAGGTTTCGCAGTCGGATGCGCTCCTTTTGCACCTTTGCCTATAATGTTAGGGCAGGAAAGGCAATTAGATATACCCATATCATTGACACTTTTCGCAGCACCTTTGCGGAGCATTAAGATAAACTCGAGTTGGTTCATATAGTATTTATTCATTACGACATTATCTTTTTTCCATACAAGTGTCTGCTGATAGATAAACCCAACTTTTTCAGCCTCTATCTGCAACCGTGCGAGGTTGCTTGCATTGACCATAATGTAGCAATGCGTGTTTTGTTTAAGTACTCTGTACACATCGGGTAGCCACTCGGAAAACGCAATGTCGTTGTGAGCAAATAATTTGCCGCTTTTGGTGTATGCGTTTTTAGTATCGTCAAATATCCCACCGCCACAATTTGTACCGTGGTGGGAAATATGATAGGGGCAATCTGTTACTACAAGGTCAATGCTCTCTGTTGGTATTTTCTGCATACCAATTAGGCAGTCTTGATTTAATAGATAATTTGTTTTCATATTACTTTCCTGTTGAGCCGTACCCGCCATTGCCTCGGTCGCTGTCGGATAACTCCGTAACCTCATTGAACCGCACCTTTGGGTAAGGCATAATGATTAACTGACCTACTCGGTCGCCTACTTGATACTCTGCTCCGTGTCCTCTATACAGCCAAATTTGACTTGGCACTTTGCGCCCACCGAAAAGGAATAGTAACAATCGGTGTTTGAATTGAGCGATAATGTTGAATGTACACGGCATAAATTTGAGCATTATCTCGCCCCTGTAGCCGCTGTCTATCACACCCACAGAATTGGTCAGAAGCAGGTCTTTCTTGCTGTTACTACTGCGTGGGAATACATATCCGACATAGCCTTTGGGTATCTCTACCGCTATGCCCGTGCCATAGGTCACTACTCCATTGTCCTCTATTTTCTTACTTGTTGCCGTAAGGTCAAGCCCTGCGTCTGTGGCGTGTGCGTAAGCGGGAATAACTGCATTCTCGTTTAGTTTCTTGATTTTTACTTGTAATGGTTTCATAAGTGTGTTGTGTTAGTCTTGTTTGAGTAGTTGGTCTACTATCAGTCTGGAC
>CAVATM010000028.1:0-2198 GCA_963591775.1 bacterium
TCGCTCTGTGCCGCCTTGCCCTTGTTGGCTTTGTCCCAAAGGGTATGTAGTTCGTCTATGGTGTATGTCTTCTTCATTCTCTGGGGTGTATACAAAAAGCGGCTATCTTCGTATTGAAAATAGTCGCTTGGGTAAACCCCGAATTCGAGTGGGCTAGAATATATTAGTTTTTACGATAGGCTATTGAAGTAATCTCGTAAACGCTCGGCTTGCGCACGAGTGATGTGGTGGAATGTAACCTTGCTCCTTAATGTGTCTATTCCACATTCCTTTGCAATACGCCCGAACGAAGCATTTAAGAACATAGAGGGTAGAGATAGCACATTCTGCAAGTCTATCTCTATCTTTTGCCCGTCTTTCAACTGCTGTGCAATATCCCCGTATAGCATTGTACCGCTCTCAGGATAATTCCGTCCTGCCATTATCTCCGATAATTGTATCATAGGTCAAAATGTAAATTGGTCTATTATTTCTTCGTTTTCAATAGATAAGTGGCGCAAACGAATAGCAGAGATTTATTGTCTAAGAACCAAACAAGAGGTGTTAAAATCCGATAGCGCAGATAGAAATTCCTTTGTATCGAGGAAATAACTTGGATAAGCCTCTCGAATTTCTTGCATTTTTGCAAGAGAAACCAACAATACTGCCTCGTCTGAGTCAATGGTTTGTTCCAACTGTGCAAATATATTTGTTGCCTTACTTTCTTCTTCGGAAAGGTAAGTTCTAAACGATACGGTTCTTCCCTTAAAGTTTATGCTCAATACACAATATCCATTGTTTGCTGTATCTAAAAACTTATCTGCGTTTACGGTTACTCGCAGTGCACTTAATTGGTCAAGTAATTTGTATTTGTCTGTGTATTCAAGATACTCATTACAATACATTTCGTGCGTATACGCCTTAAATTCTTCTGCCACAGCCTTTTTTTCTCGTTGGGCAAAGATAGCACTCACTAATTTGAAGAAATCTCTCCAAATACTTCCGTCCTCTATATTGGCTTTTAAGGATGTGCGAGAAATAAGGCTTGCAGTCTCAACAGCCATTGCCCAACTATGCTCCAAACGGGTTCGTATCTGCAACTCTATTTTCAGACCATCGAAATTTTCATCGGTGCTACTATATTGGTATATGTAGTGGATACTGCGATACCCACTTGGCTTCGGATTGTCAATATAGTCTGTTGTCTTTACAAGCGTGAAATGAGCAGGAACAAAGTGCAGAAGAGCGTTTTTACAAAGTTCCACCCCATCTATTGTATCAAACACAAAGCGTGCTCCGCCTATATCCTGCAATCCTCCAAGCCCCATGGTTGGATTATTACGAAGTTTGTCAATAATAGATGTCATACGCTTAACTCGCTGTGAGTAGAAAGCGTATGAAATACCATTAGAATTTAGGTATTCGGTTAATTCCTCAACAAATTCTCGCAACACGGGGATGTGGGTCATACGCCAATTGCTGACCATCTCTATAACTTCACCACGAGTAAAAGGGTCAAGTAACGCCTTCCCTGCTCTGTCTAATGATTTCCTACTGTATTTCATAATGCGCTGCAAAATTACTCCTTTTTCTCCACATACGCAATATGCTCTGCAACATAGTACCATTTTGCGGACTTGCGCAAAATGGTATGTGTTTCCACTTTGGAAACTGTCGAGTATTTCTCGGTAGTTGCGACTATTTATCAATACTTCAAAGAACGCTTTCAAACCCACCAATTTCGGTGGGTTTATGCTTTGTAGTTGTCGATACTTTGGTTACGGTTGCCGAACTTGACGAACGAGATATGCAGCCATTTCGTGCCTTTGCCGTTGGTCTCAAAAAGTAGTTGGTCGTGGGGCAGGTTGTCGAGTATCTTGTACAACTTGCGCAGGTTGGCAACTCCTTTCACTTGCAGGTCGGCTGCCTCTCCACGCAAGTGTTGGCTCGTTGGCTTGCCTCCCACCGCCCTGTTCAGTTCCGTACAACGGTAGCCGCTCGACACATAGATAGGCGACCCGAACGCCGTGCGGGCAGGCTCTAACACATTACGACACAGCGTGCGCAGGTTCTCCACTACCTCCGCTGTGGGCGTGTTGTCTATACCCCGCTGCTCCGCCACGGCAGAACGGGTCAGTTCCTCTAATGTAAAATGGGGTGTTAGTTGCATAATTCAAATAATTGTCGTATCTTTGCCTACGAAAACAAGTATGAAATTT